>NZ_BAAACI010000001.1:0-1142566 GCF_039521425.1 Clostridium subterminale
GAGAATCATTTGGGCTATACGGCAGAGCTTTATTTATCAAACTCCACATGGATAAAAGCCATTGATAAACAATACGGTAGTGGTGCATCTAAATTTATTGGAGAAGCCCTAAAATTTTATTCTGAAAATAGTAATTCATGAAATAAAAGCTATTAAGGATTTGACATACAGAACCAAAGTTATAAGTATTAACGTAGATACTCAAAAAATAAACTGCAATTAAATAATTATAAGTTAAAAATCGCGTAATTCAAGAAAGTGAATTATGCGATTTTCGTAATACTACTAACGGATGTATTAAAAGTGCTATCACTTACTACTGATACGGTGAACTGTATCATAAGTAAGCGAGGCTTTTTAAAATGATTTTCACAATTGTGTTAAAAATTTAAGTTAATACTATTATTCGGTATAATAAAATTAATGGATAATAGTATTTATAAGGAAGTAAGGAGGAAATAGAAATGATAAATTTCCGTATTGAAACACCTAATCTAATTCTCAGAACGTTTTTAGCATCTGATTCCAAAGATGCAGTATATTATAGTCAGCAGCCTAAAGTAGCATATTGGATGTCTGATATGATCTTACGTGATGAATCTAAGGCACTTTCTTGGATAAATCGGGTAAATGAAAAATTTGATGCTGCTGAGCCTTTTATAATATTAGCAATTGAACATAAGATTGAAGGCATATGTATTGGTTTTGTTGGTATTATTCCTAAAGCTGAACTAGACAATGAATTTGAAAATTTTTATGGTATTTCTGATAATTATCAAAGGAGAGGATATGTAACTGAAGCATGCAAAGAAGTAATTCAGTGGGTTTTTGAGAATACTAAAATAAAGTCCCTAACTGCAATCGTAAAACCAGAAAATATTGCATCTAAAGTTACAATAGAAAAACTTGGCTTTAAACATGTTGATGCCAAAGTAATACCATATGATGGTGATATGTGTAAGTTTAATTATTATAAATTGTATAATAATTAATCATAATATTCATTAATGGAAGTCTAAAATAAATACTCATCATTTTTGTTATATATGATTTAATAAAGATTCTTCGTTTAGAATAACGTATGTTACATACTACGATAATATAAAATGTAGTTTCATTTCTAAGATAACAATCAATGAGTTAAGATAAGTATATTCACTAAATCTAGATATAAATGATAAGTTAGTAAATTATATAAGTAAACAAGAAGGTGTATCTATAAAGGCAACGGATTCTGATTTAAAGTGCAAAGCATAAAAATATCATAAATAATAACATTAAAGCAGCAGTGATATTCACAAGTATTAGTGCTGTTTTTTGATTAATTATAAAGGATTGGTTTTGGTATTAAATTACAATATGATATCAATGTATATTGGTAATATATGTTTATCAATAATTAATCTATATAGGAGGGTATAAAATGGAGTTATATGAAATTAAGGAAAGTACAAAGGATGAAGAAGATTTAGTCTGGAAAGGAATTATACAGTATAATTCAGCAGTAATACATTTAAAACAAATTGCTTCTGAAATTCCAGTTAATAGAGTGTCAAAGGAAAAAGATGGTAATGTCATAGGAGACATAAACTGCATTTTGTTTTATTGTTGGAATACCCTGTATATAGATATGCTTTGGATTAGGGAAAATCATAGAAAAAGTGGACATGGTTCAAAACTATTAAATGAGGTCGAACGAATTGCAAGAGAAGAAAAATGTACTCTTATTCATCTAGAAACAATGGATTTTCAAGCAAAGGATTTTTATATAAAAAATGGATACGAAATATTTGGAGAATTGGAGAATGTTCCTAATGGACATAAACGGTATTATATGAGAAAAATTCTATAGACCAAGTTTTACAATACAAATTGAAAGGAGAAGATAATTTTTAGTGCTATATAAATATGGATTTGAACTACTGCGTGTTTATATTATCCTCATATATTAGAAATCCGAGAATTGTACTCCCTCTCGAATTGAATATCCTGAATTGAGAAGAAAGTCAACGGATACTTATGCTATAATTGCAGCATTGGAGGTGATTTTTTGTATTTTGAATATGGCAGCAAGGAAATTGAATTCTTAAAAGGCCGTGACAAGCTGCTTGGCGCGGCGATTGATAGGATTGGACATATATACAGGGAGATTGACGGCGATCTTTTCTCTTCCGTGGTTCATCATATCATCGGGCAGCAAATCTCTACCTCTGCACAGGCGACCATATGGCAAAGGCTTAATGACATGATTAAGATTATTAATGCCGATACGATATACTCTCTTGAACTGGCTGAACTCCAAAAACTTGGCATGACCTTCAAAAAAGCCGGATATATCAAAGAATTTGCAGAGAAAGTTAGATGCAAAGAATTTGACATAGATGCACTCCAGTATCTGTCTGATGCTCAGGTCATAAATGAACTTTCAGCTTTCAAAGGAATCGGCATATGGACTGCTGAAATGATCATGATCTTCTGTATGCAGCGGCCCGATGTTGTAAGCTTCGGGGATCTTGCCATTCACCGTGGAATGCGGATGTTGTATCATCACAGAAGCATCGATCGAAAAAAGTTTGCGAAATACGCAAGACGATACTCGCCCTATGGAACTGTGGCAAGCCTGTATCTTTGGGCGATCGCCGGAGGTGCGATTCCGGAAATGAGGGATTATGCACCAAAAAGGAAAAAGGAGGTGCCGAAGAAATGACACAGGAAGAAATGTGGAAAGCAATATCCGAAAATGATGCGTCCTATGATGGTATCTTTTTCTATGCAGTTAAATCTACTGGGATTTATTGCCGTCCATCCTGCAAATCAAAGATACCAAGACGTGAAAATGTTTGCTTTTTTTATACCGCGGAACAAGCGAAAGATTCTGGCTTTCGTCCATGCAAGCGATGCAGAAGCGACCTTTTAGATTATCAGCCAATCAAAGAAATCGCAGAAAAGGCAAAGCGACTGCTGGAGGATTCTTTTCACAAGAGATGTGAATTGAATCACGAGCTTCAGCATCTGGGCATATCCCAGCGCCGCATGTCTGAAATTTTTAAGGACGAATATGGCGTTACACTGTCTGAATATGTGGGCAATCTGCGCCTGGCTGAAGCAAAACAGCTGCTTTCAGACACCAATGACGAGATTATTGACATCGCATATTCCGTAGGATTTGGGGGATTGTCATCGTTTTATCGCTTTTTTAAAAATAATACAGGATTATCTCCTGTGGCATACAGAAAGGAGCATCAAAAATGAGCAAATACGCTTTCTATGATTTTGAATTTGGAATTTTGAAAATTGGATATACCGACACAGCAATCATTTTTTTAAAGCAAGTGGATCAAATCGATGTCGATAACGAACATTCGACGCTTTCCGATCTGGCTTTTGACCAAGTGCGCGAGTATCTCAAAGGACATCGCCGGACCTTCGACTTCCCATACGAGCTTCATGGTACGGAGTTTCAGAAAAAAGTGTGGAATGCACTTTGTCAGGTTCCATACGGCGAAACCTGTACATACAAGGAAATAGCATCGGTGGTTGGTAATTCAAAAGCGAGCCGCGCAGTTGGCATGGCGAACAACAAAAATCCATTGATGGTCGTGGTTCCGTGCCATCGAATAGTGGGAACAGACGGAAATCTCATTGGTTATGCAGGTGGTCTTGATATGAAAAAAGCTCTACTGGAGCTTGAACGAAAGGAGGAACAGTAAATGAATGGAATCCAGATTCCGAGTATTCATATTTCCGACATCGATATGAGAAAATGCTACTTTAACCCTGGCTGCGCACTCAGTATTTACAAACCTGAATCCGAGCAAAAAATACTGAATATGCTGGGTAAATATTTCGGGTCGGTGCAGCTACATAACATTTGCTGCCATCATAATCCTCAACTACCTCATGGTGCTACTATCATCAATAACTGTGCAGGCTGCGACAGAAGATTTCGTTCCTTATATGAAGGTATACAGACCATTTCTCTATGGGAAGTACTGGACAGCATCGAAAATCTGCCTTCGCCAGACCATGCCGGACTAACAGTTTCTGTGCATGACTCCTGCTCATACCGAACAAAACCCCAGGTACATGCCGCGGTCAGAAGCATTTTACGGAAAATGAATATAGAAATCATCGAGTCCGAATACAGTGGAACGAAGTCCATCTGTTGTGGCGATAATTTCTATCCGCAGCTTCCAATTGAAAAAGTGACAGAGCTGCAAAGAAAGCGCGCCGCCCAGATGCCTTGTCAGGATGTTGTGGTCTATTGTGTTTCCTGCATTAAATCCATGACCATAGGATGTAAAACTCCGCACCATATGGTTGATCTTGTTTTAAACGAAGAAACCGAGCCACAGGAGACAAGTATCGATGTGTACCACAACACGCTGAATCAGTACATTGATGTGCACTAATCAGAGTATAAGCATAATGAGAACCTGACAAACTCTAATTTATCTGAAAGTTCAAATTTTAAAATATAAAAATTGTCTATAGTAATGATTTTTTATATTAGGTGAGGTGATTACATGTCACAAAATAATGATAGATTATTTGACTTTAAATTCATAAACACGGAATATATTCACGCTATTTTCTCTAAATACAATAACCGACTTCTAATTCAAGATATAGTTCCAATTACAGCCGGAATGAGTACAAGCAATTATATTGTTGAAGCGAGCAACAAAAAGTATTTACTTAAAATTTATCCTAAAAATAATGACCATAGCGATATTGAAATAGCAGCTTATAAGCACGCTCACAATATTATTAAAGTACCAGAGGTACTGGATTTTGATAACAGTAAAGCCATAATTGATAATACTTATGCGATTTTTCAATACATTGATGGATTGACATTGAGAGAGTATGTGTCCCAAAACAAAGGTTTTCCAAACAATGTTATCTATGAAATCGGAAGCATGCTTGGATTATTGCATGGAAAGGAATACACTTGTACGGCATTATTAAATGTTGATTTATGTATTAAGAAACAAATAACACAATTTGAAAATCAATATGAATTTTTTCTTGATGGAATGCCGGGAAAACATTTGAATGAAATAGTAAAGCGAGATTTAGGACATTTCATTGATGCTAATCGCCACTTAATAGAGCGAATATCTGAAGAGAATGTATTCTGTCATGGGGATTTTATCCCTTCCAATATTCTTATAGACGTATATGATACACCATGGTTTATTGATTTTGAATATTGCTTTTCCGTGCCACGTTATTATGATATTGGGAAACTTTTTAGAAACAGAGAGAATTATTCTCAATATATAGGTGATAAAATAAAAAGTGATTTTGCTAAGGGTTATAACGCTATAAGCCAAAGTGCATTACCTGAAGATTGGTATAAACTATCAAAAATAGCGGATATAGTAGTAATGTTGGCATTGATAAACAGAGAAAATATTCCACGTGATTGGATTGAGGGAATTGAAGAAGAAATCGTCGTGACAATGAATATGCAGTGATGCAAGCCACGCCAAATGAGATAATCCATAGTATACAATATTCTTATTAGACGTCATACAAGTACAAAATTATAAATTTCTAATAAAGTATGTAAATTGGCTTATGCAAGTGAGTGTAAGCCTATATTTATTTTGAAAATAGACTAAAAGTCTACGTTATACCCGTTACGGTGAACCGTATTTGTGAAGAAGTAAAATTAAAAGAAGTCTGTAGGATATTAAAATATGCAATGATATAAAAGTATTATTGGATTATGTTATGATTTTTAGTAAAGGTATATTGAAAAATCTATTTGACTAATAGATAAATAGTAATATTTTTAGTGAAGATTATTTATATATTCTTCACTAAAACACTATTAATCATCAATATGATTATTACCCCATTCACATAAACATTGCAAAACAGGCATAATTATTAATCCTTTTTCTGATAGAGAATATTCTACCTTTGGAGGAACTTGAGGATATTCTTTGCGTATAATTAAATTATCTGCTTCTAATTCTTTCAATTGCGTACTAAGCATTTTGTGAGTAATTGTTCCAAGGGAACGTTTTAACTCACCATATCTAAGAACCTGTTTTTTCCAAAGCCAAAATAATATATGCATTTTCCATTTACCGTCAATCAAAGACATCGCGTAAGCAAATGGTTTAACATTTACGTCATTGTCCATCTTTACTCTCCTTTTTGATAGTATCTAACTAAAAAGTGCATACTTGCTACTAATTATATACTAATTTATCATAGAGATATCAAATTTACAAGGAGAATGATATTATGAAAAAAGAGATACAAGTATTCGATTATGCCAATGAAATTATGAAAGCTATTAAAACAGGTGTTTTATTAACAACAAAAGCAGATGATAAAGTTAACTCTATGACTATTTCATGGGGAACTCTGGGGATTGAATGGGGAAAGCCGATTTTTACAGTTTTCGTAAGAGAGAATCGTTTCACGAAACAACAACTTGAAAAAAATCCTGAATTCACTATAAACATACCAATTGGTGAGTTTAATAGAAAAATATTATCTATCTGTGGTACAAAGTCTGGTCATGTAACTGATAAGATCAGTGAACTTAACTTGTCACTCGAATCACCTAATAGAATTTCAGTTCCAGCTATCAAAGAACTTCCACTAACACTTGAATGCAAAGTTGTATATAAACAAAAACAAAACAAGAATGAGATTACAGAAGAAAATAGAAGTAAATTTTACCCACAAGATGTAGAAAGCTCATTTCATGGAGCAAATAGAGATTTTCACACAGCTTACTATGGTGAAATTGTTAGTGCATATATTATAGAATAGTATATTTTGAAGTTTTAATACATCTTTAGATTATGGTAATAACACAAAGTAGTCAAATTTCAATTTGTATAAAAGATTATGATCTAATTTATAGGAAGAATATTATTTAACATAGTATTATAGAAAGATTAATAAAACTTGAATTTGAAATATTACTAATTATATTGTATATGGAAAAGTCTAAGCTTTTTAATTTACGATATGGAGAACTGTATCTATAGAGAATCAAAATTAAAAGAAGTACTTGAAATATTAAGCATTGACATAGATACAAGCTATGCTATACTCATACTTATTAATTCAGAAATTTTGGAGGTGGTAGGTATGTTTATAAATCTGAAGTCTGGAAATAATTTTAGTAGTGTTTATACCCATGCAGAATAGTAGAAATGCAACAAACTGTGTGGGCTAAAAAGTTGCATTAGCTGCTGATTCTGCACTTTATTTAATTAATTAAGTAAAGGAGTATGAATATGAAATATATTAATGCAGCAGATGTGCTTCCAAAGGAATTATTGAAGGAAATTTTGAATTATGTAGATGGAGAACTATTATATATTCCTGCATCAGGTGAGAGACAAAAATGGGGGGAAGGTAGTGGTTCAAGAGAATACTACAAGAAACGTAATAGAGATATAATCAATCAATATAAAAATGGAGCAACAATAAGCAATATTGCTAAGGCTTATTATTTATCATATGATTCAGTAAGAAAAATAGTGAATAAATAAATTTAAAGAGATTTTACCATTTTGGTAGAATCTCTTTTTTAGATAGGAAAAAACAATTATAGCTATTCTTAAGGATATGATTATAGTATTTAAAATTATAAAATAAAAGCATAATCTTAAATAACTTCAAAAGCACTATTAAATACCAAGATTAATATGTTTGCGATTTGAATGTAAAAATATATTCTAGAATCTTGAAGTATTGTGTAGTAGAGATTTGAAAAATAAGAAAAAGTTTTTAGGATAGTTAAAATTACATGAATAGAGGTGGCTTGATGTCGGTTATTAGATAAAATAATGATTAACTATTATATTGAAATTTATCTTTTACTGTACTTATATCCTGGATAAATAGATGAAACAGGAAAATAAGAATTTTTAGGAGGATTGAAATGAAAATTAAAATGGAATTAAAAACAGAACGTCTCCTATTGAGACCATGGAGAATTGAAGATGCACCTGCTCTATATAAGTATGCCAGTGATCCTAAAGTTGGTCCAATAGCTGGGTGGCCGGTTCATACAAGCATTGAGAATAGCAGAGAAGTCATCAGGGACGTGTTTTCTAACGAAGGGATCTATGCAATTGTTCCGAAAGGGCAAGAAGAACCTGTTGGATGTATCGGACTTTTAATAGGAGAAGCAAGCGATTTCGGCATCGAACCAGACGAAGGGGAAATCGCGTATTGGATTGGCGTCCCTTACTGGGGGAGAGGGCTTATCCCAGAGGCCATTAGAGAATTGATGCGCTATTGTTTTGAAAACCTTGGACTTAATACACTTTGGTGCGGGTACTTTGAGGGAAATGAGAAATCGGTTCGTGCTCAAGAGAAATGTGGGTTTAAGTATCATCGTACCAATCATGAGAAGCCTTGGCCTTTGATTGGTGATGTAAGAACAGAAATTATTACCTGTATCACCAAGGCACAGTGGTTGAATAATACATCTCCTTGCGAATAGTTGCACAAATTACTATTTATATAAAAAATGCTATTTAACATAGTGTTATAGAAAGTTTAATATAAACTTGAATTTAAAATAGTCTTAATTATATTGTATATATGGAATTCTAAGCTCATTTACTTAGGGGAAGGTGAACCGTACCATAAACAAATGCAAAAAGTAGTCTTAGGTATTGATATAACTTGCCTAAGGCTATTTTTGTACGTAAAAATACCGTATTACAAGTATAAAATATAATAAGTTTAGCAGTGGAGGATTCCAAAATATGTTATAATTGAAAGAGCTGAAATAAATGATAATCAAACTTTTAAGCATAAGGTAAATAGTAATTTATAATACAGTTAATAGGCAGATAAACCTGAATTTGTGGAGAAATAAAAATTTAATATATTAAAAAGCTAGCTTATGAAAGGAGATATTATGTTAAGTGCAAAAGAAGCAGAAAGAGAACTGTCAATAGGTGCACAACTAAATCCAGGACCGTGGATAAAACATAGCATGTCTGTTGGATTGAATGCTAAATTGATTGCAGATAAAATTAACATATTAGATAGCAATCAGGCTTATGTTATGGGATTATTGCATGACATAGGTCGCAGAGAAGGTATAAAATCAATTATGCATACGATTGACGGATATGATTATATGATGAGCTTAAACCAAAAAGAGATTGCTAAAATATGTTTAACACATTCATATCCAATACAGGATGTAAATACTTTTTTTGGAGAATTTGATTGTACAGAAGAACAAAAGGTTTTCTTGTCACGCTTTATAAAGAATACGGTATATGATGATTATGACCGATTAATACAATTGTGTGATGCAATATCATTGCCAAATGGTGCTTGTATAATGGAGAAAAGATTAATTGATGTGGCATTAAGGCATGGCTTACCAGATTTCACTATTGATAAATGGAAAGCATTTTTAGAGTTGAAAAATTATTTTGATAAATTGTGTGATTGCAATATATACACACTTTTGCCAAATGTAATAGAAAATTCTTATGAGAGTTTGTGATAAATTCCAATCTATATACTACTAAGATATAAGTTTTTAAATATAACAACTATTTAAGTTTATTTTTTATAATAATATTAGAGAAACTCCACAGCGAATCTGAGGAGTACATTTATTTTGTTTTAGGGCTATTGGATGAAATTAATTGAAGATTAATTAAGAAAAGGTGCTATTCTTTGCATGATGGGGCACTTTTTTCTTTGCTTTTAGCTTCTATATCAATACCAAGGTACTTAATTTTAATCTTTAAGTGATATATGAAAAGATTATGTTTTAAAACCAATTTAATCACATAAATAATTGGTACACACTTTATAGAAGTATCAAACATATCCAATACCACCCCCTAGCTATAGTGACCCAGGAGGATCGAAACTTAGATTTTTTAAATCTTTAGTTGAGTTATGCAAATCAAAACGTTCAAAACCGACCTAACCATTCACTACGAATTTCAAAATATTACTGTAGAATCATCCCATAAGTGATATTCAAAATCTATGATTTTGCAAATAGAACTTACTCCTACAAACTTATGTGAGTAGTGAATTTCCTATTATGAAGAATATATACACAAGAATAAAAGAAATATGAGGTGAGCAATATGCAAGAAAAGATTAAGCCTAATAGTTCTTGACTTATATTTTTTTATTTAAATATATCATAAATATGATAAAATATATCAAGTATTTATTATCTTTATAATGTATTATTTAGATATATGGTAAAAGTGGGGTGGGTTTATGAGTTACTATATTAATATTCAAAAGGCAATAGACTATATTGATAATAATTTAGAAGAAAATATTAAGTTGGAAAAGATAGCTAAAGTTGCAGGTTATTCTATTCCACACTTTTACAGGATGTTTGGAGCACTTGTTGGTTGTTCAGTAAAAGAATATGTTCGCAAAAGAAGGTTAAGTAATGCAATGTATGATTTAGTAACTTCAAAACGTAGTGTAACAGAAATAGCTTTTGAATATGGTTATGAATCACATGAAGCATTTACAAGAACTTTTAAATTGGCTTATGGTGAATCGCCAAGTAGTTTTCGGAAAGTTAAAACAGAGCCATGCCTGTTTGAAAGAATCAATTTACTTTCAAACAATAATAAAAATGGAGTGGTAATATTAGAACCAGAGATTATTTGTAAAGAGGAGAGATTACTTTTAGGTATAGCAAGAAAAATAAATCAGGGAGGAAATATAAAATTTGGACTTTTATCAAAAGTAAAAAATGAGTTCATGGAAATGGCAGAGGAGATTGAAAACAGAGTAAATACCGAGTTGTATTATGCAGCTTATGATTATGATGTACAAGATATAAGTAAAGAGATTGACGAGATTAATTACACTTATTTTTATGGTGTTGAAGTATCAGAATATAATAATAGCTCTCAAGGTATGGTGAAGAAGGTTATACCAAAAGCTAAATATGCTGTTTTTAGTTATGATACTAAGGATAATACTTTAAACGGTGAAAGTCTAAATCAACCTATATATGACTATATTGATGGTATTTGGCTTCCTAATTCCAAATTTGAGCTTTCTGAAATTTGTGATTATGAGGTTATTAATCAAAATGAAAACTGTATTAATTATTACATTTCAATAAAGTAACGCTACCTTACAAGTAATCAGAAATAATTTCCATAAAATACAATGAACTGAACTTCAATTCCTGATGTAAATGGTTTTGAATGGAACAATAAATTTGGTGCATTCTGCAAAGTGACTGAATAATTTGCTATTTGTTTGGTAATCTTCGTAAAGAACACAATGGAAGGAATGTGATTTTTCATGACTGAAATTTATTCAATTGATAAAAGCGAAAGGGAAATCCTCTTTCCGTTATTTAAAGAAAATCGATATGATACTGTTGTAATGAAAAGTATTTTAGAGGGACATTCGGGGCATGCATATTCTGATAGTAAAACTAAACCTACAGTGTCCAGGTTAGACTCAGGTGCTTATACGATATTAGGTGGAAATCCAAATTCCATAGCAGCTATTGAGTTAGTTAGACATGCTCCTATTAGTGTAGTCACACCTGAGAATAAAATATGGGAAAAACTACTTTATAATGAATTTAAAGATAGAATATCTTATCAACCTTTTGACAAATTGTTGCCATATTCGCTTAGCAAAGAGTACTTGTTTAAATTAGCTATAAATATTGATGATGATTATAAAATTTTAAGAATTGATAAAGAGCTTGCAAATCAATTACCAATAGATATAAATAATAATTATTTTTTTGAGCATTTCTGTTCTATTGATGATTTCTTGACTCGTGGTATTGGATTCTGTGTTAAATATAATAATAGGATTATTAGTGCAGTTACTTCAATGGCAGCATCTGAAAAGATGATCAATATAGAAATTGAGACACATTCTGAATTCAAAAATAAGAACTTAGGGACAGCAGTAAGCGCAAAATTATTGCTATATTGTTTAGAAAATGATATAGAAGCTCAATGGCTTTCAGCAAATGATATTTCAGAAAAGCTTGCACTAAAACTAGGATATATTAAAGCTGAATTTTATAAAACATTCTTAATCAATTAAATTTTAACTTTCATTTAAGCATAAAAAATTTTTATATATAAGGAGAAAGAGATGCTTTTTTATGATATAGAAACAGAAAGATTAGTTCTTAAGAACATATCCAGCGATGACAGAGATTTTATATTTAGCCAATTTTCAGATGATGTAGTTAACAGATATCTGTTTGATGCAGAGCCATTAACTAATGTTGAAGGTGCAGATGAAATTATTGATTTTTATATACAGCTTGAACCACGATTGCAGCACCGTTGGATTATGGTACGAAAATCAGACGGGGTTAAAATGGGTACATGTGGGTTTCATTGCTGGAATCATAAGGAGTGTAAAGTTGAAATAGGTTATGACCTTAAGGAAGAATTTTGGGGAAATGGTTACATGCAAGAAGCGATTAAAGAAATCATCGCATTCGCCGCAAGAAATATGAATATAAAAGAGATAAGTGCATGCATTTCTATTGAAAATAAAAGGTCAATCCGCCTTGCTGAAAATCTTGGATTTGTTTTATCTGGTTCAAGTTATGAATTATTTAGAGATAAAAAATATTTGCATAATATATATTCGCTTTATCTAATCAATATAGCATAATCTAAAATCGCAAGATACAGAAATATTTCATAAACAATAAGGAAGTAGAATACCCTGATGATGGGATTCTACTTCTTTTTCAGTTTTTACAGTGAGGATATAGTTGATTAGAATTATAACAAAACTAGAAACTTGCGGATATTAGTTATTTAGATGTGTTAATATATTAGAATAATAGTCTTTATACTTTTTTAGTCTAATGTAAAGGTAAAGGGAATATAATCTTTTGTATTAACAAAATAAATTTGAGGTATTTTATTATGATGATGCAGCCACTCTGCATTGTTTCTGCTCCATGCATTGTCTAATAACAGGACAGTAATTGTGCATGGAGCTGTAAAGAAATTTACTGTCCCAAATTGGACTTTGCTTTCTTCGTAAACAAGTGCTTTTAGGGGTAAGTGAGGCAGAAAAATGGAGAAAAATGAAGCAAAGTTATGAGCAGAATGTATAGTTTGGTTGACTCAATTTTCTATAGAGTGCTTGGGTTATTATAAAGATATTAGATGGTTTATCTCAAGGAGGTAAGTCTATTTATCTTTTTTGTGAAAAATAAAAAACCTACGTTATACCCGTTAAGGTGAAGCGTATCTATGGAGAATCAAAATTAAAAGAAGGTTATAAAATATTAGGAAATTTATTAGATAAATAGGAATTTATTGAGTAGATTAAATAAGCAATTTTAATATATTAAGAACTTCAAGGATAGGAGCAGATGCTCCTACTTTTTTAATTACAAGGGGATTATAATGGTATTAAATTTGTGGGAAACTTATGTATAGCAGTAATATTAATAGGCGTATAAAATATAAACGTGACAAAATATTTAAATAATTATATTCAAGTATAGAAAGGTATTGGATAAACTTATATTACAAGGTGATTGTTATCATTTTTAGTATTATTTAAAATTTAAGGGTAAAAATAAACGTAAGAAATGAATACATCATATTGACACCATAGCTAGTCGGTGATACTATATAGTGGTAGTAAGTAATACTGAATACAAGTAGTACTAAATAGTAAAGAGGTGATTTATTTGGAAAATATAACGGAAATGTTAAAGGGTGTACTGGAAGGCTGTGTTCTTGAAATTATCAGTCATGAGAAAATATATGGTTATGAAATTACTAGGAGACTAAATGCTCTAGGATTTTCGGATGTTGTAGATGGAACAGTTTATACCATCTTAGTAAGGCTTGAGAAAAATAAATTGGTGGAAATTACAAAAAAGAAATCAGATATGGGACCACCGAGAAAGTTTTTCACTCTTAATGAGGCAGGGCGTGAAGAACTAGAAAAGTTCTGGTCAAAATGGGAGTTTGTTTCGACAAAAATTAATGAGTTAAAGGAGAGGAAATAATGAATTTTTGGGATAAAATTACGGGAAATGATATGACTAAAGAATTTAAAGCTTTTGAATTGAGAGTAAGAAAACTACCAGCTGATTATCAAAATGTATGGGAAGAAATAAATACTAATCTTTTAATTTACGGAGATTTCACAGGTCGCAATCTTATGCCAATTCTTAATGGGGTCCTTGATATGCTAGAAGAAACAGCCGCAACCGGGCAGAGTGTCAAAGATGTTTTAGGTAATGATATCAAAAGTTTTTGTTCAGAGTTAGTAGGAGAAGAAGGGTCAAAGTCTTTTCGTGACAAGTGGCGCGAGCAACTCAACAATAAAATTGCTAAAAAATTGGGTAAATAGGAGGATAAGATGAAAATAAAAGATATCATAGAAGGCAAGAAAGAGTGGAGAGCACACATGGAGCGTGTTAAAGCTCTACCGAAAGATTATCAGATAGTTTATAAAGAGGTTCAAAAATATATTTTTAAGGTGGGAGCTGTTGAGTTAAGAGATAGTACAGACTTACTTTCAGGGATTATTGATTTTTTTGAAGATGGTGCGGCATTGGGTAAAGGAGTGCTAGAAGTTACTGGCAGTGATGTAGCAGCTTTTTGTGACGATTTAATAAAAGAATCAAAGACTTATGCTGATATATATCAAGAATCTGTTGACCAACAAGTTAACAAGGCTATGAAAAAAGCTATTGATAAATGAGATAAATGAGGTGCTAGAGTGCGTAAATATGAGTGGATATTATGTCCGGTATGTGCTAATAAAACAAGGGTTAAGATATGTGATGATACAGTGATTGAAAACTTACCACTATTTTGTCCTAAGTGCAAACAAGAAACTAGAATTAATGTAAAACAATTTAATATTTCAGTTATTAAAGAGCCAGACACTATGATGCAGAGCCGATAATATGTGAGTAAAATTACAGTTATTGGCTCTTTTTTATGACAAAAAAATTATAGTTTTAGAAGGTAAAATAAGCATTATGCATTAAAAATGAATTTATGTACCTTATAAATTTTTAATAGACAAGCTTCTAAGAGGCATATGTGTAGAAGTAAGACGAAGACATTAGTAAGGATATTATATTGAATAGGAGGAAATATAGTGAAAAAAATATTATAGAAGTTAAGGTGTTAAAAAAATCATACAAAGATGTAGAGGTACTCAAATGAGTAAATTTTGAAGTAGAGCAAGGAGGTATCTTTGCTTTACTAGGTTCCAATGGAGCAGGGAAAAAAACGATGATTAGAATCATGGCTACTTTACTTAAAGCAGATGCTGGAAGTGTAGTATATAATATTAACAAAGTCCAACAAATTATTTGCTGGACTTTTTTTCGTAATAAATTAAGATTATTCCTCAGAATCTAATAGTAAATAAGGTTTTTACTAAACTTAGATAATTAAATATATGAGATATTTTATAGCATATAAAGTTCCTACCATAATTTTAATGTGGTTGAGAAACTTTTTTGTTTAAATGATTTACCCACTAATTTATGTGAGATATAATAATTGGAGGTCAATCCATATAAGTGCAAATTAATTAGTGGTAAAACTAACTATTAAATAAGAATTTAGATACGTGCTAATGGTTTATGACGATAGAAAGGTAGAAGTATAGTGATAAGTGAGAGAATTTATATGAATAACGTAAAAGCAATTTTGTTTGATTCAGGGAGAACATTAAATGTTCCCAGAACAGGACACTGGTTTATAACACCAAATTTTATGAAAATAATTGATAGCGAAGATTTCACCTTTACTGAAGAAAACATGGATAATGCAATGAGAAAAGCTTGTGAGCATATTAATAAAATTTTATTAGTCAAAACAGAAGAAGAAGAGTATTCAATGTTTAAGGAATTTTATGAAATTGTACTAAAAGAAATAAATTATCCTAATATAAATAATGAAATTATTGAGTTATTAGCAAAGGATAATGTTTATAATGATGATAAATTTCTATTTTTTGATGATATAAATGATTCTTTAAATGTTCTTAAGGATAAATACTTATTAGGAGTTGTTTCAGACACATGGCCATCTTTAGAAAGGGTTTTTATAAATAATGACTTACGAAAACATTTTTCAACATTTGTTATGTCATCAGTTTATGGTTCATATAAATCAGAAAAGATTTTATTTAAAATAGCAATTGAAGAACTAGGAATTAAGCCAGAAGAAGCAATGTTTATAGATGACAGTGAATCTAATTTAAAGGCAGCAGAAGAATTTGGTATGATTCCAATATTAATTGATGTATATAATTCGCAAGAACTAATAAGTAAATACCCAATAATACATTCTATAAATGAATTGATAGAAAAATAAAAAATTATTTATTATTGAAGTTTAAAATGCTATAAACTCCAATTTATAGGATAGATTTAAAGTTATTTACTGTATACAAAAGATAGTTTAAATATATATTATTAATAATGAAGTTAATGGAGAAAATGATTTCTTAGTGCTATATAAATTTGAACTACTGCTTATTTATATTATCCTCATATATTAGAAATACGAATTGAATATCTTGAATTGAGAAGAAAGTAGCCGGATGCTTATGCTATAATTGCAGCATCGGAGGTGATTTTTTGTATTTTGAATATGGTATCGAGGAAATTGAATCCTTAAAAGGCTGTAACAAGCTGCTTGGCGCGGCAATTGCCGGAGGTGTGATTCTGGAAATGAGGGATTATGCACCAAAAAGGAAAAAGGAGGTATCTTATGTATCAATATTATAAGGGATTGATTATTAGAGAAGGAGCAGATGGGCTTAAAGGGGATACAATTAAAAAAATGTACAATGAGGTTGGTTGGGTGTCTGCAAGTCAACCGTCATGGATAGATGAAAAGTACGAAATCTGTTTTAAAAATTCATCATGGGTTTTCACTGTCTGGGATAAGGAAGATATGATAGCTATTGTAAGGGTTGTATCAGATAGAGTTATGACTGCAACAATCCAAGACCTGGCTGTGAAAGAAGAGTATCGAGGAAAAGACATAGGTAAAAAACTTGTGGACCTGTGTTTAGAAAAGTTACCTCATGGAAATTGGTGGATGCATACAACTCCAGAAAACTATGACTTCTATAAAAAATGTGGATTTGAAATTCCTGAAATATCTGATAGTTCAACAATGACATATATGGGATATATTAAGGCTAGATTAGAAGGACATAGATAGATAATGTTTTACATTTTTCTTAAATAGTACAAAAAGAAAGAGGGGGAATTTTAGTGAGACTTCGGAGCTTGTCATGTACTCTCTCACTAAAGATAATATATGATCAGTATTATGATAATAGAGGATAACCAGCAATTGCAAAATGAGATAGGAATTCTTTTGACACGTAATGGATATTCTGTTATGAAGGTCAATGAGTTTGATAATATACCTAAGCTAGTGAAGGAAAGTAGTCCGCACTTGATTCTGCTAGATATTAATTTGCCTTATGATGATGGGTTTAAAATATGCACTGAAATACGAAGCTTTTCAAATATACCAATTATATTTGTCACAAGCAGGGACACTAATATTGATGAGCTCATGAGCATAACCTTAGGTGGGGATGATTTTATCACAAAACCCTATAATGCTCAAATTCTCTTAGCTAGAATAAACTCACTGTTAAAGAGAGTATATCCAAGTGAAAAGGCAAACGACTTTATAGAATATAACGGTGTTAGATTAAATGTACTGTCTAGCAATATAGAATATGGGGATAAGGAAATAGAGCTTACTAAAAATGAACTTAAAATACTTCATTACTTATTGATTAACAAAGGGAAGATAGTATCCAGAGTAGATATTATGGAATATTTGTGGGACAGTGCCATGTTTATAAATGACAATACTCTCACAGTAAATATAACTAGACTGAGAAATAAGTTTGAAGAGATAGGAATTAGTGATTTTATAAAAACTAAAAGAGGACAAGGGTATATAATATGAGTTTAGGGGATTATTTAAAAGAAAGAATTAAAGCTATAATGCTGAATCTCATAGCATTGATTACTTTAAGTACCTTTCTTTTTAGTGTAGGAAATACCTTTGACACTATAATTACTATTGCATTGACTTGGATTGTAGTGTATAGCATATTTTTAATATACGAATATAGAAAAAGAAAGGTATACTATAATGAAATTTTCAAAACTGCTAACAAGCTAGATAAGAAATATGTTATAGGGGAAATAATTGATGTTCCTCCCTTTATGGATGCAGTTCCTTATTATTGGTTAATGAAGAAGGCTGGTAAGTCTATGCTTCAAGAAATAAATGAAGTTAAGACTCAGCGTAAGGAATACAAAGAATATATAGAGCAGTGGATTCATGAAGTAAAAACACCCATAGCAGCTATTAAGCTAATAGAAGAAAATAATAAGACAGATACTTCTAGAGTTATATTAGAGGAATTAGAGAATATAGATAGATATGTTGAGCAGGCTTTGTTTTATGCCAGATGTGAGGAAGCTCAGAAGGATTATCTTATTAAAGAGATTTCACTGGAGCAGTGTGTAAATAGGGTGCTTATAAGAAATAAGCAGATATTTATTATAAATAATATAGATATAGATTTAGTTGGACTAGATAAAAATGTTTATTGTGACAGTAAGTGGTTGGAGTTTATAATAAATCAAATAATAGTTAATACAGTAAAGTATAGAAAAAAAGATTTTCCTATGGTTAAGATTTATACTGGAGAAATTAAGAATGGTATTCAGCTTATCATTGAGGATAATGGCATAGGAATACCGGATAATGAAGTTGAGCGTGTGTTTGAAAAGGGGTTTACAGGAAATAAAGGCAGGCAAAATAATAACTCTACAGGAATAGGTTTATACCTTTGCAAAAAACTGTGTGATAAACTAGGTTTACTAATAGTAGTAGATTCAAAGGAAAATGTATATACTGAAATCGTGATTACTTTTCCTAAGGGAAACTTTTGTAAGGATGGAGCCATATAGGCTCTTTTTTACTTTCAAGGTGACAAAGTTGTAACTTAAAAGTAAGATTAAACAAAACCAAGCAGAGATAAAATCATGTACAATACTATTGAGGTGATGATATTGGATAAAATATTAGATATAAAAAATTTAGAAAAGTATTATGGGAACAAGGGAAATGTGGTAAAGGCTATTGATGATATAAGTTTTCATGTTTCTAGGGGAGAATTTGTTGGAGTCATGGGACCATCTGGTTCTGGAAAGACAACTTTGCTGAACGTCATATCTACTATTGATGAGGTAAGTTCAGGGCATGTTTATATAGATGGAAAAGATTTAATAGAAATTAATCAAAAGGATATTGCAAAGTTTAGAAGGGAAAATCTAGGGTTCATCTTTCAGGATTTCAATCTCTTAGATAATTTAACAATTCATGAGAATATAGCTTTAGCACTAACAATCAACAGGCATAAAAAGCGAGAGATAGATGGCAAGGTAAAGGCTGTAGCTGAAAACTTAGGTATAGAGGATATTCTTTCAAAGTACCCTTATGAGGTTTCAGGAGGGCAGAAACAAAGATGTGCCTGTGCAAGGGCTTTGATTACAAATCCAAAGCTTATTTTAGCAGATGAGCCTACTGGTGCTTTGGACTCAAAGTCAGCCCAAATGCTTATTGAAATGATTTCACATTTGAATAAAGAAATAGGGGCAACTATCTTAATGGTAACTCATGATTCGTTTACAGCAAGCTATTGCAGTAGAATTTTATTTATTAAGGATGGTAAAATCTTTACGGAATTAGTAAAAGGGCAAAACACCCGAAAGCAGTTTTTTAATCAAATTCTAGATGTTGTTGCACTGTTGGGAGGCGATGTGAGAGATGTACGCTAAATTGGCCTTAAGCAATGCAAAACGCTCTATCAAGGATTATGTAATCTATTTTGTTACATTAACTATATGTGTAAGCTTATTTTATGCTTTTATGTCCTTATCAAGCTCACATTACGAATTAATAACAGAGGATTCTTATAATTTTGAAATGCTAAAAGTCATGATGAAGTATGCCACATATATGATAACAGCCTTAGAGGTAGTACTTATAGGCTATGTAAATAAATACATGATAAAAAGAAGGAAAAGAGAGTTTGCAACATACATATTATTAGGTATTCCACAAAGAAATGTGGCATTTATGTTTTTTATTGAAACCTTGGTAATGGGTATTGTTTCTATAGCTTTAGGTATTTTTCTAGGAACCTTATTTTCACAACTTGTTACAGCTTTAATTCTTATGACTGCAGATCAAAAGATTATATTCTCCTTCAAACTATACCTAGATACTGTGATAATAACATTGCTATTCTTTACAGCAATGTTTTGTATAATTGGACTTTTAAATATAAGATCTTTAAGTAAAATTAAACTTATTAATATGCTTAATGCTGGCAAGAAAACGGAGTACCAATTTAAGCGAGGTAAGATTGTATATATTAGTGCATTTGTTGCAGCTGTATTACTTTATATACTCTGTGGTTATTCAGTGCATAGAATTTTACGTGTGGTTAGGGATCTTTCCCTTAAACAGGGAAATGAAATGACTTATGCAGGGATAGCATTGGCAAGCTTTATTCTAGGAACTTACGCATTGTTTTACTCCTTAGCTTATATAATAATTGCAATTAAGGAACGATGGACAAACTTTAAATATGAATACACAAATTTATTTTTAGTTGGAACAGTAGTTTCAAAAATAAAGACAGCACCAATTTTAATGGCTACAATTTCATTAACCTTTTTAGGTGCAGTCTTAAGCTTTACTTTTACGCTGTTGCTGTCACAGTGGAGCTTGGGATACTTGGATAATAGAATTCCTTTTGATGCAGTTGTAACTAGTAAGCTAAATATTATGACTAAGGCAGGGGATATATCTAAAATTGATTATAGTGAAATTGCTGAATACTTTGGCAGTGAAAATTATGGTCTAAAAGATTATTGTGAGGTGGAACAGTATTTTATTTATGATGCTGAACTATATAAAAAAGATAGAAGAAATACACCCCCATTGGCAATAGGATTAAGTGATTATAATCAGTTAAGAAAAATCCTTGGATATAGTGAAGTGCAGTTGAAAAGTAATGAATTCACAATCCAACGGCATAAGCTAGTAGATGAGGAGCTCATAAAAGAGTATTTAACTAAAAACTCAACTATTAAAATAAATGATGATGAACTAAAGCTTAGTTCGGTGCCATATCACATGGAATCTATTGGGGAATATATTTACAAGTCTTATCTAGGTGGAGTGGTAGTTTTACCAGATGAGTGGTGTAAAAACTTAACATTAGCTGCTAAAGATTTTTATGCAGATACAAAGAAAAAAATGAGTTTCGATGATGCAATAAAGTTGCAACAAGAATATATACCAAATTGGTTTGTGAAAAATTACAGTGATATGCTTAATAAAGATAGTAATAGCAATCCTACTATAATTAGATTAAAGGTAGCAGAGAAGAATGTGGTAACAAATGCTACATTAGGCATGAGAATTCTTGGAATATATGTAGGTACTGTCTTATTAATGATTAGCTTAACAGTACTTGCATTGCAGCAATTATCAGACTCTATTGAACATAAAGATAGATTTAATACTTTAAGTCGTCTGGGTATAGATAAAAGTGAGATCCGTAAGTTAATCTCAAAGCAAATATCCTTATACTTTGTAATACCAATAGTTATAGCTGTTATTGGTTTCTGTGTATTCTTAAATATTTTTATATCAGCAGGCAGAAAATTAATTGATATATATATTGGAGATAAAGCTTTTATATTCAATATAGGCATAGGATTATTATTGATGATAGTTATTTATATGTGCTATTTTGCAGCTACCTATTATTCATTTAAGAGAAATGTTGAAAGTAAATAAAGTGGTAGGTTTGTTGAGTGAGATATGAATAGGATAATATGATATCATAATTAACAACTTATTTTATTATTAATGCAAGCAATATTCTATACATTTGTCAGTTACAAAAGGTAGGATATATAAATAGTCTATCTTTTTTACTGGTGAAAAATCGCACTTGTTACCGATACAGGGAACCGTATCATAAATAAATGAATTTTACAGTCTTAGGGATTGATATAAATTACCTAAGACTATTTTTATAAGTAAAATACCTAGAATTGTTGGGATTGAATATTAGAATATTTGCTTTAATAAAGCTAATTAAATAAAAAAGAATAAATACATAATAACTAAATATACAGCTTAAATAAAAATAGACTTACATTAAAATTTAAAAAATAAAATTTTAATCTAATTTTAATCTTCCTTATATTTTATATTAATTTTCTAAAAGTATTATATAACCATGATGAATCAAATAATGAATTTGTGGAGGTAATATAAATGGAAAGAAATGAAATGATTGAAATTTTAGTTGAAAAGACTAATGTAAGTTGTGAAGAGGCACAAGAGGTACTAGAAAAATGTAATTGGGATCTTTTAGACTCTATTATTTATTTAGAGAGAAGAGGGAAAGTAGAAAACAATGAATCTGTTACTATAATTGAAGCAAAGGAAGAAGAGCAAGAGAAAAAAGAAGATAATAAAAAGCATTATGAGAAATTTGGTGGTATTGGAGAAGTTATAGGAAGAATGTTTAAGTTTGTGGGGAAGTTTATAAAAAAAGGAAATAATAATTTCTTTGAGGTTAGAAAAGAAAATGAAAAACCAATAAGAATATCATTAACAATATCCATACTTTTATTAATATTCTTATCAGTGCCAAGTATAGTTTTATTAATTGTTGGATTATTCTGCGGATATAAATATTCAATATCAGGTTCTAATATTAATTATGATGGAGTAAATAACATTTTTGAAGAGGTATCAAAATCAGCAGATACTATTAAAAAGGATTTTAAAGAAGGATACGAAAAATAATATATAGATCTAACAAAGAGGTTTTGAAAAATATTCAAGGTCTCTTTATTTTTATCCTATAGAAATATTAGGAGAAATGGTATAATTTAATAGTTAAGGGTAGAATTAAAATAATTAATTTTATTTAGGTACATGAAAATAAATAATAGACCAAAGATTCGAAGTATATTTGTCACGAGACAAGGATTTTAACGACGCAGTATTCTTGGCAAATAGGTGAGAAAACTTATCTATTATTTATTTGAAGTGCCTTATGCCATAGATATGGAGGATTATTTATGGAGAAGATTACACTTGTAGATACATTACGAGATAAAACTAATATAAGTTATGAGGAAGCTAAGAGTGCTTTAGAAAATAGTAATTGGGATATACTAGATGCCATGTTGTATTTAGAAGAGCATGGAAGAGTGAAAAAGCCTTCTGTTAGCATATTTTATACCAATGAATGTAAAAAAAGTTACACTAATCAGAAAGAAGTAGTTAATATTAAAGAAGATAGAGATAATAACAATTCTAAAAGTAGGAATAACTTTGACGGAATTTTTGAAGCTATATGTAAAGCTATAGATACCTGTAATAATATCTTCGTTGAAATAAGAAGAAGAGGTAAAGTACTTTTAAAGCTTCCACTTACCGTATTAATACTACTTTTATTCTTTGCCTTTTGGATAATCATACCTCTAATGATTGTTGGACTATTCTTTGACATAGAATTTTTAGTATTGGCTAAAAATGTTAATACAGATAAGGTAAATAAGGTATTTAGTGAAATATCAAAGAATGCCCAAAATATAAAAGAAAAATTTAAAAAGGGGTTTAGTTAATGATTAAGATTTTAATTGTTGAAGATGAAGAAAAAATAGCAAGATTTATAGAGCTAGAGTTAATGCATGAGGGGTATAAAGTAATAAAAGCAAATAACGGTAGGACAGGTCTTGAAATTGCAGAGCAGGGAGAGGCTGATTTGGTTATTCTTGATGTTATGCTTCCTGAAATTAATGGACTTGAAGTATTAAGAAGACTAAGAAAAAGTTCCGATTTACCTGTTATAATGCTTACTGCAAGGGATGCTGTTATGGATAAGGTATCAGGACTTGATGCAGGAGCAGATGATTATATAACAAAGCCATTTGCAATAGAAGAATTACTTGCAAGAATAAGAACAGCTCTTAAAAAGAGAGTAGTTACAGTGAAAAAAAATGAAGATGTGATAAGCTGTGGTTTATTAACTTTAGATAAAATGAGATATAAAGTAATGTATGATGGAACAGAAATTGAATTAACTAATAGAGAGTTTACTTTGCTACAAATATTAATGGAAAATAAAAATATAGTACTAACTAGAGATGTACTTATAGAAAAAGTATGTGGCTATGATTTTTTTGGAGAAACAAATGTAATAGATGTTTATGTAAGATATTTAAGAACAAAAATTGATGATACCTTCAAGGTTAAAATAATAACTACAGTACGTGGTGTAGGATATGTCATAAAAGATGAGTAAAAATAATAAATCCAAAAATGTTACGTCTATTGCAATAAAGATTAATTCTATTTCTGTAAGAAATTTATTTTTTAAATTTCTTGTAATTGATATCTGTTTGATACTTATCTTAGTTGGTCTTTGGTGTATTGAATCTGAAAAGAACTTCTATGGGGAATTAGTAAAAAATGCACAAAGGTCATTTAATTTTTATCCTATAGAAACATCAAGCTATACAGTTGTTTGGAATAATGGAAAGACTATGGTTAAGGAAGCTAGCACTTTTTTATATAATCTTAGAAAAATAATTACAATTTTAGGAATAGTAGAAGGAATATTTTTAGTAGAAGAAATAATATTTGGTACAACAAAAATTAGAAGGGTTTTAAAACCACTTAATGAAATAGCAGAAACAGCAAGTAGACTTAGTAATATGTATTTTGATGAGGAAAAATTTCAGAGCCTTGAGGATGCTATATCTAAAATTAGTCCCGTAACATCTGATGAAAGAATACACATCGGTGATAGTGAGCTTCAAGGGTTAGAGGATGCAATAAATAAACTTTTAGATAGAATGAGAGATTCTTATAGGCAGCAAGCAAGATTTGTTTCAGATGCATCACATGAACTTAGAACTCCTATTTCTGTAATTCAAGGATATGCAAATATGCTAGATCGTTGGGGGAAAAATGATGAGAGCGTATTAGAAGAATCTATTGTAGCAATAAAAGCTGAATCTGAAAATATGAAAAATTTAGTTGAGCAGTTATTATTCTTGGCTAGAGGTATTAATGGAAAAACTCAGCTTACTATGACGAAATTTTTACTTAATGATATGATGAATGAAGTTTTAGAAGAATCTAAGATGATAGATAAAAACCATATATATAGCTATATTAATTCAGAAAGTATAAGTGCTTATGGTGATATAGGTCTACTTAAGCAGACAGCTAGAATATTAATTGAAAATGCAGCTAAATACACAGATAAAGGAGAATTTATAATACTTAGAGTAGGGAGAAATGATAAGGGAGAAGCTTATTTTTCTATTCAGGATAATGGAATAGGGATCAATGAAAGAGATGTACCTCATCTATTTGAACGTTTCTTTAGAGCTGATACGGCAAGAGTTAGAAAAGATGGTGGAACAGGTCTTGGACTATCTATAGCAAAATGGATTATTGATAATCATAAAGGATATTTTAGTGTTTTAAGTAGAGAGGGAATAGGTACAAGGATAATGGTATTTTTGCCACAAAAGAATAAATAGAGAAAATAATCAAAGATGCTATGAATGAGAAATACTAAAATAATAACTTTAATTCTGCAAAATAAAAAGCATAATTGGTAATATTACCCCAAAATAAATATGGCGTACTGATATGTTTCTGTGATATACAAAGGTTACCACACAATTAAAACGCAGGAGGTTATCAGTATGCCAAATAAAATTACTAAATTCCTATAAAAATAATACTAGACGAACTAAAACTAGCTTCTTAAATAAACCCTACTCAAGTTTCTTATACAAAGCAACACTTTGTACTCCAGGGAAAAATCCCATTTTATAATATAAGGCTTCTGCAGCATTGCCAACTGTTACATCTAACTTTGCTGCTGGTGATATGTCTTTTAAAACAGTTAATGACCTCTTTATCATGTTCTCAGCAATACCATGTCCTCTATAAGCTGGTTTTACTCCTATTTGGTTAATCATAGAGAACTCATGGATATCCTCTTCATTTTTCCCTGCTAAACATACACCTATTAATTCATTAGTATTTCTATCATAAACTAATGTGGAAGCCTGTAAACTATTTGTAGCAATATATCTTTCTAAAAACATCTTAGAGTATTCGATTTCATCTTCTAAGGTGTTGTTAGAAAATTCTTCATAATGGATGCTGCCTTTATATGATTCATGTAATACTTTTCCAACCTCAACAGCATCCTCAATTGTAGGTGTTTTAATAATCAAATCTTCCCTCCACTGAATATCATCAAATATCTCTGTTGGACGAATCATCATTCTTCTAACAAAACGTCCCCTATATCCAAGCATATTATAATAATGAAGATCTCTTGGATGTATCATATATATAAAGATTTTTTTATTCTTATCTGACCATTGTAATAATGCATTATCTAGCTCACGGATTATTGAAAATTTATCTACTGTATGTGGTGATTCTACAAATATTTGTGCTAAATAATTTGGTTCTATTACTACTCCACCAACTCTTTTATTATCCTTGAAAATCCAAAATCTATGACAATCATCCCCATCTGTATCATGTGATAGTTTGTCCCAACTATATGTAAACTCCTCATCTACACCTACATATATGGCATAATGTATGCCAAATTCAGCTTCATTAGCTCTTACAAGCATAAATCCATTATTTAAAAGGTATTGTTCTTTTCCTTCTTCCCATTTCTCAATGTTTTTCACTTTAAATTCCTCCTTATGTGCATATCATTTAATAATATCTATATGATTGCTAATATATTACTAAAGGTATGTATTTTTAAGATATATTTATTATAATTCGCTGGTATATACTAGAAAAGATAAAGAATATTTCTATATTGTTCTTTACACAATCAATGTTCTTATTCATGCTAAATTCTAACAAATTATATTTTCATCATTGTATTTATAATCCATATATGGTATATTTATAATAATAATTTTGAAAGGAGTGGTTGTATATGACTAAGAAGAATAATAGATTTTTATTAAATTATATATGCAGCTATTCCAGATAAAAATTATTAAATGTAATCTTGTTTCATAAAGATATTATAAATGTTGAAGTTATGAATCATATTATGAAGATGAATTTATTAACCTTGGAATAGTTTAATTTAACTGTTTCAGGGTATTTTTATACCCAAATTTGGCTTAGCTCCATATAGAAATGGAAGATTATAAATTATAAAGAGGTGTAAGAAAATGATATTTGAAAAGTTAAATGAAAAGTATTTAGAAGATGCAGTTAAGCTTGCGCAAGCACAATATAATATGGAGCAGAAACATATAGAAGCCTTAAATGATAAAGACTATAAAGAGGTTCTTATTGATTTATTGAGTGATATTTTTAAGAATAATCATGGACTGGTAGCTGTTGAAAGAGGAAAAGTATTAGGGTATTTAAGTTTTTTGAAAAGTGTAAATGGTCATTTTGGCAATGTTAAAGGTTCATTTTCTCCATTATTTGCAAATGCTTATGGCGGAGAAAATAGGGATAAAATAGCATCACTTCTTTTTCAATATGTATCAGAAGAAATGATTAAGGAAGAAATTTTAAGTTATGCAATTTGTCTATATAGCCATGATGTTCAAGTTATGAAATCTTTGACAATGAATGGATTTGGCATAAGGTGTGGAGATGGAATCAGAAATGTTAACAAGCCGCTCAATATTGAAATTAACACAGAATATTCTTATGAAGAAGTACATTATAGCAAAGCAGGAGGTTTGTTATCATTAAGCAATAGTTTAATAAGACATATGAGAAAGAGCCCTACCTATTTTCCTAATGAAGAGCTTTCAGAAGTGGAATTTATAGAGAGATGCTATAATAGACAATCCCGGTTCTTTATTGCAAAGAATAAGTCAGAAATAATAGGATATTTAGAAGTTACGAATGATGGAGAAACATTTATTACTGAAGAACCAGACTATTTGCATATCTGTGGGGCATATTTGAAAGAAAACTATCGTGGGAAAAATATAATCCAGAGTTTACTTTCTGTTGTTATTGAAACACTAAAGCAGGATGGTATAAATCGAGTAGGTGTGGATTTTGAAACAATTAATCCAACTGCGTTAAGATTTTGGCAAAAGTATTTTGATAGTTATACGTACAGCTTTGTTAGAAGAATTGATGAAAGAATTTTTAGATAAAAACTAGAAGTAAATGCTAATTTCTGCATACTCTAATATGGTATCTTTTTGTTAATATATAATTAGGTATTAATATATAGTGATATTTGCAGAAATCGGTTTCTATAATGTAGAAATAAGATGCATAGAGCTTGAAAGCAATAAATGGAAGGTTTAGAATATATTTATAAACTTAAAGTTGAGAGGTAAGTATATGATAAATACAAATTCAATAAACCAAGTTAATAAAAATCATATTAGTGGAATGACAATTCCTTTATATGATAGTTACTGTTTTTCTAATATTTGTGGAACTATAAAAGATTTATTTAATATTGATTCAGATAAAAGACTCCCCAATGATGTTATTGGAAATAGCAATGAGAGACCTAATAAAATAGTATTTTTTCTAATAGATGCTTTTGGATGGTGTTTTTACGACAAATATAAAGAGCATTCTAAATTTTTATGTGAATTAGAAAAGAGCGGTGTAGTTTCAAAATTAACTTCACAATTCCCATCTACTACAACAGCGCATGTAACAACAGCATTATCTGGTGAATCAGTTTATGAACATGGACTTTATGAGTGGTTTTATTATGAACCAAAAGCTGATGATATAGTAACATCATTTTTATTTAAGGAAGCAAGAAATAAATATAATGAAACTTTAACAAGTAAAAATATAAAACCCAGTGACTTTATACCACAAAAAAGCTTTTTTAAAGAATTATTAAACCATGGAATAAAAAGTACTGTTTATCAACCTAGTCATATAAATAATAGTACCTATACTAGATTTACATGTAGGGATGCTAATTTAAAGGGTTATGACACAAATGAAGATTTGTTTAAATCATTATCAAAGGATTTATTAAAGAATGATGATAAAGAATATTTTTATGTTTATTTACATGACATTGATGCTATAGCTCATGCAAAAGGAAATCAATCAGAGGAATTTAAAATAGTTATGGGTAATTTATTTAAAAATTTAGATAGATTTTATGAAGAAGGAAAAGATAAGTTCAGTAATACTGCTATTATAATTTCTGCAGACCATGGTCAAATTGATATTGATTTGGAAAACCCATATTATATTAATAAACTAATTCCTGATATAGAGAAGTATTTAAAGAAAAATAAAAACAATGATATCATGTCACCAGCAGGATATTGTAGAGATTTATTTCTACATGTAGAGGAGAAATATTTGATAGAGTTAAAGACTATTCTTGAAAAGGAGTTATATGAAATAGCACAAGTATATCTATTTGAAGATTTAAAAGATAAAGGCTTATTTGGAGTTCCTAGTGAAAAGTTATTAGAGAGAGTTGGAAATTTAGTTATATTACCTAAAGAAAATAATACTGTTTGGTGGTATGAAAAAGATATATTTGAAGTTACATTTCTAGGAATGCATGGTGGAGCAAGTAAAGAAGAGATGGAGATACCATTTCTATTTTATATGTTTAAATAATGTTGTAGTAACCTAAGTTACAAGCTACTTCGAAAAGTCCCCAGGGAGACATAAACAAGTTATGAACACAATTTGCTTGTATCTGCCTGATGGAAAGGGGGGAATGAATGAGAGAGGCTGTAATGACAAAGGTCAGGTTTTAATGTTGAATGATAGGAATGGAGTGATTATGTGTCTAGAGCAAATGATAGAGATATAGTTAGAGTGCAGTATAATTCAGATAAGAATTTAAATGCTAGACAAGCTTTACATTGTGATTTCAGTACAAATAAGTATGGATGGTTTAATTGGGTATTTGATCAATATAAGTTTAAGCCTAATGATAGAGTTATTGAATTCGGCTGTGGGAATGGAAGCATATGGGATAATAATAGAAATAGGATACCAAAGGATACCCAGGTGATTCTCACAGATTTGTCTGAAGGTATGTTGAGAGTAGCAAAGGATAACCTTTTGGGAATTGATGAAGTATTTGATTATTCTATTATTGATATACAAAATATTAAATATGAAGATAGCTCCTTTGATTGTGCCATTGCAAATCATATGCTTTACCATGTCCAAAATAGAGATTTAGCAATCAGTGAGATTGCCCGTATACTTAAATCTGATGGAACTTTTTATGCTACTACCAATAGTCTTTATAATATGAAGGACTTAAAAGTTTTAGTGAGAAATTTTGATTTTCAACTTGATTATTCATCCTTTTCTGTTGCAAAGGAATTTGGCTTAGAAAATGGAGCAAAGCAGTTATCTAAGTATTTTGATTCTGTTGAAACGGTAGTATATGAAGACTCACTTCATATAACAGAAGCAAAGCCATTAGCAGATTATGTGCTATCTTTAGAGGGACACGTAAACATACAGGATATAATGACAGAAAGCAGAATAAAGGACTTTTACAGATATTTGGAAGACATAATTTTAAGAGAAGGAAGCATTGATATACCTAAAGTCAGTGGAATATTTATAGCGAAGAAGCCTAAGAAACTAGTATAAGACGAATAACTACCATATTTATAGAGGTTATAATTTTAGAAACAATTAAGTAAAAAGAAAATAAAATGGGGAGATAAAATGAAGATTGAAATAAAAAATCCAAAAGAAGATCAGTATGGTAATAGTAAAGAAAATATTTTTTTAGCCTTTAGTGATAATGGAAGCTATTTGGGAAGTGCTTATGCATATCCAAATATAAATTATCATCAGATCTATGAAACACCATACATTATTTTTATAGATATTGATATAGAGATTAATATGGACAAGTTGTTAAAGGATGAAGTTAAACAAAAATTATTTGATAAGGTATTCCTAAGGGCTAAAGAGCTTCGTATGGAAAGACCAGACTTAAAAGCGAGAATATATTCTGGATTTGAATATGACAATGAGAAACTTGATTTTTATGTTAAAAATGGTTTTGAAGAAAACTACAGCATCATTATGGAAGCAGATATTAAAGGGGATTTTGAATATATATTAACTGAAGGAATGGAAGTAACTGAGATAAATTTAAATTCACAGAAGGAACTTAAGGAATATAGTGAAATATATGATGAAATCTTTATATCACCACTAGATGTAAATGCACTTTTAGAACAAAGTAAGGAAAAACATTTTAAAAATCTATATTTTTTAGTTGATGGCAAGATACAAGGTGGTTGCACAATTTTTGAAAAGGATGGTTTCGGCTATATTGAAACTTTATATGTTTTATCAGAAGCACGTGGCAAAGGAATATCAAAAATTATAGTTAATTATATATTTGATTATTTCTTGTCAAAAAATTTAAATAAAACAAAGCTTGAAGTATGGGAATTAAATAAACGTGCAATAAATCTATATGAATCTTTTGGTTATAATGAGGTCGAAAAGAATTTCATGTTTCCAGGTATAACTCTTTAATTAGGTAGAATAAATATAGGAATATTATATGTAAAACCACAACTTATAATAGTTATGGTAAACCGTACCTATGAGGAACCAAAATAAATAGGTACGAGTAAACATTATTGGGGAGAGTTAATATTATAGATTATAATAATAGATTTAAAGGAATATTTGTGTATGTATAATCTAACTAATCAAACAATAATAGACGTTAAAGTTGGAAATATAACTAAAAAACATAGTTATGATAAAGTAATTTTAGTAGGAACTTATTTATATAAAGATAGTGGCTATGTAGAAAATGTGAATATAGTAGTAAATGAACAAGATGGATCTGTTATAACTACAAAAATACCGTATAGTGGTTATGATTTAGAACTTTTTTTAGGAGATTTTAATGGTGATAGAAAAGGTGAAATAATGGTAAGAGGTGAATATGGAGGATCAGGAGGATATGCTATAGCAGCGATTTATGATTACATAGATGGAAAGCTTGTAGAAATATTTAATCCAGATATGTTTTCAGAAAAGTATGTATTCACGGCAAAGTATTTAGATGAATATAAAGTTCTAGTAGAGTCAGTTACCTTAAAGGAAAAATTTACTTTTGATATTTCACAAAGCCCAACTATATATTTAAATATGATATATGATGAAAATAAGAAAGTTAAATCAAAAGAAGTACCTACCATTTCAGCAATTAATGAGGCATTTCCAATTAAGCTTGTATCTGAAAAAAACTATTATTTATTTTTAAGACAGAGAGTGATTGGAGTTAATAATGCAGATACCATAGGTTATATAGAAAGCTTTGTAAACTTATTAAACAATGATATAAAAGTAGTAGATATGGGAGCTTATATGAAAGGGCACAAAGAAATTTTAGATAGGTATACAAAGAATTTATATGAAAGATTTAGATAATGATGGTAAAGATGAGTTGATTTTATGGCTGCATTATACTGGAGAAGCCCATACTATTGATATCTATTCAATTAAAGATTATGTCATAAAGAAGAGTAATAAATATGATAAAAGTATATTGGGTTAGGAGATATGTTATAATTATATAAAATGAAATTATTGGAATATATACAAGGAGATGAGAGTGTGAAATTCAGAATTGTTTCATTACCACCGTTTAAAGCTGCTTCATCAGGCGTTGATAAAAATTTTGATTTTTCTGCAGAAGGAATATTGGGAAAGTTTGATGCATATTTTTCTGATATTAAGCCATTACCACGAGATGACTTTATGCCACGAGATTTTTTATTTTTTGATCCTGTAGAACAAGGTATGGTTTGGTGGTGGGCGCTAAATGAGGACATGGATAGCGGTAGTAACGATGTAGTTGACTTTGATGGAGGATATTATCTTACTTACACATATAGAGATGGCGATGAAGAAATGAGTAGTAAATTGTATAATGAGGCTATAGAATACATTAATAAATCAGAATTATTTGAATTGGATGAACGCAATAACCATTATAGTATGGGACATATTATTACTCCTCAGGATATTATCAAGGCACAGGGATGGGCACAGATGGAAACATTTATACCAATTAAGCTAAGAACGGAACATGATAAATAAATATTAATTTATAGAAAAAATAGAAGAAAAGCAGTCAGTTGATGAACTGGCTGTTTTGTGTATTTACATATATAATTAAACTTTACATATTATTACTTAATATTTTCAGTTATAATTTAATCATATATTGTAGCTTCAATATATGATTAAAGCGGTTGGTTTGAAGAAAATATACAAGTAATTATTATAATTTTGTGGGGGGAAAAAAGAATGGATTTTATGAGTATTAGAAGAGAATCTGAAAGGCTTGTAATTAGACCAATGAGGGAAGATGATTTCAAAACTATTCTAGAAAGTTTGAAAGGTCAAGGTACACGACAAAATAAACACGAAGAAGAAATCGAATTAACAGACGTTTTTACAGAAGATTTCTGTAAAGAATATGTAGATACTTATATACAATATGCAAAAAGTGATAGGTTCTATGAGTTTAGAGTATTTAAAAAGGAAGATGGGAGTTATATCGGTGGAGTTATTATAAAAACTATTAAGCGAGGTCATTTTCAGTGGGCAGAAGTTGGGTATTGGCTACTCAACCAACATTGGGGTAAGGGTTATGGAAGTGAGATGGTGAAGGTTATGATTGATATAGCTTTTAAGGAACTTGGCTTTCATCGGCTAGAGGCACATATAAATTTGGATAACATAGCTTCTCAAAAGACAGCAGAAGCAGCGGGAATGAAGTTTGAGTGTATCCGAAAAGGATTTATTTTTGAATCTGATGCATGGACTGACAATATGATTTATGTCATAAATAACACAAATAATTATAACTACTAAGGTACTATATATAAATAGGTAAGGGGTTTAATAAAAGTTCTTATTTTAATTCTTGAGGACATTGGTATAGGTTGGCAAAGAAACAGCTGGAGCAGATAAATGTTGCATTCTATTAGAATGTGTTGAATATAAAAAAAGTCTACGTTATGCCTATCACGGTGAACTATACCATTAGGAATTTTCATAGCCAGTAGGAATTCAATTTTCCATTGATTTTTTAGTTTTTTGATAGTTGAAAACTCACAAAAGTATTATAATAGTCATTAAGAAACGTTGCCGTTGATATTACCAAGTAACGAATTTTATTATAAATTTTAAGGAGATGTTACAAATGGAACTAACCGAAATCATGGATGAACTAAAGTCTCTTGGGACAGAGCGTACGAAAAAAAATTACATGAGCAAAGGTGCGAAAGAGCCTGTTTTTGGAGTAACAATAAGCGCTATGAAGCCGATTTTTAAGAAAATAAAATACAACCAGCCTTTAGCAGAGCAGCTTTATGCATCAGGAAATTATGATGCCATGTATTTAGCCGGCATGATTGCTGAGCCAAAAAAAATGGTGGAAGAAGATTTTAACCGATGGATAGAAGGCGCTTATTTTCATATGATTTCAGACTACATTGTGGCAGTAACCCTTGCCGAAACAGATATTGCCTTTACCGTTTCCGACCGTTGGATCGATAGCGGTGAAGAATTAACAATGTCGGCTGGCTGGAGTTGCTATGATTGGCTATTAGGCACTCGCAAAGACAGTGAATTTGACAAGGACAAACTTTTAGCAATGCTCAATAGGGTAGGTGACACGATACACAACCAGCCAAACCGTACTAAATATGCCATGAACAATTTTATTATGTCCGTTGGAATTTCATATTTGCCCCTTCATGAAGAAGCAAAGAAAATTGCTCAAAAAGTAGGAAAGGTAGATGTTTTTATGGGCAAAACCCTCTGCCAAACAAATGTTGCAACAGAATATATTCAAAATGCAGTTGATAAAGGAAGACTAGGCTTTAAACGTAAACATGTAAGATGTTAAAGTATGGTACCATACATAGAAGTTATCCAGTTGTTAATAAGAACAGAAAAACCAAGTTGGTGCTGTAATGGTGAAGCGTATCTTTGGAGAAACAAAATAAATAAAGAAATCTAAGAGATTAAAAGTTAATAAATTATCGAGTGTAATTAGATTAAAAGCATAAAGAGTAGAATTTAGAATAAATATAAATTCTACTCTTTATAGTATTCATACATGCTTTTAGGTACATCATGCATAATTTCAGTAATTATTTTAACAATTTCTTCTGGAGTTTCTTTCATATCTGTTTTTATCCAATCATTAATTAGACTAGTTTGAAATCCTATTGCATAATGTACTGGAATTTTCAGTCTCTTTATATCCATATTATCGTAAATTGTCTCTTTCATTGTTTCATTCAATTTGTAGTAAAAAGATGGATCACCGCTTTCGCTCATTATTAATTTAAAGAATTGCTTATTTTCTTTAACGTAGTTATAAATATTAAGCAAAATTAAATAAGGGTTTCCATTAAAAAGACCGTTTTTTACCATTTATTCTACGGGTAAATCAACAGCAATATTTTTAAGTCCATTTAAAGTTTCATTTTCTATTTTATCTAGCAAATTATATTTATCTTGATAATGTAAGTAAAATGTAGTTCTAATTATCTTGAGACATTTAAGTTCATAAATAAAAAAATAGAAGAAATAGCAGCGAAAATTATTAAAAAACAAGTTTTTAATTATGAGAAAAGTCCTTATATAATAGATAGACCATTTACTAATCTTTCAGAAAAAAGAGTTGAACAATTGCATTTTAAGGATGTTAACTTTAAAGTTGATGAAAAACGTATTAATTTAATACTATAAGAAGTAGTAGCATCGGATTGCATATGGAGCTACTATTTCTTACTCTAATTATACATTAAGATTTTAGCAATTCTAAAATAACTTCAATACTTAGCAGACTAAAGCTATTTAGTGGATTTTGGAGAGTATTAAGAGCATAATTTAAGAGTATTAAGAGTATAATTTAATTGTTAGAACATATTAAAGGCTATATAATTAACAATAAAGGAATATTAATTGTAATATTTAAGGCATAGAATGGGGAAATATGATGATTGAATATGGTAAATTGATACGAGAAATACGTTTAGATAAAGGATTAAGTCAAAAGGAAGTATATACTGGGATTTTGTCTAAGTCTTATTCAATTGAATTTGAGAAGGGAAAGCATGAAATACCAGTATCTATTTTTAGAGAAATATTAGTAAGAATTTCTATTAATCCAGATGAATTTTTTTTCTTATTAAAGAAGAGGGAGGTAACTGGTAGAGCTGGCTTCTGGCAAAGATTTGCTATAGCATGTAATGAAAATAGTATAGATTTACTACGTGATTTATATCAAGAAGAGTATGAAAAGGATACGAATTTAGCGAAAATAAAGGCTGCAGTAGCACATTCGAGATTAGATTTAACTAGTCATTTTTTTGAAACTAAAACATTCGACTATAAAGTTATTTCTAATGAAGACAAGAAGATCATATACGATTATTTAATGAGCGTTCAAACTTGGACACTTTATGAAATTCAATTATTTACAAATACAATTCAGTATTATAATTTCAACCAACAATATATTTGTTACAAAGAAGCGATAAAATCTTTGGAGATATATGAGGACTATAGTAGAGGGAAAAGCGTATTCCAGGTGTTATTACTAAATATTTCTGAGGTGTTTATTGAAAGGAAACATTTTGTTGAAGCTACAGAAACATTAAAGAAGTTAAGAGAAATTAATAAAGATATTGAGGGAGCTATGACTAGAATTATAGGAGATTTTTTATCTTCTGCAATTGTAATGATGACAAAAAATTTAAGACTTGGATTTGAAAAATGCAAGCATGAAATAGATATATTAAATGAATTAGGATATACATCAATTGCAGAAACGTATGAATCATTACTAATAAGATGGAGGAAGGGACTGAAATAATCAAAATTGTTATCTCAGGCTTCTTTTCTATCTTAATATTATTCATGCTAGAATAAGATTTATAAATAACCATACTTTTATTAATTTTATTATAGGCAAGTAGTATTTTCATTTAAGTCTTAAATATAGGACCAAAAATAAAATGAGGCAAATTTGATATAGAATAACGTTGTAGCTATTAGATTTATATTTTCTTCATTGACATAATTTATAATTCATTAAGGAAAATGATTGAATGAAATTCTATAGAAGTCTTGTTACAAAAAGCGTATATTAATTAAAAAAATTTTAGCCTAGCTACAGTTAAACAAAAAAGGAGTGGTTATATGAATTTACCATTAAATAATTTAATGGAATTAACAAAACAGCAAAGAAAAGGGGGGATTTGGAAGGTACTATTAGGTATTATATTCATTTTCTTCATTCAGATATTATTTGTTACGCCGTTATCAGAAATGACTAAAAATGGCTCTACCCTAATAAGTGAATTATATACATTGTTTCTTAATATTCCAGTGATTCTATTTATGTTAGGATACTCTAAGGTAGTTGAAAAACGTAAAGTTAACTCATTTGGATTCACAAAGAAAGGAATAGTAAAAAATTATTCTTTTGGTTTATTAATTGGACTTATATTTTTGATTGGAATTTTTATAATAAACTATATTACTGGCTCAGTAACAGTTACCTCAAACTTAAGTCAAACAAATTGGACTTTCATTATTATTGGTTTTATTGGATTTATTGCCCAAGGTCTTATGGAGGAGGTTGTTTGTAGAGGATTCATCATGAATTCTATTTCTTCAAAGTATGGAGTTCTTGCTGGAATTATTGTTAATTCATTATTATTTTCAACATTTCATTTACTTAATGATGGTGTAACTATAATTGCAGTTATTAATTTAACTTTAGCTGGACTAGTTTTTTCAATTCTCTATTATGCTACAGAAAATATATATCTAGTTGGTGGGTTACATACTATTTGGAACTTTATGTTGGGGCCAGTATTTGGAATAGAGATTAGTGGGATTATACCTTTCTCATCTATACTAAAGACAGTAGGAGTTGAAGGAGATAACTTAATTCATGGTGGAAGTTTCGGATTTGAAGGCGGTATTGCAACTACAATTATGATTATTATATTAACTGCATTTTCTTTCAATTTATTGAAGAAAAGATTAAGTAAGTTAAAAAACAATTAAATTGATTATGAAATTGTGAAATTATTCAGTTTATTGAAATTAAATTTAATATTTTAAGAAATAGTAGTTCTAATATTTATAAGGGACTGCTATTATTCTTTATTATATTTTGTAAATTAGGGAAAATAGAAAAAAGAATAGACATTAAAAATTGCTATAAAACCAGCTTGTTTGGATTATATCCTTCTGATGCATCTTGATTGTGATCATGTCAATTGTCTTAGATTGGTGAAATTTGGAGTAAAAAGATGATATAATATGTTCTAGAAAAAAACTATTGTGACTAAGATACGTTATCAGAAGTATTTGTGGAAGAATGTTAAGCTAGAAAGTATTGATTGGAATGGAAAAGAAGAATCTTTTTAAAAATCTTTTTATTTATTTGGGGACGGTAGTGTTCAGACAAAAGAAAGACAATATAGATAATAACTCAGCTCATTTATCCTGGGAAGTCCCAAAAGATACCTATATTCCAGCTTATATTATAAATTTACCAACTTCAGGGATTAATATTACAAGAAATAGCAAATTGGTATTTTCATTAGCAGATGGTGATAATAATAATGATAAGCTAATAGATTTAAGTATAAAAGTATATGATAAAAGTGGTAATACTGCTGAATTACCAATAAGTTATTTTCAACCATTACAAAACACATTAAAAACAAGAATTTTAAAAATCCCATTTAATAGCCTTAGTCCAGATAGTGAAGCTATATTTCAAAGATATATTTTTAGTTTAAATGACTTCAAAAAGGTTAATTCAAAATTTACTCCAGAAGAACTTGAAAGGATAGATTTTGTATTTAATAAAACTAAAAAGGGTAGTGTGCTTTTGGATGATGTAGGAATTGATTAGATTAGTTGTTTTTTCTTTATACACAAGTTTAGAATTTTTATAGCGAACTGTAGCATAAGCAACATAGACTTTATTAAAATTAGCATGATAGGATGGGAAATTTAGATTAATATAAAATTAATAGATGTTATGCACATATAAATATATAATGGGATTGTCTCAAAATAAAAATGATTTTAGAATGAGATAGTCCCATTATTTTTAAAACAATATGTTAGTGGAAATAATAAATTAGACTGAATAAGAAATGACCTATTTCTAAGTGAAACTTTAAAAACATATAAAGGATATGGTTACTTTATTTTATTGACATAATGTAATAAAATTGGTATGGTATTACCAGTGGTAATTACCATTGGTAATGAAAGAGGGAGAGTAAATTGAAAAACAATAAAAAACATGTAAGTAAGGAAATTATTTTAGAAGCTACATTAAGCTTGATTGACAAAAATGAAGGAATAAAGAATGTAACCTTAAGAGATATTGCTAAAAAGATTGGGTGTGCTCATACAAATTTATATAATTATTTTAGCAGTCTGGACGAAATATTTTGGGAATCACTTGGTCAGGTGCTTCTTATGATGATGGATTATTCCAGCAAGGGCTTAAGTAATGAGAAAGATGATGAAGGAAGATTTTTCTTGATTTTATCCAATTTAATTGATTTTTCTATGGAACATCCTGGATGGTATAAATTTATATGGTTTGAGTCTATAGGTGGAAATCCTTCTCCTGAAGTTACTAAAATATTGCATAAACCAGGAGAGGGTTTTTCAGAATTTATAAAAGCCGGTAATAATAACATTTCAAATGAAAAAGCAAATTTAATTGGCGATATGTTACATAGCTATTTACATGGTGAATTGTGTAAGTGGATTAATAGTCGAAGTTTTATAAGCAAAAGGGAGGAAACCAAAACAATGATTCTTTCGAATCTAAAACACCTATATAAACTACTAATTCAATAATGTAAATAATAAACTTTGATATTTTAAAAGGTTTAAGGGGGATGTTTATACGTGTTAGGAAAATTAATTTCTAAAATTTGTCCCATATTCATGGTTCCTGAAAATAATCCAGTTAACGAAGAAAAGTATTTAGGTGATAAAAAGAACAATCCTTCAATTTATGAGACAGGTAATAATAAATATATTTATCCATTAATTAAATTTAAAGATGAGCAAGTGATAATTGAGAAGCTTTGTTTAATTGATTTTCAAGGAGATACTACTTATAAAGCCATAGAATTACAGCAAGTGAAACAAGAAAGTTTCATACATTACATTGTACTTATGGGAAGGCAGGATGGTGAATCAGACATTTACTATACAAAGGGACTGAAAATTGATGGGGATAGGTATAAATCATTACTGAATAAAATAACTATACATGAAGTTGATTCTATGAAGGTGCAGTTTGATGTAACTGAAAAAGGGCTAGATGCATATCTATCTTTAAGAGATAGGAAAAAGAGAATTGTAGAGTTTAAAATAAAAGAGAATAAGAATAAACTAGATAGTTTTGGACTTATAGCACCTGTAGGTATTATGAGTGAAAGCCCAGATAAATTTCCTATCATATATTTAAAAAAGTTTAATATGGTAGAACAAAAGCACACCGATATATATGTAAAGATAGATGGAAAGAGTCTAAAGCCCATTAAACTTTTTCCTTTGTGTAATTTTAAAAAGGTTTATTTGGCTAGGTATTCTTATTTTAATAATATTAAAGAGTTGAATAATGATTATACAGGTATTATGAAACCAGTAGAATTTACTAAAGATGTAGATGAAATAAATATAGATAATTGTATTTATTCAATTAACATAAACAATGCACATCCTGAAATAAAGTTCGTAAAAAAAATTGAAAACAATAGTGAAATTAAAATAACTTTTTCTCCACCTATTCCTGACATTATTTCATTAAAGGATAATACAGAAATACTAGGACATTTTTCAGCATCTGTTGATGAGGTTAATGGTATTATGGGTGGCATATATTTGGTAAAGAAAAATAATGATTCAATTAACCTTAAAATTAACCCTCAAAAGGGTTGGCAACCAATGCCTGGTAAGCTGTGGATGAAAACTTACTTATGGAATTGTGATATAAAAATTGTAGATGATATATTACAAGTAGAATCAAAGTGGAACCGTATAAAATAGTTTAAAGTTATACATGAAACTCTCCATAATACATTTCTGTGTTATGGAGGGTTATTTTATCTACTTCATAGTGGCGGCCATCTTCCCAAATCATTTCTCTAGGTTTTAATACACCTTCCTTTGTAAGCTCTGCTAAAACATCTACATAAATATTTGTAATTTTTAAACTATATGGTATATAATTAAATAAATTGACAATTGAAAGAAGTGGGGAATTAGAGAGCAATTCAATTAATTTATATGGGGGGAAGCAAATGAATATTAAAATCGAAAAATGTATTAAAAATTCTTTTTCAGTAATAGGGAAAGAAGGTTCAACGAAAGAGGGAAACGGTTTTGTAAGTAAGCTATGGAAAAATGCCAATAACCACTTTGATGAGGTTGAGTTTCTAGCAAAGAAAGATGAAAAGGGAAATGTTTTAGGCGGCTGGGGGTTGATGAGTGATTTTTCAAGAAACTTTTACCCTTGGGAAGAGAATTTCACAAAAGGATTATATTTAGCAGGGATAGAAGTCATGGATGATGCTGAGGCACCTGATACTTGAATAAAGTGGACAGTTCCTACATTTGAATACCTATATATAAAAGTTGATAATGAATATGAAGAAGCCTTTTCTTATGTTTTAAATTATATGGACAATAATAATATTAAGTTAGCAGGTGCCGTATTTGAATACAATTGTCCAGAAGAAAATGGACAATTATATTTATTTTTCCCAATCAGAAGATTATAATTTTATTAAAGTTTCAATTAAGGGAATTCTTTTTAGGAGTTCCCTTAAAAAATGTAAGTAGGGAACTATTTAAATATAAAAATATGAACCTATTTAACTATAGAAATATACAACTATTTAAATAGTTGTTGTGGTCATGCGGATTTCAGGGATTTTCTAATTTTGAAGTTAGGATTAAGTATATCAAAATATACAAGCTAACAATTTGAAAGTATTGAAAAAAGTTAATATTTTAAAATGTTGCGTTACATAGAGGATTTAATTGTAATTACCTAAAACCATTTTTATAAGTAAAAATACTAGAATTGTTGGGATTGGATATTAGAATATTTGGCTTAATAAAGATAATTAAATAAAAAAGAATAAATACATAATAACTAAATATACAGCTTAAGTAAAAAATATATTTACATAAAAAATTATCCCTTATTGTAAAATAATTTATCTAATTTACAATAAGGGATAATTTTTAAATCTACGTATGAGAAAAAGATGTGGAATACCTCAATAGTAGCATCATGTTTGTAATATGAATATCTATATTTAATATATTTTTATTATAAAACTTAAATAAAAGGTACACATAATTTACAGTTATCTATAGGAGAATTAATAAGATTACATTCAACATCAAAGACATCCTTTATAAGTTTTTCATTTATAATCTCATCTTTAGGACCGTGAGCCAATATGTTTCCATTCTTTATAGCAACTATATTATCAGCATATTTTAATGCATGATTTATATCGTGAATAACCATTACTATGGTTCTATTTTCTTTTTCATTTAAATCTCTTAAAATATTTAAAATTTCTAACTGATACTTTATATCTAGATGATTCGTAGGCTCATCTAAAAGGATGATATCTGTATCTTGTGCCAAAGATAATGCAATCCAAGCCCTTTGTCTTTGACCACCAGATAGGTTATTTAAAGCCATATCCTTATCGTTTATAAGTCCAACCTTTTTTATGGCTTCTAAAACTAGATTTTCATCCTTTTTACTCCAAAATGATAATAAATTATGATAAGGGTACCTTCCTTGTTTCACCAAATCATAGACAGTTAAATCTTCTGGAGCATTACTACTTTGAGGAAGCATGGACATAAGCTTGGCAACTTCCTTTGAAGGCATTTTAAGGATATCTCTATCCTCCATGAGTATATCTCCATTTTTAGGTTTAAGTATTCTTGCTATGGCCTTTATTAATGTAGATTTTCCACATCCATTAGAGCCAATTAAGGCAGTAATTTTTCCTTTTTCTATATTTATATTAATATTATCTAATATAATTTTTTCATCATAACATAACTTTAAATTTTTTGCTTTTATCATTTCTATCATCCCCTTTTGTAGTTTCTTTTTTTAACTAAAAGGTATATAAAGTAAGGTGCTCCTATAAAAGCTGTAAATATACCTATAGGTAAATCCTGTGGATAAAATAACCACTTAGATACAAAATCAGCTAATAATGTTATTATTCCACCTATAAGTATTGAAAGTGGGATTACATTTTCAAACTTTGAATCTACCAATTTTCTTGCAATGTGAGGAGCTATTAAACCTACAAAAGATATACCTCCACCAATAGTTACAGCCCCCGCTGCTAATGCAGCAGAAATGCCTAGGAGTATTATCCTGCTTTTATGTAGCTTATTGCCAAGAACTATTACAACCTCATCTTCAAGCTGATGAAGATTTAAATCTTTAATAAATATTAATGTTAATGTAGCAAAAGTACTGAATATCACTATAATCAGTATGGCATGTGTCCAGTTAACACCATATATACTTCCTGTTATCCAAGTTGTGGCTTCTTTTATAAAAATTACTGGTCCATTTATTATAAGAATATTGGCTATGGCCTTAGCAATAGCAGAGACTCCAATTCCTATTATAATTAGTTTATTTGTTGAATAAGATTTTCCATTTATAAGCAAAATAGACATTAAAGCTATAAATGAAAATATAAAAGTAAATATAGGCATATATAATATAGATGTTGTTAATGAATTATTCTTAGGATTTATAAAAATAGTTAAAAATACTAATGCTCCAACAGAACCTCCATTAACGACACCTAATATATCAGGAGATGCTAAATCATTTTTAACAACTCCTTGAAGTATAGCTCCCGATAATGCTAAAGAGGCTCCAACAAAAAAGGCAACAAGAACTCTTGGTAACCTTATTTTCGTAACTAAAATAGATGAAAATCCTGCATCTATTCCCAATATACTCTTTAGTACATCTAGTGGACCTACCATAACTTCACCTAGGCATAATGAAAAAAACATCATTAAGATAGTAATCCACAGTAAAATTCCACTTAATTTAATAGCTTTTTTACTTATATTTATCATTGTCTGGCCCTCCTTTTTGCAATATATATAAAGAAAGGACCACCTATAAGTGCAGTTAAAGCACCAACTGGGACTTCTTTTGGATAAATTATAAATCTTGACATTATATCTGCAAGCAATAGTATAGATGCCCCTGTTAATATAGAAAATGGTATTAGCCATTTATAATCCGTTCCAATAAATTTATGTACTATATGTGGAGTTATAAGTCCAATGAAAGCTATCGGACCTGCTAAAGCCACAGATACACCAGATAAAATAGCAACTATAGTTATTATAACTATTTTAAAATATATAGTTTTCATACCCAATGATCTTGCCATTTCTTCTCCTAATGAAAATACATTAAGTTTTTTTCCAATAAGTAACGTAAATATCATTACTACTAATATTATCGGAATAAACTTAACAATTAGTTCTAATTTTTTCCCTTCAACAGAACCTGTCATCCAATAAATAACTTGCTCAAGTGCAGCCTCATTTTTATATAAAATACCTTGTGCTAAGGAAAAGAATAGTGCCCCTAAAGCAGTACCTCCTAATGTTAAGTCCATAGGTCTTATGTCACCTGAAAGACCTCCACATAATAAATAAACTAGTAGAGAAGATCCTAGTGCTCCTAGAAAGGCTAACCAGGCAAGCCCTAGTGAAGATATATTAGGAAAATATGTGAGAGCTATAACCAAAGTAAATACTGCTCCTGAATTTATACCTAATATACTTGGCGAGGCTAATTTATTTCTAGTCAATCCTTGAGTTAAAAGTCCAGACACTCCAAGAGCACCTCCAACTAGAAGAGAATTTAATGTTCTTGGAATTCTTGAAGTTCTTATAATTATATGTTCTTGAGAATTGTTAAAATTTTTATATGCATCTATTAAGGTATCATAAGATGTATGTATAAATCCTTTAGTAATACTTAAGTAGCATAATATAAGAGTGAATATTGTAAGTAATATAAGTAACATCCATTTACCCCCATTACTTTTAAGAATATTTTTCATATAGACTCCTCCATCTGTAGTAATTGAAAAAAGATATTGATTGTTATTGATAATCTTTCTCAAACATGATATCATAAGTGAGTACTAAAATCCATAACAAATAAATATTTAATTCTATGTCATTTACTAAATTATTTTTAGGGGGAATTATAAATGAAAAAAAAATTATTATCTGCAATTTTATCAAGTATGCTAATTGTAAGTTTATTTGTTGGTTGCTCTAATAAAACAGAAAACACATCAGAAAAAGCCACAGATTCTAAAACTATATCTACACAACATGCTATGGGAACTACAGAGATTCCTGAAAATCCAAAGAAAATTGTTATATTAACTAATGAAGGTCTAGAAGCTCTCCTTACTCTTGGTGTTAAACCAGTAGGAGCTATAACCGGTGTTACTGGTGATTGGTATGAACATACTAAGAGTGAACTTGCAGATGTTAAGGCTGTTGGTAAGGAAAGTGAACCAAATGTAGAAGCAATTGCTGCTTTAAAACCTGATTTAATAATTGGAAATAAAATGAGACATGAAAAAATATATGACCAATTAAGTGCAATAGCACCAACTGTTTATTCAGATACAATAAGAGGTGCATGGAAAGATAATTTTAAATTCTATGCTGAAGTTTTAAATAAAGAATCTGAAGGTGAGAAAGCTATACAAGCATATGAAAGTAAAGTTAATTATATAAAAGAAAATTATAGTGATAAATTAAATAATGAAATATCACTTGTAAGATTTATGGATGGAAAAACTAGAATATACCTTGGAGATACTTTTGCTGGAACTATTCTTAAAGAAATAGGATTTAAAAGACCAGCAGCTCAACAAGGAACAGAGTTCGTTAATGAAATTGGTAAGGAAAGATTAAATGAAGCTGATGGAGATGTGATGTTCTACTTTACTTATGAACTAGGAGATGGTAAAGGTCTTGCTAGAGAAGAAGAATGGTTAAATGATCCAATGTTTAAATCTCTAAATGTTGTAAAAAATAATAAAGCTTATAAAGTAGACGATACTATTTGGAATACAGCAGGTGGTATAAAAGCCGCTAATTTAATGCTTGATGATTTAACTAATGTGTTAAAAGAAGGAAAAATATAAAGTTAAGATTGTGGTAGACGTGGTAATTCCGTACGCCGGGATTTTGTGCGGGGTGAGTTGGGTAACTAACGGGTATACCGCGACCTATAACAGAAAATAAGGGTAGATTTTTATAAATCTACCCTTATTTTCTGTTACTTTAACACACTCATGGCACTTTCAGCACCACCAATATAAATATCATAGGATAAAATCACAAAAGTGTCAAGATATATTTTGAATAATTGAGAAAAATAGTAATTAAGGTTATGAGTGCTTTAAAATAGTATAGTAAAGCTCTTTTTAGAAATTTCATTATTTAATTATTTGTTATATAATAATCCAAAGGTTAATTCTATTGGACATACTTACCAATTTAAAATTTAACTATGGCGTTTATAAAACATACTTATTCCCATTTGTTTTGTAAATGCTGAAGAAGAATGAGGTTGAAAAAATATATAAGTTAATAGTCATATGAAATTAAATCTACATTGAAATTCATTAAAAGGAGAATCTTATATGAATATAAAAATACAAAACCAATGGAAAATAATAAAACAATTAGGGAAAATTTTTGAGGATAATGGAATACAATATCATTTTGATGGCTCTACAGCTGTATTCGCTCATGGTATAGAATTTGATATGGATGATATTGATATAGTATTTCCCTTTGATAAGGTAAATGAGATTAGAGAATTCTTCAATGAATATAAACCTAGCGAAATTGGAAGCATTCAAAACCTTGGACTTAAATACTTTCATTTTTATATAAATGATGAAAAGATACATTGTCTTTTTTATGAAGGCTCATATGAAAACTTTTCTGTTGAGGATGTAGAAGTAATTAAGGACGGTCAAAAAATTTGGGCCAAATCTTTGAATTTCTATTTAAGATATGCAAAAGAGGATGATGTATTAGTTACTCGTATTCATAAGCTATTAAATACTAAGTAAAATAAGTGGAAAGGTGGGGGAAATATGTTAGAAGAATTTATAGAAAATTCTAAGCACTTAAATTTATATGGAGTTGTAGTGTTACAAAATGGTGAAAAGATTGATGAGCATCACTGGAATCCAGAGAAAAGAAGAAATCAATATTCTATTACAAAAAGTTTTACCAGTACAGCAGTAGGAATAGCCGTTGAAGAAGGACTCATATCTTTACAGGACAAAGTCATAGATTATTTTAAAAATCATATCCCTAAAAATCTACCACAACAGCAGTTAGAAAGATTAGAGAAATTAACAATAGAACACCTTTTAATGATGACAGTTGGGTATGAAGATTCATATTTAATGCTAGGTGACTCAAAGGATTCAGATTGGATTAAGGTATGTTTAACATCACCGCTTATCTATGAACCTAAAGAAAGGTTTATTTATACTAGCTACACTTCTTATTTAGTTAGCGTTATTTTAGAAAAGTTGACAGGCTACTCTTTAATAGATTATCTTATGCCAAGATTATTTGAACCATTAGGCATAGAAAGGCCTGACTGTGAACTTACTCCTTCAGGACATGTATATGGAGCTACAGGGCTTATGCTGACCGTTAATGAGCTAAGTAAATTTGGACAACTTTATTTACAAGAAGGCGTGTATAACGGAAAGCAGATACTCTCTAAGAAGTGGGTTGAAGAAGCTACAAAGAAACAAATAGACACTTATACTGGAATAAAGGATGATTGTATGGGGTATGGGTACTTCTTTTGGCGTGGTAAACATAGCTCCTATCGTGCCAGTGGTATGCTAGGACAATCATGTACTATCTTAAAAAATAAAAATGCAGTTATTGCTATAAATTCTAATGAAAAAAACTCACAAGAAATTAGAGAATGTATATGGGAATATATTTATCCTATGCTTTAAAATTAGACTTATAAATTATTACTAATTTTCCTAATAAGAAGATTATAGCATTATGCTTATTTTTTAGGGATTTTCTTTGCTGCTTTCCATTGCAACCATCTGGTATCTAAAACAGTTGCTTTATCTCTTGTCATTATTTCACTGCATGGAAATTTATTGCAAGTTCCACAGAATTCTATATTGTGTATATCCACACAATCAAAAGTATAGCAATCTCCCTTTTGGTGTGCTGTGCGACAACCAGTACAATCGCCTTGAATATAATCTGGACAACTACCACAATAAAAACCACATTTCCCTATCAGACTCATAACCTGTTTATCATCCATTGAAACTTAACCCCCTGTACGTTTTATACACGATAATAATTAACTATAATCTAATGAATCATAGACTATTTACATACTAATTATAGCATTAATTATAAAAATAAGTATAATTCTATAATTATTCCATAATTATTCCATAATGTTGGCAATAAAAATCCAAAAGGTATAAAAAATATTATATTAAGTATTGCTGAAAGTTCAAGTCTATCATTAAAAGATACTAAATTTATATTATGTAAGTATCCATTATCTCTTTGTAAGTATTGACATAAAGTAACTGGTTACGTATAGTTATAAATGTAACCAGTTACCTTTAAATTGCGATAAATAAATATTGGTGAATATAATTTTTATGGAGTGTGATGAATAATGGATAAAAAAGAGAATAAGAAAATGGAAGCTTATATATATGGAGGTATATTTGCTTTATCTAATAAATTACAACTACTAGGAGATAAATTCGATTCTAATATATCTACGAAGCAATGGTTTTTAATTGCTATTATAGCTAGCTTTAGATATGAAGCACCAACAATTTCAATGACTGCGGAAAGAATAGGGACTTCAAGGCAGAATGTTAAAAAGATGGCTAGTATATTAGAAAGAAGGGGTTTCTTAGTAATAGTTAAGGATAAAGAGGATGGTAGAATACAAAGATTAGAATTAACAAAGTACTGTACAGACTATTTTGAACAAAGAATGGAAGGAGAAGAAAAGTATATTGAAAATTTGTTTGCAGATTTTGATGAAGAAATGTTATTAGGTGTCTTTAAAGGAATAAAGCAATTAGAGAAAAATATTATGGTATTGGAGAAACAAAATGAAGAGGAGAGTTAAGAGAAAGATGGGGTTAATTTTAGGCGTAATTTTTTTATTAGTATCTACATTAGTTATTTATTTTAATGTACCTTATTCAAGATTAAAAACAAACCTTAAGGATTATTTAGTTGAAAGTGAAGAAAATATTAGTGAAAATAAAAAAAATACCAAATATACATTGGAGAATTTACCACAATCCATACAGAATTTTTATAGCTATACTAAGCTAGTTAATAAGGTTAATAGTAATCATGTGAGTTTTGATTTTAAGGATGCCGATTTTTTAAATATAGAGATGAATAAAAAATTGAAAATAGATTATTCAGAACATATTTTTGGAGATATTCCAGCTAGATTTGCTTTTATAGATTCATCACTTTATGGCATACCATTTCAAGGCTTGGACTCATTTATTAATGGTGAAGGCGGTATGAAGGGAGTAGTAGCAAAAAATATTACTCTATTCAATCAACGCGGGGAAGACATGAATAGAGCAGCCTTAGTGACCTGGCTTGCCGAAATCATATTTATGCCGTCACAGCTATTAAGTGGAGATGTGGATATAAAAGAAATAGATAAAAATACAGTGGATGTATCAATAACATATGATAACATAAGTGCAAGTGGAATTTATAAATTCTTAGACAGTGGAGAGCTTGTTGAATTTACAACTGATGATAGAGCACTTATCTATAATGATGGAAGATTAGAACATAGAAAATGGTCTGCGCTATATGAAGATTATAAGAATATTGATGATTTATTATTACCTAATAGACTAAAATCTAAGTGGCATTTTGATAATGAAGATATAATATATTTTGATGGTACTGATATAGAATATACATTCTATTAGTAGAGTAGTAGTTACAGTAGATATGGTTTGGTCTATAGGTGGAAACCCTTTTCCTAAAATTGTGATATGGAAATTGTAGAAGATATATTACAAGTAAGATCAAAGTGGAGCGTACAAAATAGTTTAAAGCAAAAAGGAAAGGCTATTTTATAACTGCAATTTAGACTATATATAGTTAGGTAAAAAGAGAATATTAGAGAGAGTCTATGGTGAAAAAATAGGTCATGGAAATTAATATAAGAAAGCAGTAGAATTTCAGGATTATGCTGCTTTCTTTATATGGTTTCAGGTTAAATAAAGGAAATATCTGTTGAAGATGGTATGAATTATTGAGGCAGGGTAAAGAGAGATGGTATAATATGAGAATAAAAAGGTTATTGTTTATAGCGGGAGGTAATGATGAAAAAAATAATACATATATGTTTTTCTGATAGTGCCATAGGAAGTGTGAAATATGCTATAAAAAAAAGTGTAATTGAAGGTGAAAAAGTGATAGGACTTGTTGATGATTTATCAAACGGACCTATAGATGATATTGCTAATATGAACAGAAGAATTGAGTGGCTTAAAAAAATATATATTGAAGAAGGAAATGAAATTTCTGAAATAATCAAGAGTTATTATAAAAAAATTATTAAAGATATAATGAAACTTAAGGATGAAGAGATTTATCTATGGTACGGTAATAGTGCAAAGGAAATCTGTGGGATGTTACATATTTTATCAATGCTTGAGGATAAGATTCAGAACGTATATACCATTAATGTATCAGAAATTACTTATAATACTGGAAAAAGGAATGAATATACACCACGAGTTGTAGGAGAGGTTATACCTGAAAAGTTAGACGAATTTATAGGAGTAAGAAAATCCATGGACTTTGAAAGGTACTTCAGTTTAATGGCATTATGGGAGAAACTGAAGAGAGAGAATTCCAATCTACGTGTTTATGAGGATAATCAGGTTAAAAGTGCTCACATAGATCACTTTGATGATATGATACTATGTTATACGTGTAAGAAGTTTATGCATAGTGCAAGAACAATTGGAGAAGTTATAGGCAGAGCTGAAAGTTATGTTTCTGATACGTTTATTTTTTGGAGAGTAACAGAACTAATAAGAAATGGGAAAATTTCTTATAGAGGAAATTTAGGTTTTATGAGGGAGCTGGAAATAAAAAAGAATAATAGGTGATATTGTTGAAATTAATTTTACATATGAAAAATTATATTTTTATCTAGTTTAAATATATACATGATCATAATGGAAACACTTTCATCGGTGGCAGAGGTAAACTCAGCAGGAAGTGAGGAAGCTTCAGCATCAATAGAAGAGCAAACTGCTTACATTGAGGAAATAGCTAATTCAAGTAGAAACTTATCACAGATGTTCTTAGAACTTCAAGAATTAATTGAAAGATTCAAAGTCTAATTCAAATTAAGGGAGAGTAGATAAATTTGTGTAAGCACAAATTTATCTACTCTCTTTTTGTTGAAGTTAGCTATTTTCCATAGTTATATAAATTATTAAGAAGCTACCTTACCTTCTACCGGTGAAGAAATCGTTATAGGTTGATGCGATTTTTTCCCAGGTTATTCTATTCACAACTCCAGTTCTCCTTAAGGAAAATGCCTTTTGAAGACTCTTAACATTTCTTTCCGTTGCTAAGTCAAATATATTATCTACAGGTAGAACTCTAATGTTATATCCATTTTTAGCCAAAACATTCATATACTCTTTAAGAACAGCAACATATCCATTGTTATCTCCAAGTTTTAGTTCAAATGGGAATGGGAAAAGAATATCTGAGATATTTATATCCCTACCAGAGTCTAATTCCAAATACACAAATACAATATTCCTCCAAGTATTAATATCCACCTCACCATCTTGAACTAATCCAAAGTTTTTTTGGAATTTTAGTACAGCATTTTGTGTTCTTCCATCAAAATCTCTATCAACATTAACTTCCGGTATCTCTTTATAGAATGTAGATATCTTTCTAAGCATTGTCTTAAGTCTTCTTACATCTTTATTGCTAAAGTTTTTCCTTAGAACATACCCTGGATATCTAGTTAAATCCTCCACTGAGTAAAGCTCTTCTAAATCTATATAGGCACAGTATATAATATTCCAAAGCCTTTTATCAACTGATTTTGAGGTGTCTAAATTAAATACTTTTTGAAATTCCATTAAGGTTTCCAGAGTTTGATAATCAAAAATACCAGTTATAGCATTTTTCTTAAACCCATAAGCCTCTGCTAGGGTACTTAAATATACTTGTAGCTCCCTTACTTTTCCTCCTTTAGAACCATATTTTAATCCTTCTAAAGGATATTCTCCATCAAAACTTGCATCGAATTCTTCTATAATCGTATATGGTTCTACTTCTTGATCTAATTCAGCTAATCTTTTTACAGCAGTATAAATTGCCGATAACCTATACCAGGTTGCTCTTCCAACTATTCCATCTTGAACTAAATTAAATACTCTTTGAAATACTTTAACGGAGGCTTCAGTGTTAGGTCCAAAGATTCCATCTGGAATTAACTTGGGAATAGCTGGATAATTCTGTGATATTCTATTTAATTGTTGTTGTATTATAGTTACATTGGAATTTCTATCGTTGATTCTTATTGCTGATCCAGGATATGATTCTACTAATCCCGCAATAATTGGAGTTCTTTTTAGTATTTTATCATTACCATAATAATACTGTAGCATTTCAAAAGCATTTCTACCCGCATTTGCTAAGTCTACAGTTCCCCATTGAGATAACCCATTACACCTAGATGTTGTACCATTGCAGTATTGTGTGAAATATGGCGCTCTGCTATTAACTATAGAAAAATATTCATTAAAAATAGAATCTACAATTTTGCTTATATTTTCAAATATATTTCTACCAGGTACAAAGTATTGATCATAGGCTGTAGAATTTGTTATTTGAAATGAATAACCTCTACTTACATACCATTCTGTATAAACTCTGTTAAGGGCAAAGGTTATTTGTGCATAAATATTGGCTCTTAGGGATTCTTCAGGCCATGTTGGATAAATTTCACTAGAAGCAACATTTTTAATATAATCTACGAATCTGACAGTGACATTTTGAGCAAATGCACTAGGTGCTCCAAGGTGTACTGTAATATACTCTGGTATATATACTTCTCTTAATACAAAAGGCTGAGATAATATACCAGTTTTCTGATCTCTTTGAACATCCAATAATAATTGATGAGGAGGTATTACAATCCTATCTTCCGTTGTGTTATAGAAAACAGCTGCACCTATTTTAACACTCTCATTTAATGACACATTTTGAATAGAAGTAGTTTCATCAAAAATACTAACTCCTTGTATTTGAACATCATTATATCCTTCTGATCTCACTAACACATCATATCTAGCGTAAGGAATATATGTTTTAGCCATTGGTTCCAATGACAAGCTTTTATCGGGAGCATATAACTCAATAATCTCACTTCTGCCACTTTCGTCTACACCACTGTTTGTCTCAAAAACAACATCTTTTGTTTCATGATCTCTAATTCTTATCATTGCACTTGTTACAGGCAACGCTTCTTGTTCCTTTGAAAGTTGAATTAATATATATCCTTTTCCCATTTTACACCACTAAATATTGATCTAATATATTATATTGATCTATTTTTGTTTTGCTACCCGTACATTATGGTATAAAAATAATTGTTTAAGATCAGCTATTAATGCTAAACTGTCCTAAAGTATAGGTTTCTTTAAAATGATAGGTGTTCATTGAGGGATAAAGATTAGGGGAGTACAATAAAAGTGTTATTAAAATATATAATGGAGGTTTTATATGAAAAAGAATAATCGAATAATAAAATATATCTCGCTTACATTTCAAATCAAAAAAGGACTTAATCCTCTTTAATACAGGGTTAAGTTCTTTTTGGTTTATTTTGATAGATTTATCATAAAAAGCTACTATGGATTTGTCAAATAATATAGCTAATTATAATGCAAATTAAGGCACCAATTATTAAGGAAGGTTTGTTTAATCCATATTTAAAGCCAGTTTTTATAGTATTTGTATATTCCGGTCCTTCTGTTATACTTTCTATTTTGGGATCTTCTAAATATGTGTTGAAAACATATCTAGTATTACTTTGTCCACAACCTTGAAGTGATAACTTTAAAGGTTTAGTAGGAAAGGTTGCTAAAGCGGCACAGATAAGTACTATAAGACCTTCAGTAAATAGAATATCTTTTCTAGAGTATGGTTTCGATTTTGTAATAAATATTCCAACAATAATGAAGAGTATGGACCAGAGTATTCCCCATATGATGCATTTAAGTAAGGATTTTAAAATACTTTTATACATACAGATATTCTCCTTTATAATATATAATATCACTATATATGTAAAAAAATACAAAGTAAAGAACATTTTCATTATTAGTAATTTTAATTTTTCAAACCAAAAATTCAAACAAATTTTTTGATGACTTTTTACTTTACGGTAGGTACCTATTTATTGATTGACGTGATGTACTAATATCACCATATATACAACCTGTGAAAATGATGATGATTTAACGCTGTATTTTCTTAAATCATTAAAAAAAGCAAATAAATGATTATGATAATCCTAATGAACTAAAAATAGTTAAAAATGCAGTAAGTGAGGGTACATCATGGACAAGAGTAAGGTTTGTATTTTGTATACCTACCGGAACAAAAAATATTACATTATCACTTTATAGAGGCACAGGAGCTGGTATTGATTGGGATGATGTTACTATAAAGAAAATATAGGAGCACTAGTATATCGGGTGGGAAAGGCTATGGAATATAAAATTATACATTTACCAAAAGAGAAATGGAATGGAACAAGCAAGAAGAGAACGTCGTCGAGCTATCATACTAGAAACATAATCTTGTAATGTTAATGCAGTAGACTTTTATCAGCATGAAGGCTTTAGCTTGATTGGTATGGATACTTGTTGCTACAAGAATAATGATTTACAAAGAAAAGAAGTAAGGTTAGAATTTGGAGGGTTTCCACAACTACAAAAATTAAGACTTCCAGGACAATGTGATTAATTAAAGAAATATAATCAGATGAAAAATCACAACCACTGTAGCATAACCTAAATAAATTACAAAAATTATTAGTAAGATAAGCATAAAAGCTAAAAAGAATAAATGCGATATAGAAATTCATTTTGATGACAAGGTACAGAAATATTTCATAAGTAATAAGAAAGGGAAGTCCTCTAATGGTGGGGATTCTTCTTGTTTTTTGCTTTTACTATTGGGATATAGTCAACAAATATTGACTCTTTATACTAAGAAAAACACATATAAATAAACCCAAAAGTTATGGTGGTGGCAATGATATAAGAGTTATATGATAAATAACTATTATATTAGTGTTTGTGATATAATTATATTTATAAATTAGTATGAATGGAGAATTTATTCTATGAATAACTACAATATACTTATCATAGATTACTAACGAGAGGTTGTTGAGTTTATGGAAATATATCTAAAGAATGAAGGGTATAATGTTTTTAGTGCAGAGAAAATATTTGAAATTGTATGGAAAGAAGAATATTTTGAGTCTAACAATACAGTAATGGTACATATGTGGAGATTGAGAGAAAAAATAGAAGAAGACCCTAAAAATCCAGAATTCATTGAAATGGTTTGGGGGGGAGGATATAAAATTGAAAAATAAATTTAATACAATAAGTTTTAAACTTATATTTTCATTCTTCATAAGTATTTTGTTGTCTTGCCTGAGTATTTTCTTTCTAGGCATTTTCTTTCTAGCTATTTTATCTTTAGTGGTTTCAAGTAATAAAACCATTGCAAATTTTTTCTATGAACATATTATCAGTTTTATCGTATTATTTTTTACATTATTTATTGCTCTTATTATTATATTCTTCCTTATAATTATAAGAGAAAAAAAGTATTATATTGAAGATATTACAGATACTATAGAACATGTTTCAAAAAATAATCTTGACATAGATATTACTGTTAAGGGCAAGGATAAACTGGGGAGAATAGCATCTAGCATAAATTTTATGTCACATAGATTAAGGCATTGATAAAAGAAGAAAGAAGCAGTGAAGAACGAAAGAATTTTTGATAATATTATTAATTATGATAGGACATGCCATGCTGAAGGTGATAATCTCATAAGTTGTAGTTATTAAAAAGTTTTATTTTAAAAAATCCTAAGTAAAAAAGTCTACGTTATATATGATACGGTGAATCGTATATATTGAGAACCAAAATTAAAAGAAATTAGTAAGATATTAAAAACAAGCCAATGATATTAATAAGTATCATTGGCTTATGTTATAATTTTCTTAAGTAATGATAAGAAATTTCACAGTAGTTATCATCTATATGAAGATATGACAAAGAAATTATTAAGTGATATTGTTGAAATTCATTTTATAGAACTTAAGAAATTTCAGAAATAGAGAAAGACTATAATTGTGAAGTAAAATCAAATAGATATTATATGGGGGATAGAATGATTAAAAATGTTGTATTTGATATAGGAAATGTTTTATTAAAATTCGAGCCTAAAACTTATCTCATTAAAAAGTTTACTTATGAGGATAAGGTTGAAAAAATACTAGATTTAGTATTTAAGAGTGATGAATGGTTAATGCTTGATAAAGGAACTATTACTGAAACTGAGGCAATAAAGGTACTTAGTGAAAGGCATGTTTTATATAGTGAAGAGATAAAACATGCCTTTGATGGGTGGTATGATATATTAATACCAATACAAGATACTATAGATATTTTGAAACAATTGAAAGACAAGGGCATTAACACTTATTATTTATCCAATTTTCATCAGTTAGCTTTTGAGTACGTAATAAAGAAGAATGAGTTTTTTAAACTATTTCAAGGTGGCATAGTTTCTTATAAAGAAAAGTTATTAAAACCTGAAAAAGAAATATACATGAGATTACTAGAAGAATATAATTTGAAATCAGAAGAAACTATTTTTATTGATGATACATTAGCTAATGTACAGGGTGCAGAGGTTGTTGGAATTAATACAATACACTTTAAAGATTCGCAAGAGTTAATGGCTAAACTTAATGAATTATTAATACTGTAGATGAAATTGCAGAAGCAATTAATTAAATTAGTGAAAATAACCTCCTATGATTTTATCTTATCATAGGAGGTTGTCATATATTGAGATTTACAGACCATTATTTACTTAACCTTTAGGGAAATTAGTAACATCCACAGGTTCAATTTCAAATATATTTTCATATAGTGCTAAAGCTTTTAAGCTATCTGTTACAACCATATCAATTTCTATTCAGACTATGCTCATACACTCCTTTTTATGTGTTAATTTATTATATGTCTTACCCACTAATTTAATATACTATCTCTATACTTTAATTATATCATATATAACAAAACACTTATAGACTAGTAATTTCAGGTATATGTGCTAAAATTGCAATATTAACTCTAAAGTGCAATGCTCATTACAAGGGGGAGATATTTTGTCAATAAATAAATCTAAATGGCTAGTAGAAATGGAATGGTTAGAAAAGGTACTTAGGGAGGTAAAAAAGCAATTAGAAGAAAAGAGAAATTTCAAAGAAAATTTTAAAAAAGAGGCTATTGAAACCCAAAGAGAATTATGGGAAAATGTTGGGGCTGTTTCAGTAGAAAATGGTTTACAGCATATAGTTGATTTCATGCAATTTATTAATACTATGAAAATTCAAAAGAGGAGCCATGAATTTGAAAGAAAACTAGTTGATAAATATGAGAATATGATTTCATCTCCTTACTTTGCAAGAATGGATTTTACGGAAGAGGGAGAAGAAAAAGCTGAAAAGTGCTATATTGGAATTTCTAACTTAATTAATGAAAATTTTGATTTTCTTATATATGATTGGAGGGCTCCAATTTCTAGTATGTTTTATGATTATGAAATGGGAAGTGCTTATTATAAATGCCCTGACGGGATTATAAATGGCAAAATATCAATGAAAAGGCAATATAAAATTAGTGATGGTAAAATTGATTATATGTTTGACAGTAATATAAAAATAGATGATGAAGTGTTGCAAGATATATTAAGTAAAAGTAGTGATAATAAAATGAAGGCTATTGTAACGACAATTCAAAGAGAGCAAAACAAGGCAATTCGTAATGAAAAATATAAAAATTTAATTGTTCATGGGCCAGCAGGAAGTGGGAAAACTTCTGTTGCTCTTCATAGGATTGCCTATTTATTATATAAGCATCGTGATGTTATAACATCTAAAAACATAGTGATATTTTCTCCAAACAATATTTTTAATGATTATATTTCTAACGTTTTACCTCAACTTGGGGAAGATAATATGCTTCAGACTACATTTAAAGAATATATGCATAAAGTTCTAGAGGATGTAGAGGGTAAGGAAGATTATTGTAAAATGATGGAGAATATTTTTGGTGATAACAGTGAACAGTCTTATGATAGTAGGATTAAAAGTTTAAAATTTAAGTCTTCCGTGGAGTTTGTTAATTTATTAAAAGTATATATAGAACACTTAGAAAAAATGGATAGGGATTTTAGAGATATTATTTTAAGAGGTGAAACTATAATTTCAGCAGTGGAAATACAGGAATTATTTTATAAGGACTATGAGAGGCTTCCTCTTAAGAGAAAGTTAGAAAAATTAAAGCAAAGAATTTTATATCTTATAGAACCTTATGAGAAAAGATTAGTGGATAAAGCAGTGAAAGGAATGGAAGAATCCGATGAATATTTAGAGAAGAGTGAAATAGTTAAAGCAAGTAAATCCTTAGTAGGCAGAGAAATTAAAGACATAGTTAATGAGGTGAAAGAAAAAACTAAATTTGATTTGATGGGTTGCTATAAAACCTTTTATGAAGATTTAGAGGACTTCTTAAAAATGGCAAATATTAAATATGATAATGAGAGTATTAAAGAAATTAAAAGATATACCCTAGAAAATTTAAGGGCTAAAAAGATAAATTATGAAGATCAAATAGCTTTACTATTCATAAAAGGGGCTGTAGGTTATATTCCAAAAACAGAAGAAGTAAAGTATGTAATTATTGATGAGGCTCAAGATTATTCACCATTACAGTATGAAATTTTTAATCAGTTATTTAATAAAGCAAATAAAACAATCCTTGGTGATATATCTCAATCTATTAATCCCTATATGAATGTTGAAAGTTATAACAATGTTGTAAATATACTTAAACTTGAGGATACTTCTATAATAAATTTAACTAAAAGTTATAGATCAACAATGGAAATAACTAAATTTTCACGAAAAATATTAAATGAGGAAATTCATGATGAATACGTGGAACGAAGTGGGGAATGGCCAAAATTAACTGGTCTTTTAGATGAAGAGGATATAAATAAAAGAATAGTTGAAGAGGTAAAAGTTTATAAGAATGATGGGCATAACTCCATAGGAATAATAACAAAAAATGTTGATGAGGCACAGGGGGTTTACAATTATTTGAGGGATAGGATTAATGTTAAAATGATTGTAAGTGATGATGATGATTATGTTAATGATATTTTAGTTATTCCTGCATATCTTGCTAAGGGGTTGGAATTTGATGTGGTTATGATATATAATGCCAGTGATTTAAGGTATAAGGATGAAGAGGATAGGTTACTACTTTATACAGCTTGTACAAGAGCCCTCCATGTTTTGGATATATTTTATTTAGGGAATGTATCATCATTATTAAAGTGAAAAGAAATAAGGTAGACTGAGAAAGTCTATCTTATTTTTATAATCTAATGCCACATTGTTGTCTATTTCTTCTTAATCCCCCAAAGATATAATTGTCCTTCGTCATCTTTTGTGAAAGTATATTCTTCATCTATCCATGTATGATGTAAAGTATCATTACTAATTGGATATGTAGGCAAAATGTATTCATCGTCTATAACTAAAAATATATCGTTATTTTCTTTTTTAAGCTCTAACTTGAAGCCATCTTCTTCATATACCCCTAGATAATTTTTAAGTACATTATCACCTATAGGAAATACTTCAGGCTTTTTAGGCATCTCGTACTTTTCTCCAAAAGCAATTAAAGTAATCTCGTTGCATAGTTTATTGACAGCTGTAAATCCATAGTTGCTTAAAACCACAACAGCAAAATTGTCATCCACATATCTATGTATTTCAGTTAGAAAGCCCTCACAACCACCATTATGTTGAACAGCCATTCTGTTATTATTCGTCTCTATACAAACACCATATCCGTAATTGTTTTTATATGGTGTATTCATCTTTTCAATTGACTTTCTACTTAATAACTTATCGCTATTTAGAGCCTTATCCCATATGAATAAATCCTCAACTGTTGAGTATATCCCCCCAGAAGAAAGCATTAAATCCATGTTAATATAATTACAGTGAATAAGATCATTGCTATTTAGATAATAGCCTGATGCCATATTTTCAATAATTTTTTTATCATCATCTACACCTGTATTAAACATGCCTAGAGGTATAAATATATTTTCAGTTAAAAATTCACTGTAACTCTTTCCTGATAATTTTTCAATAAGCATTCCTAAAAGGTAGTATCCTGTGTTGCTATATTCCCATTGAGTACCTGGTTCAAAATTTAATGGCTTACTCAGAAACATTTTAATTAAGTCAGATTTTTTATGACACATCCTATGAAAAGTTTTATGAGAGTCTGGAAGGTCTGAGTAGTTAAAAATCCCTGAGGTATGAGTTAACAAGTGATGGATAGTAATATTAGGGTTTAGCTCTTTACAGTCGGGAAAATATTTTTTCAGACTATCTTCTATTCTCAATAATCCTCTTTCCTCTAAAATTAAAATAGCAGCAGCAGTAAATTGCTTTGTAATTGACCATATTTTATATTTCGTCTCCGTGGTATTTTTAACCTTATGTTCAATGTTAGCATACCCGTAAGCTTTCTTAAAAAGTATTTCCCCATCATTTATAGCAACGATAGATCCACTAAAGCTCCATAATTCTGTGTATAATTCTAAATATTCACTTATTTTATCATGTATATCTTTTTTCACTTTGAAGTCCCCCTAATGTAAACTTATTGTTTAAGTACTACTGATCTTTGTCGCATATCATTTAGATAATATATAAGATTGCTAATAGATCATTAAATACTTATATTTCTAATCAATATCTATTTTAATACGTTGGTACATACTAGCATATATAAAGAATAGTATATAAATGATTATTATCTTTTATTTTAGTATGCAGAAACATTAAAATTGAATAGTACACATAATTTATTCCAAATTAAATTGGGGAAAGGGGAAATATTATGAGTATTTCTTTTAGATATTATACAGATGATGATTTTTTAAAATTAGAAGAACTTATTTTAGCAAGCTATGAATGGGGAAATCCACCATGGGGATTTAGTAGGCATGAGTTCTGTCGTGGAGTTCATAGTGCATGGGCAAATATAAAAGATAATTGGAGACATACCGTTGGGGTCTGGGAAGAAGATGGCAAGGTTATTTCAGCAGTTATTTGCGGAGGTGTATGGCACGGAGATGCATTTTTTATTTTTGATTCATTAGAACGACAAAGAGATGGCAAATTACTTGAGAGTATGTTTCATCATGCAGAAACACATATGTCTTGTTTTACAAAAGATTATAAAGAAAGGACTCGATATTTACATATTGTAATTCCGTCAGAATATAATTATGTAAAGAACATGGCAAAAGAAAGAGGCTATGGATTATCACAGAATGTAGAGCGGTCACTGATACTTCCATTTACAGGTGATAAATTTGATGTTGTACTCCCAGAGGGATATACCATAACTGATGGAAATGAAACACCAGACTTTTTTCTTTCTAATACCCATATGTTTTCATTTAACTATACACTTCCAACGGCAGAAACTGGTGAAATAGGATTTCATGATTTGAGAAAAATGCCAGGATATAAACCAGAACTTGATTTATGTGTGCTGGATAGGGAAGGAAAGCCAGTGGGAATCGCTATCATTTGGTATAATGAAAAAATGCCTTATTGTGAATTAGAGCCGCTTGGAGTTGTTTGGTGGTGCAGGCGAAAGGGAATAGCAAGAGCATTAATTTATGAGACAGCCAACCGTATTATGGAGATATCTCCTAAGTGTAGAGGAATGCTTGGTGGAGACCAGCAATTTTATTGGGATTTAGGTTTTGAAGTTGAAACAACCTATGAGACTTGGGATTGGAGCAAAAGATTTTAATAGTTGGTAATATTCTTAAGGTGATGATATTTAAATTTAAATATGCAAAATGGCTTACATTAATAAATGTAAGCCTATATTTATATTTTCAACATATATACCGGTATCATATAATGTTTTAGAATTATATGATTAGTGTAATAGGTTAAATGCATAAAAATCCCATATACACTCCTTCAAAAATTAATTAAATTGGCATTGTAAAGGTATTTTTTCTCTTATTTAATAAATCCTCTAATTTAATTCTCAAATTAATCATCCAATCAGGTTCGTTGTTCCATTTCTCTTCTACAGAGCGAAGTATACGGACATATCCATATAAATCAACATATCTTCTGAAGATAGGCAATAATTTAAGCATTTCATCAGAAATATCATACTCTAAGCGGTACCCCTTAATAAACTCATTTATCGAAGGTTCTACTTGTTCTTCTGGCATATCTTCTTTTATGCTATCTAATGATTGCTCGATATCCAATGCATACCAATGATACATCGAATCATCAAAATCTATAGGATTGTAGGTTTTTGTGATTTCATTATAAAATACATTGTCAAGCTCAAAGTCATAATGGATAAGTCCAAAGTTTTCTTTTGTAGTTGGTAGTTTTGAAAAATAAGCTCTAAGTATAGATAGCTCACTTTTAGCAGCAGTTTCATCTGGAAAAGTTGATAATACATCTTCCATCCAGTCCATCGTCTCTTTCCAGTCATTACGTTTATTATTTACTGGGATAAATTCACTGCTTAGTTTATGCAACTTTCCTAAAGCTTTACCTAAACCAAAGATTAAATCCGTTGTCAAAGGCATTGCTGCTATTTGTTTACCAGATACTTTTTTAAATGCAACAGCATAGAATGTTCCCCAAGGTGTGTCTACTACTTCAAGTTCATTGCCAGCTTTAGATAGTATAGTTTCTACTGCAGCATAGCCATTACTTCTCAAATAACTCAAGAATTCAAGTTCAGCAAGTATTTTTTCCTGATTTTTTTCTTCAGCAGGTGTAAATCTAAGAAAAAAAGTATTACCTTGATTCTTACAGCAATAAACAGCATTTGATGAAATTCTATAATACTTTAAAAGATTAGGGTCATCATAATCATACTCCCAATTCTTGAGTATCATATGAGCTAAATCTTCATTATCAAACAAATATTTTAATTTTAACATTCACCATAACCTCTTTTCGTATTTCTTTTATTAGATTTATTTATTCTGTTATTATAATAGGATTTTTTATTATCCTTTAGAGTTTTAAGTTCTTTCGATTGGCTTTTGTAGCTATTAAATCTTTCAATACTTAATCTTCCATCCTCAATAGCTTCCTTAACTGCGCAGCCAACTTCTTTATCATGTTTACAGTCTCTATATTTACATTGGTCTACCAAAGTGTAGATATCTTGAAAGCTTTCTGAAAGTATATCTTCATCCGCCCATAACTGCAGCTCCCTAATACCTGGAGTATCAATAATTGTGCAGCCTGAACTATGTTGTAAAAGCTGGCTACTTGTGGTAGTGTGTGTGCCTTTGCCATTAGAACTGCTTATAGTATTTGTTTTTTGTATTTCATCACCAAAAAGGTAATTAGTAATTGTTGATTTGCCTACACCAGAAGAACCAAGGAATACTACGGTCTTACCACAACATAAATATTTATCAAAGATATTCATATTGATATTATTTAAAACACTTATGGGATGTACAGCTATCATTTTTGCAATAGTATTTATTTTTTCTATATAATCAGGTATGTTATCGCAAAGATCACATTTATTTAACAGTATAACAGGTGTAGCTCCACTACTAAGAACCAAGGTAATATATCTTTCAATTCGACCTATATTAAAATTATCATCAAGGCCACTCACAATAAATGCAATATCTATATTTGAACCTATAATTTGTTCTTCTATATTTCCTCCAATCAGTATACCATTTTTCATTTTTCTTCCGCCTGATATAGCAAGCTTACGAGCAAAGTAGCTTTTTCTTGGTAATATTGCATATATAATAGCTTCAGTATCATTAACGGTTTTAATTGCAACCCAATCTCCAACTGCTGGGTAATCCTTCTTAACATCTGCGTTATACATAAACTTACCACTTAGTTTACTATTGAAATCTCCTTCTTCTGAACGCACTATATAGTTACCCTTATGCTGCGTTATGACTCTTGCGGGCAAGAACCCTTTAATTAAATAGGGTTCAAAATCCTTTTGAAAATATGTGTCCCATCCTAACTTTTCTAAACTCATAAAATCTCCTTTTCTGTAGTAAGCTAAATTTTAGCTTACATAAATTTTAAAGCTTAAAATAAGGTTATATGAAGTTCTGAATGAATTAGCATTATCTTAAATTTATTTGTTAAAGTTATTTATAAAAAAGTATATAAAAATACCACAGCAAGATTAACCTACTGTGGTATACCTAATATTTGGACATAAAAAATACACGCTAACCTGTACCGTGAATTCTAATACTAACTATTAAGGCTGAAAGGTTAAATCAAAGTTGTTCAAAAGGCACAACAAATAAAGAGTATACTAAGTACTCGTAAAAAATCCTTTTGAACCTATATGCAATTATTTTAAAATCACCTCATATAACTTTTGCATAAAAAAAACTCACTCCTTTCGCCTAAAATTTACTATTAAGCTTTAACCATAATATAACATATAGTTACTAAAAATGCAACACTATGAATATTATCCCAATATAACAGAAGCAAAGCCTTTAGTAGATATTCTAAAAGATAAAGGTAATGTAGAGATAGATCATTTACTTAAGCTAAAGAAAAGGATAAATTCACTAGAATTCAACATGAACAAGAAATTCCTAAGTATAAGAATGTTCATATGATTGAGATTGATGATATTCAATTAGACGAGGAAGTTAAGAAAAAAACTAATAAATAAAATAAAGCCCGTAATGGAATTAGAGGATAATGATGAATAAAAAAACTGTATCACAAGTAATAGCATATTTACAAAATATGTTACAATAGGAAAGGGGAGTGATTTTTTAATGCAAGGCAAATAGGAAATTTATGGAGGGGTTTTATGACAAAAGTTAGAGTTATTGTTTTTGATTTATTTGAGACATTGCTTCATGATATTAAATTTGATTTTGATTCAGGTTTACATTATCTACATGAAAATATTTTATCAAAAGATACTGATAAAGTTGAATTTCTAGAGTATGCAGCTACATATTGGAAAGAACTTTATGATAAAAGAAGCGAGGATAATTCAGAATTGGCATTTGACGATGAACTTTTAGATTTCAAAAATAAATATGGTTTTAAAGTGAATCATCCATTAGAAGAAATTATATTTAATTGTGCACTTGAAATAAATACTACTGAATTATTTAATGATACTATTTCTACCTTAGAGCAACTTAAGTTGTTAGGAATTCCGGTTTATTTATTAAGTAATTCCATATTTAAAAAGAATGTAATGAAAAAATTCATTAACCAATATGATTTAGAAAAATATTTTGTTAATATACATTTTAGTGCGGATTATAAAATAAGGAAGCCACATAAAGATTTATTTAAAATTGTATTTGATGATATTAAAGAGTACGATGCTAGCATCGAAATGGAACAGGTTTACTTCATTGGAGATAATTTTGAAGTTGATGTTCTTGGGGCTGAAAATTTTGGCTTTACACCAGTTTTTATAAACCGTAAACAAGATACGGATATTAATAACAAAAATTTTATTGAGATTAAATCGCTAAATGAATTATTAAAAATAGTAATTTTGATGGGGGGATAATAATGCGTATGGAAAAGTTTATAAATGAATTTTGGAAGTGTGTTGCATCTCAAGATAAAGATGAATTAAAAAAATATTTTTGTGAAGATGCAACTATTAGATGGCACTGTACAAATGAATGTTTTAGTGTTGATGAATATATTATTGCAAATTGTGAGTATCCAGGAACATGGAATGGTGAAATTGAGCGTATTGTTCAACTGGATAATACCATTATTACGGTTACACGAGTTTGGACTGAAGATATGTCTTGTCATGCAACTTCATTTTTTATAATAGAGAATAATAAAATTAAAGAACTTGACGAATATTTTGGAGATGATGGTTATGCTCCAAAATGGAGATTAGACAAACAAATTGGGAAATCTATTAAGTAAATTCTAATTTAAGGATGAATAATATAGATAGTTACATTTGTAGGGGGGTAAAGATGACAGAAAGAGAAAAAATGTTAGCAGGTCTGCTTTATGATTGTGGGGATAAAGAATTAATAGAACAGTGGCATAAGGCTAAAAATTTGATACGTGATTATAACCTAACTGATTCAGAAGATAGATTAAAGAAACATAATATATTAAAAAAACTCCTTGGCGGATATGGAGATAATTTATGGATTACCGCACCGTTTTATGTAGACTATGGTAATAATATTTATTTTGGAAACAATTGTGAAGTAAATATGAATTGTACATTTTTAGATGATAACAGAATTGAAATAGGCGATAATGCACTTATTGCACCTAATATTCAGATATATACGGCTTTTCATCCAACAAATGCAAAAGAACGTTTTGGAGAGTGTATAGATGATGGTTCTTTTGCATTTTGTAAAACGCAGACTGCACCAGTGAAAATAGGGAATAATGTCTGGATTGGCGGCGGCGTTGTTATTTTACCTGGGGTTATAATTGGAGATAATGTTGTCATTGGAGCAGGAAGTATTGTAACAAAGGATATTCCAGCAGATACAATTGCTTTTGGAAATCCATGCAGAGTTATTAAAAAGAATGCATAATTAAATTCCAGTAAAAAAGTATTTTATAATTGACAAAATATAATTAGAAGATTACATTTAAAATGTAAATAATAGATTACATTTTGTTAAGGAGGTAATATCTTGATACAGAATCGAATTAAAGTTTTGAGAGCCGAGCATGATTGGACACAAGCTGATTTAGCTGAAAAGGTAGGTATTTCACGTCAAGCGGTTATATCAATTGAGAAGTATAAATATACACCATCTTTAGAATTAGCGTTCAAAATTTCAAAAGTTTTTAACATTTCTATAAATAAAGTTTTTGAATACAAGGAGAATTAAAACAATGAATGAACAAATTATTATTTCATTTTTCATGATTATTGGTACTGGAATTACTCTTTTTCTGTATTTGTGGAAGGTTAAAAAGGAAATCGATTATAAAAAAGACGAACGTTGGCAGTTAATCCAGAACAAAGCTAATAATACAGCGAATTATTCAAACTATATCTTAATAGTATTTTTAGCTGTTGGAGAAGCGATATTGACATTTTCTGATATTCAAATAACCCTTACTTTGAATCGCGTTTTAATTTATGGAGTATTATTCATCGGCTTAAGAAATGGGATAGAATTATTTGCATTAAGATATTTTGATGATCAACTATAATTGTTGAAAGCAAATTGAGTGTATATATTTATATACCTATGAAGGATAATAGTAGAAGTGAATGGGGAACTAGAAACAATACTAGGGAGGAAATAAATATAAGAGACCACAATATTTATTTTGAATATATGAATGGAGCTAACAAAAATGAATTAGCTGATAAATACTTCTTATCAAAGAAAAGCATTGATAGGATAATTTTAAAGGAAAAATCTAAAAAAGAGTTATGAGCTAAGACTTAAATAAGTTTTGGCTCATTTTTATATATGAATAATTCTTAAGGTTTATATGTTAATATATTTGAAATAAAATATTATTGTTGGAATTTCTGTTTTAAATTAAGATATAAATAATAAAAGGATGGGAGTTAATAATGGATAAAGCAGAAGAGTTTTTTAGTAACAATAGTTTTGAGAATTGTTTTGCTTTTAATCATGTATTAGGTTTAAGTTGCAATGCTTATCATGGAAATCTTCATGAGAGTAAGAAGTATATTGCTAATTTACTCGGAGAATATGGATATAGTATTGAGCATGAAAATGTATATTATAGTATAAATTTAAATACTGCACAGCAAGTAGAAATAGATGATTATATTCAAATTATAAAAAGTGGAGTTAATGAACATAGTAAAAATGATAGAAATAGCATATTCAAAAGAAAAGGAAATTTCATGAAATATGCCACAGGAGGTACAAGAAACGATTGAAGGAATACTACAAATATTAGATTCACAATGCGGAGCAGATTGATGAATATGAAGAGCATGTTCTTAAATATGAAAGTAAACTAAAATAAAGTATAAATAGTAATAACAAATAGTACTAATAAATATATGAAGAATAGTTTATGGAAATAGGGAGGAATATATGGAATATATAACATTAAATAATGGAGTGAAAATGCCTATTTTAGGATATGGGGTTTATCAAATTGAAAATTTGAAGGAATGTGAGAGGTGTGTATTAGATGCAATTGAAATAGGATATCGTTCCATTGATACTGCTCAGACATATGGTAATGAAGAAGCTGTGGGAAGAGCAATTAAGAAGTGCAATGTTCCAAGAGAAGAATTATTTATTACAACTAAAGTATGGATATCCAATGCTGGATATGAAAAGGCGAAAACTTCTATAGAGAAGTCGCTTAAAAAGCTTCAACTTGAATATTTGGATTTAGTATTAATACATCAACCTTTCAATGATTATTATGGCACATATAAAGCTATGGAGGAAATGTACAAGAGCGGTAAGATAAGAGCTATAGGAGTAAGTAATTTCTATCCAGATAGATTAATAGATCTTATTAAGTTTAATGAGGTAGTTCCAGCAATTAATCAAGTTGAAACACATCTATTTAATCAGCAAGTAAAGGCTAAGGAAATCATGGATAAATATGGGGTACAAATTGAATCTTGGGCACCCTTTGCAGAAGGGACAAATAATATCTTTACAAATAAAACTCTTAAAAAAGTTGGAAATAGATATAATAAATCTACAGCTCAAGTCGCATTAAGATATTTAATTCAAAGAGGTGTTATTGTTATTCCTAAATCTGTGCATAAAGAAAGAATGATTCAGAATTTTAATATATTTGATTTTAAATTAAATGAGGATGATATGCGTAAGATTGCCAAATTAGACAAAGGAAAAAGTGCATTTTTCTCTCATAGTGATCCTAATATTGTAGAACTTTTTGCTGAATCAGAAGAGTAATATGAAATATTTACTTTCAATCTACTAAAAATGTTCATGAAGATTACCTCATAAACATTATACAATACTATATTAAATTCCTTAAAGAGAAAATTAAACATAACTAAAATCATTAAAGAAAGATGGAGCAATTATTGCTTCATCTTTTACTTTCAAAACCTTTCACCAACTGTAAGTGTTTTATTTTGGCAACTCCATTTATAATAATTATAAGGCATCTGAAAATATAATAATAAGTCAAAGATGGGAAGTATATTTTGAGTTAGACAAGGAAACAGGTTCCGCAGATAGTAGCACTATCTAAGGGTTCTGTTGACGCAGTATAAACAGAGTTCTTTGCTTCAGAGGGGTTTTCTCCCTCTGAAGGTTAGAAATCGTTATCCAGGGTCGTAGCAGCTCTTTACTCCTAATTTAAGTATTAGAGCTGGTAGTCATCGGATAACACAAAATAGAAGAGCATTCTGACTTATTTATTTTTTGAAGATGCCTAAGATAAGAATTAGTAATAAATTAAATTCCGGAGTTTTATTTGTTAGCTATGAGATGAAAGGTGATTATAATGATAGAGAGAATATTAGAAGTTAAAGACTTAAAAAAATACTATGGTAAAAAAGATTTTGAAACTAAGGCTTTAGATGGAATCAGTTTTCAAGTAATGAATGGTGAATTCATTGGAATTATGGGAAGTAGTGGTTCAGGAAAAACAACATTGCTTAACTGTATTGCAACCACAACTCACCCTACAGAAGGTAATATTTTATTAAACGGAGAGAGAATCGAGGACTTTAAAGGAAATAAATTAGCAGATTATAGAGGAAATAAGATAGGTTATCTATTTCAAAACTTTGAGCTACTAGAAAATTTAACTGCAAGGGAAAATATGTTACTTCCAATGGCTATTCATAATAAATTACAGAATAATAGTAAGGTAGAAGTAGAAAAATTAGCAGAGTATATGGAGATTACAGATGTATTAGATAAATTTCCTAATGAAATTTCAGGGGGACAAAAGCAACGTGTTGCAGCTGCAAGAGCTTTAATTTTAAATCCACAAATTATTCTTGCAGATGAACCTACAGGAGCATTAGATTCTAAAAATGCAAAAGCATTAATGCAAAAACTGTCTGATTTAAATGAGGATCAAAAAACAACTATTTTAATGGTTACTCATGATGCAAATGTAGCTAGCTTTTGTTCAAGAATTTTATTTATACAAGATGGAAAGCTTTTTCATGAGCTAAGGCGTAAAAAGCCAGAGGAATCTAGACAAGATTTTTATGAAAGAATACTTCTAGTTATGGCACAACTAGGAGGTGGAAGTGCAAATGTTTTATGATTTAGTTAATAGAAATAGTAAGCGAAATAGAAAAGAAAATGGATTGTTTTTTGTATCATTAATCATATCTATTGTTGCATTTTATATTATTTTATCTCTTGAAAAACAAGATGTTATTATATTTTTAAAGACTATGGAAAGCCAGGCTCTAGATAAATTATTTTTATTGATTCCAGTTTTATATGGATTGTCCTTATTTATTTTATTTTTTCTTGTATATTTTGCAGGTAAATATCAGTTAGATAGAAGAAATAAAGAACTTGGAATGTATTTAATGCTTGGTATGAAGCGTAGTAAGCTATTATTAATGCTTTTTGCAGAAGAGTTATGGAATAGTGTATTGTCATTACTAATTGGTATTCCAGTTGCAATCTGTATATCTGAAATTATTAGTTTAGTAACAGCTAAAATTGTAGGGTTAGGTATAATAGGACATAATTTTTCATTTTCATTTTCAGCAGTTATAGGAACTATTATAGGATATTTTATTATTAGATTTGTAGCACTTATTATTTTAAGTGGTAAATTTTCAAGAAAAGAGGTTACAGAATTACTTTCAGAAGCTCAAGGAGAGAAGAACAGAAAAATAAATAAAGTAATTGTTAGTATTAAATTGGTTTTAGGAGTAATATTACTTACAGTTGCATTTGCTATAGCAATTAATGGGTTAGCATGGGAAAATATAAAGTTCATGCCAATGACGGTGATATTAGGACTAAGTGGAACCTTCCTATTATTTCAAGGTATAGGTGTATTATTTGAAATAATTCTTAAAAAGAAAACTAACATAAGTAGTTTAAAAATGTTCACCTTTAGACAATTGCAGGAATCAGTATTTTTAAAGCCCAATACTTTAGCTATTTCATCACTTTTAGTTTTGATGGCAATTAGCTGTTTTGCATACGGTATTCCAGTAGGATACTTATTTAATTCAAAGGAAGCTCATGTTATAGACTACACCTTTGAAGCAGAAGAAGATGAAGTAAAGTCAGTAATAAATAAGCTAGAGTTAAATGATTATATTGGTGGAATATATGATATGAATATAGGAATGTTTTATGATGGTAGTTTCTCAGCAAAGGATTTAATAAGCTCAGTAAAAAATCAAAAGGATGAAGGCGGTAAAGATATTTTATTAAACAATCTTCAATATATGGATAGACCATATTTAATTTCTGTAACTTCATATAACAAGCTTTTAGAGTTACAAGGGAAGGAGGAAATTATATTAAAGGATAATGAAGTAGCTCTTTATAATGATCCTGAGTTTGAAGTTGGAGTTGCTGCAATGGAAAATGCTTTAAAGGAAAGAACTACTTTATATTTTGATGGTGAAGAATATAAGTTAATAGACAAATGTTATACTGATAGCATTGTAACAGATAGATTAATTACTATTAGCTATGGGTTAATAGTGCCGGAAACAGTTTTTAATAAATATACTAGTAAAAATAATGTTAGTACTTATTGGAATGCAACTCTAAATGAGAAATTTGTTAAGGAAAGTGGTTTAATGCAAGCTATTAGTGAGGTTAATAAAAAACTTAACACTACTAATATACGTTATGAAAGTTATCTTCAAAATATAGGAAGAGAGTTATTTTATACTGTTGCAGCAAGTTATACAACTATTTATTTAGCCGTTATTTTTCTAATAATAGCAAATACAGTTATGGGAGTACAATTTTTAATGCACCAACAAAAAACAAGGAAGAGGTATCAATCATTAACATACTTAGGTGCAAGTTATGAAATGCTATGTAAATCTGCAAGAAATCAAATTGCTTGGTATTTTTCACTACCAATAGCAATTGCAGCAATAAGTAGTATATTTGCAGTAAGATCATTATTTACAGGTGTTATGACAACAACAATGAAGGAGCAAGTTGGTAAACTAATGGTTATTTCAATTCCTATTATTGTCTTAATATGTGTGATAGAATTAATTTATATGCAATGTGTAAAGAAAAGCAGTGATAAAAATATTTTAAAGATAATGGATATAAAAAGAGAAGATAATTAGAGGTGATAATGGTGGAGAGGATTGTAATTGTAGAAGATGAGCTTTTTATGAGAGAAGAGCTTCAGTATATTTTAGAAAAGGAAGGTTATGATACCTTTTGTATAACTAAATTTTCAAATGTAATAGATGAGATTATAGCTGCTTCACCAGACCTTGTATTATTAGATTTAAATTTACCTGGAATATCTGGGTTTGAAATATGTAAGGGACTTAGACATAAAAGTAATGTTCCAATACTTGTTTTAACAGGTCGTGATCAAATGAAGGACGAGTTACATGCTCTTGATATTGGTGCAGATGAATATATAAATAAACCTTGCCAGAAAGAACGCTTATTAGCAAGAATAACAAATTTGTTACGTCGTTTAGAAGATAGAAAGCACTTTGCAGAAATAAAGGATATTAGCTTAGATTTACAAACCTATACTATTAATGTTAAAGGTAAAGTTATAATTTTACCTGATAATCAAGGAAAGATTATGGAGTTATTACTTGAAAATTACCAAAAGCTTGTCACTAGGGAGATGTTATTTAAGAATCTTTGGGGTACAACAGAATATATAGATGAAAATACTCTTCATGTTAATATGACTAGGCTAAAGAAATCATTACATAATTTAGATACTGATTATAAGATAAGTACAATTAGGGGCAAAGGTTATTCCTTAGAGCCTATAGGAGATAAGGGTAATGATTAAAAGATTAAGAAGAGTGTTTGAAAAAAATAGACTTTGGATTGTTGTTATACTTACATTGAACTTTATATTTGGAGGATTGCTGTGGTTAAGTAATGATAAAGCTTTTATTTATATTTTTCCTACAATGGTTATTGGTTCTTTAATTTTATATTGTGCTACAGCATTTAGTATCTATAAAAATGATTTAAAAAGACAACAAGCAATTAGTAAGTTTTTAGATGAGCCTACTAAAGATATGGAAAATGAAATTATCAGCTTGTTTCATTATGAAGAAGCGCAAGTAATAAAAGATATAGGTAAAATTCTAAGACAAAATCAAAATACTATAAGTATTCATAAGCAAGGAATTGATGAGTATGAAGAGTACATAGAAGCTTGGGCACATGAGATAAAAACGCCTTTAGGGTTAATGACCTTTGTACTAGATAATAGAAAAGAGGAAATATCACCAGTAGTATATAAAAGATTACAATATGTAAGAACAAAAATGCAAGAGGATATAGAAAGAATGCTATATTATGCAAGACTAAAATCCACTTGCAATGATTACTTTTTCAAAGAGTTATCATTAAAAGAGAGTTGTATAGAAGTAATTGAAGAATATAAAGTAATACTACAGGAAAAAGGCATAGATGTAATATTAGACATTGATGATTATAAAGTACTATCGGATAAAAGAGGAATTCAATTCATTATAAGACAAATAATTAGTAATTCAGTAAAATATAAAAATATTGAAGTAAGTGATCCACAGATAGTTATTACTTCAGATGAAAATGAGAAAAATATAAACCTTACTATAAGAGATAATGGAATAGGAGTTAAAGCGTACGATTTACCATTTATATTTGAAAAAGGCTTCACAGGTGAGATTGGACAACAAAGAAAAAATTCAACAGGAATGGGATTATACTTAGCAAAACAAGTAGCTGAAAGCTTGAAAGCTGGCTTAGAGGCAAATGATAATTATACTGATGGGCTTGAAATTTCATTAGTATTTCCTAAGGTAATTGATTGAATAAGGCATCTGAAAATAAATAATAAGTCAAAGATGGAAAGTATAACTCAAAATAGACGGGCATTCTGACTTATTTATTTTTGGAAGATGGCTTAATGAAAGATAGACTAAGATATAACACGTAGATATTGAAGTTCAGTTAACTAAAAAGGATGATGAATTTCAATTTGTGTAGGTGAATATATGGAAAGCAATAGAATAACAATGATGATGCTATAGAAATTGGTATAATAATTATAGGACAAAAGAAAGCTTAAAAAATCGGGATGTCAATCTTTGATGATGGTAAGATTAGATTAACGAATTGTAAGGGGGGTAAAAATTATGGAATGGATTGAAAGTATTAGAGAAGCTATTTCTTATATTGAAGAGAATATTACCAAGGATTTATCCATGAAAGAAATTGCAGATAGGGTAAATATTTCTCCTTTTTATTTTCAAAAAGGATTTGGAATGTTATGTGGCTATTCCTTAAGTGAGTACATTAAGAGAAGAAGACTTGCACTTGCCGGCAGTGAAGTTTTATCTACTAATGGAAAAATAATAGATATTGCAATAAAGTATGGATATGATTCTCCAGACAGCTTTACTAAAGCTTTTACAAGATTTCATGGGGTTACACCATCTGCGGTTCGTAAAGAGGGTGCAATGATAAAGTCCTTTGTTGCCCTTAAAATCAAATTTTCGTTGGAAGGTGGATATATTATGGATTATAAAATACTTGAGAAGGATGCATTTAAGGTTATAGGAGCGTCTAAGAAATTTAAATATGATTCAGCATTTATGGAGGTACCTTCATTCTGGAATGAGCATATTTCACAAGGAAAGTTAAATGATATATGCGGAATGTATGGTATTAACATTGATGAGGAAATGGGTGGTAATGAATTTGAGTACCTTATTGCAGAGGATTATTCCAAAGAGAAAGAAGGTATGGAAGGATATATAGTTAAAACAATTCCTAAGTTTACTTGGGCTGTTTTCCCTTGTTATGGGCCAGGCTCAGCATCAATTCAAGAAACTAATAAGAAAATATTTTCAGAGTGGTTACCAAACTGTAGAGATTATGAGATTGCTGCAGGTTATAATATAGAAATGTATAGTGATCCAAGTGAGTATGAAAAGGGGATTTCAGATAAAAATTACTATAGTGAAGTTTGGATTCCAGTAAAGAAAAAATAGGGCTTAATTAAGATATTAGGATATTAGGATATTAGGATATGGAAGCTCTTTTTAGATAGGACGAAGAAGGATGAAGGCAATATTTCAATGTCATTTAGTTAACCAAATGATATTGGCTTAGCGTAAAAAGTAAGATATGAAAATATGATGGTACTGAAAAAGTTTAAGTTTTCAGTACCATCGTTTTTAAACAGGGGGTTGTTCAACAAACTGCTATTATTTATAAATATTTTTATGAATTAAGTAGCAAAGACTTAAGCTCATCAAAATTAGAAATCTCATAGGTAGGTTTTATTGAAGTTTCATTTATACTTTTGTTAGGGTTATACCAACAGGTATCTATACCAAAGTTTATCCCGCCTTGTATATCAGAACTTAAACTATCCCCTACTATCAAAACTTTGCTTTTATTAAAGAAATTTATATTTTTTAAGGCATGTTCAAAAATCTCAGGATTTGGTTTTGATATTAATATTTCTTCAGATATTACTATAGTCTCAAAAAAATTTGCTATAATAGATTTTCTGATTCTTTTATCTTGAACTAAGGTAAGACCATTAGTTACTATAGCAAGTCTGTAAGACTTGTTTAGAGTTTCTATAAGCTCGATACTATTATCATATAAAAATGATGCATCAGCTAAATACTCCATATATAATTTTGCAAAGTTAGTTTCATCAAAATTTACCTCTAATCTATCTGATAATCTTTTAAATCTTTCTACTTTTAAATTTTCTTGTGTAATAAGTCCTTGTTCAAACTCTTTCCATAGAACTGTATTTATTTCTTGATAAATTTTTAAATGATAACTTTCATCATAGTTTATGTTAAACTTAAGCATTGTGTTTTTAAATGCTTCTCTTTCAGATTTTTTAAAATCATATAATGTTTCATCTGCATCAAATAATATAACTTCATATTTCATAATATGTCCTCCAATTTTATATAAATAATTTAATTATTAAGTAATTTAAGTTGCTTTTGCTTATAGTTTTCATCAGATTTTGCATTAAGTATAATGCCTATTAAAAATAGTACACATCCTACTACCTTTACTATAGAAAAAATATTGAAGTATAAATAGTCTATAATTGCACTTGTAAGCATTTGACCTATAAAACCTAGTATAACTGTATACACTGTTGGTATTTTATTCAATTTAGGAAGTTTATTTTTCTTACTATTGATACTAGCAAAATTAATAGAAGTCCTAAGACGTGGTAAATTAATGTACTAAGATATAAACCTATCTTTTCTGATAGAACTCCATTTAAAACAGCTAAGTTCTTGTATGTATTCAAATTTATACACCCCTCTTTACAAACTTCTATAAATAAAATAATATATTTATAAAAGTCAGAACATGACATTGGTCATGTTAGGAGGAGTTATGAAAAGAATTTTTGATAGTAAGCTTTTGACCTACTATATTAAAAAGCACAATATAGAAAGTATATTTGATGGTGAAATATTAAAATATGCACAACTTCATTTCTATGAAAAAGAAGAGTATATACTAGAATCAGAGGAAAATCTTGAATATTATTACTTACTTGTAGATGGTAAAATTAAAATTTATTATCCTTTTGAAAATGGAAAATCAATGCTTTTAAAATTCTATAAAGATTTTAATACTATAGGAGATTTAGAACTTTTAAAAGATATTCCTATCCTTTGCAATATTGATGCAGTAGAAGATACTTATTTGATAGCAATACCTGCAGCTATACTTAGAGAAAAGTATTTTGATAACGTAAAGCTTTTACATCATTTAGTAAATTCTTTGAGTGAAAAACTTTATGGGACGATTAATAATAGCTCATATAATTTTGTATATCCACTTATCAATAGATTAGCTAGTTATTTAGTTGAACAAATTACAGATGAAAATTATATAATCTTAAATTCATCATATTTAGAAATTGCTCAATTTTTAGGGACAACATACAGACATCTAAATAGAACTTTTAAAGAAATGGAATCAAAATCAATTATAAAATGTGATGATAAAAAAATATATATATTAGATATGAATAAACTTAGAGAATTATCTAAGAATATTTATGTAAAACCACTTTAGAATATAAGTTGAAATAATTTTATGTAAAACAACCTCCGTTGGGGGTGTAACGGAGAACAGTATCATAAGTGATGCTCTAAATCTTTGATTTAGCTAGCAGAGTTTACTCAATTAGCTGAAAAACTATGAAGAAATTCTTAGGGCGAAAGAAATTGAGACTATATTCAAAGAAGTCCATAATTTAATGGAAGAAACAAGAGAATTTTTCGAGCAATTCACTCATGAGAGAAAGTTAAAAAGTTACAATTATGATGAGTTAGCAGGATGGTATGAAGAAGCAAGATATACCTTTAGAAAGATTTTATATCGTAGATAGGGTGGATTTAAACGATTTATAACTGTAACTGAGTAATATAAATGGCTTACATAATGAGTGTAAGCCATATTTAAATCTATTTTCCAAGATACAACTTTAAGAGTCTACGCTATAACTATTGGGGAGAACTATACCATAAATTAATAGTAAATTTGTATAAATTAGAAAATTTAAAGATTTTCCCCCTTGACAAAATTTTATTCATTTACTATATTTAAAAAAAGGCAATGAAAAGAGCAGTAGTTATTTTGGAAGCTTACAGAGAGTTCTGGTTGGTGAGATGGAACAGTGGAAATTTTAACGAAACAAGTCTTGGAGCTGCATACGGATCTTATTTTGTTAATAAGTGATGCTATGACGTTTGTTCACGTTACAGAACTAAAGTATAATTTTGTACTTGACAAGGTTAGTATGGTGACATATTAACGAAATAGGGTGGCAACGCGGTATATTCGCCCCTACAGATTATTGTAGGAGGTGTTTTTTTTACGTTTTTTTATGTGATAGCAGGAATTATATTTTAAGGAGTGTGTGCTATGAAAGAGATAAAAATAGAAAGACCTATATTTCCTAAAAAAGCTGTTATAACTGCGGGTATGCCCTATGGTAACAAAGAACTACATTTTGGCCATATAGGCGGAGTGTTTGTCCATGCTGATACTTTTGCACGATTTTTAAGAGATAGAATTGGAAATGAAAATGTTATATTTGTATCAGGAACAGATTGCTATGGCTCACCTATTTCAGCAAGCTATTTAAAACTTGTAGAAGAAGGTCAATATGAAGGCTCTATACAAGATTATGTTCGTGAAAACCATGAAAAGCAAAAAGAAGTATTAAATAAATATGAAACCAGTCTAAATTTATATGCAACCTCTGCATTAGATAGAGCTGGTGAAATACACAAAGAAGTATCAGAAGAAATATTTAATAAGCTATATGAAAATGACTATTTAGTAAAGCTATCCTCACCGCAATTTTATGATCCAGATTTTAAAGTGTTATTAAACGGTCGACAAGTAGTTGGTAAATGTCCTATTGAAGGATGTAATTCAGATAAAGCCTATGCAGATGAATGTGCTTTGGGCCATCAATATATGCCAAATGAATTGATTGATCCAAAGAGCGCTTTATCGGGAAAAACACCTGAATTAAGGGATGTGACAAATTGGTATTTTAAACTAGAAGAGTATAACAATACTCTGATTGAAAAAGTAAATTATTTAAGAGCTAATTCTAATTGGCGTAAAAATTTATTAAATACCATTGAAGAATTCTTAAAACCACCAGTTATTTATGTAAAACGTAAGCAATTAGAAGGTATTATAAATCTAGAAGAAAAATTACCAAAGCACACAATTATTGATGAACCAAAGAAACCTTCTGTTACTTTTGTATTTGAAAATCTGCAAGATAGAGATGCTGCAAGAGAAATATTTGATGATCTTGGAATTCGTTTTAGAACTGGTAAAACCTTAGTACCTTTTAGATTATCAGGAAATGTTGAATGGGGTATCGAAATACCTGATAAGGAAGAACTTAAAAACTTAACTTTTTGGGTTTGGCCTGAATCTCTTTGGGCACCTATTTCTTTCACTAAAACTTACCTTGAATCTATAGGTAAAAACCCTGATGAATGGACGGAGTGGTGGCATTCTGATGATGCAAAGGTATATCAATTTATTGGGGAAGACAATATCTATTTTTATGGAATTGCTGAAATGGCATTGTTTATGGCTTTAAGGGGTATTAACAGTAAGGATAAAATTCAGTGGGAGAAGATTAATCTTCCTCACTTGGTTGCAAACAATCATCTACTATTTATGGATAGAAAGGCAAGCAGCAGCGGTACTATAAAACCACCTATGGCAGGGGAGTTATTAGAACATTATACTGCAGAGCAATTACGTATGCATTTCCTAAGCTTAGGACTTTCCAAGAAAAGTGTTAGCTTCGCGCCACAAGCATTTATGGATGAAGAAGATAAACAAGGTCCTGATACAGTTTTAAAAGATGGTAATTTATTGACTAACGTATTTAATAGACTTGTTCGTTCTTGTTTTTATACTGCACAGAAGTATTTTGATGGTAAAATACCAGTAGGAGAAATTAGCAATAGCATCATAGAAGAATCGAATGAAGCTATTCTCACCTATGAAAGGCATATGTATAATCACGAGTTTCATAGTGTAACTTATGTTTTAGATAGTTACATTCGTAATATGAATAAGCATTGGGTAAACAATATGAAGGTTGCAGATTCTAATGATGATAATGAGCTTCGTAAACAAATTCTAATAGACTCATTCCATGCAATAAGAACTGCTATTACTTTAATTCATCCTATTGCACCAAGTAGCTGTGAAATGGTAAGAGAATATATGAACGCTAATGAACAACTTTGGAATTGGGATCATATATTTGAACCAATCTATGCATTTATAGGAGATACACTTACCCATAAATTGAAATATTTAGAGCCTCGTATAGATTTCTTTGAAAAGCACCAATCACAAATTTCTTTTTAGAGTATATAAAAATACCCTCGATAGTGATATAGAGGGTATTTCTTTATTACTAGAAGTGTAGCGATTAGGATTTTTATATTTGAGGAATATTGATGTTATTCTGGATTACAGTTTCAAAACATATTAGAAAAAAGTCATGAAAGACTAAGAGGGATGTTAGAATATTATAACGATTGTAAAAGAATAATATTAGCTATGTAGTCACAGATTAAACTAAGAAAATATTTGTTGAAACTGGTATAGATTTATTGAGCGGTAGAGAGTGAGGTGGTAAAATAGAAATTGGATAAATATTAAATATATTTTATGTAATAAGGTGAAAATAACATGATTAAAAAGATTATACAAAGAATAAGAGAGTTCAATAATACTAAATCCTTAGAATCAAATAATTTGACAACTTTCAAGACAAGCAATAGTACACATACCAACAGGATCAATGAACTACTAAGTGATAATTTAGAACTATCAGCTATACCAGATGTATTTCATTTATTACTTGGAAATAACGAAAAAGTGAAATTACAATCTGCAGAAAGTCTTAATTACGTTATGAGTACATTGAATTCTTCCCAATTAATTAAAGTCGATAAAATCTTTAGGGAAAGGGTATCTTATGAATGGAGTTACGATTGGAGAACTAAAGACCCTAAAGAGTTACTACATCCTTTAATGTCAGAAGAGGAGAAAGTTACTATATTAGGCTTAAGTAGTTTTCATCCAAATGGATATTTTAGAGAGAAGGCAATAAAGGCTCTTTCGAATATGGAAACAGGCCATGAAATACCATACCTCTTAATTAGGATTAATGATTGGGTAAGGCCTGTAAGAAACAGTTCAAAAGAGCAATTACTAAGATATTTAACCCCGGAACATACTATGAGTTTTATAAATAATTTACCTCTAGTATTAAGGTTAGGAGAATGCTCAAGGGAGGAACATGTTGATGTTATAAATGCAGTTGTTTCACTTTTATCTAGCTCAGAATCCTCGCAAAAGCTAATAAGTGGACTGCAATCACCTGATTCAAAGGTAAGGTTAGCTTGTTATAAAATAATTCTTAAAACAAGAATTTTAGATAATAAAAGTATAATTAATTATTTAATTAAAGACACCAATTCGTACAACAGGTTATTTGTACTTAGAAATATTCAGCAAGAAATAACACCTGCTGAGTTTACTGAAGTTTCACAGTTATTGCTTCATGACAAATTTGCTCAAATTAGAATTCTAGCCCTCGAGACACTATATACATTTCAACCTGAAGGGGCTATAAATGTATTAGAAAAAAGTTTATTTGATAGAAATCAATCAGTACGTAGTCTATCACGCTATTTACTTTCAAAGCATAAAAAGTATGATTTTGCTGCAATATATCGCGATGCAATACAGAAAAATGAACAATTATATTCTAGCATCTGTGGCCTTGGAGAGACTGGAAACACTAGCGATTCAAAAATTATTAGTACATTTATGAGTAATGATACTATTAAAATAGTTAAAGCATCTATAAATTCATTAGCACGATTAGATTTTCAAGAGTATGAAGAAGAACTTATTTTCATTATAAAAGATGAAAGAGTTGGCATATCCAAGGCAGCTAGAAGTGTTTTGTATAAAAAGATTGATGTTAGTGATGCAGATACCATATATGAAATTTTCAAACAAGCTATATATGATCATGTAAAAATTAACACCTGTATTCTTTTATGTTCATTAAGTAAATGGGAGTCTATAAGGTATATTATAGAATTTTGTGCAGATAAAAATGATAGTATTTCAGCACTTGGTCAAAATGCCATAGAAAATTGGAAATTAAGATATAATTATTCCTTTACAACTCCTACTAAAAAACAAATTGAGGCAATAAGAAAGTTAATAATGGATTATGGTAAGTCAATTAAAGATAGTGATAGGAATTTTATTGAGTTTTGTATTAGGGATTTTTGCAAATAAAATATTAAGTTTAAAACTAAAAAATAATTACCTTTTATTCTATTTTCAAATGGAACTAGTAAATATAAAAACAGTAGAATTTCAGTCAACGGGTTCGGTTTTAAGGTGCATATATAGTAAATATTACATCAAATATTACATCAAATAGCATCTATTTTAACAATAGAAAAGCAGAAGGTTTAACACAACTTTCTGCTTATTTTTATTTTATAATATTTAGTGAAACTTAAAATTTTTGACTTCACTCAATTGGGATTTTATGAATATGTTAAACTATATGTTCTTTTTCATATAATAACGTTTATGCTCCATAGGACAATCATCTAATACACCAAAAACCTCATATCCATGTTTAATGTAAAAATCTTTTGCTTGAAAATCAAATGTATCTAAGTGAATTAATTTTTACCCTTTTTCTTTTGCAATTTTTTCTACTTCAATTAAAAGTGCCGAACCATACCCCTCTTTTCTAAACTCATCTCTAACCCATAAAGCATCTATGTACAGGCAATTCCAGCAATATAATATACTATTTAGTCCTGCTAACATATCTCCATTTGACCCTTTTATAACTCTATTAATTGACATAAAAGATGGTTTTTGCGTAAAAGCAACTTTAGGTTGTCAAATTTGTTATACTTAATTGGTAGAAGCATGATAATATTGTCAGTATACTTATACAAGAGGTGATTAAACAATGAGTTTTCAAGAACAATTGCAAACACTTAGAAAAGCAAAGGGGCTATCACAAGAAAAGTTAGCTGAGGTTTTAGGGATATCAAGACAAGCGGTTGCAAAATGGGAAGTAGGGCAATCTTATCCTGATATAGCTAGACTAATTGCATTAAGTGATTATTTTAAAGTAAGCATTGATAAATTAGTGAATGATTATGAAGAAAATTGCTGTTTATGTATAGAAGCGCATAAAGATAATAAAATAAATGAAGATATAATTGATTTCTTATGTAGGGCTAAAAAATCTACATATGCTGGAAAGGGGCCAGAGTGTGAATCTTCAAGACCAAATTCTCATGACTTAGAATATACAGAAGGAAACTTAAAATATATAGATACATATATAGGTGGAGAGATGTTCGCAGGAGAGGAAGCACTATGGCAAGATGATATTCCATTTTGGTCAATGAATTATACTGGAAGAGTTTTAGATGAAAGATTTTCAGGGAGTTTTTTGAAGGAAGTTTTGAGTTTAGTAACTAAGGAGAATCCATATAGAGGTCCTATCATTTATCAAAATGGACAGTATAAATATCATTGTATCATAAATGGAGAATTTAAGTGGTTTCAAGGACATGAGGAAATATATTTTGACCACATTAAGGTTTATGAATGTTATTTCCATGGAGGATCAGTTAAATAATTAAAATGAATATATGAGCGAGGAAAAGATTATGAAATTAAACAGAAATGATTTATGTTGGTGCAAAAGTGGATTGAAATATAAAAACTGTCATTTAGAATTTGATGAAAAGTTAAGCAATTTAAAAAGAAGAGGATATATAGTACCAACTAGAAATCTTATAAAAACAAAAGAGCAAATTGAAGGAATAAAAAAGAGTGCTGAGATTAATAATGGTCTTCTAGATTTAATTAGTGAAAACATTAAGGAAGGCATGACAACAGAGGAAATAAATAAATTGGCACATGACTATACAGTATCTAAAGGTGGAATTCCAGCCACTCTTAATTATGATGGATTTCCTAAAAGTATTTGTGTATCAATAAATAATGAGGTATGTCATGGAATACCTAGTAAAGATGTAATTCTTAAGAATGGTGATATTGTAAATGTTGATGCAACAACTATACTTAATGGATATTATTCAGATGCATCAAGGATGTTTATGATTGGTGAAGTAGATGAAGAAGCTAAGAAATTGGTTGAAGTAACTAAAGAATGTTTGAATAAAGGCTTAGAAGCAGTTAAACCTTGGGGATTCTTAGGAGATATTGGAGCTGTAATTCAGGAATATGCAGAAAGTAATGGTTATTCAGTAGTTAGAGAATTCGGTGGACATGGAGTAGGCTTAGATATTCATGAAGAACCATTTGTTTCTCATTTGGGAAAAAGAGGAATAGGTATGGTTTTAGTACCTGGTATGGTATTTACCATTGAACCAATGATAAATGCTGGAAGCAATGAAATATTTATAGATGAAGATGACGGGTGGACTGTTTTTACTGATGATGATTCTCTTTCAGCACAATGGGAGCACACAATTCTTGTAACTGAAGATGGTATAGAAATAATTTCGAGATAAAGTGTGTGTTAAAGAACAATGTGAAATATTATATATTGTAATGTACTTGGTATATTGATTTGCAGGAGTGATAAAATAGAAGTTACTATAAGATATGCACTATATAATGAATGAAATTAATCCATATAAGGAAGCAGTAGAATTTTAGTATTCTGCTGTTTTTTTATGTAATTATACATTAATCAAAGGAAATATTTGTTGAATATGGTATATATTTATTGAGGGATAAAGATTAGGGTGGTACAATAAGGGTATTATTAAGTCTTATACATTTATAAACAAGAGTATTAATACATAAAGGAGAGAATTATGGATTTAAAAGAAATGTTAGATAAATCAAAAGATCATATAGAGAAAGAAGAGTTCTTTTTAAAGCTGGGAAAAGGTAAAAAAGAATTCGTTGAAAGGTTTCCTTTTGATGAGTTGAGTAACTTATCTATACAAGAATATGTTGTGCAAAAGGATAATTATATTGATACCTATGACGATACTTTTGTTTATTGGCTAGAAAGAAGAAGGAATACTGGTGGTGCAATTGGTGGCGGTAATTCTTCTAAGTTTTATATTTATATGGATGCTACAGGAAAGTATTGTACTGGTTATGGGTCAAGAAAACGATACATTGAAGGTGAAGAATTAAATTATGAATATAAAGAGCTGATTTCAAAAATAGTAAAGGCTATTGAATTTGCTAAGGAAGATAGAGTTAGTGAAATTAGAGATTTAAATGTTCCTATATGGAATATGGTTTTACTTAAAATTTTATCTTTATATGTACCTGATAAGTTTATAGATGTTTTCTCATCTTCAGTATTAGTTCCCCTTGCAGAAATACTAAGATTAAATGTTGATATTACTCCAGAAAATATTATAGAAATAAACTATGAAGCTACTAAAAAACTTTTTTCTATGGAAGAGTTTAAAAATTGGAATATGTCAAGGCTGTCTGATTTTATTTATGGAACTATCAGTCAAAGAGCTAGAAAGCCAGTTTATTGGGCTTTAGGGTATAACTATGGTGGTGAAAGTATACTTCCTATATTATTGAAAGAAAATAAGATTGCCATTGGATATTTTGATGAAGATATCAGTGATGTTATTAACAATAAAGGTGCTTTAAAAGAGCATCTTAAAAATAATGATTGTGATAATAATACAATAAAATCCTTAAGTTATTTTAGTGATATAAAAAAGGATGATATAGTGATTTTAAAAAGTTCATATACTACAGGACCAAACAGAAAAACTAGTATATTAAGAGTATCTGCCATAGCTAGAGTTCTTGAAGATGCGGTCTTGGGATATGAGTATGATGAAAATCTACATCATACATTACCGGTAGAATGGATATCTAAAGAGTCACGAGAAATTGAAGGAATTAATTATTTGAAAGCTATAGCTCCAATTAAGGACGATAAAAAAATAAATATGATTTTAGAGGGAGAAGAACCTGTTATTCCAGAGCCAGAAAATGATGATTTAAATGAAGAAGCTAAGAATATAATTTTATATGGACCTCCAGGAACAGGTAAAACTTATAATGTTATAAATAAAGCCTTGGAGATAATTGATCCAGAAGGTTATTCAGAAATAGATGAAACTAACAATAGAGAAGAAGTATTAAATAGATATAAAACCTTAGTGAATAAGGGCCAAATAGCCTTTTGTACCTTCCATCAAAGCTATGGATATGAAGAGTTTGTAGAAGGATTAAAGTCAGATGGTAAGGGTAATTTTGTTACTGAAGATGGTATTTTAAAGAGGATTGCATATAATGCAGCCTTTGAAGGATTAAAAAATCAGCTTAAAGCAGAAGAAGAAAGTTATAAAGAGAAGAAGGCTAAAGTAAATCAGTATATTAATAAAGAAAAAGCATTTAAAGAAGGAAAGAAGTTTGTATTAATTATTGATGAAATAAATAGAGGTAATATATCTAAAATATTTGGTGAACTTATAACCTTATTAGAAGAAGATAAAAGAATAGGTACAACCAATCAAATAACAGCTACATTGCCATATTCAAAGGAAAAGTTCTGTCTTCCAAACAATTTATATATCATAGGAACCATGAATACCTCAGATAAGTCTATTGCTCAAATTGATATAGCACTAAGAAGAAGATTTATATTTGAAGAAATGATGCCTAACTACGATATATTAGATGAAATTGAAGGAATAGAGATAGATAAGCTATTGAGTACCATTAATGAAAGAATTGAGTTTTTATGTGATAGAGATCATTTAATTGGTCATGGTTACTTCACCAATGTTAAAACTTCAGTAGATATAATAAATGTGGTATCTAACAAAGTAATACCTTTATTACAAGAGTATTTCTATGGAGACAATGAAAAAGTAGCAATGGTTTTAGGGGGAATAGGTTCTTCAGAAAAGGATGACTATATTATATATAAAGAAGAGAAAAGAGCAAGTGATATATTCAAAGGCTTTAAAAATATTAGTGATATTGGAACAAGAGAATTCTTTAGGGTTAAAACAGATATTGGCATAGGGGAGATAAAGAAGATATATGAAGAATAAATATATCATACTAAGAGAAGGATATGATTGGCTATGTGTAGGAAATTCAGAAAATGAAATTACAGCCATGGAATACAATGCTCTTTCCATGTACTTGAAAAACAATGTACATCAAAATGGAATATCCTATGGATATAACAAGGTTAAATTTATAAACTATGTAGGGATTATTTCAGTAGGAAACCTAGTAATTGAAATTCTTCCAAAGATATCTATAACAAAGGATGCTATTAAAGACAGAGATATATTAATGTTTATGCTATCAAAGTGCAATAAACTTTCAGTGGATATAAAAGAAATGCTAAACACTAATATAATAAAACAATCCTTAATAGATATATTAGCTAAAATATTTACACAAAAACTCCTAAAAGAGCTTCAAAAAGGAATGTATTTTCAGTATATATCCAAAGAAGATTCCCTTAATAAAATTAAAGGAAAGATCATGGTTACGCAAAATGCTAAAATAAATGGAATTAACAAAGCAAAGGTTTATTGTAAATATGATGAATTCACAGAAAATAACCTATTTAACGCAATATTAAAAAGAGCAGCAAACTTTATATCTACATTAGTAAAAGATAATGGGGTAAACAAAGATTTAAATATCATTAGAAATATGCTATTAGATGTGGATGATATATACATTCCACCAAATACTTTAAATACCTATAGATTAAATAGGAAAAATCAAAGATTTACAGAGGCATTTACCTTAGCAAAACTAATACTATCAAATATAACTATGGATAAATCCTCAGGAAAAGAAAAGGGCTTCTCAATGTTATTTGAAATGAATTACTTGTATGAAGAGTATATAGGAATTCTATTAAAAGAAGCTTTAGAAGATGAAAATACATCAGTAAGAACCCAAGAGAAATCAAAGTACTTATTGTGGAATACAAAAACCCAGAGAAATGAAATAGCATTAAAGCCTGATATAGTAATATATAAAAAAAACGAACCTAAAATAATAATTGATACAAAATGGAAAGCGGTATCCATGGATAACAGAGAAATATATAATCAAGGAGACATATATCAAATGTATGCCTACATCACCACATATACAACCTGTGAAAAATGCATCCTGCTTTATCCTAAGATTAGTAATGATACTTCACATTCAACTTGGAAATTGAATAGTAACCTTGGAGATAAAGAAATTATGATAGGAGAAATTAATTTGGAGAGTTATAGTGGAGTGAAAGAGGGATTAGTGAAACTTTGCAATTAAAAATTATTTAATGAGCATAAAGCGGGGACTACATTATGGTTATGGATCTACTCAAATAACGTATGTAAAACGAGGATATATTCCAGATGTTACAGGGGTTTAGTATAATGGAAATCAATTAGAACAATATGCAAAATGTGAAAATGACGATGATTTGACCCTTTATTTTCTTAAATTATTTTTATAGAGCTTAAGAAGTTCGAAAAATCAAAAAAGACTATAATAATAAGTTGGTACCAGCAATTTCATTTAAAATCACAGCACCAGAAAAGGGAGCTAAATAAAGCAACTAAGGTTTGGACAGATGTATCAGAAAGCTTTTAATCAAGGGTATTGGATATTGGATAGGTAATAGGAAATATTAAAAGTATATATGGTGAAATTTAGGATAATTAAGAGTGAACCGTACCATAAGTAAATGAGGTTTATAGCTTTAGGCATTGATATAACTTGTCTAAGGCTATTTTTATAGGTGAAAATACCGTATCACAAGTAGGTAAAATGATTTTCGTATGTAATATTTATGAAAAAAGTTATAATATACATTATAAATAGGGATGTGTAAAGAAGAATAAGAGCGATATTTACAAATGGATAAGTACATTAAAGGTATGTAAAAAACAATTATGAACTGTTTTTTACATAGTTAATAGTAATTTGTAATGCTAAAATACGTAATATAATATAAATTAGTAACTATTCAGCCTTAGAGTTAATTTTTCATTCAGCAGTACGCAGTGTAGGGAATCAACGTAGGAGCGACATTGAAAAGGGGACTTTTTTCCTTATTATTTAATTTAAAAAAGCCCCCTTCTCAGGAGTGCAAGTGATTCAAGACACTGCGTACTGCATAAGAATTTTTTGCTAGCTGAATAGTTACATAAATTATTTGGGGGATAGAAATGAGCAAATATGAATTCAGATTAATTACTATTGATGATATACCTGCAATGGTTGATTTGCTAATAAATAGGCAAAGCCTTGAGAGTAAAGTGTTTCCCTTGCTGAAGAACAGTTGCCTTAATACAAAATATATCACAGATTCACTTGAAAAATTGTTTGCTAATAGTAAAGTCGTTGGGATAGGAGCATTTGCTAATGGTGAACTAGTAGGCTATATAATGGGAGAGATAAAGATTGATAATAGAAAAGGCAGGCATGTATGGGTTCCCTATGAGGGGATTGCAATCAGATTGGATCAATCCTCTGAGCTTATAAGGCATCTCTATGCGAAGGTTGCTATTCTATGGCTTGAACAAGGTTGCTTTATGCACTATACTATAATACCTCTTGGAAATCAGGTATATTATGAGGCATTCCTTAAATTAAGCTTTTTTATCCAACAAGTACATGGGGTAATGAGCATGGAGGAATACAAGCCTTTTGATAATGTATCTGATGTAGAAATTAGAGTTGCTAATAAAATGGATAGTGAAATAATGGGTAATATGTCTAGTATAATCCAATCCTATCAAAATTCAGCACCAACCTTTGAACCCGCCTTACCCGAAGTTGTAACAGACATAAAGAACGGGTATAAGCGTACGGTAGAGGAGAACGACGCAATGATCTTTATTGCAGAAAAAGAAATGAAGGGATTAGGATTTCAAGCATATTGGTCGAGTACTCCAGATTTGATGGCACCTGATGGCGGGGTAGAGTTAAGTATTGCGGGCACTTACTATTCCCAAATGGGAAGTGGTGTTGGTAAAAAGTTGATGAATGAAGGCTATAGAATTATGAAAGAAAAGGGATATAACAGTATAATAACAGATTGGAGAATAACCAATCTTGCATCCTCAACATTTTGGCCGAAGTGTGGATTTAAACCAATAGCTTACAGGATGGCTAGATGCATTGACAGTAATTTAGCATGGGCAAATTTTAATAACTCGAGTATTAATCAGTTATAGCAAATTCAGTTAACTAATTTTTATCATTTGTCGCTGTTGCGCAGAACCATATCACAAATAAATGAAGTTTTTAGCCTTAACCATTGATATTACTTGGTTAAGGCTATTTTTATAGGTGAAAATACCGTATCATAAATAATAATGTATTTACAAAATATGCTATAATAAAAAGGTGAATAAGTTTTAAGTGAAAGATAAATTAGAATTTGTAAGAGAGGAAAATTAAAATATGTGTACTGATTTTATTAATTTAACAACAGAAAATCTTGCTAATGAACATTTATGCTGTATTATACGCAGTAAAAAACCCCATCAAGGTATTGACGAAAAACGACAATGGCTTTCTGATAGATTAAATGAAGGTCATGTTTTTAGAAAGTTAAATGAAAAGGCAACAGTTTTTATTGAATATGCTCCTCTTGAAACAGCTTGGGTTCCTATAACTGGTGATAACTATTACTATATATATTGCTTATGGGTTTCCGGTAGTTATAAAGGAAAAGGATATGGAAAATCACTAATGGAGTATTGTTTGGCAGATGCAAGAGAAAAGGGTAAATCAGGCATTTGCATGCTCGGAGCAAAGAAACAAAAACATTGGCTTTCTGATCAATCATTTGTGAAGAAGTTTGGTTTTGAGGTTGTTGATACTACCGATAATGGATATGAACTGCTTGCACTTTCTTTTGATGGAACAACACCAAAGTTCACACAAAGTGCTAAAAAACAAGAAATTGAATGTAAAGATTTAACAATTTATTATGATATGCAATGCCCTTATATCTATCAAAGCATTGAAAAGATAAAACAGTATTGTGAAATGAATGATGTTCCTGTATCTTTAATTCAAGTGGATATACTACAAAAAGCAAAAGAATTGCCTTGTGTTTTTAATAACTATGGTGTGTTTTATAAAGGAAAATTTGAGACGGTGAATTTATTAGATATCGGAAGTTTAGAGAGAATACTCAAGATATGAGAATACAATTATTATAAGAAGTAATGTGTCTACAAATAAATAGCAGTATATAATCTGCATCTGCAGGGAGGTGTTGTATTGGAAATTAAAAAGATAGATAGAAATCAAAGAGATACCGCCATTCAATTAGTTTCGACTGTATTTATGCAGTTTGAAGCGCCAGATTATTCCGCCGAAGGTGTGGAGACTTTCAAGCGCACGGCAATCTATAATAACGATTTTTTAGATAGCTTGAATATGTATGGCGCTTATGACAGTGAAACCCTTTTAGGAGTAATTGCAACGAGAAATAATGGGAACCATATCGCTCTATTCTTTGTGGATGGCAAGCACCATAGACAGGGAATAGGAAAAAAGCTGTTTCAGATTGTATTAGAAAACAGCACTGGAAAAGAAATCACAGTGAATTCGTCGCCTTATGCAGTTGAGGTGTATCACCGATTAGGTTTTGTCGACATTGCTCCCGAAGAAACCACAAATGAGATACGATATATCCCTATGGTATATAACCCGCGCCTTTAGTAAAACGAACTTTTGACGGAAGACTTACAGCTTGATTTATTGTTTCCGATTAAGGAGAAGGGTTAAGAATAAGTTCGAAGGGTAAGGCTGATTACCTATTACAAAGAAAGTGGTGCTTAAATGGAAGATATTAAAATTGACTCATCATTATCATTCGGAGGTTATAATTGGCGTGTGCTTGATATACAAAACAATACGGCTTTAATTATAACCGAAGATATTATAGAACAACTCCCTTACCATGACGCTTATAAAGATATAACATGGGCTGACTGCGCGTTAAGAAAATATCTTAATGGTGAATTTTATGACAAATTCAACGCAACTGATAAATCAAGGATAATTCCGGTAATAAATAAAAATCTTGATAATCAGTGGTATGGTTCAAAGGGCGGAGCAGATACGCAAGACAGTATATTTTTATTAAGCATTGAGGAAGTGTGCAAATATTTCGGTGATAGCCGTTCAAAACTGCAAAATCGAGGAAAAAATCAAAGATATTGGTTTGAAAGAAAAGATGAAAACAACAGTAAGCGAATAGCAAAACTTCTGGGTAAAGAAGGGAGTTGGTGGTGGTGGCTTCGGTCGCCCGGTCGTGTTAATGTAAAAGCCGTGTACATCTTTGGGACTGACGGTAATATAGGTATCCAAGGCAACAATATATTGAAAGGCAACATCAGCGATGGCAAATGCACAGGCGGCGTCCGTCCCGCTTTGTGGCTAAATCTGGAATTGTAAATCTTGGGCCACGTTTCAAGTGGTTTGGTTATAGACTGAATATTAATAATATTAAAAATAAATTCTATTGCTCTATGGCAAATAAGATAATATAATGTAATTATTGGAAACAAGAGAGGGGTAAAGTAATGATTATGTTGTTTTTATTCTTATAAATTAGAAATCTAATAAAAAAATTATAGCAATATGTTTTTAACCTTATCTTTAATTAGGTTTATTTGCTATGGATTTTAAGATTTTAATTATATGGATGAACAACATCAATTACAATTCCTTGATTTTCATTATATTAAAGTGATGAAAAAATAAATTTAAAAAAGGAGAAATTTGAAATGAGCAAATACGAAAACGCGATGAAACTTATGGAGGAACGTTGCGGAAATGGTAAAGAAGAAGTTATTGCCCTTGCCACAATATCACTATTCCCAAACACTGACGGTAATCCACGCCCTGCTGTCCGTATGGTCTGCGCTTATTATGAAGAAGGCGTATTTTATGTTTCTACAGATGCCCAAAAAAATAAAATGCTGCAAATTGAGAAGAACAACGAAGTTTCCGTCGCTGGGTTAGATTGGTACGCTTTACAAGGCACGGCTGAAAATCTCGGCTGGGTCAAGGACGAGAAGAATGCGGAAATCAGAGCGAAATTTAAAAAAATTTTTGATTGGTTCGATGAAGTTGGCGACGAAGACAATCCTAACTCAATCGTTCTGCGTATCACTCTAACAGAGGGTACTATTACTGACAACGAAGAAAAATACGGTGAACGTCAGTATGAAATTGATTTTATCAATAAAACGGCGAAATAAATTCGTAAAGGACAAGCAGTTTATAACTTGAAAGTCATAATGAGCATATGGCAGATAAACCCTCTAGGCAGATATGTCATATAGGTGTTGAGGATGTAGATAATCCTGAAAAATATCTTACTGAAATACAAATTCTATTAAAATAATTATATTGACTCTCACATTATGTGAGGGCTTATTATCTATTTATAAGATAAATAGGAGGTATTAATTATGGAATTAAAAGAAATTGGTAAGATTAAAGTTGAAGGAGAAAATATGTTTCTTCAAATTAACAAGGAGTATATAAAAGGATTGCAGGGATTAGAATCTTTTAGTCACATTGATGTATTGTGGTGGTTTGATAAATGTGATAATAGTAGTAGCAGAAGCATTTTAGAAGTGAATAAACCTTATAAAAAGGCACCTGAAAAGTTGGGGGTTTTTTCAACTAGATCACCTGAAAGACCTAATCCGATAGCGTTGTCTATTACTAAAGTAACACATATAGATTATGAAAAAGGGATAGTTTATATTACTTATATTGATGCAATGAATGATAGTAGTATTTTAGATTTGAAACCTTATACTCCAAGCGTGGACAGAGTAGAAAAGCCTAGTGTTCCAGAATGGTGCAGCCATTGGCCATTATGTTGTGAAGAATCTGGAGATTTTGATTGGGAAAATGAGTTTCTATTTTAAAATATAATATATAAATTTATTTTTACACGATATTAATTAAGAATGAAGCACTAATTTTTAAGGAATGGGTGCTTCTTTTCTTTTGCATTAACTTCCTGGCCATAGCCACCCATTAAGAATTTACTAAATAATACTTTAGAATTATACTATAATTATGTAGTATGTATAAGGTAATAAAATGGAAAAACCTCATTTGCTTGTGATACGGAGAACCGTACCATAAATAATGGAGGTTTTTTTAATGGTAAAAAACAAATACTATGTAGAAGTAATGATATATATTGTTTGTGCAGAATTGTGATATATGGTAAGAATTATCCAGTAATATGGGTAAAATAAAACTATGGAGGGAATAAAATGAGTTTTAAGATTATTGCAGACTATCATACCCATACTAATATTGCAAAGGGGCATATTCCCTTATTTAATATTATTTTTGGAGAACATGCAAAAGGAAGTATTGAATCAAATGTTAAAGCTGGAATAAAAAAAGGATTAAAAGAAATAGCAATAACAGACCATGGTTATAGGCATAGTACCTTCGGGATGAAACTAAATCAATATAAAGAAGTACGTAAAGTAATTGATGATTTTAATAAGAGTTCATTATTGAAGGAGAATGACTTTAAGATTCTTCTAGGTATAGAATGTAATATTGTTACTAAAAAGGGGGATATAGATATTAAAGATGAAATAATTGATTACCTAGACATAATTTGTGTGGGTTATCATCCTGGAGCGGTACAAAATCCACTTTTATTGAGGAATTATACAGAAGCTGCAATTAATGCTATTAAAAAATACGAAATTACAATATTAAATCATCCATTAGAGCATGTTAATCCAGATATTATTGAAATTGGAAAGGTCGCTGTTGAAAGAAATACTGCTTTAGAAATTAACAGATCTCATAGAAATATGGATATTGAAACAATAAAAAAGTTAAAGAACATGGGCGTTAAATTTTCATTGGGAAGTGATGCACACAAATCGGAGGATGTAGGGAATTTTGGTAAAGCATATAATATTGCAGTTGAGGCAGGTCTTACAGATGATGATATTGTTAATGCTGATGGAGATGCACATAAATTAATGAAATTATTAAGAGATTAGGTTTGGTAGTGGTAACAGATTGTAACATATTTATTTTATGTATAAAGAATTGTAGAACATTGGGGAACTTGGATAAAATATGTTCAAAGAATGTTTAATATAAATGTTTATTGCATATACTACAAATATTAAAATAAAGTAAAAAAAGAAGAAATTAGGTGATTTAAATGATATACATATATAATTGTTATGGAGGAACCCACTCGTCTATTCTAGCAATGGCTTATCACTTAAAAATGCTGGATGAAACTCGAGAACCAACTAAGGATGAAATATTGAAATTACCTAACTTTAATAAGTTAGTATATGGAAATCGAGGAGAACTTTTTTATTATGGAAGTGATGAAGATGGAAATAAAGTCTATGTTGTGGGTAGAGGACGTTCAAAGGTTTTAATTCCAGGATTATATAATTTAACTTCTATGCTTCATAAAGAAAAGCTATTAAATGAGAAAATAATATTTTCTAATACGTCGCCAACGGTTCCATTACCAATGACCTTTGGTGGATTACTTTCTAGGTGGCTAAAAATTGATTTTCTAGGAGTACCCTTGCTTGTAAAGGGAGCAAAACAATCATATAAGAACGTTATAAAACTTGTAAATCACACAAAGAAGGCATCAAAGGAAGATAAGTCAGAGGTTATTATTTTAGATAATAAGGAATTTAAGAAAAAATGATTTTTAACTGTTATAGAGGTTATATTTTGTTTCCTCATTAATATAAGAAAAATCTATTATAATATAAAAAATACTTCCCAGATTGATTTTCAAACTGGGAAGTATTTTCTAATTTTATATTACCACAAAATTACTAAAATTTCAAGTCTTGTATTGGGTTAGACTTAGGAGTACTGTGTATCTAGAGGTGATTATGGTGGATAAAAATATGACTTTAGCATTTCAAGATTTTCAGAAAAAACAAGCTGCAATTGAGTTAAAAGCGTGTAATGAAATAACAATAAAATATGGGTTAGCTTTATGTGATGTAGAAATTAATGAACTGGTGGAGAATCGTTTTAAGTCATTAAAAGATACAGGAAGAATTGAGTTTTCTGAAGGAATTTTAAAAAAGATAGTGGAAGTTTTTTGTGATTCCCCTTATATAATGCAACAGAATTATAAAGATACATTAATAGAGATTCAAGAGTCTTTCTATTTTTTTAAAAATGAAGCCATGGATCAGATAGCTGATGATGAACTTATTGAGTTTATGAAAAGACATTTTGATGGAAAATGTCAAGGTTCTTTGGAGTATTTAAGAGGAACTACTTTAGAAGAGCTTTGTAGAAATACAAGATATGGATATGAAGTGGATGATACAGATATGTACGGACATGAATTTTAGGAGGTATTATGGAAGAAAGCAACAAGAGTTTAATGGCGTTTTCAGATAGTATTCAAATAGATAAAAATATAAGTGAAGAAGATAGATTGCTTATTGAGGTTAAAATATGGAATTTTCTTGGCAAGCACACTGAGCGATATACAATGGGTGATAGCACATCAGTTCCAATAGAAATAGCGGAAGAGTTACTTAATTCAATTTGTTTTTCATTAGGATTAGAATTACGAGGATTAATGAACGTAAATGAAGTACTGATGGAAGAAGATATAAATGACTTGTTAAAAGCTTCTTGGAGTAAAATAGCCTCTTTGATGGAGAAAGGACAGAAATTATTAGAAGCAGTTAGAAAAAGTTCACCTAATATAGAAAACATATCATATAAGGATACATTAAATGAAATAGATAAATTTTTTAATAAATATGATTATAGATTTTTCGCTCATAAGATAGACTGTAGCATAGATTATCAACTTTCTAATCCCATATCAGAAAAGCTGCAGGGAATTGAATATATAAATGAATACTTAAAAGTGCTACTTATTGAAAATGAGTTTTGCATATGTTTTGATAAGGATAATATTAGTTATATTCTAAATAGCTATTGCTCTAATTATAAAGAGCTATTAATTAATATTTTTGAACCTATACTAACAAATGCCATAGGACTTGATATTTTAGGAGGAGATATATTAACATTAGCGATTTCATCGCTGCAAAGAGAAACATTATTAAGGATTTTTAGAAACTTGTCCGAAACTGAAATTTTAGTAAAATTAAAGAGCTCAGCAAAGAGAGTCTGTGATATTTTAGGGATAGTTGATAATGAAAAGATAGAATATATTCAAAAAACAGCTGTGAATATTTATCCTAGAATTAAAGTAGGATTATCCACAGGAAATATTGATAATATATTTTTATCCTTTAAGTATGAAGAGGATTTAAAAGAAAGTGAGTTTATAGATAATGATACTATGGATAATGAAAGATTACGCAATTTAATCAATGAAATAAATGATTGTAGGTTTATTTCAGATAAGATTGCAATGGTAAAAGAAGAGGTTAATAGCTTAAGTGACTTAGTAGAAGTGTTAAGCGTGTGTTTTTGGGAAGATGAAGCTTTAGAATTATTTAAAACATTTTCAAAGGAAGAAATTTATATTATTAAACATTATTTAGATAATAAATATGAAGCATATAGTTCGGATTCAGAATGGGAAATTAAATTTATTCATTATATAAGAAATCTAAGTAAATAGTAATAAAAACTTCAATTAATGAGGATTTTAAATACGGGGGAATAGAGAAATGGAAAACATAGTAGTAACCAGAATGGAAGAAAATATGATAGAAGAAAGTGTTGATTTATTTATTTCAACTTTTTCAAGAGAGCCTTGGAATGATGTATATGAATCAAGAGAACAGGTAAGAAAATTTTTAAAGAATCATTTTGCTAATAATTATTTTTTAGGGTATGTAATTAGTATTAATGGAAAGATACAAGGGTTAAGTATTGGTATGAAAAAACCTTGGATAAAAGGATTAGAATACTATATAGATGAATTTTGTATAGATTATAATTTACAAGGAAAAGGTATTGGGAGTAAGTTTATTAAAGAAATTGAAATGGATATTAGAAAAGAAGGATTAAATGGGATAATATTAAATACAGAAAAAGATTTTCCTTCTTTTCAATTTTATAAAAAGAATGGTTTTGAAGATTTTGGAGATTTAGTGATAATGGGAAAATAATTAAATGATAAGATAAAAAACATAAACATTACTTATCCATTTGGTTTAGGGGTTGTTATTGTTATAAATTCAAAAAATACATTTTAAGGAGAGCCAAAGTATGACGGAGTTTTGGGAAAAAAGTTTTACAGAAAAACAAACAATGTGGGGCTTTAAACCATCGGAATCAGCCATTATTGCCAAGGATTGCTTTATTAAAAATAATATAAAAGATATATTAATACCTGGTATTGGTTATGGAAGGAATGCAAAGGTATTTATTGATAATAATATAAATGTTACAGGAATCGAAATCTCAAAAACAGCTATTGACTTAGCAAGGCAATATGGGATTGATATTAATATTTATCATGGTTCAGTTGGAGATATGCCTTTTGAAAATAAACTTTATGAAGGGATATTTAGCTATGCACTTATTCATTTATTAAATGAAAGTGAGAGGGAAAAATTTATTAGTGATTGTTATAATCAATTAAAACAAGGTGGATATATGATTTTTACAGCTGTTTCAAAAAAAGCTCCTATGTTTGGGAAAGGTAAAAAACTTAATGAAAGCTATTATGAAACAATGAACGGAGTAAAAATATGGACTTGTAGAATTTTCTGAGATTGATGAAATAGATAGTGATAATAAAGATAAACCTCCAATGAAGTTTTTATTGATAAAATGTAAAAAATAAGTATAATCATTACATTTATATAACTTGCCTAAGGCTATTTTTAAAGCTGAAAATACTGTACTAAAAATAATGTTGTATTTACAAAATATGTTACAATTAAAGAGATAAGAAATTTTTTAATATCAGGCAAATAGTATTTTGTAGAGGAGATTTTTAATTATGGATAATAATCAGAAAGTAATTAATTATTATATTACAAATAATAATCTGGAATATAATGTATTTGATAATGAGAAAAATGTATTCATGGAAAGCGATGTAGAAATTTTTCGTATGATTTCATTTGGAAAATCAATGCTTTTTATTGGAAGAAGAGATTTAATTAACTGGGCAAAAGAAAATTTTAAAGATACTTTAGCAGAGGATATTATTGATGGTAAAAATCTTCATAGAATTGAATGTAAACTAAGAGAAAATGATTTATGTCTTGCAGGTGAACATTTGAGATTTCTTTATAGTAAAAGTGAAGATATTATTTGCCCAGATAATGTAGTTCTTAAGAAAATAGAAAAAGAAAATATGAGTGAGTTTTATATAAAATATCCTGGATTTGAAAATGCATTAAACTATGAAAAGGATGAAATTGCAATTGCAGCTTTTATTGAAGGAACGATGGTAGCTGTAGCTGGTGCAGACAATTATCATGATCCACTATGGCAAATAGGCATAGATACCATTAAGGAATATAGGGGACAAGGATTAGCAAAATTGGTTATTCAACAATTAACAAAGGAGATATTGAAGCTAGATAAAATACCATATTATACAACGTGGAGTGGGAATATTGCTTCAATGAGGACTGCCTTAGCCACAGGATTTTATCCAGCATGGGTAGAATATTTTGCAGAAAAATATTGATTTTTAATAGCAAAATATTATCTTGTCAAATTCCGATTTAAGGTTGATTAATTGATTAAAATGATGTTTTAGAGGTAGTGAAAGATGAAGGTTGAATTAATAGAAGCCAGTAAGGCTGATAAAATAATATTAAAAAATATGATTGAATTATATAATTATGATTTATCAGAATATGAAAATCGTGATTTAAATGAACATGGATTATACGATTACAGTTATTTGGATAATTACTGGACAGAAAAAGATAGATACCCCTTTATAATTAGAGTAGATGATAAATTAGCAGGATTTGTTCTTGTTAATAAACATAGTGTTGTTACCTCATCGCCAACTGATTATGCAATTGCAGAATTTTTCGTTCTAAAAAAATATAGGAAAAGAGGAATAGGTAAAATTGTGGCTTTTGAAGTTTTTAATAAGTTTCAAGGAAATTGGGAAGTAAAACAGTTGCGTTTACATAAGGTTTCTCATATTTTTTGGAATAATGTAATAAACCAATATACTTTAGGTAACTTCATAGAACTTCAAGATGGTAATGAAGTCTGGGATGGTCCTATTCATAGATTTTGTAATAAATAAATAGGTACAAATAGAAACAGTAGAATTTCAGAATTCTGCTGTTTTTTATGTAATTATACATTAAATAAAGGAAATATATGCTTTATATGGTATGAATTTATTGAGCAGTGGAAAGTGAGGTGGTACAATAAGGATATTCTTAATTAAGTTTAAATAATAAGGATGAGGTAAAATAATATTCAATTTAAGAATAGTACTAAAGGTGAGTGAAATAAGTGGAAGTAATTGTTGAACTTTTGATTAGATTTTGCTATTTATGGGTTTTGGTAATTGTAGTAGTAATATTAGATCTTTTTATGCCAAGAATAAAGGGATTCTTTGGAGAAAAATCAGTATCCTTTTTTTTATCAAGACTTGATGAGACTAAGTATATGGTTATAAATGATATAATGCTACAGGTGGGAGGTAAGACAACCCAGATCGATCATGTTGTTGTATCTAATTATGGTGTTTTTGTTATTGAAACTAAAAACTATAAGGGAAGGATTATAGGGAATGAATTTGATGAATATTGGATACAAAAAAATTATAAACCTAAAAAAAATATGTATAATCCAATAAGACAGAATTACGGACATATACAAGCTCTAAAAAAGATACTAGGTGACTTTCCAGAAGTGAATTACATTCCTATTGTAGTTTTCACTACTAAAGCGGATTTAAAAGTTAAATGTAAAACAGATGTTATATACAATAAATTTATTGAAGACAATTAAAAAATACAATAAACAGGCATTAAGAGATTCTGTAAAAAAACAAATATACTCTAAGCTGATTTCTTTGAGTATTGATGGTAAAGAAAATAGGAAAGTCCATGTAGCACAAATTCAGAATCGACTAATTGATAATAAGAATAAAATAAGTAATGATATATGTCCTAGGTGTGGAGGCAAGTTAGTTCTGAGAAAAGGCAAATATAGCGAGTTTAAAGGGTGCAGCAATTATCCTAAATGTAGATTTATTTTGAAATAGTCAGATCAATACGATATAGGATAGCTAGCAATTTTATTAATGATATACTTGATATAGAGTATTTAGAGAAGTTAAATAAATTTATTTAATTAAAGTATATTTATTGTACATAGAACTAGTTAAATCATAATATACCAGCAATTCCATTTAAAATCACAGCACCAGAAAAGGGAGATAAATAAAGCAACTAAGCTTTGGATAGATGTATCAGAAAGTTTTTAATCAAGGGTATGGGGTTTTGGATAGGTAATAGGAGATATTAAAAGTATATAGGGTGAAATTTAGGACAATTAAGAGTGAACCGTATCATAAGTAAATGAGGATATTTTCATGAAAAGATATATTTAAAAAAGTATATATTTTTGTTATAATTTAGTAGTGTGAATTTGGGTTGGAGGGAACTTATGAGGATAAAAAGAGTGGAAATAAAAAATAATATTGTTTTAGGTGATATAAATATTTCATTTACAGATGAAAACATGAAGGTTAGAGACATAATAATTTTAGCTGGTGAAAATGGATGTGGAAAAACTACATTATTAGAAATAATATATAACTTTATTTCAGGAGAGTGTGTAAATAGTGAAAATATAAGAGATGAAATAAATAAAATTACTGTTGAATTCTCAGATTATGAAATTGAAAAGTTGAAAAAAGGTAATAATCTTCAGTATTATTTTAATGATTTAGATGGGAAAGAAGTTACCTTTATTATGGATTATAACTTGAAATATGGTAATGGATTTAAGGTTAAGCATAAGCGTAATAATAACGAAATAATAGAAAAAAATGGTAATATTATCAATCATAGTGATATAAAGGAGATAATGAAAGTTGTATATTCAACTGCAGAAATTAACTTTCGTTCAGGTCCAATAGGAACAGTAACGTCAAAAGAATTAGACATTGATATTAAAAGCCTAAAACAGAGTTCAGAACTAGGTACAGAAATATCTCAATTATTAGTTGATATAAAAGCATTAGATGATGCAGACCTATCTGATTGGGTAAATGAAAATCCAGGAAAAGTTCCTCCAGAAGAAATTAAAGAGATTAGAATAAAAAGATTTAAGAAAGCATTTAGTTATGTGTTTGATGGGAAACAATTTAAAGGAATTAAAAATATAAATGGTAGTAAAGAAATTATTTTTGAAGAAAATGGAATTGAAACATCTATTAACAAATTAAGTTCCGGAGAAAAACAAATAGTATTTAGAGGAGGATTTTTGTTAAAAGATTCAAATAAGGCTGAGGGAGCAATTGTTTTAATTGATGAACCAGAATTGAGTTTGCACCCAAGGTGGCAAATGAAAATACTAGAGTTTTTTAGAAGAATATTTGAAAATATAGATGGTAAACAAAAGTCCCAACTATTTGTAAGCACACATTCTCCATTTATTTTACATAACGATAGTAGAAGAAATGATAAGGTTATTGTTATGAAGAAAAATGAACAAGGAAATGTAGTTCAGGTAGACAATCCAAAGTTTTATTCTTGTAATATAGAAGAAATGATAAAAGAAGCATTTGAAGTAGATACATTTATTGAATCTCTAAAGACGGTAAGAGATAAACATTTAATAATTACTGAAGGTAAAACAGATTGGAAACATATAAAAAAAGCATATGAAAAATTGTTAGAAATAGGAGAAATAAAAGAACTTGATATCAGATTTTTAGAATATGAGAATACGTTATGTGATTCAAAATTACATCAGTTAGTTGAAAGTATTTCAATGCTAGATAATGAAAATAAAATAATTTGTATATTTGATAGAGATATTCCTAAGACTGTAAATGAGCTTAATAATGATTATAAATATTATAAAAATAAAGTATATTCAATTTTAATTCCTATTCCCCAATATAGAGAAAATGTTTCTGAAATTTGTATTGAACATTTATACATTGATCAAGATATTAAAAGAAAAAAGGATGGAAGGAGATTATATATAGGAAATGAATTTTCACAAATAACTGGAGTACACATACGAGAGAAGGGTATATGCTGTGTGCAAAAAAATAAATGTGGGACAGATTCTTATAAAATAATTGATTCAGATAGTAAAGTGGTTAATTTGAATGATGAAAAAACAAATATAGCTATGTCTAAAAATGATTTTGCAAATAATATTATAAATGAAGTTATTGAGTTTAAAGGGATTGATTTTGGAGGGTTTAAACCATTATTTGAAAAAATAAATGAAATTATAATGTTAGAGGATAGATAGTTTAGTAAGGATTATAGAAGGTAATATATATTAATAATTATATTAAAACCTCATTTAATATTGATACGGAGAACCGTATCACAAGTAGTGGCAAACTTTAAGACACTAGATAATTTTGTGTAATTAATAATTTTATTTTAAATATTACTGGAAATTTTGCTTTCCAGTAATATTTTTTGAGGGTGTGAAATTATTTCTGTAAATAGCTTCCTATGATAATTATTTTAAAGGCATGGAGGTCATAATATAGCTAACATGCCTTAATTTTAATATAATAGTAAATAAATTACATGTAAAGAACACCCTTAACCTGGGTATATTTTTTTATATCTTAGCCGCAGGCTTTAAGGAAGTCTTCCTTCATACATTATGGACAGTTCTCCATAAACTTTGCCCCAGTTTCTAAGTGGTAAACTCCATTTTTGTGGCTTCAAAAGTTGCTAAGTACAATGCTTTCAGCAACGAGATATCACTTGGAAATACACTTCTCTGACGATTCAATCTACGATAAGTACTGTTAAGACTTTCAATAGCATTAGTTGTGTAGATAACCTTACGTACATCAGCAGAAAACTTAAATATAGGACTTATAACATCCCAATTAGCAGACCAGCTTTTTATTGCATTAGGATAGTGTTCGTGCCATTTTTCAGTAACTTCAAGCATGCGAGCATGCTCTGGCTCTTCAGCTGGAGCATGATATATAGTTTTTAGATCTGCAGCAAATTCCTTTTTATCTTTATCATCAACATACTTCAAAGTATTACGAACCTGATGCACTATACATCGTTGATATTCAGTGTTAGGAAAAGCTACATTAATAGACTCTTTAATTCCAGAAAGCCTATCAGCGCAAATAATTAAGATATCTCTTACACCTCTATTTTTCAACTCATTTAGTACACTAAGCCAATACTTGCTACTTTCATTTTGACCTATTTGAATACTAATAATTTCTTTTCTTCCCTCTTCATTTATCCCAAGAATAACATAAGCAGCGAACTTTTTAACAACATGATTAGCCCTTACAGAGAAGTGTACAGCATCAATATAAACTATTGGATAAACTTGTGAAAGTGGGCGTTGTTGCCAATCTTCAATCTCCGGTAGCAATCTATCGGTAATATCAGAAACCATTCCTTCACTAACTTAAAAACCATATATATCTTCAACTTGATCTAAAATTTGACGGGTCGTAAGACCTTTGGCATACATTGCAATTATTTTATCTTCAATATTAGAAATATCCTTTTGTCTCTTTTTAACAACCTTCGGCTCAAAAGAACAGTAACGGTCTTGTGGAACATCAATTTCCATTTCACCGTACTTGCTACGAATAAGTTTTTGCTTCTTTCCATTTCTAGCATTTGAGCCATCTGTACGCTCATATGGGGCATAACCTAAATGGTTGTCCAATTCAGCTGCAAGCATACTTTCAATAGTGCCTCCAAGAATATCTTTCAACGCCTCTTGAATATCTTCCGCAGATTGAATATCATACTCTCTAATTAAATCTGTAATAATATTCTTTTTACCTACACTTAATCTTTCTTTTCTTTTACCCATAATAAAATAGCCTCCCATGATATTTTTATTTTATCATAGGAAGCTGCTATTACTTGTAATTTACAGAGTTTTTTTCACAGACTCGTAGAATTTGATTATACAATATTATCTAACCTTGTAAACTGCTGGATAACCAGATTTTTTTTCTACAAATATAACTTTTTTAGAAACTAAACTATTTTTTTCTTTTTCAGCTAGGCGAAAAGTTCTACCAACACTAACAGTGTTAGAAAATGAATCCCATTCAGCTTTTGGAAAAAGTTCAGGAATATTAAATAATTCACCTGATTTATAGTTTTCTAACTTATCGAGAATCATTTTATGAGTAAGAAGGTTTTTATTTGTAGAAGCGTTATTTGGTAAAATACAAGAGAGTATGTAACTATTTATACTACTCATATTATTCTCAGCAACTTTACGTTCTAACTCTGATTTTTGTTCTTCAGTAACTCTTATTGAAATAACTGGCATTTGCAATACCTCCATAAATTTAATATTAAACGATAGTAAACAATGTAGTTTACAATGGTGTTTACACCATTAAAAGAATTATATAATAAAAATTTGAATATGTAAAGTAAAAATTAAAAATTTAAGTTGTATACAACCTTGATTAATTTTTTTTGATTAATGGGTTGTCATAAAGGTATAATTAAGGGACATTGTTTATACCTTAATGTCGTATGGTTATAATTAGTGATTAATACAGGATAGTTAATATAAACAGCTTGAACATTATTGCTTAGTTTAGGCTGTTTTTGTATTTATTGATATAATGTTCATACACAGCTTGGTTCCTATAAAATTTGAATTATAGGGTTGAAAAATCAAAGATATATGATATAATTTGTTTATCGTAATAACTTAGGAGGAATATATATGCAGGGTGGAAAACGTAAAAACGCAGGACGCAAAACTATTTCAACAACAGATAAGAAAACTGGGTTTAAGGTTTATCTTACTAAAGAACAACAAGCTGATATAGAACACTTTGGAATTGGATCATCTTTTTCAGAACGTTGTAATAGCATATTAGTAAAAGGAATTGCTGCTGCAAAGAAAGAAACTAGAGATACAATCCGTTTTATTGATCTGTTTGCGGGTCTTGGCGGAATTAGATTAGGATTTGAATATGGATTTCATAAATTAGGATATAAAACACAATGTGTATTTTCCTCAGAAATAAAAAAATATGCAATAAAGGCATATCAAGAGTATTATGGTAATGAAAAAATATACGGAGATATAACTCAAATATCAAATGAGCAAATACCAGATTTTGATTTTTTATTAGCTGGATTTCCTTGTCAACCATTCAGTTCAGCAGGGAAAGGTTTGGGATTCGCTGATACACGAGGAACTTTATTTTTCGAAATAGAAAGGATTTTAAAGGAGAAGCAACCGTATGGATTTTTATTAGAAAATGTAGAAGGTCTTGTTAATCATGACAATGGAAATACTTTGAAGGTTATCATAAACAATTTAGAAAACTTAGGATATCTAGTTAGTCATGAATTGCTTGATTCTCAATATTTTGGATTAGCTCAAAGCAGAAAACGTATTTATATAGTTGGAACAAAAAAAGCGAAGGTTAATTTATTAGATTTCCCAGTTACAACTTCAACACTTGGAGATATAATGGAACATAATTTACCTACTGTAAAAAGCAAGTTCACTAAATGTCTATTTAAAAATTTTGAACTTAATGATGTAATTGGAAAGTCTATAAAGGATAAACGTGGTGGAGAAAACAATATACATTCATGGGAAATAGAATTAAAGGGTAAAACAACTACTCAACAAAGAGAATTACTTAATATGCTTCTTAAAGAAAGGCGTAAAAAGCAATGGGCTGAAGAAATTGGCATAAAGTGGATGGATGGTATGCCATTAACTTTAGAACAGATTAAAACTTTTTATGATGTACCTAATTTAGAATCAATACTTAATGATTTAGTTAAAAAAGGGTATTTAAAAATTGAGCATCCTAGAGAACAAATTGATGGAGTAAGAGTGCCAGATACAACTAAGGAAAAAGGATATAATATAGTAGCAGGAAAATTATCATTTGAGTTTTCAAAAATATTAGATCCAAATGATTTAGCCCCTACGTTAGTTGCCATGGACGTATCAAAGTTAGGCGTTATAGATAATGGAGGATTAAGAACTTTAACAATTAGAGAAGGACAGCGCCTTTGTGGGTATCCAGAAGACTATGATTTATCACATATAAAAGAAAAAGAGGCTTTTGATTTGCTTGGTAATACTGTTTGTGTACCTGTTATAACAGCTATATCAGAAAGACTTGCAGCAATATATAAGGATAGGTAATTATTTACCTATCCTTATATTTAGATTAAAGCATATACTCTATCTTTTAAGTCTATGCCACTATAACTCTTATAATTTTCAATTACTTTGTTTAACCAATCCTTAGATACTCTAGTTTGGTTAGTGGTGCTTAAATGTGTTTTATATAAAGCAGCTAGTAATTCTTCTTTATTTGCAAATGGTTTTAATTTACTTTTTTCAGAATAAAAAGTTACAGGTCGTATATTTACTATTTGTCCTTTTTTTCGTTGACACTTTAAGTCAAAATCATTGGCCCTACCTGTTATTTCCCATACTTTTTTGCACCATATATTTTGAATTTTTATACAGCCATTTTCATCGCTATGGTACTTGAAAATTAGGTAATCACTATCTAATCTGTAAGCTTTATCTGTTAATGAATCTATATAGGCATAAAAGTTAGCAACATCAAAATTAGGGGCTTTATAAAATGTTTTCATCTCACATAAATTTTTAGTGCTATCTTCACCTAAATAAAAATCAGGGAACGTCTGTCCTTTTGCAGGCTTAAAGTAAATATCATTATCTTTCAAAACTTGTCCTAACCATTCTTGCAAAGCATTTCCTATAATATCATTTTGTTTAATAACTACAGAAGTATTATTTAAATTCATTGTTATTGTACCTATTGAAGAATAAATAGATTGATTCTCCAATAATTCTTTGATTTCTGTAGCTGTAACATACTTTAATTCTTTAATTTCTTTAATTTCAACAGAATTCAAAATCCTCACCACCCTTATAAATCTAATAATGAAATATTACCATAATAGTACCATTTTGTCACGAAATGACGTAGCTAAGTCAGTCATATTAGATCTGATGAAATAAATTTTGAATTTTATTCTAAAAAGTTTTTATCCTCGAGTATACCTTTTAAATCAAAAATATAAAATATAAATATAAGACAGAAGGAGACATGGAGGATGATTGAAAATGGCATTAGCAAATAGTTTAGATCAATATAGAATGGTAGGAGCATATATCCAAAAGAATATATTTCAAGATAAGAGAATAACAGCAATTAGAAATTCAATTTTTATGAATGAAAATATAATAAGTTATGGGTATTGCATAGAAAAAATATATATCTGTACATAAAACAAGATTTTAACAAAAGATATTCAGTAGAAGTGAAGAAGTACACAGATGATGGGAAAATAGATAATAGTTTCACTAAAAATATTGAGAATATGGTAATAAAGGAATGTTATGAGGCAGTTACTGTTGAATCTATGTTTGATATTAATATAGGTAATGTACCAGAAGTTTTAGGAAGTAATTTAGCAATCGGAACACCATTTTAAATAGTATTTAGAGTAGTTTTGGCTACTCTTTTTTATTGTTAGAAACTTAGGTGCTTTAAAATTAATTCTATACAGTGTAATTTGAATATAAATTAATAACTTAGAGACATTATAATGCTATAATTGTATAGGGGTGGTAAAATGTCATTTAAAATTGACACATATATTTCTATGATAGAGAAAAAAGAAGACTACAATTCATATAGAATAAGATATATTCCTCAAAAACTATATAAATATATTTATTTAAGTGATGTTCCTAATTGCGATAATCAATGTAACATAGATAGTTTAAACAATTTGAAACTTAATTCTTTAAGAAATAATGAATTTTGGCTATCAACTTGTAAAAGTCTTAATGATCCATTTGAATTAAAAACATTATTTATAACATCAGATAAAATTAGTAAATATAATTATCCTATAGAATTAATAAATGCATTAAGAGATTCTTATTACACTGGAGTTTTAATAGGTTGTTTTACAACTAATCTTACAAATAATATGCCTATGTGGGCACATTACGCTAATAATCATACTGGATTTTGTATTGAATATAATGTTACAAAGCCAAAGCTCTTTTATCCAATATCTTACGAGCCGACAAGAGCACCAGCTAATGTTGCATATATGAATTGTGTAAGCTTAGGATATAAAGATATGATAGGAAAAATCACAGAAAAAGAAAAAGAGGATTTAGAATTTTATAATGCATTGTTATTTCATAATTGCATTATAAAAAATAATGACTGGAAATATGAGAATGAGTATAGGTTACTTTTCCCAACTGAAATAGCAAAACAGTTTACTAATGTTAGTAATAAAGGAGTTTTAATGCCTAATAAAGTTTTAGGTATAGAAACAACAGGAATATATTTAGGTATGACTTGTGAAAAATATAAGAATAAGCTAATTAATATAGGAAAAGAATTAGGTGTAAATGTATATCAAATGTATTTTGATGATAATTGTAAAGACTATGAATTGAGTTATAAAAAGATAGAATAATCTATCTTTTTCTATTCTGTTGGATTAGTTATTACATAAGTCAATTAGAGAGGGAGATGCGGACGTTTTCTTGGATCAGCTAAGCTGCAAATCCAAGGTTCTGTCTGTACTCCTTAGGGCTCATATTTCCTAATGATATTTTTTCACGCAATAAATGAAAAAGTCAACGTTATATTATTTACGGGAAGAATACAAATAAGTAAATGCAAGTTATTAAATTTTTGGAATTACTCGGTTTGATATCTCTTTAATTATGTTGTTAATTAAAAAGATATTGTTATAAATGAACATATTATCCATATGGTATGTTTGTATTATAATAGGGTCAAATATGAAGGATATATAAGACATGGCTATTTGACCCTATTATTACTTTGGGAATTATAGTATAAGTTTATGAATGTGTATTGTATATTATCTTAGATATAAATTCCAAACAATATTCTATATCAATTTATATTACTAATGATTTATTGTTACTAATGATTTATTGGAATTTTTATATAACAAAATCACAAATTGTTATAATAGAATAGAATTATATATTCATGATGACGAAGAAAATGTAAGAGTAATTGAAATTTTAAAAAATGATGTATCATCAAATGTAATTGAAATGGCTTTAGATCGTTGTCTTAGATAATTATTAAAAGAATTGTTACGAAAAATACAAAACAAATGAAAAAGTGGAGAAATCTCATTAGATGCTTGGGTGAAATAAGTCTAATCTATAATAGTAGAGTTGTTGGATTATTTTGATTCTCACATAAAATATGATAGATTTTATGTTTTAGGTATAGATAATATTAAATTTCTAAAACAACCTACCATCATCAAAAAAAAATTTCCCATCCCCCAAAAATCATCCCATCCCAACCCTGAAATATATACATATTTAAATATATCCCTAGTTAAATATAGAAAATTTTATATAGTTAAATAGGGATATATATAAAATTTTACATAGGAAACTAGTTACATATAAACCTATAAAACTAGTTAAATATGAACCTAGTTAACTATATAACTAGTTGTTGGCGCTGTGCAGGTTTGCAGGTTTTTTGAATATTTTTCATATGTATTTTAATAATTTAATAGGAACAAAATTTATTCATTTTGTTCCTAATTTGGGTAATGGGTAACATTTTAGTGATGACGTGTCTTGTTGGAGTCACTTGCTCATGGTTTTATTTATAATTGTACTACCATTACATTTTCATCCCACATTACTTCTTCAGTTTCTTCAAAGCCAACACTTTCATATAACTTCTTTGCAGATATATTTTGGGGAGAGACTGTTGTATAGAATTTTATATTGCCATATTCAATTTTTATTAAATCAAGCAATTTTAGCATTGCTTTTTTCCCTAATCCTTTACCTTGAAACTTTTTATCAATCATAAACCTAAGTAACATTGGTTTACTTGTATCTTCTTCAATTCCATATAAAAGAAGTCCAATTAGCATATAATCCTTATAAATGCATTTTGCATTCCAATTTTCATATAATAAACTTAAAATGATTGAATTATAATTTGGCGCAACAATTCCTTCTTGTTCTTTATAAACCTCTAAATTATTACATTCGTACCAATTTTCTTTTGTTACTTGTTTTAACATAATTCCCATAGAGTTTCCTCCCTATTTTTAGATTTGAGATAATAAAATCAAATAAATCTCTAGATGTTATTTTGATTTGTTATGGTTTACATATACGACCTATTTATTAGTGTATCATTATAGTAAATATAATTCAATTTACTATAAAATATTGAAATATATCCCTTGTCCAGTAAGAGGGAAACAATCCTCTGAAGACTAGAAACTTATGAACCTTTATTTAACTCAAAGAGACAAACATAATGAATTAACTTTATTTTGAATATATGGTATTATTATAAGGTAACTTCTATATTAGGAGGAATTGTATTAACCGTTTTTGCACTCTTTTTTACAGGCTATTTTTCCGTTAGTTCATAAATTGAATTAACCACAATATTTATATTTATTAAGGAGGATCTAGAGATGAAGAAAAAGAGTATTGGGTTACTGGTTATATTGGTGATAATTATTATTGGACTTATTGTACAACCATTTCTTATACCAAAGGATTTTAAAAGTATACTAGATATTGATTTTACAAAAGTAGATAAGATACTGATGAGCTCTGGAAATTATGGAAAAACTGTAGAAATAACGGATAAAGATAAAATAGAAGAATTTTTAAACCAGTTTGAGAATACTAAAGTTAAAAAAAGCTTTAGCCAATCAAGAAAAACAGGATATTGTTTGGAAGCTAGATTGTTTGTTAATGATAAAATAGTTGTTTCATTTAATTATGGTTATGATAGGATTACTATTTACAAAAATGATAAAGAAACAAGATATATTTCTAACACAAATATAGATATAGATAAAATTAATGAAATAGAAATAAAATATAATTTGAAAGATTAAATAAGTAAGATACTCTAGAAACCATAAAATAAATCATTGAAATTTTACTCTATGATTAAATAACACTTTTACATGATAGAATATCAGTATAGTATGGTGATAGATTTTGATGAAAAAATTTAATATAACGGGAACTTGTATAACTAATAAACACTATAATTAATAGTTATAAGCATTTATGCGACAATGTTATTGACAGCTTCCGTATAATATATATATGATAATACAGAATAGTAAAAAATTATGTTATTTAATTTTTATATAATATATGATTGGAGAAGTTAATATGAATAATAGGATGTTAGATAAAAATAATATACCTACGGAAAAAGAGATTTTTGAATTCATTGGAAATGATACGAAAAAATTATTGGAGCAATTTGAAGAAACGTTTGATAAACAATATGATATGCAAAAGGAATTAAAGTTCCCATTTGGAAATAATTACGGTTGGGGATATAAGTATTCACATAAAACCAAGCACTTATGTTATATCTTTTTTGAAAGTGGCGATATAGATGTAATGATGCAAATAAGTTCAAAAGATAAAGAAAAACTCAATGAAGTAATTAATGGAGGATTATCTTTAACTAAAGAATTATGGAAGAATAAATATCCTTGTAGTGATGGTGGATGGATTAATTACAGACCTAAAACAAAGGAAGATATAGAAGAGATAATAAGATTATTAGCTTTTAAAAAGAAGCCTGTTGTAAAGTAATACTAAATTTAATCTCTGCTCTTTACCTATTATTTGAAGTCCTCCACTGGCAAATTTATTATAATAGCTTATTAATTGATAAAAAGTGTTATTCTTTGCAGGATGGGGCACTTTTTTTCTTTACTTTTAACTTCTATATGAAGACTAAGGAATCTAATCTTAATTTTAAATTAATGCAACCATTGGTTTACAGCAAAAGTAACTAATATATGCTTGTATAATAGCAAATAGATAGAGATAATTATACATGAGGTGGTTACTTTGAATTTTAAAGAAAATCTAAAAAAATTGAGAATCCATAAGGGGTAATGTGATCTAGTTTACACTGATAATCCCATTGCCCCTATTATAAAAATTTTAACTTTCTAACTCTTCAAACTAATTTGCATCGATACTCTGATCTACTTCTACTTTAACCTCTTCTTTATATAGCCAACCATCAACTGTAACTGTAATATCTTTATCAATTGATAAGATATGGTCACTATATATAGTACTCCATATTCCAATCCATCTTTCATCTTCTACTACTATATCAATATTACGCGCAATTTTAGGAATTACAAGCACTGCTTTTCCATGACTTAATATCCCATTAGTTGATTGATTAACTTGCTCACCATTTATATAATAGTAAACTGTCACACAACATACATATGATGCATTTGAATTTACTTTAACAAATATAGTTTCACCATGCTCCAAACTTTCTAAATGTGTTTTAGCGATTAAAAAATCATAACCCACTTATATTCCTCCTAAAAATAAAATTTTTAATTATTGGTTATACTTTATTATATTCTAAAATGATAAAATTGTTAAAAAGTCAATAACAAAATATAAAAATGTAAATTTACGCGTAATGAGTTATATATATTCAACTTTTTTATATCAAAAAAAGATATATCTCTATACTACTTAACTCAAATTCTTGAATACCATTAAAATGTTTTTTTATCAACAATGTATCCAATTCTCTTATTCACCTAACTCTTTAAAGCTTTTAAATATATCTGAATTTAAAAATTCTTCTCTATTATTTATAAAGTAATTACATATAGTAGTAAAGCCATCAATTACGTTATTTTTATATTTTCTAAAATCAACTTGTTTCAGTGGTAGATTTTGGCTTACTGGTAGTACAGCAGTTTCTTCTTTAAATAAATAAGGCTACTTTTTTATTTATTTAGCTCTTTAAGTTAATGGAAAAGAATGGACACAAATATGGGAAAGTTAAATTTAGTAGAACAATCTGAACATAGTGAATGTGGTATTGCTTGTATAACAATGATATTAAACTATTGGGGCATTAAATCTACATTAAGGGAATGGAAACAATAAAATCTCTAAACCTAGAAAATATTTTTCTAAAAAGATGGTCAGAAAAATTCAAACTAGAACGTGATCTTACTTTAAAGAAGGATATAAAAATTTCTGTCTTAGGTAGTTTTATAGGTTCAATATATTACTTTACTCCTATTATTTTAATATTGATTGGTACAACATTAATTTATGGACAAGGAGTATTTTCAATTAATAGGGTTTATAAGTTTATCTCAATTTTTTCTCTCACCTTTGAATAGGGTTATGATTACATTTATACAGATGACTGTTGTTAAGATACAGTTTAAAAGATAAATGAAATATTTGCTGTAAATTCTACAAAACAGCTTGACTCTTTATCAGAAACTAAAATAATTGATAATCTCTTAAAAAAATCAATTCCATGTATATTAGTATCACATAAAGCAAATTTAGTTAAGCGATTCGATAAAATCATTGTTATTTCAAGTGGAACTATAATGGAGTGCGGTAATCATGAGAGTTTGATTAAAAAACAAGGTATTTATGCAGAAATGTTTGCAGCGGAAAAAGACTAATTAAGAAAAAGTGTTATTCTTTGCAGGATGGGGCACTTTTTTTCTTTGCTTTTAACTTCTATATCAAGACTAAGGAATTTAATCTTAATTTTTAATTGATGCAACCACTGGTTTACAGCAAAAGTAACTAATATATGCTTGTATAATAGCAAATAGATAGAGATAATTATACATGAGGTGGTTACTTTGAATTTTAAAGAAAATCTAAAGAAATTGAGAAAAGAAAAAAATATATCGCAAGAACAACTTGCAGAAAAGTTAAATATATCACGTCAAACAATTTCAAAGTGGGAATCAGGTAAAGCATATCCAGATATAGATAACCTTATATTATTAAGGGATATATTTAATGTTAGTTTAGATGAGTTGATGGTTAATGAAAAAACAGATAAAGGAAAAAGCATAAATCAAGAAGAGCATGTATCTAGTGATAATAGTGATAGTTATGATGAAGAGGATGAGGATGAAGATTCAGTAAATTTAATGCTTGGAGGTTTTATAATCGGGACAGGTGTTGGTGTAATTACAGGGAATTTTATGTGGGGAACTGCGGGAGCTTTTATAGGTATGGGAATAGGATATGTGTTAGAAGTTATTAGAAGAAAGAATAAAGAAAAGAGATAATTTTATAATCCATTAGCAATAATAAAATGAACACTAGATGTTATTCATTTATGGAATTGACCCAGCGTACGTAAATAAATTGCGAAAACAATTTGTTTTGCTAGAGTTATGTTCAAATTTAAGACAATGAATATTTATATATGATAGGAGAGAAAAATAACGTGAAAATAGAAACAAATCATGTAATTCTAGAATAAAGGTATATGGTATATGGTTATGTATCATTAATTTCATATTAATAATTGGAGGTAGAGAATGAGCATATATCAAATAGGCTTATTACAAATAAGTCTAGGATTATTTATAATTTTAATTGTTTTTGAAATAGCTAATCCAGAAAAGAGTATTAACTGAATAAAGTGGTATTACTTTCTCAATAAAGAAGAAAAGGAAAAATATAACCCTAAAATAGCATTATCAAGAATCAAAAAAACATGCTTTATAACCTGCGTTATTGGTGTAATAGGTTTTGTGCTATCTTTAATAATTAGTAAAGTACTAGCTATACTAGCTTTTCTAATAATAATAGTACTATTATTAGCATCTATAATATATACTGGTCCTAAAGGTAGTCTCAAAAATCTTTAAAATCCATCGGGTTGAGTAGCTGATTATAATCATATTTTGCTAAAACTTATTTATTACTTCTAACAAACTAAGATGATATAAATACTAATATTCTCTTAGATAGGAGATACCTATTACATAATTAGTTTCAACAATTTCATTACCATTTTCATAGCTTATTATAGTACTGGTTTTACAACCATTCCTTATACTAAAGGATTTCAAGAGTATACTAGATATTGATTTTAAAAAAGTAGATAAGATACTGATGAGCTCTGGAACTTATGGAAAAACTGTAGAAATAACGGATAAAGATGAAATAGATGAATTTTTAAACCAGTTTGAGAATACTAAAGTTAAAAAAAGCTTTAGTAAATCAAAAAAATTAGTGCTTGACAAGAAAAATCATCAATGATAATATAGATACCAACGGTAGGTATGGAGGTGGATGCTGTATGGCGCGAAATAAATATCCAGAAGAAACAGTTAACCTAATCTTAGAGGAAGCCTTAAAGCTCTTTATTGAAAAAGGTTATGAACGCACTTCAATTCAAGATATTATCAATCATTTGGGGGGGCTTTCCAAGGGGGCAATCTATCATCATTTTAAATCCAAGGAGGAAATTTTTCAATCAGTATGTGAGAAAATTGGCAATGAAAACACAGCTTATTTCAATAAACTCCGTGATGACAAGACCATGACTGGTTATGAAAAGCTAAAAATGATGATTAAAGCCGGCTACGCTAATCCGGGTAGTAATGCGATTATAGCAATGTCAAACAAAATTATGAGTGATCCTAAATTTGTGATGAAACAAGTTATAGAAATCTATGAATTGATTGTACCATGCTATATTGAGCCTATCATCAAGGAGGGAATAAGTGATGGTTCAATTGAAACCGCTTATCCAAAGGAACTTGCTGAGGTTATCATTACGCTAATGAATATTTGGGTAAACCCTGTGTTTGCAAAATCTACACCTGAAGAAATGCGTAGGAAAATGGAATTTTTCAGTGTGCTTTTGAATGGAATAGGAATTGATATTTTAGATACAGAGACTATCTTACAATATGTTGAGTACAGTAGTCGCTACAATGGTTAAAAACTAACTGCTCCTCAGGGGGCAGAATATTTTTAATAAAATACATACCGAACGTCGGTATATGAATGAGGAGAAGTTTATGGAACAGCAATTTGCAGTATATACAAACAGACTATGCAAGGAATTTTATGGCAAGACCGTATTAAATCGTCTAGAAATGAAAGTGGAACAGGGGGAGATTTATGGCATATTAGGCGTAAATGGAGCGGGGAAAACAACCCTCTTAAAGCTTATGGCCGGATTGCTTGAGCCAACTGAGGGTGGTGCATATGTTCTAGCTAAAAATGCTTGGGCCCAAAGAGATCAGGTACTCGGTAACATCGGTAGTCTTATTGAGGTGCCATATTTTTATGAGCATCTGAATGCTGCTCACAATTTGTCCATTCATCTTAGATATATGGGGATGGATGCAAATATATCAAAATCCCTTGAATGTGTCGGCCTTGGTGATGTGGGTGATAAGCCAGTGTCAAAGTTTTCTCTTGGCATGCGTCAGCGTTTAGGCATTGCTAGAAGTATGATACATAGTCCTAAGGTATTGCTGCTTGACGAGCCGATTAATGGACTTGATCCTGTTGCAATTAAGGAAATGAGAGATTTATTTGTTTCCCTTAAAAACCAGGGGGTGACAATTTTACTTTCAAGTCATATTTTAAGCGAAGTTATACAAACCGTTGAAAGAGTTGCGGTCATTGCAAATGGCACGTTAACCCTTGAAGCTAATGTGAATGACTTAATTGCAGAGCATAAAAACAATCTTGAAGATTTCTTGATTGAAAAAATGAGAGGAGGAAAATTATAATGATAAAACTTATAAATTTAGAACTTGAAAGAAACAAAATTAGATCTTACATTATGGCATCGTTACTTATCTTGATTTTTGAGTTTGGATTTTGCTTTTTAATAGCCTATATACCACAAATTGAACAATCACAGCAGATGATCCAAATTAGAGGCGGCGCTTCCCTGCCTACAGATTTGAGTATGTTTAGCCAATGGAATAATTTTATATCTTTGATTTCCATACTGTTTGTTCTTGCATTCGGTGTCTTATCTGCTATCATGCACGCTAAATTTACAGTTGAAGAATATACTGGGAAAAGAGCAATTCTATTGTTCTCTTACCCAATAAAGCGAAGCAAAATTCTCTTTGCGAAATGCAGTTTTGTGTTTTTCTTTACTGCCATTGCGGTATCTATATGTAATATTGTTGCAATCAGTATGTTTGCTTTTTTCTCAAATGCTTTTCACATTTTACCCAATATGTTTACAGGTGAAATGTGGCCAAACCTACTTGTTACAACAGGAGTTTCAGCACTGCTGGCTGCTTCAATAGGGCTTATAGCAATGCGTGTAGGGTTTTGGAGGAAGTCATTGGTAGCTACTGTAGTAACATCCTTTCTGTTAATTATTCCATTTGGCAATATGATGTCGTTTATACCTGAAAATTCTTTGCAAATCAGGCTAATAGGAATGGTTGTTTTACTAGTGTTAGGTCTTGCAGTATTTATGGAGCTGTTGTCAAAGGTAAATAAGATGGAGGCATTGTAATATGGAACAAACAAAACTATTTAATAGGAACTTTACACTTGTAGTAATCGGACAAATCATTTCAATGTTTGGTAATGCAATCTTGCGATTTGCGCTTCCTCTCTATCTTTTGAGAGAAACAGGCTCAGCATCTCTTTTTGGAATTGTGACAGCGTCCTCCTTTCTTCCCATGATCCTTCTCTCATTTTTGGGAGGTATTTTGGCCGACAGAGTGAACAAGCGAAACATCATGGTGGCACTTGATTTTTTAACGGCAAGCATTATTTTTCTGTTCTTTATGGCTCTTGGAAAACTGCCCATGGTTCCGCTATTTATTGCTGTTTTAATGTTGCTTTATGGCATTAGTGGCACCTATCAGCCAACGGTGCAAGCAAGTATTCCATTGTTGGTTTCAGGAGATAAAATTTTATCAGCAAGTGCGGTAGTCAACCAAGTCGGTGCACTGGCAGGGCTTTTGGGACCCATTATTGGTGGTATGTTATTTGGTGCCTTTGGCATTGTACCCATCCTTCTCATTAGTATTGCTTGCTTTGCTGCCTCTGCTATAATGGAGATTTTTATACACATACCCTTTGAAAAAAGAAATAATGCAATGAAAATATCTGCAATTATAAAAAGTGACTTTCTTGACAGTACAAATTATATGAAAAAAGAAAAACCAGTCCTTATTAAAATCATTGGTCTGGCTACCATTTTCAATCTGGTGTTATCATCAATGTTGATTGTTGGCATGCCTATTCTAATTATTAGCACACTTAAAATGAGTGATGAGTTGCTTGGGTTTTCGCAGGGGGTCCTTGCACTTGGCGGACTTTGCGGGGGAATCTTCACCGCTGTATTCAGCAAAAAACTAAAGCTTACAAGTTCACACATTTTGATGTTTCTTTGCAGCCTATCCGTGGGGGTCATGGCAGTTCCACTGCTACTCGGCATGGCAAACATGGTCAGTTATGTGGTAATTACAGCCACAAGCTTTGTCATCATGGCACTTGCCACAATGTTCAGTGTACAGATGATTGCAGCAGTTCAAACTGAAACACCGCCAGAGCTTGTCGGAAAAGTAATCGCAGTGATGATTTCTCTCTCCATGTGTGCACAACCGATTGGGCAAGCCATATATGGGGTAGCTTTTGATCAATTTTCAAATCATACAGGGATTATTCTACTAGTGGTTGCAATTCTGTCTGCAGCCGTCTCCCTTACATCAAAGGATATATTCAAAAATATGGATGCATCATAATAATTCTTATTATGAGCAAACCCTCCGAAACTGACCTAAATCCACTACCAAAGAAAACCTTATTTTAGATAAAGAAATTTTTTAAGTAAATATCATCTTAAGAAAGAAGAGATTATAAAGAGTGGAATAGTTTGAGACACTTTAGAAGAAATATATAAGGATTTCAATGAGGTTTTAGAATTAAATCTTTTGCTATTTAAGTGAGAAAAAGTGGACCAACTTTTAAAGTTAGTCCACTTTTTTCTGACACTTTCACCAGGTCTTATTATCTAGAGTATCTGTTGGTGTGGACGAAAGGTTTAATTTTTAGAAAATTAATTTTTAGTAATGATGGAACAATTAAAACTATTGATAATTATGTATTATTGATAGAAGAAGGGTCATTTCAAATATTTTTATAGAAAAACTTTTATACTTTAAATTTAAAAATCTATTCAATAGACCGGGGTATTCATAGAATTTAGTCTTATCTTACAATCTACATAGTATCCTTATCTATATCATTTGCTGAATATACTGGTATACTCGAACCTTGACATATTAACCGATAAATATCCAATTACAACCTCCTAAATACTTATTTATTTAAGAAGTGTAAACTGATTATAATCATAATTTTGCTAAAGCGTATTTCTTCCTACTAATAAACTAAGATAATATAAATACTAATATTCTCTTAGATAGGATATACCTATTACAGCATTGGTATCAACAGTTTCAACACCATTTACATAACTAACTATAGGATGAGCCAAACTTACAACGAAATTACCTTTGCTAGAAGAAAAAAATAAATTTGTTTTGGAATCATCCCCTTGGGTACATAACAAATTATTAACACACTTCATTTTACTCAACGTTGAAATTTAATAAATAGCATTATGGATAAAAACAATAAATATTCAAAAAATTTCAAATTATTTCTTGACCACTACCTTAAAATGTCATATAATGTAACTATACTTTTGTGGAATTCGAGTTAAGGATAAAAGTATTTGGTAGAAAAGACATAAAAAAAGGATATGTTAGGTTATATTAAGGGGAAATGTAGATAGGTAAATGAGAGCTTATCTATATTATGATTAAGTATTTTAAAGGGGAGAATTAGTATAGAGAGGGGGATTAGATGTAATTGATTCAGGTGAGATGCCCAATTTGCAATAATAGATTATTTGATGTGGAAAAGAGCTACGTTGGAATGATAGAGATAAAGTGTAATAAGTGTAGAAAACTTCTAGGGGTAAAGAACAATATTAAATTAAGAAAAATAGAATTTTCATATATAATGAGTTAAGATATAGGTTAGGAAGTATAATAAAACATACCGAGCAATGGAGAATTAACTACCGAATAGCCGGATGGTTGCTAAATTAGCAGTCATTCGGCTATTTTTTTATTTTAACAGAATTTAATCCTTCTAGGGTTAGTTTTTAAAGCCTTTCATTGTGGAAGGCTTTTTTTATATAAGCATCTCCACCTAGGCTTTGAATAGCTTCATAAAAGTTTTAATGAAAAATTTGAAGCTAGGAGAGATGAATATGAAAATTAAGTATGAATTTATTACAGGTGAAGTTCAGAAGGTAGATATTCCTGATGAGCTTATTAACGTTGTAATGGATATGGAAAGGCAGGTTCATAATAATAATCGCAAGGAGAGACGTAGACACAATTCTCTTGAGGAAATGGAGGAGCATGGCTTTCAATTTAAATCTAATGATATGGAAGTTACTGAGGTTATTGAAGAAATATTAATTAATGAGAGCCTTAATAAAGTACTAGGTAAATTATCTTTCGATGAGAGAAAGTTAATTTACCTAGTGTTTTTTCAAAGAAAAACTATTGTTTCCGTTGCCAAAGAGAGAGGAGTTAGTGAGGGGAATATAAGAAGGATTCTTAAGCTCATATATAAGGAAATAAGAATGATTTTAAAAAATTTTTAAGAAATTTTCAAAAAAAGCTACGAATTCATTGCTACGAAGGCTTTATATATAGAGGGTATTTTTTTGAAGGAGGTTTTATTATGGATATCAATATTAATGTGAACTTTAATTGTAAAGAACTTATCAAGCTTTTAAGGCTGTCAGCTAGGTTTTTTGAAGCCTTGGATGAGAAGGAGTCTAAGGTTTTAGATGGTGATGGTGAATTACCTAAGGATAAGGAAGATGGACTGATCTGGAAGCTAGAGGATGTTAAGAAGGAAAGTGTGGAAAATGATGTTAAGGAAGAAAAAATATCTGAGAATTTTAAGGAGCAAATAGCTAAGGAAGAAAAGTTGCAGAAAGAGGATGCCTATATCCTTTGTAAGGAAGAGGTTACTTTAGGTAAAATTAGAGAAAAGTTAGCTGCTATGTCTCAACAGGGTGACCATAAAAAGGTTCGTGAGCTACTTATAAAGTATGGTGGTGACAGGCTTTCAGATGTTCCAAGGGAGAACTATAGGGACTTACTTAAGGAAGCAAATAGTTTATAAACATAAATTAATTAATATTATGAGGAGGAGTTAATTATGTCAGTTAAAGTTAATACTAAGGTTATTACAGGAAAGGTAAGGCTTTGTTATACAAATCTCTTTGAGCCAAGGATTATGGATCTTGGTCAGGAGCCTAAGTATAGTGTTTGTATTCTTATTCCGAAGTCAGATAAGAAAACTTTGGAATCTATTATAAAAGGTGTTGAAGGGGCTAAACTTTCAGGATCAGCTCTTTGGGGTGGTAAGATTCCTGTGGATTTGAAGCTGCCTCTTAGGGATGGTGATGAGGAGAGAGGGGAGCATGAAGAGTTTACTAATCATTATTTTATCAATGCTACCTCTAAGCAAAGGCCTGGAGTTGTAGATAGGGGTCTTAGGGATATATTAGAGCCTGGCATTGTTTATTCTGGTTGCTATGGCAGAGTTTCTATAAACTTTTATGCCTTTAATCAAGGAGGAAATAAGGGAGTTGGCTGTGGTCTTCAAAATGTGCAAAAGCTAGAGGATGGAGAGTTTTTAAGTGGTAGATCTAGGGCTCAGGATGATTTTGAAATTATGGAGGATGAAGATAATGAAACATGGTAGTGAAAGGCTTTTAGCTATTGATATAGAGACTTATTCTAGTAGAGACCTTAGTAAGTGTGGAGTTTATGCCTACTGTGAGGCAGAGGATTTTGAAATCTTACTTTTTGCCTATGCCTTTGATGATGATGAAGTTAGGGTTATAGATTTAAAGTGCGGGGAGGTAATGCCTAAGGAAGTTATGGAGGCTTTGACCAGTAATGAAGTTGTTAAGACTTCCTTTAATGCTAACTTTGAGAGAATATGCATATCTAAGTATTTTAACTTGAACCTTGTAATTGAGCATTGGAGGTGTACTGCTGTAAATGCTCTTTTATTGGGACTTCCTGGAAGTTTAGATGGAGCTTTAAATGCTTTGGAGATGAAGGAAGGAAAGCTTAAGGAAGGTAAGGAACTTATAAAGTTTTTTTCTATGCCATATAACTATGGAGAGGATGGACAACCATTAAGACATATACCAGAGGATGATTTTATTAAGTGGCAGCTTTTTACTGTATATTGCAGAAGAGATGTGGAGGTGGAGAGAGCCCTTAGAAGAAAACTAAGTAAGTTTAGACTCACACCTAAGGAGGAAAAGCTATGGCATCTTGACCAAAGGATTAATGATTATGGAATTTTGGTAGATGAGGAGCTTATAGCCTGTGCTAGAGAATGTGCTAAGGAAAGCCATGATTATATAAAGGATGAAATCACCAGAGTCACAGGAATCGTAAATCCTAATAGTAACGAAATGTTAAAACAATGGCTTTTGGATAGGGATGTATATACAGAGAGTCTTAGTAAGGAGGCTATAGAAAGGCTATTAAATCGTGATATCAGCGAGGAAATTAAGTCGGTCCTTAGATTAAAGTTAATTCTTTCTAAAACCTCTATTAAAAAGTATGAAGCTATGGCTAGTGCCATGGGGAAGGATAAGAGAATTAGAGGACTATTTCAGTTTTATGGAGCTAGTAGAACTGGAAGATGGGCTGGAAGGCTTGTTCAAGTACAAAACTTACCTAAGACCACCTTAGATGATTTAGATATAGCCAGGGATCTTTTAAAAAGTAGAGATTATTATGAACTGGACATGTGTTATCCAAGTGTGCCTAAGGTTTTAAGTGAACTTATAAGATCATCTTTTATTCCTAAGGAGGGCTCTAGATTTATCATTGCAGATTATAATGCCATTGAAGCTAGGGTTATAGCTTGGTTAGCAAATGAAAAATGGAGATTAAATGTTTTTAATTCCCATGGAAGGATTTACGAAACTTCTGCCGCTAAAATGTTTCATGTGCCAGAGACGGAGGTTACCAAGGGTAGTGTTCTTAGGGAAAAGGGAAAGATTGCAGAACTTGCTCTAGGATATCAAGGTGGTAAGGGAGCATTACTTGCCATGGGTGCTTTAAAGATGGGTCTTGATGATAAGGAGGTTACTAACTTAGTTATCACCTGGAGGGCTGCTAATAGAAATATAGTGAAGCTGTGGAAGAATATTGAGAGAGCTGCTTTAAAGTCTGTAATCCATGGAAAGGTTGTAAAGATGCGTAATGGAATCATCTTTTCTATGGAGAATGGAATTTTGTTTGTAACCCTGCCTTCAGGAAGAAGTCTAGCCTATATAAATGCTAGAGTAAAGAGGGATTTTAGACTTAATAAAAATGTACTTACCTATGAAGGGGTAGACCAAAATAAAAAGCAGTGGGGAGTTCTTAAAACCTATGGAGGAAAGCTAACAGAAAACATTGTACAAGCTATAGCTAGGGATTGTCTTGGAGAGGCTATGTTAAACCTTGAAAGGGCTGGATATAAATGTGTTATCCACGTCCATGATGAAGTAGTTTTAGAAGTTCCTGAGGGCTTTGGCTCTGTTAAAGAGGTGGATGAAATCATGAGCATGCCTATACTTTGGGCTATGGATTTACCTTTAGCAGCTGAGGTTAATGAAAGTAGTTATTATAGAAAATATTAATTAAAGGAGTATATAAATATGAAGGAAAATAATATTCAAGGGTCATTAAAATATGAAGGAAGTCTTACTCTAGCAGTAGGCAAAAGTAGAAGGGATAAGCAGTGGAACAATGTAGATGTAACTTGGAGTCAGCTTATAGAAAAACTTAGTAGTACTATTTATACCTCTGAAACCTTAGAGGAGTATAGAAATGCCCCTAAGGACCTTCAGGATAATATAAAAGATGTGGGTGGCTTTGTAGGTGGCAGTTTAAAGGATGGTAGAAGGACAAAGACTTCTGTAATGGATAGACAACTACTAACTTTAGATTGTGATTATGCTACTTCCTATCTTTGGGATACCTTGGATATGCTATTTGATTTTGCTGCAGTTATATACTCTACCCATAAGCACTGCACTGAAAAGCCTAGATTTCGTTTAGTTATTCCCTTAAATAGAAAGGTCACACCAGAGGAGTATGAAGCTATAGGAAGAAAGGTTGCAAGGGATATAGGCATGGATTACTTTGATGATAGTACCTATGAACCTTCTAGACTTATGTATTGGCCTTCAACTAGCAGTGATGGAGTCTTTGTCTTTCACTATAAGGATGCACCTTGGCTTGATGCAGATGAAGTTTTAAATACCTATGAAAACTGGAAGGATAGAAGTTCTTGGCCAGAATCCTCCAGGGTTAAAAAGGACAGGAGAGCTTTAGCCAATAGGCAAGGCTCTCCAAGGGAAAAGGCTGGAATCATAGGAGCCTTTTGTCGCAGTTATACCACTATCCAGGTTATAGAAAAGTTTTTAAATCATATATACATTCCAACCATAGATAAGGATAGATATACCTATATAAAGGGCTCTACCTCAGGGGGACTTGTGATTTATCAACAAGGGGATTTTGCCTATTCCTATCACAGCACGGACCCTATATCAGGGCTTCTTTGCAATGCCTTTGATTTAATGAGGATTCATAGCTTTGGTCATCTAGATGAAGGAGTTCCAGAAGGTACGCCAAGTATTAATTTGCCTTCCTATAAGGCAATGATAGAATTTGCAAGAAATGATAATGAAGTGAAGCTAACCATTGGAAAAGAACGGCTTTTGCAAGCTAAGATGGATTTTAAGGTTGAGGAAGAACTCTATGATCATAGAGATGGAGGCTCTTATGATAAGAAAGAAGATACTTATAATAATGAGGAAGTGAAATATTTCTATGATAATAAGGCAGAAGAAACTCCTTATAATAAAGAAGAAATAAACTCTTATAATAATAAGGAAGCTATAGCCATGGATAAGAAGGTACGAAGAAATGACCTAAAGGAAAATAGCGAAGTTAAAGTATTTTTAGATAATCAGATGACAAATAAGGATATAGTAGACTTTCCAGAAAATCATAAGAAAGTAGTAAATAAAAATATAAGTGAAATAGCTTTAAGTGAAGAGCCTAACCATTGGATGCAGCACTTAGAGGTGGATAAGCTAGGACAGTACAAGTCCACCATAGAAAATATAGGATTAATTCTTGAGAATGATGAAAACTTAAAGGGAAAAATAGCTTTAAATGAATTTTCCCATAGAACTGTCATTAAAGGAAATCTACCTTGGCATAGGCTTTGTAATAAAAAAGAAGGGGATCAGTGGAAAGACAGTGACGATTCAGCTCTAAGGCATTATATAGAAAAGGTTTATAGGATAACTAGTCCAATGAAGATTAATGATGGACTTTTAATTGTAGAAGAAAAAAATAAGTTTCATCCTATTAGAGATTACTTTAATTCTTTAGTGTGGGATGGAGTTAAAAGAGTGGATAATTTATTTATAGATTACCTAGGAGCTAATGATGATAGTTACACTAGAATGGTTACAAGAAAAGCCTTGGTAGCTGGGGTAGCTAGAATTTTTAATCCAGGAGTAAAATTTGATTATATGCTGGTTTTAGTTGGAAAGCAAGGTGTAGGTAAGAGCCATATTTTAAGCCTTCTTGGACAGAACTGGTACTCAGATTCCTTTAATACAGTTCAAGGTAAGGAAGCCTATGAACAACTTCAAGATGCATGGATTATAGAGATGGCCGAGCTTACTGCTGCGAAAAAAGCAGAGACAGAAGCAGTAAAACACTTCATATCTAAAAGGGAAGATATTTATAGAGTTGCCTATGGAAAGAGGGTTACAAAGTTTCCAAGGCAGTGTATATTCTTTGGCACCACCAATGAGATGGACTTTTTAAAGGATAAAACGGGAAATAGAAGGTTCTGGCCTGTAATGGTAGATAAAAATCGAATTAAAAAAGATTTATGGAGAGATGATATAAAGGATGAAATTCACCAGATTTGGGCAGAGGCTGTGGAGCTTTGGAAGAAGGGAGAAGGGTTATTCTTAGAGATAGAACTAGAAAGACAAGCAGTTAAGATCCAAGAGCAGCACACAGAGAGAAGTTCCATTGAGGGATTGATTCATGAATATCTAGAAATGCCACTTCCTGAAAATTGGGATGACCTAGACGTGGCAGCTAGAAGAAGCTATATTCATGGAAATAACTTTATAGAAGAGGAATTACCCACTAAAAAAAGAGATAAAGTATGTGCCATGGAGATATGGGTTGAGCTATTACAAGGAGATCCTAAGCATATGAAACCTATGAATTCTAGAGAAATTAATGATGTTCTCCGTGTCCTTGAGGATTGGGAACCACATAACATGGGCACGGGAAAGCTGAGGTTTGGTAAAAATTATGGAAGTCAAAGAGCTTTTGTAAGAAAAAATAATGATGAAAATTCCTAAAAACTGTGTCCTTGGCTCCAAGGACACGGACAAGGACACAGGCAAGGACACGGCTCAAACCTAGTAATAATAAGGGTTAACCTCACGTGTGTCCATTATGTCCATGATATTCTATTAGAGTATATTAATAATATAAATAATGATAGATATATATACCTATATACGTATATATAGGGAAAACATGGACACATGGACACGGATGGTTACCTTAAGGAGGATGGATTTTTGGGTTATGAAGAATTATGCTAAAACTCATGATATGTAACTATAGCCATAAAAAATAACTTGGAAGGTCTAATTTACATTAGCAGAAATACTGGCTAAATGCTGATTTATGAAATTTTACTAAATATATATAGAATTTTAAATTTAAGTTAATAGATGAGGCTAGAGAATATGGTAAAATTGTAAATTATAAGACGATAAAGTAAAGTGTTATATATTAACACTTTACACTGCTAGAGATTTATAAGGAGACTCGGTATGAAATCAAAGTTAAATTTTTATTCATTCATTTTATCATTAATATGTATAATGTTATTCTTTTTATCAATATCATCAAATAAGGTAATTAACTTTACAATGGATCTATTACATGTACATCCAATATTTATAGTTATGATACTTTCTATAGTTACACTAATAATAGGGATACTTGGACTTTCCACATCTAATAACTTGATACTATTGTTTAGAGGACTCTTTTCAGTAGTAATAAGCATCATAATGACAGGATTTATATTCTTTATATTAACTGTTAGCATCTTAGTTGGATTTGTGTAAATCAAAAGGGGCTTTCGCAAAATAAGCTAATCTAAATAAATATTAAAGTGCATCTTCAATATTTTATATAAGACTAGTAATATATTTTGTGAAAGCCCCTTCATATTCTACAATGGTTTATGGATATCTAATTTACTTATATATAGATAATATTAACTCTAACTCTGATATGTTTATATATTTATATTATTGATTAAAATAATGCATGTAATATAAATTTTATAACTTCTATAAAAGAAGGGTTTTGGCTTACACCAGTAGAAATCATTTCACTTCTAGAAAAAAATAAATTGAGCCTAAAATAATAATAATTGAAATGCTCTTTTTGCTTTTTTTAAGTATTAATAAATAGTTTGTCTAAAGCATGGTCTATTTTTTACTTTTATCATAAAATTATGCATTCATTTATTAATATAAAAATGAACCCATGTCTCATTATAAAAGTGATATGTAATTTTAAATTTGGAACTAAATTTTATAAGAATTATATTATGTTAATAGATAAATTTCTCTGGAGGAAAATATATGGACTATAATTTAAAAACTTGCCCAATCACTTTAAACACTACAAGAATATGTGGAACTGATCCTATAAATACTGCAGTAGAAATATCAAAAATAGGCTTTTCAAGCATGAAGCCAAATGCAGTAATCTTAGTAAATAGGAGTGAAGTTTTTGATGGAATAGCAGCTTCTCCGTTAGTACACTTCCCTATTGATGCTCCAATCTTATTTACAGATAGAAATATGTTAAATAATGAAACATTAGCTGAAATTCAAAGATTATCTCCAATGGGCTATAAAGGTATACAGGTAATTTTGGTTGGTAATATTTCCAGAAATGTGGCTTTAGAACTGAATAGGTTAGGACTTAGAACGTATCAAGTAACCGGCCGAAACCATTATGAAACAGCTTGTAAAATACCTGGTGAGAGAAAAAAATTTGAAAATATACTTATAATGTCTGGTGAGTATTTCTCTGAAGGGATTGTTTCAGCCTTTTGGTCAGCTCACCACGGTGATCCAATTCTTTTTGTTCAAAAGGATAGTATTCCAAGTTGTACACTCGAAGCCATAAGAAAAATGCATAATATAAATGCCTATATTATAGGTTCAACTAAAACCGTATCGAAAGCTGTAGAGTCAGCTTTGTCTCAGTTAAATAATATAAATCATATCGATAGAATTGATGGTAATACTCCCTACGATATAGCTATAAACTTTGCAAAATATGAGAATCCTATAACTAAGTTTGGGTGGGGAAGAAACTACAGAGAAGGTCATGCATTTACCTTTGGAACCTTAAGTAATCCCATGGCAATAATTTCAGGTGTGATACTGGCACATATGGGTAAACATTCTCCACTTTTATTAATAGAAAAGGACTCAGTCCCTCAATCGGTAATTAATTATTTACAATCTATTAAACCATTACCGCCAAAGGATATGCCTCGTCCTCCTTTTATGCATGGATTTATCTTAGGAAATACCAGTCAAATAACATATAATGTTCAAATCAAAATTGAAGATACTTTATCTATTGAACATGAAATGATGGGTAACATGGATGTTTCTGATATGGCCTAATAGGACCATTACCAGCATAGCTGTAACCAAGTGAAAAGTAAAATTGAAAACGTAGTAATATCAAGGATTTGATATAGACCTGTGTCGATAGAAGTAGACAATAGAGAAATGATTTACGATTTAAGAGAACATTAGCATATTTGTGCTTAGGGAAATGAATTAATTAGGATAAAAATTTAATGAAGATTGATTAGAGCATCTCTATATAGAGGTGCTTTTTATATTTTTATACATTTTATTGTAACTGTGCTATAATAAGTATATATATTTATGATTGTAGATGGATAATTGTAATAAATCTCCAAGTAAAGATTGTTCATATAATCTTTAGTCAAATAGTAATTTATCACTTAGTTATACACCAATCATAAGCTTACACCTGCTATCGGACTGTACAATAAATATGGGTTCAAGGAAGTATCTCTTGAGAATAACAAGTATTTGGAATCAGATATAAAAATGGTACTTCAGCTATGACCTTATTACATGATGGCAAATTCCAATTTGTAGAGTTAAAATAACATAACTTTAGCTTTAGTATGTCGTATCTTTCTTTAAGGAGACACTAAAATTATTGAAAAACAGTTACTTAAAATATTAGTAAAAGGAGAAATATGATAATGAGTAAATTAAGAAATTATTAGTAGGTGGTAGAATTTAATTCTCCACATAAAGTAGCAAGTTCAAATATATATGAAATGGAGAATAAAAAATGAATATAAAATATAAAGAAAATGGAACATTTGAATTAAAACAATTGATAGAATTATATAAAAATGTTGGGTGGACAGTATATTCGGATAAACCAGATAAACTATTCAGGGCAGTAAAAAATTCATTATTTAATATTGGAGCTTTTGATGGGGAAGAGTTAATTGGATTAATTAGAGTTGTTGGTGATGATGCTTCCATTATATATATACAGGATATCTTAGTAAAAGAAAAGTATCAAAGACAAGGCATAGGAAATTACCTTTTACAATCAGTATTAGATAAATATAAGCATATTAGGCAAATTGTACTAATGACTGATAATACAGAAAAAACTAAAGCCTTTTATAGAGAAAATGGTATGTTGACATCATGTGAATTTGAAGGGGTTGCATTTGTTAAATACAATTTTGATGCATAGAGTTACAAGATTTTAATGGCTTTGATTTAAAATCAAAGCTGTTTATCCGATGATTATCAGCTCTAATACTCCAATCTTCTTCAAAGTTGGAGTAAAGAGCTGTTACGTCCATGGATAACGATTTCCCCTAAAGGACAACGACTTCTAAGTATCGAAAATACTGATACTAAGAAGTCTGTTAGTAAGCTTCGGAGGGAGTGAATACTCCCTCTGAAGCAAAGAACTCTGTTTATTTTAGAGCATCTCTTTATAGAGGTGCTTTTTTGTATTTTAATATATCTTATTGTAGTTGAGCTATAATAAGTATTATATTTATCAGACCCACCTCGTAAAAAACAAATGATACTTATCTGAAATTGAGTTGGATAAATATAACATGTTTATTAATCTTCTTAAAATCACATAATATAAGTGCTTATAAGTTATATTTAGAGGAGGTAAGAACATGAGAAAACTTTCAGAAGCAGAAGTACTATCTTTAACATCACTATTGAAGATGGAGCAAGATGGATTAATTGTACAAAGAGCAGTGAATGCACTAATAACAGATGAAAATTTAAAAAGACAAGGTGAATCTAGTACACTAGCATCAGAGGGTAGGATAAAAGGATTACAACAATTTATTAATGAAAATCAAGTAACAGTTCCAAGGGAGGTATAATGGAATGGCAAATTTAGTTGGAAACCTAATTAAGAATAACATTAATATCAATGATGAGGTTATATCTACAAATATGCTTTCTTCTGGAAAAGCTGCAGCTGACGCTTATCTTAATGCTACATTAACAAGTAGTACTCCAGAGTTAAGATCCATATATTCTTCCGGCTTAAATCAAATAGTTGGAGGGCATACTGCTCTTACAGAATTAGCTGTAAACAAAGGTTGGGCTAACCCTTATAATTCACCTATGCAACAATTGACTGACACTTATAATGAATCAAAAACTGTAACTGATCAAACTGAACAATAACTTAAAAATCTATTATAATTAATTGTAAGAGGCTGTTACACAATAGAAAGTAACTTCTAGGTGGGACAGTACCTCTTATTTTTTGTATATAAAATATGTAATGATAAGGTTGTAGTGTTAAAAATGTAAATCAATAATTGTAGGATATTGTGCATAGGGGGCATTACTTTGAAAGTTATAAAATATAAAGCTGCAAAGATTTTTTTGATAGAAGTACAGAAGTTTCTTGTAGGATCTTAAATTATAAGTGGAGTAGATATGTTAAGTAAAGACATTGATAAGATGGAGTCAAAGGTATAAAGATTATAACAATAAAAGGACACCCTATTGTGTCCCTTTATCAATAAATATTTGACCATTACCAACTATAACAATTCTATAGTCAGGCTTAAGAGGAATTAAATTATACTTAGCTGACTTAGGTTCAAGACGTATAGATTGTATTATAAGTTGATTTTCATCATAAAGAGTAAGAAAAACACTACTATCTGGTGAAATATTTTGAACCACATAAGTTTCATTTGGGGATAAGTTGAAATCAGTTGCTTTATAAACACCCTCTGTAAATACATTTTCAGCAAATACACGTGTTGAAGCAAAAGTGCTTAATACCAATGTAATTGAAATTAACAATATGGCAGTAAATTTTTTCATAGCACAACCACCTTTCACCTTTAGTTTGTGTAATTGAAAGAATAATATGCAAATTTGTGGATTAGAGAAATGAATTAGTTAGTGTAAAAATTTAACAAAGCTTGCTTAGAGTACCTCTTTGTAGAGGTTATTTTTACATTTTGATACATTTTATTGTAATTATGCTATAATAAGTTTAAGATATTATGATTATAAGTGGACAATTATAGATTATTACTATCATAAAATAAGGAGGATTTTTATGATTGATGTAAAGCAACTTACATTAAAATATCCAAGTGGAAAAGGAGTTTTTGATTTGGACTTCTCTGTAAAAAAAGGAGAAGTTATGGGTTATTTAGGTCCAAATGGTGCTGGGAAAACAACTACAATTCGTGCTTTAATGGGCTTTATGCAGCCAAATAGTGGGGCCTGTACAATAGGTGGACTTGATTGTATAAAAAGTGCTCCAGAAATTCAAAAAATTCTTGGATACATACCTGGTGAAATTGCATTTCTTAACGATATGAATGGGGATGAATTCCTTAAATTTATGAACGAAATGAGAGGAACAAAGGATACATCAAGACAAAAGCAACTAATGGAAATGTTTGAGATTGAACCAAAAGGCAAAATCAAAAAGTATTCAAAGGGTATGAAGCAAAAAATAGGTATTATTACTGCTTTTATGCATAATCCTGATGTGCTTATTTTAGACGAACCTACTAGTGGACTTGACCCTCTTATGCAAAATCGATTTGTTGAACTTATATTAAATGAAAAGGCTAATGGTAAAACTATCTTGATGTCCAGTCACATGTTTGAAGAAGTGGAAAAAACCTGTGATAATGTGCTAATTATCAAGGATGGCAGAATTGTTAAACAATCCGATGTACAAACTCTTAAAAACGCTCAACGTAAAGGCTTTATAATAAAACCTGACGATGTTTCTACTACTTTAAGTCTTCTTAAGAATAGAGGTTTTGAGGTCAGCGTTACAGCTGATAATGCACTTGAAGTTTTCGTAACTGGAGAAAATGTTGATTCTTTCATTAAGACCTTAGCACAATCTACTGTACTGAGTTTTGATGTTAAATCTCAATCCCTAGAAGATATTTTCATGCAGTTTTATAGTAAGGAGGATAAATAGTTATGAGTTTTACATTATTTAAAACTACATTAAAAAAGAACTGGACACTACTCCTTATTTTCTTTGGGGTGCTGACTATGTACATGACTATAATGATTTCCATGTATGACCCTAACGATATGGAAGCGCTGACATCCATGCTTAAATTGCTTCCAGAAGATATAATGAAAGCTATGGGTTTCACAAATGTTGTTACAGACCTTACAGGTTATCTTGCAAGTTGGCTTTATGGACTATTAATGTTTGGATTTCCTATGGTTTACTGCATAATTCTCGGAAATAGACTAGTGGCAAGGATGGTAGATAATAGTTCATTTGTATATCTTCTATCCACACCTAATTCAAGATCCAAAATCATAATTACACAAGGTATCTATGCGCTAGTTTCTATAATAGTGCTGTTTATAGCCTTATTTGGAGTAGGTGTTATATTTAGTGAAGTTATGTTTTCAGGCAGCTTGGACATTAGGCAATTTTTAAGTCTAAACTTCACAACAATGCTTGTTAATATGGTTGTAATGATGATTAGCTTTTTCTTCTCATGCTTGTTTAATGAAACAAAATTGTCACTTGCTTTTGGGGCAGGCATTCCAATAGCATTTATTCTTATGAATATGCTAGGTGGCGCATCAGAAGATATGGAGATATTGAAAAGTATATCTATTTATGGTTTTTATGATCCAGTAAAATTGGTTCAAGGTAGTGATATATTGGGTATTAATCTTATCTATATTGGTATAATTATTTTTCTTTTCGTTGCTAGTGTGCTGATTTTTAAAAAGAGAAGACTACCATTATAGTTTTTTTGAATTAAGAAAGCTGTTTATTTTAGAGCATCTCTATATAGAGGTGCTTTTATACATTTTATTTAAGTTATGTTATAATAAGTATATAAGGGAGTAATTGTAAATTGTTACGCATTACCATATAAGGGGGTATATATTTGAGGGATATACTAATATTATCTTTATATCCATTATCAATAATGTTTTATTGTATAGCAATTTTGGGATATATAAGGCATATAAAGGTTTCCAAGAAACTTAAAAAGCAAAAGGATACAGAGATAGAAAATAAGGAAACAGTTAGTAAAGAAACTTTAGATGAACTTAAGGTAGCAATTAGATTAATTTTAATTGGTTCTATAACCCCAATAGCCCTTGGAATAATTAGAATATTAATTTTGAAGGAATAATTTAAAAACTTACTATATTATTATTTAACTATAATTTAAGATGAAATAGTATGAGCCTATGGGGAGAAATCCTTCAAGGCTTCTTTTGTTTCAGAGGAATTTATGGTATTTTATAGAATATGTTACCATAAAGCAATCATTATGTAAAAAAAGCATATATACAAATGCATTTAAGCAACGGAGCTAAAAGGAGGATTGAAGCATGCTAAAAGTGGAGGAACTTCTAAATTTCGATTTAGACCCGATACCTAGATATCTTTTAATGCGTGATGTGTTAAAGCTAGATAGTAAAAATGAAGAATTAATGATTGCTAAAAGCATGGTCATCCAAACAAAATGGGTTAAGGATATTATACAACTTCAGTGGAACGATGGGTCATGGGGACAGTTTCATAGTATGAGTCAATCTTCTCAATCATCAATTACCACAGAACAAGCATTAAGAAGATTATTAATATTAGGGCTGGATAAGAATGATGAAGTGATTCAGAGAGCGATTATTTATATGGAGAAATATTTAAATGGAGAATTGACTTTAAGAGACCGTGAGGAGAAAAAACATGACTGGGCTATGTTGACAAGATTGTTTGTAGCAACATGGATATTAATATTTGATTCAACTAATGATTTAGCTAGAGGAATAGCTAAAGATTGGTCAAGAATTATTACCCACGCATTTTTAGAAGATGAATATAACCATAATGCTTATAAAGAAGCATATTATGATATTCACAAATCATCTAAAGAAAAGTATCTGTGGGGATTTGATAACTTTTATGTTGTGTCTATACTTAATGGAATGTTGTCTAGTCGTATTGAATCGAAGTTTTTAGATTATATAATCGAATCTAGAAAAGGAATATATTATATTTATGATAGATGCTCAAAAATACCTCCGGGTAATTTTTACTCAAAAACTGCAAGCAGGTATATAAATGTACATGAATTATTAAGTAATTATACAGGTGCTAAACCGAAGCTTCAATATTTTGTTAAGTGGGTAAATGACAATATATCAGAAGACGGATTTTGGGATATGGGACAATTGGTTAAAGATAATATTCAATTTCCTTTATCTCATTCATGGAGAGAACATGTTAATAGAAAGATTGACTGTACGGTTAGGATACAAAAAATATTATCAAGGCTAGATAAATAGTAATTTGAGGAGGGGTTTTATGGTTAAAATTAGAGCTATTGTCTTTGATTTATTTGATACATTGCTTCATGATATTAAATTTGATTTTGATTCAGGTTTATCTTATCTACATAAAATATTTTGCTAATATACATTTTAGTGCGGATTATAAGATAAGGAAGCCCCATAAAGATTTATTTAAAATTGTATTTGATGATATTAAAAAGTATGATACTACCATCGAAATGGAACAGGTTTACTTCATTGGCGATAACTTTGAAGCTGATATTCTTGGGGCTGAAAAATTTGGCTTTACACCTGTTTTTATAAACCGCAAACATGATAACCATATTAATAACAATAATTTTATTGAGATTAAATCCCTAAATGAATTATTAGAAATAATTAGATAAAAATAGGCATGTTAGACAAAGTGTAGTAATCACTGATAATGATATATTGGAGAATGAATGGTAGTGAAAGATTACCATTGAAAGAAGCAATTCAGCAAAGTATTATAAATGAATTGTCAAATCCTAATTTGTTTATATATGTGGTTGAAGTGGAAAGACGATATATTGGTTGGATTTCATTAATTTATATGCCGAAAGTTAGTAAATACAATGGTTTTAGACATGTTTATGTTGATGAATTATGGATTCATCCTTCATATCGCAGAAATGGGTTTGCCTATGAATTAATGAAAAAGGCAGAGGCATTAAGGCAAGAAAAGAGTGCTACAGGCATTAGGCTATATGTAGATATTGATAACATTGGTGCAAAAAAATTATATGAACAATGTGATTTTAGTGTTTCATGTTCAGCATACTTAATGGAAAAGTAGTTGCAATTATAAATTTCTTTAAATTGAAAGTTTCTTAAATTAGGTAATGAAATTAAATTAATAAATAATAAGCAATTATATATGGGAAGATAAAAAGCCTGTTTCACTTTGATATCGTAATTAAATCCATAAATATTGATAGGGTTAAAAGATATAATTCAATTGTTGATTTTTATATTGAATGGAACAAAGCATTAAGGACATTATAAACACAATCTTATGTAACATAAGACTAAGTAAAGGTTATTTATACAATACTTTATAATAGATTATAATTCAATAAAAAGAAACTAGGAGGTTTGTCATGACGCAGAAGAAATATTGGAATACTGTCGCAGAAAAAAAAGATTTTACAACACCTTTTCACTTTGAAGAGTTTGCTAAATTTGTTAATAAGGAAGGTATTATTCTAGATGTAGGTTGTGGTTATGGAAGAACATTAGAACAGTTAAATCTAGAAGGGTATGGCAATTTAATAGGAATTGACTTCTCAGAGAAAATGATCGAGCGAGGGATGGTGAAATATCCTCATTTAGATTTGAGGGTAATGCAAGGAGATAAGATTGAATTAGATAGTGAAAGCTGTGATGCGGTTATTTTATTTGCAGTGCTAACGTGTATTGTTAATGATAAAGAACAGGTAGCCTTGCTAAAAGAAATAGAGCGTGTTTTGAAACCTAATGGGATTCTGTATATCAATGATTTCTTACTAAATACAGATGAACGCAATATAGAACGTTATAAGTTATATCAAGATAAATACCAAAAATATGGTGTGTTTGAATTACCTGAAGGTGCTGTAGTTAGGCATCACGATATAAAATGGGTTGAGCAATGCGTGCAGCTATTTGATAAATTGATTTTAAATCAGGTGGTATATACAACTATGAATGGAAATAAATCAAATGGCTATTACTATTTAGGGAGAAAACGAGGATAATCATAAAGCTAATGATAATAATTATTAGTTAGGATAATTCACACTCTTCTTATTTTGAATTTGTTCATAAGTTTTTTAGTTAACACCTAAACTTTGCCTTCTTCTTAATTTATCCACCTTATAGGGCACATTTTATATAGCTCCTATTTTATAGTGCAAAAATGATATAAATAAATAATTGCATATTATTATTAATACTACATAAAATATCACCGAGAGGTGACTATTATATGAAAAAATATATTGTAATCTTATTAATTTTAGTAACTACTATATTGGGTACACCTATTACAACTTATGCATCTTCACGAAATATGTATAAAGAGGGTTTTTATAAAATATCGGATTTTAATCATTCAAAAGATGGTTCTTACCATGTTGAAAATATATCAGCATATAGTGTTTCTGTTATTGTTTTTAATGAAAATAACATTAACACACAAGTCTTATATCTAGAACCTAAATCATCAAGACATTATTTAGTTTCTCTTAAATCTGAATATAAAATCGTAATAGTTGGTGATGGTGAAGTACATATTGATGCAGGCATAAAATAATACGATCCTATATTTTTTATATAGTTATTATAAAATAATTATACTTATCATTAAATGGCTTTGATTTAAAATCAAAGCTATTTATTTTAGAGCATCTCTATATAGAGGTGCTTATTTACATACAATTTATTGTAATCATGCTATAATAAGTATTATATTTATGATTAAAAATGAAAAAATTTAGGAAATTGCGTTCAAATTAATTTAGGAGGGTATTTAATGTATCAATATTATAAGGGATTGATTATTAGAGAAGGTGCAGATGGAATTAAGGGAGATATAATTAAAAAAATGTACAATGAGGTTGGTTGGGTGTCTGCAAGTCAACCGTTATGGCTAGATGAAAAGTATGAAATCTGTTTTAAAAATTCATCATGGGTTTTCACTGTATGGGATAAGGAAGATATGGTAGCTATGGTAAGGGTCGTATCAGATAAAGTAATGACAGCAACAATCCAAGACCTAGCTGTGAAAGAAGAATATCGAGGAAAAGGCATAGGTAAAAAACTTGTGGACCTGTGTTTAGAACAGTGGCCTTATTAGCTTCAAAAATGAAAGTTAATATAGATAGTGAAGATGAACTTATTCATCTTATTCACAATTCTAAAATTGATTTTTCTTATTTAGATAATCAATTTAAAATATATTTATATGGAGAGGATGTATCTGAATATATTAGAACACCAGAAATTTCAAAGGCATCCTCTAAAATTGCCTCATCTCCTACAATACATAAGGAGTTAACTAAACTATTACACAAGTTAGTTAATGGAAAAAACATTCTAATAGAGGGAAGGGCAACAGGAAGTGCCATGTTTCAAAATGCATTTTTAAAGGTTTATTTGGATGCGTCAATTGAAGAAAGGGCAACACGTAGGTTCAATGAATGGAGAATTGAAAAAAAGGACATTACTTTAGATTACGTTACTAATCAAATAAAAGAGAGAGATTTCTTAGACACTAATAGAGAATATGCTCCATTGAAATGTGTGGAAAATGCAATTTATATTGATTCTTCAACTATTATTCCTGAAGAAGTATGTGAAATAATACTTAAGGAGATTATAAACAAGATAGAATCAAGGAGTAATAACGATGAAACAAAATTATGAAGTTAATTACATTAACTATTGTAATGAATTAAATTGCAAGTTAACAAATTTAAAGACTTATAATATCTATGAAGAAATACGTAATGTGCATAAAACTCACAAAGTATTTATGGAAAACAATGTTATTGATGTCTATAATATTAAATTTGAAGATATAAAATTAATAGATATAGATATTTTAAATGTAATGGGGATATTAGCTAATAAGGCAATTTCAGAAGAGGAGGCTAAAGTATGGGAATCTATTTTCCTTGACATACCTCAAATAAAGTTATCATGGGAATACTATAATATGCCTAGCATATGGCAGTTTTTAATAAAACTTTATTATTCACAAGTTAATCATAAAAATTCTTTTCATAACGTTTTTATGATTCATGATGATCTTATAAATACAAAAGGAATTTCGGTTGCTTTAAAGGAAGTAAAAGAAAAACGTAAATATTACAAGGAACTAATTAGTTTTAAAAAACATTCCAATGATAATATTATGCAGTTGAAAGAAGCGGTTATGCTTTTTAAACCACCTATTGCTGAAAATTTTGATACAATAGTTGAATTATTAAAGAGAATAAATTATTTTGGTTATGAAATAGTGGCTATGAAATTTTTAAGTGGAGAATACTTTGAAAAATATCCTGATATATTAACTAACTTCTATAAAGAAGCATATAGTGGCTATGAATCAGATAGCATACCTAGTTACATTATGGATAATATCGAGAAAATATATGATACTCCAGAATTTGAATTTTTTTTTGATGAGAAATTTTCTAAAAATATGGTAGTTCCAGCAAGGAAGTTGATTACCGAGTATGGGCTAACTGAAAATGAAATTAATGAAATATGGAGCACTTCACGACCAGATATTTCTTTTGAAGAATTGAAAAAAAAGTTTTCTATTGATAGTATAGAAATTGATGAGGATGGATTGACACTGAAAAAAGCAAATAAATGGTACAAGGTTCCCAAAAATATTATTGATAATGATAATAAAAGTATAGTATGGTTTAGAAATAATCTATGTTTTGGTTTAAATAAGGTTGGGAGAGCGCGTACAGTTTTCCCTATTAGAGATTCTCGAATTCGAAATGGAAAACCTACTATTATATTAAATGGATACGTACCTAGCTTAATCGAATTATTTAAGGAACCACAAGAAGTAATTACCATAGCTTGTATTATTAGAAATTCAAACTCGAAAAGTTCTTCATGGGAATTGTTAAGAAAATGTCTTTCAGGTGATGATGATAATCCTAGAGGTAATTGCATTTTGGGTAGTATAAGGAAAGATGCTACAATTGGTGAAATTCCTCTTAATATTGACCCAATGGATAAACTATTATTAAATGGATTAAAAAATATTGTGCATTTAAGTAATGGGCCTTTGGAAGGAATTTCAGAAATGGAGTCCCTTTTCAAAATTAAAATTGTTGAAACAGCTTTTGGTGAATTATTGGTTAAAAATGGTTACAAAGAACAATGTATACAACATTTATTAACCAATCCAAAGGTAGTATTACAAAATAATATTGATATTAATAATGATAAAAGTGTATTTGAATTAACAGCAAAAAAAGAGCCTAGAGAAGCATTGACAATTATTCAAACATACTTTCCATTATCATAATTAGAATTGGTCTTATGATTGAGATAACAAGGGGGATTGACATGGAAAAGTTGCTTGCAGATAAAACTAGTGGTGAAAACGTTACTGTAAAAGTAGGAGACGTTATTATCGGTGGAAAGAAAAAAGTTTTGATTTCAGGACCGTGTTCTGTGGAAAATATGGATTTGATGATGCAAATTGGTACGAGTCTCAAGGCAATTGGAGTCGATATTTTAAGAGGTGGTGCTTTTAAACCTAGAACTTCACCCTATGCTTTTCAAGGACTCCAATATGAAGGTCTCAAGATATTATATGAAGTTGGCAAGGAAAATAATTTACCAGTAGTTACGGAGGTAATGGATATCAAAGATATAGATATCGTTTTGAAACATTGCCACATGATACAAATTGGTTCAAGAAATATGTACAATTATAGTTTGCTCAAGGAAGTAGGAAAACTCAAAGATGTTCCAATTTTATTGAAAAGAGGGATGAGTGCCACTTTAAGGGAATGGATTTATGCCGCTGAATATATAATGTCTCAAGGAAATCTTAATGTTGTATTATGTGAAAGAGGAATAAGAACATTTGAATCATTTACAAGAAATACATTGGATTTATCTATTGTTGCAGCTATAAAACAAAAATATAGAATACCTATTATTGTTGATCCAAGTCATGGTACAGGATTAAGTGAATTAGTACCTCAAATGTCAATAGCATCATTATGCTCTGGAGCTGATGGTTTAATGATTGAAAGTCATATAAATCCTGAAAAATCAATATCTGATGCTAGGCAAACTGTTTCTATAGAGAGTATGGCGAAAATAGTCTGCTTAGCAAAAAAATATGAATCGTTATATTAAATATAAACGGTTATTGATGTTTTAAACTTAGCTTTTGAGGAAATTCACCAAATAGAAAGTGAAATGCATAAATTAGAAGATGAAATGAAAAATTTAGAAGTTGCTGATTTAATTATATTATAAACATAAACAAAAGCCAGTGCTTAACGTTATTAAGCATTGGCTTATAATTTCTAAATTAAATCCAAAATACCGGTACTCTAATTTTGAAGCCTATCCCTCGATAGGTGGGTGCCCTCACAGATGTCTCAATTGCCTTCAATGCCGTAAAAAAGGACTCATAAGAAGGGTACATTTCCTCATTTAAATATTGAACTCCCTAAATTTAAATGTAGGTTCAAAATAAGAGCTTAACGCATATTTCGGAAATATTAACTATAGCATATTGGAAATTAGTGCAATAAAACGGTTAGTATGATACACTTTTTTTATGAGTTAAGTCATAGTGGTATTATATGATGAATTAATGATTTATAAATAGCAATTTGTAGAGAAGATTATTTATATTTTTTGAGGTGAAAAGTAATGAGGAGTCTTGAATATACAGAGATGAGGGCTAAAATAATTGATCGATTGAAAGAACAGAAAAATGTTGTATTAGCAACCTGCGAAAATGGAAAAGTTACTGCTAGAACTGTTTACTGCACATCAAATGAATTGAAAATATATTTTATGACTTCGAAAGCCTATGCGAAATATAAACAAATTATTAAAAATCCTTTAGTGGCAATGTGTTTTAATAATGTACAAATACAAGGAAGAGCAGTCGTATTAGGACATCCATCAAGTGATGAAAATAAAGAAATTTTAGAGAGATGTGAGCATCTTGATAAGGAATTTATGTATTGGGCTAAATATAAAAATACGGTACTCATTGAAGTAGATATTACTGAAGTTGAGTGTTGGAATAATAATGGGCGTGAATATATAGATGTACTAAATAAAAAGAGTTATAGAATTGGATAATATTAGATTTTTAAGAAAGATGGTGAGTGAATTGGATATTAAGTTAGCGAGTCCAGAAGAAATCAAAATAGTAACTAATATTTCAAAGAGAGCTTTCGATACAGACGTAATGGTAGGTGCCGATGAGGTAGGAGGGCCACCCAATTATGATTCTGAAAAATGGCATAAAAAAATGATGTTAAGTCATAATTTATACACTATAAAGCAGGAGGATTATCTCATTGGCGGAGCCGTTTTATTTCAGGATAAAAGAAATAAGGAGATTATGTATGTGGGAAGAATATTTATAGATCCAAAAGAGTATAAAAAAGGTTTAGGATTAGAATCAATGAAATATATTGAAAATATGTTTCCCAAGATTACAACATGGCGCTTAGAAACTCCGGTTTGGAATATAAGAACAAATTCATTTTATAAAAAGCTTGGATATTTGGAAATGCACAGAGATAAGGAATCTGTTTATTATCAAAAAGAGGTATGAGTATAATGAGAAGTTTATCAAATTCCAATTTGTAGGGTTGATATAACATATTTTTTATTCAGTTATGTCGTACCTTTCTTAAATGGCGAAACTAATATACAATTAAATAATTTATTTACAGTACCGTATTATTCAAAATGAATATGCGGTATTTTTTAGTGCGCAATTCAAAAAAATAATGAAATACCTAAGAATATATGGGTACCCTACATCTATTTCATTTTCTTTGCTACAATTGTATGGATTGACATACCATATATTCTTCCTACAAAAAACTTAATGTCAAAAACCAACTATGACTACACCTATAAACAAGTACGTGCATATGACTATACCTATATACTAGAAAATGAAATAGATTCAGATTTACTAGATAATTTAACTTGGATAGATAATACTAAAGATGGCGAAGTGGATAAGTGAGTCAGTATAATTGATGAGTTGTCTTGTAAAAAAGCTAGGAGGCCTAAGGATTGGTATAAATATAGTCTTGAATTTATAGCAAGCTATGATGAAGATGAATATACTACTTATACTGAAGGTGTATTTTCTATTACATTTTATGATGATAACGTAATTGGTTTTCGAGAACAAGATCAATATAAGGAAAAATATTACAAAATCCAAGATAAGGATTTTGATATTAAAAAGATTATGGAATTGTTAAAATAGTTATTTAATATAAAGAATTAGTAAAAGACAATATTTAAAGCATCTCTTTATAGGGGTGCTTTTTACATGCATACATTTTATTGTAATTATGCTATAATAAGTATATGTAACCATGTTTGCAAATGAAAAATTGTAAGATATTGTGAACCTATCAAGGTAATAAATATACATAATTATCTATAGGAGACAATGATGATTATATAAGTTTCAATTATTTGAATTTATAAAAAGGGGGATATACTTATGCTTGAAAAAGTACCAACAGAAGAGGAATTGAATCAATTAATGGAAGAGGATGTATTTAAAACTTGGTGTGCTATCAATAACTTCATTAAGGATAATTACGATATGGATATGCTATGGGATAATGGCGGGAAAACAGGTGTCTTTGAATTAAAATATCGTAAGAGTGGAAAAACATTTTGTGCGTTGTATCCAAGAGAAAAAGGTATGAGAGTTTTAATTATATTGGGAAAGAATGAACGAGAAAAATTTGAAACTGCAAGGAAAGACTTCTCTGAATATATTAATAATTTCTATGATAATACTCGCCAGTATCATGATGGGAAATGGTTATATTTAGATATAATAAGTAACACAGTAATCGCAGATATAGAAAGATTATTATGTATAAAGAAAAAACCAAATAGAAAGAGAGCGCAATTATCATGAATATAACAAGATGTGGATATTGTTGCGACTTATGCAAAGCATTTGAGCCAAATATAAAAGAAAATGACCAGCGAAAAGAACTTTCAAAAGCATGGAAGGATTATTATGACCTTGATATTTTAGCAGAAGATATACATTGTGATGGATGTAGATGTGAAAAAGAAAATCGAAAACTTATTGATACCAATTGTCCTGTAAGAAAATGTGTTATAGAAGAAAATTTAAATCATTGTGGAGAATGTAACAAATATCCCTGTTCCACTTTTAATCAAAGGCAAGGACTTTCAGCAAATGAAGCAAAAGAAAAATTAGGAGAAAACTATGATGCTTCTAAATATAATGAGTATTTACTTGCTTATGATAATAAATCAAGAATTGACGAGTATAAGAAAAATAAATTTTAATATGGAAATCGTCAATTTAGGTAGAACTTTATTTCGGACTTTTTATTTATGGCGAATTATCAACAAAGTTACTAATATGTTATACACAGAAAAAGGTATAAAAAGAAAAGAGGTGAGTTTTAATATAATAGTATTATGTGAGTTAATTGGCTATTAAACTACTGAATAAACAAGAATTTGTAATGGAGATTAGTTATATTTTCTGAGAGCTTAATTTTGAATTGGCAGAAAGCAAACATTAGGTGAAACGTAAAATCGTCCATCCATTAAAATTTAACGAATACTTCAAAATGTGAGGTGAAGAAATCATGACAGATAAAAAAATTATAGTACAATTTACCATGCTGACATTTTGCATAGCCTATGTTGTGTCAGGTGCTTTGATTACTCTTGGGCAGTTCGGATATTCGGTTTACAATTGGGTTCACTCGTTACAGCAATTCGGGATGAACATTCCTTTTGCAATCTATATTTTGTCACCCGCTATTGCTTCATATATCGTTTTGAAGAAGAATAACAAAATAGTAGATTTTAAGGAATGGTTGAAAACTGTTTTTTATTTTAAAAATAAAATTTCCCTCTATTTGTTCGTTGTTGCAGGGCTTGCTCTGTATTTTTTGATACATATTGCAGTTTCAGGTCGTACGGAAATGGTGCTTCCATTTTATACATTCTTCCTTTCTCTACCTGGGGGGCTTATTATTCCATACCATGTTCAATGCAGCATCCCCCATCTTTGGCACCATGACTATGACTTGGGTAGGAACTGTTGTCGCAAATGCTATGATTATTATTGTTTCAATTGTAACTGTTGTGATGTACAACAAAAAAGGAGGTAATAGTACAAGTATAATCTGTGTTCGCTAAATCCACTTTATCGAGTAAGTTAAATAACTAATTAAAAAGTATTACCAAGATAGATTTAAATATTAAATTAATGAAAATACCGTATTATTCAAGAATGAATATACGGTATTTTTTAGTGCTCAATTCAAATAAATTCAGACCAAATGTGTAGGACAACCCTGCATCCTTATATAAATTGTTCTTTGAAAATTGAATAGTACGGTATTTACAGGATATGTTATAATAAATTTATAATAGTATTAGAGTAGATTATTAAATTTTGAGGAGTGAAATCATATGAGTTTTCTTTTATTCAACAACAATAAATTACGTTAGTAATTAATAAAAATAGTTATTTGTAAAAACTTATGAAAACACATAGGTTTATTTGTTGTGAAAAAGGAGCTAAAAATATGAAAATAGATGATAGTATTATTAAATATTGTTTGAAAAATGTAATGTTTATTACTGGTACAGCTTATGCTGGAAAATCAACAATGGTTAAGCGGCTTGCGGAAAAGTACAATTTAATTTCACGTGAAGAAAATTACCATTTTAATATGACAAGTAAAATTGCAAAGCCAGACTTATTTCCTAATGTTTGTTATTTTGAAACCATGAAAGATTGGCAGGAGTTTGTTAATAGAAGTCCTGAATCATATGAAAAATGGATTGTGGAAAGTAATTTGGAGATTGCAGAATTTGAAATAGCAGAATTAATTAGAGTGTCTAAGGACAGAAAAGTTATCGTTGATACAAATATCCCAATAGAATTATTAAAAAATATCGCTGATTACAATCAAGTTGCAATTATGCTATCACCACAATCAATGGCTGTAGGACAGTTTTTTGATAGAGATGATGCTGATAAAAAATTTATAAAAGCACAAATTATGCAGTCTAAAAATCCAGAAAAGACTATGGCTAATTATTTAGAAGGAATTGCAAGGGTAAATAGCCAAGAACATTATGAAGAATATAAAAATAGTGGCTTTTTTACACTAGTTAGAGATAATATTGGAGTTGATACTAAGGAAGAGACGCTGAGTGCATTGGCTAAACATTTTGGACTTATAGACGAAGAAATAACTAAACAATATTAATTTATTACAAAATAAAATTAAAAATAGATGCCGTATTATTCAAATGAATATGCGGTATTTTTTATTTCGTAATTCAATAAAATTCAGACCAAGTGTGTAGGACAACCATGCATCCTTATATAAATTGTTCTTTGAAAATTGGATAGTATGGTACTAATAATTATTATATTAATTATGGAACCTATGGTATATAATTACATTAAGCTGTTAGTTGCTAAACTAGAATATGAATAGTAATTTATTTGTAGGGGAGTAAATTTATGAAAACAGGAAAAGGGTGTCCAAAGTGTAACGGAGCAAATATAATTAGAATAGAGGGAAGCGTAAAAGGATATGGCACTGGAAATAATATTCCAATAGGAGCTACGATTTTTTCATATGTAAAAGTACCACGATATGTATGTTGTGATTGTGGATATAGTGAAGAATGGATTGACTTAAAAGATATACCAAGGTTAAAAAAGAAATTTAAATAAAACTAAAAGGAGAGGTATTTATGATAATGATAGAACGTGCTGAATTGGAGGATGCACAAGCCATAACAGAAATAAAGACTATTGCTTATAATAAAGAAATTAACACATATTTAGGTAGAAATGGAGGACCTCCAGGTTATGATAAGGTCGAGTCTCAAATTTATATTATCAAAAACTTTATTGCTTACAAAATTGAATTAGATAATCAAATTATAGGGGCATTGTTCCTTATCCCTTTAGATGATAATAAGATGAGATTCGAGGATTTTGTAATAGAACCATCATTTCAAGGAGAAGGTTATGGTTATAGAGTAATGGAATTGATTGAAAAAACATATCCAGATATAAAAGAATGGTTTCTATCTACTCCAGTATTTAGTGTTGGCAATCAACATTTATATAAAAAATTTGGTTATTGTGAAATAAGTAGAAATGATGATGAAATAGAGTATTGTAAAAGAATTATATAATATATATTCCAATTTAGCAAATAGATTTAAATGAATAATTTTAGCATATGTGAAGTAGAGATTAAATTATGTTCTTTGAGGGGGAGAGCCAACATTTTCGACAAAACCCCCGCTAAGAGCAAAAGTGGGTAAATTAATTCTACAAATTGGAATTTAGCGAACTTCCTGTTATTCTCATAACAGGAAGTTATGGTTTTCTTGCAAGTTGTAAATCTATTGTATCGCATATAGTAATAATACCACCGTTGTCATTAATTGCTTCTTTTATTTCATCAAAAAATTTCATTCTTGTGGTTTCTTCAATAGCAATGTGGTCTGAATAAGTACCCAATAATGATGTATATTCGTCAGCTGTAAAAGTTCTTGTTCTATGATAGAGTCTATAACTTACATCTATAAATCCATATTTGTAAGCTATATTTGCTATATTTTTAGCATTTTCCTCACTATATTCATCTCCACCTAATGAATCAGGCATATACTTTGCATATATATTTTCAAATGCAATATGTATGTTATTGCGTTTCTTATCTTTGTATGGGTGATTAGCAAATCGTGCAAAAATACCACCGCTTTTTAGTATGTCAAATACTTTGGTATATCCTATATCTTCAGGAATCCAGTGAAAGGCTGATGCTGAAAAGATGAGGTCAAATGAATTAGAAGGACACTCAAAATCTTGAAATGCAAGATTTTTAACATTAAATTTATCATAATCTTTAAACTTATGTTTTGAAAATTCCGCTAATTGGTCACCTAATTCAATTGCAGTTAAACTACAACCTGTTTTAAGTATTGGCAACGTAGCTTGTCCAGTTCCTATTCCAACCTCAAGCACATTGCTTGACGGATTTATTTCTTTTACATCAAAAATATCATCATATAGATCTTTAACATAAGTAGGACGCCACTTGTCGTATTCAGTGTAAACAGAGTTAAATGTGGTTTCTAAACCTTTAATCATTGACATTTTTTACCCTCCCATTATATAAATAATTTCCTGGTCAAATTATTATTTATTGAGTTGTTTTACAACTTTCATATGTAACATTGTATTATGTATAACTGAATTATACCATTACTTGCAAATAACCACTATACACTAATGGTTGTAATTTACAGAATGATTATCCGTTTTATTTTTCAGCAACCGAGAAAGTTTGAAAGAGTGGAGAGGTTACATGTATTGATATAGCAGAAGGAATGGTTAATGAAATTTATTCAAGCTAATTATAACATTATATTCAAATAATGTTATAATTAGTTTATTGATTAGTGTGTAATTTTTAGATATTGTAGATTGAAGAATATTTAATTTAATGGGGGTATAACAATGAGGTTTGGAGCAATTGGATTATATGTAAATAACATGGAAACCATGGTCAAATTTTATAAAGATGTAATGGGGTTAAATATAAATTGGGATGGTAGTGGATTTGCAGTCGTCGAAATGGAAGGACAAATTCATCATTTTATTTTAAGCACAAGAGAAGGTTTTGAAAATTCTATACCTGAGGTATTTCATTGGAGTAAAGGCATAAACGGTAATATGGAGATTTGTTTTGACGTTCCTAAGTATTCTGATGTAGACATAGAATTTGAACGTGTTATAAAGGCAGGAGCAAAACCAATTTATAGGCCTACTACTGAATCTTATGGTATGCGAATCTGCTATGTTGCAGACCCAGAAGGAAACCTTATTGAAATATGTTCAGGTAATGACGATACCAACAATACAGAATAATCATAATTTGAGTTTAGTTAGTTCATTATCTTCTTAAATGACGTGACAAATATACTTATCTGAAAATAGCTTTGAATAAGACCTGCAACTGGCAGTTGCGAAAGTTCAAGGTCTCTTTGGTAGAATGCAACTGAGCAAAATGCTAAACTAAAAGCAAGAAAACAGGAGGTGGTCTTTATGACATTTGGGGAAAAACTACAATTATTAAGAAAATCAAAATGTATGTCTCAAGAACAACTTGCTACACAAATTAATGTATCAAGGCAAGCTATTTCAAAATGGGAGCTCGGTGAATCAAATCCTGATGTGGAAAAAATTGTACAAATAAGCAATATTTTTGATGTAACAACAGATTATCTTTTGAAAGATGAACAAGAGATCAGCATAAGCAAAATTACACTTCAAAGGAACAAAAATGATGTTACCGCACAAATTTTATTAATATCTTCTGTAGCATTTTTGGCAATCGGTTTATTTTGCGCATTTGGCGGTTGGTATGAAGAGCAATCTGCTGAAGCTATTTGGGGTGGAATGATTATACAAATTGTCGGTATTGTAGGTTACTTCATTGGAAAGATATATTCTCAATCAAAAATACCACTTGTAATAAACTTCGCTAATTTAGCCCTTGGTCTATTTATGCCAATTTCTATTGCGATTTCGTTATTATGCAGACAGGTAATTTCTCCTTATCCTACAGATATTTATGCCATTGCGGTATTTATTGTTGTATATATCATTACTTTGATTTTTAGTTATATTATTCTGAAAAAGCAACAAAGAAAATGAGCATAATGCTAAGCTAACAAATTCCAATTTATCTAATAGATTAGATAATATTTCAAGTTTTTTTGAATTATACATCACTCTGTTGTGGGAAATTGACGAGGCTTTTTTAGAGAATCTTTTAAAGGCAACCACAAAAAAAGTACAACTTTCACTATGCCTCGCAAAGCCCACAAGAGAGGCGTTAAAGGTAGTAAAAGCAGTAAAATTATTGCTGCATGAAGTTTATAACACTTTATGTAAAAATAATTTCCCATTATAAATATCATTCATAGGCAAAGAAATTCAGGATTCAAGGAAATTTCGAGCTAAAATTACATATGACGAAATAATAAATTTTACAACTAGACTTGCACCTTACGTAGAGCAATGATTTACAATTAAAATATACGTTATTGGGATGTATTTAAAAATTATCTATAATATAATAAGGAGAACATCAACTATGATATACTCTGAAGAGCAAATCAATATTTACTTACGTAAAATCGGGTACAATAAGAAGATTGAATTAAACGGAAAAACACTTTAACAATTACAAATTGCTCATTTGAAGAATATTCCATATGAAAACTTGGATATTTTAAATCAAGTTCCGCTGTCTCTTAATGCAGAAGATTTATTCAAAAAAATGATATTAAACCATAGGGGTGGGTATTGCTTTGAGTTAAACGGATTATATAGCAATTTGTTAAAAAGCCTTGGATTTAATGTTACAAACTTGTCAGGACGTTTTGCTAATGATGAGACTACTATTAAGATGCGAAGCCATCGTATACTTAAAGTCACAACGAATGATGGTATCTATATATGTGATGTGGGCGTGAGAAATGAATCTCCTAGAATGGCACTTAGATTGATAGATGGGTTAATACAAAATGATGGTGTAAGTGAATATAGATTTGAACATGATGACTTTTATGGGAATATTCTTTGGCAGAAGGAGCAAGGTAAAAGTTGGAAAAGAATTTATGGTTTTACAGAAGAACCTCAACTGGACATTGATTATGTCATGCCTTCTTTTTTCTGTGAAAAACATCCACAATCGCTTTTTACTGGTTATAAAAAGATATCAATTTTTACTGATACATCTAATATTACACTTGTAGGCGACACTTTAAAATTTTATGAAAATGCAAAAGTAATAAAGAAAGTTGAGTTAAAAAATGAAGAAGAAATTGATGATACACTTGAAAAGTATTTTAGGATAAAAATAAATGATTAGTAAAATTATAGAACTAATGGCAGTTGTAATTGTGTTACATTTTTCTTAAATGACGTAACAAATATGTAATTAGAAAATTGAACAGTACGGTATTTGAAAATATGCTATAATGTGGATAAAAACAGATGAAAAATATGTTAAAGATGAATTTTATAATACATTCTTAATTAATTAAACTACCGTACTATTCATAAATAGTTGCATTTAAAGGGGTGATACTGAAATGGTATTTTGGATTTTTATGATGGTTATGGATTTATTAATTCCATTTACAATGGTTGGGTTTGGTAAATACTTTATCAAAAACGCACCAAAAGAAATTAACGAGGTTTTTGGATACCGAACCTCTATGTCTATGAAAAACAAAGAAACTTGGGAGTTTGCACACCATTATTGTGGAAAACTATGGCTAACAATAGGATTCTTTATGCTTATACCTTCTGTGATAGCTATGTTGTTTGTAATTGGAAAAGATGAAAGTGTTGTAGGAACTTTTGGTGGCATAATTTGTGGTATACAACTTATTTTCTTAGTTGGTTCGATATTTCCTACGGAGAGAGCCTTAAAGAGTAATTTTGACGAACATGGCAACAGAAAAGAAGCTTAATTCTCATTCCTGAATATTCTTAAATGTGAACAAAAAATTATTTACATTAGCATAGGAGGATATTTTTTTGAAATTGGTGTTTTTAATCGGGAATGGAGCAGTAGGGAAAATGACAGTTGGACAAGAACTTATGAAAATTACAGATTTACGCTTGTTTCATAATCATATGACTATTGAACCAGTTATTGAAGTATTCGGCTATTTTCATGGGAAATCAATAAGTAAAATGAGAGAGATTATTTTTGAAGAATTTGCAGCATCAAGCAACTATGGATTAATATTTACATATATGTGGGCCTTTGACCAAAAGTCCGATTGGGATTCTGTTGAACATGTAACTAATATCTTTAGAAAAAATGGTGCTGATATTTATTATGTGGAACTTGTTGCAACTCAAGAAGTAAGATTGCAAAGAAATATTACTGAAAATCGCTTAAAGCATAAGGCTTCAAAGCGAGATATTGAAATTTCTAATCATAGGCTAATCGATAATGATAAGAATTATCGTTGCGTTAGTAATGATGATGAGATACCATTTGACAATTATATCAAAATTGACAATTCCAATCTTTCAGCAGAACTTGTTGCAAAAATGATAAAAGAACACTTTAATTTATGATTTTATAAACAAAGTAAGAATAGCATTTAATTCACGTTAAATACAATTTATTCTATTGTTGCAATGAAAGATAATGAAATTGTTGTTAGGTATTTTCACTTTTAGTTATAAAATATAATAAACCATATTTAAAGCATCTCTTTACAGAGGTGCTTTTGTATTTTAATATAGTTTGTTGTAATGTGCTATAATAAGTAATTGTAAATGAATAATTATAAAAAATGCGAACTAGCAGCTATTTATATAATCTTATGGATAAACATGAATTTGCAAAACATTGGAGGAACAATATGAAAGATAATAATAAAACAAACAAGTTAACTAATGTATTATTTATAATTTATTTGATTGCATTATTTTGGATTATAGTATTTAAATTTAATGTACGATTACCTTCTTTGAGAAATATGAGAAGTATAAACTTAATTCCTTTTAGTGAACCTTTAATCTTAAATGGTAAAATTGCTTTTAGTGAAATCATTATGAATGTAGTGATTTTTGTACCGCTTGGTATATATGCAGGAATCTTATTTAAAAGATGGAGTATTGGAAAAAAACTTTTCTTGTTTTTCTTAATTAGTTTAATATGTGAAGTATTCCAATTTATTTTGAATGTTGGGGCTTCTGATATTACGGATATAATTAATAATACTTTAGGCGGAATAATTGGATTAATGATATATAAAGGAATTGAAAAAGCATTCAAAAATAGTGTTAAGGCACAAAAATTCATAAATATAATTGCAACAATAGGAACTATCTTAGTGATTTTATTGTTATTATTACTAATGATAAACAACATATGGATATTTAGACATTAATACTTTACATACTGATCCTATGTATGTTTTAGAGGATTGTCAGGATTATTTAGGAATAAAATTATTTAATGGCTTTGATTAAAAATTGAAGCCATTTGTTTTAGAGCATCTCTTTATAGAGGTGCTTTTTTCATATAAATACATTTTATTGTAATCATGCTATAATAAGTATTATAATTATGATTGTAAATAAATAGTTGCAAAATAATTAGAAGTATAAAATTTATATTTTATTCAGGGGGTTATAATATGCAATGCAAGATGTGTGAACAACAAAAGAATATTACAAATGATCCATATTTTATTATGGAACTTGAAACTGGATATGTTATCTTAGGATGGTATCAGAGGTTCAAGGGATATACTGTTTTTAACTGCAAAGAACATGGCCCAGAATTACATAATTTAGAACATGATTTTAAAATTAAACACCTTGAAGAAATGTCGATAGTTGCAGAAGCTGTTTCTAATGTGTTTAAGCCAGATAAAATGAATTATGAGCTACTTGGAAATGGATGCCCTCATATTCATTGGCATTTATACCCGAGGGTGAAGGGAGATACTCCTATCATAAGCTCGGTTTATCAACTGCCGAATAGTGTATTGTTTGATGAATCCACAAGACCAAGTGATGAAGTAAGAAAAGATTATATAAATAAAATTAAGAATGAAATTGAAAGATTGCTTTAGAAGTTCGGTCTTTCAATGAAAGGGCGATTAAATGTTATAAAAGTGCAGGATTTAATGTAGTAGATAATTATAGGAAAGAAACGCCAATTGGTTATGGAGAATTTGTTAGAATGGAATTTGCTGAACACTCTTCTTAATAGAGTTACTAATACAGACTATAGTAGTTTATAGGATTTTATTTTACAATCAGCCTTAAACAGTATGAGATTTTTCATATTATTATATTTCATCATAGATTATAATTCAATAAAAAGAAACTAGGAGGTTTGTCATGACGCAGAAGAAATATTGGAATACTGTCGCGGAAAAAAAAGATTTTTCAACACCTTTTCACTTTGAAGAGTTTGCTAAATTTGTTAATAAGAAAGGTATTATTCTAGACGTGGGTTGTGGTTATGGAAGAACATTAGAACAGTTAAATCTAGAAGGGTACGGCAATTTAATAGGAATTGACTTCTCAGAGAAAATGATCGAACGAGGAAAGGTGAAATATCCTCATTTAGATTTGAGGGTAATGCAAGAAGATAAGATTGAATTAGATAGTGAAAGCTGTGATGCGGTTATTTTATTTGCAGTGCTAACGTGTATTGTTAACGATAAAGAACAGGAAGCCTTGTTAAAAGAAATAGAGCGTGTTTTGAAACCTAATGGGATTCTGTATATCAATGATTTTTTACTAAATACAGATGAACGCAATATAGAACGTTATAAGTTATTTCAAGATAAATACCAAAAATATGGTGTATTTGAATTACCTGAAGGTGCTGTAGTTAGGCATCATGATATAAAATGGGTTGAGCAATGCGTGCAGCTATTTGATAAATTGATTTTAAACCAGGTGGTATATACAACTATGAATGGAAATAAATCAAACGGTTATTTTTATTTAGGGAGAAAACGAGGATAACCATAAAGCTAATGAGTATAATTATTAGTTAGGATAATTCACACTCTTCTTATATGATGCAACAAATATATAATTAAATAACTTACTCGTAATTCTATTTATTTTAGAGCATCTCTTTATGGAGGTGCTTTTTTCATATAGATACATTTTATTGTATTTATGCTATAATAAGTTTATATATTTATGATTATAAATGAAAAATTTTAGGAAATGGTGAAGAAAACTAATTATTCAATTAATAGCAGCTTAAGCATCGAATTTGAGGTGAAGAAAATTAATACAATAACCAATATTGGGGTATTTAAATGGGGTTGTTATCGGATTTCCGACTTTCTGTAATTGAAAAAAATTTGGGGGTATACGGCATTCATGTTTATCAAAATGGAAAAACGTTGGTTGAACATCGATTACAAAGTAATGACAGAGAAAATCTCTATTCAGCATCAAAAACTTTCGCATCTGTCGGAATTGGTATAGCGGAAAGCGAAGGTCGGTTACGGTTGTCAGATTATGTGCTGGATTTTTTTCCAGAATACAAGGATATCGCCTATTCAGGTTCTAAAAAAATAATTATTCGACATTTGTTGCAGATGAGCTCTGGACATATGTTCGAGGATTTTAGCCAATATAATTCTAAAGACATAGCAGAGCTTTTCTTTATCACTGAGATGAAAAAAGAAGCTGGTTCTAATTTCTATTATGAGGATTTATGTACTTACATGCTTGGTAGGCTTGTAGAAAAAGTGAGCGGTAAAATAATGCTGGAGTATTTAAAGCCTCGCATGTTCGATATGTTGGAAATTGTAAATCCTCAATGGAATACCTGCCAACATGGACATACATCCTGCTCAGGCGGTTTATATCTGACTACTGAGGAGTTTTCTCGCATTGGGATAACCTTACTACAAAATGGCGTATATAAGGATAAGCAAATCATTCCTGTTTATTATGTAAGCCTCCTGCATTCTGATTGGGTGGATACCACATCCAAAAATGATGATGAAACAAGAGGTGGCTATGGATATCAGCACACCACCGAACACTTATCGAGCAGATGGCATGTATGGTCAATTGTGTGTGGTTTTAACTGATCATAACGCTGTTATCACTGTTACATCTCATAATGAAATCAACCATAAGGATATTCTGCGTGCAATGTGGAGTGATATTATTCCAAAGTTGTAAGATAAAAGGACTAGCCTTGGTTAGGTTTTATTAGAAATGAAGAAAAACATTTTTACGGGTGAAAACACTATACAATTAGCATTTAGGATTACTTATAATGATTATGAAAACAACTTTGAAATGAATAGTTCGTAATTTTCTTAAATTGTGAAGCATTATGAATTTTAAAAAATTTAATTGAGGGGGAGTATTATGAATATTTTATTAGATGGATTAGATTTTAACGAATCATGGGCATATAAAACATTAAAGAATATAATTAGACCTGAGTACAAAATTTGTGTGATTCCTTTTGCTTTTCATGAGAATTGGATAAAAAATGAGGTGGAGTGGGAAAAATCCTATAATAAAATAAGTGGTGAGCATTACAAAAATATAGCTGCTCCATTTTACACTTATGGAATAGAGGATAATAATATAACATTGATTAATTACTTTACAGACAATTCAGAGAGTGCTAAAGCAAAAATTAATTCAGCCAATATAGTCTTTTTTACAGGTGGATTCCCAGATAAAATAATGAGCAGGCTATCGGAGTTAGGATTGATTAATACCGTAGAACATCATAGTGGAATAATAATGGGATGGAGTGCTGGTGCTATGATGCAATGCTCACAGTATTATATTTCTCCAGATAAAGATTATCCAGAGTTTATTTATGAAAAAGGACTAAGATGTATAGACGATTTTGCAGTTGAAGTACACTATAAAAATACTGATTCACAAAATAAAAGTATTGAAAAATATATAAGAGAAAATGGAAAGATGGTATATACTACACAACAGCAAAGTGCAATAATTGTTGACGGTGATAATCTATCATTATTAGGAAATGCAAAAGTTTATCAAATATAACTTTAATATTAAATTTTCAATAAGAAGGAACTATAGTATAGAGGAAAGATTACCAGATTACTTTGATGATTATGTATTCTATAGAGAAGGCGGGTTGAGTTGGTCAATTCCTTATATAGCAGGGTTATATGCTCTAGCGTGCCAGTTTAAACCAGATATCACCCCGGATATTTTTTGGTCAACAGCACTTGAAACTGGAGATATAATTAAAGTATTAAATAACAACAATGAATACGAATTAAAGAAAATAGTAAATCCTGTAAGATTAATAGAAGCTATAGAATAATAGAAAAACTATATTAAATGGTTAACTCAATATTTGTTGATTTTTCATGAAATAATAAATTACATTTTTCTTAAATTGCGAACTAAAAAATGCCGTATATTCAGTTTTGAATAGTACGGTATTTTTAATAATTAATATTTAATTCTATCTTGGTAATATTTTAAAATTAGTTATTTAACTTACTCGATAAAGTGGATTTAGCGAACACAGATTATACTTGTACTATTGCCTCCTTTTTTTGTTGTACATCACAACAGTTACAATTGAAACAATAATAATCATAGCATTTGCGACAACAGTTCCTACCCAAGTCATAGTTATGGTGCCAAAGATGGGGGATGCTGCATTGAACATGGTATGGAATAATACGCACATAAACACACAGCCTTTTCCTGATATTTTGTAGATTGCTCCGTTAAAAAAACGAAATGCCATGAGTTGAACTGCAAACATCCAAAAGTTAATGAGTCCCTCTCCATGATTAGTCCCCGGAATAAAAAAGAGAGGTATATGCCAAAAAAACCAAATGATTCCTGTGAAAATAGAAGATAAAACAAAGCCAAATTCTTTGTCAAGCTCAGGCTGCAATATGTACATCCAGCCAGCTTCTTCCAAGCCACCGATAATAAGCCCCCCAGGTAGAGAAAGGAAGAACGTATAAAATGGAAGCACCATTTCCGTACGGCCTGAAACTGCAATATGTATCAAAAAATACAGTGCAAGCCCTGCAACAACGAACAAATAGAGGGAAATTTTATTTTTAAAATAGAAAACAGTTTTCAACCATTCCTTAAAATCTGCTATTTTGTTATTCTTCTTCAGAACGATATATGAAGCAATAGCGGGTGACAAAATATAGATTGCAAAAGGAATGTTCATCCCGAATTGCTGTAACGAGTGAACCCAATTGTAAACCGAATATCCGAACTGCCCAAGAGTAATCAAAGCACCTGACACAACATAGGCTATGCAAAATGTCAGCATCGTAAATTGTACTATAATTTTTTTATCTGTCATGATTTCTTCACCTCACATTTTGAAGTATTCATTAAATTTTAATGGATGGACGATTTTACGTTTCACCTAATGTTTGCTTTCTGCCAATTCAAAATTAAGCTCTCAGAAAATATAACTAATATCCATTACAAATTCTTATTTATCGAGTAGTTTAATAGCCAACTAACTCACATAATACTATTATATTCTAAATAGACCATTATTTATATATTTATTTTATATCGTACTATTCAATTTTCAAAGAACAAATTTAAATACTTATTTAGCTTTATCTACATATGACGAAGGTAAATTTCACTTTAAAATTAAGATGATTTGCTTGAAATATTTAATAAATTTATTAATAATGATATTTTGAAAAATTAGGTTATACTTGCTTATATTCATGTATAATTACTTTATAGGTGATGTGTAATTATAATAAATTGCTCTAAGGAGATTAAGAAATATGAAATTGAATAAATTCTTCAGATATGCCCCATTAATAATAGGTATTGGATTATTTATGGGACTGTCATATATAAAGTTATTTACAGCTAAAATAACGTTTGTTAATGACCCAACAGTTGCTATTATTAAAACTAATGATATTCAACTATTAAATAACTCTTATAAGGTTAATACAGAAAATGCGTTATCATGGTATGAATCAAAGAATTATAAGGTTTTGCATGCTGATGAAATAGGACATATATGGCAATATACTCATTCATTTATGATAAAACTATGGTGGATAATCACTTTTTCTATTTTAATATTATTAACCCTTTATATTTTAAAGAAAGGGTTAAATAATAAAAAATATACTAATAATTTGTAATATAATTTAATATTAAATAAGTAGGTGTTGAGAAATTGAAGTATTCAAAAATAGTGTTTGGGGTTTTAGTTATTATTGTGGCATTACTACACATAACAGGGATTTGGGAGAATACGCCCATTATGTTTCTATTGGCTTCCTTAGTAACTATTTTAAATTCATGGGATATTTATAAGAAAAATAGAAGCAGTTATGTTATTTATAGCTGCAATTTTTATAGGTTTAGTATCTATTAGTATGCTATTATTCTAATGGATAAAACGAAGATAGAAATTATAATATTTATTTCTTATAAAATATATTTAGTATATATAACTATGTTTGTAAATGAAAAATTGTAAGATTTTGTGAATCGAAGATTATTTATATTTTAGGAAGTGATAGTGTTGAGTATATTGGGATACAATCGCATTATTATTGTTGGTAATAATGGTAGTGGAAAAAGTTTTTTATCTAAAGAATTATCTGTTATCACGGGTTTTCCACTTGTTCATCTTGATGTTGAGTTTTGGCGTCCTAATTGGGAACAACCGCCGAAAGAAGAATGGATAAAGAAACAAATGGAACTTACATCAAAGGTAAAATGGATAATTGAAGGAAATCATACTGACACAATGGAATTGCGATTTAAAGCGGCAGACTTAATAATATTTCTTGATATAAACCGTTTTGTATGTTTGATTAGTGTATTAATAAGAAATGGTAAAAAGCGTTCGGATATACCCCCCTATCTTGAAGAAAAACTTGATAAGGAGTTTTTACGTCTTTGTAAAGGCTTATGGAGTTTCTCTAAAACGCGTAAACATATAATAATGAATTTACATAAAAAATATCCTAATAAACCGTTTTTCGTTATTGATAGCAGAAAAAAAATGAAAAAGTTGTTAAAACTATGGAGAGATGAAAAAACTAAATATATCACTACTGAACTATAAGCATAATCCTAAGCAAAGTTAGTTCATCATTCTTATATGATGCAACTAGAATGTTCTTATATTACGAGTATTTACACAACATAGAATCACAAGAATAGATTTAAATGAATATGGAAAGCTAGATATTTATATAGAAAAAGGATTGGTGAGAAAATAAATGTATTTACCAAATAAGTTGGATAAAATACTTGCAGGTATGAACTTTGAAATAGATAAAGAAGGTATGTCGAAAGCAAAAGTAATTAAGTGCTTTGATATGGATAAATCTTATTATTTAAAGATAGAAAAGGTTAATGGTGAAGTGATCAGAGAATATGAGATGTACCAGTGGTTGGATGGAAAATTATCAGTACCAAAAGTGATTTATCGTGTGCTGGAAGATGACATTTCTTATATGCTAATAGAGAATGCAAAAGGTCAGATGCTAGAAGATGAAGCATATAGAAAAACTCCAGAAAGATTAGTTCATTTAGCAGCCATTGGTATAAAGAAATTGCAGAGTGTTGATATCAAAGAATGTAATTTTAACAGTAGAATAGAGGAAAAATTAGAAAAAGCAAAATACAAGATTGAACATAATTTGATAGGAAGAGTGGATAGAAATAAATATACGGAAGGTCTTGAAACATCTAAGGATGTATTTAATTATCTCGTAAAGAATAAGCCGGTAGAGCAATTAGTGTTTACACATGGAGACTATTGCTTTAACAATTATTTTACAGATGGTAAAGATATTACATCCTTTATAGATATGGGACGAGCGGGAGTTGGCGATCTATATCAAGATATTGCATTATGTGTTCGTGAATTAATGGATTTTGATTCAAGATATACAGATATGTTGTTTGAAGAATTAGAAATAAAACCTGATTATGCAAAAATAAAATACTATATTTTATTGGATGAGCTATTCTAATTACGTATAAATTGATGAGTAGAAATTACAAAGTAGGGTTATCTTATGAATACAAGTATTAGGGGGGGAGAATGTTGGCGAAAATCAAATTACAGGACTTAATAACAGTATTAAAAAGTGATGTAGTAAGGTATAATTCATGTATTGAAATGAACTTTTGTATTGATGATGACACAGAATATGAAGATTGCTGGCTTGGGAAAATGCCAGATAGAGATAATCCAGGTAAAGAAGTATACTGGTATGGATTAACATCAGATTGCTTACAAGCGTATGATTATGCTAAATTAGAGGATATTTTAAATTCTAAAGTATTTCATGGTATAAGTTTGTGTGATGTCATTGAAAAAATAACTTGGTATTCATTAGATGGATGTAGTATAGAGGAAAGATTACCAGATTACCTTGATGATTATGCAATAAAAGCAAAGAGGTCTGCACCTATATATGAAATATAGAGAGGTATTAGAATGTTATATGAAATTAGATTAGCAGAGGAAGATGATATAAGGATAATAGTTGAGTTATTAAATAAAGTAACATTAAACTTACATCAAAAAAGTATTAATCAATGGACATATCCTTGGGATATTGAAGAAATAAATATAGACGTAAAAAATAAAAACATCTATGTGATAACAGTAGACAAGCTAATAGTTGGAACATTTTCTATAAAAGACATGAATGTTAATGCTGTACTTCACATCAACAAACCCAATAATTTATATCTTTATAGAATAGCAATATTACCAGGGTATCAAGGAAAAAATATAGGACTTAAAATTGTTAATTATGCTTTTAAGATTTCAAGAAATTTAAGAAAAACACTATATTTAGATTGTTGGGCTGGAAATATAAAATTAAAAAACTATTATTTTAAAGCAGGCTTTGAATATTGTGGAGATTTTCAAGAAAAAGATTATATGATTAGTGTTTTTAAATACGCATTTCCATTAAATAATTTACAATAAGTGGATCGATCAATTCTATTTTAGTATTCTGGAGCGAGAATATCATAATAATTATAAGTAAGGTTAATATATCACGACGGTATTTTTTATTTAATAACTCAAATTATAATAAACGTTATTCATACACTGACTAGAGCATCTCTTTATAGAGGTGCTTTTTGTATTTTAAAACATTTTATTGTAATTGTTCTATAATAAGTATTATAATTATGATTGTATATGAATAATTGTAGAATATTGTTCACTAATTGTGTTTTAAAATTAGATTGAATTTTATAAATATGGAGGTTTATAGATGTACAACAATAGAAAATTAGTTCTATATATTGCAACAAGTTTAGATGGTTACATAGCGACAGAAGATGATTCCTTGGAATGGTTGTTTAAAACTGAAGGCGAAGGAGATAATGGATATTCTGAATTCTACAATACAGTTGATACTATTCTAATTGGTAGAAGAACTTATGACTGGATTATTGAAAAAGAAAAAGGTAAATTTCCTTATAAGAATAAAAAGTGTTATGTATTTTCTAAATCAGAAAAAGGTAAAAATGAAAATGTAGAATTTATTAATCAAGATGTAGTGGAATTTACAAATAAAATCAAAAGACTTGATGGAGGAAACATATGGCTTGTTGGCGGTGGTGTTCTTCTAAATTCTTTTATTAAAGAAAGGTTAGTTGACGAATTTATTATTACTATATCACCTACACTAATAGGTCATGGAATACCTTTATTTAAAAAAAATGATTTTGAGTCAGAACTAAAGTTAAAGGGGATAAGGAGATTCAATCAATTTGTTGAACTCCATTACGAGATGAAATAAAACAATTGATATTTAGTTCACAATTTTCTTATATTGCTTATAAGTCATGTGAGATATTAAAATGAAAAAAATATACTTGCCTAGTTTTAAATATAAATAGGTAAAAATGGATATAGAGAACTATTTAAATATAAAAATATGAACCTATTTAACTATGGATATATTTAACTATTAAACTAGTTGTTGTATTCATGCGGGTTTCAGGGGTTATCTATTTTTGAAAGTGACATGAAATTGTTTATCAATAAGTTAGTAGGTTGAATTTACAAACGAATAATTGTATTATATTGTGACAATAAATCTACACTGTAAAAGAATTAAAACATCTGAAGTGGCATAATACTTTTACTTGAATTTTAAGATTGTAATGCCTATGTTTTCACAATATATTATTATATTAAATTTGTACAACTATAAGTAATAATGTTGAATACTAGTATGTTCAGAAATAGAGATTATTTTTATTAAAGGAGGTTTAAGTTATGAAAAAACAAAACGATTATTCTTCAGAATATATCAAAATCAATGGAATAGAACAATACTTGTTACACCACACCATCAGTGCTGAACTTCCTGTCCTTTTGTTTTTACATGGTGGTCCAGGAATGCCAGAGTCAACATTCGCATATGCTTTTCAAAAAGAATTATCAAGTTTTTTTAACATTGTTCATTGGGACCAGAGAGGTGCAGGAAAAACATTAACCAAATCGAAAAGAAATAGTAACTATCCTTCTTGTGAAGAATTAATAGATGATTTATTTGAAATAGTTAATTATTTGAAAAAGAAATATAAAAAGGAGAAGATCGTTATTTTAGGTCATTCTTGGGGAAGTGTACTGGGAACATTATTTGTGCTGAAATATCCTCAAGAGGTATTATACTACATTGGTGCAGGACAAGTAATAGATATAGTGGAGAATGAAAAGATTGGTTACGAAAAAGTAAAGGAATTAATAATAAAAGCGGGCAATAAAAAGGATTTAGACAGCCTTGAAAAAATAGGGGTTTATCCTGAAAAAAATTACGAAAAACCTATGATAAAGAAATTGCAAAGAATTAGAATATTGCAAGGAAAGTATAAGGTTGGAATGAATTTTATTCCTATAATAAAAACATTACTTAAAAGCCCAATTTTCAGATTGTCAGATATTGCAAGTTTATTTAAAGGGATGAGTAGTAATAAAAAACTTTGGGATTTTTTATTTTCACATAGTTTATATGAAGAAAGTCGTAATTATGAAATACCTGTTTTTTATATTCTTGGAGACAGAGATTTTCAAGCCCCGCATACGATAGCAAGTCGTTATTTTGATTCAATTAATGCACCAAACAAAAAAATGTTTATTATAAAAGAAGCTGGTCACTTTATGATGCTTGACCAACCAAAACTGTTTACTAATGCTTTGGCTGATATTTGCAGATTATGAGTAAATGCTAAGATTATAAATTATAAATAAGAGGTAGTTAAGTCGTATTTTAAATATATTAGCTAATATAATCAAATATAAATACATATTATAAAAATTACAAGTATGAATATCTTATAAAGACAAGTACTGAGGGGAGAATAATATCTCATAGTCTTTTTATAATTATGAGGTGAAATTAATGATTCTATAATATTTAATAATAAATATGCTTTACCAAAATGGGGGATAAAAATGGATCTAGAATTTAAGGAATTTAAAATAGAACATATACGTGAAGTCAACAAGTGGCACTATGATGGACTTTATTCATTTTATGATATGCCATCAGAAGAAGGTTTAAAGGAATTTTTAGCACCAGATAGCGAGGTAAAATATTTTGCCTGTTTTAATGTAGAAGATATGATAGGCTTTTATTGCCACTGGTTAGAGGATGGGCAAATGGCCATAGGGTTAGGACTCAAACCCGAATTAACGGGACAAGGCTTAGGCAAAGAATTTACAAGAGCATGCATTGAGTTTGGTATTCAAAGGCTAAACTACAAAGGAAACAATGTTAAATTAATGGTAGCTTCCTTCAATGAAAGAGCAATAAAGATATATAAAAAGTTAGGTTTTAAAGAAACCGAAAGAAATGTATTGGAGACTTCTGATGGATATACGGAATTCATAATAATGGATAAAAAACTGTAATTAATTCGTATGTAAGATGTAAAAATAGTTAGAGCAGCAATAAGGATGCTATTGATAGTTTCTTGCCTAAAAGGTATTGATCGATGTGATACGGAAATGAAGGCTACAGAACTTGTTCTTTCATATGTACAGTAGAATAATATTAATACTATAAAATCATTTAGATTGTTAAGGGGGAACATAAAATTGGAAAATTTACTATTAAAACCACGCACGCTTGAAAATGTAAAGATTTTTTGGGAAAAATCCCAAGATGAAGAGGTAGAAGCTATGTTTCCATTTAACAGGAATACATTAGACGAAGCAGTCAAGATATATGAGGAATCATTAAAGCCTGGTGCAAGGAGTTTTGGAAAAGTTATTAATTTTGATGATAAATACATAGGAGATATTTGGTGTTATGGAATCGATGAAGTGGATGAGAAACATGCATTTGTAAGTATAGTTATATTTGATAAGACATATTGGGGCATAGGAATTGGTAAGAATGCGTTAACACAATTTTGCCACATTATATTTGAAAAATACAATGTCAGCAAGTTATGTGCGTTCACATATAAAAACAACGTAAGGTCCAAAGGTGCGTTAGAAAGTGTGGGATTTAGGATGATTGAGGAGTTTGAAGAAGATGGTGTGCCTTCATGCTATTATGAATTATGGAATTACTCATAAATTAGAAGGATTTAATGGCTTAATCAAATATTTCTCAGAAAGAGCAAAAATTGAAGAAGAAATATTATCCAGTAGAATTATAAAGTGTTCACAATATACTGTTGATGAAAATAATTGGGATAGAGTAAAAGAGTTAATATGGGAAGATGTAAAGAATAATAGAATTATTTAAAACTATACAGGTATATAATAATGCGAAATATTAGATTATTGTCTATAAGTCATGTGAGATATTAAAATGGAAAAATTATTCCATTGCCTAGTTTAAAATACATATAGGTATATACTCAATTATTTATATAGGTAAAAATACATCTAGAGAACTATTTAAATATAAAAATACGAACCAATTTAACTATGAATATATTTAACTATTAAACTAGTTGTTGTGAACAAGCAGATTTCAGGGGTTATCTATTTTTGAAAGTGACATGAAATTGTTATCAATAATTTAGTAGGTTGAATTTACAAATGAATAATTGTAAGAAATGGCAAAAAAACTAATTATTCAATTAGTAGAAATGGAAGAACTTAAAGATGAGAATAAAAAATTAAGAGAACAATTAGATAAATTAAAAAGTATGAAATAAGTCGCAATCGTAATTTTATGTGAACCCAACATTATTGTATATGAGAAGGTGATTATGATAAAGAAAGCATTAATAATAGCAGTAGCAGGTGTTACAGCAGGTGGAAAAACAACGATAATAAACGAACTCAAGAAAAAAATGAAAAGTGCTAAATCACTTCATTTTGATGATTATGATTTTGAAGGAGAAGTTGATGATTTTCATCAATGGGTGATGGATGGAGCAGATTACAATGTATGGAACTTAGAACCACTAAAAAAAGATATATTGCAATTCATAGGAGATAATGATGTTCAATATATTTTATTGGATTATCCATTTGCATATAAAAATGATTTGATTAAACCATTTATAGATTGTGCGATTTTCATTGACACTCCTTTAGATATTGCAATGGCAAGACGTGTGTTGCGTGATATGCTTAATGCTACTGGAGATGAAATCAGGGAAGATATGAGTTTTTATTTGAAATATGCAAGAATTGCATATGAAGAAATGCTAAAGACTATTCTGCCAAATTCAGATTATGTTATAGATGGCAGTATGCATTTAGGTGAGATTGTCAAACAAGTTATGGATATAGTAAAAATAAATTATGAGAGTAAAATGAATGAATAGTTCGTAATTTTCTTAAATGATGCAGAAAATATATAATTAAATTACTTGCTCATAATACTGTATTAGTTAAGAGAAAATAGTAAAAAAGTGTGAACTTAATATTTTCTATAAACTATGAAAGGGTATAATTTTTATGATGAATGGAATTTTTAAAGATACAATGGCAAATATGAAGTGGACTGATATACAAGATTTTGTTGATAAAAATGCAATTGTTTTATTGCCAATGGGGGTGATTGAGGAGCATGGTCCGCAATTATGCTTAGGGACAGATATATATACTGCTCATATATACTGCCTCGCTATAAAAGAAAAACTTGAAAAAAAGGGACATGTAGTTGCTATTGCTCCACCTTTTTATTGGGGTGTTTGCCAATCAACAGGTGGCTTTATAGGCTCTTTCCATATACGAAAGGAAACTGCAAAAGCATTAGTTTCAGACATTTTATTATCACTGTCAGAGTTTGGCTTCAATAATGTTTTTGGGGTTAATGCACATGGAGACATTGAGCATAACATTGCGATTATAGAAGCATTTAGGGAAGCCAATGAGCAATTTCATATCAATGCTTGTTACACTTTTGATGAATTGAGGTTTCCACATTTTGGACTTAAGTTAGACGAACCCTATTTATGTCCAATTAAACAGCAAACAATTAATGTAAGCAAGGCAGAAGTCCCTGATGTGCATGGTGGAGATATTGAAACAGCCATGATATATGAGTTTTATCCAACTCTAGTCGATGTTGAAAAAGCGAAGTCTTTACCTCCGATTACCTTAGATGACAGTAGCGGTGTAGCATGGTTGTTTGGCGGTCACATAAAAGAACTTTCAGATGAAGGTTATTTAGGCTCTCCTGGTGATTTTGAATATGTTGAAGTTCAAAAGAATGTTGAAGATTATGCTTATAGAATATCAGAAGCAATATTAAGACGAATAATATAAGTATGATATTGAATTTAATGGCTTTGATTAAAAATCAAAGCTGTTTATTTTAGAGCATCTCTTTATAGAGGTGTTTTTTGTATTTATATACATTTTATAGTAATTATGCTATAATAAGTATTGTTGTAAATAAATAATTGTAGTACTTTATTCGCTAAAGTATGGATATTGATGGGGGGATTAGAATGGATATGAAAAATTTAGAAACAAATCGATTAATAATTAAAAGCACTAAGAAAGAAGATACTGACTTTTGTTTAGATATATGGTTGGATGATGAAATGGGGAAATATTTATCAGACCCACCTCGTGAAAAAGCAAATGATACTTATCAGAAATGGAAAGAGAATGTAGAAATTTATGATGGATGTTATTATTTCGTTGCAGTTTCAAAAGAAACTGGAAAATATATTGGAACATGTAGTACTGTTCCAAGTGAAGACCAAAAGCATTGGGATTTAGGCTATGCTATTCATAAAAACTATTGGCGTCAAGGATACACTACAGAAATGATAAAAGCACTAATTGATTTCTGTCATATTAATGGTGGTAAAAAAATAACTGCTTCTGTGGCAAAAGAAAATATAGGTTCAAATGCAGTTTTAAAAAAACTTAACTTTTATATAGAAAAAGAAGGTACTTTTAAAAAATGTGGTACTGATATTATATATGATGAGTATACGTACAGGCTTGATTTAGAATAATTGCTGGTGATATTTGTTATATAGGTTAAAGAAACTTGTAACGAAAAATCATAAATTATTAGGTAATAAATCGTAATATATTACAATAGGTATTATATTACGATTTATTATATGGGGGTTGGAATATGGATGAACAAGAATATATAGCAGAGTATTATAATAATTATGATGAAGATGGGCGGCTTAAATCTAAGTATGGTCAAATAGAATTTCTTACTACAATGAATTATATCAACAAGTTTTTAAGAAAAGGAATGAGAGTCTTGGAGGTAGGTTCAGGAACGGGAAGATATTCTCTTGCAATTGCAGAAAAAGGATTTCAAGTTGATGCAATTGAGCTTATTGAGCATAATATAGAAATTTTTAAGAGTAAAATTACAGAAAATTGCAACATAGATGTTAGACAAGGTAATGCGATATATTTATCATGCTATAATGACGAAACTTTTGATATTACATTAGTACTCGGTCCGTTATATCATTTATTTAACAATAATGCTAAGAAACAAGCTATTAATGAAGCCATAAGAGTTACCAAAAAAGGAGGAATTGTTTTTATTTCATATTGTATGAATGAAGCGACAATTATAAACTGGGGTTTTCAGAAAGGTAATATTCTTGATGGCATTAAAGATGGTATAGTTGATAAGGATACATTTAAATGTTTGTCAAATCCATCTTTGCTGTTTGTGATGCATAGGAAAGAGGAAATAGATAAATTAATGGAAGAATATGATGTTGAACGCCTTCATTTTGTTGCAACTGATTTGTTCACAAATCATATGCGTAAGACCATTAATGATATGAATGAAAAAGTTTTTCAAACATATTTGGAATATCATTTTTCTGTATGTGAACGTGCTGATTTAATTGGGATAACACATCATAGTTTAGATATTTTTAGAAAAATGTAATATATTTAAGAACAATTGTAAAAATTTACTCACCATACAAAAGGAGGATATCCAATGAAAGGGGTATATACAGAAAAGATAAGAGACATCAACCATATAAATATGTTGAAAAATGTTCTGGAATCAATTAATATAACACTTTCACAGCAAATTCATATTGAACGTTTTCACGATAATGGAGAAGGCGTTGACAGAGCATATAATGTTTATAAAATAATAGCAGATGATCAGACCTATATTTTAAAAAAGTCAGATGAATATGAGGTAGAAGTTTATGAAAAATTTCTTGAGGATAAAAATCTACCTGTGCCAAAACTTGAGGGATGGGCTTATATTAACAACGTGAGATGGATATTAATTGAATATATTGCTGGAACGGATTTACGAATATTTAATGAAGACATGGCTTATGGATGTGCTGACAGTCTTTCTCGTATTTTTAATATGTACTGGCAGAAAAATGACTTTAAAGATAATAAGTTAGACAACCGATTTGAAAGATATTGGACAAGAATTAATAAAAGGTCAAAATGTCTTGTAAATGAGCCAAAACTATCTTCTGCATATGGTGTTTTTTTAGACAGACAGTTAGTATGTCCACGTACCTTATGTAATGGAGATTTCTTGCAGTGTAATGCAATAGAAAGTAATGAAGGTATTGTTTTAATAGATTGGGCCTTTGCAGGTATTATGCCTTATTCTTTGGATATAGCACGTTTAATATCCCATGGCTCAGAAAAGTTTTTTCCTTTTCCATTTTATATGACAGATGAATATCGAGAGATTTTCCTAAAAAGCTTATATGATAAATTGTTATATAAACCCGATTACAAACAGCTTGTTTGGGATGTGACACTTTCACGCCTAAATGAGTGTATTGAGTTTATTGAAAGAGAATTAAATGATGAATCTATTGAAAGAGATGACATTTTCACTTATTATTATAAAAGTGCAGAGGCTTTAGCTGATATTATTTTAAATGGCAAAGAACAGTTAAATCTTTGATAAGTATAACTAAGAATGTTAATCCCAGGTGTACACTAGTATTCTTTTGGAATTTAGGCTATCATCTTTTTGATAGTGGATAAAAACTTGCTTAATCCTTCTAGCTAACGTAAAATGATATTCGTGATTGAAATTGCTGGTGGATAATAATTCTTCAGCTAATAATCTCTAACTATGGTTAGGGATTATATCGTGAGTTAAATTAGGTTCTTAACGATTTTATTAAGTAATAAGCAAAATAATTAAGAGACGAAGAGAGGAGAGCACTAACATGGAAAACGTATCAGATGAATGTAAATTGGAATCAATAAAATCCTTCCAGTCAGCTATCAGTAAATCCGAAAAGGCCTTGGCTCAGATGACAGAGAAAGGAGCAAATACTACCTTAATAAAGAAACGACTCAAAGCTCTTCATATTAGTTTGGCCATGCTAGAAAAGGTTTGGAATCAAATACCCCACAATTACAATCAGAAAGAATTAGTTGAAGCTCGCAATGTTCTTACTGGTTTATTCCCATCAATTGAAAAAATTTATGCGAAATCTAAGGTAGGAAGCCCTCAAAGAACACTTTTAGAAAGAAGAATTAAATCATTGGAACTAGCTGTTCAAGCCATTGACCATCATTCCAATGAATAAATTATCTAAGGTGTAAAATTAAAGAAAAATTTATATTCTTCTTAAATGATGTGACAAAGATATAATTAAATATTTTATTTGTAATACCGTATTATGGTAATGGTATAGAATATTAAACTGAAACTTTGCTAATAATAAATTTAATAAAAATATATTATTAGGAGGAAGTAGCATGTTTGAACATAAAAAACAATTATTACATGAAGTTAAAGTAGAGAGACCTAATCCTCAGTATGCAGTACTAATGCAAGAACAACTAGGAGGAGGAAATGGTGAGTTAAAGGCAGCTATGCAGTATATTTCTCAGAGCTTTAGAATAAAGGATCCTGAAATAAAGGACTTATTCTTAGATATTGGAGCTGAGGAACTTAGCCATATGGAAATGGTTGCACAAACAATAAATCTATTAAATGGTCATGAGGTTAATAATAATGAAGTGGGTAGTGGAGAAATTCAAACACATGTACAATGTGGTCTATCACCTGTACTTATAAATTCATCAGGTGCACCATGGACATCGGATTATGTAACTGTTACTGGAGACTTAGTTGCAGATTTATTATCTAACATAGCATCTGAACAAAGAGCAAAGGTTGTTTATGAATATCTTTATAGACAGATAGAAGATAAAGAAGTAAGAGCAACAATAGATTTTTTACTTAATAGAGAAGAAGCTCATAACGCACTGTTTAGAGAGGCTTTAAATAAAGTTCAAAAGAGTGGTTCTAATAAGGATTTTGGAGTTACTGAAGATTCTAAGTTATATTTTGATTTATCAACTCCAGGACCTTCTCATGAAGCTCCAAATCCAACACCACCTTCATTTGAAAACCCTAGAAAATAAAAGTATTTTAAATACCGTATTATTGAGGAATGAATTTTGTGGTATTTTTTATTTTGTAACTCAAGTAATAAAAGTTACCCAGGCACTGATTAGAGCACCTCTTTATGGAGGTGCTTTTTTAGTATACACATACATTTTATTGTAATTATGCTATAATAAGTATATAGCATTTAATTTATAAAATATAAGTATAAAGACTTTAAACTACCTTATAAAATTAGGAGGATTATTAGTGAATAAGAAAAAAATCATTTGGGGAATAGTAATTTTCATTATCTTTGCTATAATTGTATGGATTGACATACCATATGTTTTTCCTTCAAATAACTTAATTTCAAAAAAGAATTATAACTATACCTATAAACAGGTAAATGCAATAGATTTAGATTTACTAGATAATTCAATTTGGATAGATAATACTAAAGATGGTGAAGTAGATAAGTTAATCAGTATAATTGATGAACTGTCTTATAAAAAAGCTAGGAGCCCTAAGGGTTGGTCTAAATATAGTCTTAATTTTATGGCAAGCTATAAAGAAGATGAATATACTACTTATACTAAAGATGTATTTTCTATTACATTTTATGATGATAATGTAATTGGTTTTCGAGAACAAGAACAATATAAGGAAAAATATTATAAAATTCAAGATAAGAAATTTGATATTAAGAAGATTATGGAAGAGTTAAAATAATTACTCAATATAAAAAATTAGTAAAAACCATATTGGGAGCACCTCTTTATAGGAAGTGTTTTTTGTTGAACTAATATAAAAATAGGAATTTGTGAAAGGGGTACTAATATGGAGGATAGAGTAAAAGGATTAAGTAGTGGAAATATGGATATAGATTTAGCAAGTGAGGATGTTCCTTGGAAACAGATTCAATTCCCGTGGAACGTTGCTGATAATACAAATAAACATAAATGTGAGGTAAAAGGAACGTCAACTGTGATATTTGAATCAGGTCTAGGTGATGACAATGGAGTTTGGAAGTTTGTACAGCCAGAAATTTCAAAAATTACAAGAACATTTTCTTATGATAGAGCATGGCTCGGGAATAGTGATACAGGTGATTTGTCAAGATCCAGCTTAGATCAAGTTCACGAGTTGCATACCGTTTTAAATAAAGCAAAGGTAAAAGCACCCTATATTATAGTTGCACATTCAATTGGAGGCTATAATGCGAGATTATTCGCAGGTACATACCCTAAAGAATTATCTGGTATTATATTTATTGATTGTTCACATGAAAATCAATTTGAAGATAGGGTGAAACGTTCTTCTACAGAAGAAATAGAAATCGTAAAAAAACAATTGATTGGTGAAGAGCAAACTTTTGATGAATTATTAATTAGTGCTAAGCAAGTAAAAGAAATAAGAAAAAAGGATGCATTAAGGAACATTCCAATAATTGTTCTAACTGCTGACCATAAAGGTGAAGAATCTGCTGCCATTTCGGAAAAAACCTGGTTAAACTATCAAAATGACCTAGTAACATTATCAGATTATAGTAAACACATCATCGTTACAGATTGTGGTCATTATATACAGAAGGATAAGCCACAGGTAGTAATTGATGCAATAAAAGAGATAGTTAATGGGATGAAAAAAGACTGCTTATATATATGAAGGAAAAGCTGAAATACTTATAAAACAGCTATTAAAAAATTTAAGTCTGTTCCTAATGAATATAAGGAAATAATAAAGAAAATGTGATTATTTGCACTTATATGGAGTTGTTCAATCTTGTGTATTAATTGCATTAAAGCGTGGAGTAAATGCCTAACTTGCAACAATGACAGGTATGCTTCATGATATATATTCGTATGCTGAAATGGATACAAAAGAGCATGCACAAAAAGGTTCTATCATGGCAAGAGAAATATTGACATCATTACGGATAACAAATGATTTATAAAATTGTGGGGGAGGGATTTAAATGAGTCTAAAGCAAGTTAGCATTTTTGTATTACTATTATTAACAATGTCTTTATTGTACAGCGCTATAGGGCCAGGTATAACTATACTAATATTAGCAATAATGTTTTTTGTATTGTCTATATTATTTACCTTTAAAATAGAATACTATGATAAGTATTTAGTACTAATGAACCCAAGGTTATACAATGCATACAAAGAAAAAGGTAGTGACTTCATCAGAAAAAAGAGAATTACTACTATAATAAGTTATTATATAATGTCTGCTTTAACAGGATTTAATGCATTCATACAAATAAGGGTAATGAATGAAATGGATACAAAATTATTATTTACTTTTAGTGAGTTTTTACCATTTGCATTAGCAGCTTTAGGAATAGTATTTATAACAAATTATATTTGTGTTTTTATAGCAAAGAAATCTAAAACAGCCAGTGAAGATTTAATGTGGAATATTATTGCAGGTATTGTACTTGCTATTGTTTTAATTATCTTCACCATGTTCTATGTATTTAGGTTATTATAATAGATTAATATACAGTCTTTTTATAAAGGACAATAACTATATAACAAAGATACTTTCTATGGGAGGTTAATATGAAAACATATAAAATAAAATTTCTTATTATATTGTTATCGCTTATTTTAATAGTTTTCACAGGTTGTACAAAAGAAGAGATGACTAAGAAACCTGTAATTTATTTGTATCCAACTTCAGAACAATCAGTTAGAGTTAAACTAGATTACAAAGGAGAGCTTACTTGTACTTATCCAGAATACAAAGATGGTTGGAATGTAATAGCAGAACCTGATGGTACCTTAACTAATATTGAAGATAAGAGGGAGTATTCTTATTTATATTGGGAAGGGATTTCCGAAAATCAATGGGATATGTCAAAAGGGTTTGTGGTAAAAGGAGAAGATACTGAAGAATTTCTGCAAGAAAAGCTTGAATATATGGGGTTAGCTCCAAGGGAATATAATGAATTTATAGTGTATTGGCTACCAATTATGCAAGAGAATAAATACAACCTGATTACTTTTGCAGGTGAAGAGTATGAAAATCTAGCAGAGCTTAATATAACTCCAAAGCCAGATTCAATATTAAGGGTAATGATGCTCTTTAAATCATTAGATAAACCTATAGAAATAGAAGAGCAAGAAATTAAATCTTTTGAAAGAAAAGGATTTACCGTTGTTGAATGGGGTGGAACTGAAGTAAAATAGTTAAGGAATAACGTGTAGATATAAAGATGAAAAAATTAATATAGTGAAATGTAAAAATGATAAAATTATAGAAAAAGTAATTAATTGAACAACTTCTCTATTATAATCATATATTATATATATAAATATTTTAGAGGTATATATGGCACTTTATTTTGATTTAAAAACCATTGATGAACTTATAGGACATAATTACTATAGACAACAGAAAGAATTTACATTAGAAGAATTAGCACAGTATGATGGAAGTAACGGAAAGCCTGCCTATGTGGCAATTGAAGGTATAGTATACGATTTGAGTAAAGTAGCAGAGTGGGCTGGTGGAAAACACTTTGGTAATACTGCAGGACAAGATCTAACAAGTCAATTTAAGTCTTGTCATGGAATGACTAAACTTGATAAATTACCTAAAGTTGGAGTACTTAAGAAATAAAATTATTTAATGGCTTTGATTAAAAATCAAGGCTATTTTTATATACAAACATACATTTTATTGTAATTATGCTATAATAAGTTCATAATATTTAAATTATAGATAATAATTGTAAGTTTTAAGAACTAATATTTAGTGATTTGTATTTTTATGATGGAGATTTAGACTATATAGTATGAGTTAAATATATTTAGTATTAAAAAATAATTGATTAACTTATTTGTTGGGAGAGAAATTGATGGAAAACAAAAGTATAGAAATAAAAAAAGACATAACTAATACATTTAATAAGGTATCAGCAGTTTTTGATGGTAGTGGTCCAAGATACTTTACATACTTTGGAGAGAGATTGGTTGAATTTGCAGATATAAAGGAAGGCGAAAGAGTTTTAGATGTTGCATCAGGAAAAGGAGCTTCACTTTTTTCAGCAGCAGAGAAAGTTGGAAAGAGTGGAGAGGTCACAGGTATTGATATAGCAGAAGGAATGGTTAATGAAATTGATTTAGAAATGCAACGCCGAGGTGTAAAAAATGTACAAGTAATGGTAATGGATGCTGAAAAATTAGAATTTGTAAATGAAACTTTTCAGCATATACTCTGTGGATTTGGAGTATTTTTCTTACCAAATTATAAAGTTGCCTTTCATGAATTCATGAGAGTGCTAAAAAATGGTGGTCGACTCTCATTCACTACATTTCTTAGAAAAAAAGATGAAAAATTTATGTGGTTAAATGAATTATTTGATAAATATTTACCTGTATCTGAAGATGAACTAGATGAATATCAAGCAGAGGATATTCCTGAATTTGATACAGAAGAAGGTTTGTATAAAATTTTAGACCAAGCTGGATTTAAAAACATACAAGTTATAAGTGAAGAAAAAGTTTTTATATACAAAGATGAACAAGAATGGTGGGACAAACTTTGGACTCATGGTGCTATAAGAACACTAGAAAAGATACCAAAAGATGTGCTAGAAGACTTTAAATCAGAAGTTTTTGAAAAACTTAGAGAAATGAAACAAGCAGAAGGCATACATCATACAAAGTTTGTTCTATATTCCTTTGGGGAAAAATTATATTTAAATAAATAATATAATTACTAATATATAATGTAGAATAATAGTAAATTATGAAATACTCTCAAATAATATAAACGAAATTTTAGGAGGTTTTATTTTGAACAATAATTTGACAGTAACAGCAGATCTGATAAATGACAAGGTAAAATTTTCAGGGGTATCACGTTATAATAATGAGATAATTATTGATTCTGTGGATGGTCAGGGGTATACTCCACTTGAGCTATTTCTTATGAGCCTGGCAACCTGCAGTGGGATGACCTTAGCTTTATTGCTTAGGAGGATGAACAAAAATGTATCTGAATTAAAAGTAATTGCTTCAGGTGAAAGACGAGAAACCTATCCGACATATTTTAAAAGTATACATTTAATATTTGAAATTGCATCAAAAGACGTACAGACCGATGAGATTGAAATGACCATAAAACTAATGGAAGAGTCGTTATGTCCTGTTTGGAATATGGTAAAGAATAATGTTGACATAAGCTGTGAGTATAAGATAATATGCCAATAAAAAATATAAAGTGTACAATTTTATAAAGAGTAATACACTTTTTATAAATTGTTTATCAACAGTAATTTTCATTTCACAACTAAAAAACAAACAATTTACTTAAACACCTCATTATTCATGATTTGAATTTTGGGGTGTTTTTATGTTGTATTACAATCAAATAGCGAAATAACCATGGGGTAGTACAACACTACATTCTTATATAATTAATCTTTGAAAATTGAGTAGTATGGTTTTGAATAAATTATTCTGGATTAATATATCTAATGAATTTGGGGAAAGATAATTTTGCAACAATAATTAGATATAATTAGGAGGTAATTATGAAAAAATATTTAAGTTGTTTTTTAGTTGTATGTACTTTAATGATGTCACAGTGGCTTTGGTGTAGTGAAGCAAGTGCTGAATATTTTATTGAGGGGTCTACTAATTCTTTAGTGGATATCAATAGTAAAGAGTTTCCGATTCCTAAACTAGTGAAGGTTGAACAAATCTCCCCTAATCAAATTCAAATAAGCTATGACATGGATGTTGATATGGATTTGGGAACAAAAGCAACTAATTACTGGGTTCAAGATACAAAGAATGTTAAACCCCAATATATAGCTACTCTTGGTAAAAATGATAAGGTGAATAAAAATAATTCACTTACTAATAACTTAGTTAAAATTAATTCCAAAGATGGTTCAGCAAAAACATTTGTATTAACTTTTAGCCAAGATATTCCTAAAGGGGGAGAGTATAAACTAATAATTTGTTATGTAACAGTTAAAGGAGCACCACCTTATAGTGGAGATAATGGATCTGTAACATTTATTGGAAAGTAAAGGCAACTACACTTTTGGGGAAAGATAAGTAGTAGACTTAATTATATAAAATATCAATTTAAATGCCATATTATTCAAAACTGAATATGCGGTATTTTTTATTTCGTAATTCAAGAAAATAGCGAAATAACCAAGGGGTAGTACGACACTACATTCTTATATAATTATCTTTGAAAATTGAATAGTACGGTGTTGGGAAATATGTTATAATATGGTCAAAGTAAGCGTGTTTAAATCAGTGGATAAAAAATAACAGGAGGTATTTTTATGGATTTTAGAATAATATCATTGCCACCGTTCAAAGCAGCGTCATCTGGGATAGATAAAGAATATAACTTTTCCCCTAATGGTATTTTAGGGAAGTTCAATAGGTATTTTTCTGCAATTAATCTATCTGAACGAGATAGTTTTATGCCCAGAGATTTTTTATGTTTTGATGAAGAAAAACAAGGCCTAGTATGGTGGTGGGCATTGAGTGATGATATGGATGATGACAGTAACGAAGTTGTTGATTTTGAAGGCGGGTACTATGTAACTTATTTCTTCAAAGATGGAGATGAAGAAACACGTGGTAAGTTATATAATCAAGCCTTGGAATATATTAAGAATTCTGATATTTTCGAACTAGATATCCGTCAAAATCATTATGCTATGGGACATATTATTACACCACCAGAGATTATAAAAGCACAAGGATGGGCACAAATGGAAGCGTTTATACCGATTAAATTAAAATCACCCTCCAACTTGTAATGAAAATTATAAGGAGAGATAATACGGTATTTACAAAATATGTTACCATATATCTATGGGTTTATATTTAAGAAACTATTAATAATTTGTAGAGGTGAAAAATGGGAAAACATTTTAAGTCATTATCGGCAATATTTCCAATTATTTTACAGGAGAAGGATGATACTATACAAATTTTATTGCATCGTAGAAAAAATACTGGTTATCAAGACGATAAGTGGGATATAGCAGCAAGTGGACATGTGGATGAAGGTGAAACGGCTAAAATGGCTGTTGTAAGAGAATGTGCAGAAGAGTTAGGGATTGATGTGAAAATTAAAGATTTATCTTTTGTTCATCTATCTCATCGTGTTAGCAATACTGGAGGAAGAACTTATTATGATATTTATTTTGTCGTTAATAAGTATCATGGTATACCTAAAATCATAGAACCAGATAAATGCTCAGAATTGAGATGGTTTAAAATAGATGATCTTCCAAATGAAATTATTGATATCAGAAAAATAGTTCTTGATAATTATAGAAATGACATTCAATATAGTGAAGTAATTGAAATGTAAAGCTGTAAAAGATATAAATAGCTCCCTAAAAATAAAATCGAATAATTTATGAAAATACCGTATTATTCAGAGGTGAATTTTACGGTATTTTTATATCATAATTCAAAGATATTATGCAATTTGTAGATATTGCGAATTAGTTAAGAAAATTCGTTCTTTGAAAATTGAATAGCACGGTATTTACAAAATATGTTACAATTAACTCATAATTCTATTATTATACGAGCCAGTTGATTGATAAACAGCTCGATAAATAGGAATTTGTTGAGAAGATTAGTTGTATTAGGTTTGGAGGTGAGTATAATAGAAATTAAAATTTATCCTTTTAATACACTTGGGGATTACTTTTCAGCTGATATAATGGCAATATATAATGGAAAATGGATATTTTGTATGCATAAAGAAAGAGATACATGGGAACATCCCAGTGGTCATATTGAACTTGGTGAAACACCGTTAGAGGCTGCAAAAAGAGAACTCTATGAAGAAACCGGAGCTGTTGAATTTATTATTGAACCATTATGTGATTATTATATAAACGGTATACAGAATGGTTGGCATTTCAAAGGAAATGGGCAAGTGTATTTTGCAATTGTACAGAATATAGGTGATTTGCCAAATTACAGTGAGATGGGAAAAATAGGATTGTTCGATTGTTTGCCGGATCAATTAACTTATCCAATACTACGGGATTGTTTTTCTATTGCAGAGCGAAAGTGGCAATCAACAAAATGAGCATACTACAAAGCCCGACAACTTCCAATTTGTAGGGGAGATTAAAAGAGCAAACTTAATATATTATAGTAGTGAAATACCGTACTATTCAAATATGAATATACGGTATTTTTTAATGCGCAATTCAAGAAAATAGCGAAATAACCAAGGGGTAGTACGATACTACATTCTTATATAATTATCTTTGAAAATTGAATAGTGTAGTTTTGGAATATATGCTATTATATGTATATAACAATAGGGATTTAAATCGTAATAGTATTATAAAGTGCATTAGTTTTTTATTTATTCATACATATAAATAGGAATTTTATGTTGAGAGGCAACGTGAAGATTATTTATATTAAGCTAGGGGGATATACATGAATATTACTTATAAAGAGAATATACTTACAGCGGAAGATGTGATTTTGTTTCAAAGGAAAATGAATTGGGATGAAGACCCAAAGGCACAATGGGAAAAATCATTGTTAAATACAATTTATTCTATTGTTGCAATGAAAGATAATGAAATTGTTGCAATGGGTAGGATACTTGGTGATGCAGCAATATATTGGTATATAAACGATGTTTTTGTCCTAACTAAATATCAAGGATGTGGTATTGGGAGAGAAATTGTTAGTAGACTGCTTCAATATATCAAAGAAAACAGTTTGTCGGGAACAGAGGTTTCAGTATGTCTTATGTGTGCGAAAGGTAAGGAAGCCTTCTATGAGAAATTGGGATTTCGTACCCGTCCTCATGAATACGAAGGGTCTGGTATGGAAATGGAGATAGTTATAAAATAACTTTTCATAATACGGTATTTTAGAATTACTATGAGTTCTATATTTTTGGAGGTCTTTATGGATAGTAAAGTAATATTTTTTGAAGGTCAGCCGGGTACGGGGAAATCAACTATATCCCAATATATATGTGAGCAACTCCAATTAAACGGAGAATCTGTTCGCTGGATAGATGAATATGAACATAATGCAATTCAGTTTAATAGGTTTTGGGAGAAATATGATAATTGTGATGAAGATATTATCGATGCTCTTGTTAGCTGTTGGGAAGATTTAATAAATACAATAGAAGAGTCAGAACATACATTTATAATTGAAAGTTCTTTCTTTAGCTATACACTTTACTTAATGAATCTAGAATTCTCTAAGGAAAAAATTAATAACTATTTTAAAAAGCTAAATATGATTTTGTCAAAGTTAAGTCCTCAGATTATCTTATTAAAAGGAGATACTGAAACTATTATTAGAAGAGCTTGTGAGAGAAGAGGTAATCAATGGACTAACATGACTATTGGTATGATTGAGAAAGGACCTTATCAATATTCTAGAAAGCGAGTTGGTTTTAAAGGTATGGTTGAATATTTTTCTGATGCCCAGAAGCTTTATTTTGAACTAATGCCTTTAATTAATTTTCCAATCTTACAGATTGATGTGACGGAAGATAATTGGATTACAACTGAAAATGTAGTTTTATCATGGTTAGGAGACTATACGATTCAAAATCATTATCATAATGAAAATATGAATTTGAAAATATATGTTGGTAAATACCAAGTCCCCAAGGAATTCCCGGCTAAAGGTGAAAATTTAGAGATATTTTTTGAAGATAACTTATTAGTTTTAAAGGGTACATATTGGAAAGATTATAAACTTAGCGCAAGGTCTGAAACTAAGTTTTTGATTAAAGGGATTCCGATGGAACTTAATTTTAGGTTGAAAGAAGGAAAGGTAAAAGGATTTGACTACACTTTTATTGATAGGAATACCTATTTCTGTTCTAAAATAGAGTAAGGAAAATAGTGAATGATGCTTAATAGTAAATATATATTAACTAAAGATTGGTTATATTACAGAAAGGAGATTGAAAATGGGCATAAAAATAGCAAGAGTAACTGTCGAAGACACAAATGATTTAATAGAAATACAAAACAAGGCGTTTTATTCGGATTTTAAAAAATATGGAGAATGCCCAGGATATAATAGAAGTTATGAAAGCATGAAATCATCGATAGAAAATGCCATAACGTTTAAGATTTTAGTAGATGACATTATTGTTGGAGATATTATAGTTTCAGATAGACAAAATGGAGAGTACCACCTCGGTGGACTTTGTGTAATACCAGAATATGAAAATAGAGGATTAGGACAAAAAGCAATAGCCTTTTTAGATTCCTATTTCCCAAATGCAAAACATTGGTCATTGGAAACTCCTGCAGATAAAGAACGAAATCACTATTTTTACAAGAAATGTGGATTCAAAGTCACAGGAGAATTCATGGATGGAAATGTTAAAGTTGTTGTATTTGAAAAAGATATGTAATGGATATAAATGAGAATAATGTGAAGTTGAGTTCATTGGGCACTTTTCTCAATTTGGATATTAACACAGGTAGTTCGAATTGGACTACCTGTATTAGTGAGCATATATACACAATTTAGTCTAACAGACCATTTGAAGATACGAAATGCTTATATAAGGTTTTTACAGAGAATATTGATGTACCTCAAAATATATCAAAAGTTCATAAAGAAGTACACGAACAAAACGGTAGAGATAGTGCCACGATAATTAGTTGGTCTTATTTCAATAAACATAAAGCACAAAGACCTTCTGGCTAATATATTTTTATGCTTTTGTGCTAAGGGATTAAGGGTAATATGAATTAGTATTCAATATTCTTATATGATGAATTAAATAATAGTCAAAAATGGTTTATACCTTGAAATAAGCCATTTTTGACTATTATTTATCACTCATAAAGTCTAACAGACTGTTAAAAATAAATTTACTTAATCTTATAAATTGCACATAAATATATCTATATATGATTTTAATAATGAAAATGAAGATTAATGGATAAGTTAATGTTTTGAAAGATTAGGAGAAAAATAAATGAAATATGGAAAAATAATTGGCGTAGGTAATACGGCAACTGTATATGAATGGGAAGAAAGCAAGGTGCTTAAGCTTTTCTATCAAGGTTATCCAAAAGAAGCGGTAGAAAGAGAGTTTCATAATGCGAAGGCAATAAGAAATATGGATTTTTCAAAACCAAAGGCATATGAAACTATTTTTTTAGAAGAGCGAATTGGTATTATATATGACAGAGTAGAGGGTGAATCCTTGTTGGATTGGGTTATGAGAACAGGTAAGGTGCAGGAATGTGCAGTATATATGGCAAAGCTACATAAGGCAATCCTTAAGAATAGGACTATTAATGTACCTAATTACAAGGAGTTCTTAAAATGTAATATAGTAAATTCACCAAAAGCTAATTCGAAGAAACAAGAAGAAGTATTGCAAATGCTAGATAAACTAATGGATGGAAATACACTTTGTCATGGTGATTTCCATCCAGGTAATATTTTAATATCGGATGGACATACAATGGTTATAGATTTCATGAATGTGTGTCATGGAGATTTTTTATATGATGTTGCAAGAACTGTATTTCTGGTGGAATATACACCTGTGTCGATAGAAGTAGGCGATAGAGAAATGCTCTTACGATTTAAGAAAACATTGGCAGATTTGTATCTTATGCAAATGAATGTTACAAGAGAAATGATACAGGATTATCTAGCAGTTATTATTGAGGCTAGAGTGGGTGAATGCCCTGAAGAATAGTTAAAAGTAGACAATTATAGATTATTACTACCATAAAATAAGGAGGATTATTAGTGAATAAGAAAAAAATCATTCTGGGAATAGTTATATCCATTGTCATTGCTATAATTGTATGGATTGACATACCATATCTTTTTCCTTCAAAGAACTTAATTTCAAAAAACAATTATGACTATACCTATAGACAAGTAAACATTGAAGATTTTGACTCCATAGATTCTTCAACTTGGATAGATAATACTGAAGATGGTAAGGTAGATAAATTAATCAGTATAATTGACGATTTGTCTTTAAAAAAAGCTAAGATACCTAAGGATCAGTCTGAATATAGTCTTAATTTTATTGGAACATATAAAGAAGATGAATATAATACTCATACTAAAGAAGTATTTTCTATTAGATTTTATGAAGATAATGTGATTGGTTTTCAAGAAAAACCTGAATCTATAGGAAAGTATTATAAAATCCAAGATAAAGAATTTGATATTAAAAAGATTATAGAAGAGTTACAGTAAGGGGAATGGATCACATTAAGCTGTGGATGTCTAATTAGTTTATCGGTTAATGTGTAATTTGAATAAAATGTGAATCGCTTGGAAATTGTGGACTAGATATTGTTAATATTGATTATAATCAAGGGAGTAAAACATATGATTTTTGATACAATACTTTTTGACTTGGATGATACAATACATGATAGAAACAGGTCATTATCTAAGTTTGTAGACCTTTTTAAACTAAAATACTCTGAAGTACTGGACTATGATAGTATAGCAATCATTAAAGATGTTTTTTTTGAAATTGATAAACAAGGATATAAACCAAGAGAAGAAATGTTTAAAGAATTACAAGACAGAGTTTTATGGAGATATAAACCTGACTTAAAGGAATTAATTGATTTTTGGAATGTGGAGTTCCCAAAATGTGCTGAACCCATGCCTAATTTATATAATGTTTTAGATTATTTTATAGATAGGAATATAAAAATGGGGATTATAACAAATGGGAATTCTGATTTTCAAAATACAAAAATTGATAAATTAGATTTTAGAAAGTATATGAAAACCATCATTATTTCTGAAGAAATTGATATTAGAAAGCCTGATCCTAAAATATTTCATCTTGCGTTGTCTAAAATCAATTCAAAGAATGAAACTACTCTATTTGTTGGAGACAATCCTATAATTGATATAAAAGGAGCAATTGATTCTGGTTTAACATCTGTTTGGTTAAGTCATGGAGAAGCATGGAATTTAAAGCAATATACACCTAAATACATTATTAATAATATATCTGAACTTATGAAAATATGAGTAAAACAGTTCATTTAACATATTATATTAATTTAATGTAAGGTGCTATTATGTTAAAGTATAATTAAATAATTTATTCATAATACCGTATTATTCAACGTGAATATTCGGTATTTTTGTTTTGTAATTCAAAAGATAGCAAAATAACCAAGGGTAAGTACAAAACTGCATCCTTTAGTTTATAACTGCTTAAGCAGGTTACATAAATAAATATATATTGAAATACGCATGATGTTAATTTATACTAATAATGTAAAAAATGATAATAATTGATTTCACTTTGTTGTTGCACTTTTGTAGGATATTTTTGTATTTTTAAATTGTACGTGTTATATCCTTGAAATATTTTAGGAATATATATCTACATGATTGATAAACAAATTATAAATTTATATTGAGGTGAAGAATATGTATACTTACAAAATTATTATTTTTGATTTAGATGGTACTTTATTTAAAACAGATACAGTATTTATAGATGCCATACATCATACCTGCATATCTAGAAAAATGGAACCAATTGACAGAGAAAGGCTTCTTAAACTTATAGGAAAACCCTCAGCTACGATATGTAGAGAGTTATTTGGGGAAAATTTAAGTGAAGACGAAGTTCGACGTATTAGAGCTGAGTTTAGAACTTATGAGGACAAGCTAATTGATAAATCAGCACAGCTATATGAAGGCGTTAAAAATATGTTAAGTGATCTTAAAAATGAAGGCTATACATTAGGAATTTGCACTAATGGCAGCAGAGAATATATGAATAAAATATTATCTCATTTTGATATAGAGGAATATTTTCAAATTAAAAAATCAAGAGTTGAGGGATTAGAAAAATTTCAAATTATAAAGAAAATACTAGATGAAAATGCAAACTGCAGTGCCATTATAGTTGGAGATACCTCTATAGACTTTGATGCAGCTGATGCAGTTAGGTGCTTATCTGTAGGAGTATCATATGGCTATGGTGGAGATGATTATAAAAATTCAGATTTTATTGCAGATAATCCATCAGATATTTATAGGATTATTAGTTTGAAGGTGTACTGCTCTATAGAGAGCCGCTTAATCAATATTTTGATTTTCGAATATTTATAGATATTTCCTTTGATGAAGTATTAAAAAGAGCGGCAAAGAGAGATTTGAGTTTACTTGGTAAAGATGTTATTGAAAAGTATAACAATAAGTATATACCTATCCAAAAATTATATATTGAAAAATATAACCCTAAGATTCTAAGTGATATCATTATTGATAACAATGATTATTGGAACCCTAAAATCATAAAGCATCCTAACGATAATAGGTGAAAGTCAGTCGGAATACAATTGAAAGAATTGAAAGAAGAGCATTTACATGAAATAGATGTTATGACGAGTAATTAAAAAAAATATTAGCATACTGATATTAAGTGTTTATGCCCTATTTTACATTTTGGAAATTAAAATAAAGCCTACCTTATTTTTTGAGAAAAATATCATGTGTAATAAAGAGTATATATTGATAAGTAGAGTTTTATTGGTAAAATTGCTATAATAAATTTATATTTTAAATAACCTAGAATCTAGAGAAAAGTGATTAAAAGTTATAAGAGCAGATTATATATATCCTTATAGGGTTTAGGAGTTGTAAAAGATGAAAACTAAAATTTTAATTATAGAAGATGATACCGAAATAGCTAATATGATATCAGATTATCTCTACAAAAATAATTATGATACTTATATAGCCCAAAATGGACTTACAGGTCTTAAACTTGCAAAAGAAATAATGCCTGAGCTTATTATCCTTGATATTATGTTACCTTATAAAAGTGGTGATGAAGTATTAAGAGAAATTAGAGTTTTTTCTGATGTGCCTATAATTGTTGTATCTGCAAAAGAAAGTGTACAGATGAAGATAGATGTGCTAAAAATAGGGGCAGATGATTATGTAGTGAAGCCATTTGATTTATCTGAGCTTTTAGCACGAATTGAAAGAAACTTAAAAAGATATGGTAAACTTGTTAATGAGCAATTGCTTTATAGCTATAAAAACATAACACTTAATTATGATTTAAAGGAAGTATGGGTTGATGACAGCATTATCAAGCTCACATCAAAGGAGTTTGAAATTTTATATTTATTTGTTAAATATCCAAGCAAAGTCTTTTCTAAGAAGAATCTTTATGAAGCTGTTTGGGGAGAAGTTTATGCTTATGATAATGATACTATTAATACTCATGTAAGTAATATTAGAAAAAAGACTAATAGTGATTTAATTGAAACGGTTTGGGGCATGGGTTATAAACTAAGATAATTATTTTAGAGTTTCTTTAGAATTTACTTTAGATATTTTTATAAAGTAAACATTACTATAGAAGGCAAGGGAGATGATAAAGATGTCAGATACTGTTTGCCAAGTAATAAATTTATCAAAAAGGTATAAAGGCAATATAGCACTTGAAAATGTAAATATTAATATTAAAAAAGGTGAGATTTATGGTCTTATTGGAGAAAATGGAGCTGGTAAGACTACCTTAATAAAAATAATTGCCCAGTTGATAAAGCCCACTGAGGGAGAGGTTCAGCTATTTGGAGCAACCGATGAGAAGCACTTATGCGAAGTACAAAACAACATTGGATATACCATTGAAAATCCTGCACTATATATGGACATGACTGCAAAACAAAATCTTGAAGTAGTACGTATGCAAAAAGGAATACCAGGGATCAGTGATATTGAGAGAGTGTTGCAGCTTGTAAATTTAAATAATGCAAGGAAAAAGAAAGTTAGGGAATTTTCGTTAGGAATGAAGCAAAGATTAGCACTTGCTATGGCTTTATTGAATGAGCCTGAGCTTTTAGTTTTAGATGAGCCTTTAAATGGTCTTGATCCAACTGGAATTTTAGAATTAAGACAGCTTTTAAAGAAATTAAATATTGAAAAAGGTATTACAATAGTGATTTCAAGTCATATTCTAAGTGAGCTTCATAAGTTGGCTACATATTATGGAATTATGCATAAGGGAAAAATTATAGAAGAGATATCTTCAAATGAACTAAATGATAGATGTAAGAAACATATCTTTTTAAATGTTTCTGAAACAAAAGGGGCATCCATTGTCTTAGAGAAAGAACTTGGAATTAATAATTATACTGTTTTTAATGAAAATATTATTAAGGTATATGGCCACTTCAATCAGTGTGCTCAAATAAATAAGGTATTGATGCTAAATAACATTTTAGTTGAGGAAATCACCATAAAAGGTGACAGCTTAGAGTCATACTTCACAAAAGTAATAGGAGGTGACTTCTATGTATAATCTTTTAAAAGCAGAGATATACAAGCTTAAGCATAGTAAAGAATTATTAATTTGTGCAATAGTATTAATAATTCTAGGGGTAATAGGAGTGTATTTTGGAAAGCAATGTGGAAGATCTTCTTTTGCAAGTCAAGGACGTGAAATGCTTTCACTTATGGCATGTACTTTGTTTGCAATTACTAACGTAGGAAAAGATTTATCATTCAAAACAATAAATCATGCTTTAACATCTGGTAATATAAGAAGAATGGTTTTAATGAGTAAATACATTTCTTATATAATAGCTTGCATTATTATTTTATTGATAAACTATATGGTTATGGGAGGCTTAAATACTATCTTTTATGGATGGGGAGAAGTCTTTAATAGTAGAGAAGGGTATTTTATAATTGTTTATATAGCAACTGGAATATTTTTTGATTTATGCCTTGTATCTATTCCATTTTTCATATGTATGGTTGTAGAAACATCAAGCTTAGCTATTACTTTATCTGCAGGAGTCATGGGACTTATACTCGTATTATCTCAATTACCGTGGGAGACGGTATCATATACTGTTGCAAGTAAAGATAGTTCTTTAGGAGTGGTGCCATTTATTTTTACAGTTAGTTTTATGGTAGGAACAATTCTGTTATATTTACTTTGCAGCTTTTATTTTAATAAAAAAGATATACATTAATTTTAGGAAAGGACGGATTAGATATGGTAGAAGAATTGTTAATTGGAATTATTATATATATGGCAATCCGTTTTATCTTACTAAAAAAGCAGCTGAGGAAAATTGAGGCTAGTCTTCGAAATAAAGAAAGAATTAATATTACATTAAGGGATAAGGATACAGAAAACTTAGCTGAGGCTATAAATAATATATTGCAAGATAAAAAGCAATTAGAAATAACCATTCGAAATAGAGAGGATAGGTTAAAACAATCTATTTCTGATATATCCCACGACTTAAGAACACCCCTTGCTGCGATTCGAGGATATCTTACTCTTTTAGAGGGTTGTAATGAAGAAGATAAAATAGAGTATATTAATATTCTCAAAAAGAAATCTGAAGAGTTAAATAAGCTGATAAACAATTATTATGAGCTTTCTATTTGGGATAATATGAGCTATGAAATAGATACAAAAGCAATAGATATCGTTGAAATAGTTACTGATACAGTTATCTCTAATTATACTTTGATAAAAGAGAATGAAATTGATTTCCATAACAGACTTCCAGACAAGAAAATAGAAATTCAAGGAGAAGAAATTACCTGTGGAAGAATAGTTCAGAATCTAATATCCAATGCAATAAAATATTCAACAGGCTATGTAGTAATTGAGATTGATCAATTTGAAAAAGATATTATCTTTACAATTAGAAATAGTGTTTCAGACTTAAAGGAAGCTGATTTGAAGTATTTGTTTGATAGGTTTTATACTACTGATAGATCTCGTAACTGTAGCGGAACTGGATTAGGGTTATTTATTGTGAAAATACTTCTTGAAAAGATTGGTGGATGTGTTAATGACGTAAGTTTGAAAGATGATATTTTAAGTATTTCAATTCTATTTAAAAGTTTTTCAAAATGAGCATGACTTCAAGGTGCTAAATTCCAGTTTATTATCATACAATAAAAACCTCATTTGAAACTGATAAGGTAAACCATATCACAAGCAAGTAAGATTAATAGTCTTAGACCTTGATATAACTTACTTAAGACTATTTTTATAAATGAAAATACCGTATTACAAGCAATAGAATCAATGGTTTTGATATACAGTATATATATAAAATGTTATATTTTATAGTAGATGACATATTATTAATCTACATTTTAAATATAAAATAAATAGAAATTTGAGTTAAGGGTATTTCTATTAGATGAAGGAGGTATATATATGAAAAAGGCGGCTATCATGATATTCCCCCAATTCTGTATGCAAGAGATTAGTTGTCTTACAGAATTATTTAAGTGGTATAATAAAGAGATTATAGTATTTGCATCATCCTTGAGTCCAATTAATAGTGAAGATGGATTTACAATATTACCACACAAAGTATTTTCAGAATTTACTCGTGATGATTATGATTGCATCATTCTTCCTGGAATATGGGACTTTAGAGAGGCATTAAATGATGATAAGAATATTGAGTTTTTGAAACAATTTTGTGATGATAAAGAAATAATTATTGCTAGCATATCAAGCTCTCCAATTTTGCTTGGAAAAGCAGGGATATTAAAAAATCATAAGTTCTGCTGTGGATTATTTGAAGAAGTTATGGATGAATATCCAGTTGTTCCAAGAGAAAATATTATTAGAAAACCTTTATATGAAGATGGAAACTTAATTACTGCAATTGGATTTGCATTTCGTGAATTCGCAGTTGCAGTTGCTAAAAAAGTTGGTATAGACTGCGCTGAAGATATTTTTGCTCCAGTGACTCGTGAATACAGTGAAGAAGAGCTTGTATTTCATATTACAGAAGAATTTATTGATTAATAAGAAAAATAAGCACGATTTAAAACAAATAAATTCTAATTTGATAACATATTTAGGGAATTATAGAATTTTTAAAGGCTGAAAGCTAGATAAAATCTGTCTTTCAGCCTTTAATTATGATGGAGTTTAAACAAAAAGATACACAAAGAATTCTGTTTATAATTAATTTTTCTCTTGATATATACTTATTTTGAAATATATTTAGTTTCAGAGTAAGTATATATGTAAATAACTTTGTTTCAAGTATTATACATATTAAATAACATTTAATGATACAGTACCTAACACATATTATTTATTCTCTACTTTAATTATTTCTTTTTAGATCCCCATATACTACTATCATTGTAGTAATTTATTCCTTGGTTTTTTATTCTTTCTCCTTGCTTCTCTAGCCTACTCTTATAATCAATCCAATCTCTAGCCTCTTTAGGTGTCCAGCCTATTTCAGCATGACCTAATAATCTTGGATATATCATAAAATCCATAGCTTTTGTATTATCAATTGTTTCTGTCCATAATGGTGCTTCTATCCCTAAAACTAACTCCTTTGGAGCATAATCAGTAGGATCCCATCTATATGCAGTTTCTACAGGAATGTAACCTGCCCATGTTAATCCATATGGTGTACTCTCGTTATATTTCATGTCTAAATAAGCTTTGGATGCAATTGAAATAATCATTTGCATCTCTTTTTTTCTAGCTGCTTCATTGGAATCTTTCCAGTTTTGCAATACTACACTTGAATCTATTTTGGGAGATGTATCAATTGGATCCCAGCCTATTGGAGTTTTTCCATACTTCTGAACTATTTTAGATACTCTACCTACAAAATAATCATAATCCTCCTTGGGAGTACTATCTGCTTCATCTCCTCCTATATGAAAATATTTTGAAGGTGATATCTCAGAAATTTCCCTAATTACATCATCAATAAATTCATATGTTTTTTCATCATGGGTCATGAAGGAACTAAATCCTACGCTTGTGCCTGTATATAAAGGTCTCTTTTTACCATCTGGATTTAAAAATCCATAAGAGGCCAGTGCTGCGTTAGTATGCCCTGGCATATCAACCTCTGGAATTATTTCTACATATCGTTCAGCTGCATATTTAACTATATCTTTAAACTCTTCTTGTGTATAATATCCTCCAGGTCCACCACCTACTTGTGTACTTCCACCTATAGCAGTTAAGTATGGCCATTTTTTTATTTCTATACGCCACCCCTGATCATCAGTAAGATGTAGATGAACTTTATTTATTTTATATTGAGCTGCATGATCTATTTGACGTTTAATTTCATCTACAGTAAAAAAGTGTCTAGCCACATCAATCATTAATCCTCTATAACCATATTCAGGTTTATCATTTATTGTTGAAACTGAAATACTCCACTCTACATCAGTAACTAAAGTATCTTTCTCAATATCTGCTGGCAATAGTTGTCTTAATGTTTGAACTCCTCTTGAAAGTCCTTCTGGCTTATGTGCTATAACTTTAACATTTTCAGGAGTAGTTATTATTTCATATCCTTCATTGCCTTGTTCTTCTTCTGAGCCTATAGTAGTTAAATAAATACTACCAGCTGAAGGATCATCTGATTTAATAATATTTAATTCAAAGCCAGTTGATATCTTTAATTTTCCTTTTATAAATTCTGCAATTTTACTAATTTCTTCTGTTTCTTCTTCAGTATTTCCTTTTACATAAATTGAAGCATCTTTTTTTAGTATAAATTTACCCTCACCCTTTTCATAACTTAGAGGCTTTGGAATAATATTATTACTAGTTGATACTACAAAAGTTGGTTGCGCTTCATTGTTTCCTTTAAAAATCATTGTGAAAGAAACTATTACTAGTATTAGCAATATCATCATTATAGATATAAACTTCCAATGCGTATTATATGTATCCTTCATTAACTTACCGTCCTTACATAACTTAAAATATATGTTTATTCTATCATACATTATATGGTAATCACTCTAAAAACCTCATTATTATTTTATAACCTAAAACACATAGTATATACTATAAATTACTCATAAAATGATATGCAAGATATTTGTCTATGGAGTTTTAAGAGTGATAAATGATGATTTAATTGAGGCTGGTACTGGATTCGATACTCACCCTCATAGAGATATGGAGATAATATCCTATGTAATTAATGGTGAGCTTACACATGGAGACAGTATGGGAAACCCAAAATACTATTACACGTGGTCATGTTCAATACATGAGTGCAGGTACAGGAGTATATCATAGTGAGCATAGCTTTGGGGAAGATATATTAAGATTACTACAAATATGGATTTTTCCTAATAAAAAAGGATATATCCTAACTATGGGGAATATAGATTTAACTGGAATAATAGACATAATGAATGGCTTCACATGGTTTCAAGCAAAGATGGGAATGTACCGATAAAAATAAATCAAGATATGAATATTTATTCTTTAGAACTTGAAAAAGATAAAGAGATCGACTTTCAAGTAAAGGAAGGAAGACAGGCATATTTAGTTCAAATAGAAGGAAATTCAATAATAAATAATATTGAATTAGCCAATAGAGATGGAATGGAAATAGTTGAAGAAGATATTTTAATTAAAGCAAAAGAAACTTCTCATATTTTAATTTTAGAAATGAATAAACAAGACTAATAGTTTTAAATGATGTTGAACACGGATATATTAAATTTTATTACAAATAATAACAAAGAAATATTTTATATGATTTGGAGGAATGTTTAAATGTCAAAAGATTTTTTAAAAGCTGTAGCAGACAGACGTACATTTTATGGAATTAGCAAGGAGTCTGTGATTCCAGACGTTAGGATTAAAGAAATTATAGACCATGCTGTTAAGCATACCCCATCAGCATTTAACTCACAAAGCGCAAGGGTAGTTCTATTATTAGGAAATCATCACGATAAATTATGGGATATAACAAAAGAGTCATTAAGAAAGGTGGTACCTGCTGATAAATTTAGTTCTACCGAAGAGAAAATAAATTCATTCTGTAATGGTTACGGAACAGTTTTGTTCTTTGAAGACAATAGTGTAATCGAATCTCTTCAACAACAATTTGCCTCTTATAAAGATAACTTTCCAATATGGTCTCAGCAATCAAGTGGAATGCATCAATTTGTAATTTGGACTGCATTGGAAATTGAAGGATTTGGAGTATCATTACAGCACTATAATGAGCTTATTGAATCTGATGTAAAGAAAGAATGGAGTATACCAGCCAACTGGAAGCTGATTGCACAAATGCCATTTGGAAAACCAACAGCACAGCCAGAAGAAAAACAGTTCCAACCACTAGAAGAGCGTATTAAGTTATTCAAGTAGGCTGCGATGTATTATATTTTGCACAAGTGTAAGTAGTATCGGGCTACAGTTTTCAAATGTGTGTTTTTATGTTTCCATACACTTTGAAAATTGCTTTTTTTGTTGGAAACGACCCCCTATGATTTTTGGTAACGAATTATGCGAGATAATAAGATCACCTTAGAATCGACGATGTTTTAAAATTGAAAATTCTTCTTTGTTTATTGTTAGTGAAGTGTGGATAACTGCTATAAAATAAATAATAAAGACCATAGGTTTATATAGATTAAAGCCTACGGTCTAATAGTTTCAAATAATTGATTGAAAATATATCACTCAGTTGTTGAATTGTTACATGGAGAAGAACATGAACTTGGCTCACAGTTCCCTAAAAAAGGCACTTGAATTTGTACAAGTTTTTTAGATTTAACAACTGCAACTATTTTTACAATACAAGTCAACTTGTGGCCACAATTTGACCGGATGCATTCACAGGCAGTAGTATTAATGTCACAACTTACATCTGAGCTTTCTGGAGCAGTAAGGGTTATATCCTTGTCAAAATATACCACTTTTTTAAATATAGGGTCATTAGAACAATTGCTTATAAAGCCAAGTATTGCTTCTATTCTTAGTTTTACATTTACTAAATCCTGCTGTTCATCTATTTTAGTTATATCCAATATACTGTATTTAGTTTCTGTAACTTTACAGTGAATACACTGATCCTCAATTGAATTTGGAAGGTTAAAAGTCTTTTGCTTTTGTTCTTCAAACGCACAAGAGTCAAAAATCCTTGTGGTTTCAATGCACATTTTACCTGAAGGAGAAGGAGTTGGGGACTTAGGAACATTCGCGATTGCTATATTCATTGGTGCATAAACAGGTATTATATCTACTACCGTATTTGAAGCTGCATCAATAACAGATATGTCGCTAGAACCAAGGTTAGTAACATAAGCAAAGTTGCCATCTGGCGTGAATGCTATACCTGAAGGGAGGGATCCAACCTCTACCGTAGCTACTACGCTATTATTACCTGTAAATATTATATCCACAGTATTCAAATCCCCTATTGTAACATAGACATACTGTCTATTTGGTCTTACTGCCAGGTTTGAAGGGACACCATTAAGATGTATAGTATCTATCACTTTATTAGTAAAAAAATCTATTACACTTATAGTTTTATCATCTTCATTACAAACATAAATTAAGTTTTCTGGGGATGCTGCTATGCCGATTGGAAAAGCCCCGACAGGTATTGTAGTAATCACTGTATTTGTACTGGTGTCTATCACAGATACATTGTTAGACATTGCATTTGTGACATAGGCAAAGTTGCCGTTTGGTGATATTGCCACACCTTCTGGAAAATGGCCAACTGGAATGGTAGCTACTACTGTAAGTGTAATAACATTTATTACAGATACATTATCAGAAAAAATATTAGCAACATAAGCAAATCTCCCATTTGGCGTAATTGCTATACCTTCTGGTAATTCGCCAACACGAATGTAGGCTATGTGTCTATTATTGCTTGTATCGGCCACAGTAACGTCGTTAGAAAAGTTATTTGTTACAAAAACAAAATTACCATTTGGCGTAATTGCAACTCCTGATGGGTTGGCACCGGCAACGAATGTGCCAATAACGGTGTTTGTGCTTGTATCTATTACTTCCACATCTACACTTGGAACATAAGCAAGAACTGGCATAATTAATCACTCCTTTCTTTACATGCCTTATTGTGAAAATTATTCAGTAGTTAATTTGTAAATATAGATGGTTGATTTCCCTAAATTTCTAAGAGATATATTTTCAGCAGGGAATGGACCACCTGGTAGATTTATTTCAAATGGCTTTAGTTGCTCTGTCACAGTTTTGGAGGTAAATGGTATTGTATTGAGAAATGCTGCTAATTGAGAAGTCATACCATGACTAGTCTTTGCTGCAAACTTAATCCTATTTATTTGAGATGGTTCACTTGATAGAGTTAAACTTTTACCGGGTGCAATTGATATTCCTTCACAAGAACAACATTGTTTTGATTGGCAGTTGCCTAAAAACGGTATTTGTATTTGAACAAGTTTTTTTGATTTAACAACTGCAGCTATTTCTACAGTACAAGTCAATTTATGACCGCAATTTAACTTAACACATTCACAGGTAGCACTATTAATATCACAGGATATATCAGAGCCTTCAGGAGCAGTAAGGGTTGTATTCTTATCAAAGTATACTGTTCTTTTTAATACAGGGTCATTAGAACAATTGCTTATAAAACCAAGCATTACTTCTATTCTTAAGTTTACATTTACTAAATCCTGCTCTTCAGCTGTTTTAGTTATATCTAATATGCTATATTTAGTTTCTATAACTTTACAGTGAATACACTGATATTCATTTGAATTTGGAAGGTTAAAAGTCTTGTGCTGTTGTTCTTCAAACGCACATGAGTCAAAAATTCTTGTAGTTTCAATACACATTTTATCTGAAGGTGTTGGGCAAGGAGTAATATTTGCTGTTGCTATACCAACAGGTCTAGAGAGATTAGGGATAGTATCTACTACTGCATTAATTGTTGTGTCTATAACAGAAACACTGTTAGAAATAAAATTTGTTACGTAAACGAAATTTCCGTCTGGTGTTATTGATGTGCCCACAGGGCCGGAACCTACAGGTATAGTTTGAACCACTTCATTTGTGTCAGTATCTATTACAGAAACATTATTATCAAAAACGTTTGCAACATAAGCAAAATTTCCATCTGGTGTTATTGATATAGAAGAAGGTCCAATACCGACAGTAATGGTATCCACTACAGTATTAGTACTTGTATCAATTACAGATACTGTATTAGTTAAAGCGCTTTGTCCCTGATTTGCAACATAAGCATAGCTACCGCTCGGAGTTATTGCTATAGCTACAGGCAAGTCTCCCACAGTAATATTTTTCACTACTTCATTTGTAGCAGTATCTATCACCGATACACTATCTGCCTTTCCAATTGTTACATAGGCAAAACTTCCGTCAGGTGTTATTGCAATACCGATAGGATCTCTGCCCACAGGTATAGTTTTTACTACTGTGTTGGTATTTGTGTCTATTACTGATACAGAACCTGAAGTAGCTGTTGCAAGACCGGAATTTGCAACATATACATATCTCCCATTAGGCGTTACTGCTATACCTGTAGGAACATTACCAACAGGTATGGTAGCTATAATTGAATTAGTACATGTATCTATGACAGTTGCGAAATAGTATTGATTTGTAACATAAGCAAATCTGCCGTCCGGCGTTATTGCAATAAGTTTAGCAAAATTATCAGCGGGTTCAATGATAACATTATTTACAACTGTGTTAGTGCTTGTATCTATAATCGATACTTTATTAGCGTTTGAAACATAAGCTAAAGTAGACACGTTATTCATCTCCTTAAAATATATCTTAGTACAAGATATGAGGGTACATAATATTGAGTGAATAATTGATAAGTAAACTTTTTGACTTGCATTTTATTATCTTAGAGGGTACTCATGAACCTTAAGCAAATGAGAGGTTAATGAATAAAATAATTAACCAACGACCTCGCTGCTAAGTTATTGTAAGAAGAATGTAGTTTACTTCTATGTTAATGCAATTTTAAACTAAGCCTTGAAGGGCATCTTTGATAACTTTTGTTTCGTCTACAAGTGATATACCGTCGAAATTAAGTCCTAATTTACTCCAACTTCCTTTTTCATAACTGGAGTAATTTCCATATGTAAAAGAATTAATGAGTGGGCTCCAAGGGGTGTAAACTTTCTATTATGATGTTTTGATAGGGCTTTTATTGATATGTTATCTTGAACCTGGAAATCGTTGATATGTTTCCTCAAACCTCGAAACTGGTAAAAAACGGTTGACATGTTCTCGAGAAAGCTGACAGCAAATACAATGAAAAACCTCACTTAATATTGATACGGTGAACCGTACCATAAGTGATGCTCTAAATCTTTGATTTAGTTAGCAGAATTTACTCAGGAAACGGATGTGAGTGGAGTTTCACAAGTAAGTTAGCGTGGTTAAACCTAGAAAATTGATTGTTTATTTTAAATCAAAGTCTGATATAATAATAGCATAAATAAAAAATTCTCTGTGTGCTAGCACTAAGCATCCTTAGAACATTTATTTGAGCAACCGTGTTGGCGAATCACTTATATTTTAGGGTTATTGGAATAAAATCAGAAAAATTAGCACTAGCCTTTGTTGGATGTAATGCTTTTTTAATATAATTACGTTTTTTATTTAAAAATATATGCTTAGTGATATAATAGGTTGTAAAATATAAAAGTTTATTTCGATTTATAGAATTATTGAAATATAAAAACCATTATATAAATAGCTTGTTTGGGAGGTTTACTTATGAAAGAAAAGAATAGCATAGATATAGCAAAAGCTTCTATTAATATGGCTATATCTTCAAGACAAGAAGAAGAAAAACTTATAGAAGAATTTAAAAAAGAGAATGTTTTAGCTGTAGCAGTAGATATTGGTGGAAACTTAAATTCATCTGTTCAAAAAATCATAGAAAGAGCTTTAGTTGCCTCTAAAAGAACTGGGATAATTAAAGATTGCCATGTTCATGATGGTGCTATTGCAGGAGCTACTAGAGAAGCAATAATGCAAGTTGCAGATAAGGCAAATGGTCTTAGTGTAGGCGGAAAAATTGGAGTTGCAAGACATGGTGAGCATGTAAGTGTATGCATTTTCCTTAGTATAGGATTGCTTCATTTAAATGAAGTAGTGATTGGGCTTGGACATAGATCAATAGCAGATTTATAAATTATATAGTTGACATAAGCGGAAAAGCCATATATAATTCATTTTAATAGAAAAGTAGTATAGATAATATAAATTGTAGAATAGTAGAACAGTAGTTTAGTAGTAGAAATGTTATGGTGAATTAGAAGTATAGTAAGTAAAAGTAGAATAGGAAATATTAATTCACCAAGCTTTACAAAAGTAAGGTATTAAAAACATGTATTCAAATATATTAATTATATATATTTAAATGCTAAATATTAAATAGTAGCACAGTAGCATAAGTAGGAGATATAACTTTAACAGTTAATTATTTTGGAATTAAAACAGTCCTCTCCATATAACCTTGTGGAGGGGTTTTTTTATTATAAACAGTTATATATAATTTTGTCTACAGAAAAATACTATTTGAAGCTTTGTTCTACTAATTTTACACAAATTAAGAACAAATTATTTGGAGGTTGGTAGTATGGTAGCAAAAAAATTAATTTTATTAAGTTCAATTCTAGTAAGCATGTCTTTATTTTCGGCATGTTCAAAAGGGAATTCTTCATCACAAGAAAATATTGTGAATATAGGAATATCTCAAATAGCATCTCACCCAGCTTTAGACTTAGCTAGGGAAGGATTTGTAGAAGCTTTAAATTCTAAGGGATTTAAAGAAGGGGAAAATCTTAATCTAGAAGTACAAAATGCAGAGGGAGATATTGCAACATCTCAGATGATATCTAACAATTTTGTCTCAAGTAACAAAGATTTAATATTCGCTATTGGAACTCCTGCAGCACAGGCAGCGTTTAACACAACGAAGGATATCCCAATTATAACTACAGCTATAACAGATGCTGTAAAAGCAGGTCTTGTAAAATCAAAGGATAAATCAGGAACAAATGTTGCAGGAACTAGTGACGCGGTACCGATAGAAAAACAATTAAAACTTATGCAAGAAATAGTTAAAGATGTAAAAACTATAGGAGTTTTATACAATACTAGTGAGGTAAACTCTGAAATTCAAGTAAATAATTTAAATGAATTAGCTAAGAAAAATAATATAAAAGTAATATCAAAAGGTGTAAATAGTGTAAATGATATAAGTCAAGGATTAGATTCAATCTTGGATAAAATAGATGTTTTATACACGCCAGCAGATAATATGATAGCTTCTTCAATGGCACTAATAGCTTCTAAGTCAGTAGATAAAAAAGTACCAGTAATTGGAGCGGAAGAAGCTCACGTTAAAGGTGGAGCTTTAATTACAGAAGGTATTAATTACAAAAAACTTGGTTTTGAAGCTGGCCTTATGGCAGTTGAAGTTTTACAAGGAAAAGATATAAAAGAGTTATCTATAAAAGCTTTAGAAGAAACAGAACTTGTTATAAATAAGGATACACTTAAAAAGCTTTCTATAAATATTGATAAAGATATACTGGATAAAGCTAAACTTATAGAAGGAGGTAAGTAATATGAACTTCTTTATAGGTACTTTAGAGCAGGGTCTTATATTTGCTATAGGAGCATTAGGGGTATATATAACTTATACTATATTAGATTTTCCTGATTTATCTGTAGACGGAACATTTAGTTTAGGTGCTGCAATTACTACAGCATTTATATTAAAGGATATTAATCCATTTTTATCATTAGGATTAGCATTTATAGGAGGAGCTATTGGTGGATTAGTCACTGGAATACTTCATGTGAATTTAAAAATAACTAATCTTTTATCTGGAATTTTAGTTATGATAGGACTATACTCTATAAACCTAAGAGTAATGGGGAAGGCAAATCTTCCTATATTTAATAAAGCTAATATATTCTCTAATAATATACCAGTAGTTGTAACTTTATTATTAATGGTTTTAGTAGTTAAACTATTAATGGATATTTTATTTAAAACTAAGTTTGGATTTATTTTAAGAGCTACAGGTGATAATGACACGTTAGTTACTTCTCTTGGAGTAAATAAAGGAATAATGAAAATAGTTGGACTTATGATATCTAATGGACTTGTAGCTTTAAGTGGAGCTATAATGGCACAATATCAAAGATTTTCAGATATATCTATGGGAAATGGGTTTATAGTATTTGGATTAGCCTCTATTATACTTGGTCAATCTGTTTTCAAAAACAGTAGGTTATTAAAAGGAACTACAGTAGTTATAATAGGTGCATTTTTATATAAACTAAGTATTGGTGTTGCTTTAAATTTAGGTTTCCCACCAACAGATTTAAAATTAATAACATCATTAATGGTGGTTATTGCTATAGTTATGAATGATAATAATATTTTAAATAAACTTAAATTTTCTTCAAAAGGGAGGGGAAATCTAAATGCTTAAAATAAATTCCATCAGTAAAGGATTTAATAAAGGTACAATAAATGAAACTAATATTTTTAACAACTTTAGCTTAGAAATAAATAAAGGAGATTTTATAACTATTGTTGGAAGTAATGGAGCAGGAAAATCCACTCTTTTAAATATAATATCTGGTGCATTAGAGTTAGATTCAGGTAATATAATTTTAGAAGAAAAAGATATTACAAATTTAAAAGAACATAAAAAATCAAGATTTATAAGTAGAGTATTCCAAGATCCAACTAAGGGAACATCACCATCTATGACTATTTTAGAAAACTTATCTTTGGCAGATAATAAGGGAAGTAGTTTTGGACTTTCTTTAGGAGTTAATAAAAAAAAGATAGAGGAATTTAAAAATCATCTTTCTATATTAAATTTAGGTCTTGAAGACAAAATAAATACAAAGGTAGGAATGTTATCTGGAGGACAAAGGCAAGCTCTTTCTCTACTAATGGCTACTTTAAATACTCCAAAAATTTTACTTTTAGATGAGCATACGGCGGCTTTAGATCCCAAAACATCAGAAACTATTATAAACCTTACAAATAGCATAGTTAAAGAAAAAAATATTACAACAATTATGATAACGCATAATTTAAATCATGCTATAGAGTTTGGAAATAGACTACTTATGATGCATAGCGGAGAAATAATTCTTGATATGGGGGAAACGAGAAAGAACAATTTAACTAAAAATGATCTTATAGAAGAATTTAATAAAATTACTTTTAAAGAAGAGCTTTCAGATAGAATTATGTTTGCTTAACATATTGAGATTATAAAAGCTTTTTAATATAATATGTTTTAATAAAAGAATAAGCAGAGGATTAATACAATCTTCTTCTTATTCTTTATGTTTTTTATTATTTTAAAATAAACCCAAAATACTTTAACTTTAATTTGGGCAATTACCTCCATGCTAATTATAATGTAGAAAAAAGGATGGATAGGTATAATGAAAAGAAAATTTTTAGCATTGTTTTTAATGGGGAGCATATTGTTAACAACATATGGAAAAGGAACTCCATTATCTGAATGAAAATCAACTACAGAAAACAAAGTGAGTACCACCGAAGAAAAAATAACTACTCAAAATAAAGAGGATATCGGCGAAAAAAAAACAGATAATCAAAACAAGGAGGACACCACAAAACAAAAATATACACAGGATATAAAAACACCTGTAGATAAAGGGTCCAGCTTAAAGTTAAGTGCTGTATCTTTAGTAAATTTGAGTAAATACAATCTTTTTTACTGGTAAAAAATCTGACTTGCTACTTATAAGGAGAGCCGTACCATAAGTAATTCTCTAAATCTTTGATTTAGTTATCATAACTTACTCAGCGAGTGAATGTAAATCAAGTTTCCTAAATAAATGAGATTTTTATTTATAGGAACTGTAACAAACTATAGAAAAATCACCTCTTACTTAAAGAAATTAACTACATACTTTAATTCTGTTTACAAAGAAAATCCTAAGCATATAATTAATATTGTGGAGAGTGAAGATATGAAAATACGAATTGAAGTTGATGAGAGAATAAAGGAAGACGAAGTTATTATTAAATGTAGTCAATTAAATGATGATATTTTAGATATTCAAAAGCTGCTTAATGATGTGTTTTTGCAAAGAAAACAGTTAACTTTTTACAAAAATAATACTGAGTACTATATTTCTTTGTCAGAGATACTATTTTTCGAGACGGAACAAACTACAGTTAGTGCACATACTGTTAATAATGTATATCAGGTAAAATACAAGCTTTATGAATTAGAGGAGATCTTGCCAAAAGATTTCATGAGGATTTCAAAATCAACAATATTGAATATAAATTATATTTACTCAATAACACGCAATTTAACATCATCTAGTATAGTTGAATTTCAACATACACATAAAAAGGTATATGTTTCAAGACATTATTATAAACCTTTAAAAAATAAGTTATTAGAAAAGAGGAGATAGAATGGAGAAAGAAAAAATTTTTGGAGGAGGCTTTCTTATATTATGTGGAATTGCTTTAATTATCAATAAACTTGGATATTTTTCGGATATAAATATTTTTACAATATTATTAACAGCTTTCTTAGTTTATATCACTATAAAGAGTTTATTAAAAGTTAATTTCCCAGGTATTTTATTCCCAATAGCATTTCTTTGTATTATTTATGATAAACAGCTTGGTATAACGGCTATTACTCCATGGACAGTATTAATAGCAGCATTACTTGGAAGTATTGGTCTTTCTATGATTTTTAATAAACATCCTAATTGGGCTCACAGTAAAAGTGATTGGGATTCTTATGAGTTTAACACCATTGATACAGAAGATGAAAGTCATATAAAGTTACAGACCTCATTTGCTGGAAGTATTAAGTATATAAATACAGATAAATTTGAACAAGCAGATTTAAAGTGTAGCTTTGGAGCAATGAAAGTGTATTTTGATAATGCTGTTCTTCATGAAGGAAAAGGAGTTGTTAGAATAGAATCTTCTTTTTCTGGTGTAGAGTTATATGTACCTAGAAATTGGACTGTTGAAGATAGAGCTAATATATCTTTTGGTGCAATAAGTGAAAAAAATAGAAATGAAGGAACAGCAGATAATATTCTAACTATATGTGGAAATATAAACTTTTCAGGAGTAGAAATAATTTATATATAATGTAAATAAGCTTATCTAGTCATAGAACTCAATAAAAGAAAGTTAGCCTTAACCATTAGTTCTTGTGACTACCCGCTCTAATACTCCCATCACACTCTATGAAAGCGATTCGCACCAAATCAGAGATTTGGGCTCTCTGATTTTCTTCAAAGTGGGAGTAAAGAGCGGCTACGACCCTGGATAACGATTTCCCCTAAAGGACAACGACTTTTTAGTATCAAAAATACTGATACTAAAAAGTCTGTTAGTAAGCTTCAATGAGAGTAAAAACCTCCTCTGAAGCAAAGAACTTTGTTTATAAGTAAAACCGTATTATAAGTAATAGGATCAATGGTGTCAATCTAGATGAGGTATTGTTAATCTACCTTTTAAAAATTAGATAAAGTAGAAATTTTATTAATTTGGAAGGACAAATAATATATGGATAAAGAAATAAAGTTAATAGTACTAAGAGGTAATTCAGGAAGTGGCAAAACTACAACAGGCAAAGCATTACAAAAAAAATTTGGGCATGGTACAATGCTAATTTCACAAGATGTTGTTAGAAGAGAAATACTATATGTGAAAGATGGCCCTGATACAGAAGCAATCCAGTTATTAAATGAACTTATATTATATGGAAGAAAACATTGCAATATCGTAATTCTAGAAGGCATTTTAAATTCAAAGTGGTATAGAAGACTATTTGAGAATTTATATGATGAGTTTGATAATCAAATTTTTGCATATTACTTCGACATACCTTTTGAAGAAACCTTAAATCGCCATAAACAAAAGCCTAATGCACATGAATTTGGAGAAAAAGAAATGAGAAAATGGTGGAATGAAAAAGATTTATTAGGTATCATTCCTGAGGTATGCATACATAAAGAATTAAGCCTAAATGAAATAGTGGATATTATTTATGAGGATGTTATAAAGTAGAAAAGAAACGTATTCAATAACATTATCTACCAGTTTAGAAGTTTTTGATTAGAAGCATAATATGGCAGGTATTATAACACATTTGGCAATTGACAATAGAATAATAAATGCATTACCTGATGGAATAATTACAAAAATATGATTTAAAACAGATAAATTCCAATTTAATAATTTTTAATAATACTACGGAGGGAATGTATGATCATTGAAAGCAAAATAATAAAAGGCAATAGTCTAACATGGATACTTCGTTATCCAACAAAATATGATGTAATTGAATTATCTAAACTAAGAGTTAAAATTGATGGAGAAACAGAAAATCTTGATAGGGAATCTGGTGAAAGTTTACTAACTCCAGAGGATTTTGAAAAACTTATTTATGAAGATTCGATAGCAAAAAAAAACATATTTTTAGTTGCAGAAGTTGAAGGTCAAATCGCTGGATTTGCTCGTTTAGAAGGAAATAAACTAAGTAGATTTAGGCATAAAGCAGAGTTTGGAATATGCATATTAAAGAAATACTGGGGTTATTCAATTGGTAAAGTTCTAATTGAAAATATTTTAATGTGTGCAGATGCCGTTGGAATTAAAAAGATTTCCTTAACTGTGGTGCAAACAAATATAAAAGCAATTCAATTATATAAAAGATATGGATTTGTAGAAGAAGGTTTATTAATAAATGATCGTATACATAAAGATGGGAACTATTATAATACTGTTGTAATGGGAAGATTATTAGATAAATAGACATTAAGACCTAAAACATTAGATTTTAACGAAAGAGAACTGATTTTTGTTTAGTTATATACATTGTATTTTAATTAATGCTACAATTAACATATAAGCTTACTACAATTTATTACATAGTTATAAATAATTATGTAACATAATAGGGGGATTAGATATGGAAGAATTAGATATGGCAATTAGATTGAGGAAAGAAGGAAATTTAAAAGAATCAAATAGAGCTCTAGTAAATCTTTCCAATAACAATCCTAACAATTCAATAATTAATTATCAATGTGCCTGGAGTTTTGATGTTATGGGGTTGGAAAGAGAGGCTGTACCATATTATGAGAAAGCCATTGTACTTGGATTACCAGATGATGATTTGAAAGGTGCTTTTTTAGGATTAGGTAGTACCTACAGAACATTAGGAGAGTATGAAAAATCAAGAAAAATATTTGAGGAAGGCTTAGCAAAATTTCCAGATAACAATGCTTTTAAAACTTTCTATGCAATGATATTATATAATTTAAAAGAATATACTAAAGCAATAGAAATTCTTTTAAATAATTTGGTTCAAACATCCTCAGATGAAGATATAATAAAGTATAAAAAGGCCATAGAATTCTATTCTGATAAGTTAGATAAGGTATGGTAATTTTAAAGTTTCTAAATCTAACTCCATCTGGTTATTTCCTACCGTGCAACTATAACATACACTAGCTAATTTTTCATCTAGAAGTAAACAATATCCTAATCCATGTTTACTAAGATCATCTACTGTTCTCCAATATCCTTTACAAAAATTCATTTCATTATCTATTTTTTTCATTAGTTCAGAATCTAGAGATTTTAACTGAAATTTTTTCATCACCTCTTTTGCTGTATTTTCATTTTCATAGTTTGGGTTATTTAAAATAAAACAAGTTCTTATATCTTTATCTACAGCTTTACCTAACAACTTCTCTATTTTCCCCTCAAAAACTTGCGAATGAACGACTAATGCAAAATATTTTTGTTTATATTCAATATCTTCAAAAATTAATTTATATAGATTTTTATTAAAATCCTCATTTTTGTCGTTTCCAATTAAATATCCAATATATTAAATACTACTAAAACAAGATATTTAAGTAAATATTATCTACCTTATATCTCTTATCTTAAGATTAATTAAATAGATACCATATTCTTATACTAAGGTAACTGATTTCAAAGAAAGAAAACTGATTTTTATATAATACAATACATTTTATTGAAATAATGATATTATAAGGATATAGCACTGGAGTTACAAGGGACTAATTATAAAAATTTAGCATTTACCTTAAAGTCTTATTTTCAATTTGTTTTTAAAAGGAGATGATAATATAAACATGCAGGCTCTTTTGATAATTCTGGTTTTCTTAGGAATAATGATAGTGGGTATTTATTTACTTAATAAAATTGATAGTAGAAAAGCAAACTCATTTTATCAGGACAAAAATCATAACTTATCACAGTTTCATGAAAATGATAATCAGGACCACCCGTAAAACGAATAGTACTGCTTGTATTGGAGAAAGATTGATTTGTAGGTTAGTGGGAAATATGTAGGTAAGACGAACTAATAAACAGGATCTTTGAAAGTAGGAAAGTACAGTGTTTAAAGAATATGATCTAATCTACTAATGATAGTAATTTAAGCTCAAGTAATTTTGTATTAATTTAATTGGAGGATTTGACAAATGAGTTCCGAAAAAGAAATTAAAAAAAGATTATATATAAAATATACTTTGAAACAAATTAAGAAAATTCTTAAGAAAAAGCAATGGAAGAAGGTAAGAATAGAAGAACTTGAACAGGATATTATAAAATACATTATGAAATTAGAAAAGGATGCTGACTATGGGGAAAATGCTTATAAAAAGCATGCATTATGCAACTCCATATTTCCTGGAATTGCTACATATCAGATTTTACAAAAGTATGCTTTTACAAAGGATGAGGCTTATTATATATTGGAAAGTGTATTTGAATCAATTGCAAAACTTGCTGGAATGATTTATAACATGTTAGATTTGCTTCCCAATGGCTATAAACTAGTCAGGAAATCTTTGTGGAATGATATGAAAGGTAAAAACAGAAAATGCTGGGAGACTGATTTTCTACAAGATGATGATAATGGATTTGCATATACGGTAAATAAATGTATTTTTGTAGATATCCCAGCAGAAAATAATTGTTCGGAGATTTCAAAACTTTATTGTAAGAATGATACTTATTGTTTTAGGGGACTTCATAGGCATGTAAAATGGGAAAGAACACAGACATTGGGAGACGGAGGAAGTTGCTGCGATTTTGTTTTTAAGAAAGTAAAGTGATGAGAATATAATACTTCATAACATTCTCATAATGTTAATAAATTGCGAATTAGATAATGAATTATGATCTCTGAAAATTGAATAGTGTGATGTTTACAAAATATGTTATAATTAACTGGAAGATAAATTGTAATTTATAAAATGGAAAAGGAGAATAATTATGCTTGAATATAGATTTGATACGCAATTATTAATTGAAGGAGAAAATCTCTCAGAAGATAAAATAAACGAGTATATTACAAAAAACATTGAAGGCGATTGCTTACTTGCGGTTGGTGATGAGGAGCTGATTAAAATTCATTTTCACACAAATACTCCATGGAAAGTACTTGAGTATTGTGCTTCATTAGGTGATATTCACGATATTGTTGTAGAAAATATGGAACGACAGGCTAATGGTCTTCAAGGTTAAGCAATAAATATAAATTCTAGATATTTTTTATATTCATTTTTAATAGGTAGAGCTTTGAAAATTATTTATATTAAGCTAGGAGTATATACATGAATATTATTAAAGAAATAATTTGGGAGTCCGTAATATGGTAAATACAATGATAGTAGTTACTGGGACATCTGCTACAGGTAAAACAATATTAAGTAAGAAGTTGGCAAGTAAATTCAATTTATCTTTAATAAATAAAGATGAAATAAAAGAATTGCTTTTCGACTGTTTGGGTATCCGAGATGAAGAATGGGCAGTTCAATTAGGAGTAACCAGTTTTGAACTTTCATATCTTTTTACTGAAAAATTATGTCAAACTAACAAGTCTTTTATTATTGAGGGGAATTTTGAAGATAAATATGCAACAAAAGTTTTTAATAACTTTAAAAATAAGTATGCTTATAAAATAATACAAGTATATTGTCATGCTCCTGAAGAAATATTGTACGATAGATATTTGAAACGTGATAATTCTGGAGAAAGACATCGAGGGCATATTATTAATATAAGTGGATTTGATGAATTTAAAAATAGAGTTACAAACAAGAACTTTAAGTTGCAAATAGATGATTGTATAAATATAGATGTTGATACGACCAAATTTGAAAATTTAGAATTACAAAATATTTATGATGAAATTTATAGTATATTAGACTGTTGAAAGTGTATATGATGAAATGGTATTAAATCATCTCTGTTTTTTACTTTTCTAGTTCAGAATGTATATATGAAATTTATAAAGCAGTAGAAATGCTGATGGTTTAAGTAAGAGGATAGGAGGAGGTTAATTTGAAACTATTGTTAGAAATTGCTATTAGTTATTTTACATTATATTTAGTAATTTGGTTACATGAACTAGGACATTCTTATTTCTACTGGATATATGGCTGTAAAGAAAATTGGATTAAGGTAAGTGTAAAGCCATATTTATTCTTTTCTACGCCAGCTCCAGTTGATGAAGATAGAGTGGAATATTTAACAGATAAACAGAACCTAATAGTTTCATATGGAGGAATTGTTGTAAATTTATTTATGGCTTTTGTAGTTATAATAATAATTCAAATTAATTCTATAAGAAATAATTATATCGAATTATTCCTATATCAATTTGTTACTCTACATTTGGCGGAAGTAGTCACTTATCTTGTACTTGGAAACATTTATTTAGTAAGTGATATGAAAGGTATTGCAGATATTAAACCAAAATTGCGTCCAATTAATTTTGGTTTAGGAATACTTGTTAGTGCAGTATATTTTATATTTATTAAACAAATTCCTCAACAGATTTTTTCTATAACCATTATCTTTAATTTAATTGCTATAATTTGTATGGGTGTTGGAAGAATTGCATTTACGTATTATTATTCTAAAAAACAGCAGTAAAAAAAGCAGAATTTGTTGACTTAACTTTAAGTAGTGAATCATTGAGAATCATAAAACAGTTTAATTTAAGAGGTGAGTTTATTGACTAGAAAAATTACATTAGCTGACGGGAGAAAACTAGAAGTAGAGTGCTTAAGTTGTGCAATTACAAGCGGATTAATAGAACCAACTGGTGGGGTTATAATAGAAACTGAACATTTTCATGTGCATCAAGATGTGGCTTATCCGATACCTGGACTAGTCATCTTGGCTTCAAAGAGACATTTTTATTGCATGGATGAGCTAACTGCTGAAGAACGCTTAGAATATATTGACTTAATATGCAGAATCAGAGATGCACAGAGAAGATTACTTGGAATAGAAAAAGTATATTATTTTTATAATGAAGATACGACACATCATTTTCATTTGTGGATAGTTCCAAGATATAAATGGATGTATGAGTTTGGACATTCAGTTGAATCGTTAAGACCAGTATTATTACATGCACGAAATAATTTAAATAACAAAGAAAATATGAATAGAGTAATAGATGCAATTGATAAATTACGAGAAGGATTACGAGGAGTTGAAAGTAGTTCAAGGTAACAGTATCCAAAAAAATCCAACACAGTAATTAAACTACGTATCGACGGAAATTTCTTATAAGTCGTAACAACTACAAAACAAAATAATTTTTTATTTCGTAATTCTAGAAAATAGCGTAACAAATATAGAATTAAATAGCTTTTCATAATACCGTATTATTCAACGTGAATATATGGTATTTTTGTTTTGTAATTTAAATGTATTATGCAATTTGTAGTAAGGATGTACTTAAGTCCCAAGCATGAATATCATCTTTTGATGCGAAAATAAATTACAACTTTCAATGATAAACATGAAATAAATCATGAAACATTGAAAAGTAAATAATGCATAAAAAATTATTTTAATATAAAAATGATTAGGTGGCATACTATAAAGGACATTACATGGAATGAGGTGCTATAATTGAAAAAGAAAGGGTTTCTAAGAAGTGTTTTTTTTGTAAACATAATTATTTTTATATTTATCATAAATGTATATACAGTAAAAGCAACTTCAAAGAACGATTGTGATAAAAATCTTGCAATATTAGTGGATATTGGTGAAGAAAAACTTTATTTAATAGATAAAGAGAAAAATATAACTTTAAAAGAATACAGTATAGCTAGTGGTAAACCAAAAACACCTTCTCCAACAGGTACATGGAAAGTAGTTAGGACGGCCAAATGGAGTGGAGGATTTGGAACTAGATGGATTGAGTTGAATGTACCTTGGGGCAAATTTGGAATTCATGGAACAAATAGACCAGGAACAATTGGTTCAGAAGCTTCCCATGGTTGTATTAGAATGTTTAATAAAAATATTGAAGAATTATATGAGTATGTAGAGCCTGGAATGATAGTAGCAATATATGCAGGTCCAAACGGACCATTCGAGGATGGACTAATAACTTTAAAGCCTGGAGATAGAGGTTCAGATATTTTAGAGATACAAAGAAAAATGAAAGATAAAGGTTATTATCCAAAAGATTTAGATGGTATATATGGAGAGTATATGAAACGATATGTAATAAAATTTAGAGAAGACAATAATCTTGAAATTAGCCATTATGTAGATAAAGAATTTTATGAAAAACTTGGAATAGAACTAATAGACTAAAATATATAATGGTGAACTTTTTTATTCACTTACAAAAGAGGAATACTTACTTTGGCTATTATCAGGGAGAAAAATGCAAAATATAAAAGTAAGAGAAATATTAGTGCATTGTGTAATAAGAGGGCTAGCTATTAGTCCTCTTATTTTTATATCAATTTCAACATACATTTCAAATATAGCTTTATATAAGTAATCTTTTAAAATTAAAAGTACAATATTTACCAAATATGTTATAATTAATTCGTAATATTATTAAATTGTGAGTTAGTTTTTTATTAAACTAATAGATAAACATGAATTTATTACATGCTACTTAGAGAGGAGGTGGATCTATGGAAGGAATTGTTGTTCGGGAATACCAAGAGCAGGATTGGCCGCGTTTGATAGAAATTCATGACAATGCCCGCATGGTTGAACTAAGGCTTGCTGAACTAAGTGATGCATTTATTCCACTTGCTGAGGCTGCTTTTAACGAAGGACTGTTTGATTATACCCTTTGCGTTGCTTTGGTGAACGGTAAAGTAGTTGGATTTGTCGCATATTCGGATGATGAGCTTGCGTGGTTATACGTTAACCCAATATATAAGCATCAGGGTATCGGTAAATGCCTTGTTAAGTATGTAGTTCAAAACACTACGAAAAGACCTCTTTGTGTGGAAGTTTTGGTGGAAAATGAGCCCGCAATGCATTTATATAAGTCAATGGGCTTTGAAGCCATTGATATATGCTCTGGAGTAATGCCAGGTAACGAATTGTTTCATGTTACGGTATGCTGTATGCAGAAATCATAAGCATAATCTCAACATATATAAATCGTGGTATAATTTTCATGTAGTTAAGATATTATGTAGAAGAAAATATTATACCTGAAGGGATGAGGATTATGAGAAAAATGTTGTATATGTCACACTGTGTGTTTCCAACACTGAACATAGAAAGGACATCTGATTATTATGAGAAAGTAATGGGATTTAAAGCAGTAAAGTATCTTGATTCTAAAGAACCACATATTTGTTTATATCGCGATTCAACAGAAATTATTTTAACAAAATCTAATGGACAGGAAGTAATTCCAAATAGAAAATTGTATGGTTATGGGTATGATGCATATTTTATAACAGATAATCAAGAAAAGTTACAAGAAAAGTTAACAAATATGGGTGCAAATGTTGTTCGCCCATTATTTAATACAGATTACCATAATCAAGAGTTTGTTGTTGAGGATGTTGATGGTAGGTGGATAGGGTTTGGTATAAAAGGAGATTAGATTTTTGTAAGTCAGATTGTTATGTTCTTTTAAACATAGTAATTTCTATAAAAGAGCTCACTTTTATAGAAAAAGTAGTAACCCTTTTCTCAATACAATATATACTATTATTAGAGGTAAGGACAAGCTCCCCGTCTCTAATATAATAATAGGTGATGATATAATGCTTTCAACCGAATCTTTAAATGAAATCAAAAAAAAAATAGTGACTCAAAACAGTCCTGTCACAATTGGAGCAACATGTGTTGCTCAATTAGCTCCAGCTGTTTTTGTATTACTCGTTGAAATAGAAGTAGAAGTTCCAGGAGAAGATATTGAAGAAGTGCTTATAATAAGACTAACACCTGCTCAAGCAGCAGCACTAATACTACAGATTGGTCTTTGTAGCATAGTAGGTCCAGACGAAATTCCAACTCCAGAACCTGGAACAGAAGTAAATCTTATTTGTTCATTTGTATTTGAAAACGAAGTATTTTTAGTATTTGATGTTGAAACCGACACAACAGATGATCTTGTTTTAGTTAGAGTTCCTTTATGCCCAATTGTTGGATAAAACTAATAGATTGAATTGTATCAATAAACAATAATATTGGGTAGGGTAAGTCCTATAAAAAGTAAAATATTCTATAATATGATATAATGGGCCAGTGCACTTGGTATAATTCTCAGTGTACTGGCTCTATTTTAAATTTCTTAAGCTTATGATATAACATTGTACTGACTGTTATAATATAAGAATATGCAGTAACCTTATACTTAGCAACTTATACTTGCTTAATTAATTTTTGAGGAAACCATTTTATTTTTCAACACCCTATTAGAAAAGATCCCTTGAATAAATTGTTTGTTATGTAATAAATTACATGATACAATTTATATAATGGTAAGGTACTATTGTAGGATATTGAGAAATAGTAATTATTTAGCAATAGGCAATTATAAAAAAGGAGATTATGATGCTTATAGAAAAAAATATATCTTTTAGAAATAGATTGAAAGATAAAGTTATACTTTTAACTGGTGCAGGAGGTGGGATAGGTTTTGAAACTGCAAAAGCACTGGTTTATATGGGGGCAAAGGTTATTGTCGCTGAAATAGATAAACGAAAAATGTTATGCGCTCAAAGAACTTTAGATGGTATATTTAGTAAAAACTCTGTAGAATTTTATGAAATTGATTTATCCGATGAAAATCAGATATATGCTCTGGTTTCTCATGTGAAAGATAAATATGGTCGCATAGATGTTTTATTTAACAATGCGACCATGACTGCTATGGGAACAGTAGAAAAAGTTTCTATTGATGTATGGGATAAGAGTTATGCCGTTAATTTCAAAGCTCCATTACTATTAACACAATTAGCTTTACCACTCATGAAACAAAAAAATTCTGGAACAATTGTTTTTGTTTCATCATCTGGTGCTGCACCTTTTATGGGAGCATATGAAGTATTTAAAACAGCACAGGTAGAATTGTCAAATACTCTATATGGAGAACTGGAAAGTACAAATATAAAAGTATATACTATCGGTCCAGGACTCGTTAAAACAGAAACAGCAATGAAGGGAATAGAGATAGTGTCATCTCATATGGGAATAACAACAGAAGAATTTTATGAAATGAATGAAAATCACATACTTGGAATTGAAGAGGCTGGCACTGGATTTGCTATATCAGTTTTAATGGCTGATAGATATGACGGTCAAGAAATTGGTGCTATACAGGTTTTGTCTGATTCTAGCTTACTGCTAAAATTAGATAGTAAAGAAACCACTAAAAGTAATGATTATCAAAACATTATTCCAACTGTTATGAATGTGGTAAAAGTTTATAAAGAACAATATTCTGGTTGGATGAAAAGAAATGTTTTTGAACGCCAATGGGTATTGCGTGATTTTAAGAAAACAGTAGGATATTCCGCTGACCAGTTTCTTGAAATTATGCAACACATTCAATACGTAGTTATTAATGGGAAGATTCAAGATATAAGCACCTATTCATCTAATTTTCAAAAATTGATGGAATATTATAAGAGACAATATACATTGCTACAAGGATATGAAAAAAATCCTGAAAAACTCAAGGAATATTCTATAACACTTTTGAATTATATTGAAGATTTAAAAACTATTTGTGATAATTTACTTAATAAAGAAAGATGAATAGAAATTTATCAATTCTTTAGGATGGAAAGGTTATGATTGAAGAAGCAATAGATAAGTTGTCAACATGAAAAAATTTATAATCAGCCGTGGATTGAGAAATCAATGGGACGTTGGTGTAATGAAATATTTTTACCATATCTTCAAGGTTAATAATTATATTATATAGACATAAAGGTTTATAAATTAGAGGAGGGGTATAAGATAAGATGGGTAAAAAAAGCTTAACTTTAGAGCAAAGAAAGCTAGATGCTGATATATGGATTATTACATTAATAACATTGGGATCATTTATATTATATATGCTGTTTGGAAATCAAATGGTTAATTACATAAAGGATTCTAATAATTCTATTGTCCTACGTTTGTTACTTAATGCAGGTGTTCAATTTGGTATAGCTGGATTAGGAATTACAGTAGTATGTATTTTTAGAAAGGAACGATTTTCTGATTTTGGATTAGTAAAAAGAAATACAATGAAATCTACATTAGTTTCAATTATATGTTTTATTCCATACTTAATGTATATTTTTATATCAGGACAATATACAGGTTATCACCCACTCAGCATTATTATTACAAATGATGTATTAGAAAGTGGTATTCCAATCAATATTTTAGGAATGGCATTGATTTTTATAGTGTGGGGATTTTTTGAAGGATTTAATTATGTTGTTATTAGCGATAAATTAAACAGTGTGTATCCACCTAAAAGTAAGTGGTTTAACATAGGTGCTATTGCTTGTGCTGTGATATGTATTTTATTTCATCCCTTTAGTATATCTTTTTGGGGTATTATTGAAATAATCACTACATTCATAGCTATTTACGGTATGCTTATAGTAAAAAGAGAAACTAATAATGCATGGGGATGTGTATTTGTATTCTGCTTCATTTGGAACGCTTTCTAAATTTCAATTTTGCAGTGGAGATTAAATCAATTTTAAGAGAACAAATTCTTATTTAACGACTAAACTACCATATTATTCAGAATTGAATTTTACGTTAGTTTTTTATTTCACAATTCAAGAAAATAGCGAAATAACCAAAGGAAAGTACAACACTATATTCTTATATAGTTGACCTTTAAAAATTGAATAGTTCAGTATTGGAAGATATGCTATTATATGTATATAACAATAGGGATTTAAATTGTAATAGTATACTAGGATGAAAAAAGATTATTTATATAATGTGTATTGGAAGCTCTCATTTTTATGTAATGAAAGAGAGGATTTTATACTTAATTCTCGATATACTTATAAATGAAAGGATGATGTGTTGTGGATTGGACGATACGAATGAACCTTGCACTTGACTATATTGAAGATAATTTAGACAAAGAAATTGATTTCAATTATTCAGCAAAATTGGCATTTTGTTCGCTTAATAGTTTGACAAACATGTTTAAAATTGTTACAGGAATACCTTTAAATGAATATATTCGACGTCAACGTCTTTCGCTTGCTGCTTTAGAGCTTCAAAATAGTAATGAAAAAATTATAGATATTTCTATGAAATATGGTTATTCGTCACCAACGGCATTTAACAGAGCATTCCAAATTCAACATAAGGTGTCTCCACAATATGCAAGAAGTAGAGGGATTTCTATAACCACATATCCCCGCATTGCCTTTCAAATAAAAATAAAAGGAGATGTCGAGATGAAGTGTAGAATTGAAACAAAACCTGCTTTTTCAGTTATAGGAATCAAAAAAAATTTCGCAATGACATGGAGGGTGATCACCATATTCCAAATTTTTGGCGTGAAACACCACAGGAGACATATGATAAAATCCTATCTTTAGCAAATGCCGAACCAAAAGGTTTGTTAGGAGTGTGTGCTAATTTCAGTGGGCATGAATTTGATTATTTCATTGCCGCTTCAACTACAAAACAAGATTTGCTAGACTTAGAAAAACTTGAAGTTCCCGCCACAACATGGGTAATTTTTGAGCAAGAAGGCACAATACCAGATCTTATTGGGGGATTTTGGAGTGAATGGTTGCCATCATCTGGATATAGGCGAGCTAATGAAAATTACCCAGACATTGAAGTATATCCAGATGAAGATTTTCTCAAAGATAACTCCAAATATGAACTTTGGTTTCCTGTTGAAAAGGAATAATACAAGTCTAACAGTTGTTCTGCATTGCTTTTTTTAAAGTCGTAGAGCATAAAATTAAAAAATTAAAATTACTATTAAAAGAATGAAGTTGTATATAAGTAAATATACAGCTTCTTTTATTTTGAAAAAAATTTTAGAAATTATAATAAAAATCTTTGACAAATATGAAAAAGATGCATATACTGAATATATAAACATATGAACAAGTATGCATATATTCTAATGAGGTGATATATAAATGAATAACGAAAATGAAATAACTAATACCTGTAATTGTAATACTATCCACGAAGATGTGATTAAGAGAGTAAAGGAAACTATTCCAGATGAAGAAGATTTATATGAATTAGCAGATTTATTCAAGGTTTTTGGAGATAGTACAAGAATAAAAATTATTTGTGCATTATTCCAAGCAGAAATGTGTGTTTGTGATATTGCAGCACTACTTGGAATGAACCAATCAGCAATATCCCATCAGTTGAGAGTTCTTAAACAGACTAGATTGGTAAAGAATAGAAAAGAAGGAAAAGTTGTATACTATTCCCTAGATGATGATCATGTTAAGGGGATATTTGATCAAGGATTAGAACATTTATATGAAAAATAAGGAATTTAGGGGGCAGGGGAATGAGTAATAAAGTTTCAAAACCTAAGGTTAAAGAAAATAAATCATTACAAATAAAATCTCAATCAAATAATAAATCAAATACGATTATGGAATTGAGAACAGCGACAAATAAAAACGTTGGAAAGATAAGAAAGCAATTCATTTTGGAAGGGTTAGACTGTGCACATTGTGCATCAAAAATAGAGACAAAACTAAATAATATTGATGGAATTGCCAATGCATCAGTAAATTTTGTCACTAAAACTTTAACTATGGAATTAGAAGAAATAAGTAAAGTTAATGAGTTAATTGCTTCATCTATAGAGTCCATAAACAAAATTGAATCACATGTAAAAGTTAAGGAAAAGACTGTAGGAAAGTCAAATAAATTAGTGATAATGCTTGAGGGTTTATGCTGTGCAAATTGTGCATCAAAAATTGAAAAAGAATCTCAAAATATTACTAATGTTAGTAGTGCTGTAGTTGACTTTGTAGCTCAAAAACTTATTCTAGAAGTGGAAAATAATAGCGATAAAGATAACATTGTTGAATCGGTTAAACAAATTGTTAAAAAGATTGAACCTGATGTAAAAGTATACGTAGAAGAAGGAAATCAAAATAGAAAGCAAAGATCCCATGATCATAATCATGATCATGGAAATAGCAAAAAGGAATTTGTAAGACTTGGAGTTGGTGCAGCAATTTTTGCTATTGCTACAGCTTTTAATTTTAATTTTTATGTTGAGTTATCATTGTTTTTAGTGAGTTATCTCCTTGTTGGTGGAGAAGTTGTATTAAGAGCATTGAAAAATATTAGAGGAGGCCAAATTTTTGATGAAAACTTCCTTATGAGTATAGCTACTATTGGAGCTTTTGCTATTGGTGAGTTTCCAGAAGGTGTAGCGGTTATGCTATTCTATCAATTAGGGGAAATATTCCAAGGTATGGCTGTAAATCGCTCAAGAAAATCCATAGCAGAATTAATGGATATAAGACCGGATTTTGCGAACTTAAAAATTGGTAGTGATATTAAAAAGGTATCACCAGAAGAGGTTAGTATAGGTGATATTATAGTTGTAAGACCTGGGGAAAAGGTTCCTCTAGATGGTAAAGTAATTGAAGGAAATTCTATGGTAGATACTTCTGCACTTACTGGTGAATCAGTTCCTAGAGAGGTAGAAGTAGGAGATGATGTACTAGGTGGAGTTATTAATAAAAATGGACTATTAACTATAGAAGTAGAAAAAGAATTTGGAGATTCTACTATTGCTAAGATACTTGATTTAGTTCAAAATGCAAGTAGTAAAAAAGCTCCGACAGAGAACTTTATAACAAAATTTGCAAGATATTATACACCTGCTGTGGTTTTCTCTGCATTAGCATTAGCTATATTGCCACCACTATTTATAAGCGGAGCTACCTTCTCAGAGTGGATATATAGAGCATTAGCCTTTTTAGTTGTATCCTGTCCATGTGCTTTAGTTGTATCTATTCCACTTGGTTTCTTTGGTGGTATAGGTGGAGCTTCAAAAAATGGAATACTTGTTAAGGGTGGAAACTATCTTGAGGCATTAAATAATGTAGAAGTTGTAGTGTTTGATAAAACTGGAACATTAACTAAGGGTGTATTTAAGGTGACAGAAATACAACCTCAAGGCAATGTAACAAGGGACGAACTTATCACTTATGCAGCCTTTGCTGAGAGTTTTTCAAATCATCCAATAGCAACTTCTATTGTTAAAGCATATAGTAAGGAAGTAGCTAATGAATCAATTGAAAATTATGAAGAGATTTCAGGACATGGTGTAAAAGCTACTGTTTTAGGAAAAGAAGTTTTAGCAGGTAATTACAAGTTAATGAATAAAGAAAATATATCCTATGCACAAGTTGAAACTATAGGAACTGTAGTGCATGTTGCTGTTAATAAAGAGTATGCAGGATATATAGTTATCTCAGATGAAGTGAAAGAAGATTCAGCTAAGGCAATTAAAGCCTTAAAAGAAATTGGCGTTAAAAAAACTGTTATGCTTACAGGAGATAATAAAGTTGTTGGAACTAAAGTTGCCAAGCAATTAGGGTTAGACGAAGTTTATTCAGAGTTATTACCAGATCAAAAAGTTGAAAAAGTAGAATTATTAGATAAAGAAAAATCCTCTAAAGGCAAGTTAATATTTGTTGGCGATGGAATAAATGATGCTCCAGTTTTAGCAAGAGCAGATATAGGTATAGCTATGGGTGGTGTCGGTTCAGATGCGGCAATAGAAGCTGCTGACGTTGTAATAATGACTGATGAGCCTTCAAAGATTGCATCTGCAATAAAAATAGCTAAGAAAACAAGAGCAATAGTTATGCAAAATATTGTTTTTGCTTTAGGGATTAAAGCAATAATATTAGTACTTGTAGCTCTTGGATTAGGAACTATGTGGGAGGCTGTATTTGGTGATGTAGGTGTAACACTAATTGCGGTATTAAACTCTATGAGAGCAATGAAAACAGAAAAAAATCTTAACTCTTAGCAATCAATATTCTTAAATAGCGAACCAAATATATAATTAAATAACGCATTCATAATACCGTATTATTCAACATGAATATGCGGTATTTTTGTTTTGTAATTCAAATAAATTATTGAATTTGTAGATATTGCGAATTAGATAATGAAATTTATTCTTTGAAAATTGAATAATGCGGTGAAAAAATTGCTTGAAAATCTTCTTTCATATATGGTTTGTCTAGAATTAATTGGTTATACATAATATAATTACTAGTAATAAGGTTGGAATGGTAATTTAACGCAACCTGCCAATTATTTATATTTTGAGCAATAACCTTGCAGGAGTGAAACCAAAAGTGCAAGGAATTTTATTTATTCATCTACTATACTGTTTTCAGAGAGGAGGGATACGTTTGAACTGGTATGAACGAATCAACGAAGCATTTGACTATATTGAAGATCACTTAGACAGCAACATTGATTTAGATAAAGTTGCAAATATAATGTGTCAATCTACAGTTAGTTTTCAGCGTACATTTTCTGTATTTATGAATATATCGATATATGATTATATTCGCAGAAGACGTATGACATTGGCTGCTATTGAACTGCAAACAAATTCTATAAAGGTCATCGATGTTGCCTTGAAATATGGTTATGAATCTCCAGAGTCATTTACGCGCGCTTTCAAAGAGATTCACGGGATATCACCATCAGCAGCACGTAAGAAAGGTGGTAAGCTTAATCTATTTCCACGTATCACTTTTCTACTAACAGTAAAAGGAGATATTGAAATGGATAACAACAGTGAGCAAATTGTTAACCTTAAAGGACATAATTGGAGGAATATTGACCCATCACCACATCGTAAGCCTGTAGATAATTGCATTTACTTAGCAAATAAATGGAGGGAATCAGGTTATGTTGATCTTTTAGATTTAGGAACAGGACTTGGTCGCCATGCCATTTATTTTTCAAAACAAGGATTCAATGTAACAGCAATGGATATTTCTGATTATGCTGTTCAATATTTAAAAACATGGGCTGCAAAAGAAAATCAACTTATAAATGCAGAGGTTGGTGATATGCTATCCCTCAATTACTCCAATCAATCCTTTGACTGTATCTTTGCTTACCATGTTATTTCTCATACCGATTCAATTGGCATGAAAAAAACAATTGCAGAAATTGAAAGGGTGCTTAAGCCAAATGGTGAGGTATATTTGTCATTTTGCTCAAAAGAAAGTACAGAATTTATTGAGGGTAGATCTAACAAATTAGACAAAAATACTATTATAAGCCGAGATGGATTTGAAAAAGGTATACCTCATTATTATGCTAACTTAAATGATATCAAAGAACTCTTAGCAAATTTTAAGATAGAACTCATAAAACATACAGAGTATTTCTACAGTGACTCCAACCCGGATAACCATCGAAGAGAAAAGTTTTATTATGTTAATGCGATCCTAAAGTGAAGAAAATAAGCATAATTTAAGGAAAATTTAATACACAATAATTCTTATTTAGCATCACAACAATAAAAAACCGAATAATTATTCTAAACACCGCATTATTCAGAATTGAATTTTGCGGTGTTTTTACGTCGCATTTCAAATAAATAATAAACTAACGAAGGGTGTAGGATAACCCCACATTGTTCTTTGAAAATCAAATAGCACGATATTAGAAAATATGTTATAATATGTCTAAAGTGAACGTATTTAAATACAATTAATGAATCTGAAAAAGTAACTGATAATAATTTAGATTCTAATGAATAATTTTATTATAAGGCGCAGCAACTATATAACCAAATTTTATTAAATTACTATGCCATAATTCAAAAACATTGAAATAAATGGAGACTTAGGGGTTTCCAAATATATTTTATTTCATACATAGAGGGGGATAAAATGAAAAATAATAAAAAAATAATAATAATGATTATAATAGTAGTAATAGTTGCTATAACTGGAGTTGTTACTTATACAAGTCATAAAAAAAATAAAGTAATAGCAGAATTTAATAATTATATAGAAGAATATAAGGATGATATTAGTACGTATATTATAGATAAGAATGAAACAAAATACCAAGATTTAATAAATAAGTGTGAGCAGATTATTGCCAATAAAGAATTTAAAAAAGTAGAAGGACTAAAAGAAGAATTAAGCCAATTCAAAGATGATTTAACTAATATTAACATTGAGTTAATAAATAAAAGTATTTCAGAGCTTGAAGCTATTGATATAAGTAAGTTAGATGACAAAGATTCAATTGTTAATAAAATTGGAAGTATAAAAAAATTAAGACATGAAAAAGAATTTGTTAATGCTAATGAAGAAGTAATAGCATTGACAGCTGAAATAAATAAGAAATTAGAAATTAAAAAGCAAGAAGAAGAAAAAGCTGAAGCTGAAGCGAAAGCAAAGGCAGAAGCAGCGAAAGCAAAAGCTCAGGAGGAAGCGAAAGCGAAGGCTGAGGAAGAAATGAGAGTAAAGGCTCAGGCGGAAGCAGAAGCAAAGGTTCAATCAGAAACTAAAGCAGATGTTCAAGAGGAAGTAGATAATCAAGGTGGTACTCAAAGTACAAATGGAACTGAAATAATAATACAACTTCCAACAGTTGATTTTACGGATATATATTGGGAGGAGCACTATGGTCACCGTAGACCGTAGATGAATAGAGTACATATAAAGCAAAATGTACGAAGATGAGTTTATTGACAGGGCTATGTTAAATTAAGTGTAATATCTCTCAAAGTATAATATCAAAAAGTCATAATTAGATTTATGGCTTTTTATTTTTTCTATTAAGAAATACTAAGAATTAGGAAGTAATGATTTGGTTTTACAATGGTATTAGAAAATGCCCCATTTACATAAATTGTTTGATATAGGATAAATTACATGATACTATTTATATAGTGCATAAATTAGAAGAAAAAGATTCGAGGTGTCATATAATGAAAGAACAATTAACTAAAAGTTATGATTTACTTGACGGTTATAGCATTGAAAATGCCAATTGGGAGGAGTTCTCTCCTTATTTTGCAGTATATGAAATATTTGCTGCGAATGTGTGGTTTAGACAGAGTTTCAATTTGAGTTGTGAAGTGCTAAAAGATGATGAGAATTGTTATTGGATCAAAAAAGATGATTGTAGAATAGGAGGAGTGTCACCAGAACCTAACTATATGAGTTGCTTATTTTTAATACCACCATATGACAACGAGTTTCAGAAGGTATTAGGTAAGCTTAAAAATATTTTAATAAGTTGGTCTGATAAAAGCGAAGAAATATATGCAGGTAACGTTAAGCAAGAATACGTTAAATATTATCAAAGGCTTGGGTTTAGAACAGGAGAATCTAGAAGATGTATGATTAGACCTACGGAGAAGTTCCAGGTGATTTGGAATGATGATTATAGAATTGATCCAGTAAGAAAAGAAAATCAAATGGGAATAGCTGAATTCTATAAGGATGCTTTTAAAAATGTGGAAGATTTTCAAAGTAAATTAAGTGTTGAAGAAATAAATGGAGCAATTCAAGATTATTTTGATAATAATTCTGAAGATAGTTTAGTAAATAAGGCCTCAACACTAGTTTATGATAAGAAAACAAATCAGTTAATCGGAGCAAGTTTGATATCCATTTGGGAAGAATGGCCCAATGTATATGATTTTGCAGTTAAACCATCATTCAAAGGAAAAGGAATCGGAAATAATATGTTAAAGCATGCATTAACTATTTTAAAAGAAGAGTATCCTGTACTTAGATTGTTTGTAACATTAGGTAATGATGCAGAACTGTTTTATTCTAAATTAGGATTTTTAAGTGGATTAGAAACCACTGAAATGATTTTACCAGCTACAGAATAGAAATAAATATTTATTTCAAATACAACAACTATAAATCAAAATATTTTCAGGAGTTACTTAAACTATTACAGAACAGTTACTAAGATGTAAGTCGAAAGGAGAAATACGATAATGTTTAAATTATGGAATTATTAGTAGGTGGTAGAACTTAATTCTCCACATAATGTAACAAATTTAAATATATGAAATGGAGAATAAGAATGAGTATAAAATACAAAGAAAATTGCACATGTGAATTAAAACAATTAATAGAGTTATATAAAAATGTTGGGTGGTTAGGATATACAGATAAACCTGATAAACTAATTAGAGCAGTAAAAAATTCATTATTCAATATTGGAGCTTTTGATGGAGAGGAACTAATTGGCTTGATTAGAGTTATTGGAGATGATACTTCTATTATCTATATACAGGATATCTTAATAAAAGAAAAGTATCAGAGACAAGGAATAGGAACTTATCTGTTACAATCAGTATTAGATAAATATAAAGATATTAGGCAAATTGTACTGATGACGGATAAGACAGAAAAAACTGAAGCCTTTTATAAAAAAAATGGTATGTCAAAGGCATGTGAATTTCAAGGGGTTGCGTTTGTTAAATACAATTTTGAGTCATAGAGTAAACAGAGATTCAAAGGTAAATTTATATTGTAAGTTATAAGATTTTTTTAAAGATACAACTATTTACTTAAAATTTTTCATATAAAACGTAGCAATTGTAGAACTAAATAAATTTTTAATAAACCGTATTATTCAGTAATGAATTCTACGGTTTTCTAATGCGTAATTAAACTACATTCAGTACTAATAAGATTGAAAATCCGTATTTGTTAACGAGATGATACATTATCAGGAAATATTTATATTAACATAAATTGTTTGTCATGGTATAAATTTAATGGTAAAATTTATATATGGATAGGTAAGGTTGAATTGTTAAATATTGAAAATATAATTTTGAAATTTGAAATGGAGTGTGAAGATATTGGATGCTCATATTATTAAATCACAAATATTAAATAAGAACCCTGACTTTTCTGGAGTCATATTCCTCTCGATTAATGGAAAAAAAGTTATACAAGAAGCTATGGGGGAAGCTAATATAAGTGAACACATTAAAAATCATATAAATACGAGATTTCCAACAGCATCTGGATGTAAGATTTTTACCGCTATTGCCATATTAAAATTAATTGAAATGGGAAAATTGTCATTAGATGATTCGGTTACAGATTGTTTGCCAAATTTTTTTCCACATATGGATAATTCGGTGACAATTCACCATCTACTTACCCATACATCAGGATTTAGCGACTATTTTGATGAAGAAGATAATGAAGCTGATGTTTATTATGCCAAAGTGTGGGAAAATATTCCAATGTATACTATGAAATCACCAAGTGATTTTTTGAGATTGCTTAAAAATAAAAAAATGGAGTTTAAACCTGGTTCTCGTTTCAAATATAATAATGGTGGATTCGTAATACTTTCTATGATTATAGAAAAAGTTTCAGGAGTGGATTTTCCACTTTTTATCCAGAAATACATTTTTGACATATGTGGAATGAGTAATAGCGGTTATTTTTCGATGGACAATCTTCCATGTGATACTGCAATTGGTTATACAGATAATGGAAAGGGAGGCTTAAAGTCTAATATTTATTCTGTGCCTATCATTGGCGGTGGAGATGGAGGGGCATATACTACTGCAAGTGATATGTATTTATTCTGGGATGCTTTGATAAATGGAAAACTGCTATCAGTTCAGAATGTACAAGCTATGTGTACTCCACAAATAAAAACTGGAGAAAATGGTGGTGCCTATGGATATGGTGTATGGTTAGATACATGTAATAACATGGTTATGAAAATTCATGTTATGGGTGGCGATCCTGGAGTCTCTTTCAGAAGTGCTTATTATCCACATAACAAAAGTGTGTGTACTGTTTTATGTAATCGTGATGCAGGTAGTTATATGGCATTTAAAGTAATTGAAGATATAACGATAGGGATTTAAATCATAATAGTATTATAATGTGTAGCAAGGATTATTTATATAATTAGAAGAGGTAAATATTAAATGATAAAAGATAAACCTATTTTAAAGTCTATAATATGGGCATTTGTAATCTTGATTTTTCCAGTAGTATCTGGAGTAATAACACAAGTGTTAATGATGAATAATATTCAAACAATGTTTATTCAAGGATGTTTTATGTTAATCTCATTAATAATTCTAATAGTATATATGTGGAAATTTAAAATTAGTTTTAAAAAAATTGGATTAATAAAAATAGAAAATGGAAGTGCAAAGAAAGTTTTATTTTTTTTGCCGTTAGTAATTGCTGAGGCTCCTTTCTTGTTAGTTGGAATTCATTTAAATAGTATAAAATATATTATTACACTTTTATTTTTTACAATAGCAGTAGGAATCTCAGAAGAAATCTATTTTAGAGGAATCATTTTAAAATTATTAGAAGAAAAATATCCTAAAAAAAATCTATTATTATTTCTGCTTTAGTATTTGGGATAATTGCTGATGAAATTGTTACTATTACAAAAAGTTTAATTCCAATAATTATATGGCATTTTGTATTTAATTTTGTAAATTATATTACATTAGCAACTGGAGTAAATGAGATATTTGCCATTGGATTTCAAGAAATTATTATGATTATTTATGCTTATAACTTATGGAGTAAAATATCGTTAAAAAATAAGGATATAGTGAAGTTATGAAACTATAATTAAGGAGGCTCAAGATGGAAGATTTTAATATAAGGTTTAGAGAAATGAGTGATGATGAATTTGATAAATTCGCTGAGTGGGATATTCTAAGTTATTCAAAAGACTTAATAAAAGCCGGTCTATCCAGCGAAGAAAATGCACTTGAGGATGCAAAAAAAAGTTTTAATGAATTGCTTCCACAAGGAAAGTACACAAAGGATAATTATATTTATGTGGTTGTAAATAGCGACAATGAGGATGTAGGATTTATCTGGTATCAAAAGTATATGGAAAATATAGCCTTTATTTGTGATTTCTTAATACTTGAAAAGTTCCGTAAACAAGGTTATGGAAAACAGACCTTATTTTTGCTTGAAAAAGAAGCAAAAGAAAAGGGACTTAATCAAGTATTGCTCAACGTTTTTAGATATAATGAACCTGCTTTTTCGTTATATAAAAGTTTAGAATACAAAATAAGAGATGAAGAAAATGAGAATATATCTATGTTGAAAAACATTTAAAATTTCAACTGTGATAGATATAGAATAATTGGTGTTGGGGGAGATAAAAAATATAGTGAAACTGCATTTTCAATTATTAGACTTAAGAAAGAACTGTTATAATTTGTAGCATTCCAAACTTATATAATTGATCGGAATTGTATTATTCATCTATTATTCCCATTAAATAAGAGGAGTGAATATTAAATGATAGTAGTGGTTTGATTCTACTAAATAATTTGATATTTAGCTAATTTTCAGATGACGTAGTGAATAGATATCTATTTGATGCAGAGGTAGTTTTTTGTGCTCTAATTTATTTAAAACAATACAACTTACAAAGGAGGTGGGGGTATTTTGAACTATGTTTTTATTCCTATGAATAAAGAATATGCAAATGAGATTGCATATAATTGGAAGTATAATGGCATATATTCATTCTATGACATAATAGCTGACGAAGATGATTTAAAGGAATTTCTTAATGAGGATAATTGGGAAGGGCATTATTTCGCGGTTCTTAATGATGAATGTGAATTAGTTGCTTATTACTCATACTGCTTTGAAGGTGGTATTATGTGGATAGGTTTTGGTCTAAAGCCTGAATTAACTGGGAGAGGGATCGGAACTGAATTTGTAGTTGCAGGTATTGACTTTGGTATAAAAAAATTTGAGTATAAGCAAGATTATATTATGTTGGCAGTTGCTTCATTCAATAAGCGAGCAATAAAAGTATATGAGAACATAGGCTTCCAGTTTGTAGAGAAGTATATGCAAAAAACAAATGGTGGAGAGTTTGAGTTTATTAAGATGAAAAAATTAATATAAATTTTAATGAAACTGATTTTTGTGAATTAATCTAGAATATGATTATTGGAAAGATAATATTTCAGGTTTGGTTTTAAATTATAAATCACTCTGTTGTGATCAGTTGTAAATCATGAACAAAAATAAGTTCATAATGTTGAAATTACAAATGAGTAGTAGTAAAGGTTTAAATATAGTGAGGTGAAAAGATTGAACAGAATTGAAATTGTAAGAGCATATGTTGAGGATATCTTAAAAAATATTTCATCTGATGATGATGGAAAAACTGCATATATCCATACATATGGTGTTGCAGAAGCTTGTTCGTTTATCGCAGACAAACGTAGGCTCAACACAGAACTAGCCTATATCAGTAGTCTATTACATGACATATATGCTTACAAGACTGGAATTTACTTTGGTCATGCGTATAATTCAGCTGAAATGGCACGTGTTGCACTTCGAAAAATGGATGTATTTTCTGATGATGAGAAAATGCTTATTTTATCGGCAATTTATCATCACAGCGATATGGCGCATGTTCATGATGAATATGATGAAGTCTTAAAGGATGCTGATATTTTACAGCCATTTTTATATAATCCATCATCAAAAATCTTTTATCTTGCTATTCCAAGGCTTAACAATATGTTGAATGAATTTAATATAAAAGCTGTACCAATAGAATATGGATATAATCCAAGTGAACATACACAATTTCAAGATAAAAGAATGTTGTTAGCAAATATAGCAGAAAAGCTTGCCGTTAAAAGAATAAGTGGAGAAAAAACAGACAAAGATTTCTTAGAAATTATAAAATATTATCCAGAAGCATCAGCGTTTAAAGAATTAAAAAATGGTTGGTGTGCAGCATTTGTCTATCATTGTTGCTTAAAAGCAGGAATTCAATTACCACTAAAGCCACCGCCGGCAACTTTCAGACTTGCTGGAGTTGGAGCATGGTATGAATGGAGCAAACATAACAATTTTTGCTTTTATGAGCAGGATAGCTTTGTTCCTGAACGGGGCGATATTGTAATTTATAACAATATTATTCCCGCTGAAAATAAATCAAAAGATTCACCATGGCATGACCATATAGGGGTTGTGCTTGCTTGTGAAGGTGAACATATTTCTGTTGCAGAGGGTAATATTGATAACAACAGTTTGTCAGGAATAGTAACACGTAATCGTGATATTACAATCGGATGCTATGTGCGAATTCCAAATGATTATGTTTATGATGGTTGGAAATATGATTATAAAACCTGTGAAATTCGCAATGTAGAGTATAAGTCTAATCTCTAGTTCGGAACTTTCTAATGATATGGAGTATTATGGAGTTGCTGAATTTCAACTTGAGAGAGCAGAAAGAGAGGATTAAGAATGGATGCGAAATATATTGCTCCTTGGGAGTTGCTACAAAAGAAAATGACATGGGAACAGTTAAAAAACATAAATAATAAAAGAGTATTAGATTTTGGAAGTGGAAATGGTATGACTGCTAACCATTTTGCCATAGACAATGAAGTTATAGCAATTGAGCCAAATGAAAAGATGCTTAAGGATAGATTTACAGAAAATGATTATACACAAATAAAAGGAAATATGAAGGAACTTAAGAATTTTGAAGATGAGTCATTTGATGTAGTATTGTGCCACAATGTTCTTGAATATGTAGATGAAAGGGAAGAAATTATAAAAGAGTTTTCACGGATACTAAAGAAAAATAGCTACCTTTCTATTATAAAACATAATAAGCCTGGAAGAGTTATGCAGATGGTAGTGTTACTGAATAATTTTGAACATGCTAATGAATTATTAGCAGGGGAAAATGGACATGCACAACAGTTTGGTATAATTAATTACTATGAGGATTCGGAAATATTAGAATGGTCAGATAAATTCGAAATAGAAAGAATCCTAGGGATGAGAACTTTTTGGGATTTACAACAAAATCAAGAAATTCAAGAGGATAAGAAATGGCAGGATCAGATGTTAGAAATCGAATTAAAGGTAAGCAAACTGGAAGAGTATAAATCCTTATCATCCTTTCATCATATTATTTTACGGAAAAAGTAATAAAGGAACGTAATAGCATCTTTTTACATATGAATACATTTTATTTATATTATGCCATAATAAGTTTATAATGTTATAAATGTAAATGAATAATAGGCATCGGAAATAGTTTATCCATAACTATTAGAATAGCTTTAAAATTATGGAGGAGTATTTTGGAAAATAAAATGTTTGAAAATATATACAAGTGCCCAGTATGTGGTTTACCACTAATAAAACTAGAAGGTCAGTATGTGTGTGAAAAGAAACATTCTTTTGATATATCTCAAAAAAATTATGTTAATCTCTTATTAGCAAATCAAAAGAAAACTAAAGACCCTGGTGATAATAAGGAAATGATGAGAAATAGAAGAAATTTTCTTAATAAAGGTTATTATTCGAATTTTTCGGAAGGATTAAATGATGCAATAGCATTTTATTTAAAGCCTAGTGGAGCGTATATACTAGACGCCGGTTGTGGTGAAGGCTATTTCATAACAATGCTAAAAAATAAATTAAGTAATGAGGGTAATAGAACTAATATTAACTATTATGGCATAGACATATCGAAGTCAGCAATAAAATATGCTAGTGGACGGGATAAAACTATTAATTTTGCAGTAGGAAGTAATTTTAATTTGCCTATTTGTGATAATTCTTTAGATTTTTTAATTAGAAACTTTTCACAAGGTGAAGATAAAGAGTTTAGTCGTGTGCTGAAAAATGATGGCAAGCTCATTATTGTAACTCCAGGTGTGGAGCATTTATTTGAACTAAAAGAAAGATTATATGAAAAGCCCAGAAAACATGAAGTGAAAAATGATTTCAGAGAAGGTTTTGAACTCATAGACCACAGACAAGTTCAGTATAATATACATTTACAAGATAGTGAAGATATTCAAAATCTAATAACAATGACACCATACTTCTGGAGTATCACAAATGAAATAAAAAATAGAATTAATGAATTAAAGTCATTTACCGCTACATTACATTTTAATATACACATATATAAGAAAGTGTTATAAACCTATAATTAAAGATTCTTTGTTAAGATGCAATCTTCTTAATTAGTATTTAAAATGGAAGGTGATAAATATATAATTAAATAATTTATTCTTAATACCGTATTATTCAATATGAATATTCGGTATTTTGTTGCTTCAAAATACAGTGCAATGATTATTAAAGGAGGTAATAAGGTGGTAACTACATTTAAAACTAAAATTCTTACAACAAAAGAAGAAATTGATAAAGTTACATCAATGCAATCATCAAGTCCAGAGCAAAATTACTACTTGAAGCAGGCTATTCAAGATGGAAAAATAAAGTTAGAAGATTGCTATATCCTAGAACATAATCATAAAGTTCTTGCACGTGCAATTATTATGAATGGTTGTTACTTAGGGTTATATACCTTGGAGAATGTTAGTGAAGAAAATGCAAATGAATTTTTAGCAAAGGTTTTAAAGCAATATCCAAATAGGAAATTTAGAACAGACTTGTATTCAGACAAAAAGAATTATAACACTGTATTTTCAAGTCTATTAGCAAATGGATTCAAAGATATCATTCACAAAGAAAGCTATACTATCCAAGTAACACCAGCTTATAAAGACAGTAAATTATCATTTAAAGCTATAGATTTAAATGATGAAACGCTGTTGGTTGATTTGTTTATTCAAACTAGCAGAGATAATAAAGACAGCTTAATTCTAAAGGAAATCAAAGAAAAAGGATTGAAAGATGGTTCAAGAGATTTCTTTTTAGAATTGAAACAGTTAGACTTCGAAAGAGAACTATGAGCAATAGCATATTTTGAAAATAAACCCATAGGATTTATAATTATTACACGACTTACAGACAGTGATGCAGGGATTGGTTATATAGGGGTTGTACCTGAATATAGAGGAAATCATTTTTCACAGGACTTACTCTATAAGGCAATTAACCTCGCTTATCAATACAAAATAAAAAAGTTGATTGCAGATATTGATGTTGAAAATTATCCTATGAGAAATAATTTAATTAATTGTGGATTTACATTGGATTGCACTGAAATACTCTTTTTGAGGGAGTAGGAAAAATTTCAGGATTGATAAAATATAATGCATTATAGTTTTAGTTACAATTAACACATAGCCTTCTTAAAAAGCGTGTCTAACAGCACGCTTAAATTTTTTTAAAAAAGATTGTAACGATATTTAGTTTCAAGAGTCTTATGTATGAAAGCGAGGTGAAACTGTGACTGATTTTGAAGTTTTATACTCTCAATATTTTGCTGATGTCTTTAAATATGCCCTGTCGCTATGCCGTAATGAAGCTTTGGCAGAAGAAATAACTCAAGAAACGTTTTTTAAAGCTTTGAAAAGTATAGACAAGTTTAAAGGAGAATGTAAAATACGAGTTTGGCTGTGCCAAATAACAAAAAACACTTATTTTTCTATATGCGAAAAAAATAAACATATTACAGATGAATCACATGAAGAAAATGACGGTGAATGTATTGAGCAAAAGCTAATAAATAGTGAAACAGTGTGGGAAATACATAAAACACTTCACTTTTTAAAGGAACCATATAAAGAGGTTTTCACTTTACGAGTATTTGGTGAATTACCTTTTTTACAAATTGCTGAGCTTTTTGGGAAAACTGAAAGTTGGGCAAGAGTCACATTTTATCGTGCAAAGATTAAACTCAAGGAGGGGTTAAAATGAAAATTCCATGTGAAATAGTTAAAGATTTACTACCACTCTACCACGATGATGTTTGCAGCAACGAAAGTCGTACCACTGTCGAGGAACATTTACTGGAGTGTGATACCTGTAAAAAATATCTTGATAGTATGGATAGTGATTTCATTGAAACTAATGCCGAGAAAGCAGCAGAACAAGCAAAATCTGATATTCTAAAAGGAATAAAAAAGAGGTTGTTCAGAAAAAATGTTATAATATCAGCTATTTCAGTTATATGTGCAATCGCTATATCATTAGGAGTATATTCACTTATCTTTCATTACGAGATACCGATTCCCTACGAAGATGGACTAGTGAGTGTAGAAATGGGAAATAACGGAATGCTTGAAGTCACATTTAATGGGGATGATTACCATTGCTCATATACCAAAACAGTTGAAAAAGATGGTAAAAAACAAGATGTTATATATGTTTATTACACAGATTCTATATGGACAAAATATTTTTCTAAGCCTAGTAAGGATAAAGAAAATAAGTATACAATAAACAATAGTTCGTTTTTTGATTATGATAACGGTGAAGGTTTGGTAGAAGTAAAAAAAGATATCTCCGCAGTATATTATTTCGATTACTCAGACATTGAGATGATATCAAATAAAGAATTTCTAAAGAATTCTTCAAATGCAGTTCTTCTTTGGGAAAAGTAGACACATATTATTAGTACACTTGTCAGAGGAAAAATAATTTATATAGCGAAGACTTTTCTTATAAAGTCAAACTGATTTTACAGAAAATGTGGCCAACTCTTTAGCACTTACATTAAAATTTTATTTTTGATATGATTTTTAAAAGGAGGTAATAATATGAGACTCTTAGGTGTGTTAGGTATATTAATATTAAGTATGTATTTACTTAGTAAGATTAGACCACAAAAAACAAACTCATATGATTTAGACCCCGATAATAATTTTGCAAAGTATCAAATCCAAAGAGATCGAAACCAACAAAATCATCTATAAAAGATAAAGGAATTATAGTTGTTTATATGCAACAACTATAAATTAAATAATCTCTTATAATACCGTGTTATTCAACTTGAATATGCGGTATTTTTTTGTTTGCAATGCAAGTTAATAATGAAATAACCAAAGGTGTAGGACAACCATATATTCTTATATAAATGTTCTTTGAAAACTGAATAATACTGTCTTGGAAAATATGTTATAATATGGTTAATAAAATTAAATTTAAATACCCAGTGTACAAATTTATGTGCTAAGGTTATTTATAATATGAAAGTGGGGATAAAGATGGGGAACGTAAATATTAAAAAGCAAATTCATCACCTATTAAAAGGTAAAGATATTGAACTTGTGCCTGTGACAAAAGAACATATAGAGTTTATATGTGATGAAGAAAGTGATACAGAATTATGGTGTTATGAAGAACATGTTGAGACTGACAAAGAATGTATCGGAAAGAAGTTTATTAAGAGAATTGAAGAGAATGATGTTTTTGATTTTATTGTTAAACGCAGTTCAGATGGGGCGCAGATGGGAGTAGTTTATATATGGGAATGTATTTCCACACGTAAAAGCTGGGAAATTGGATATGTTATCTTGCCAGAGTTTCAAGGTAATGGATATTGTTTAGAGAGTGTAAAGCTCTTAATCTCCTTTGCATTTAACGAATTGAATGCCCATAAGGTATTAGGTATGTGCCATTGTGATAATAAAAAATCTGCATCTTTAATGCAAAAAGTAGGAATGTCAAAGCAAGGTGTATTTAGGGAAGAGTATCTATGTCGAGGTAAGTGGATCGACCAATTCTATTTTAGTATTCTGGAGCGAGAATATCATAATAATTATAAGCAAAGTTAACTGTATAGTACGATATAGTTAAATAATATAAATGTTTTAGAAGGTGATTTAAATGAGAATTTCAGTAGATTACAAAGGTGCTGAAGAAATAACTAAATTGAAACTTGCTTGCTTTGACTTGGATGATACTCTGATTAGAGAAATTCATTCCGTTATGTTGCCATGCATTTTAAATGGGAAAGAAAAAGAGCACTCTCTCATTCAAGAACAGGAAGAAAAAGGACTGCTTGACTATATATCAGCAGACTACCTTAGATCAGAATTACTTTTAGGTCTTGAAGAACGTAAAATCGCTCAATCTTTTTTGGAAATTGCAAAACCTTTAAAAAATATCAAGAGTGTAGTTGAAGCATTACATGAACAAAATATTAAATGCATTGTTATTACTGTCGGTCCAAAACAAGTAGCCAAAGTTGTATGTGATATTTGGGGATTTGACGATTATTATGGTAGTGATTATGAAGTGGTTGAAGGAGTATTTACTGGAAAAATTCTTAATTACATTGGGGCGGAACAAAAAATTGAGTGTTTACAAGATTTTTGTAGTAGCAATAGTATTAAACCCGAAGAATGCATTGCTGTAGGAGATGGGTTAACAGATATTCCAATTTTTCAATACTGCGGAAAGTCTATCGCCATAAACAGCTCACCAAAAGTTAAAAAGAGAGCAATGTATGTAGTTGATACAGACGATTTAACGGACACGCTTAAATATATTTTAAGTGCTTAATCTGAAATAGGTATGCTTTGTAGTTTTCTTATATTGTTTATAGGTCAAGGGAGAGATTGAAATAAAAAAAATTATACTTTTATCTAGTTTAAATATATAGGTATATATTTAACTATTTATATAGGGAAAAATGTATATAGAGAACTATTTAAATATAAAAATATGAACCTATTTAACTATAGAAATATATAAATATTAAACTAGTTGTTGCGGTCATTTGGATTTCAGAGGTTTTCCTATTTTGAAAGTGAAATTAAGTATATCTGAAAATGAAAAATACAAAATGTTGGAGGTTAATTTATGTTACATCTTGAAAAGGTTAAAATTGAAGATGCTGATAATATCATTGAGGTTAGAAGACTTGCTTATACAGATGAAGATATTAGATTTGGTGAAAGTAAAGGAGAATATTTGAAATACATTGGAGATGTAAATTTTGTTTCATGGTGTATAAGTAAATATCCTCTTTATAAGATAATGTTGGATGAAACAATAATCGGAACATTTTGGTTAGATCATGAAACTGATAACAGACCTAACCATTTTGAATTACAGGATTTTTGTATACTTCCTGAATACCAAAATGAGGGGTATGGAAGAAAAGCAATGGAACTTATGGAAAAACTACATCCGAATGTAGAAATATGGTCACTGTCAACATTACTTTGTAGTGTTAGAAATCAATATTTATACGAAAAAATGGGATATAAGAAAATTGGACAAACAGAGGGTAGCATTTATTATGAAAAGAGTGTAAAACACTAATTTTTATTTGGTGAAGAATGCCAATAGTTAACTATTGCTCATTGGACAGCCCAGGTAGCATTTAGTTTTGGTAGAGGTCCACTTTAAATTAATTAGATAATATTTTGTATGGAACATTTTTCTTATTTTTTAATTAAAAGTTAGAAAGAGGATGTAAAGTTATATAAAAAAATAAGGTCTAGAACTAGTTCTAGGCCTTGATTTTTCTTTGCATAGTTTCTCTGCCTGAGTTTAATATTCTTTATAGTGTTTGTTTGCATGAGGTAACTGTAACTTCTAATGTTCTTGTAAGGAATGGGCATTTTTCTTTCATCATCTTAAAGTTATCTCCATCTTTTAGAAATTTGGCAGTTCCTTCAAGTAAAAATCCAGTTCCCATATATTTGTAGCCCATTACTTCCTTACTACCAAGAGTCAATTTAACTTTAGGATTATCATTAATATTTTCTTCTGTTTTAATCATAGCAGCTGCAGGAATTAAGATTTTATTTTCTTCTACAACAATTAAATAACTGTTCCATGTATTAGCGACATGAGCTGTATTATTTGCGCAAGTAACAATAGAAACTACTCCTTCATGATTTAGTACCTCGAAAAATTTTTCTGTAAACATTTCACATTCCTTCTTTCTTTTGAATTGTGGATAATAGTTATCGTCGACAATATGTGTCTTTAATAAGAATATAATTTTTTTTCCCTTTTGTCAATGGAGATATTTTATAAGAGAGCATATATTTAATGCGGCATGATTATCTTGAAGAAGAATAAATAATAGGATATTATTAATAAAAGACTATATATATCAAAGGAGTATGAAAAATGAAATTTTCAGTAGGAGTAGAATATGCAATACATTGCTTATTATATATGGTAAACTCAGAAGAAGGTAAATCTGTGGGGATAAAGGATTTAGCGGCATTTCAAGGTATCTCGGAAACTTATTTATCAAAAGTATATGCAAAGTTAAGTAAGTCAGGAATTGTAAAATCTATACCAGGTGTGAAAGGTGGCTATGCACTAGCTCGTAGTACAGAAGAAATAACATTTTGGGATGTTGTTGAAGCAGTAGAAGGAACTGAATCATTTTTTCAATGCGCAGAAATTAGACAAAAAAATATATTATTAGATAAAGATAATTTACCAGATACATATACCAAATGTCCTTGTTTAATAAAAGTTGTAATGTTAGAAGCAGAAGATGAAATGAAAAAATATTTAAGTAATAAGACATTGGCATGGCTATATGATGAGGTATATAATAAAAAGCTTCCAAAAGAGGTGGAAAAAGCAACAATTGAATGGTTTAGTAATAAAAGAAAGTAGTAATAAGGTGAACTATATTATTTTTAGTATAATAACGCTTATGTTCCTATAGACAATAGGCTAATACATTATAGATCTCATATCCATATTTAATTTATATAAACATACATTTAATAGTAATTATGTTATAATAAGTTTGTAATGTTGAAAACGTTGATTTATGGAGGTTTGTATATGTTAGTTGATGATAGTGTAGTATTGAAATACTTAAATGGTGAAGAGGAAAATACAATAAATAGCCATTGGGTATTCAAAAATATTGAAGAAGGAAAATACTTGTTTGAGGTTCCTAATACTGAGAAGAAAGATGATGTAAATAGCATATTAGTCAGTATAAAAAGTGCACTTTCGCAGTTTATTCCTCTAAATAAAAATATCTATTCATCCTTGTATCCAGAGTGGAACTCAATAATAAATGATATAAATGTTTTACTAATAGTAGGATGCCCCAATCCATATGATGCTATGGTAAGAAAATATGATGGAAAAGAATATATTATATTTGACTTGATACGTTTTTGTGATTATAAAATACAAGGATATGATGTTGAATTATTGATAAGACAATTAATTACACATGAAACTTCACACGTATGTCTACATAAACAATATCCTACTCCAATATCTAATGATTTTATTGAACTACTTAAATATATTACTTTTGATGAGAGCTTTGCGCATTTATTAGCCTTTAAGGATACTATACAGGAATTTGATTTTTCTACCTTTAATAAATACTATAATAATTCATTAATAAAATTAAGGGAAGCTATGAAAGAAACAGACTTCCAAAGACAAAAGACTTTACTTGAACAAGCTGATAGCGGTTCTTATTGGAATAAATTTGCGTCTATAAGCGGTAAACTCTTTTTGGCAAGTCATTTAGATGAAGTTGAAAAAATATACAATAGTGGGATTGAAAGTTTCATTTCTTATATGGGCGTATAGACTTATTATTTATCGGGAAGAAGTGTATATTATTTCAACACTGTATTAAAAGAAGGCTATGAGTATCCCAAATATCAAGTACGGATGTCAACTATGTATTAGCCAAATGGACATGGTCTTATTTATATATATCTGCTATAATATTTTATAAATAAAAATTCTAGGGGGAACTTCGTATGAATACAGCAGCATTTCTAGAAATATTAACAGTAGCAGAAAAACTAAAATGCAATACTAGGCACTCATGGACATCGAGTGGACGCCATGAAAGTGTAGCAGAACATAGCTGGCGTATTGCATTAATGGCATTATTAATGCGTGATGAATTTCCAGAGATTGATATGGACAAGGTGATTCGTATGTGTTTGATTCATGATTTAGGTGAAGCCTTTACTGGTGATATTCCTACTTTTGAGAAGAGAGAGGAAGATAGTGAAAAAGAGGATGAGATATTTTCCCAATGGATTGCAACTTTCCATACTCCTTATCGTGAGGAATTCACAGAACTTTTAAAGGAAATGAATGAACGTAAGACTGATGAAGCGAAGCTTTACAAAGCATTAGATAATTTAGAAGCAGTCATTCAGCATAACGAGGCGGATATTAGTACTTGGATTCCGCTAGAATATGACTTACAGTTTACTTATGGTGCGGATAAGGTGGAATTCTCTCCTTATTTAAAAGAGCTGAAGAAAGAAATAGACCAAAGAACGACAGAAAAAATAGCTCAAAAGAATGAAGCTTAGTTAATTAGGATAAATAACAGTGACTATCTCACAAGTAAGGATGCTAATTTTGATTAGTAGTGCAAGTTACGGCAAACGTATCACAATTAAGTGATACGTTTTAAATTACAAGAATATAATAAGACTTGAAAAACTATGTAAAATTTGTGTATTAAAGTAATAGAAATACATTCGAAAAATAAAAGTTACATAAATATTCTAAATTAAGTGTGAATATGGAATGAATAATATAATATATATAAGTTCGAGATTTTAATATATCACAAACTCATCTATATAAAATTTAAAAATAACTGTATCTTGTAGCTAAAACATTGAAATTGCTAAGGTACAGTTATTTTTATATGATATTTATCACAAAGTAAGCTAATATAGCCTAAACATAGAGCATATTCTTAAATTGCACATATATATAATATAGAGTAATCTTTTAAAGGAGGATTTCTATGTGTAATTTATTACAAAATCCCAGTTTTGAAGTTGGTTTAGGTGGATGGGGCTTCAATAATGTCAGTTTAGAAAGCCGTTTAGCCTTTGAAGGTACGCAGGCGGCTTTAATGAATACAGGAATTTCAAGCCTTTATCAAGATATTATGCTCCGAGAAGCAGGAAACAGACCATTATTATTAAGCTTTTCAGCCCTCTCTTTGTATGATAAGTTAATAAGACCTGAACGAGGTAATCTTGTAGTTGAAGTTATCTGGCAGAATGGTCTAGGCAATCCTATAGGAACAGGGCTAAGGTTGTTAATTCCAACTACTATGCTAGTTGATAATGACAATAGATTAACCTATGTTGAGGTCACTGACCGACCACCAACTAATGCAGTAAGAGCTAGACTTCAATTCAGTAAAGCAGCTTTATTTACTGGAAACAATCCTATTATAATAGACAATATTATTTTGGCACCTATGGAGGATATTAACCTTATAACGAATCCAGGTTTTCAGGAGAGGTTATTTGACTGGACAAGCACTAATTCAAGTGCTAGCGGATCACTATCATATAAAGGAACAATTAATGCAGTTCTAAACAGCGGCGGAATAGGAATTATTTATCAGGATGTTCCAATAAGTAACTTGCCAGAGAACTCTTCCTATCTATTGAGTTTTGCTGCACGCAGAGGAACTGTTGGCTCTGATTTATTGGTAAAAGTAGATTACCGTAATGGTGTTGGTTCTCTTGGATTAGGACTAAATCTGCTGATTCCAGCAAATACTTTGAATCAAAGAGGATGGAAAACCTATGCGATAGCTACAAATATAGAAGCTCTGGCAGGTGCAACCATAGCTCGTATTTCCTTTGAGGGAACTGACCCTAATATATTAACCCTTGTAGATAACGTTATTCTAACTATGGTAAAAACACCTAATTTGATACTAAACCCAAGCTTTGAAGATGACTTAAACAATTGGACCTCTGAAAATGTAATATCCACAACTAGTGGAGATGAATTTGAGGGTGAATTGCATGCAAGAGCAGGTGGCTCATCATTTATATTCCAAGATGTCAATATTGAATGGACAGAGTACTGTTACCTGTTAACCTTTGGTGCTCAGGGACAAATAGATTCTGATGCATTGGCTGAAGTAATCTGGCTTAACTCTGAAAAGAGGGAGATTGGACTAGGTACCAATATTGTAATTCCTAAATTTGCATTTTTCAAGCAGGGGTCAGCTGGTCAATCAACTCACATATGGACTTTATTTGCTAGTGTCACTGAGCCTGCACCACCGGAAGCAACTGCAGCAAGAATACTCTTTAGCGTTCCGGCTAGTTCTACCATGGAAATTGATTTAGTTTCCTTCACTGGCATTAGCTGTCCACCACCTCAGCTAACTCGTGGAATCAAATATCAAGATATTCTAAATGATGGTTCCGCAAATAAAAGGAAGTAATATTCTGTATTAGATATTATGTATAATAATGTTTTGTGATTTAATTTATTTAGATATAAGTAAAAATATAATTTGCCACCATAAGATTAATATGGTGGCAAGTTTTTATAGTTTTAAATTTAGTATCCTTATGCGATTTAAGATATTGTATAGGATTTTTTTATTGATTTATTTTTGGGTAGGACTTTCTGTATAAATTGATTTTATAATTCCATTATTCATATCATTTGGTTTAGAAAGTTTTATTTTAAACCAATAATACTCACCCTCTACCAATTCATTATATTGTTCATTTGTTAATGTTAATGTGGTATTAATGGACTGGTTAATATCATAGGTAATATATTTCAGTAAGAATTTGTCATTTTCATTTAGTTTATATGCATAAGGTGTCTTATATTTTTTATACCTATTTATATCTTCTGTATTGTCAATGCTTACAATTTTAACCATTCCAGTATACATCCCTGTTATTGGTGGATTACCCCAAATAGTATATCCAATTGATAATAGTACTAATAAAAAGAAAAATGCTATTACTGATAATTTAATTCGGTCCTTTGTAGAAGATTTCATTTATACACCCCATTTTTAAATTCGATAAATATGCTATATATAACATTATATTATAATTGCAATATTTATTACAAAGTATTCCAGTAAAGAATCCATGTTTAGTTGTTGTATTTTTTATATATTGAGTTATAATTAGGTAAAGTTGTAATTTGATATAACGATATATAAGTTAAAAAGGAGTAGTTATTGTGAGAAAGCTTTTGTTAAATGGTAAAAGAATTTATTTGGAAACACTTACAGCCAAAGTTGATGCAAAGATCCTTCAAGAAAACATAAATGATTTTGAGCAAACAAAATATATGCATGAAGTTCCATATCCATATACTTTAGAAGATGCTGAAAGCTATATAAAATACTTAAAGTCTATAACAGATGATTCTTGCATTGAACTCGGTATTTTTAATAGAAGTACAGATGAATTTATAGGAGTTGTTTCCTTAAGTAATATAAATTATCAATATGAAAATGGTGAAATTGGATATTGGATAAGAAAAAAATTCTGGAATAAGGGTTATGCCAAAGAAGCTACACAAATGCTTATTAGATATGCATTTCAGAAGCTAAATTTAGTTAGAATATATGCAACTTTACAAAAAGAGAATACAGGATCTTTAGCTTTATTAACGAATTTAGGATTTCAAATAGAAGGATTAATGAGAAAAAGCGTTAAAAATAAGGGAAAACTAGTCGATAGATATATATGTTCATTACTTTTAGAAGATTGTAATGATATATATGTAAATGTACAAAAGGTGATAGTATAGCTCTTTAATTACTAGATTTTAAAATTAATGTAATACATTATTTAAATGTATTTACATAAAATATTAAAAATGGTATAATTAAAAAAAACACTGAGGGGAGGAAGTAAGTTATGACACCGGCTATTTGCTAATATTAATTTTCAATTATAAATTAATATATATTTTATAATGAGTTTTAATTTGCCTAATTATATTTAGGTTTTATTGTTATGCTCTTTATGGAATGAGGCATTTAGAAGGTAACTTACTTTATTGAAATAAAATACTATAATTTATAATACTTTAAAGAGTTCTTTTAACCATTAAATGAGGATCTCTTTAAGGATTATGTAATAGATATACCGGCATAATAATATGTTTGCAACTTATATCTAATTTAAAAAAATTATAATAGTATTAGAATATTTCGACTGTGAGAAGAAACCATCTTCTTACAGTCTTTTTTATTTTTAAAATCACTTAAAAAATAATAATAGTTAAAGTATTTTTGTGCCTATCCATGAAATGCATAATTTAAATTATGGATGAAAGAAGGAATTTTTATGTTTGAATTAACATTAGATGGTGTAAAAAAGTATATGGATGCAACTCTTGTTCTTAAGAATATAACCTTTCAAGTTTATGCAGGAGAGAAAGTTGGTATAGTAGGGGTTAATGGAAGTGGAAAGAGTACTATTCTTAAGTTAATAGCGGGCGTGTTACCAATGAATTATTGTATTGGGTATCCGGGAGCTACAAGCCCAGGATATGATGAAGGCTTCATTCGTAAGCCAAGAGAAGCTACTTGTGCTTACCTTGAGCAAATCCCTAACTATGAAGATGGGATAAAGGTTATTGATGTTCTAAAATTAGCGTTTGAAGAAGTTTACAGCATAGAGAATAAAATGCGTGAATTAGAAGAAAAAATGAAATTTTTAGAAGCTGATGATTTAGAAAAAGCTTTGAAGCAGTATAGCCAATTGGTTGAATTATATGAAGCTAAAGGTGGATATAATACAGAAGAAAAATTAAGTAGGATTTGTACGGGCTTAAAATTAGATGAAAGCTTTTTAAATAAAGAATTTAATTTATTAAGTGGTGGTGAAAAAACTACAGTTGTCCTTGGTAAACTGCTCATAGATAACCTAGATATATTACTACTAGACGAGCCTACAAATCATCTAGATATGGAGTCGATTGAATGGCTTGAAGCTTATCTTAAGAGCTACAATGGTATTGTAATTATTGTATCTCATGACAGATACTTTTTAGATAATGTAGTAACAAAGATTATAGAAATAGAGGATATGGAAAGTAAGACGTATAAAGGAAATTATTCTGATTTTGCAAAGCAAAAAGAAGAGAATATGCTTGAACAATTTCATCAATATAAGGAGCAGCAAAAGGAGATTAAGAATGTACAGAACTCTATAAAGGAGTTAAGGGATTGGGCAGCTAGAGTAGATAATAATAAATTCTTTAAACGAGCTGCTAGTCTACAAAAAAAGCTTGATAAAATGAAAAGTAGTGATACTGAAAGTAATAAGTATTATCGAACCAGAGGTCAATATGTAAGAACTGAAAAACCGAAGTTTGAAAGAAAGAATATGAAGCTTAACTTTAGAGAAAGTGAAAGATCTGGTAATGAGACAATTAAGGCTGAAGGACTTTCTAAATCTTTTGAAGATAAGGTCATTTTAAAAGATGTAGATTTATTGATTAATTTCGGTGAAAGAGCAGCGTTAATTGGCCCAAATGGTAGTGGTAAAACTACTTTCTTAAAAATGCTTTTAGATGAAGAAAAGCCAGATTCTGGTGTTGTGGAATTAGGTGCTAATGTAATGGCGGCATATTTACCACAGAAAATCGCCTTTAAAAATGAGGAATTTACTGTACTAGAGTGCTTCAGAGAAGATATTTCAATACTAGAAGGAAAAGCACGTGAATACCTATCTAAATTCATGTTTTATGGAAATAGTGTATTTAAAAAAGTAAAGCATTTATCAGGAGGAGAAAGAATTAGGCTAAAGCTTGGTAAGCTATTATATGAAGATGTAAATTTATTGATACTGGATGAGCCTACTAATCATCTTGATATCGACTCAATAGAAAACTTTGAAGAAGCTCTAGAAGACTTTAACGGAACTATATTCTTCATATCTCATGATAGATATTTTATTAATAAAATAAGTGAAAGAGTAATTGCCATTGAAGACAATGGTTTTAAAAGCTATCCTGGAAATTATGATTATTATAAAAATGTAAAAGAGCACCTTAAGCTGAATGAAATTAAAGAGCCTGTGGTAAAGCCTGAAAGAATTAAGAAACCTAAAAATATTGATGAGAGTAAAAAAAAGGAATTGGAAAAGTCTAAAGTTGAAAGAATCATTGAAGGTCTTGAAAATGAAATAAATGACATTGATTTAGCTATGACTGATGATAAGTTAGGTTATGAGGAGCTTAATAAGTTATACTGCAAAAAAGATGATTTAAGTAAAGAACTTGATGGAGTTATAGAATTGTGGGTAAGTTTAACAATGTAAATTTTTTATGCAACAAATACTATAATCCTAAAGAGAACAATGGTGAATTATATCTATACTTTCCAATTGAAAGATTATAATTACTTCAATAGAATAATAGTGAGAGATTATGCGAATTGAACTTAAGGATTTAATTATATTATAAACATAAATAAAAGCCAGTGCTTAACGTTATTAAGCATTGGCTTACAATGTCTAAATGAAATCCAAAATACCGGTACTCTAATTTTGAAGCCTATCCCTCGATAGGTGGGTGTTCTCACATATGTCTCAATCGCCTTCAATGCCGTAAAAAGGACTCATAAGAAGGTACATTTCCTCATTTAAATATTGAACTCCCTAACTTTAAATGTAGGTTCAAAATAAGAGCTTAACGCATATTCCAGAAATTTAACTATTTATTAATTAATCATTTTTTTGTTGTGAGATTATAATATCATATTTTACTTTCATATACAAGATATATTTTTATGGTAATTTAATACTGTGATATATTACTTAAAGTCAACGTCATTTTCTATAATTTGTATTTATATAACAATTTTGTTATGATTATAATGTGAATATCTATGTTTTCTATTTATTATATTTTAGTATAGTCATTTAATTATATAATGAAATTACATAAATGTTCATATTCAAATTAAGCAATAATTATAAGGAGAGTATTTATGGAAAATTTGGATAAGCAACACAGTGGCAAAGGTAATGTTATTATATTCTTTATAGTATGTTTTGGAATAACAGCACTAATGGGATTTTTAATGGCTTTTGCATATTCTAAAGGGCCTGTAGGTGCATTTCCTCTTGTACAAATGTATTACCCATCCATGGGAGTTATGTTAGCATTCTTATGTAACAAGGAAATAAGAACCAGGGCACCTAAAAAGTTCTTTGGAGTGTTTTTGATTTTCTCAATGGTATCAGTAATTTTAATTTCTATACAGACATTTACTGGATATGGAGAACCAGAGATTGTGGCTGGAATATTAGTTACAGCCGGGAGTTTCATGGGACTTATTATGCTAGGTGTTGAAGATAGCAAAACCAGAGCAGAATTTGGACTTAGCATAAAAAAGAATGGTAAGAAATCATTATTCTATATTCTTCTTTTTGTTATACTTTACTTATTAGCAAATTTAATATCCTGTGCTATAAGTGGATCCCTTGATGGTTTTTTTACATACCTTAAGTATCCGACTATTTTTAAAGTACTTCTGCTTTTACCATTAAATTTTTTACTTACTTACTTCCTTTTCTTTGGAGAGGAATACGGATGGAGGTACTTCTTACAACCGGTACTTCAGAATAAGTTTGGTAAAAGAAGAGGAGTACTTTTACTTGGAGTAATTTGGGGACTTTGGCATTTTCCAATAAATTTATTTTATTATAGTCCAGAAACATCTTTTTATAGCGTAGTTACTCAGCTTATAGTTTGCATCTGTTACTCTGTTTTCTTTGGATATGTATATCTTAAGACGGAGAATATTTGGGCTGTGTCCATGATACATTATTTAAATAATACTCTTGGTTTTGTACTTTTTGGTGCAGATGGGTCAAATGTTGTTATTAGTGGGCAAGATGTCATAATTTCACTTGTGATTTTTGGTATTATTTATTTACCATTTTTAGCTACGAAGGAATATAGAAAGAAGACTCCTATTTCAAAAGAGTTAAATCAATAGAATATATAAAGCTACCCACCTAAATCTCATAGGTGGGTAGCTTTATATTTATTTTTAATATCCATTGATAATATATTTTTATATAAAATACTTTAGCTATTTAATCAGTTAAAATAGTTGCAATATTTCTAATATTGCAATCATATATATGTAAATATGTAAATATTATTCATTGTTTTATTTATGTACTTATAATTACTGTCTTTTAAATTTTTACTTTAATTGTTTATTGGAGGGGATATTAATGAAAAAACGTGTAATTGCATTGACTCTGGCTATGATTCTAGGGGTAAGCTTTTTACCTGGTTGCAGCAATAAGGCAGATGATAGTGACGTAATTAAAATTGGTGTTTTTGAGCCACTAACTGGAGAAAATGGTGGTGGTGGCTCTCAAGAGCTGGATGGTATTGAATATGCAAACAAAATTTATTCAGAAGTTCTTGGGAAAAAAGTTGAGCTTGTTGTTGTAGACAATAAGTCAGATAAAAGTGAAGCAACGACAGCGGTTACTCGTCTTATTGAAAAAGAAAATGTTGTTGCAATTATAGGTTCTTATGGTTCAGGAGTTTCAATTGCTGCTGGTGATATTATTAAAAATGCTGGTATTCCTGCCGTTGGATGTTCTTGTACAAATCCTATGGTAACTCAAGGTAATGACTACTATTTCCGTGCTTGTTTCCTAGATCCATTCCAAGGAACAGTTATGGCGAACTATGCAATTAAAAATGGTGCTAAAACTGCTGCAGTTATTACTCAGAATGGTGATGACTATTCAACAGGTCTTGGAAATTTCTTCAAGAATTCCTTTGTAGAATTAACTGGCAATAAAGATGCTATTGTTTCTGAAGGTGTATTTCAAACAAATGAGCAAGACTTTAACTCAATATTGACTAATATTAAATCTGCTAATCCTGATGTAATATTCGCTCCTTCTTCAGTAGCTACAGCTCCACTTATTATAAAACAAGCTCGTGCCCTTGGAATTACGTGTCCAATCATGGGTGGAGATACTTGGGAAAATCCTGCAATCGTTGATGTAGCAGGTGAGGATGCAGAGGGTATTGTAGTATCTACTTTCTTTGATGAGAATGATTCAGCTGCTACTGCAGAAGCTAAAAAATTTGTTACAGGCTTTAAAAAGGAACAGGATGATAAAGATTCAATTATTCCAGCAGTTACTGCCCTTGGATATGATGCTTACATCGTATTATTAGATGCTATAAAAAGAGCCGGCTCAACTGATGGTGATGCAATTCGTAAAGCACTAGCTGAGACTAAGGATTTTGAAGGTGTTACTGGAACTATTAATTTTGATAAAAATGGTGATGCTATAAAGAATTTAGCTGTTATTAAAACAGTTAAAAATGGTAAGTTTGTATATCTAGATACAGTTACCGTTGAAAAATAATTTTAAATGTAGATATAAATAGTTGTGGAGCATCTTTGCTCCACATTTTAAAAATAAGAAGGGATGTGATTGCAACTATGAGTTTTAACATTTTCATGCAACATGTTGTCAATGGTATTTCTATTGGTAGTTTGTATGCACTAATTGCCATTGGATACACTATGGTTTATGGTATTTTACGTCTTATAAACTTTGCTCATGGTGATATTTTTATGATGGCAGGTTATCTTTTTATATTTACTATGATAAATTTTAGCCTTCCTTGGTTTGTTTCTATTCCTATAGTTTGCATTTTAACCATACTTTTGGGTGTGTTTACTGAGCGTATTGCATATAAGCCTTTAAGAAATGCACCTCGTATGTCTATAATGATTTCTGCAATAGGAGTTTCCTTTTTATTAGAAAACTTAGCAACATATCTTTTCACAGGGGTTCCAAAGGGATTTCCAGAGCTACCTATATTAACTCATATTGTTCAGGTAGGAGAGGTTTCCTTTCCAGTTGTATCTATCATAACTCCTGTGATTACTGTGGTTTTGCTAATATGTCTTTTATACCTTGTGAATCATACTAAGGTTGGTATGGCAATGCGTGCAGTTTCAAAGGATTATGAAACAGCTAGACTTATGGGCGTTAAAATTAACTGGGTAATTGCAATAACCTTTGCTATTGGTTCATTTCTAGCTTCAGTAGGTGCGATTTTTTGGGGTTCTAAATATCCTTCAATATATCCATTAATGGGAGTAATGCCTGGTCTTAAGTGCTTTGTTGCAGCTGTTTTAGGTGGAATTGGTAATATTTTTGGAGCTGTCCTTGGTGGATTGATATTAGGTATGGGAGAAACTTTATTAGTTGCTTTTTTACCTAATATGACAGGATATCGTGATGCTTTTGCTTTTATTTTATTGATTGTTATGTTACTAGTTAAACCTACTGGACTTTTAGGAGAAAGGATTACAGATAAGGTGTGATAATATGAAAAAAAAACATAAAATAATTTATTCAGTTTTACTCATTTTAGCTGTGATAGTAATACTTATTCTGCTGGACAATAAAATAATTGGTAATGCCTATGTAAGACGTATTTTGAATCTAGCAATTATTTATGCTATAGTCAGTGTTTCAATGAACTTAGTGAATGGATTTACTGGTCTCTTTTCTTTAGGTCAGGCTGGCTTTATGGCAATTGGTGCCTTTACAGTTGCAGTCTTTACGGTGCCTGTAGAGCTTAGAGAGTCTATATTTTATATTAAACCAATGGCACCTTGGCTTGTTAATATAGAACTTTCATTCCCTGTTGCTTTGCTTTTAGGTGGGGTATTTTCTATGATTGTTGCACTGATTATTGGATGGCCTGTACTTCGTCTTAAGAGCGATTATTTAGCTATTGCAACTTTGGGATTTTCAGAAATAGTGAGAATAGTATTTACAAATACCCAATCAATTACTAATGGTGCCTTAGGTATTAACCGTATTCCTCCAATTAAAACTATGTGGGTTCCTTTTGGAGTTGCATTGGTATGTATTGCCTTGATGTTACTCCTAATAAAATCTTCTTATGGACGTGCTTTTAAAGCTATTCGCGAGGATGAAATTGCGGCGGAGGCCATGGGTATTAACCTAGCAAAACACAAAGCATTATCCTTTGCAGTAGGTGCCTTCTTTACTGGTATTGCTGGAGGATTATATGCTTCATTACTAACCACCGTTGACCCTAAACAGTTTTACTTCACATTAACCTATAACTTCTTACTTATTATAGTTTTAGGAGGTATGGGAAGTGTAACAGGAACTATTATTGCTTCATTCCTAGTAACTATAGGCTTAGAATGGCTTCGATTTTTTGATGAACCTTTAGCTATAATGGGTGTAAATATTCCTATTTTTAGGCCAGGTCTAAGAATGGTTATATTCTCTTTACTCTTAATGGCTATTGTACTGTTCTATAGTAAAGGAATTATGGGAAATAAAGAATTTTCTTGGGATGGTATTGCGGATTTCTTTAGGAGAATTAGAGGAAAATTTTCTAAGGTAAAGGCCTCAGGAGGTGATGGGGATGTGTAAGACTATATTAAGGTTAGAAAATGTTACTATGCAGTTCGGTGGTGTGGTAGCAGTTGATAATCTATCATTAGAGGTAAATGAAGGAGAAATAGTTACACTTATTGGACCTAATGGTGCAGGAAAAACCACTGCTTTTAATGTTATTACAGGGGTATATGCTCCTACCAACGGATCAGTATGTTTTAAGGATGAAATGATAATTTCAAATTTTCCTAAGGGCTCTATGAAAAAGCTTTATGCTGGACAAAATTCAGGTAAATATACTAAAACGATTGAGAAGACGCCGGATAAGATTACTGGCCTTGGAGTGGCACGTACCTTTCAAAATATTAGACTATTTAAAAATCTTACTGTCTTTGAGAATGTACTAATTGCAAAACACATGAGATCAAAGGCTGGATTTATTTCTGCAACACTACATTTAAATTACAAAGAAGAGCGTTCCATGGTTAAAGAAACTATGGAGCTATTAGAAATTCTTAATTTAGCTCATTTAAAGAATGAAATTGCTAGTTCGCTACCCTATGGACAACAAAGACATCTTGAAATTGCCCGTGCTTTAGCAACAAAACCAACCTTATTGTTACTTGATGAGCCTGCTGCAGGGATGAATCCTCAAGAAACTGATGAGTTAACTAATTTTATAAAGGATATTAAGGAAAAGTTTAATTTAACTGTTTTTGCAATTGAACATCATATGGACTTAGTTATGGATATTTCAGACCGTATATATGTATTGGATTTCGGTAAAATGATTGCCTCTGGAACCCCTTGTGAGATTCAAAGTAATCAAAGGGTAATTGATGCTTATTTGGGGGTGCATGAAGATGAAGAATGATAATTTATTACTTATTGAAAATTTAAATATCTCCTATGGTGGAATTAAAGCAGTAAAAAATATAAGTCTTTCAGTGCCAGAAGGGAAGATTGTTACGCTAATTGGCTCTAACGGTGCAGGTAAGAGTACGATCCTTCGTTCTATTGTAGGTCTAGTTCCTAGCCAAGGGGGAACAATTACCTTTAATGGGGAAAATCTTGCCGGAAAATCAACGGATGAGATTGTAGCAAAGGGAATAACCTTAGTTCCAGAAGGTCGTGGTGTATTTCCAAATCTTACAGTGTTAGAAAACTTAAAAATTGGTGGTTATATGCGTAAGGATAGCCTGGAGGAAGATCTAGTTTGGATTTATCAGTTGTTTCCACGTCTTAAGGAGAGATCATGGCAGATGGCTGGAACTTTATCTGGTGGTGAGCAGCAGATGCTAGCTGTAGGAAGAGCCCTCATGAGTAGACCTAAATTAATCATGATGGATGAACCGTCCCTCGGACTTGCACCAATTATTGTACAAGATATCTTCAAAATCATTAAAGAGATTAATGAAAAAGGAGTAACAATTTTGCTAATAGAGCAAAATGCAAATCTAGCCTTACAAACTGCAGATATTGGATATGTAATAGAAACAGGAAGTATAACTCTAACTGGTATGGGAAGAGAGCTTTTAAATGATGAATCTGTAAAGGCTGCATATTTAGGTAAATCCAGAAATAAAAAATAAATATCTTAACAGAAATTAAATCAATTTCATCAGGTAGTATATCAAAACCACAAATTTAAAAATTTATCATGAGAAATAAAAGAGGTTTTCGCAAAATAAGCTAATCTAAGTAAATGTTGAGCTTGTACTTATATTATTGCCGCTCAGCCGTTTCGAAGCATTGATTTACTAAAAGGATTTATTCAAGTTAAAATCTACAACACAACAACTCGTATTCACTCAAACAAGTTGTGTTGCTTTACGATTTTATCATTCATAAATCCTAAGTAAATTTAATGCTCCTGCAAATGGCGTTCGCTAACAATAATATTAAAGTACATGCTCAACATTTTATATAAGATTAGTGATATATTTTGCGAAAGCCTCTTTGCAATTTTTATAAAAAATCCATTGAACTTCAGTGTGATGAATATTTTAAGGTAGTGTGGGAAATATAGGTAGGATAGAAAGGGGTAGATAGTAGATGACAATAAATGAACATGTTAAACAAGATAAAAATATAGATAGTTCTATAGCTCTATCACAAGAAGGATATATGTTTATTAAAAACAAAATTGACCAGTATAAGACTGATGTATTTGAAACTCGACTATTAGGAAAAAAAGTAATTTGTATCAGTGGAGAAGAAGGGGCAAAAATATTTTATGACCAAGAGCTGTTTCAAAAAAATGGTGCATTACCAAAGCGTGTTCAAAAAACATTGTTTGGAGTAGATGCCATCCAAACAATGGATGGAGAAGAACATCTTCATAGAAAGCAACTTTTCATGTCCTTAATGACACCGCTACATGGAAAGCAACTTGCAAAACTTGTATTAGAGAATTGGGAAGCTAGTATTGATAAATGGAAAAGTTATGAAGAAGTTATACTTTTTGAAGAATCTAAAGAGATTTTATGTAAGTGTGCATGTCAGTGGGCTGGAGTTCCACTAATAGAATCTGATGTGAAAGAGAGAGCTGATGATTTTAGTGCAATGATTGATGCCTTCGGAGCAGTTGGACCACGTCATTGGAAAGGGAGAATTGCAAGAAATAAAGCTGAGGAATGGATAATTGGTATAATAAAAGATGTACGATCTCACAAGTTAAAGGTAGAAGAAGATTCAGCACTTTATGCAATGGCTTTTCATAAAGATCTTCATGGCAAAGAACTTAGTGATGAAATGTCAGCAATAGAACTTATAAACGTACTAAGACCAATTGTTGCTATTTCAACTTTTATTTCCTTTACAGCTTTAGCTTTATATAAACACCCCGAATGTAAAGAAAAGCTATTAAAAGGTGATAGTGGTTATCTTGAAATGTTCATACAAGAAGTTCGCCGTTACTATCCATTTACACCTTTCCTTGGGGGGATAGTAAAAAAGGATTTCAATTGGAACAATTGTGAATTTAAAGAAGGAATACTTGTATTACTTGATGTATATGGCACGAATCATGATTCTAGAATTTGGAATAAACCCTATGAGTTTTGCCCTGAGCGTTTTAAGGGATGGGAAGGTAACTTATTTGATTTCATACCACAAGGTGGGGGCGATCCTTCCAAAGGACATCGTTGTCCAGGGGAGAATATCACTGTGGAAATAATGAAAGCAAGCCTTGATTTTCTTGTTAACAGGATTGAGTTTGAAGTTCCGGATCAAGATTTAAGTTATAGTTTAGTAAGAATACCTACATTACCTGAAAGTGGGTTTGTAATTAGGAATGTGCGAAGAAAATCATAAATTTTTAATAAATGTCTACAGCTAGTTGTAATATGATATAATATTAAAGCAAGTTTACATAAGGCTTAAGTGAAGAAGCCTATATATAACCGAGGTTTAGGAATAAGTTAATAGTAACCAGGGGGAACGTAATGAACATAAAGTTAAAGGATTTATTTGAAAAAAAAATTAATAGGGATATTAAAGGGGTAATTAAGGTAGGTCAATGTGACCAAGAGAATATAAAACAGGAGCTAGAAGAATATGTGATTACTGGTGAGCTAAGTAAGCATTTAGATGAGTTTTTTAAGGCTTATAGCAGAGGCGTATTAAATAGCACTGATAGGAATGGGGTATGGATTTCAGGATTTTTTGGTAGTGGTAAATCTCATTTTTTAAAGATTTTATACTACCTTTTAGCTAATAAAAACATAGAAAATAAAAATGCACTAGATTATTTTTATAGTAAAGACATACTAGATTCTACCCTTAGGAATATTGAGCTTATAAAGGGCTTATCCACAGATATTATTCTTTTCAATATAGATTCTAAAGCTAACTTAGCTAAAAAAGGACATAAGGATGCCATTGTGAATGTGTTAAATAAAGTCTTTAATGAAATGCAGGGTTTTTGTGGTTCTATGCCATGGATTGCTGATATGGAAATACAGATGACTCAGGATGGGGTTTATGACGATTTTAAAGAAGTGTTTCATCATATATCTAGTAAGTCTTGGATTCAGGCTAGAGAAGATTTTTATTACGAAGAGGATGCTATAATAGACTCTTTATCAAAGGCTACTAAGATGAGTGAAGAAGCTGCTAGAAATTGGTATAGAAGATGTGAAGAAAATTACTCTTTAAGTATAGATAAGTTTACTTCTAGGATTAGGGATTATTGTGATTTAAAGGGAAAGAATCACCATGTTGTATTTTTAATAGATGAAATTGGTCAATATCTAGGAGAGGATACTCAGCTTATGCTAAATCTCCAGACGGTGGTAGAGGATTTAGGTAGCAAATGTGAAGGTAGATGCTGGGTTATAGTTACATCTCAAGAGGATTTAGATGAGTTCACTAAGGCTAAAGGTAATGACTTTTCTAAGATTAAAGGGAGGTTTAATACTAGATTATCTTTATCTTCTGCTAGTGTAGATGAAGTAATTAAGAAGCGTATTCTAAGAAAAACTCCTGAGGCAAGGGAGGAGCTACAAGATCTATATGAGGAAAAAGAATCTCTTATAAGAAATCTTTTAACTTTAACTACAGATACAGTGGATATGAAATTATATAAAGACAATTATGATTTTGCACAGGTTTATCCCTTTGTGCCTTATCAGTTTAATTTATTACAGGCTGTCTTTAATGGCATAAGAAGCCATGGAGTAGCTGGAATAAGTTTATCTAAAGGAGAGAGAAGTTTACTAGGAGCATATCAACAGGTAGCAGTGGAGTATATGAATAATAACACAGGCACCTTAGTTCCATTCTCAGCTTTTTATAGTACTATAGAGACTTTTTTAGACCCCTCTATTAGAACTGTTATTAGTTATGCTGAAAATAATGAAGGATTAAATATTTATGATATTAATGTCCTCAAATTATTATTCCTTATAAAATATGTTAAAGGAATAAATGCAAATATAGAGAACTTATCTACCCTTTTGGTAGATAATATAGAATCTTCAAAGAAAGAGATTAAAGAGCAGTTACAGAAATCATTAAGTAAACTTATTAGAGAAACTTTGGTTGAGAAAAATGGGGATGAATATGTATTTCTAACTGTCCATGAACAAGAGGTAAATAAAGAAATAAAAAACATGACAATTGATAGTGGGGAGATTACCCAAAGGATAGGGGAGATAATTTTTGATCATATATATGAAGGTTCTAAGTTTACCTATTCTAAGAAGTATGCCTTATCTTTTAATAAGATAATAGATCAGAGGGGAAGAGGTCCTCAAATCAACGATATAGGAATTAAGGTTATAACTGCTAATTATGATTTAGTAGAAGGAGTTAGCAAAAATCATCTTAAAGAATTATCCGATAGAGAAAATAATGTGATAGTAGATATGTCAAACCATGATAATTACTTAGAGGAAATAGAAAATATACTTAAAATAGATGCTTACTTAAGGATTAAAGATAATATAAATTCAACCATTGATATAGAGGATATTAAGATTAAAAAAATTAAAGAAAGAGAAGTTAGATTAAAAAGAGCTAAGTTCTTAATAGAAGAAGCTTTAAAGGAATCAGATATATATGTAAGTGGTACTCTTTTAGATATAAAGGTAAAAGGTGTGGTGGATAGAATCAATGAGGGTTTAAGAGCCTTAATAGATTCAAGGTATAACAAAATTAACTACATTAAAGAGTTTATTGATAATAGTAGGGTTCTACACCATATAGTGGAGGCTGATACTTGCCAAAGGATTATAGAGGATACCGAGTCTAATAAATTAGCCTTGGAGGAAGTAAATAGCTATATATTAACTAGCTCCATGAGAAATATTCAAATAACAATGAAGAGCATACTAACTAAGTTTTCAAATGTACCTTATGGATGGAAAGAGCTAGATATTCAAGGAATAATCCTTAAATTATTTAAAAAACAATATATAAGGGTTATATATGATAATGAAGTAGTGCCTTCCAATTGCAAGGATATAGTAGATTATCTAGTTAAAAGAGAGTATGAAGAAAAGGTTATATTAAAAAATAGAGAACGGGTAGCAAGTAAATATATAGACGTGGCTAGGGAACTAATTAAAGAACTCTTTGGAGGAGCTTATATACCTAGTGATGAAGAGGTCATCATGAACTGTTTTAAAGAGTTAGGTAAAGAAGAACTAACCAAGATTAAGGATATGATTCTTAGCTATACTTTAAATAAAAGCTATCCAGGGGAAAAAGTAGTGGCTCTAGGAAAAAAGTTATTTGAAGCCGTACTTAATATAGAAGACGCCATAGAATTTTTTAAATATCTCTATGATTTAGAGGAAGATTTCCTAGATTATGTAGATTATATTGATAATATTAAAGGATTTTTCTATAAAAAAGAAAACAATATGATAGACCTTAATACAAGGGGAGAGCAGAGAATGATTTTTGATGATGCTACAGATACCATTAATTCCTATGAAGAAAATAAAGAATTTATAGATAATGCTGAAATAGAAGGTATAGTGGAGGAGCTAAAAAGTATTTTAAGGATGAAAGAGCCCTATAGTAGGATTCCAAAGCTACCATTACTGATAGAAAACTATAATAATAAGATGGTAGAACTACTTAATAAAGAAAGCATTCCAGCGCTAGAATTTATTAATATTTGTAAAGATGAAATTATAGAAAACTTAGAATGCCATGATTTCTATAATAAATTTGCAAATGAAATTAATAAAGACTTTGAAAACCTTAGTAACAAAACTCAGCAATCAAAGAGTTTTGCAGTTATCTCATCCATGTATAACTTAGCAGAAAAGCTAAAGTTAAAGTGGATAAGTAAAATTATTAAAAAATCTGGCATAGAAAACAGTGCTAAGGTGCTTAGTGTGAGGGAATTGGTTAAGGGTGAAAAGGCTATAAAGAATGATGATGACCTAGATATATTCCTTGAGAATTTAAAAAATAAGTTAAAAGAAGAGTTGAGAGAAGATACAATAATAAGTTTAGTTTAAAATACAAGAAAAGCTGAGGAAATTTCCTCAGCTTTATTTTATCTATGACACTTGCTAGCTTGGGAGCAGCCTGAACAACCACAGCCACAACCATCACCTTTAGAGTGTTTTTTAAATTGTTTTACTGATACTAATATCATAGCACCTATAACTACAGCACCGATTAAAAATGTTGCCATAGTAACACCTCCTTTATAAAAAGATTAAGCGTCCAACTTGATATATGATTAAGGCAACCACATATGCTAAGGCAGTTTGATATCCTAAGGCGATAAATGTCCATTTCCAAGACCCCATTTCACGTTTTATGGCACCTATAGCAGCAAAGCATGGAGCAGCTAGAAGGGTGAATGCCATGAAGGAGTAAGCGCTAACCACATTAAATAGATCGCCCATAGTTGAAACTAAATTAGGATCACTTTCAGTTAGTTCAGCACCTAAACCAAATAGGACACCAAAGGTAGCAACCACATTTTCTTTAGCTAAGAATCCAGTTACAGTAGCAACGGCAGATTGCCAGTTACCAAATCCTAAAGGTGCAAAGATAGGAGCTATTACATTTCCAATGGAAGCTAATATACTATCTTGTGCGTCTACCATTTGAAGAGACCAGCTAAAGGATTGTAAGAACCATATAAGACCTGAAGCTACGAATATAATAGTACCAGCTTTTATGATAAAGGCTTTACCTCTATCCCACATGTGAATAAGAAGACCTTTTAAGCTAGGTATTCTATATTGTGGTAGTTCCATAACGAAAGGAGCTGGATCACCTTTGAATAGCTTAGTTTTCTTAAGAATTATTCCTGAAAGTATAACCATAGCTATACCCAAGAAGTACATGGATGGTGCTGCCCAAGGTTGAGTAGGGAAGAAAGCACCAGCTAGTAGTGCAAATACTGGTAGTTTAGCACTACATGGGATAAATGGAGTAAGCATTATAGTCATTTTTCTATCTCTATCATTTTCAATAGTTCTACTTGCCATAACAGCAGGAACACTACAACCAGACCCAATTAGCATAGGAATAAATGATTTTCCAGAAAGACCAAATCTACGGAAAATTCTATCCATAATAAAGGCTACACGAGCCATATAACCACAGTCTTCTAGTAAAGATATTAAGAAGAATAAAACCATTATTTGTGGTACAAATCCAAGAACTGCACCAACACCACCGATAATACCATCTACAATTAATCCATGTAACCAGTCAGCTACCTGCATATTCATTAACCAGTCAGAAACATTCCCTTGAATGATTTCAGCAAAAAGAGTGTCATTTACCCAATCAGTAGCTATAGTTCCAATAGTAGTAACGGCAATATAATAAATACCTAACATTATTAGTGCAAAAATTGGAAGAGCAAGCCATCTGTTAGTAACAATTTTATCTATCTTATCTGAAGTAGTTAAATTAGAGTTGTTTTTCTTCTTAACACATGAGGTAGTTATTTTACCTATATAGTCATAACGCTCAGTGGTAATAATACTTTCTGCATCATCATCAAGAGAGTTCTCATAATTTTTAATTAAATCATCCAATTTATGTTTTGTATTATTATCTAGTTTTAAATAATCAAGAACTTTTTCGTCTCTTTCAAAGAGTTTAATATAAAACCAACGTGGGTTTTTTATTAGCGAGTTTCCTTTTAATAATTTTTCTATGTTACTTAAAACATCTTCTGTATCCTTACTAAAGGTATCGAGTAAGGTCACCTTTGGAGTATTTTTACCAATCTCTACGGCTTTATTAGATAATTCCTTTAGACCTTTACCTTTAAGGGCAGAGGTTTCTAATACTTCACATCCAAGTGTCTTAGAAAGCTTTGAAGTGTTTATGATGTCTCCATTTTTATTTACTACGTCCATCATATTTAAAGCTATAACTACAGGAATCCCAAGTTCTACAAGTTGAGTTGTTAAATAAAGATTTCTTTCAATATTTGATCCATCAACTATATTGATAATCACATCTGGTCTTTCCTCAATTAAGAAGTTACGAGTAACGACTTCTTCTAGGGTATAAGGTGATAATGAATAAATACCTGGTAAATCAACGATAGTTACATCCTTATGCCCTTTTAATTTTCCTTCTTTCTTTTCTACAGTTACTCCAGGCCAATTTCCTACATATTGAGAACTACCTGTAAGTTCATTGAAAATTGTGGTTTTACCACAGTTTGGGTTTCCAGCAAGAGCTATTTTTATACCCATTTTAATCCCCCCTAAATGTTAGCCACTGCTAACTTGTTGATGAAAAATATACAGAGATTTAACTCTGTGAAAATTTTAGATTTAGAAACTATTCAACTAATATTTTTTCAGCATCAGATTTTCGAATAGAAAGTTCATATCCTCGAATAGTTATTTCAATAGGATCTCCTAAGGGAGCTATCTTCCTTAGATGGATAGAAGAGCCTTTAGTAACTCCCATGTCCATAATCCTACGTTTTACAGCACCTTCACCCTGAATTTTAACTACTGTAACAGTTTGTCCTGGCTTTACATCCTTTAATGTACTCATAATTACCTCCTAAAATAATTTCTATATAATAATCCTATTTGCCATAGATTTATCTATAGCAATACGGCTATCTTTAACATTAATAATTAAATTTCCACCTAACTCTGATATAAGAGTTATGCTTTCACCTACAATAAATCCTAGGCTTTTTAAAAATCTTACGGTTTCTTCTTTCCCATTAATTTTCTTTATAAAAACTTTTTCTCCAGATTTGGCCATAGTAAGTGGCATATAAATTCCTCCTTTAAGTATGCATAAGCTAACTGATATTCTAAAATATAAGTCAGCTTTAACTAACCTATATTTCGAGTTTACTACAAATGATTTATCATGTCAATTGAAAATGAGAATATTTTTCATGTAATGGGTAATTTTAATTATATTAGGAACTAATTTAGAAAGTTGAATGAAAATTTAACCTATGATAAAATGGGTAAAAAGGAACTTTACAGGAGATTATTATGAAAATACATGAATCCGGGGAAAATTATTTAGAAACTATTTTATTGCTTCAAAGAAAAAAGGGCTCTGTACGTTCTATAGATATAGCAAATGAATTAGATTATACTAAAGCCAGCATTAGCAGAGCCATGGGCATACTGAAAAAAGCTGAGTATATAAACATGGAACAAGGAGGGGAAATAACTCTCACAGAAAAAGGTATGAAAAAAGCAAGTGAAATATATGAAAGACACACTCTCATCACTAAATATCTAATGGACACTTTAAAAGTATCAGAAGAAATAGCTGATGAAGATGCCTGTCGTATAGAACACATACTTAGTAACGAAGCCTTTGAAAAAATAAAAGAATTGTATAATAAATAAAGATTGAGCATGCACTTTAATATAAGTGCATGCTCAATCTTTTATTAGATAAAAATTAATTTAATAGGAAGTTTCATTAATACAGTCTTTTTAAAAGTCTCTATGAAATATTTGTGTTTTACTTTCATCTTTGTAATCTTCTATGGTGAATATGCCAATGGCATCTAAGATTCCATTCATTACTGGGCTATCGTAGGCAACTTTATATTTTGAGTTATCTGCAAAGGTATCTACGGCAGTTTTAGAATTATCTCTAGGAACAATGGCTTTAGGGCCACCAACGCATCCGCCTACACATCCCATTCCTTCAATAAAGTTTCCTTTTATATTACCATTTTGAAGATCTTGTAATATTTCTTTACATTCCTTTATTCCGTTACCTTGAATTGGGTTTACAAGTTTATATTTTTCAGGAAACATTCTTTCTATACAATCTTTTATGGCAATTGAAACACCACCGGTACGTGCATAAAGTCTTCCACCTCGTGATGCGTATTCCATGGATGGGGTGCCTTCAAGGGTTTCTGGAGCTACATTAAAGGCTTCAAAAATTTCTTTTAATTCTGCAAAGGTTAGTACAAAATCAATGTCACCAAGTAAGTCAGGAGATTTAACTTCTGCTTTTTTCGCTACACATGGGCCAATAAATACTATTTTTACATCATGATTTAATTTTTTTAATACTCTACCAGCTGCAATCATCGGAGATACAGTAGGTGAGGTATGGGGCAACAAGTCTTTATAGACTTTTTTTAGCATTCCAACCCACATAGGACAACAGCAAGATGTAATCATAAAGTCTGAACTAGTTTTAACATGAGCATCAAATTCTATGGTTTCTTTAAGTGTAAGCATATCTGCAAAAAATGCCACTTCAACCATATCAGTAAAGCCTAGAGATTTAAAAGCAGTTCTAAGCTGTTCAATGGTACTATCTCCAAATTGACCCATTATAGCAGGGGCAACAGCTGCAACTACAGGAGTATTTTCCTTTAGTAGTTTAGCCAGTGGCATAAATTCTACAGTATCTAGAATACTTCCGGTTGGACATCCTTCTACGCAGAAACCACAATCTGTACATTTTTCACTATCTATATAGGTACTCTTAGTTTTTTCATCATACAAAATAGCATCAAAGGGACAACTTTCTTGACATCTTGTCTTTTCATTACAATCTACCTTACATTCCATTTTACATAGTTTAATTTTATTTACAATTTTGTGATCTGACTCATAATTATTTATGGCATGTTTTAGATCTTCTATGTAATTATTAGTAAAGGACAGATTCACTCCACATAGAGAAGAAATTTCTGCAGCTAAGGTTTCTTTATCAACAGAGCTATCCTTTAATATTTCCTCAATAACTTTATCTAATTTATCATTATAGTAGGCATTGATAAGTAATTTAAATAACTCACTATGTTCTTTCTTCATAATAGCACATCCAATCTTAAAATATTAAAGTTACGTTATATAGATTTAATTAATACAATTATTATTTATTATTCATTACATTTGAAAGAATTATCCAAGAGGAAACTGTAAAAGATATTTATTCTTAATATATTTTGTAATAATCATCACCCCAATATTTTTCTATAAATTCATCTCTTCCAGATATACTTCTATCCTTTGTATATTCTGTAGGATGAGTTTTATAAAATTCTTGATGATATTCTTCTGCTTCATAGAAGGTTGAGGCCTGAAGAATTCTAGTAACTACTTCTTTAGGAAATCTACCTGAATCGCTTAGAGCTTTTTTAGATTTTTCAGCAATTATTCTTTGATTCTCATCCATGTAGAAGATAGCAGCAATGTAGGAAGAACCTCTATCTTGAAATTGACCTTCATCATCTGTTGGGTCTATCTGTCTCCAAAAGGCATCTAAGAGCTTTTCATAGGTGATGATAGAACAATCGTAAGTAATTTTAATAGCTTCATAATGACCTGTAATTTGAGCTTTTACATCTTTATAGGTGGGATTGCTTAAGTCACCGCCAGTATAGCCAGAAGTAACACTTATAATTCCGTCTAATATATCAAACGGGGATACCATGCACCAAAAGCACCCACCAGCAAATATAGCAGTTTTGTAATTTTCACTATTAATATTCTGCATTTATAGTTGCCTCCTAATGTTCATTTTTAATTATATATTACCATATTTTAAAGGAATATATAGTAATTTAAATCCATATAAATTATAAATAGTATGGCAATAAATGAAAGTTAATCATTTATTAATTTAGATTTATATCCATCTATGGTAAAATCTAAATATGGATACATAAGGCTTATCGTTTAGGAGGAAGTATGGATTACAACAAATTTAACATAGAAGAAAAGTATGATAATTATAATAATATAACAAAAGTGGAAGCTGAAAAGATACTACTGAATTTAGATAGCGTAATAGATCATGATAAAGGATATGATTATTACATATTGAAGGGAAAAATGCTACTTAAGCTGGATAGAATGAAGGAAGCTTTTGATGCCTTAGAAAAGGCTATGACCTTTAATAAAACTGATGAAGTATATGACCTTTTATCCTTTGCCTATTACGAGGAAAAAGATTATAGAAAAGCACTTTTTTATATAGATTTATCCTTTGGAATAACTGCAGATGAATATATTTATAATCATAAAGGAAAAACCTTAGAAAAATTAGATAGATTTGAAGAAGCGTTTGAAACTTATTATGAAGGACTTAACTACGCTCTTTCTAGTTATAGTAGTTATGGTGATGTAGAGATATTTGGTGAAAACTTAGCTAGGCTAGGAGGGATTTTAAAAAATCTATATTTAGATAACATAAAGAAATTTATAAACCTAGGGGATTATTATAATCTTTATGAAAACTATATGAAACTTCTTCAAGTTATTCTTAAGGAAGAAGAAAATGACCACTATCATAGCAGTTCTGAATATGTAAGTGTAAAATATTTAGAATTAGTAGAAGAAGGAAAATATATTTTAATCGATAACAATTACTTTTTAGAAATGATAAGTATATATAAAATCCTATATAATATAGAAAATAACTCTGAGTATGAGGATAGAGAATATATTAATAAAAGCTATATAGACCAAAAAGTAAGAGAACTTATTGATGCTGTTATGGAAAGGACATCATTAACTAATGATGTAGATATAATTCTAAAAGTATTAAATGAAGTTATAAGCATTAAAAATAAAGATTACTATGGATACTTATATCATAAGGGTTTTATTTTTATGAAACTAAAAAGATATGATGAGGCATTAGATGTATTAGGTAGCATAGTTAAATATAATGAATGTCCTTATAATATAAAAGTTCAAAGCTACGAGTGTATAATTAAAAATATGTATGAAGCTGAAGATATATATAAGGAAAAATATGATGAATATAAAAAAAGCATGTCAGATATGCTTATAAATGAAATTCATAGGATAAAGGAAGATGAATATTTAACTTTAGATGATAGATGCGACAGAATAATACACAACTGTAAGAGAGCTATAAATTTAGAACTAGATAATGACTTTTGGTATGATTATATAGAAGAGCTATCTTTGGAATTGGGGGAGGAATATGAAGTTATTGTAAAGAACCAATCCATATATAAAGTAATACAAAATTATAATAAGGCCATTAATATTTACGATAGGCTTATTGAAGTAAAAAACAATGGTGCTCATGGGTATTATAGAAAAGGAAGGGCAATTGTATTAGTATTGAGACTTTTAAATAGTTCTAAGACCTCCTTAAAAGATTTAGTTGGAGTTCATAATTTAGATTGTTTTTCTTATTCAGAGGTTATATATAATCTTAATAAGGCCATTAGCCTAAAAAGTGACAATGGTAAATACTTTAACCTTTTAGCAAGAACTCATTTTGAGATTGGTGAATATGAGAAGTCCATGGGATATATGGAACAAGCTCTTAATCTTGCGCCTAATGATTTATATATGAATATAAATAAAGTTTGCATTTATATTAGAAGATATAAGTACACGGAAGCAGTAGATTATTTGTTTAAAATGTCCTATAAAGATATGAATAGAGGCACAGTAAGAAAGACTTTCCTTTCAAGAAAAGAAATTCTTAGTTTTCTAATGGGTATATTTAATTTATATCCAAGACAAGATAAAATCCACTGTATAATATCATATTATTTTTATGCAATAGTTGATTTCCAATATGATAAGGCTTTAACCTTTATTAATAATGCCATAGAAGTGTCTGATGATGAAAGATACTACTTGCTTAAAGCTAAAATATATTTAAAAAATGGAAATCATATAGAAGCATTAAAATGTGCAGAAGAAGCTATAGTTATTGATGATCATTATGATGAGGCCTTTCTTATAAGAGAAAAATGTAATGAAATATTAATAAAGAATTAGTTTATTTAATAAAAGTACCTAGGATTAAAATTAAATCCTAGGTGCTTTATTTTGTGAAGAAAATATATTGAAATTTATAGAAAAACAAAAATTATATGTATAAAAATGTATTATATGGATAATATAGTTTATGTATTTGTGTATTTAACACAAGTGTTGTGAATATAAAAATGAAAGGAGGAGTAGTGTGAATAAGAAAAATAGTAAAGCTAAGAAAAAGGGATTTACATTAATTGAGTTACTAGTAGTTTTAGGGATAATAGGTGTATTGGCTTTAGCTGTAGCACCAACAATGGTATCTAAGGTGGATGAAGCTAAAGAAAAAACCGATGTTTCAAATGCTAACTCAATAGCTGTGGCAGTTAAAACAGAGATAATAGAAGGAGATATAAATGCTTCAGGACCTATTGAAGAAAGTGATATAACGGAGATAGCAAATGATTATTTTGATGGCAAACTTCCAACACCACAATCTCAAGGTGGAACTTTTGTTATAACAGTAACTGATAATATAATTACTGTTAAAGCTGGAGAAAAAGAATTTTATCCTAATTATGTAGCTGAGGATAAAAAAGATAGTACAGAGACAGCAGGTAACTAAGATAACATGAGTAATAACAATAATAAATTCATTAGCATAAATTTATAGCTCATCTTAGTATAATACATAGATTAGTGAACTACCACCACTAACAAGGTTAATTTCATAAACTTTTTATAAAACACAAGAGAGTGGACTTTAAACATTTTTTCCTATTAGCTATTTATGAAGGTAGTTGATAGGAAGGTGAATGCAATTATTATCCACTCTTTTTTTATTGGTATATTTTAAGAAAATAAATATTTATATTAAAATCTCCTTATGTAATATATGTTATAATAGATTATATATTCTATTAAATACTAAATTTAACTTAAGGAAAATATACAGCCTACTTGTAATTGGACTTAAGCATAGAGGAGGAATAAAAATGAATATTATTAAAGCAGACGATTATGAAAGTATGAGTAGAAAAGCTGCCAATATAATTTCTGCTCAAGTTATACTTTACCCAAACTCTGTATTAGGACTTGCCACTGGTTCCACTCCCTTAGGAGTATATGAGCAGTTAATTAATAAATACAATGATAGAGAATTAGATTTTTCAAAGGTACATAGTATAAATCTAGATGAATACTATGGTTTGTCACCAGACCATAATCAAAGTTACCATTATTATATGAAGGAAAATTTATTTAAACATATTAATATGACCTCAAAAAATATTAATATACCTAATGGAATGGCTTCCAACATTGATTTAGAGTGTAGTAGATATGATAAATTGATTTCAGATTCTGGAGGTATTGATCTTCAACTTTTAGGTATAGGTCATAATGGACATATAGGGTTTAATGAATCGGGAGAAGTCTTTGAAAAGAACACTCATAAGGTTAAGTTAAATAAAAGGACTATTGATGCTAATTCAAGATTCTTTAATAGTATTGAAGAGGTTCCTGAGTATGCTATTACTATGGGAATAAAAGCCATTATGCAGTCAAAACGAATTCTTTTAATAGTAAATGGATTTAGTAAGGCAGCAATTTTGTATGAAGCTCTTTTTGAAACAATTACACCAAAAATTCCTGCTTCTATATTACAATTACATCCTAATTTAACTGTTATTGCAGATAAAGAGGCTCTTTCTATCATTGAAAAAATGTTGAAAATTTAATTTATAAAAGGAGTGGTTTTAAATAGAAACCACTCCTTTCATTATAAGTAAAATTAATTATTTGTACTTTGTAATACTATTTTGTTATGAAAGCATATTTGGGAAGACCATTTTCATATTGAATTTTTGGTTCTCCCATAATTAAAGGTAATGTATATTCATAGGCTTCTTTAGTTACATTGTTACCTTCTTCATTGATCCATTCCTTAGGGAAATATTTTATAGAGTTTGCTACTTCAGAAGTGTGGACAGCAAAGGTTTCTGATTTATATGGAGCATTAGAAACTCTCTTAATACCTATCATATAACCACTTTCACCTTCAGCAGAGTATTTTAATGCAGCAAAGCCACAGTTAAATGCTTCATCAATATCGGTTTGAGAAGCAAAGTGCATCGCACAACGTTGCATAGTTGAAAGTTCTATAGCTCTTACTTTCTTACAAACTCCATTCTCAGTAATTACATTTTTAATGTAACTACATACTCCACCTAATTGAGCGTGGCCAAATTTATCTAAACCAGTACCACCCATTTCACCAAGGAAAGTACCATCAGCTGTTCTTATTCCTTCAGAAACTACTATAACCACAGAATTTTTTTCTTCTAATTTTTTAGATATATCTTTTAAAAACTTATCTTCATCAAAGGCAACCTCTGGAAGATAAATTAAATCTACTACTGGCTCTCCATTTAATGTAGCAATACAAGAACTAGCAGCAAGCCATCCTGTATCACGGCCCATAGCTTCAATAACAAATACATTCTTTGCAGTATAAACACTAGCATCTAGTTTGTTTTCTAGAGCTATAGTTGAGATAAATTTAGCAGCACTTCCAAAGCCAGGAGTATGGTCCATTACTGGAAGATCATTATCTATGGTTTTAGGAACTCCAAAGAATTTTACAGGAAGATTATGTTCCTTTGCATAGTTACTAAGTTTATGAACTGTATCCATTGAATCATTTCCACCAATATAGAAGAAAGTATCAATTTCATGCTTCTTAAAAATATCAAAAAGTTTTATGTATTCTTCTTTATTATCTTCATAGGTTTTTAATTTGTATCTGCAAGACCCAAGTCCTGAAGATGGGGTATAAATTAATCTATCAATAACTTTACTGTCAATATCAGAAAGATTTATTATATTTTCACTTAAAATTCCTTCAATACCGTTAATTCCTGCATATACATTGTCAAAATAGTGTAGTTCTTCATTTGCTTTAAATACTCCCATAGCACTGGCATTTATTACAGAAGTAGGACCACCAGATTGAGCTACTATACAATTTTTCATATATTTAACACTCCTTTATATTGTGTAGAAATTTCTACACTTATTATTACACCTTTTTAATTATAATATAAATTATAATTACTAACAATTGTATAATTAAATAGAGATTGTATTAATAATATATAAGGTGTGAAATAATAATGGCTAAATAGTTAAATCTATAGAAAAGTTTATCTTCAATTAAGATAATATAAGACTTTTTATTCGTATAAATGGTATAATATTCATATACTAAATAAGCAAAGGAGAAAAAGATTATGAAAATGTATCCCGTTGAATTGGATGAAAAATATGGTTATATAGATGAAAATGGAAAAACTATAATTCCTTTTATTTTTGATTTTGCCGATGAATTTGAGGATGAAATGGGCTTTGTAGAGGTAGATGGATTATGTGGCTTTGTAGATAGAGAAGGAGATTTCATAATAAATCCTAAATATCATGATATAAATTATTTTAATGAAGGTATGGCTTTAGTAGAGTTAAACCATAAATATGGATATATAGACTTAACTGGTAATGAGATAATACCAATAAAATATGAAGAAGGGAAAGGATTTACTGAAGGACTTGCAGCAGTAAAAGTATTAGGAAAGTGGGGATATGTTAATAAAGATGGTAAGATGATAATATCTCCAACCTTTGATGAAGCTAATGAATTTGAAGAAAATGGTCTAGCTATAGTTAGAAAAGGTGATAACTATGGATATATAAATTTAGAAGGTCAGTGCATTAGTGGTTTTATATATGAATATGCTAACAATTTTAATGAAGGTTTGGCTAATGTAGGCTTAAAGGGAAAAAATATATACGTGAATGAAAGTTTTAATATAAAAATAGAAGGAAACTTTGATTTTACTAATGAATTTCTTAATGGTCTTGCAGCTGTATCTATAGATAATATATGGGGATATATTAATATAAATGGTGAGTTTGTAATTGAAAGAAAATACAGCTGGGCAGATAATTTTAATACTGAATATGCAGCAGTTTCCATAGAAGATAAATATGGATTTATAGATAAAAAAGGAAACATAGTAATACCTATAGAGTATGATAATGTCCTTGAGTATAGTGAAGGTGTATTTTCCGTAGAAATTAATGAAAAGTGGGGCTTTGTAGATTTAAAAGGTAATGTAATAATAGAACCTAAATTTGATGAAGTAGATAACTTTTATAATGGAATATGTAAGGTTATAATAGATGAAAAAGAAGGATATATAAATAAAGAAGGTGAATTTATAATATAATAGATATAGATTTATATTATTTATCCGATGACTACCAGCTCTTTACCCCCATCTTCTTCAAAGTGGGAGTAAAGAGTGGCTACGTCCCTGGATAACGATTTTTCTTAAAGGACAACGACTTCTAAGTATCGAAAATACTGATACTTAGAAGTCTGTTAGTAAGCTTTAATGGGAGTATAAAACTCCCTCTGAAGCAAAGAACTCTGTTTATATTATATATTTACGGTAAGAAATAACTTACTAATTGGTAATTTAATAGAAGATATAGTCTTAGAATTAAGGGGGAAATAATATGAGTATAATTGATTTACATTGTGATACGATTTGTCATTTAATAGATAATAAGGATATGGAATTAAAGAAAAATAATTTAGCTATTGATCTAGAAAAACTAATAAAAGTGAATTCATTAGCACAGTTTTTTGCCTTATTTATTGATCTTAATGAGCATCCTAAGGCATTTAATAGAGCTATGGATATGTTAAATAAATTTTATGAAGAGCTAGAAAAAAACAATCATGAAATAAGTGTAGCAAAAAATTATGAAGATTTAGAAGTAAATAAGGAGGAGGATAAGATATCAGCTTTCTTGACTATAGAGGAAGGTGAAGCTATAGAAGGCTCTCTTAAGAATTTAAGAAATTTTTATGATTTAGGAGTAAGGCTTATGACTTTAACCTGGAATTATGAAAATAACATAGGTTATCCAAACTGTAAAGAAGAGTTTAGAAATAAGGGGTTAAAAACCTTTGGATTAGAAACCGTTGAAGAAATGAATAAGTTAGGTATGATTATTGATGTTTCCCACCTATCCGATGGAGGTTTCTATGATGTGGCAAGATATAGCAAGAAACCTTTTGTAGCATCTCATTCAAACAGTAGGTCTATGTGTAATCACAGTAGAAACTTAACTGATGATATGATTAGAACTCTTAGTGAAAAGGGTGGTGTAACTGGAATTAACTTTGAAAAATCTTTCTTAATAGAAGGTGGAAGTAAAAGTGCTGTTAAAGACATGGTTAAACATATAAATCATATTTATAATGTAGGTGGTATAGATGTAATATCCCTTGGTAGTGATTTTGATGGAATAAATCCTAAAAATTTAGAAATTAGTAATATTGGAGAAATAGATAAACTTATAACAGCATTACAAAAAGAAGGATTTCATGAAGGGAATATAGAAAAAATATTATATAAAAATGCTTTAAGAGTAATAAAAGAAGTTCTCTAGTATAAAAAAATTTATAGAAATTTTAATATTAAATCATATAAATTTTAGAATTTCATAATAGAATATTTATAGGATATACAAGAAAAGGAGTGAGGTTATGGAATATGAAAAGTTGCAAAATGATATTTCTACGGGAGAAATATTGTTAAAAAAAGTAGATATAGAAGGTAATATTTGTGGAGAGTTTGTTGAATTTACAATAAGCCATGTTTATGAAAATATAGGTGAAAATGATGTGAAGGGGATTTATACCTTCCCTATACCAGATACAGCTGTTATATCAGGTTTTGAAACTAATATAGGTGGAAGAGTTATAAAAGGTAAAGTAGAAGATAAAAAAGGAATAGAAAAGATATATGAGAATATTGGAGAAGATTCAGGAAGCAAACTTTTATTAGAAGAGCTAAATAAAAATTATTTTAAGATGTCCATTGGAACAATTTTAAAAGGTGAAACTGTAGTTGTGAAAATTTCCTATATTGAAGAGCTTGTATATGAACATTCTAAGCTAAAATTAATCATACCTAAGATTGTGCTTCCAGAAAACCCATATAATGAATGTAAGAATCAACAAGAAAACTATAAGCTATCTTTAAATCTACTAGTAGAAACCTTTGAAAGTGCTAAATTTTCTTGTAATACCCACAAAATAGAAGTAGAAGAAGATGATGATGAAAGCAATTTATACAAGATAACTCTTGAAGATGAGAATCAACTCCTTGATAATGCTATGACAATTTACTTAGAGGAAATTTCAAGTGAAACTAGTGGAATTATATATGAAAATTATAGTGAAGACAATGGAATTGTATATTTAAGATTTCTACCTGAAATTGAAGAGGATGTAGAAGAAAAAAGTGGAAACTATATATTCCTTATCGATATATCTGAATCTATGGAAGGAGATAAGTTAAAAGAGGCTAAAACAGCTTTACACTTATGTCTTAGAAATTTATATAAAGGTGATACTTTTAACATAGTTGCTATGGGTGACACATTAAAGCAATTTTCTGAAAGTAGAAGAGTTGAGTTTAATGAGGAGAATCTAAAGGAAGCATCTAAGTGGATAGATAAGTTATCTTGTGAAAATGATGCTAACATATTTGATGGAATAAAATATGCCTTTTTAAATGAGGATAAAGGTGAAGAAAATAATATTATTTTATTTACTGATGATGTAGTTGATGATGAGAAAGATATCCTTGATTATATAGAAAAAACTTGTGCTGGAAGTAGAATCTTCCCTTTTGGAATAGATGCATCTGTTAATACTTACTTTATAAACAAAATAGCAAGAATTACTTTTGGAAAAGCAGAATTTATTAATAGAAGTATTAGAATTGAAGATGTAATCTTAAATCAATTTAATAGAATAAGAGGTTTACAAATAACGGATATTCAAATTGATTGGGGTGGAATGAAAGTTGAGAAAACTTATCCTAGAACTATAGAATATATGTATGATGGAGAACCATTTTCAATATTTGCTAAGGTAGATGGAGAGCTAGAAGGTATCGTTACCCTTAATGGTATGGTTGGAGATAGAAGAATACAACGAAGAATAGTTCTAACTAAATTAGACTTAGAAGTTAATGCCAATTTAATTGAAAAGGTTTGGTATAAAAAGAGAATAGAATCTTTAGAAAATAGAGTTGTATATGAACGTGGAGAAGTTCATGAATCTATGAAAAATAAGATAATAGAGTTATCTACTGACATTGGGATTATAAGTGATGAAACTTCCTTTATTCTAATAGAGGAAATTTATGAACCTGTATTAGGCGGAGTTATGAGGAAATTCTTACCAGTTAACATAGATTTTAACAAGGGAGATACTAATATAATCTCTCCAAAATTCTATTATAGTCAAAGTTTAGATGAATTAGAATTAGATAATTTAAATGATGAGGGCATAGATAAATCAGAATTCTTACGTATTCTGGCAACACAACAATTAGCTAGTGGTGCCTTTGGTAAATCTGTAGAAGATGATAAATTAGATAAGGTTATATATACTGGTAGAAGTATAGTGTCTTTTACTATCCACGGTGAAGGCATAGAAATATATAAAAATCTGCTAACTAAAGCTGTAGTATATCTTGTGGAAAATTATGAGGAATTTGTAGATAATAAAGATGTTCTAATCTTGACATATCTCGCTTTTAGGTCTTTTGCAGATAAGGTAATAGTTAAAGATAATAAAAAGATAAGACTTTTAAATGCAATAAATTCCTTAGAAAATCTTATTAATGAACAAAATATTGATATAAGTAAGATTAATGAGAACATATTAAGAGGTATAGAAGACTCAAAAGAGAAAGATCAATTAAGTAGGCTTATATATAAATCAATAAAATAATAAAGTTGGGCTGTCTCAAAATTATATATATATTAAAATCAATGTTGAGCATGCAATAGTATTAAAGTGCATGCTCAGCATTTTTGATGAATAAAATTTATTCAAGGAAGGTAGTACATACTTAATGAATGAATCTACGGTTAACATAAGTGATAAAGAAAATATGAGAAGTTTTATAAAGAAAGATTTTTGCATAAGGCATAAAATTAATATGCTTAACTCTATAGATATTTTAACATTGAAAAACATTTCTAATTTAATAGATATATACGATTATTATGTTTTAAGAGGATATTTAGTGAAAACTATACCAGAAGGTATTAAATTATCCATCTCTAATAGAATGACTTCAAGTGGTGGAAAAACTATTTTTTCCAAAAGAGGAAGAGAACATACCTATGAGATTAGAATAAGTAATAGAGTCATGGAAAGATTTATAGAAGATAATAGAAGTAAAATTGTATGTGGAGTAGAAGCTAATGATGCACTAGAAGCTCTTATGCTTATTTTAGAGCATGAGCTTTGCCATGTTATAGAATTTAATGAATATGAAATATCTAATTGTAGAGGTGAAAGATTTAAGAATATATCCTATAATTTATTTGGACATACAAGTAGTTATCATGAAATATTAAAAGGTAAAGATGCCTTTAATAAAACCATAAATAACTCATTTGTTAAAGGACAAGTTGTTCAATTTAAATACAAAGGCATATTATATGAAGGAATAATTAGTAATATTAATAAAAGAGCTACAGTGATGGTTAAGGATATAAATGGTGCATATAGAGATAACCATGGATTTAGTTATTCAAAGTGGTACATACCGCTAAAATTACTTATAAATAAGGAGTAGAAAGATATGATTAAAGCAATACTATTTGACCTAGATGGTACAATAATAGATACCAATGAATTAATATTAACTTCCTTTAATTATGTATTAAATAATTATTTAGGATTAAATATAGGAAAGGAGGAAATTGTAGAATCCTTTGGTATACCACTTAAAGATGTAATGAGTGAATATGATAAAGAGAGAGCTGAGGAATTAGTTGATGAATACATAAGATACTGTCTTAATTGCCATGATAAATACATAAAATCTTATGATCACGTGGAAGATGGACTATTAAAGCTAAAAGATAAAGGATTAAAATTAGCAATAGTTACATCTAAAAAAAGGGGAACGGCTTTAAGAGGACTTAATTGTTTTGACTTAGAGAAATATTTCGATGTAATAATTACTCCAGAAGATAGTAGAAAACATAAACCAGATGGTGAACCAGTGTTAAAAGCTTGTGAAGTCCTAAAGGTTAACCCTAATGAAACTATAATGGTAGGGGATAGCCATAATGATATTTTATGTGGAAAAAATGCAGGTTCTAAAACTTGCTTAGTAAATTATACAGCTTTAAATGTAGAAAAAATAAAAACACATAATCCTGATTTTATAATAGATAAGATAGAAGACCTTATTGATTTAATTTAGGCGTTTACCTAATTATTATGAAATATATATATTATTTTAAAAATGAAAAAAGTAATCATAAGTATTATTGTCATAATTGACAATAATAAAACCCCAAAACCTAAACTCAAAATTTAAACTAAAACTAAAACTACTATAATCCATAGAAAATAAAGAAATAACCAGCTAAATATTTAAACAATATCCTATATGGAAAAATATAGGATATGCATTATGACTTATATCCATATAAAAAAAGATTCCCTATGTAAATATTAACTATAGGGAATCTTTAAAATTATCTATATATACGTCTTCTTTTCTTTTTACGTTTTTTATTTATTTTAGAAACTATTAGTGTTACTAACGCTGCTAATATTATTAATACTAATAAAGCTAATAAATAATAAAGAACATTGCTTTTAATTATATCCATATTGGATATTCCAGAATATATATCATATTGTTTTTCATATCCCTTTACGGCAACAGTTGCTTTACCAATTGATTTATCTTTACTTAATGTCCATATATTTATCTTTCCTGGCTGAGAAATAAATTCTGGCTCTATATCTGTAGGATATAATGAAATATCTTCATGAATAGTAACTGGAATTTTAATTGCTTTCTTAGGTCCTATAAGAGGCAAAATATTATACTCCATAGTAACTTCTGATACTTGAGAGCCCTTAGCTTTAAAAATTTCTTTTTGTGCATTAAAGCCATAGTTAGCTAGGTTTTTAGTATCTTCAAATACTTGAGTGTCCACTGGAAAATTATACTCTGAACCTAATACAACGGTTGCAACAGTGTGTCCATTTCTTTGATATAAAGCTGCTAAGCATCTTCCAGACTTTTCTGTATAACCAGTTTTTCCACCAATATTTCCATCTACACCTATAAGTTTATTTCTATTTTCAACTATTGATGAAGGTCCTTTAGTTGATTTTACTTCTGATTCCTTTTTAGACATAGTTTCTCTAATCCACTCATTACTGTAAACTGCATCTAACAATAAGGCTAAATCGTATGCTGTTGTATAGTGATCATCAGTATTATCATCAAGACCATTAGGTGTTACAAAATTAGTATTAGTCATACCTAAGGCTTTAGCTTTTTCATTCATCATGTCAATGAATTTATCCTTAGTTCCACCAACATTTTCAGCTATCATATAAGCAATATCATTACCTGAATAAAGAAGTAGTATGTCCATAGCATCTTTAGCAGTAAATGTATCACCAGGAGTTACTGGATGAACATTAAGTCCATAAGAATATGGAGCTTCCTTTAAAGCTGCAGCTGGATAAGTAAGTAAATCGGTTTCACTCTTATTTTCAGCTAATAGTAAAGCGGTCATCAGCTTAGTAATACTGGCTGGTTGTTTCTTTTCATCGATATTTTTAGAATAGATTATTTCCTTTGTTTCTAAATCCATAACAATAGCTGAAGTACCAACAATCTCAGGTTGACTTTCTGCTAACGCTATAGTTGAGAAAGAAAAGGTAAACACTAAAGTAAAAAACATCCATAATGCTAAAATTCTCTTTTTCACAAGTCATCTCTCCAATTATTATATTTTAGAATTAATTAAGTCCTATCTAGTATAACATTTACTGTATTTTTCAACAAGGACAAAGAAAAAATATGTTATTAATAATATGTTATATTTTTATTATCAAATATTGTGGTATGCTATATATAAGATATTTTTAAAGGAGCAGTGAACTTATGACAAATATAAATATTGATAGGATAAATGATATCTTTAGTGATAGGAAGTCTAAATCTATACAACCTATGAAAAAAACAGCGGTAATGATTCTTTTAGAGGTTATAGATGAGGATATTTATATAATTTTCCAAGTAAGAGCTAAAAAGTTACGTAGTCAACCTGGAGATATTTGTCTACCTGGCGGAAAGGTTGAAGAGGGAGAAACTTTTAAAGAAGCTGCAATAAGAGAGACCATGGAGGAGATGAATATTAAAAAAGAAGAATTTGAGGTTATTGGTGAAATGGATTATTTTATATCGCCTTATAACATGATAATGCGTCCATATATAGCTAAACTAAATACTAGTAATATTAATTTTAATACAAGTGAAGTTGATCATATATTTAAGGTACCAATAAATTTTTTTATTGGCACAGAACCATTACTATATAAAATGGATATAGGACCAATTAATCAAGATGAATTTCCCTTTCATTTAATAAATGGAGGTAAGGATTATAAATTTTCAAAGGGGGTATTAGAGGAATATTTTTATCAGTGGAATAATTATGTGATTTGGGGATTTACAGCTCATATTATAAAATCTTTTATTGATATCATAAAATAGTAATTACATCCATATATATAAATAAAGCAAAGATTTAACTACCTTAGGAGGTGTAATATGTATGGTAAATAGAACTTCTGTCAGCATATTAATACAAGATATGATGAATAAGCTTGAGGAAATTGGTATTCACAGTATTCTTGTCAGATCTAAGGAGGAAGCTAAAAATTTTATTATGTATCATATTGATATTGGAACTCAGGTAAAAATGGATGATTGTTTAGAGTTAAATGATTTAAACTTAGAAAAAGCTATTACAGAAAAGGGAGGTACCATATTAAATAATAAAGTAGAGGACTTAGAACTCAAAGAAGGCAAAAAAAGACGATCTACTATTTCTGAATTAGATTTATATGGTTGCAGTCACATATTGGACGAGTTTACTGAATTTACTCATTATACTACTGAGAATAATGACTTATTAAGTTGTATTGATGGAATAAAAACAATAGCAGTCATTAATATAGATTCAAATGATATATTTTATAATAAGCTACTTCCTATATATAATAAATTAATGGATATTGATAGTGAAAAGATTGTTAATCTCAAGGCAAATATTTCTCAAAAAGACGATAATGATATGGATTCCCATAAAATCCAAAGAAATATAAGACAAAAAAATCTGAATATTGACATAAGTATAGTATTCATAGAATAAAAGCTCTAGAACTTTCATATCAAATGGCATATTACTACTAATTTTTACAAAAGATTATAGTTGTATTTTAAAATAATCCAAAAATTCTTAAATATAAAAAACCCTGCAATAAATCCACTAAAAATACTTTATTTTGTGAAAATTCTCATTTATAATTTAGGTTATTAAATGTGTATTTATTGGGGGTGTTGTGCTTGGTTAAGTGTGATTTTTTGTCAACTTATGATGAGTATGTAGAATGTTCAAAGGATTGTGCCCTATATAATTGGGCAGAAAATAATAATAAGTGCCCCTTTAAAGAGCTTAGTAGTAAGGGGAGTAAAGTGAAGAGTCTCTATGACTATGATTTGTACAGGGAGGATAAGTCGTTACCTATATCTCTTTTATATAAAGACAACTACTTATAATTGAATTATTTTTTATTATAAGTTATATTGACACATAGTGTCTATATAAAGAGCGAATCATATTAAACTAATATATAAGTGTGTTGTTAAGTATATAATTCAATAAACATAGAAATCTCCTAGCCTAGGCTAGGAGATTTTACTTATGAACTACTTTGATTTTAAACTACATCCTGAACACGATGTACATCCCTTTGATTTTGACCCACATCCACTACATCCTTTAGATTTATTGGTAGATGAAGGTGTTGCCTTTAGATATAAAGAATCTTTCTTCAGTACAATAACTATTTCATTAAAATTATTGGATAAATTCTCGTTATAGCCAATATTTAGCCCATGTATATCTTCAGTAATATTATAATTAATGATATTATCTAAAATTATATCAACCTTAGAATTTTTACAACACCCACTATTTTCAGGTTCCTTTAATGCTATGCAATCATATTCATTATGAAACTCTAATAGGTTACTAATAAAATCAAAGGCATCATTAGAAATTTTTATTTTAATCTTATTATTCAATAGATATCATACCTTTCATATATAGTCTATTGATATTATTCTTCATATATTGAAGAGTATTCGTGTAATAATGATTCTTTTAAATTCCATAAATTTTTAGATAAATCTACATAATATTGATGTGGATTTTGTAATCTTCTTATCTCTGACCATAAACTAGCTTTTTCCTTAATACAAAACTCTCTTATATCCATTACCGAAGGACTTTCATAAGTACATTTACCTTGATCAAAAATTTGTACCATAAGATTTTTTATATTATAATTTTTAATACTTTTTCTTTTCCAAGTATAATTAGGATCAAATAATTGTAAAGGCTTATTGCTATCAAATTTTTCATCATTTAAAGCAATTAGGTCTGCTATAGCTTTATTAGTTTTCTTATCATAAACTCTATAAAGAGACTTAAAGCCTGGGTTTGTGATTTTTTCTACATTTTCACTAATCTTAATTTTAGGAATAATAGTTCCACTTTTTTCAATAGCAACAAGTTTATATACTCCACCAAATACAGGTTCACTTCTTGCAGTAATTAATCTTTCTCCAACACCGAAACTATCGATTTTAGCACCATTATCAAGAACAGCTTTAATTATAAATTCGTCTAGAGAGTTAGAAATAGTTATTTTTACATCCCCATAACCAGCTTCATCTAGCATTTTTCTAGTTTCAATAGAAAGATAAGCAATATCACCACTATCTATTCTAATAGCCTTAGGTCTTTTACCCATAGGTTTTAAAATTTCATCAAATACCTTTATAGCATTTGGAATACCTGATTTTAGAACATTATATGTATCTACTAAAAGTACCGTATTATCTGGATAAGTTTTAGCCCATGCTGCAAAAGCTTCATATTCGCTATCGAAAAGCTGAATCCAAGAGTGAGCCATAGTTCCAGTTACAGGTACATTAAATAATTCATCTGCCATAGTACAAGCAGTAGCATTGCAGCCACCAATAATTGCAGCTCTAGCTCCATATAGTGCACCATCATAACCCTGAGCTCGTCTAGAACCAAATTCCATAACAGGTCTACCACTAGCAGCTTCACAAATTCTAGCAGCTTTAGTCGCAATTAGAGTTTGATGATTTATTGTTAGTAGTATCATAGTTTCTATAAACTGAGCTTCCATTACTGGACCTCTTACCGTTACAAGTGGTTCATTAGGGAATACTGGAGTCCCTTCTGGAATAGCCCATACATCACAACTAAACTTAAAGTTAGCTAAATAATTTAAAAATTCTTCACTAAATATAGCTTTACTTCTTAGATATTCTATATCTTCATCAGTAAACTTAAGATTAGTTAAATATTCAATCAATTGTTGAACTCCTGCCATTATGCAGTAGCCACCACCATCAGGAATCTTCCTAAAAAACATGTCAAAATAAGCTATGGTATCATCTGCTTCAGTATTTAAATAACCATTAGCCATTGTAAGCTCATAAAAATCTACTAACATAGTAAGATTTCTTTGGCTTCTTAGGTCAAGTCTAGTAATTGTATCCATTTTTAGTTCTCCTTACTTATATAAACCATAAAATTTTATAAATTCTCCATGGGTTAACATTTACATCTTATATATCGTACCATAAGAAAACTTTCATTTCTATAGTATATGGACAAATAATATGGTAATATTATTAAATTGAAAGTATATAAAAGGAAAGATCTATATTATGATAAAAAACAAAAATAACAATTTAAGTGAAGAACAGTTAACAGCTATTAACTGTACAGATGAAAATATAATAGTAAGTGCAGGTCCTGGAAGTGGGAAAACTGTAGTTATTGTAAATAGAGTTTATGAGCTTATAAATCATAAAAATATATCTCCAAGAAATATAGTTGTAATAACCTTTACTAAGGCTGCAGCAACTAATATGAGAAATAGGTTTCTAGCCATTGATAAAAACAAGGTAAGTCCTTTCTTTGGAACTTTTCATGGACTTTGCTATAAAATATTAAAGTCCTATTATGGAAATATTAATATAATAGAGTCCTTTGAAAGTTATAGAGTAGTTAAAAACTTTTTAACTGCCTATGTAGAAGACGTAAGTGATGATAGAGTTAAGGAATACGTAAATGCCATATCCATCTATAAATGCAAGGGAGAATATAATAGAGATGGAAATAATCAAATAGATAACGAGCTTTTAAAAAATTGTGTTAATTTCTATGAATCCTATAAAAAAGAAAAGTCCCTCCTTGACTTTGAAGATCTACAATTAATGTGTAGAGATTTGTTTATTAAGAATAATGCCATATTAAATTCATATCAAAATCAATTTAAACATATATTAGTTGATGAATTTCAAGATAGTGATGATGTGCAAGTGGAGATATTAAAGCTTTTAAATAAAGAAAACAACTTGTTTGTAGTTGGTGATGAAGATCAATGCATCTATAGTTTTAGAGGAGCTAATCCGTCCTACATAGTAAACTTTAAAGAAATATTTATAAATGGTAAAACTTTATACCTATCTACAAATTATAGATCAAAGAAGAATATAGTAAGATTATCTATGAAATCTATAAAAAATAATAAGATTAGAACCTCAAAGGATATTAAGTCAAATAAAATTGATGACGGTATAATAAAGGTTCAAGGAGTTCGTGATGAAACAGCTCAAGGTATATATATAAGTGATTATATTCTCAAATTGAAGGAAACTGAAGATTATAACTTCAATAACTTTGCAGTGCTTTATAGAACTAATATAGAAAGTAGAAGTATAATTGATAGTTTTATCAGAAAGAGAATACCATTCACTTTATTAGATAGACAATATAACTTTTTCTCTCATTTCATATGTGAAGATATATTAGCTTATTTAAAATTAAGCATCTATCCTCTAAACATGGATAGCTTTAATAGAATAATAAATAAACCCTTTAGGTATATAAGCAAAAATAGTATAGAAGAAGTGAAAAAGAGTACTGGTTTAGGAAGTACCTTTACTAAATTAAAAAATTTAGAGAGTACCCCTGTGTTTCAATTAAAGATATTAGATAAACTTGAAAGGGATATTTCTAGCTTAAATAGAATGTCACTTCCTTCTGCCGTAGATTTTATAATAGGGGACTTGATGTACCATAAACATCTAGTGGAATATGCACAGAAATATAAATTATCTATAGAAGATTTAGAAAATGTACTAAATGAGTTTAAAGAAAGTGTAAAGGGCTTTAAAACCATTAAAGAATTCTTGGAACATGTCAATACTGTAGAAGAGGAAACTAAGAAAGCTAGCTCCAGAAATAAAGATAAAAATGAAGGTGTGATTCTTAGTACTATCCACGGTGTGAAAGGAATGGAATTTGATACGGTATTCATGATTAACACTGTAGATGGAGCTATTCCCTATAAAAACAATGACATAGAGGAAGAAAGAAGACTATTTTATGTAGGAGTTACTAGAGCTATTAATAATGTAATATTTCTTTTTCCTCAGTTTATAAGAGGTGAAAAGAAAAATAAATCTCAATTTCTATGTGAGTGTGAACTAGAAGGAGAAATGCTAGAAAGAATTAAATTTAAGGTTGGAACAGCTGTTTCACACAGGTTCTATGGAATAGGAACTATAACAGCCTTAAAAGAAAGTAATATCTCTATTAAGTTTTCTGATTTGGAGAGAAAATTTGACTTTGATGTCCTTGTAGCCAATGGGCTTATAGAGGTTTTTAAAGAATAGGGGAAATGCAAATCGCTCCATTCATTGTAAAGATTAGATGAATGGAGCGATTTTTTATGTCAAAGTTTAAATTAAAGACAATAATAGGTGACAGAAATGCAAAAAACTATTAAAGAGTGTTATTAAGAGTACATAGATAAGTTTTATGAATTTAAAGACATAGTGAATGTTCAATTGAAAACAGAACAAGATATTAAAGAATCTATATCACTAGGTAGGTTATTGGTTTTCGGAGTATTTGTATTGGGTATGAAAAGAAAATCAAAAATCATATCTCAAAATTATATGGTTATGAGAATAAAAGAAAATAACGAAGAAATTGATTTAATTTTTCAAACAGAGGAGTATTATAATTTAATAAATTTAATTTCACAAAGACTAGATAAATAGGGAGAAGTAGTGAATTCTAGTGGAAGTTTGGTACTTAATTATACACATTCTCATTAAAGAAAAAATATGTCTATAAAAATTTTACAAAACTAAATGTTTAAAAATTGTACATAAAGGGTAGGCAAATATGTATGTATGTGCTGAATATTTATGGTATAACACGCAAATGTAGAAAAACTACATAACCAAGAAGCAAAGCCTTTAGTGGCTCTAAACAGTATTATGCTTATTCGGTAAGTGTGTTATTAATCCACTATCTTAAACGTAAATACAACGGGGTTTACAATATTTTCGCTAAGAGGAGACACATCAACTGACTTAATCTTCAGTTTTATTCCTAATGCTTTTTGGTATTCATACAAACGCCCACCTGCGCATCTTTCAAAATATGTTTCAATTGATGCCGGAAATCGAAACATTCCTTTTGGTGCATGCTTGTAGTATCCATGGTTACAGGCAAAAGTGACTGTGATTGTATTATCATCATTCAAAACGGCTGTTCTGCCAAAGGCATTTGTAAATAGTTCCATCCTTTCGGCAAGGGGCTTGTCAACGTGTTTAAGTGCGAAGGCTTTGCGTTCTTTATCGTACCCAGTACCGCTACAACTTCCATTTTGCTCGTATAGCCGGAAGCGTTGCTCCTTGGCGAGATGTTCTTCCATCGCTTTTATAAATTTTTCATCACATTCGTCTCCTTTATATGTTTGAACAATGTGCTCAAACAAAGACAATATATCATCAGGAATTTTGTTTTTACGCATTCGCATAATCTTCAGCATAGTTTTCATTTGCATAGCCCCCCTCTTTAATATCCATAACAAGATAATATAAAATTTTTCGTTACATCTTAAAATTAGTATATCATACCAAATATTTCTTTTCTACAGTTTAAATAAATGACGGGTGTTTTTAGTGAGTTAGAACATAACATGATAAGTCAAAGAGTTAAATCTGGAGTGGATAATGCTAGATCAAAAAGAAAAATACTGGGTAGATTACAACTAACACTGGATAAAGTACTATAGAAAATAAAAGAACACTATGAGTTATATATCAATGGAAATATTAGCAAGACAGATTATGCAAATATGTGTAATGTTAGTAGACCTATATTACACAAATATATTAAAGCAATAAAAGACGAATAATAAAATGACTATGCAAGCTAAGAGGAGTTATAAGAAACTTCTCTTTTTTATTATAAAATATTAGTTTTAATTTATAAAGGAATATGTTTCCACTTATTTTAATCAATATTAAGGTGAAAATATTTAATATGAAATAATATCTTTAAAAATTAATTTTAAGAAAAAGAGGAGATATATAATATGAATTTTAAAGGAACTTACATATCTATATATAAAACATCAGTAGTAATTTTTTTAATAATAAGTTGTTTGATTTTTACATGTAGTAATAGTGTAAAAGCAGATTCTTTAGATATAAAAGAGGAGACAGATAACAAGATAATATATTTAACTTTTGATGATGGCCCTAGTATAATGACAGATAAGGTTTTAGATACATTAAAAGAATATGATGTAAAAGCTACTTTCTTCTTAATTGGGAATCAAATAGCAAACCAAGAGACTGTGGTTAAGCGAATATATAATGAAGGTCATGGCATAGGACTTCATACATTTACTCATAACTACAAAAGTATATATTCATGTAATAAAAATTTTATAGAAGAAATGTTAAAATGTCAAAATGAAATTTATAATGTTGTTGGCATTAAGCCAAATATCATAAGGTTTCCTTGGGGAAGTAGTAAAAAATTAAATAAAGAATTTTTGAACATGCTTCATAAAAACAATTTTAAAATATATGATTGGAATGCATTTATGTCTGACGGTGTTAATTATAAAACATCTCCTGATAAATTGTATCGAGAAGCAACAAAAACAAATGTTACAAAACATCCAATAATCTTATTAATGCATTGTGATTATGTGCATAAAAATACATGTATAGCACTTCCAAGGGTGATAGAATACTATAAAGAAAAGGGTTATGAATTTAGAGCTATTACAGAAGATATGCCTGAATATACTTTTCCAATTAAATCAAAATAAATTTATTCTATAATAATAGGATAAGTTTACGTATTTTATTTCAAATTTTGTGAGTGACATATTAAGCCAATAAGAAGAGGATTTAAAATTTGAAAAAGTATACTGGTAGTATAATTACAGTTAGTTTATTAATAGAGTACATTTGCACCTAGTTATCAATTAAATTTATAAAATATTCATATATCTAAAGTATAGCTATAGAAAACGTTTACAAAATAATATAGAGGGGTGGGTTAATGAACAAAATTAGAAGAAAAAAGAAAACTAAAAGTTTTGTTTTGTTTCTTATTGTAATTTCAATATTTTTAACATTAATAAAAAGGTTCTCTCCTACTATTTTTAATAATTGTAATGAAATATCAAGTACTGACACTAAGATTGATGTAACAGTCACGTCTAAGGATATATTTAATAATATTAGGGTGTATGGTACCTCTAATATTGATACATCCATAAAAATAGCTAAATCCGCACTTGATACATCTGAAAATGTAATAATGGTAAGTGATGAAAATCCCTTAGAAGGTTATATTGCCCTTCCACTTTCTAACATGTATGATGCACCAATTCTTTTAAATGGGAGTGAAAATCTAGATAGGAATGTAAAAGAAGAAATTCGAGATTTAAAGGCTAGCAAAATAATAATTATAGGTGATGAAACCACTATATCTAGTAAGGTAGAAGAGCAACTAATTAATGAAGGTTTAATAGTAGATAGAATTGAAGGAATAAATCTTACATATGTTTCCATTAATATAGCAAATAAAGTTGGTAATAGTGATAAATACTTTATAGTAACAGAGGAAAATCTAAGTGATGTAATGGTTGTAGGTTCTATTGCTGCAAGTGAGCAAATTCCAATAATAATACTTCAAGATGATTATTCACAAATCTATAAGTTTCTAAAATCCAAAGAAAAAATATCCTGTTATTTTATAGGTAAAAATAATGCTTTTTATGACACTTATTCTGATTTAAATTTACAAATAATAAATACAAAAGATATTTATAAAGCTAATTACAATATTCTAACAGAGAACAAAAATAACTTAGATTTTTCTATACTTATGATTGCTTCTCCAGAGAATCCAGCAAGTATACTTTGTGGGGGAGCCATATGTTGTAATTTTAATTATCCATTGATTTTTGCACACAAAGATAATCTGTATCCATATATGGAGCAATTTTTAGTAAGCAACGTAGGTAATATAGAAAAAATCTTTGCAATAGGAGATACGAGTCTCATAAGTGATGATTTACTTACTCCTGAATATCTTGGAAAGACGTTTTATAATGCTGAAAAGCCCTTATCAACACCAACTTATGATAATAGTAATCAAGCAGTGCATCCTAAGGTTATATACATGGAAAACGGATGGAATGGATACAAATATTGGATGGGAATTACTCCATATCCTAATGGCAATGACAAATATGAAAACCCACAGATATTAGTTAGCAATGATGGATTAAACTATAAAGCTTTAGAAGGATGTAAAAATCCTTTAGATATACCTATTGATGTAAATCATGGAGGACATTATTCTGATATAACCCTATGTCTTGTTAATAATGTAATGGAGGTATACTTTAGATATAATCCTGGAAAACAAGATGGCAGTGGGCCTAATAATAAAGTAAATATGATATACAGGGTGAAAAGTGCAGATGGTAAAATTTGGAGTAACAAAGAGTTGATGTTGAGTCAAGATACCTTTAATCAAACTTATAATTATGTATGTCCTATAATTATTTATAGTGATAATAAATATAAATTATGGTTTTCAAATTATAGTCAGAATTTATATTATACTGAAACTACTGATTGGAAAAATTTCGACAAAGTGATGAAGTGTAATTTCAAAAATAAACCTTCAAATTTTAACTTATGGCATCATGACATAATAGAGACAGACCTAGGCTATGAACTTGTAATTAATGGATACACTGATGGAGACTTTTCAAAGCAAGGATTGTATTATACTCTTTCTAAAGATGGAATTAATTTTTCATTATTTAAGAAAATACTAGATGTAAATCCAAATTACTTTGCTTTTGATAATAAAACCTTATATAAATCTAGTTTAGTAAAGTTAAAAGATAGATATTTGCTATTCTATTCTGCAAAAAATAAAAATGGAAAATGGAGAATAGGATTAGCTCAAAATAGAAATTTACTAATGAATATTGATAATTAGAAGTTTTAAAGAAAAATATAATAAAAATATATTAGAGATTTTAGGATAAATACTAAAATCTCTTTTGCAAGGTTATTTTCCAGTAAAACATTAATAAACTGTATATCAATAATTTAAACTACAAGGATGTGAATAAAATGAATTCGGCAAATATTGGGATTGCAATAGATGAATTTAACTTTTTAATATATAGGTAATAGACGATTTTGAAATGAGAATAAAAATTTTATGGGTAGCAGATGGGTATTTGATTACGATTCAAAATATGGTAAGCCTCATCAAAGCTGCACTATGACTATAACTAGTTATATAGTTTAATATTTATATATTTCAATATTTGTATATGTCTATATTTAATTAGTTTCCTAGGGGAAATTATCCATAGTCATATAGATAAAATGGTACATATATTCATAGTCATAGACTAAAATAAGGATTAGCAAATTAATAGGCATTTTTTCAAGTAATGACTCATCAACTTCTACTAGACTGAAACATATTTCACTATAATATTGAAAGGAAAGCTTTTCTGTTATATAATGGTTTAAAGTACAATATAGTTAAGACTTCTCTTTATATAGACTTCAAGTCTATTATTTTTTTGTATATTTGTATATACTATATAATTATTAGTAAGGAGGTTTCAGATGAACTTTATCCAGGAAGCTAAAAAAATAAGTGAAGAATTAATTCATATAAGAAGAGAATTTCATAAAAATCCTGAGTTAGATTTTGATTTATATAAAACTTCAGATAGAATAAAAAATTTCTTAAGAAATGAAAACATAGAATTTTATTCTTGCGCAGGTACAGGCGTTGTAGCTACTATCTACGGAGAAGGGGATAATAGTAATGGAAAAACTATAGCTATAAGATGTGATATGGATGCACTACCTCTTGAAGAAAAAAATAGTCACTGCTATGCTTCTAAGATTATTGGGAAAATGCATGCCTGTGGTCATGATGCCCATATGACCATGGTACTAGGATCAGCTAAACTTTTAAATAACCATAGAAAAGAACTAGAAGGAAATATAAAGTTTATTTTTGAACCCGCTGAAGAAACTACTGGTGGCGCTAGAATTATGATAGAAGAAGGAGCATTAGAAACTCCTCATGTGGATGCAATAATTGGATGTCATGTTGATGAAAATCTCGCTGTGGGAACTATTGGACTTAAGCAAGGGGTAGCCTATGCTGCTTCTAACCCTTTTTCCATAACAATCTATGGTAAGGGTGCTCACGGTGCAAGTCCTCACAAAGGTATAGACCCTATAGTAATTACAGCTCAGGTTATAAATGCTTTACAGCTATTAGTAAGTAGAGAGACTAGTCCAGTATCATCAGCAGTAATAACAATAGGAACTATAAATGGAGGTACAGCAGCCAATATTATACCGGATAAGATTACTATAACTGGTATAATTAGAACTATGAACCTAGAAGATAGAGAATATATGAAAAATAGATTAAAAGAAGTTGTAACCATGCAGGTAGAAAGTTTAAGAGGCACCTGTGAAATTACAATTGATGAGAGCTATCCATGTTTATATAACGACGATAATATGTATAATATATTTTATGATAATAGTGTATCGCTATTAGGGAAAGATAAGGTTAAAATATTAAGAGAGCCTACTATGGGTGTAGAAAGTTTTGCATATTTTTCACTTAAGGTTCCAGCTATGTTTTATCAATTAGGATGTGGAAACCCTGAAAAAGGAATAATATATCCTCTGCATAGCAGTAAATTTGACATAGATGAGGAATGTCTACAAGTAGGAGTTGCAGTTCATTGTAATATGGCTGTAAACTATCTTAAAAAACTATAAGAAATAGATATTGGAGGACAATATGAATAATATACAGATAGGTGCAAATGAATCAGGTCAAAGATGTGATAAATTCCTTAGAAAGTTACTGAAGGATGTACCTTTAAGTGCTATATATAAGGCTTTTAGAAAAGGTGACATTAGAGTAAATGGTAAAAAAATTAAAGAGCAGTATGTTTTAGAAGAGGGAGACACCATAGAAATAAGATATATTAAAACTAGTGGTGAAAAAAAGAAATTTGAAAGAATAGAAAATAATCTTAAAATTACCTATGAAGATGAAAATATACTTATGGTAGAAAAGTGGCCTAATTTATTAGTACACAGTGACACAAAGAATGGAGAACCAACTTTAACAGACTATGTGTTATCATATCTATATGACAAGGGTGATTATGAACCCGAAAAAGAAGTAACTTTTACTCCTGCTCCATGCAATAGATTAGATAGAAATACCTCTGGGGTGGTTATATTCGGCAAAAATTTCAAATATCTAAAAGCTCTTAATGAAGCTATAAGAGAAAGAAGTATTGAAAAGTACTATATGGCTCTTGTCCAAGGAAGAATAAAGGACGGAATTTATAAAGGATATATCTTAAAAAATGAAGATGCAAACATTTCTAAGGTATATATGGCTGAAGTTCTAAACAGTAAAGAAATTGCTATGGAAGTTAAGACCATTCAAAGCTGTGGTACTTTTTCCCTGATAGAAATTAATTTACTTACTGGAAGAAGCCATCAGTTAAGAGCTCATTTATCAGAACTTGGGAATCCTATAGTTGGAGATTCTAAATATGGAGATAAAAAGCTTAATAGCTTCTTTGTAAATAGGTATGGTTTAGATTATCAATTCTTATATGCATATAAAGTAATATTTAAATCAAACTCAGATGAGCTTGAATATATGAAAAATAAAACTATAGCAGAATCTTTACCACCAGTATTAAAGAAGATAAAGAATGATGTGTTTAAGTTTTAATGGAGGGGTAATATGAATGACAGAACTGAGGGGGCTCAGCACTCTGTAGCTAAAGGCTTTATGGTACTCACCATATCTATGATGTCTGTAAAGGTGTTATCCGTAATTTATACACCTTTGCTAAGACAGATTTTAGGTGCAACAGGTTGGGGAGTATATTCTTCTACATATACAATTTTTACTTATATATACACTATAGCTAATGCAGGTATACCTGTAGCCATTGCAAAGTTAGTATCAGAACTTGAAGCTAAGGGAAACTACAGAGATGCAGTAAAAACCTTTAGAGCATCTAGAACTTTGCTTATACTATTAGGAATTGTCCTATCTGTATTTATGTTTTTATGGTCCGAACCTTTAAGTATGATTTTTAATAGTCCTGAATCAATACTAGCTACTAGATGGCTTGCACCAGCACTATTATTTACATCAGTAATGAGTGCATACAAAGGATATTTTCAAGGTATAGGAAATATGACTACCACTGCAGTATCTCAAGTAGGGGAACAAATTCTAAATATAATATTCAGTTTATTATTTGCATATCTACTTATGGGAAGAGGGGTATCTTATGGAGCAGCTGGAGGTACTATAGGTACAGTAGTAGGTGCTGTTGGAGCAGCTTTATACTTTGTATTAGTATATAAAAGACATTCATCTAATCACATTCATAAAAAGAACGAACCTGGAGTTAATAGACTGAGCAATAAACGTATTGTTAAATCCATACTAAAGTATGCATTTCCAATAACCATAGCTTCTGCACTGCAGAACTCTGGAACTCTAGTAGACTTAAAAATTGTAAAGTCCAGACTTTTATCTACAGGATTAACTCAAAAAATAGTAGATACCCAATGGGGTTATTTAACTCTCTACAATACTCTGATATCAATTCCCATGGCTATTATTGGCGCTTTAGCTATTGCTCTAGTTCCTGCTATATCTAGGGTTCATGCTTTAGACAATAAGAAAGGTCTTAGGTTTAATATTAAATCTTCTTATAGAGTTGCTTTTATGATAGCTATACCTTGTGCTGTGGGATTAGGAGTTTTATCAATGCCTATTTTAAGAATCCTTGGCTATGATAAAGAAGTAGCACCACTATTAATATGGGGATCTTGGGTTTTAGTCCTATATGCTATCACTTTAGTTCAAACTTCCATTTTACAGGGAATGGGTAAGGTAAACATAGTAACTATCTTTTCTGTAATTGGGATATTAGCTAAAATTGTTGTAAATTATGTACTAGTAGCCATGCCTTCCTTTGGAATCTTGGGAGCTATTTGGGGTAATGCTGCCTGTTATTTAATAATGCTTTTATTATTCCAATGGCAAATAAATGACTCTATAGATGGTAGAATACACTTAATACCTTGTTACATAAAACCTTTAATAGCTGGATTAGCCATGGGAATAGTAACATTTTTCTCATATAAAGTATTTAATGGAATCCTAGGGTTAATTTTTAGTGGATATATATTAAATTTATTTGCAGCAGTGATAAGTATAGCACTATCAGCTGGAGCCTATGGTTTAGTATTAGTATCCATAGGTGGTGTTAAAAAATCTGATTTAAATTCTTTGCCAAATAAAATTACAAAATTAATACCTAGAAGAGTATATAGAAAATTTAAATAGAGATTACCTAATTATTTTAAAATGGAACCTATGACTTGGGATCTTGAAAAGATGCTAAGTCATAAGTTCCATTTTATTTTTCTATGAGGATTTTCGAATTAAAAAACTTGATATAAAAAACAAAGAAAATGCAACTCCAATAATAGTTATAATCTTTGTAATGATTAAAGTATTAGGAAGTATAGAATTTATTATGGTTGTTACTAAATATATTAGAGCAGTCAATAATGCTATAATTACCATTTCTCCTATAGGAAAAGATAACTCTATTACTTGTCCAATATAGTACAGGTTTATTAAAAGGCCTATAATAGAGGTTACAATTAAAGAAATTCCATATCCATATATATTTATGCCAGGAATACCTATAAGTATAAATATTAGAGCTAACTCAATTAAAGCTGTAGCAATGGAACTTATAAGTATAACCTTTTGTTTCCCTATACCATTTAAAATACTATAAGTACAATAGTGACAATACATAAATGGAGCTGCAAGGGAAGCTATCTTTATAAAACTACCTAAGTCATTTCTATCAAAGAACACTTCACCTAATAGATTAGGACATACAAAGCAAATAATTACTGTGGAAACGCCTAGCATAAAACAAATTTTGATAACTTCATTTACTCTAGCATTTATATTAGAAAAATCCCTTTGACTGATTTTTTTAGATATATCTGGAATTATTACAGTGGATAAAGAAACAACTATAACTAATGGAAAGTACACAATGGCAAGGGCCATACCATTAAATTTACCAATTATCTCCAAAGCACCTATATGATCAAAACCAGCTGCAACTAACCTAATAGGAACTAGTAGAGTAGATACACTTTGTAGTGCTGTAGTTAAGAAGCCATTTATAGCTAGAGGAACAGCAATAATTAATATGTTAAATAATAATTGAAAGCTATTATCTGTTCTTACACTATTAGTATAAGGTATCTTTTTAATACTTCTTTTATAGAAAATATATAGAAATACAAAGCTTATTATTTCACCGATAGTAAATGAAAGATAAGTAGCTGCAACTGTATTTTCAATAGTTTTTAGAGAAAAATAATAAATTACCCCTACTAATATAACCATTCTAACAGCTTTTTCTAATATATCTACAACTGATGGGGTAATTACCTGACTTACTCCATAGAAATAGCCTTTATATACACAAGATATAGCAATAAAAACAATAGCAGGAGAAGCTATCCATAAGGATCGAATTGCTCTTGGGTCTTTAATAATATAATTGCAAATTATTGGACTAAGTATAAACATAATACCTGCTATAAAAATTGACCAAAGTACTATAAAAACTAAGGAAGCATTAACGGTTTTATGTAAATCTTCATATCTACTGGTACCTAGATAGGCAGAAGTTTCTCTTGAAATTGCAGCAATTATTCCTCCACATACTAAACAACAAAATAAATCATATATAGGCATTATCAAACCATAAAGTCCAACACCTTCTGGCCCTAACTGCCTTGAGAGTATAATAGAAAACATAAATCTTAAAACGCCCATGGCTAAATTAGAAAGAGTCAATACAAAGGTATCTCTATAAAAAGTATCTTTACTCATCTTTATTACCTCCAATTAATATAATAATACTTATGAAGGTAAACTAAGGATTATTCTCTAACCATATATTTTTATCATTTATTTAACTAAATGTAATTTAATGAAGAATATTTAAATATATATTAGTGTAAATCATTATTTAATTGGAGGAACTATGAAAAAAATAATAGGATGGATTTTGTTGATAATAGTAGCTATTATCTCTTTATTTATAGTAAAAGATAAAAATGAAATATATGACATAGGTGTTAAGGACTCAGGAATTGATATGAAAATAAAATATAAGGGATTAAAAAATGCCATAGATTTTGCTAACAATGACAAAGGATTATATGTTGCTTTTCAAAGTAAAATAATAGCTATTCCATCAACTGGCGAGCCCTATACTTTAATTGAAGATAAAAACTTTAATATTACCTCCTTAGAAAGTAATGGAGATAAATTATACTTCGTTACTGATAATGGAATAATGAGTGTAGATATTAACAATGGGAAGCTAGAAGAATGCTTAACCAATATACCTAATATTGGTGATTATAATAAGGTATTAATAAGGGGATATAAGGAATATTTATTTATTTCAATTGGAGCTGCAACTAATTCAGGTGTAGTGGGAAGTGATAACCAATGGATAGGTAAAAACCCAACTGGTTATGATATATCTCCTTATGATATAGTGTTGAATAAAAATGAAAATGGAGGCTTTGTACCAAATGGAGCTTCTAATGAGGACAATGAGGTTATAAAGGGTGAATCAATTGGCAATTCATCTGTTATAATTTATAACACTAATACTAAAGCTATTGAAACCTATGCATGGGGAATAAGAAGTATAGAGGGTATAGACATAACACATGATGGTAGAATATTTGCTACTGTCGGAGGATATGAAAATAGAGGATTAAGACCAGTAGAAAATGACAGTGACTATATTTATGAGATAAAAAAAGGCTATTGGTATGGCTTCCCAGATTTTTCTGGTGGAGATCCTCTAGATTCACCACGATTTCAAGGTGAATCTAATATAAAAAATACTCCAATACTAAAAAAATATCCTATGTCACCACCAGCACCTGCCTATCAACATAATGATTTAGATAGTTTAAAATGGATAGCAATAGATGATAATGGAAAAATTAATGGACAAAATACATTGCAGCTATATTTTTATGATAGTAATAAAAATAATATAATGTGCAGTGCTGTAAATGGTGTTCCAAAGAAATTATTAAATTTAAATGATAATTGCACTATATCCAATATGAAGATTTTTAACAATGAACTATATATTCTAGATGGTAATCATGGATTTTTATTTACCATATCTATTAAAAAATAAAATTTCAATAAATTAAAATTTCATATAATTGCTACGTTAAATATGATTAAATTAGAGTATAATAATATATATCTAAATTATTATTTTATTATTCATAAAGAATCGTAGGTGAATTACATGAAGAGAATGGAAAGAACTTATAATAGAACTATGACCGCAGTTATAAGAGTTGCAAATCCTATAAAAAAAAGAATAAAAAAAACAGAATGCATAGTCCACAAATTCATAAATAAAGAAGCTCTTCGTTTATTAAAGCAGGAGGGTTACATCGAAGAATATAATTTTTTTATGAAACATATTTTAGATTTAAATAAAGGTGTAAAATGGGCTGATGCAGATTTAAAAAGTACAAATCATTTCTATCATCATGAAAAGGGTATTGGTCTATATGGATTTTCAAATGCTAAAGTAGAGTGTGTAAAGTATTATAATGCATCTGTATTTTATGGTGCTAACTCTGATATGAATAAAGCTATATTTTTTTTAGGTGCAGCTTGTCATTTAGTACAAGACTCTACAGTGCCGGCTCACGCTATGAAAAACTTAAAAAAACATAAACCCTTGGAAAATTTCATAATAGATAAAGTTCTTGATGGATATAAAATTCCTCTGAAAGATCATGTAATTAGTTATGGAGATCCTGAAAAGTATGTAATTGAAAATACAAAGTTTGCTGTTAAATCAGCTAAGTCCTTTGAAAGTATAAGAGTCAAACAGAATAGGTTTAATGAGATTGCAGAGGTTATATTACTTAGAGCCTGCATTACCACTGCAGGACTACTTGTTGATTTTTATAATAACTTAAAAGTTATAGATTCTGAAACTGAGGATTAATAAAAACTCTATTTATTGTAAGAACTACCACCTAAAGTATAGTGGTAGTTCTTTTGTTTTGCTTATGCAAATAGTAAAAAATAAAGGAATTTATAAAATTACAAAGAATAGTATCTCTAATATGAAAATATGGAGGTGTGTGATATGGAAAGCTTATTTGTAAATTTAGAAAAAGAAATTTTTAGGGGTAATATATTGGATATTACTTACGGAAACGAGGGCATAATATATAAAGCCAATAAGTATTATGATAATTTTATAGATGTAGATTATTTAGAAGATACTCCTTCTAAACGCTTTGATAATGAAGGTTATTACGATAGTTGTATAGTATTTTTTACCTTAAATAAAATTAAATCCCATAGACAAAAGCTAAAGCTTTTTGATAATATATATAGATTAATGAAAAAAAATGGATATGTTTATATTTGGGATGTAGAAAAGGAGCCGTTAAAAACATTACAAAAAAATATAACAGTTTCACTACCAGATAAAAGTATGAAGAATTTTCAAATAAACTTGCTTAACATATTCACTGATAACACTTCATCAAAAATTATAGACGGACTAAAGGACTATTTCGATATTGTAGAAGCAGTATCCTCCAATGGCACTTTTAGGATTGTAGGCAGAAGAAAGGATGTTAATAAAAAATGAAAGTAGTTTTGGTTGCAGTAAACTCAAAGTATATTCACAGCAATTTAGCAGTAAGATATTTAAAGGCATATACAAAGGATTTAAATTATAATTGTCATACTATGGAGTTCTCTATTAATGATAGAGAGGAAAGAATTGTTGAGGAAATACTATTTGAAAAGCCAAATATAATAGGATTTTCATGTTATATTTGGAATATTGAATTTGTTAAAAAGGTATCAACCTTAATAAAACTCATAGATAGTAATATTGAAATTATATATGGAGGACCCGAAACATCCTATAATCCCATTGAGTTTTTAACAGAAAATGTAGGTGAATACTTAATTGAAGGAGAAGGTGAAGAAACCTATAAAGAATTAATTAATTTAAAAATAAATAACGAAATAAATGGAGATAATAATAATTGTGAAAATATTAAAGGACTATACTATAAAAGTGATGAAGGCATAGTATATGGAAGTAAAAGACCATTAATGGACATAAACAATATAGTATTTCCTTATGAATCTGATGACAACTTAAAAAATAAAATTGTATATTATGAAGCTTCAAGAGGATGTCCTTTTAATTGTAAATACTGTTTATCTTCTACCACTCATGGAGTAAGATTCTTAAACATAGATAGAGTGTTAAAAGAACTACAATATTTTATAGATAAAAAAGTTAAATTGGTTAAATTTGTTGATAGAACCTTTAATTGTAATAAGAATTTTGCAAATGCTATATGGAGTTATCTAATTGAAAATGGAGAGGATACATGTTTCCACTTTGAAGTATCTGCAGACCTATTTAGCAGTGAATCTTTAGATATACTAAGCAAAGCACCTAGTGGTATGTTTCAATTTGAGGTAGGTGTTCAAACTACTAACAATGAAATATTAAGAAATATTAATAGAACTATAGAATTTTCTACCATTAAAGAAAAGGTATTGGAACTAAATAAGCTAAACAATATTAAACAGCATCTAGATTTAATTGCAGGGTTACCTGGAGAAGACTTTAACTCTTTTAGAAAATCTTTTAATGAAGTATATGAGATAAGTCCAGAGGAATTACAGTTAGGGTTTCTTAAGCTTTTAAAAGGTTCACAAATGAGAGAGGAAAGCGAAAAATGGGGGATGGTATATTCACCTTATCCACCTTATGAAATTTTGAAAACAAAGGATATAAGTTATGATGAATTAATTATACTAAAGAAAATTGAGCATATGGTCGATAAATATTTAAATAGTGGTAAGTTTTATAATATTTTAAATTTCTTTAAAAATAGCAAAAAATTCGAAGATATATTTGAATTCTACTATGAACTTTCTAAGTTTTATGATAGCAAGGGATACTTTAAACGAAGCATAGCCTCTGTAGATTATTACTATCTCTTTGTTGAATTTAATGACTATATTAAAGCTGGAGAGCAGGAGTTATTATTAGACATAATAAGATATGAGTATTTCTCTTGTAATAACACAAAATGGATACCTGATTTTCTAAGAATGGAAATGAGTAAAACTGAAGAAAGAAGTATAAAAGAATATATTATGAATAAAAATTCTATAGATAATATAAATAAAATAAGTGTCTTTAAATTTAATCATAATATAAAAAGTTTTGTTGAATACAGAGAAATAAATAAAACTTTAAACTATATTGCTTTTATAAACAATGACATCAAAGAAAGAATATTTATACAGGAAAATGAATTGATAATTCAATAATATGTCAAGTAAAATCTTTGTTATTTTAAAAAGTACAATATATTAATTTTTTATACGGGTATATTGTACTTTTTAGGAAAAATGATATAATAGATTTTAATATATCTTCTAAAGAGTTGAATTAATACGTATTATAGGTTATTTAATACCACTTAAAATATTATGTTTACACCTATATATAAAGCAGACTTAATATAAGTGGTTATATATAAAATTAATACTTAAAAGGTGGTGATATTTTGGCGCTAGAAGCAATTAATAAAATACAACAGGCAGAATCTACTGCAAAAGATATATTGGATAAAGCAGTAGAAAATAGCAAACAAATAATTAGTGATGCTCAAACTAAAGGAAATGAAGAGTACCGTACTATCATTGAAAATGCTATGAAAAAAGCAAAAAAAATGAAAGATGATGCTCAAACTAAAGGGAATGAGGATTCACAACCGACCATGGCTAAAGGTGAAGAAGAAGTAAATAATATAATCAATACTTCTAAAGAAAAGATTGATTTAGCTGTTAATTTAGTAATTGAGAGGATAGTGAAGTTCAATGGCAATAGTTAAAATGAATAAATTTATGCTCTTAGCCTTTGAAAATCAAAAAAAATCTTTGCTTGAGAAATTGCAATCCTTCCAAAATGTACAATTCTTAGATTTAAGTAAAAATGAAACTATTGAATTGAATCAATTAAAAAGTGATAATGCAAGCAGTGAAATTTCTGAAGTAGAAGGTGAATTATCAAAAGTAAAATTTACTATTGAACTTTTGAGCACATTTAGTGAAAAGCCTAAGCTACTAAAAGACTTAAAGGAAGGAAAAAAGAGCTATAGCTATGATGTGTTAGAGCAGATTAACAATACATCTCATTGGCGTGAGGTATATAGTGACCTAAAACAAAAAGATAATAAAATAAACATGAATCATAATTATATAACTAAGTTGAAAGCCAATATAGAAGATTTAAAACCGTGGGAATCTTTAGATACCTCAGTAGAAAGCTTAAATAGATTAAAAAAATCTAAAGCTATATTAGGTGAAATTCCTCAAGGAAATGTTGATTCTTTAAGACTTAAGTTAGAGGAAACAACTAAAAACTATTACTTTGAAGTTATTAGCAGCATAGGTAGAAACAGCTACATAATGGTCATAGTTCATAATGATGAAATAGCTGATATAGAGCAATTGTTGAAATCTTCAACCTTCAGTAAGATTGATATTCAATGTGATGGAATACCTAAAGAAGTAATAAAAGAGTATAAAAAAACCATTGAATCAATAAAGGCAGAAAATAACTTTATACAAGATAGCATGAAAGAACATGTTAATAAACTAGAAGAATATAAAGTGGTTTACGAATACTTGAGTTCTTTATTACTAAGATTAAAATCTACCGAAAATTTCCTGAAGAGTAGAAACATTGTGGCTATAGAAGGATATTATCCCGCAGAATTGCATAATGACTTTGAAAGCACATTAAAAAACATTCTAGGTAATGATTATTATTTAGAGTCAGAAGCCGCTGAAGGTGACGATGTACCTGTTAAATTAAAAAATAATAAAGTCTTTGAATCCTTTGAAAACATTACTTCCATGTATAGTGTACCTAAGTACAAGGAGATAGACCCAACACCACTGTTAGCGCCTTTCTATATATTCTTCTTTGGAATGATGCTATCAGATGCTGGATATGGCTTCGTGATGTTTGTAGGTACTTTAATTGCACTCACTGTATTTAATTTAGATGACGAGATGAGAAAGTCAGTGAAGATGTTTTTCTTGTTAAGTATTTCAACTATATTCTGGGGTGTAATGTATGGTAGTTATTTTGGAGATTTTATAAAGATAGCTCCTCTATGGATGAAACCTGATAGCAATGTAGGGTTATTAATGATTGTATCTGTAGTAATGGGACTAATTCAAATTTATGTAGGACTTGGAATCAAGGCATATATGCAAATAAGAGATAAAGATTACTTTGGAGCCTTTTCCGATGTAGGATTATGGTATATAACCCTAACTGGTGCAATTATATGGGCATTAAGTGCTTTTGTAGATTTAGCTTCCCTTGGAGTTCCAGCTATAATAATTACTATAGCAAAATATGGTACTATTACTGGAATGATAGGAATTGTACTTACTAACGGACGTCAAGAAAGCTCTATAGGCGCTAAGTTAGGCCAAGGATTCTATGCTCTATACGGAATTACATCCTATGTAGGTGATTTGGTTTCTTATACTAGACTTGCAGCTCTAGGACTTGCAACAGGATTTATAGCTTATGCATTTAATATTATGGTAAGTATGGTATCAACTTCATGGGCTACAGTTATATTTGGAGTAGCAATCTTTGTAGTTGGCCATATATTTAACTTATTTATCAATGCATTAGGAGCATATGTTCATACATGCAGATTACAATATCTTGAATACTTCGGAAAATTTTATGAAGGTGGAGGCACAGCCTTTGAGCCTTTAAAATATAATTCTAAATATTTTAAAATATCAAAATAGATAAATTAGGAGGAATAAAATATTATGATGGAATTTTTAACACAAAACGGTGGAATAGTTATTGCAGCTATAGGAGTTGCTCTTGCAGCAGCATTACCAGGAGTAGGATCAGCAAGAGGTGTTGGTATAGTTGGTGAAGCAGCTAGTGGACTTTTAGCAGAAGAACCAGAAAAGTTTGGTAAAGCCTTAATCCTTGAATTACTTCCAGGTACTCAAGGACTATATGGATTTGTTATAGCACTTTTAGTATCTTTACAATTATCACCAGATATGTCTTTCGGTCAAGGTTTCTACCTATTTGCAGCTTGTCTTCCAATAGCTATAGCAGGATGGAAATCAGCTATATCTCAAGCTAAAACAGCAGCTTCTGCAATTCAAATTCTAGCTAAGAGACCAGAACATAATACAAAAGGTATCATATTAACTGTTATGGTTGAGACTTATGCACTTTTAGGATTTGTAATGTCTCTTCTACTAGTAATGAGTGGTAACTTTTAATTAAGGAAGTGAATAATATGTCTAACTTGGATAATCTTACTTCTAAAATTATAAAGGATGCAGAAGTAAAAAAAATAGAAATTTTAAATGAATCTACCATAAAAGCTGATGAAATAATTAAAAAGAAAACAGAAGAAGCAAATAAAAAAGCTTCTTCTATTTTAGAAAAAGCTGAAATGGAAAGTAAAACCATAAAAGAAAGAATTATTTCTAAAACTGATTTAGAAATAAGAAATAAAAAATTATTGGCAAAACAACAAATTATTGAAAAAGTCTTTGAAACAGCTAAGGAAAAACTTAAGTCCATGAATGCAGAAGAGTTTACTAAGTTTATGAACAATTCTGTTATGGCTCTAAACATTGACGGAGATGAAGAAATAATTATAAACCCAAAGGATAGAGAAAAGCTTCCTGATAAGTTTTTAGCAGAGCTAAATAAGTTATTAAAATCTAATGGCAAATTAGGAAATTTAAAATTCAACGTTAAAACCCATGAAATAGATGGTGGTTTTATACTTAGTAAAAATGGAATCGAGATAAATAATTCCTTTGAAGAACTTGTGAATTCACTTAAATATGAATTAGAGTATGAAGTTGGGAAAATATTGTTTACAGAATAGTAAGGAGGTATTTAAATGGACAGAATGGATTTTACCCATGCTGTAGCTCGATTAAGGGTAATGGAAAAAAGACTCCTTGATAAAAATAAAATCGAAAGATTATTAGATAGTGATGGTCCACAGGAAGTTTTAAAAGTATTACAAGAAACTACCTATGGTGATCTTATTAATAATATAGATTCAGTTTATGATTATGAAAAAATCCTTAAGGAAGAGCTAGTGAATCTTTACAACACTTTATATAAAATATCTCCGGTAAAAGAAATTATAGATATTATGAGTTTAAGATATGATTATCATAATATTAAAGTTTTATTAAAGGCAAAAGCCTTGGGCAAGGATTTATCTAATATTTTAATACCAATAGGAACAATTCCTTTAGAAACTCTTAAAAACTGTATATTATCTGACGAATTAAAATCCTTAGATAAACATATTCAAAAAGTTATCACTAAGGTAGAAAATGAATTTGAGGTTAATTCTGATCCTCAAGTAATTGATACTCTTCTAGATAAATACATGTTTGAAGATATGTTTGAAAAAGCAAGGAATATAAATGTTGAGTATATAACTAGATATGTAAATGAGTCCATAGATATTACTAACATAAAGACTATGCTTAGAGTTAAAAAGCAAAATAAAGATGGTAGATTCCTTGAAGGTGTGTTAATACCTGGTGGAACTATAAAACATAACTTTTTTATAGAGGGAATAAATGAATCCCTAGAAATCTTTACAAGTAAAATATCTAGAACCCCTTACTCAAAGGTACTTCATACTATCTTAGAAGAATATATGGCTACAGGCAGCATTTCATCCTTAGATGTACTCTATGATAATTATATTATGGACCATGCAAAGGATGCAAAGAGAGTTAACTTCGGACCAGAGCCTATCATTGCATATATAATTGCTAAAGAAACTGAAATTAAAATAATTAGAATTATTATGGTAGGAAAGATTAATAAGGTTGCTACTGAAGTTATCAGAGAAAGGTTGCGTGAACTATATGTATAAGATAGGTGTAGTTGGAGATAAAGATTCAATACTAGCATTTAAGGCCTTAGGAATTGATGTTTATCCAGCAGTCGAAGCTGAAGAAGCAAGAAAAATTGTAGATAAAATGGCTTTTGAAAATTATGCTGTAATATTTTTAACTGAGCAATTAGCTCAGCATTTGGAAGAAACTATTGAAAGGTATAATAAAAAGCTTATACCTGCAATTATACTTATACCAAGCAATCAAGGTACGCTAAATATTGGTAAACAAAAAATTAGCGATTATGTAGAAAAAGCTGTTGGAGTAAATATCTTATAGAAAGGTAGGTAAAAAAACTTGAAGAATGGTACTATTGTTAAAGTTTCCGGTCCATTAGTAGTTGCTAAGGACATGGATAATGCTAATATATTTGACGTTGTAAAAGTTGGTGAAAAGGGACTTATTGGTGAAATCATTGAAATGAGAGGCGATAAAGCTTCCATTCAGGTTTATGAAGAAACTTCTGGTATAGGACCTGGAGATCCAGTAATTACAACAGGAGAACCATTAAGTATAGAACTTGGACCTGGATTAATTGAATCTATGTTTGATGGTATCCAAAGACCACTTAATGCTATGCAGGAAGCTGCAAATTCTCATTTCCTTAAAAAAGGTGTTGCAGTTAAATCATTAAACAGAACAAAAGTTTGGGAATTTAATGCTACAGCAAAAGTTGGAGATGTGGTAGAGGCTGGAGATATTATTGGAACAGTGCAAGAAACTGCCGTAGTGCTTCACAAGATAATGGTTCCTTATGGAGTAAAAGGAAAAATTAAAGAAATAAAATCAGGTAACTTTACTATAGTTGAGACTGTATGTATTGTTGAAACTGAAAAGGGTGATAAAGAATTAACCCTAATGCAAAAATGGCCAGCTAGAAAAGGAAGACCTTATGCAAGTAAGTTAAAACCTATAGAACCAATGGTAACAGGACAAAGAGTTATAGATACATTTTTTCCTGTAGCTAAAGGTGGAGCCGCTGCAGTGCCAGGACCTTTCGGAGCAGGTAAAACAGTAGTTCAACACCAAGTAGCTAAATGGGGGGATACAGAAATTGTTGTTTACGTTGGATGCGGTGAACGTGGTAACGAAATGACAGACGTTCTTAATGAATTCCCAGAACTAAAAGACCCTAAAACTGGTGAAAGCTTAATGAAGAGAACAGTACTTATTGCTAATACTTCAAATATGCCAGTTGCAGCTCGTGAAGCTTGTATCTATACTGGTATAACTATAGCAGAATACTTTAGAGATATGGGATACTCAGTTTCAATAATGGCAGATTCTACTTCAAGATGGGCTGAGGCTCTTAGAGAGATGTCCGGTAGACTTGAAGAGATGCCTGGTGATGAAGGATATCCAGCTTACCTAGGATCAAGACTTGCAGATTACTATGAAAGAGCTGGTAAGGTTATATGTTTAGGAAAAGATGGTAGACAAGGAGCAGTTACTGCCATTGGAGCCGTATCGCCTCCAGGTGGAGACTTGTCTGAGCCAGTTACTCAATCTACCTTAAGAATAGTTAAAGTATTCTGGGGACTTGATGCTCAGCTAGCATATAAGCGTCACTTCCCATCAATAAACTGGTTAAGTTCATACTCATTATACTTAGATAGTATTGGTCAGTGGATGGATGAAGAAGTAGCCTCAGATTGGTCTCAATTAAGAGTTGAAGCTATGACACTACTACAAGAAGAAGCTAGCCTTGATGAAATTGTTAGATTAGTAGGTATAGATGCTTTATCTGAAAAGGATAGATTAAAATTAGAGGTTGCAAAATCTCTTAGAGAAGACTATCTACAACAAAATGCTTTCCATGAAATAGACACATATGCTTCACTTGGCAAACAACATAAAATGTTAAAACTAATTCTTTTATTTAAAAAGGAAGCTGAACGTGCTTTAGAAGCTGGAGTTTATCTAAACAATATATTAAATTTACCAATGAGAGATAAAATTGCAAGAAGTAAATATATTGCTGAGGATAATATTGACACTATCAATAACATCGCTGAGGAATTAGTAGTAGAAATTAATAGATTAATTAGCGAAGGAGGGGTTCTAGATGCTTAAAGAATACAGAACAGTTACAGAAGTTGTAGGACCTTTGATGGTTGTTGAAGGTGTAGAAGGCGTTAAATACGATGAATTAGTTGAAATAGAACTACAAACTGGAGAAAAGAGAAGAGGTAAAGTTCTAGAAGTTAATGGTTCTAAAGCAATGGTTCAACTTTTCGAAGGTTCATCAGGTATAAACCTAAAGGGAACTAAAGCTAAATTCCTAGGAAGACCTTTGGAACTTGGAGTATCTGAGGATATGTTAGGAAGAATATTTGATGGTATGGGAAATCCAAATGATGATGGTCCTAGTATAATAGCTGAAAAAAGAGTAGATATAAATGGTGAGCCAATTAACCCTGTATCAAGAGATTATCCGTCTGAATTTATTCAAACTGGAATATCTGCTATAGATGGACTTAATACGTTAGTTAGAGGTCAAAAACTACCTGTATTTTCAGGTTCTGGACTTCCACATGCACAGTTAGCTGCTCAAATAGCACGTCAAGCTCAAGTTCTAAATTCTGATTCTAAGTTTGCCGTTGTATTTGGAGCTATAGGTATAACTTTTGAAGAAGCACAGTTCTTCGTAGATGAGTTCAAAAAGACTGGTGCTATAGATAAATCAGTATTATTCATGAACTTAGCTTCAGACCCAGCTATCGAGAGAATAGCTACTCCAAGAATGGCTCTAACTACAGCTGAGTATTTAGCTTATGAAAAAGGAATGCACGTACTTGTAATATTGACTGATATTACAAACTATGCAGAAGCTCTAAGAGAAGTATCAGCTGCTAGAAAGGAAGTTCCAGGTAGACGTGGATATCCAGGATATCTTTATACGGACCTATCTACCCTTTATGAAAGAGCTGGAAGATTAAAAGGTATAGAAGGATCTATCACTCAAATTCCGATTCTTACAATGCCAGAGGATGATAAGACTCACCCAATCCCAGACTTAACTGGATATATAACTGAGGGACAAATTATTCTATCTAGAGAGCTATATCAAAAGGGTATAATGCCTCCAATAGATGTATTGCCTTCACTATCAAGACTTAAAGATAAAGGAATAGGTAAGGGTAAGACTAGAGAAGATCATGCAGATACTATGAACCAATTATTTTCAGCATATGCACAAGGTAAGCAAGCAAAAGAATTATCAGCAATTCTAGGCGAATCTGCTCTTTCAGATGCAGATAAGAAGTATGCTAAGTTTGCTGAGGCTTTTGAAAATGAATATGTTTCTCAAGGATTTAATACAAATAGAAGCATAGAAGAAACCTTATCTCTTGGATGGAAGCTTCTAACCATACTTCCTACCACAGAGCTTAAGAGAATTAGAGATGAATACCTTGAAAAGTATATGCCTAAGGGAGATGAGGCATAGCATATGGCAAGATTAAATGTCAATCCTACTAGAATGGAGCTATCCAAGTTAAAGAAAAGATTAGCTACAGCAACTAGAGGGCATAAACTTCTTAAAGATAAACAAGATGAATTAATGAGAAGGTTCATAGATCTAATAAAATACAACAATAAGCTACGTGGTGAAGTTGAAGATAAACTTCAAGGTGCCTTTAAGGATTTTCTTATGGCATCAGCAGCTATATCACCTGAGTTCTTGGAAGAAGCTATTTCTTATCCTAAGGAAAGCATATCTTTAGAGCTAGCAGAAAAAAACATAATGAGCGTAAATGTACCTGTTATGAACTTTGTACGTAAGCTAGAAGGAGATTCAGGTAGTATATATCCTTATGGATTTTATAGTACTTCCTCAGAACTTGATAATTCAATTGAACAGCTTTATTTAATTCTTCCTAAGCTTCTAGAACTTGCAGAAGTAGAAAAGTCTTGTCAGCTTATGGCCGATGAGATTGAGAAGACAAGAAGAAGGGTAAACGCTCTAGAATATATGACAATTCCTCAGCTTCAAGAAACAATTAAATATATTAAAATGAAGCTGGATGAAAATGAAAGAGGTGCTTTAAGCCGTCTAATGAAGGTTAAAGATATGATGGAAAAAGCACAAGCTGCAGCTGAGTAGATGTAAAAGAGGTAACCTCCGGGTTGCCTCTTATTTTAATATTTATCCGATGACTACCAGCTCTAATACTCCCATCTTCTTCAAAGTGGGAGTAAAGAGCTACTACGTCCCTGAATAACGATTTTTCCTAAATGACAACGAGTTCTAAGTATCGAAAATACTGATACTAAGAACTCTGTTAGTAACCTTCAGAAGGAGTAAAAACTACCTCTGAAGCAAAGAACTCTGTTTATGATTACTTAAATTTTCTCACATAAAAATTTGTTAGCCTCACCAAGGATTCTTCGTCCACTACCAAAGGTTAATAAGCTTTGTGCTTCCTCATAATTACTCCATCTGTAATCCTCAATTTCTTCTACTTGAATTTTAGTTAAACTATTATCAGCTTCTCCTAAAAACAATACTACTTCTTTTTCAATGAAATTATCAATAATATATTTATCTGTAGCTCTAAATCCATCTATTAAGTTAACTTTCAGTCCACATTCCTCAAAAACTTCTCTTAATGCTGTTTCTTCTTCTGTTTCTGAATATTCCATATGGCCTTTAGGGAACCCCCAATAACTATCAAGTCCAATACTTTTTAAAAGCAAATATTGAATTCCTTTATTTGAGGTTCTATATACTACTGCTCCACATGACTTTTCATAGCTCATATTTTCATCCATATTACTAATTAAAATGTCCATTATTTAATCTCCTTAATTAACTTTTCTATTTCATATATAGAGTCAACTTCTAGAAGCTCTATATCTGTCACTTATCTTTTTCCAAAGGTTTCTTGGGTTAACTTTACTGCTAGCTCCTGAATTTCTTCTGCTGTTGTATTATAAGGATTTATTGAGTTTTCTAATATCTTTTTAGTTCCTTCTATAGGGTTATTATAATAATACTCTAGTACAGTATCTCCTAAGTCAAATAATATACCTAAAGGCTTTTCAAAAATCACACCCTCTATGAAAATAATTAATTTGAAAATATATGAATATTATACACTAACTTCAATATTATTATTATAAATTTATGAATTATATTTATATAAATGGTATAATATAACTACTATTTTAAAATACATTCAATAAAAAATATGATTAAAAAGGAAATAGGTTATGAATATTGTTAAATGCCAAAAACAAGATCTATTAAGTATTTTTGATATAATCTCTAAGTGTAAAGCTCATATGGAAAGTTATGACATATATCAATGGAATGAATTTTATCCAAGTTTAGATATTATAGAAACTGATATTATTAGTGGTAATTGCTATTTGTTAAAAGACAATGAACTATCTATAGCATATTTCGCTTTAGATGAAGAGCAACCATCAGAGTACAATAACATAACTTGGATTACTCAAGGTGAAAAAGTATTGGTTATTCATAGATTAGCTGTACTTCCTGAATATCAAGGTATGGGAATTGCAAAGAAAATATTAAAATTCATTGAAGAGTTTGCTGATGAAAACAGATATACATCTATCAGATTAGATGCTTATAGCCAAAATAGAAACGCACTTAAATTATACGACAATCATGGATATAAAAGAGTAGGTAAATTATATTTTCCTAATAGAGAATTTCATTTTTATTGCTATGAGAAGAAGTTAAAAAATACACCCATTCCAGAGACTTTAATTCCTATGTTAAATGAATATGATAAATCCCTAAGAGAAAACTTTCCTAATAAGATATTTGGTATATATGTTTATAATTCAGTGGCACTAGGTTGTTTTAATGAGAAAACAAGCGATATAGATTTTATAACAATATTGAATGAGGAATTTGAAAATGAAGATATTTGTACCGTAGAAAAAGTCCATAGGAAAATAAGTGAAGCTTTTGAATATGGTAATAGAATGGAAGGCATGTATATAACTAAGGATAAAGTAGGTAAGCTTAACTCAGAAATAAGTCCTTATATATACTTTTGTGATAATATTCTTCATTACTATGGCTATTACGATATTAATTCTATTACTTGGTGGACATTAAAATATTTTGGCATACCTATAAATTGCCCTGATGTTAACAGTTTATCTATAGAAGTAGATTGGTGTAGTATTATAGAGAATATGAACTACAATTTAAATAATTATTGGAAAGATAAATTAAGTGAAAATTATATATTTCTCCAGGATGAATGGATTGAATTTGCAGTTGCAACCCTATGTAGAATACTATATACCTTAGAAAATAAAGCTATAACCTCTAAAGATAAAGCTTTAGAATATGCAATAACTACTATACCTAAGGAGTACAGTTTAATTATAAAAGAATGTTTAAGACTTAGAGAGAGAAATTTTGATTCATCCTTTTACAGTTCAACAGTCGAAAGAGAACACTTAGTTAAAAGCTTCATAAAATTTATTATAGATATCTGTAATGAAAAATATAAATTATTAGAAGGAAGTGATATAAAATGCAAAAGATAAAAACCATATTAGATAGTATAGTAGAAAGCTATAAAACCATATTAAAGGATAATCTAATAGGAATCTACATTCATGGTTCTTTAGCTATGGATTGTTTTAACCCTGATATAAGTGATATAGATTTTTTAGTAGTAGTAAAAGTAAACCTAAATGCCAATGATAAAAGAAAGCTTGTAGATATTTTATTAGAACTATCTAAAGATGGACCAGGAAAAGGTTTGGAAATGAGTGTGCTTTTAGAAAAGGAGGTTAAGAACTTTAAGCATCCAACTCCATATATACTTCACTACTCTAATGCATATAAAGCTACTTATGAAGCTAATCATAGCTATTTATGTGAAGATGGAGAAGACCCAGATTTAGCTGCTCATATTACAATAACAAGAGCTAGAGGGATTTGTATATATGGTAGCTCCATAGAAGATATATTTTCACCTGTACCAAGAAAAGACTATTTAAAATCAATTTATTTTGACATAGCAAATTCTAGAGAAGAAATTCTAGATTCACCAATGTATATTATTCTTAATCTTTGTAGAGTTCTATATTACCTTGAAGAAGAAGTTATTTGTTCAAAAAAAGAGAGTGGACAATGGGCATGCTCTAATCTTCCAAAGGAGTATATAAAGACTGTAGAAAAAGCTTTAAACTGTTATGAAAATGGAGAAGAAGCTAACTTTAATGAAAAGGCTCTAGTGAACTTTGCAGATTTTATTATGAACAATATAAATAATTATTTAAATATTGAGGTGGAATAATGAATTATATCAAAGAACATATATTAGAATTAGAGAATGATTTACTAAAATCAGAAGTAAGAAAATCAGCACAAAAGATAAATGATATATTAGCAGATGATTTTATAGAATTTTGTAGTTCAGGAAGAGAATATCATTATGAAAAAGGCGATATACATCAAGATCAAGATGATGATACTACATTACAGTGGGAAATTTTAGATTTTAATATAAAAGAATTATCAAGTGATTGTATATTAGCCATGTATAAAGTAATAAAGCATACTCAAGCTGATGAAAATAAAAAATATTCCCTTCGTAGTTCCATATGGAAATATTGCGATGGAAAGTGGAAAATGTTTTTTCATCAAGGAACTTTATCATGTAAATTTTAAATTTAAAATAAATTATTACACAATCAAAATAATGAGGTGAAATAATGGATTATTTAAGTCGTGCTATAGAATTACACAAAGAAGCTGAAGATATAATTTATAAAGAAGGTATTGACTCTATTCTAAAGAAATATGGACAAATTAATTATACTGGTAGTTATAAGTTTAATTTAATGGTCTGGGAAGATATTGATATGAACATGGTAATGAATGGAGAAGAATTTTCTTTAGATAATTTCTTTAAAATGGGGAGTGAACTTGCAAAGATAAAGAACATTAAACTAATGAAATTTCAAGACTTTGTTAACTACCCTAAGAAAGGACTTCCAAAGGGATTTTATTGGGGAATTCAATATGAAAATAAGATCACCGATAAAACTTGGAAAATGGATTTGTGGATTGTAGATAAAGAAAGTTTTGAATTTAATAAAAACTATGTATCTAAAGTAATTAAAAATTTAAATGAAGAAAACAGGAGCTTAATCTTAAATGTGAAAAACTCCATTATAAATGAAGAAGGAAGAACTCCATTTACCAGTGGATATTACATTTATGAGGCAATATTATTCAAAGGTTTAAAAGATAAAGAACATATAATTAATTATTTAAAAGAAAAGGGCATTAAAATATAGATTAGAGCTTTAATAAATATATAATTTATGACGAGGAGTGAGATAGTTGTTTAAATTAGTTAAACCAACATTATTTATGGAAAAAGAATATATAGACTATATTACTGAATGGGAAGCTGCTGGAGAAAAGATTGTTCCCAATGCATCTAAGCGAGATAATATGAGCTTTAAAGATTTAGTAAATAAGTGGGAAGAATATGAGTCAGAAAATATGTATGAGAAAGAATTAGTTCCTTCTTCTATGTATTTTCTGATAGATAATCATAATAAAATTTATGGTGCTATAGATATTAGGCATGATCTAAATGATTACTTATTACAGTATGGAGGACATATTGGATATGGAATAAGACCTTCTCAGCGTAGAAAAGGCTATGCTTTTCAAATGTTATCTTTAGCACTACCCATAGCTAAAGAATTAGGCATAAATAAGGCATTAATTACTTGTGATAAAACTAATCTAGGATCAGCTAAAACTATTATTGATAATGGTGGAATTCTAGAAAATGAAGTTAAAAATGGAGATGAGATAACTCAAAGATACTGGCTAGAACTTAGTTAAAATGATACTTAATCTGGTGTATTATAAATATTTAGGTTGCATTAAAAGAGCTGTTGCGGTATAAGTGTTGCAACAACTCTTTTTAATTTAATTGACTAATTAACTTTTATATTTAGTTGACTTAATATTCTATTTGTAATAAATGTAGGTCCACCTAGAATATACATTTTTGAAATTTTATTTCTATTGCTATTTATCAAACTAGACAGTTCAGGCTCTAGTGTTCCTGAATTTGATAAAAAAGACAAAGGAGTTATTTATATAAAAATGACAAATGATGCAATAATGATACAATTATGATATAAAATAAAGAAATAAGGGTATTTTATATTCCATAAGGAGATGAATATATGATTAAAATATTAACTGTAGAAGATGAAAAACCAATTTCTAATTTAATAAAAATAAATCTTTTAGACGCTGGTTATGATTGCGAATGTTCCTTTGATGGAGAACAAGCTATTGAAATGATTGAAAAAAATAATTACGATTTAATTCTTTTAGATATTATGCTACCTAAGGTAGATGGCTATGAACTATTTGAATATATAAAACCCCTAGAAATTCCAGTTATATTTTTAACAGCAAAATCTGATGTAAAAGATACGGTAAAAGGCTTAAAGCTTGGAGCCGAAGATTACCTTACAAAACCCTTTGAAATAATGGAATTACTTGCTAGAGTGGAGAGGGTACTTCGACGCTTTAATAAGCTTCAAGATCATCTTTATCTATTTGATATAGAGATAGATACTTTATCTAGAATAGTAAAAAAGAAGGGTGAAATTATAAATTTAACTGCTAAAGAGTATGATTTATTATTGCTTTTCATCCAAAACAAAAATATTGCTCTATTTAGAAAGCAGATATATATGAGAGTTTGGGGCGACGATTATATGGGAAATACTCGAACTGTAGATTTACATGTACAAAGAATGAGAAAAAAATTAGATTTAGAGGATAAAATCGTGGCAGTATACAAAATAGGATATAGACTGGAGGTATAGTCTTTGAAGATATTTTGGAAAATTTTTTTTGCAACTATGATAATATCTATTAGCTGTTTTAGTATTGGAAGCTATATTTTAATTAACAGTAATTTTAAGTCTTCACTAAAAAGAGAAATTGATACAACTTATATAGAAAATGATATTTTAAATTTTACTTTATCCCAAGAACTTGATGACATCAGTGAATCGTTTATTGAATTTTCAAATAGTAATAGTGATGAGGCAAATTACACTAAATCCCAATGGATAGCTCAAATTGCCCCTACAGTGAATATTGGTACTGTTCAAGGAAAGATGAATTTCCGAATAAGCAATGATAACGGTAAAGTTATTTATGAAAACTTGGAAGAAAAGTTTGGTAATGAAATTATAAAAAAGCTTGATAAAAACACAAAAGCTCATGAAATCGTACATATAAATAATAAATACTACATACATGCTATAGTTCCAATGCAAACTTTGGAAGAAACCTTCTATGTACAAAATTTTACTGATATCTCTCACGTATTTGATAGTCTAAACAACCAATACAAAACCTTTATATATATAGTTATTATAATGATAGCTGTAAGCGGAATGGTATCATTTTTTGTTTCATGGCTAATTTTAAAACCTATATATAGGTTATCAAAGGCAACTCAAGAAATTGCAAGGGGGAATTTTGAACAAAGAGTATATATAAAATCTAAGGATGAAACCGGATACTTAGCAGATAATTTTAATTTGATGGCTGAGAACTTAGATACAACAGTCAAAGAACTTAAGGATTTAAATGTTAGACAAGAATCATTTATAGGAAGCTTTGCCCATGAAACAAAAACCCCTTTAACATCTATGATTGGATATGCAGATATGCTTCGTTCAAAAAAATTATCACAAGAAGAAATAATGCTTTCAGCTAATTATATCTTTGAGGAGGGTAAAAGAATTGAAGCTTTATCAATGAAGCTTTTAGATTTAATTATTTTAAAGAAGAGAGAATTTAAAATGTACTACATATCAACAGGTGAATTTTTTGAAGAGATAAATGGAATTATGCATCCTTCCTTAAGAAAACATAATATAGAATTTTCACTTGATGTAGATGAAGAAAAAATATATTTAGAGCCTGATTTCCTAAAGACGGTTTTTATAAATTTAATAGACAATTCTATTAAAGCTATTACAGCTGGACATCATAATGAATGTGGCAGAATATCTTTATTAGGAAGGAAGACACGGTGAAGATTATATAGTTACTATAGAAGACAATGGTAAGGGCATGGAAGAAAGTGAACTATCAAGAATTACAGAGGCCTTTTATATGGTAGATAAATCAAGGGCAAGGAGTCAAGGTGGAGCTGGTCTTGGACTTGCAATATGCGTTGAGATTATAAAGCTTCATAATGGTGAAATGCTATTTGAGAGTAAGTTAAATGAAGGAACTAAAGTTATGGTAAAGTTAAGGGGTGAAATACAATATGAAAAAAGATAAAATTAAATATGAAAATATTATAAGTGGTATAATATTATTCAGCATTATAGCAGCCTTTGCTTTTTTGCCTATAATTTTATCTTACATTCAACAGAACTACCTTGTAGGCAAAGTTGAGACTTCTACTATAAATAGTGATAAAAATACTAACAGCTCTGAAACATCTGTTATTGACAAATTATCTATGATATGTGGCTATGGAAAGATGAACAAAGATATTATTCTCATTGATAAAAAACAACTATTTGAACCCAAAATGAATAATATAAGAATACCAGATTCAATAGTTAATGAAATTAAGAAGCTACAAGATAGAGAGATTATTCCAAAGGTTAATTTAGATAATAACTTAAGGGTTACAGATTTTTCTCTTAAAACATATATAGATTCAAAGAACTTAGAAAACAAAGTTAAAGTCTGGGATATTAGATTAGATGCTGATGAGTGTACCCTTAACATACTTATGGATGTAGAGACACATATGATTTATGGATTTAGTGTTTCGCCTTTTGAGGATACTACAGATATTGAATTAGTGAGTAATCCTGATGAATTTGCTAATTACTTAGGTATCAAATGGTCTAAAGTAGAAGACTATTATTCTAACAATATAACTTATTCAATAGCAGAGAAGCAAATATTTTATATGTATAGTGTATCAGAAAGATATATAGTATTAAATCTAATTAATTATTAAAAATCACGATAATCATGATAAATATTATGATTATCGTGATTTTTAATTATGCAACTTTGATGGGAAAATGATATAGTTTTTAAACATTCCTTTTATATTATAGATTCATAGAAGGAGTGATTTACATGAAAAAAATATCTAAAGATAAAAGAGTATCAATAAAGAGAAAAAGAAATTTAATTTTAATATATTGCATAGTTTTCTTCGCATTTTCTACATTGGTTTTTAAAATTTCAAAAGATGCTGTTACTAAAGTATGGGAATCATCTAATATGTCAGCACTCGGGAATAAAACTCAATCTAATTTATCTAAGCAAAAAAATTTAAAAGAAAAAAATAACCTATCTTCACAAGATAAAAAAAGTTGGAACTTAATTTTAGCAAATCCTTCAACAGTTTTACCAGAAGACTTTAGTGTAGATTTGGCACAACTTAGCAATGGCCACCAAATAGACAGACGTGCATATAGCGATTTACAAGATATGATGAATAATGCACGTAAAGAAGGTCTATCTCCCATGATTTGCTCTTCTTATAGAACCATGGATTTTCAACAACAGTTATTTAATCAAGATGTAAGTACATATATAGAACAAAATTATTCGCAAGAAGAAGCTAAAAAGAAAGCTGCGCAATGGATAGCAATACCAGGAACAAGTGAGCACCAAACTGGACTTGCATTAGATATTGTTTCATCTAGTTATCAATTACTAAATAAGGAACAGGAAAATACACCGTAGCAAAAATGGTTAATAGAGAACTCATATAAATATGGATTTATATTAAGATACCCCTCTGATAAAACTCATATTACTGGAATAGAATACGAACCCTGGCATTATAGATATGTAGGAAAAGAAGCAGCAAAAGAAATTACTGAAAGAGGAATTTGTCTAGAGGAATATCTAAAATAAAGATTGATTAGAGGTGTATTTATGGGAGAAAGAAGTGTGAAAAGTGAATATACATATAAAGTTAATAGTAGTGAATATAAAAAGAAGAGAAAGAAACGTAAATTAAGACGTATTAAAGTCATAGGTATTATCCTAATAGTTTTTGTTGTCATTGGAATTACACAGTTGAACATCTTCAAAAGAGATGCTATGACAGTAGTCGGAAGTAAAGAAGCTGAACCACAAGAAGTGCAAAAGTATGCTGATAGACCTATAGTTTGTATTGATGCTGGTCATGGAGGCTATGACGTTGGAACTATGACCAGCTCTAATGTATATGAAAAAGATATTACAATGAAAGTAGCCCTTGAAGTTGGAAAAATATTAGACCAAAATCAAATAAATGTTGTTTACACAAGAACCAGTGATGAAGTTCCATGGCTCAGTAATGAAAGTGATGATCTTCTTAAACGTATAGATATATCAAATTCAAAAAATGCTGATGTATTTGTATCTATACATTGTAATTCCTTTGAAGATTCAAGTGTTAAAGGTGTAGAAAGCTGGTGTAGACTTCCTAATAGTGAAGGGGAATCCTTAGCAAAGAATATTCAAAATAAATTAGCAAGTGTTAACTATACTACAGATAGAAGAATAAAATATGAGTCTGATAGTGAAATTAAGGTAATTAGACTAAATAATGCTGTCTCAACATTAGTTGAACTGGGATACTTAACTAATGACTCTGATACTGAATTTCTCTTGTCAACACAAGGACAAGCTAAGTGTGCAAAAGCCATCGCTGATGGAATTCTAGAGTATATTTCTTAAACTTTTATATTATATAAGTCTCTGTTTTATTATATGTTATAAATTTATAAAGAAATGATAGGTGATGAAATGAATAAGAAGGTAAACATAATAATTTTCATAGCTCTATTAATTATAGTATTTATTGGAATACTTGAGTATGAAATAATAGAAAATACATCAATAAAAAGCGATTATACAACTGAGGAAGAAATTAATCAGGAAACTACTACTGATAATGAGAAAAAGGAGTTCTTAAATAAAATAATTGATACCTCTTCTTTAGATAATGAAAAAACAGCTTGGTGGTTTAATCCAAATAAAGATCATACAACCCCTGGAATAAATGACAATTTAAATTATGACTTACATGAATATGATGCTCATTACGTGAGGAATACAGATAAAAAGGTATTACATTTAACTTTTGATGTAGGATATGAAAATGGTTATACTACTCAAATATTAGATATTCTTAAAGCTAATAATGTGAAGGCAATTTTTTTTGCTACACTTCCTTATTTAAATGATAATCCTGGAATTATTAAAAGAATGGTAGAAGAAGGCCATACGGTAGGAAATCATACAAGTAGTCATTTATCCATGCCATCCTTAGCTGATGATGAAAAAAAATTTAACGAAGAAATTAAGGATGTTGAAAATAAATTTAAGGACATTACTGGTAAGGATATTCCACCATATTTTAGGCCACCTATGGGGGAATATTCCCAAAAATCTTTAGCTATGACTAAAAATTTAGGATATAAGTCTATATTTTGGAGTTTTGCTTATGTTGATTGGGACCCTAATAATCAACCTAACCCAATAGAAGCAAAGAAAATAATTCTAAATGGACTCCATAATGGAGCAATATTACTTATTCATGCAGTCTCTAAAACTAATACTGAAATACTGGATTCAGTTATAAAAGACGTCAAAAATCAAGGGTACGAGTTTGAATTATTAGATTAATTTAACTCTTTATAATTAGTGAGATTTCATTATTTAATTAATAAATAATCCCTCATAAGAAAACAGATAGAAAATATAGTGTTTTACAATATATTCTCTATCTGTTTTTATGTTTATGGTACTTAATTACAATTCTCCATGGATTATATTACAATTCTATGCCATGTAATTCAGCAGTAACTATAACTCCCTCATCATCAATTTCTATAAAACCTATATATTTTCCTTTGACCCATGGAGAAGGCTTAGGAATACTACCAGGATTCATAAAAATAACATTTCTATATTCTTCTTTAATGGGTATATGAGTATGACCAAATAGTACTATATCAGCACCAATACTTTCTGCTTTTATAGCTATGCTATTCATGTTACTCTTAACATTATATAAATCCCCATGGGTAAATAATATTTTTACTCCATTAATAGTAAGAGCATTTTCTTTAGGATATGTATTAGAAAAATCACAGTTTCCAGCCACTGCGTATATTTCACCTTTAAAAGTTTTTTCTAAGAGTTTTACATCTTCTATACAATCTCCTAAATGAATAACTATATCTGATTTTAAATCATTTATGTATTTTGAAGCTACTTCTAGAGCTATTTCATTATGATGAGTATCCCCAATAAAAGCAATTTTCATGTTATACCTCCAATAAGTACATTTTCTATAAAATATTATATCATTATTCCCCAGCAAGAAATATAAGAAATATAAATGAGGCTATTTTATTTCAATATTCAAATCATAAATCACTTCAAAACCGCATGGACAGTACAACTATTTAGCTATTTATATATTTCCCTAGTTCCATAGTTAAATAGTTAAATAGTTTCCTATACAAAAATAGAAATAGTTCCATATATAAATATTTATATATGGAACTATTTCTTAATACTAAAGCTACTATTTTTTGTTAAGACAATATAAAAATCTAATCATATTAATGCCTGCTAGTCCTACTAATATATATATTGCTCTAGCTAGCATATCTGAAAAGCTAAAGATGAAATGAACAAGATCAAAATTGAAGAGTCCAAATATTCCCCAATTAATTGCGCCTATAATAACAAGTACAAATGATATTTTGTCTAATAAACTAATTTTGCACATAAAAACTTCCCCCCACTTTAATTATATTATGATATGTTTATATCCACTAATATATTTTATGTTTAATATATATGATATACTTGGATAAAATAGAACAGTAATAATAGCCTATTATTATAAATAACACGAATTTAAATTGGACTTTTGCTTATATAATATGTTATAATACTGAATGATATTAGATATAAAAACATTTTTGTACGGAGGTTGCTATGAGAGATACATATAATTCACCATTAAATTCTAGATACGCATCTAAGGAAATGAGCTATATTTTTTCAGAGGAAATGAAATTTAAAACTTGGAGAAAACTTTGGGTTGCATTAGCCGAGGGAGAGCAAGAATTAGGATTAAACATTACTGATGAACAAATAAAAGAGCTAAGAGACAATATTGAAAACATTGACTACGAATTAGCTGCTGCTAGAGAAAAAGAAGTTAGACATGATGTAATGAGCCATGTATATGCTTATGGAGTTGTAGCTCCATCAGCAAAGGGGATAATACATCTAGGAGCTACTAGCTGTTATGTAGGTGACAATACTGACTTACTTATCATGAGAGATGCTCTTATACTAATTAGAAAAAAAGTAATAAATGTGTTAGACCAACTAAGCAAGTTTGCTTTAAAATATAAAGACGTTCCAACTCTTGGATTCACTCATCTTCAACCAGCTCAGCTTACAACAGTAGGAAAGAGAGCTACTCTTTGGATGCAAGAGTTATTAATGGATTTAGAAAACCTTGATTTTGCAATTGATAAAATGAAATTTAGAGGAGTTAAGGGAACTACAGGAACTCAAGCTAGCTTTATGTCTTTATTTAATAATGATGAAGAAAAGGTAAAAGAATTAGATAAAATTGTATGCAAAAAAATGGGCTTTGAAAAAGCATATCCTGTTACTGGCCAAACTTACTCTAGAAAATTAGATTCTATAATATTAAATACATTATCTGAAGTAGCACAAAGTGCATACAAATTTAGTAATGACATGAGACTTCTTCAAAACATGAAGGAAATGGAAGAACCTTTTGAAAAGCATCAAATAGGATCTTCTGCTATGGCATATAAGAGAAACCCTATGAGAAGTGAAAGAATTAGTGCACTTTCAAGATATATAATTGTAAATTCTCTTAACCCAGCAATTACTGCAGCAACTCAATGGTTTGAAAGAACACTAGATGATTCTGCTAATAAACGTATATCCGTTGCAGAAGCTTTCTTAGCTCTTGATGGAGTACTTAACTTATATATCAACATAACTTCTAATATGGTGGTATATGAAAAGGTAATAGCTGCTCATGTTAATAGTGAGTTACCATTTATGGCTACAGAAAATATTATGATGGAAGCTGTTAAACGTGGAGGAGATAGACAAGAACTTCATGAAAAAATAAGAGTTCATTCTTTAGCTGCTGCAAGACAAGTAAAAGAATTTGGAGAAAAGAATGATTTAATAGAAAGAATACTAGCTGATGAATCCTTTGGATTATCAAAAGAAGAGATTCTATCTATAATAGATCCAAGTAAGTTCACTGGAAGAGCTAGTGGGCAAGTAGTTGATTTTATAGAGGAATATATAAACCCTGTATTAGAAACTCATAAAAATGAATTAGGTGAAGAAGTAGAAATAAACGTATAGTATAAAATAAGCTGGAATGCCAATGCATTTCAGCTTATTTTTATGATACCAAAGAGGATAAATCCCACGGTGTTAATAGCTAAATTAGCGGACATATGAACTATCCAAGATACATAAATATTGTTAAACCTTTCATTAAGATAATTAAAAAGCAGTCCTGCTATGAATAGTGAAACTATAAGTAAAATGAACAGTGGGGGAGTAAACCAATTATTCATAATAGCCACATGATAAATAGCAAAGGCTAAAGCACTAAAAATATAGGCGATTTTCCTTGAACTAACCTCTTTTAAAGATAAGAAGGAAAAACCACGGAAGAAAAACTCTTCCAAAAGAGAATTAATAGATGTAATATATAGTGCTACAAATAAAAAGTTATCCTTAGTTACTCCTAAATTATTCTCTAAATTAGTGGTGACCATAGAAAAATCAAAAAATGGTCCTAGAATAAAATAGGCTCCTAATATAAAGACATATACAACTATGCCAAATATAAGTGCAAAAAATATGCTTTTTTTACTTCCCTTAAAAAGTGCTTTAAAGGAAATAGATTTATCTTTTATACATACAATTAAGGGCAATATCAAAAATATACATATTTTTATTAATGATTTTGTAAAATAATTAGGTATAATTAAAATTTCCACTAAGGCCATAATAATACAACCTAATATTACTACTGAAATAATAGATAGGGTAGCTTGTTTATTTTTCATAGATTATCCTCCTTGAAAATTTTATGTATATAGATTTATAGCTTTAAATAATACTTCAAGGCTTTAAAATAATTATAGCATATTATTTTTCTAAAATAGCAAGTATATCCTTAATTGACTATAGTAATTCATTATGATAATATTTAGTTAACTTAATATTCGGGAGCTTGTGTACAGGCTGAGAGGAAGTGTAAACTTCGACCGTACCTGATTTGGATAATGCCAACGTAGGAAGTAGATTTATATAATTATAGGTATACCACTTAGTTGGTGTACCTTTTATTTTTGTTCATATAGGGGAGGGTAAGTAAATAAAAAAATATTGATCTTGAGGGGATGATATGTAATGTTAAAAACTAAAAAATTAACTTTAGCTGGAATTTTCATTGCAATGGGAGTTATTTTATCTACAGTTATAGTTATACCAGTAGGAATTGCGAAATGTGCTCCAGTTCAGCACTTGATAAACGTGTTATCAGCTGTTATTTTAGGTCCTTTTTATGGAGTAGCTATAGCTTTCCTTACTTCTTTAATTAGAGTGCTAATGGGTACAGGAACATTTCTAGCTTTTCCAGGAAGTATGTGTGGAGCTATCTTAGCAGGAATACTATATAAATATAATAAAAAAATAACTATGGCATCTATAGGAGAAATCTTCGGTACAGGGGTAATAGGAGCTTTAATAGCCTATCCAGTAGCAAAGTTCATTCTATCAAAGGAAGCAGCTCTTTGGGGCTTTGTAGTGCCATTTAGCGTAAGCTCCATTGGTGGTGCAGTAATAGCCATACTATTTTTAATGGCTCTCAAGAAAACAGGAATATTAGAAAAATTTTCTAACGAATGAAGGTAATTAGAAGTTAACACATTAATATTTAAAAAATAAATATTAATAGAGAGGGGATTAAATGATTAAAGATATTTTAGATATAGCAAAAAAAACTAACCCACTAGTGCACAATATAACTAATTATGTAGCAGCTAATGATTGTGCAAATATAACTTTAGCTTGTGGAGGTTCTCCTATTATGGCTGATGATCCAGAGGAAGTAGAGGAGATAACCACCTTAAGCAATGCCTTAGTGATGAATTTAGGAACTTTAAATCTAAGAACATTAGAAGCCATGATTAAAGCAGGGAGGAGAGCTAATAAATTAAAGCATCCTGTAATATTAGATCCTGTAGGTGTTGGTGCATCCTCCTTTAGACAACAGGCTCTAAAGGAGCTTTTAAACACTGTGGATTTTCAAGTTATCAAAGGAAATATTTCCGAAATAAAAACCATAGGAAATAAAAAGACAATATGTAAAGGTGTAGATGCTAGTGAAATTGAGACTATAACTGAAGATAACATTGAAGGTGCAATTGGTCTAGCTACACAGCTTTCTACAGATCTAGGGGCAATTATAGCCATTACAGGAGCTATAGATATAGTTGCAGATAAAGATTTGGTATATATTATTAGAAATGGGCATCCATCCATGAGAAATATAACAGGAACAGGATGTATGCTTTCATCGATTATAGGAGTTTTAGTTGGTGCTAATCCAGATAAACTATTAGATGCTACCGTAACTGCTTTAGGTATTATGGGAGTATGTGGTGAACTTGCTTATAGTAAAATAGTAGAAAAATCTCAGGGAAGTGGATCTTTAAAAATACATTTAATTGATTGTATAAGTAATGTAGAGAATAAAATTTTAGAGAATAAAATAAAAATAGAAAAGAAATTGTCTAGTGACATAAAAGTTATTACATAAATACTTTTCTATAAGAGGTGTTGAAAATCTAGAGTATCTAGGAGTTTAACATCTTTTTTACTATTATAACTTAATAATAAAATTTTTATATACCCAAGTATATGTCAAGAAAATTGTGACATATACTTGGGTATATAATGTATAAATGACATTAAAATGTGGACATAATACTATTTCTACCATAGAAAAAAGAATATGACATTAAAGTTAGTACTTTATTTCATTCTGATACCAAGGGAGGAAATTATGTTTAATCCTCAACTATGTAATACAAGTACATGGTCAAAAGTTTTGGTTGATAACCTATCAGAAATTGATAAAAATGTTTATCTAAATAGAAAAAGAGCAGTAATAAATCTAAAATTAATGAACATAATATAAAAATTAATACAGGAGGATAGGTTACAATAAACTAGACAACTAAATTAAGGTAATGTAAAATAATATCAATATATTAAAAGTGGAATCGTTTATATGACAAAGAGAGAAAGAAGAACCTATACCCCTGAATTCAGAGAACAAATGGTGAAGCTATACGAAAGTGGTAAGCCTAAAAAAAGATATTGTGGTTGAATATGATTTAACACCTACTGCTTTTAATTCTTGGATTAAAAGCAGCCAAATCACTGGTTCTTTTAAAGAAAAAGTTAATCGTTCTCCAGAAGAAAATTAACTAATAAAATTAAAGAAAGAAAACCAACATATAAAAATGAAGAATGATATTTTAAAGCAAGCAGCGCTGATATTAGGACGAAAGTAAATGTGATTAAGAATAATCCGTACAAATACAGTGTATCAGCAATGTGCAAAGTGCTACAAATTCCTAGAAGTACTTATTACTATGAATCAAAAGATAAGAGCTCTACAAATGAAACAATACCAAAAGTTATAGATATATTTAAATCAAGTAGAAATAACTATGGTAATAGAAAAATTAAAGTTGAGCTTAAAAAGCAGGTTATATAGTATTTAGAAGAAAAAATAGGTAGAGTAATGATTAGTATCAAACTATACAGTAGCTCAGTACAAGCCTCATGTGGATAAATGCAATGAATCAAAGGTTTCTAATGAACTAAATAGAAGATTAAATACAGATGAACCTTATAAAACTGTAGTAAGTGATTTAACATACGTTAGATGGAATTATATATGTTTCTTAGTCAACCTATTTAATAGAGAAATAAGTGGCTATGGTGGCTGGGCCTAATAAAGATGCACCTCTAGTTTATAGAGCATTTGCAAGAGATAAAACTAAATTAGATAATATTACTCTATTTCATACAGATAGAGGCAACTAAGTAAATAGTGATAAATTTTAAGTATAGAAAGTTATGCTAGGGAGTTTATGGATATTGAAACAATAGCAACATCAACAATTAAAAACTTTATATATAGAAATTCATATCTCAAAGTCATTATATAAAATAATGATGAGATGCCAATATGGGATTAATAGCGTATACAGTTATGAGAAAACTTATAGTTATAAATTTAGTAGATTTTGTAGAGTTTGAAAGATAAATAATCATAGAGATAACTCAATAGCGCAAAGAGATAGCTAAATAAAATCCATATTTTAAAGATGAATACCTATGAAATATAATAAAAAACTATAGGATAAATTTTAAGTATACTTTCTGTTAATGGTCGGAATTACAATTATTACGAAGTAGTGGAGGTAATGGGAATAAGTAGTGATATACTTTAATTAGAAGATAAAATTAGTACAAGTATATGAAATTATAGCTTAATATGAAAGTGAACTATGATTTATCTATAGGATAAATACGTAATAATTAAGGTGGAATTTAATGAAAATATTTTTACTTGAAGATGACGAAAATGTTTGTTTTGGAATTAAAACTTATTTGGAAAATAATAATTACATAGTTAAAGTTGCAAGAACAATTGATGAATCAAAGGAAATATTTGACTATAATTTTGATTTAGTTCTTTTAGATATAAATTTACCAGATGGAACAGGGTTTGATTTTTTAAGAATATTTAATATAGAATCTACTCCAGTGGTATTTTTAACAGTAAATGATTCTGAAGAAGATATAGTAAAAGGATTAAATCTCTCAGATGGATATATAACTAAACCTTTTAGACTTCCTGTACTTAAGGCTAAAATAGAAAGTATTTTAAGGCGAGTAGATGGAGTAGAAGGAAAACTAAACTATAAAGGTCTGGTATTAGATCAAAAAAACTACACATGCTTTTTAGGGGGAGAAAATATAAATTTAACTTTAAAGGAATATGAGGTTCTAAAACTTCTTTTAGAAAATAGAGGAAATACTTTAAGTAGAGATAAAATCTTAGAGTTAGTTTGGGATATAGATGGAGATTTTGTAGAAGATAATACTCTTTCTGCAGCAGTTAAAAGACTTAGAAAAAAATTAAAGGACTATAGCTATGTAGTAGAAACTGTTAGAGGGATTGGCTATAGATTTGTGAGGGATTAAGGTGATCTTTTTTTTAATAATAGTTTTAATTATTAGCTTTTTAATAAATGGACTGGATAGATATTTTTACAGAACAATTTCAAATATTTTAGATATTAAAGGCCTAGATAGTAAAGCTACTTTAAATTCACTAGGTTATTACAATAAAAGTATATTTACCCATAAGCTATATGGGTTTATATTAGCTTTTATTATTTCTGGAATAATATACGGTATTTATATTTTATTTAATAGAAAGAAAGATAGAGAACTTGAATTTAAGATTAAGGAGTTAGAAGAGCTTTTAATAAATATAAATAAAGGAGATTATTCTATAGAAATAAAAGATGATGATGAGTACAGTATTTTGCGAAATGAAATATATAAGATTATAGTAAATTTAAAATCTCTAGAAGAGGAAGCAAGAAGACAGAAATCCAATTTAAAAATAGACCTATCAAATATAGCGCATCAACTTAAAACACCTATAACTTCAATAGGTTTTATGACAGAGTTAATATCAACAGATAGAGAGAATACAGATATATATTTAGAAAAATTAAATTTAGAGCTTGATAGACTGAAAAACTTTACAGAAGTACTTTTAAAACTATCTAAAGTAAATTCAAATACTATAGATTATAAATATGAAGAGCTTTCTATAAGGGAAATGGTAGAAGATGTTGTCAATAGTTTAAATAGAGAAAAAGCTATTGAAGTAGAGTATGTTGGAGTAGACTTTAAGGTTTTAGGAGATGAAGTCTGGCTTTATGAAGGGTTTTTAAATATAATAAAAAACTCTTTAGAGTATACTTTAGACAAGGTAGAAATAGAATTTATATCTAACCCCATATACAATGAAATAAAGATAAAGGACAATGGAAAGGGTTTAGAAGAAGAAATGATAAATAGAATTTTTCATAGATTTTATAGGGGAAATACATCTATGCCAGGCTATGGAATAGGACTAAATCTTTCAAAAACAATAATAGAAAATCATAATGGGGAAATAAAAGTCTATAATGACAATGGACTTACATTTCAAATTAAATTTTACAATGTCACTTAGATGTCACTTTCATATTATATTCTCTAGCTATAGGAGGTAATAAAATGAGAATATAAAAAGACATAGTATCTTTAAGCATAAATTAGGATAGTATCTTAGAAAGTGAAAAATAACTTTCACCTTTTATATGATATAAAAGTATATTCAGACAGGTCTTTTATATTTTTAAGAAGATGATTTATTTGAAAATCATTTAAAACAATTTTATAAAAGGGTGGTTAATGTGAGAAGAACGAAAAATGGATTTATAAGGATTGCTTTAATTTTAATATTATTAATGGCATTATTGAAATGTAGACCGTTTTTATCAACAACATTTTCTAATCTAGGGAAAATAGAATCAAATACGGATTATACTGTAAGCAATCATACTTTAGATGATAATTATAATTCATATGAAGATATTAAATCTAGAAATGCAACTGTTATAGATAAAGATACGAATACAGTTATTATGGGGAAAAATCCTCAAGATAGAATTCATCCAGCTTCTATGACTAAAGTTATGACAGCAATAATAGGTTTAGAAAATGTTAAAAACTTAAATAGAAGAGTAGAAATAACAGGAGATATAATAAACTATTGTAATACAAATGGATTAAGTGTTTCAGGATTTGAAGAAGGAGATAAACCTAAAGTTATAGACCTTATATATGGAATTTTACTGGAATCTGGTGGAGAGTCTAGTATAGCTCTTGCAAGGGAAGTTTCTTACAGTGAAGAGAGTTTCACAGAACTAATGAATAAAAAAGCAATGGAAATAGGTATGGTGAATACTCATTTTTCAAATTCAACAGGAATTACAGATAGTGAAAACTACAGTACAACTCAAGACATAGCCTTGCTTTTTGATTATGCATTAAAGAATAATAAATTTAAAAAAATAATAACGACTAAAGAATATAGTGCTTATGGATTAAATGGAATTTTTACTAAACATATAGTTTATAACAGACTTTTACAAATGAGAAATGATCTAAATCTAAATAAGGATTATATACAGGGAGGAAAAACAGGATATACAGAAGAAGCAGGTTTATGCTTAGTTAGCTTCGGTACAGTTAATGGTAGAGAATATATAGTAGTTACTGCAGGAGCTGATGGAGATTCAACAACTCCCCAATATAATTTATTAGATTCTTTTAAATTATATGAAGAACTTAAAGATTATTAATCTAAATTGTATTTGTTTTATAAGAGTATAAAACAAATACAATTTTTTTACTTTTAAACAATACTATAAGTAAAGAGGTATAGCATTTATATCAAGTCCAATGTATAAGAAAATAAAGATAAGTAACAGCAGTCTTATATTTTAAGTTAAGTTTTATAATGTCACTTAGATGTCATGTTCATATTATATTATCTATATATAGGAGGTGTAAACGTCAATGAGTTTTTTTACCACGTTGCTTTTAAATGTGGAAAGTTCCTAATAAATTGTTACAATTAATACAAGATGGAGGAACTTAACATGGGCGTACAGTACGCAGAACTTTAAAGAAGATGCAGTGTCTTATTACAATGGACATAGAGAACTAGGTATGAATGGTTGTAATAAGAATCTAGGAATAAGTAAGTCTGCATTGAGCAACTTGGTAAATGCAGCAAAAGAACACAAAGGGGAAGTCCCTACAAGAGGATCCGGTAATTATTCAAGCGATGAAGCAAAGGAAATCGCACGGCTCAAAAGAAACTGCGTGATGTGCAGGATGCACTTGATGTTATAAAAAAAACAATCAGCATTCTGGGAAGATGACAGAAGCTATTTATACAGAAGTTGCTGCAAAACAGGATAAACTCAGTGGATAGCGCCGGGTTTGTGTCAGCGGAATGTTGAAATATTTAGGCGTTTCAATATTAGGTTATAACGCCTGGAGAAAACGATTACCTTCTGATATAGCGACTCGAAAAGAGAGCTGTGGATATTTGTCTCCAAATCAATATGAAAAAGAATATACAAAAGTAGCGAAATAACAAGAAGTCAGCCAAAAATAAATATATTTTTACAACACGGTTATCAGATAACTTTCCACTTTTAATTTGTGATTTTTCTTGACATAGTACCATGTAGACGGTAGATTAATCCCAGTCAATCTGGATAGCATCACCATGATCATATTCTAAAGGGACATCGCTTGTGGAGGAACAACAACTTCCATCCGAAGAGCCTTCACTGCATTTCGGATTGTAGATTCACCGCCTTTGAAGTTTTTCTCTGAAACAAGACGGTCATAAATACGTTTTGCAGTACGTTGCTGTTTTGTCAACTTCTGCTCCTTGTCTTCATTAAGACAATCAATAAAAAAGTTTCTGACATCATCAGTAATGACATCAGATTCACGGTTATACGCTTGCGTACATCGGGATGCGTATTGCCTTGACAATACTTTTTGACGGCTAGTCTTGAAACAACAAGCCTTCGAGATATAGCCCGAATAGATTCTCCATCTCCATGGAGGGTACGGATTTTATAGTATAAATCCACTTCAACAATCACACCTTTCATCTCCTTGTAAGAATTTTTGATACCCTTAAATCTTACAGGAATATATTTCAAGGTGGTAAACTAATTCGCTAGCGAATTGATTGAAAGTGGTTAACTTTTATAATAGCGTTTACAAGGAGGTAATAAAATGGAAATATTAAAAATTGAAAATTTAAAAAAGATATATGGTGAAGGAGAAACAAAGGTAGAAGCCTTAAGGAATATTAATCTATCTATAGAAAGAGGACAGATGATTGCCATAATGGGTCCAAGTGGCTGTGGAAAGTCTACTCTTTTAAATTTAATTTCAGGAATAGATAAAGATACAGATGGAAGCATAATCGTTGAAAATAGTGATATATCAAGATTAGATGAAAATAGCTTAGCTCTTTATAGAAGAAGACAGTTAGGAATTATATATCAGTTTTTCAATCTAATACCTAATCTTTCAGTTGAAAATAATATAAAATTACCAGTTTTAATGGATGATAAAGAAGTGGATATGGAATATTTTAAAGAATTAGTAAGTAGTTTAGGAATTGATAATAGATTAAAGATTTTTCCTGACAAACTATCTGGAGGACAACAGCAGAGAGTGGCTATAGCTAGAAGTCTAATATATAAGCCAAGTATAGTTTTAGCTGATGAGCCAACAGGAAATCTAGACAAGAAAAATGCTAGAGATATAATAGAACTTTTTAGGTTATCAAATTTAAAGTACAATCAAACAATGATAATAGTAACCCATGATGAAGAGGTAGCCTTAGCAGCTGATAGAATAATTACAATGGAAGATGGCCTTGTTGTAAACGACGAGGTGATAAGATGAGTATTTTAAAAGAATATGTAAAAGGAGATATTAAGAATAATAGGAAAAGTTATAATTCAACAATAATTACTATATTTTTAGCCGTATTAATACTATCTACTTTCATATTTGGAGTATCTTCTTATTATAAGTCTTATAGAGATACAATCGCAGAAAGTACAGGAGGCTATCATTTTAGAATTGTAAATAGAATTTCAAGTAAGGATTCAAATAACTTAATTGCAAATAGGCATATAAAAAAAGTTGGTTTCTTTAATACAAGAGAAGTAGAAGAAGGATTTGGTTCTAAAGGAAAAACTAAATTATTTAAAATGGATGATAATGCATTATCTACTATTAAATCATGGCTAAAAGAAGGGGAACTTCCTAAAGATGGAGAAGTCATGATAAGTAACGATATGGCTAGAGAAATAGGGAAAAACTCAGAAGATGATATAGAATTTGGAGGAAATATATATAAAATATCAGGTATATATTACGATACGACTTATGAATATCAGGAATTTTACAATATATTTTTAAAAGTTAGTCAAGATGCTCTTTTACAAAGTGGAGAAGAACTGTCACCTTTTATATGGTATAAAAATATATTTAGAACATATAGCTTAAGTGAACAAGTTGTAGAAAACTTAGAGACTGAGAATATTACCTATAATTATAATTTAACATATTTAGATAGGGCCTTTGTATTTGATCCAGAAGATGATTTATTAAAAGACCATACTTTTCAGGTTATACTTTTTGTTCTATTTATAATATTAATAGTCCTTTTCTATTCAATAATTGTAAATTTATTTTTAGTTCAAGAATCAAAGTCTATTGTAGAGTATTCAAAACTTAAATCTATTGGAGCTACAAATAAAGATATAAATAAAATAATAAGATTAAAGGCTATATATACATCACAAATTCCAATATTATTAGGGATACTTTCTTCTTTGGGATTAGTAAAATTACTTTTTATAATTATAAGTAGAGTCGAAAAATATTTTTCAAATGCAAAGGAATCATTTTCAAACAATATGTATTTAAATTTAAAGTTTGATTTTAAACTTGTAGCTTTTGTATATATTTTAAGTTTTTTAATAATATATTTAAGTACTAAAAAACCAATTAAAAAACTTAAGAAAAACTCCATATTAAATGGATTGAAGAGAAATATAAAAAGCAAAAGCTATAGAAAATATGATTTAAAATACACTGGAAATATAGAAAAAGATCTTTCAAAGCAATTTTATAAAAACAGTAAGCATAATTTTAGATTTACAGGTGTAACTTTAAAAATAGGATTTCTATTAATGGCATTTATAATGACGGTAATTACCTACTACTCTATAGATGAAAAATACAACCGTGTAAATAAATATGCAACTTATGGTATTCAAGGTCAATATGCAACCTTAAATCCATTAAATGAAGAGTTGATAAAAAGTATTAAATTCTTAGATATAGATGAGTTAGTAAACTTTAGAAAAGAATCTGTATATTTGGATTTTGATAATAATCTAGTTTCTGATGAATATAAAAGTACAGAAAGTTTAAGTAATTTAGAGGAAGAAATAATATCTTTAGAAAATATTAAAGTAGAATTATTTGGAATAGAAGATGAGAAGTTTAGAGAGTTGGTTTTAGAAAAAGGTTTAAATCCAGATGATTATATAGGAAATAAAGTGATTGTTTTAAATACTATGGGAGATGATTTTAATGTCCCAGCATCAAAAATGAAAGATATAAAGTTTTTGAAAGATGATGTAAAGGAACTATCTCTTTCAGAATATGGAAGTATTCTAGATACTAGAGGATATGAATTTAAATTAAATGTAGAGGATAAAATAGATAAACCTTTATTTGACTATAATATTAGGAAAAATAGATTAAATGTATGTATGTCTAAATCTCAGTATATAGAACTTTTCAGTAATTTCTTAAGAATAGCAGATTTAGATAAATATGAATATATTTCAGTTAAGACTGATAATATAAAGGAAGTACAAAATAGTATTAATAATATTTCCTTAGAATATTTCAAAGAAAACGACTATGGTTTAGTATCAGAATTAGATGAAGAAATGTTAGTTAAAAAGAGAAGTGTAATAGGAAATATATTAGCAGTATTCTTTAGTATATTCTTTGTAGTAGTAGGATTTTCAAACTGCTATTTCTCTTTTTATAATCTATTTTTAACAAGGCGAGATGAATTTTTACTATATAAAGCTATAGGTATGGATGAAAAATTATTAGAAAAAATACTCCAAAGAGAAAAAAAGAAAATATTATTTAGTTTTATTTCTTTAATGCCTTTTATAATAGTAGCTGTAGCCTATATAGTATCTACATCTTCTAAGGTATTTGGAGTAATAGATATATTACTAAATTTAAACTACCTATTTATTTTAGGATATATATTAATGATTTATATTTCCATTTCAAAAATGTATGATAGTTATAAGAAAGAAATTATAGAAAAATAATTAAATATATAATACAACCAAAATCCAGGGTAAGGGAAATGGTAAGGGGGTACATTGGCCAAGTATTTCAAATTGGGAAGAAGCAATTAATTCCTCAGGATATATTGAGGCCGAGATATACAATAGTATGTTTAAATAAATAATAATAATATCACAGGAGCAAAAATATGGCATATACATGGAAGCGTAATTGGATTCTACCTTATGAATCAATTTGGGGAAGTGTTGAAAAATTTAAATATGCAAATGCAATCACTGATAGAAATTTTTCAAAGATTATAGAGGCTAAGTCAAAACGAAACACTATTTACATTTATCCTAGTATGTATGCATGTAATAATAACATTGATTTAAAAACATTAACTAAGATATTAAATATAGATGTTTTTAAGAAGACTCACGATGAATTAGAAGAATTCTTAGGTTGTATCTATAATGCACCAGACTTTAAAAAATATATGGTAAGAACATGGAGGTACTGTCCTGAGTGTATTAAAAATGGATATCATTCTATATGTAATCAGCTGATTTTCTTTGATAAATGTTTATTTACAAACTAAATGCCCTAATTGCGAAAGAGAATCATACTACGTTATAGATTATTCTGATTATAAACATGGATTAAAATGTACTTGTGAGTATAATTATATTTTAGACAAAACACCAATTGACATATTTAGAGCATGGACGAATCTGAGTATTAATAATAAAATAATTGATTCTATTGGAAAAAGCAAATTTCCTAGTTCTAAAGAAGGTATTATATATTTCTATCCTTCATTCATTTGGTTTTTAGTTCATGATTTAAAAAGTACTCTATTTAATACTAGTGTTAAAGCTTTTTTGGAAATAGTAAAATCAAAGGAGTTACCAAATAATGCAATAAAGTTTAAAGTCAGTCTGAAGCATAGTACTATACCTAAATTTAGTGACAGTATTTATGATGGATATTCATTCATTATGATGAATGAATATATAGAAATAATTAAGGGTATAGCAAAACATATCAGAAGAAAGTATCATATTAAAAAAAATTCCATAAATATTTATAAAAGTCTAAAGTTATATTTTTTCTTTGACTATTTTAAAGATAAATTATCTAGTGAAGAACTTTATTACAAAAATATTGATGCAGAAGTATTTGCTTACATAATGTGGAGAAGAGATATAGAAGGGCATGAGGATTATGACCATATTCACACTAGAAAGACAAATAGGGGTAGTGATGATCCTTTGGTTTCAATAAAAGTGAATATAACTGGAACACTTTTTTATAAATATGTTAGCAATGAATTTCGCATGTATTTTAATTCTTATGGAAAAAATGAATATATAGCATTAGATGATTATGGTGTATTAGTTGATAGTTTTGAACGTATTTTAAGCAATCTATTGATAAGGCATTATAACAATTGGGTTACTTATGCTATTAACATAAAAGCCACCAAACCCAATGAAATAATTGATTTTAAATCATTTATTTCACCTCCATTAGTTGATTATGTTGTTCAATATAATAAGAATAATCAAGAAGCCTACCTAAAAATTATAAATATTAAAAATTAAAATTTATCTGAATTTTAAAAATATATTGACTTCAAAGGATTATTATGTTAACATAATTAAAAATAAATATTGATATGACTATGATAGAGGAAAGTAAATTTATCTAAAGCTTACAGAGAGTGGGGGAGGCTGAGAACCCTGCAGTGGCAGTTACTTTGAAGTTCCCTCTGGAGTTTTAAGCTGAAATTTTATTAGGTAAAACGGAGCTTTCACCGTTATAAGAAAGAGGATATCGGATTTCATTCCAGTATCTGTTTGAGATGTCAATTGTATTAGGTGTTCTATAAATAGTGTTAGAATATCAAATATGATTGATAAATAAGGTGGTACCGCGTGAGTTTAACCTCTCGTCCTTTTTAGGATGAGGGGTTTTTTATTTTTAAAAAGTTAAAAGGAGAGGATTAAAATCTCAGAGTCAATTAACCATTTAAAAGAAGTGGTAGTGAGAGCTTTTGAAGAAATTAAAACTATAGAAGAGCTGGAATCACTGAGAATAAGATTTTTAGGTAAGAATGGAGAATTAACAAATATATTAAAGTCACTAAGCAGCTTTAGTACTGAAGAAAGAAAGGCTGTAGGTGTTGAAGGAAATAAGCTTAAAAACTACATTACAGAAAGAATATCAGAACTAAAAACTGACCTTGAAAACAGAAGCATGGAAAATAAATTTGATATAACCCTCCCTGGGATGGAATTTGAGGTGGGAACTTATCATCCAATAACAATTGTTCAAAGGGATATTGAAGAAATTTTTAAGGAAATGGGTTTCTTCATAGCTGATACCAATGAGGTTGAAACAGACTACTACAACTTTGAAGCTTTAAATATTCCTAAATATCATCCAGCTAGAGATATGCAGGATACCTATTGGCTAGAAAATGGTATGGTATTAAGGACTCAGACTTCAGCAGGACAGCAGCATATAATGGAGCAGTATTCACCTCCAATAAAGGCTATTATTCCTGGAAGATGCTTCAGAAATGAGGATATTGATGCGTCCCATGAAAATACATTCTTCCAGCTTGAAGGTATTGTAATAGATGAGGGAATATCTGTGGCAAACCTTATTTATACTATGGAAACAATGTTAAGTAAAATATTTGAAAAGCAGATTACGTTGAGACTTAGACCAGGATATTTCCCGTTTGTAGAGCCTGGCTTTGAACTTGATATAAAGTGTGAGATTTGCGGTGGAAAAGGATGTCCTACCTGCAAACACTCTGGCTGGGTAGAATTACTGCCATGTGGAATGGTTCATCCCAATGTATTAAAGTATGGCGGTATTGACAGCGAAAAATACACAGGCTTTGCATTTGGTCTTGGACTTACAAGACTTGCAATGATGAAATACGGAATACCAGATATCAGAGGTTTTAACTCTGGTAATTTGAAAATTATGAAGCAATTTAAATAAGTAATGGAGGAAGAAAAATGAAGATATCATTAGATTGGATAAATGATTATGTGGATATAAAAAATATAGATGTTGATTGGCTTGTAGGTAAATTCACAATTACTACTGCAGAGATAGAAGCAGTAAATTATATAGATAATGACGTGATAATTGAAATAGATAATAAATCTTTAACCAATAGACCAGATTTATGGTGCCATTATGGAATAGCAAGAGAAATTTCAGCAATCACAGGTAGGAAATTAAAAAGTATAGATTATATAAAGGAAGAGCATCTAAAAGACATTAGTAAAAAGACTTTAGATGTCGATATTGAAGATAAAGAAAAGGTTTTGAGATATTCTGTAATTAAAATTGGTAATGTGAAGGCAAATAAATCGCCAGAGTTTATTGCTGATAGATTAAGTAACTGTGGCATTAGACCAATTAATATTATAGTAGATATTGCAAATTATGTTATGCTTGATATAGGTCAACCTCTTCATACTTTTAATAGTAGAGATATCCATTCTATTGGAGTAGCTAGTTTAAAACAGCCAATACAGTTCGGTACATTAGATAATTCGCAAATAGATATTCCTGAAGGTACATTAATGGTATGCAGTGAGAATAATCCTTTAGCCATAGCAGGCATAATAGGAGGATATGAGTCAGAGGTGTGTGAAAATACAGAAGGAATAATTCTTGAATCTGCTACTTTTGATGGGGTAGCTGTAAGAAAAACTGCCTCATCCTTGGGTATTAGAACAGATGCAAGCGTGAGATATGAAAAGTTCTTAGATACCACAATTATTACTGTTGCTGTTGGGAGATTTTTAAAACTGCTTCAGAAGTATCAGCCGGAAATAGAAGTAGAAACATCACTGTACGATAATATTATTAATGAAGTAAAGTCTATAGATATTAGCATTGACCATAAATATATAGAAACTTATTTAGGAAACAACATTGATAAGACTGCTGTGATAAATATACTAAAGAGTTTGGAGTTTGAGGTAGAAGAGAAAGAGGATGTATATTATATAAAAGTGCCCACCTTCAGGGCAACAAAAGATATCACCTGCAAAGCAGACATAATAGAAGAAATTCTTAGAGTTTATGGCTATGATAATATAAAAGGCAGTCCTAATAAAGCAGAAGTAGCTGCTGGTATAAAAAATCCTATAAAGGATATGGAGTATTTATTGAAGGATATATTAGTGAAAAAATTTGACTTCAACGAGGTTCATTCCTACTCATGGTACGATAACAATTGGCTTAAAAGACTTGGCTATGGATACAAAAATACCTTGAAGATAGTGAGTTCTGGAGTAAAGCAGTATGAAAGCCTTAGAAGTGATATGCTGCCTAATTTACTCAAAATAATTTATGACAATAGAAAAAGCTTTGAGGAAATTAAAATCTTTGAAATAGGAAGAGTATTCAAAATGAATGAGGGTAAATTAACTCAACCTAAACATTTGACTGCTGCAATTTACAGCAGCAAAGATGAGGAGCAATTATATCGCTATACCAAGGGAATTAGCAGATATTTATTAAAAACTGCGAAAAATATTGATGGAAAGTATATTCAAATAAAAAATGACTATAAGGAGCATTGCCTTAGCATAAGCTATAAAGATGTAAAATTAGGCTATGTGTATTCTATACCTTCCTCTACATTGAAATTATTCAGCAGAAAGCATACTATAAAGGTAATAGACATTAATTTGGAGCTTCTTAATACTGTAGAAAAAAATCCAATTAAATATGAAGCAATTTCAAAGTACCCTGAAACTTATCTTGATTTTAGTATATTAACTCCAATGAATACGCTTTATGATGATATAGAATCCCTGGTGAATAAATTCATCCATCCATTAATAATACAAACTAATTATATAGACACTTATTCAGGAAAAAATGTTCCAGATAACATGAAGAGTACTACTATTAGAATGATTATTGGTGATAGTGATAGAACTTTACAAATTGATGAGATTACTAAGGTAAAAGAACTTTTTATTAATTATCTTAATGAAAATGGGTTACAACTTAGATAGTGGAATGGTTACATTACGTTAGAAAATAATTAGAGAAAAGCTCACATATAAGGCGAGCCATACCATAAATAACGTTGACTTTTTGATGCGACATTAATGATAGACTTCTACTATGAAGAAACCATGAAAGCATACTGTGAAAAGGCAATTTTTGCAATAAAAGTTGCTCGAAAGAATAAAGTTTTAAATCAATTTTTCAATAAGGAGTGTACATGAATATTTTTTAATCACTATGCTCACTCCTTATTTTCTATAAAGTTGTACTAATACATAGTAATTGAAAATCAAAAATGTAGTTAGTTTTAATTTAATACGTGTTATAACGCTTAAATATTTCAGATAAAAGGGGAGAGTAGTAGAAATAAATGGAGAAATCGAAAATTTAATTTAATAGTTGAAGTTTTAACGTTATTTTATTAAACCTACTTTAATAAAAAGTATATAGTAATAAGAAAATTGACATATAAGTGTGTGCATAAACGTATTTTAAAAGGAACATACATACTTTTATGTCACAATAGAATCTATTATTATGCAATAACTTTTTTGTCATTGTACAACAATTTTAAAAAATTAAAGGATTTTCACCTCTCTTCATCGAATAATTAATGTCGTGAAATGTAAGTTTCGCGACATTATGCTATAAAAATTAAAGGGGAATGGATTTTATGGATTCTAAAATAAATTATATGCAAGATAATTCTCTACCCAAAATACTAAAGGATTATTTAAGTTACCTTTCTTCTGTTAAAGGTGTTTCTAGCAATACTTTAGTTGCCTACGCTTATGACCTAACTTTATTCTTTAAATTTCTTAAAGTACATAATAATGAAGTTAAATTATCAAAAGATGCTATCTTCGAAAATATTCCTATTGATGACATATCTTCTGATTATCTTAAGAATTTAGAATTGGTTGATTTTTACACCTATCTATCCTTTTTAGAGAATATGAGAGAAAATGGAACCTATGCAAAGGCAAGAAAAGTTGCCTCGCTAAAGTCCTTTTTTCACTATTTATGTTCTAAGGCTAAACTTATACCTACAGACCCTACTTTAGATTTAGAAAGTCCTAAAATAGGAAAGCGCTCTCCCATTTACTTAACTTTAGATGAAAGTAGAGACTTATTAGCTGTAGCTAATAATAGAGATAAAAATTCACCTAGGGATTTATGTATAATTACCCTATTCTTAAATTGTGGCGTGAGACTATCAGAGCTTTGTAGCATTGATATTGCTAATATTAAAGGTGATACCCTTACTGTCATTGGTAAAGGAAATAAAGAAAGAACTATATACCTTAATAAAGCATCTATTAAGGCTATAAATAAATATCTTGCAGTAAGAAATGACATTGCAGATAAAGTTCATAGTGAAGATAAAGAAGCCCTATTTATAAGTGGAAAATATAGAAGAATCAATAAACGTACTGTAGAGAGGATAATAAAAAAATATGTAGGCGCAGCAGGTCTCGATACTGATAAATACACACCTCACAAATTAAGGCATACCTCTGCAACTCTACTTCATAAGCATGGTGGTGTAGATGTTAAAACTCTTCAGGAGATATTAGGTCATGAAAATGTAAGCACTACTCAAATATATATTCATGTTGATGATGAAACCCTAAGAGAAGCAATTAAAACTCACCCCTTGGGGGATGAGTAAAATAAAGAAGGATAGCAACTATTAAATCTATAGCTGCTATCCTTCTTTATTTTACTTTTTATATTTTCTATCGCTCAATTCAGATATACGCCTACTAATATTCAAAAATTCTTTTTCATATTTTAACTTAACATCCTTTTCTAATGAAACATCATCTAGTAAACCACTTAGCTGAGAAAGTCGACACTGAAGCATTAATATTTCGTCTTTATTGACCCTTGACTTACTATTTTTAGTCCTATTACAAGTGAAAAACTCTATTATTTCATCCTGATTCCCAGTAAAATTAATAATTTTATTATTTTCTATTTTTAGAATTCTATTACATACAGTAGAAATTAAATGTCTATCATGAGAAACTACCAGAACTGTTCCAGAATAACTTTTTAAAAGCAAACTTACACTTTCTTTAGATAAGATATCCATATAATTAGTTGGTTCATCTAGAATTATTAAATCAGGATTTTCGATGATTATTTTAGTAAATATTACTCTACATTTTTCGCCCATACTTAAGTTTTTAATTAAGGTATTTACTCTATCCCCTTTTATAAATACACTTCCTAAATATAACCGAATTATATTTTTAGTTTCATTGGTGGATAATAAATAATCTAGTATAGTTAGTTCTTCATTTACGACTTCTAGATATTGAGATAAACTGCTCATCTTCATATTTTGGTTTAAATAAACCTCACCACTGTAATTCTTATCTTTACCTAGAAGAATATTTAGTAATGTAGTCTTACCACTACCATTATTACCAATGATGCCGACTTTATCACCACCATTTATAGTAAAGTTTCCATCTTTAAATAATAACTTTTTATCAAAGGATTTACTAAGGTTTTCAACTCTTATGGCTGTTTTAAAACTATTAGTATTATTAAGTATAAGTTTAATTGAAGAATTATCCTTTATTCTTTCAACTCCATCTTCTTTTAATTTTTCTAACTTTTTTTCTTTTGATCTCATTATAGAAACATGCTTTTTACTTAATGCTCTTAAATGGTCATTAGTACCCGCCATTTTGTGTGCTTTGTTAAACCATTGTTTTCTTTGACTAATATTTTCTTTCAAAGCCTTTATTTCCTGTTGTTGTTTGTTATATAAATTTTCATTAGTTATCTTTTCCATCAATAGCTGTTTTTCATAAGAAGAATAATTACCTTCATAGGTTTTTATTCCGTTATTACTTAAAACAAAGGTCTTATTTGTAACTTCATCCAAGAAAAACCTATCGTGACTTATTATAATCATAGGTTTATTTATAGAATTTATAAGTCTTTCTAACCATTGAACACCACTTAAATCTAAATGATTTGTAGGCTCATCTAGTATAAACAAGTCATAATTACTATGAAATATATTAAGAATTTCTTTTTTAGTAGCTTCACCACCACTTAAAAAAGTATTATTATTATATAAGTTTTCATCTATAATTCCGATAAGAATATTTGAAGGAATATAATTGATACTTCCTTCATCGTAGGAAATCTTCTTAGTTATTATTTGTTTTAAGGTACTTTTACCTATGCCATTTTCTCCTACAAGACCTATCTTAGAATTATCTCCTATTTCAAAACTTATATTTTTTAAAATTGTGCGATTTTGAAAGGATTTAGAAATATTTTTAATGATTATCTTATCCATTATAACACTCCTTTTAATAAATCTATCAAAAGGCAATAGTGGTATTTTATTTTAAAAAAACAAAAAGGTTTTAATCACAATAAGCAATTAAAACCAAACTTACAACTCTATTAGTAATTCATACAATATAAACTGGTTCAGGGTAAATAGAAACTATTAAAATAAATTAATTATAGTAAACTATGGTTACATACCTTTACCTATCAAAACAGTCTTATACTTATTATATGATTAGAATTTAAAGAATAGATTACCACTGCCTAATTAATTGCACAACAAAAAAACATAAAACTATATTTAAAGTGTAATAAATACTTATTTTGTTATGCATATAAAATTAATTAAGAATAGTAATGCTCATTCTTTTGTACCTCCGTAGTAAAATATTATAAAACTATTATATCATATATAATAGTTTTGTGTAGCTATCTTTTATTGCTTACTACATATAAACCTGGATATTCTTCATGTAGCAGTCCATCTGTATCTGTTTCTTCCATAATCTCATCCATGCCTTCTATATCAGATATATAATCCCAATTGGATTCATCATCGAGAGCATCTATATATGGCATTTCATCCTCTTCCAACGAAACTACACCCTCTTCTGCAAAACTATCCTCATCTTCAACTGTATCGAAATCACTAAAATCTTCTAGATCAATTTTAATTTCTTCCTCTTTATTCTTCTCAAATACCTCATCTATTTTTATAGCCTTGACATCATATCCCTCAATCTCTAGACATTTACCGCAATTATCACAGATCTTATCTCTATTATATTCACATACATTGCACTCACCGCAATCATTACATACTTTCTTTTCATCAAAAATACAATATTTCATTATCATCACTTCCCATTTTATCTATATTAAATCATTAAATCATTTTAACAAAACTATTAAAAAACTTCAACCAAAAAATTAACTTAAATTTTTCAAAAATTATATAGACATTTTTAAACATATAAATTATTATATATTTATATGTTTTTTACATATAGATTATTTTAAGGAGGTTCTAAGTATGGCAAGTTCATATTCCTTTGATGTGGTATCTGAAATTAATATGCAAGAAATTGATAACGCTATTAATCAAGCACTAAAGGAAATTAAACAAAGATATGACTTTAAAGGTACTAAGACGGAAATAACTTTACTGAAAGATGAAGTCAAACTCATATCTGATGATGAGTTTAAATTAGATACTGTAATCGATATACTTAAAGGGAAATTTATTAAAAGAGGTGTCTCTTCCAAAGCTCTTGAGGTTGGAAAAATCGATTCAGGTTCACTAGGAACAGCTAAAGTTAATTGTAAATTAATAAAAGGTATCTCTACTGAGAAAGCTAAGGCTATGGTGGCAGATATCAAGGCTAGCAAAATAAAGGTTCAGCCTCAAATTATGGATGATCAATTAAGAATATCTGGGAAGAATAAAGATGACTTACAAGAAACAATGCAACTTTTAAAATCTAAAGATTATGGTATAGATGTACAATTTACAAACTATAGATAAATCATTTCATTTGTAAAATTTGACAAAGTAAAAAAATATCTGTTAATATTTAAAAGAATAAGTTATAATAGATATATATTAACTATTAATGTATATTTTAATTGTAATTGGATAATTTAATAATGTATACAAATTATAATAATTATATATAATAGTTATATATAATTCAATTTATACTTATGAAAAAATAAATAACAAACATTAGGAGGAAAATATTATGAAATCAACAGGAATAGTAAGAAAAGTAGACGAATTAGGGAGAATAGTAATCCCAATAGAATTAAGAAGAACTTTAGATATCGAGATAAAAGATGCTTTAGAAATTTATGTAGATAGAGATCAAATCATATTAAAAAAATATGAGCCAGCATGTTTATTCTGCGGTAATGCTAGAGATGTTAAAAACTACAAAGGTAAAAACATCTGTGAAGAATGTCTTGATAGCATTGCTAAAATGCAAGAATAGTAAATTCTTACATAGTTAATTTAAAAATAAATATATAAAAAACAACATCTTGATTTAAAATTTCAAGATGTTGTTTTTTATTGAATATAGTCAATAAACTGTAATTTATTGACTATATTCAAAAAAAAGTGTATAATAGTGCAAGAGTATATAAGCACTTATGCTGTTTATAATATAATTTAGGAGTGATTTTTTGAAAATTTACGAAGATCCACAAATAGAAAGGATAGAGAAACTATTAAGAAGAGTATGCTTTTATATAAAGAAAAAAGGAAGAACTATATTGGAAGATTATGATATTACCCCTGCACAATTTGAAGCCTTACAAATTATCATAAATCATAATGAAGTTACAATTAGCGAACTTAGTAATAAACTTTATCAAGCTCCTAGTACTATCACTGACTTAGTAGATAGAATGGAAAGTAAGGATCTTGTTAAGAGAGTTAGAGATTCAAAAGATAGACGAATAGTTAGGATTAAAGGTTTAGAAAAGGGAAATAACATATTAGAAGCAGTAATTATGGAAAGATGTAAGTTTCTTGATTATTCCCTAGAAAACGTTTCTAAAGAGGATAAGGATAGTTTCACAGAATATTTAGATATACTTGAACATGCTTATACAGAGGGTAAATAATAAAAATGCTGGAGCCTAATTTAAAAATTAGAAATACTTCAGCATTTTTTTATATATTATTTATTATTATTTATATCATCTCTCATTTTTAGCAGTAATTGTTCTTTATCATCCATTAATTTAGAAATTTTATCATCATACTGAGATTTCATTGACCAAATTTCTTTTCTGTACTCTTCCTCTTTTTGTAGTAATTCTTTTTGTATAGAAATCCTTATTTCATCATCTTTTAACCTTAACTCTCTACTAAACTCTTCTGTGATCTCTACAATTTTATTCTCATAAGAACTTTTAATATCATTTATTTGATCTTCCAAAGTAGCACTGTGCTTTAATTGCTCATTTAATTTATTAATATAACTATCCTTTTCCCTCTCAAGAGTTTTTAAGTTAGCATCCATGTCCTGATTTATTGATCTTAAGTTTTCTGCTTCATTTTTATAACTATTTAGCTCACTTACCTTCTCTTTTAACATTATGTTTAGCTCTTTATAGCCCTTAGTATCTTCTCTCTCTTTTTCTAAAAGATTTTTACATTCCTTTAAGGAGTCTTTAAGTTCTTTATTCTGAGAATTTAAAGACTCTAACTCTTTTTTTACACTTTCCATATTTTCCTTTAACTTTTCACTTCTATTGGACTCTTCCTCTAAGGTCCCTTTAAAACTATTAATAACTTCCGAGTTCTTAACCTTGTTCTTTTCTATCATATTTATGTATATATCTAAAATTCTTTTTGTTATGCTCTGTAACTCTTCTACATCGCTTTTAATAAAGTCTGTAGCCGTTGCAGTTTTGTTTAATTCGTAGTTCCTTATTATAAGATCCATGAATTCTTTATTATTTATCCCCTCTACCTCAGCTAAACTTTGAAATTTCTCTTTTAGTTCCTCGCTTATCCTTACACTTAAAATTGAATCCATTAATTACACATCCTTAAAATTATTAAATTACACCTTGATTTAAGTATACATCATTTTACCCTTGTAAACAAACATTTTATCCGCGTTTACACTAGGTATACATTATGTAAGCATATTTATATCGCAAATTATTATAGCTACCATTCAATATAACTAACATTATATCGAATGGTAGTTATATTGAAATAATTAAATAATAAAAAAGAGGAAGTAGATAAAATATTTGTTAAAAATATGTATACATAGCCAAATTAAAGGCTACAAAAAGAGGTAGCAGTATATTTAATGTGAAATAACAACATTTTATATAAAAAAGAGCTTTCGCAAAAATATCACTAATTTGCGAAAGCTCTTTTAAATTATTTTGTATATTTTACAGGTTCATTATAGGTAACTCCAAAGGTATCTACTGTTATGGATTTAATTTTTATATCCTTCTTAGGCCTATCATTACTACCAGTTTCTATTTGAGCTATAGAGTCTACTACATTCATACCTTCTATAACCTTACCAAATGCTGCATAGTCTCCATCTAAACTAGGAGTATCACCATGCATTATAAAGAATTGAGAACCAGCAGAGTTCTTATCGTTCGATCTAGCCATTGATATAACTCCTTTAGTATGTAAAAGATTATTTTCAAATTGGTTATTGGCAAATTCCCCATATATGGAGTAGTCAGGTCCACCCATTCCAGTACCTTCTGGATCTCCACCTTGAATCATAAAGCCTGAAATTACTCTATGAAATATTAGACCATCATAAAATTTACTATTAGCAAGACTTATAAAATTTCTAACAGTATTTGGTGCTATTTCAGGATAAAGCTCTAACTTAATAACTTTGCCATCTTCCATTTCTATAGTAGCCACTGGATTTTTATCTGTTTCCTTCTTCTCTGTTTCCTTTGAAAGATATATTTCTTTATTATCATTACCTTCAGTATTCGCCTCCTCTTTATTAGATTTATTAGAGGTACTACATCCTATTAATGTAAGGGAAATTATTGCCGTAATAAGCAAAGCTCCTATTGTCCTTTTTCTCATTTGAAACGTCTCCTTTTATATGTTTTTACTAGATAAGTTTACCATTGTATCTTTTAAAATAAAACATATAATTAGTTAATTTTTGATTAAAATTAGCTATTAAAACACAAAAGCTCTAAGAAGATTACTCTTAGAGCTTTTTATCTTTTTCTGCTAATTTTTTTAGATATTCTTTAAACTGGCTTCTCCAAGATTCGTATAGATTACTATCTATTTTTTGTAGATAATAAAAAAATTCACCTATACTATCCCTCTTTAGTATACCTCTCATTAGATGCCTCGGAAAAGGCATCTCTCTGTCAAAGTTATCCTTTGGATCTATAACTTTAATAGAAAAGTCCTCTTGTACATATAAGTCCTTACAACGTATATCTAACTTTTTATACCCAAGTTCTTTAAAATCATTTATTAAATCTACTAGGCTTCTTACCAGTTTTTGATTTAACGGGTTATGATTTAGATATTTATCAAGTCTTATACCATCTACAAACTCTCTTACAATAAAATAATCTCCATAGCCAAAAACTTTAGGAAAGGATGGATGATGCATAGATGATTTAAGAATTATATACTCCGTTTCACAAACCTTTTTATCATTGAATATCTTTATAATTTTTTCATCATCAATTCTATATACTACTCCATTGTTGCCCTTTCCTAGGAATTTAGAAGTTCGTACAATATTCTCCACTTCATCACTTAAGTAAATTGCATTTGTAAAATGTCTAGACATAAATCCTCCTAGATAGAACTCTATTAAATTATATGCATCAGGTACACTTTATATTAACCTTATACCTTATCTTTTATCTCTTTTATCCTTATTAACAATATTCTTCCTAGGTTTAGATGACTTCTTAGATGTTTTTGATGTTTTAGCTGAAGATGCATTACTTTTTTTATAGTTTTTTACTACAGCAGCGACGTCCTCTATATTTCCGTGAGATATAGTTTTTTCAGTAAGATTAAAATTTAGTTTTGTACTATAAGATTTTAACTGTGCTATCTCCTTAGGGGAAATAATAGATATAACTGTGCCACTTTTATCTCCTCGAGCGGTTCTACCACTTCTATGAACATAGGTATTCATATCTTCTGGTAAGTCTACATTGAATATATGAGTAACATCTTCTATATCTAATCCCCTTGCTGATAAGTCAGAAGACACTAACAGATTTATACGCTCTGCTTTAAAGTCTAGCATGGTTTTTTGCCTCTGATTTTTAACAAAACTACCATGTATTCCATCTACATTTAATCCATGATATTTTAACTTAGAAGTTAATATTTCTATTTCTTCACTTTTATTAATAAAAGTAATGGCTTTTTTAGGTTTTATACTTGCCATTAACTTTCTAAGGATAAGTATTTTATCTCTTCTATCACAAACTATATAAAAATTGTTTATGTTAGGGTTTATAGTTGTATCATTGTTACACTTTATCATTTCATGAGATTTCATTAAACTTTCGCCTATATTTAAAGCTTCCTCCGTTAAAGTTGCAGAAGTCATTACTAATTGTCTATCTCTAAGTGTAGTTTTTATAACATCCTTCACCATATTTAAATTATTTTTATCTAAAAGTTTGTCACACTCATCAATTACTATAGTTTTAACTGTATGAGCACTTATTTTTTTCATTTTTATAAGTTCTAGTATTCTTCCAGGAGACCCTATTACAAATTGAGGTTTATCCTTTAATTTTTCAACCTGCCTTTTTATATTTACATCTCCCATGATAACAGTAGATTTTATATCCAAAGCTGATTTATCTGCTAAAGTATTTAAAACTTCATTTACTTGAAGGGCTAATTCATGAGTAGGAACTAACACTATAAATTGATTCTCTCTTTTTTCATAATTAATTCTTTCAATTAGAGGTAACAAGTAAGCCAATGTTTTACCACTACCTGTTTCGCTTTGCATTATAACATCTATATTTGCTGATATTTTAGGAATTGATAATTCTTGTATCGGAGTTGGCTTAGTTATTTTTAATTTCTCCAACGCCTTTATTATTTCTGCATTTATATTTAGTTCTAAAAAATTTTTCATTTTTTCATCTCCAGTTTTTATTTAAATTTCCTAGAATAATCTTCCTTAATGGGAACAAAAGTTTGATATTCTTCACTCATTATGGTATAATTATCTAGATTGAGAGGTGTTTTCATGATTGATATTAAAAGTGGTAAACAATCAGAAATTTATGAGTTTATTAAAAATCAAGTTAATACTAAAGGGTATCCACCTTCAGTTAGAGAAATTTGTGAAGCTGTAAATTTAAGTTCAACATCTACAGTTCATGGTCATCTTACTAGACTTGAGAAAAAAGGATTAATAAGACGTGACCCAACTAAACCAAGGGCAATAGAATTATTACAAGAACCTCATAATAAAAAAGAGATGATTGATATTCCTATTATAGGTAAAGTTACAGCTGGAATACCTATACTTGCCCAAGAAAGTATAGAAGATTATCTAACTATACCCCTTGATTTTGTAAACAGTACAAATGAATTATTTATACTGAAAGTCCAAGGAGACAGTATGATAGAAGCTGGAATACATGATAAAGACTTAGCTATAATAGAAAAAACTTCTATTGCTTCTAACGGTGATATTATAGTTGCTTTAATAGAAAATGAAGCCACTATAAAAAGATTTTTTAAAGAAGATGGGCATATTAGATTACAACCAGAAAACTCTACTATGGAGCCAATAATTGTAGATAATTGCAAAATCTTAGGTAAACTTTCAGGAATTTATAGAAAATATTAAGAAGCTATTATAGCTTCTTAATATTTTTTTATATAATAATATAGATTTATTATATACCTATTAATTTAACTCATAGTTAAGATAATATTCTAGATATAGCCATTAAAACTCCTACTTTACCATGATCAAAGGTCAATCCACCTTGAAGATATGCTATATATGGCTCTCTTATTGGAGCATCAGCAGAAAGTTCTATTGAAGAACCTTGTATAAATGCACCTGCAGCCATAATAACTTCATCTTCATAGCCAGGCATAGCCCAAGGTTCACACTCTACAAAGGAATCTATTGGAGAACCAGCTTGAATTCCCTTGCAAAAATGAATTAATTTATCCTTATCATTAAATTTAACAGCTTGTATGATATCACTTCTCTTAGTGTCATATTTCGGCAATACATCAAATCCTAGAAGTTCCATTACCCTTGAACAGAATATAGCTGTCTTTACAGCTTCTACAGCTACATGGGGAGCTAAAAATAATCCTTGATATAAGCTTCTCATAACGCCAAAGGTAGAACCACACTCTCCCCCTATCCCTGGTATGGTCAATCTATAAGCTGCTTGAGTTACATAGACTTCTTTACCTGCTATATAACCACCTGTTGGAGCAATTCCTCCACCAATGTTTTTAATTAAAGATCCAGCTATAAGGTCAGCTCCTACATCTGTTGGCTCAATAGTATCTATAAATTCGCCATAACAGTTATCTACAAAGCAAATTACTTCTGGATTAATATCTTTAATTGCCTTTATTATTTCACCTATTTCATCTACTAACAGTGCATTTCTCCAACCGTATCCTGTAGATCTTTGAATATGTACTAACTTTATACTTAAATCTTTTCTTAAAACTCTTTGTACTTCCTCAACATTAACTTTACCTGCACTTGTTAACTCTAGTTGATTATAGTTTACCCCATATTCCTTTAAAGATCCTATGTTTACATCCTTAGTTATTCCTATAATGTTATGTAAAGTATCATAAGGTGAACCACATATACTAAGCATTGTATCTCCTGGGCGTAAGTTACCAAATAAAGCACATCCAATAGCATGAGTTCCATTTACAAAGTGTGGACGCACTAGGGCAGCTTCTGTGTTAAATACTCTAGCAAAAACCTTATCTAAAGTATCTCTACCAACATCCCCATAACCATATCCACTGGAATTAGTAAAATGCATATCACTAACTCTTTCAGCTTGCAAAGCATTAAGAACTTTTAATTGATTATATTCGCGAATATCATCCATCATAGAAAATTGATCTTGAATATCCTTTAAGGCCTGTTCTGATACTTTAAAAACCCCTTCATTTATTTTAAAGTTATTTATTAAAAACTTTTTAGTTTTTTCTATCATAAAAAATCGCTCCTTAAACATAAAATAACATTCTAATACTAACATAGCTATGAATATTAAGCAAATAATTCCTTAATATTCATAGCTATCACCATATCTTATATAATGTTTAAAATTAATCTAGTCTATATATTTTATCTCTTTAAAATCATTAATAATAAATTTTGCTATATCCTCGTCATTAGAAAAATCGTCCTTATCTACCCACTTAACTCTTGGGTCTTTTCTAAACCAGGTAAGTTGACGTTTAGCATAATTTCTACTAAATTGCTTTATATTTTCTATAGCCTTATCTTTAGAAACTTCACCATGAAGATATTGTAATAGTTCTTTATAACCTATTCCCTTCATAGATTGCATATCTGTATTATATCCTTCTTTTTCTAACCTTATTACCTCTTCTAAAAGACCAGCTTCTATCATTAAGTCAACACGATGATTAATTCTTTCATAAAGCTTTTCTCTATTCATATTTAACACATAGTAATAAACTTTATAAGGTATATTAAAAATTTCATCATTTTTAGCTGCTTCAGATATAGGTATTCCAGTTACCTTATATACCTCTAAAGCTCTAATTACCCTTTTAAGGTCATTGGGATATAGTTTATTATAACTAACTTCATCAACCTCTTTTAACATCTCATGAACATAATCTACTCCCTTTTCTAAGGCTAGTTGTTCTAATTCTTTACGATAAGCTTCATCTTTATTAGTTTCTGCAAAACTATAATTATAAATAAGAGAATTAATATAAAGCCCAGTTCCACCTACTAACATTGGAAGATGATTTGCACTACTTATTTCTTCAATACTTTCCTTTGCCAAGTTACTAAACTCTGCTACACTGAAGCTTTCGCTAGGATCTAAAAAATCTATTAGATGATGCTTAACACCATTCATCTCCTCTGATGATATTTTAGCAGATCCAATATCCATCTTCTTATATATCTGCATGGAATCAGCAGATATTATTTCCCCATTAAGTTCTTTGGCAATATCAATTGAGATCTTTGTTTTACCAATACCAGTAGGTCCTGCTAATATAAATAAATCTTTCATAGCTTTAACCCCTTCATACTAAATTCTTTTAAAACTTTTTTCTATTTCCTTTAATGAGTATTTAATTATAGTAGGCCTACCATGAGGGCAAGTAAATGGCTCATCTATATATCTTAACTCTTCAAGGAGTGATAAAATCTCTACATCGGATAGCTTATCATTGGCTTTTACAGCTGCTTTACAAGCAATAGATGCTATTTTATCATATTTTACATCTATTGCTAAACCACTACCCATAGATTTTATATTATCTATCATATCATGGAATAAATTGTTTATATGAGGTTTCCCTAAAAGCAAGGGAACTTCTCTCACTAACACGTCATTATCTCCAAAACCTTCAACTACAAATCCTGCATTTGAAAAAATATCTTCATTATCTTTATAAATGGCATATTCATCAAAGGCTAATGGAATGATTATAGGTACAGCTAAAATCTGACTTACCACATTAAGATTACCTATATTTTTTCTATACTGTTCAAATAATATCTTCTCATGAGCAGCATGCTGATCAATTAAATACAATTCATCTAAATATTCACCAATTATATAACTATTAAAACACTGTCCTATGAGTTTAATTGGTGGAAACTTAGGTATTCTCGATATTTCCTTACTAGAATATATGTTAGATTCTTTAGGTTCAACTTGATTTTCTATAGGAATTTCTCTTATATAAGAAGGATTGTCATTATAGTTTACTTCTTTATTAAAAGCAGAATCCTTATTATAATTTAAATTATTGTCTTTATTAGTATATTGATTATCATTTAAATACCCCATTTGACTAGGTTCTGGATGAGTATAACTTATGTATGATTTATCCTCTTGAACCATAGACGAATCTTCTATTTCTTCTGGTATAATAAAACTCTTCTTTAAGCTTTCTTTTAATGCACTATGAACCCCATCAAATATTGTTTTAAATAAGACTCTTTCCTCTAAAAACTTAATTTCATTTTTAGTTGGATGTACATTCGGATCTATAAACTCTGGAAATATATCAATGTATATAGCAAAGAAGGGAAATTTATTTACCATAATAAAGGATTTAAATGCATTCTCTACAGCTGCAGTTATTAGAGAGCTTTTTATAAGTCTCTTGTTTACAAAGATGCTTTGTCTATTTCTGCTACCCCTACTAATAGTCTCTTTTCCAATAAATCCATATACAGATAAAATATCGCTATGATTTTCTATTGGTATTACATTTTCATATACTTCTTTTCCGTATAAAATTCTAAGGGTCTTATCCAGTTCATCTTCACTAAAAGTCCTGAGGGTTTGCTTTCCATCATTAATTAATGTAATGGAAGTCTTATAATTTCCTAGGGCTAGCTTTAATACTAAGTCATTTATTATAGATTTTTCTCTTTGAGGTGATTTTAAGAATTTTTGTCTTGCTGGAGTATTGAAGAATAGATCTTTAACTTCAATTTCCGTTCCCAAATTACAACCTATGTCTTTCTCATAGATTACTTTTCCACCTTCAATATAAATCTCTCTACCATAATCAAAAGCTTCCATCCTTGATTTTAGTCTAACCTTTGAAACAGCAGCTATACTAGCAAGAGCTTCTCCACGAAATCCAAAAGATTGAATATCATAAATATCTTCTACGGAACTTATCTTACTAGTACCATGGGGCATAAAAGCTTTTTTTATATCTTCAGGATGAATACCACTTCCATCATCTGTGATTCTTATAAGTTTATTTCCACTGTCTTCTATTTCAATAGTTATATTTTTGCTGTCAGCATCAAGGCTGTTTTCCATTAATTCTTTAACTACAGAACTAGCTCTTTCAACAACCTCTCCTGCTGCAATTTTATTGGCAGTGTTTTCAGATAATAAATTGATTCTTCTCATAATACACCCACCTTAAATAATTATTTTATCCCTTTATATATTCTTAGCTTTTTTTATAATATCATATAATTTATTAAATCCATCCATAGGTGTAAGATTAAGTACATCTATAGACTTAATTTCTTCAATTAGGTTTTGCATAGCAACATCTTCAAAGGCTATTTGCTGGGTTAAACAAATTTCTTTTTCTACTTTATCTGTAGATGAGATTACAGTTTTAGCTTCTTCTTTGATTATATCTTTTGAAGAGCCATCTTCTAAAGTCTCTAAAATTTCTCTTGCTCTAGAAATTACTGCTGAAGGTAACCCTGCTAACTTAGCAACCTCTATACCATAAGATTCATCTGCTCCACCCTTTATAATTTTACGTAAGAATATAATATTATTATCTACTTTTTTTGCTGAAATAGAGTAGTTTTTTACTCCCGGAATTTCACCTTCTAGCTTAGTCAACTCATGATAATGAGTAGCAAATAGAGTTTTACACTTAATATTTGAATTTTCACATATATACTCTATAACTGCCCAAGCAATGCTGAGTCCATCGTAAGTACTAGTACCTCTACCAACTTCATCAAGAAGTACTAAACTCTTATTGGTAGCATTATTAAGAATATTTGATACTTCCCACATTTCTACCATGAAGGTACTCTTACCACCAGCTAAATCGTCAGAAGCTCCTATTCTAGTAAATATTTTATCACAAATAGAAACATTTGCTTCTTTAGCAGGAACAAAACTTCCCATTTGAGCTAATAGTGTAATTAATGCCACCTGTCTCATATATGTAGACTTACCAGCCATATTAGGACCAGTAATTAACATAAGTCTATTATCTTGAAGATCTAAGGTAGTATCATTAGATATAAAACTATTTGCCTTTGTAATGACTTCTACAACTGGGTGTCTCCCCTCTTCAATTTCTATGATACCATCCGTGTTAATTACAGGTTTAACATAATTGTTTTCTCTAGCAACCATAGCTAAAGCCCAAATACAGTCAATTTCTGATATGAGCTTAGCCGTATTTTTCATTCTATCTATATTTTCTTCCAATTTCTCTCTAACTTCTGTAAATATAGAATATTCAAGAGCTATTAATTTCTCTTCCGCTCCTAGAATTTTATCTTCCATCTCCTTAAGCTCAGGAGTTATATATCTTTCAGCATTAGATAATGTTTGTTTTCTAATATATCTTCCTTCTGGTACTGAGGAAAGGTTAGATTTTGTAACTTCAATATAGTATCCAAAAACCTTATTATAAGAAATCTTAAGGGATTTTATGCCTGTAGCTATTCTCTCTTCATTTTCTAAATTGGCGAGCCAAAGCTTTCCACTAGTTTTACTTTCTCTTAATTCATCTACTAAGGAATTATATCCCGTTTTAATAATATTACCTTCCTTAACAGACAAAGAAGGTTCATCCATAATAGAACTTTCAAGGAAAGTCCAAATATCTCGTAGTTCATCTAAGTTAGAATGAATCTCCTTCATTAACGGACTTGTAAGATTAGATATAATTTCTTTAATTCTTGGAACTTTAGCAATGGAATGCTTTAATGATATAAGCTCCTTAGCATTTATTGCAGTAGAACTTATTTTACCAACTAATCTTTCAATGTCATAAATACTATTTAAAGCTTCCTTTAAATCTTCCATTAATATTATATCCTTAGTAAACTCTTCAATAGCATCTTGCCTATTTAAAATATCTTCCTTAATAATTAAAGGCTCTTCTAACCACTTTCTAATTCTTCTTCCACCCATAGATGTATTAGTTTTATCCATAACCCATAAAAGAGTTCCTGTTTTTCCCTTATCTCTTAGATTCTCCACAAGCTCAAGGTTTCTCCTTGAATTCACATCTATGGTCATATATGTGCAAATATCATATACTTCTATATTGTTTATATGAATTAAAGAAACCTTTTGAGTTTCTTTTATATATCTAATTAATCCATTACAAGTTCTAATTAATATATCTGATAATTTATCTATTTCTAAGTTTGGAAACTGTTCTTTTAGTTCTTCATCTTCTAAATTAAAATTATCATCTTGGAAGTGAGATATATAAAAGGATGTTCTACTTGTAATTTCATCTATAATCTCTTCGTCAAAGTTTTCTGTAATAATTATCTCTCGAGGATTAAATTTGCATAATTCATCTATAATCACATTAATATTATATTTAAATTCAGTAGTATAGAAGTCCCCTGTAGACACATCACAAAAGGCCAGCGCAATTTCATTTTCCTTCACATATAAACTGGCTGTATAACTATTTTTACTCTCATCTAAATAAGAAGCTTCTGTATAAGTTCCTGGGGTATAAATTTTAACTACATCACGCTTTACGATTCCTTTAGCCACTGCAGGATCTTCTACCTGTTCACATATTGCCACTTTAAATCCTTTTGATATTAAAGCTCCAATATAATTCTTAGCTGCGTGAAAAGGAATTCCACACATAGGAGCTCTTTCTTCAAGACCGCAATCTCTTCCAGTTAGTGTTAATTCTAACTCCTTTGATGCAATTTTAGCATCATCAAAGAACATTTCATAGAAATCACCTAGTCTGAAGAATAAGATACATTCTTTATATTTATCTTTAACTTGAAAATATTGTTGCATCATTGGAGTTAACGCCATATATATCTCTCCTTCATAATTATTTAAAAAAAGCGACAAAGTCGCTTTTATACTTCTTCTCCTATTAATGAAAAAGAATTTGCTTTTGTGATTTTAACATTAACTAATTTACCTATATTTTCTTTATTACCAGTAAAATTAACTAACTTACTTGTTCTTGTTCTTCCAGCTAGCTTTGTATCATCACTTTTACTTTCACCTTCTACAAGAACTTCAACTACTTTTCCATCATAAAGCTTATTTTTCTTAGCAGAAATTTCATTAACCACTTCAACTAGTCTATTAAATCTCTCTTTTTTAACTTTTTCATCTACTTGATCAAACATTAAATCTGCAGGAGTACCACCTCTTCTAGAATATAAGAATGTAAAGGCAGAATCATATTCCACTTCTTTTACTAAGCTTAAAGTATCTTCAAAATCCTCCTCAGTTTCTCCTGGAAAACCTACAATTATATCTGTAGTTAGTGCTACATTCGGAATTCTTTCCTTGATTTTTCTAATTGATTCTAAATATTGCTCTCTAGTATAATGTCTATTCATTTTCTTCAATATTCTTGATGATCCAGATTGTACTGGAAGATGGATAGATTCACATAATTTGTCTCCTACTGCAATTACATCAATTACTTCATCACTTAAATCCTTTGGATGAGAAGTCATAAATTTCACTCTCTCAATACCATCTACTTCATTTATTCTTCTTAAAAGTTCTGCAAAATTAATATTTTCTTCCAAACCCTTACCATAAGAATTAACATTTTGTCCAAGAAGAGTAATTTCTTTGTATCCTTCTTTAACCATACTTTCTATTTCTTTAATTATTTCAGCAGAGTTTCTACTTCTTTCACGTCCTCTTACATGTGGAACTATACAATAAGTACAGAAGTTGTTACAACCATACATTATTGTAACGAAGCCTTTTATAGTACTTGCTCTATCAATAGGCGCTCCTTCTATTATATCTGCTTCTTTATCCCAAATTTCTACTATTGGTCTTTCCCCACCTAAAACTCTTCCAAGATACTCTGTAAACTTATAGGCATTATGAGTTCCTATAATTATATCTACAAAAGGAAACTTACTTATTATTTTATCTGCCATTCCCTCCTGTTGCATCATGCAACCTGTAACTGCAATAACCTTACTAGGGTTTTCTTTTTTAAATTTTTTTAAAGCTCCAAGGTTTCCATCTACCTTTTGCTCAGCATTTTCTCTAACACAACAAGTATTGAAGATTATTATATCAGCTTCTTCTTTAGAGTTAGTTCTTATATATCCTAATGGTTTTAATCCACCAGATAATTTTTCGGAGTCCTCTTCATTCATTTGACAACCCCATGTTTCTATATAGTATTTTAAATTTTTATTTAGGCCATATATATCAATCTTATTAATTTCGTTCATTTACTATTTTCCTCCGTTTTTCCTATTGAATTTCTATAGTATTATAGCATATAAAAGATATAAAAAGAAAGTCTAGTTAAGTAATGATTAATCCTTTAAGTGGTAATCATAAACATAACAAAAGCACTTACTCTTAATTTAAGTAAGTGCTTATTATTCCTTTTTAATTTAAATTGTATTAATGGTATTAATTTTATTTTCATTCACACATCATTTTACCATTTTCCATCATAGCTAATTGGTTTAGATTTCTTATCAGAAGTTTTAGCTCTTCCTTGAAGCTCTGGTACTGGATGAACTTCATTTTTAGGAAAGTGATTATGCTTGTTACTTTCTGTACCATGTGAATCTTTTGGATCTGGTCTTCTCATTCCTGCTTTTGCCATAATAGTTCCCTCCTACTTATTTGTCACCATTAGTTTAAACAATATAAGAAGTTTTATACTCAACTATGTTTTCTATAGATAGAAATAAGTATATAAAAAAATAAAAAGTACAATGCTAAATAAAGTTAACATTGCACTTTTACTTTTAAATTAGATTTTGTTTATGCATTAGCCGCAGCTGCTACAACTTGAACATCCGCCACCTTCAGCTTGCTTTTCAGGCTCTATAGAGAATCCACCTCTACCATTCTCTTCACCTGAACGAATAGTAAGAGCTCCAAATTGTTCACTTACAGATTTATCTACTAAAAATGTAAGTCCTTCCACAACTTCCGTGTTATCAGTATCTTTTTTTTCATCTAAAACTAGATTAAATGTTGGGCCACCTCATCCCATACCTGCAAAATGAATTCTTACTGTATCTGCTGTAACTTCATTATCTTTTAAAAATTGTAAGAACTCAACGGTAGCTTTATCACTTATTTTAACTGTTGACATAATTTTTACCTCTTTTCCTTTTCAGTTTTATAGATACACCAATATTGTGCCAATGAATCTACATATTTATTACACTAATAAATATTACTATGAATGTCAATTGTATTTACCATTGGATTTACTAATAGATTTTATTTGAAATAAATATACATACTAAAAAAGTGCAATATTAAACAAGTTTAATACTGCACTTTCAGTAGTATGATTAATAACTTTTAAATTTAACCGCAGCTTGTGCAACCAGCACAACCTCCACCTTCTGGTTTTATTTCTGGCTCTATAGAGAATCCACCTCTACCATTTTCATCTGCACAAAGAATTGTCAGTTCACCAAATTGCTCAGTAACTCCTTTATCAACTAAAAATGTAAGTCCTTCAACAACTTCTATGTTATCACTATCTTTTTTCTCGTCTAAAACTAAATTAAACACAGCACCACTACAACCCATACCTGCAAAATGAATTCTTACTGTATCTGCTGTAACCTCATTATCTTTTAAAAATTGTAAGAATTCAGTAGTAGCTTTATCACTTATATTTACTATTGACATACTTTTACCTCATTTCTATATATAATAACTATTATTTAGATATAACTAAATCTTTATGACATTAAACACAATTAATTATCAATGTCATTTATAATTATATAATATCATAGCATTTATGCGTGTCAATAGATTGGTTTATCACTTTTTTCTATAGAACTTTATTAACTATAAGGGAATGTAATGGCTAAATTTTTCTATACTGTATTACTCTCTATTTGAAAGGATTCTATTGGTAAAATTTCATTTCCAAACATCCTATAATCATGGTATTTATAAGAGGCTCTCATAACGTCTTCAGTAATAGTTTTTCCTCTATTTACATAATCTAAAAAGTCATAGCATGTTAATATATTTATATGTTCTTCTTCACATATATTAGATAAAGCTTTAATAAATTCTTCAAATATTGTATTACATGTGTTATTTAATATCTTAGCACCATCTATTATAAAGTCCCCTCCCCAAAATCCTGAATTCGAAGCTTTTGCTTTAAGTTCTCTAAGAAACTTTGATATCATCGTAGAATTTATATTTTCATTATACGAAGACATTAATACATTACTCATCCTAATATTTTCTATCATTGATCTTTCATTTGAATCTAAATTATTAGTAAGTAATTTATATATATCTTCATCTACATAAAGATAAACATAATTATTATTTTCTATTTGCTGTTTTATGTATTTATATAGATTAATTACTAAATGATCCTCCCCATAATAATAAAAACAGATATTTTTACCACAATAATTACTCATAATTTCTCTCCCCTTAATTAGTACCATATTAATTCTATTAGTATTATTCTATAATAACATTTATTTACCTTTATTTTCCATTTATTATTTATCTGATTGTTTTTACATTTTATTACAATCGTTTTGAAGTCTTTATCCTCGTCGAAAAGTTATTCAACTTATATAACTTTTCATGTAGAAATATGGTATACTATGTGGTAGAAATAAAAGTTAGGTACTACTAATTATATAATAATGAATATATTGATTAAGATAGATATATATTGTAAAATATTTTTATGTGTATAAACACTAAGGAGGATTATCGATGTGCGGATTTGTAACGTATTTTAGCAATTCTAAAATACTAGAAGAAAAGAAAGAAACTCTTCGTGAAATGAGAGAAATTATTAAACATAGAGGACCAACTCAAGATGGAGAGTATATGGACGAAAATGTTTATTTAGGCTTTAAAAGACTAAGTATTCTAGATTTGGCTAATGGAATTCAACCCTACTCTTATAAAGATGAATTAGAAATAGTTTTTAATGGAGAAATTTATAATTATATATCTTTAAGAGATGAATTAATAAAAGAAGGCTATAGCTTTACTACTAACTCAGAGGTAGAAGTAATAGCTACATTATATACTCACTTAGGAGATAAGTTTGTTGAGAAGCTTAGAGGAATGTTCTCATTTATTATTTGGGATAGAAAGAAAAAAATATTCTTAGGTGGAAGAGATCCCTTTGGAATAAAGCCATTTTATTATACAGAAAATGAAACTGGACTTTATGTAGCTTCTGAGCTTAAGAGTTTTCATGCTAATCCTGATAGCGATTGTGTTGATATTGATAACGGGGCACTTCATGACTATCTTACATTTCAATTTGTACCAGAGCCTAAAACTTTACTAAAGGATATAAAAGTTTTAAAACCAGGTCATATTATAAAGAAAGAATTAGGTAAAACTCATGAAATAAGCTGTTATTATTCAATTAAGTTTAACCCTACTCAAGGACCCAAAGACGAAAAGATGGAAGAAATTCGTAAGGTCATAGAAGATTCTGTTGAATTACATATGCAATCTGAGGTGCCTGTTGCGTCTTTCTTATCAGGTGGAATTGATTCTACTGTTGTAACTGCTTTAGCTAAAAAGCACATGCCAGACTTAAAAACTTTTACCATAGGTTTTGATAGAAATGGATATAGTGAAATTGATTTAGCTAGAGAATCAGCAGATAAACTAGGTTTAGAAAATATAAGTAAGATAGTTTCTTATGAAGAATTTGCCAATGAATTGCCTAAGATAATTTGGCATATGGATGAACCTGTAGCAGACCCTGCAGCAATACCACTTTATTTTATTGCTAAAGAAGCTGCTAAACATGTTACGGTTATTCTATCTGGTGAAGGTGCTGATGAGGTATTTGGTGGGTATACTATTTACCATGAGCCTAATTCATTAAAAATGTTTGACTATGTACCTGGCTTCTTAAAGAAAGCTTTAAAATCAGGTGCATCCCATATACCAGAAGGAACAAGAGGAAAAAGCTTTATTGATAGAGGTTGTACTCCAATGAGAGAACGTTATGTGGGTAATGCAAAAATCTTTTTAGATGCTGAAAAAGAAGGAATACTTAATAAATATGATTCAAAATATACTATTAAGAGAGCTATGAATGATATTTATGATAGAGCAGCTCAGTATGACCCAATCACTCAAATGCAATTTGTAGATTTTAATACATGGCTTACAGGTGATATTCTTGTTAAAGCTGATAGAATGACTATGGCTCACTCTTTAGAGCTTAGAGTACCATTCCTAGATAAAGAAGTATTTAAAGTTGCTTCAAAGCTTACTGCTGATGAAAAAATCAATGGTCATGTGACAAAATACTTATTAAGAGAGTCTTTTAAATCAGATTTACCATTCTTAACTGCTCTAGATAGAAAGAAACTTGGATACCCCGTTCCAATAAGATTATGGCTTAAGGATGAACTTTATCAGTGGGCCATAGATATAATAAAAAATAGTAATGCTGATGAGTTTATAAATAAAGAAGCTGCTATTAAATTAGTAGAAGATCATAGAAAAGGTCCATTTGACCTAAGTCGAAAGATCTGGACTATACTTATTTTCTTAATTTGGCATAAAGTTTATATAGAGAAAGAAACTCCATTTTTAGATTAAAATTATAGAAGTTGGCTTAAAATTAAGCCAACTTCTTTTTATTATCTATATCATAATTTAATTAACTACATTTATATTTTTATCTTTTAACCATTGTAATAGATGATTAATCAAAAATTCATCTCTAAATGTATAAAACTCATCAAGCTTATTTTTATCAATTAAAACCCTATTAAAAGTTAATAACGGATTTGACCAATCTACTTTATTATAGATTTCATCTTTCTCATTAGAACTTAAGGTATTTAAATATTTTTTCATAGCATCAATTAATATATCATCACTAATTAAAGGCATGTATATATAGCTGTCACTATAATTCATTATAATATCTTCTGTTTCTTTAGCCAATTCCTTTTCCCAACTTTCAAGTTTAGTAAATTTTGATTCATCTTTTAATGCTTCTATAATGCTTTGAGGAATATAAGAAAATTCTCCATCATTTAAGTTTAAATAACATTCACCTTCCCCTCTTGTTTCTGATAAACTCAGCTCTAACATTAAGTCTAAATCAATGTTTAAATTATTCATGAAAATTTCACCTACCCTTTTAATTATATATTTATACAAACTTTCTCATTTCATTGTATTAAGAGTATATGCTAATATAAGATTTTTTACAATATTTATTTAATAATTTCAACATTTTAATATGAATATTGTAATTATTTTTGTATAAAATAAAGCATTAGGATATAACCTAATGCTTTGTAGTGTACTATTTATTGTTTTTTAGCATTTCTCCTATAGCTGCTATACTTCCAAGTGAAGATAGTGTTTCATTTGGTAGTATAAGCTTATTAGCTGGATTATTAGCCATTTCTTTAAGTGCTTCAACTTGTTTTAAAGCTATAACAGTTTCATTGGTTCCAGATTGAATAATAGCTTCATTTACTTTTCTTATAGCTTCCGCTTCTGCTTCTGCAATTTTGGCAATTGCGTTAGCTTTACCTTCTGCTTCAAGTAATTGAGATTCTTTTAACCCTTCTGCCCTTCTAATATTAGCTTCTTTTTCTGCTTCTGCACCAAGGATTTGTCCTCTCTTTTCTCCTTCAGCCTTTTCAATTTGTGATTGCCTTAAACCTTCTGCTTGAAGAATCATTGCCCTCTTATCTCTTTCAGCTTTCATTTGCTTTTCCATAGCCTGTTGAATTTCAGAAGGTGGAACAATATTTTTAATTTCTACAGATAATATCTTAATTCCATAAGCATCAGTTACATTATCAACAATTTGTAGTAACTTTGAATTGATGAGGTCTCTTCCTGCTAATACTTCATCTAAACTCATATCACCTAATATGTTTCTCATATTAGTTATAGTAGAATACATTATACCTTGAACATAGTTTTCTATGTTATAAACAGCATCCTTTGCATTTAGAACTTGGTAGAATATAACATTATCTACAGAAATATTAACATTATCTTTTGTTATTACATTCTGTGGTGCAATATCAAGTATTTGTTGTTTAACAGATACCTTCTTTCTGATAAAATCCACAAAAGGAATTGTAAAGTGCCAACCTGGCTCTAAAATTTTATAAAACTGACCAAACCTCTCCATAACATAGTTATAACCAGTATTAACTACCTTAACTGATGAAATTATGATGACTAGAAAAACAAATAGTATAACTAAAACACCAATTACTAATCCCATTTAAATCACTCCTTTTTCAATTATTAATTTATTATTTTCAATTTTTAACACCTTAAAAGTATCACCAATATTTATATCTTCGCCTATATTTCTGGCTGTCCAATATACTTCATTAACTTTTATTCTACATTCTTTATTATGTTCTAATCTAACTTCAGATACAAATTCCCTATCTTCATACTTACCAACCAGTGGTTTCTCAGTTGGTAGGTTTCCATGAATATATTTTTTAGATACCTTTAATCCAAATAAAATTGCTACAGTTCCTAGTAATAAAGCAATCCATATTTGCGTAGTAAAGTCTACAAAGTATCCAGCAATAAATGCAGGAATAAAGCCTATTCCCAACCATGAAAATGTAAAGTTACTTGTAGCTATATCTACAATTATTACAAAAATAAGTAATCCAAACCAAATCCAGTTTAAATCCATTAAATATCACCTCTCAAATTTAAATAATATTAATAAACATATATAAAATATTATATGCATGTGTATTAAGTATAATTATATCACATTATAGTAAAATATTATATTTTTTTATATTTTTTAATTAGGTATTTTTACAACCTATAAGGCGTATATATTATAAGTGTACATATAGACAATAGTAAGTTTGGAGGTATTGCCATGAACCGTGATTCTAATATGTTTAGTTATTTGTTTATAGGTATGTTATTAATTATAATATCCGGAATATTTAAAATGTTATAATACTAAAATAAAAATCATCTCCATTATTAGAGATGATTTTTATTTTAGTATACGTAACAATACTTTATAATATAAGTTTAAATTTCTCTAGTTTCTTTCTTTAAAAATTCTTTTTCTTCTGTATTTAGATAAGGTGATAACAATTTATATACTTCCTTATGATAATTATTTAAGAATAATTTTTCTTTTTCTGTAAGCATATCTATTCTTATACCATCTAAATCTATAGGGCAATAAGTAGCTACATCAAATTTCATAAATTGTCCACCATATTCTGTTTCACTGTCTTTAGTAACAAATAGTAAATTCTCTATTCTAATACCATGTTTACCTTCTTTATATACACCAGGCTCATTTGTAATATTCATACCCTCTTCAAAGACTACTGTATTAGGAACTTGGGAGAAACTTTGTGGTCCTTCATGAATGTTAAGGAAGAATCCAACTCCATGACCTGTTCCACATTTATAGTCTATTCCTGCTTCCCAAAGAGGTGTTCTTGCAATAATATCTAAGTTAGAGCCAGTAGCACCATATAAAAATTTAGCCATAGTTAAAGCTAAATTACTCTTAACTACAAGGGTAAAATCTCTTCTTTCTTCTTCAGTCAATTCACCAAGAACTATAGTTCTTGTTATATCTGTGGTTCCATCATAGTATTGTCCACCTGAATCCACTAAGAATAACCCTTCTGGTTTTAATATATAATTACTTTCTGGAGTAGCAGAATAGTGCATCATAGCAGCATGTTCTTTATAGGCAGCTATAGTTGAAAAGCTTGGTTCAACAAAATACTCTTGTTCACTTCTTAATCTAATTAAAGTATCTGTAGCTGACATCTCAGATATTTCTTCTTTTCCTACATTTTCTTTTATATACTTTATAAACTTAACCATAGCAACTCCATCTTTTATAGTGCAGTTTCTAAAGTTACTTCTTTCTACTTCATTTTTTATAGCTTTTAAATCTGTGGTTATATTTCTTTTTTCAATTTTAGAAATAGACTCATTCAATGAAGTAAGAATTTTTACATTAGTTTTATTTGGATCAAATAATATAGATGTATCCTTAAGTTCTTTTAAACTATTAAATACCTCATCATAATCTAATATGTCTACAGAAGAAGCCTTTAGATTAGATATAACTTCATCAGATAATTTATTATTATCTATGAAAAACTTTGCAGAATTAATACTAATTAATAAGTAAGATATTGTCACAGGACTGCTTTCTACATCATTTCCCCTAATGTTTAATGTCCAAGCAATGTCATCCAAAGAACTTAGAACATAATATTCAGCGCCTATTTCCTTCATCTTTTCTCTAATAATAGTAAGTTTTTCTGTTGCTGATTTACCTACAAATTTAACATCATGAAGAAATACCCTTGTATTTGGAACAGCTGGTCTATCACTCCAAATTGGAGATATCAAATCCTTATCTGGATTTATTTTTATATTTTTACTTTTAAATGTTTCTGTCATAGTTTTATATAAATCAATAGGCATTACAGAACCATCAAAACCAACTATATCTCCTGGATTAAGTTCTTTTCTAAGAAATTCTGTATAACTAGGAACTTTAGGTTGTCCCATTTTAAAAAGCTCTATACCAGTACCAGATAGTTGTTTTTCAGCTTGAATATAATAACGACCATCTGCCCATAGTATTGCTCTATTATGAGTTACAACTACAGTTCCTGCTGAACCTGTAAAACCAGAAATCCATGCTCTAGCTTTGAAGTATTCAGCTACATATTCACTTTGATGAGAATCAAAACTAGGAATAATGTAAGCTGATAATTGATTTTCTTTCATAGCAGTTCTAAGATTTTCAATTTTTTCTTTAACATTCATCCATATTCACCCCTATTTTCTACTAATAAACATCTAAGCATATTATACTGCTAAAAATTTGTATATTCAATGATATAGTTTATAAATATGAATTTTATTTTCAAATTATTCATTATACCAAATCTCAAAGATTTTACTTAGTGTAATTATTTATTATAAATATAAAAACCCATTGTTTTTTTACAACAGGTTTTTATATGTTAAATTTATTTATTCTTTAATCCATTTACTTGCTTCTAGAGCATAGTAAGTGATAATTAACTTAGCCCCAGCTCTTTTTATTGAAGTTAACATTTCAAGAGCAGCTCTTTTTTCATCAATTAATCCATTTTCCCCAGCATTTTTAATCATAGCATATTCTCCACTGACATTGTAAGCAGCAATAGGCATATTAAAATTCAAACTAGCCTCTTTTATTATATCTAAATATAATATAGCTGGTTTAACCATTACTATATCTGCTCCTTCTTCAATGTCAGCTGCGATTTCTCTCATAGCTTCTTTCCCATTGGCAGGGTCCATTTGATAGCTACTTCTATCTCCAAATTCAGGAGCTGAATTTGCAGCTGCTCTAAAAGGACCATACATAGCAGAACTATATTTTGCACTATAGCTCATTATAGATATATGTCCAAATCCATTTTCATCTAAAATATCTCTTATAGCTTTAACTCTACCATCCATCATATCAGAAGGCGCAATCATATCAGCTCCAGCTTTGGCATGAGAAAGCGCAATCTTAGCTAAATACTTTAAAGTTTCATCATTATCTACTCTTTCATTTTTAATGACTCCACAATGACCATGAGAAGTGTATTGACACATACATACATCAGTAATAACAAATAACTCCTTAGATATTTCTTTAACTTTTCTTATTGCTCTTTGAACTATACCATCTTCACAGAAAGCTGAAGATGCAATTTCATCTTTTTCATCTGGAAGTCCAAATAAGATTATCCCTTTTACTCCTGCAGCAATAACCTCATCTACAACTTCTGGTAATCTATCTAATGACCAATGATAATTACCTGCTAAAGAAGGAATTTCACTTTTTATATTTTCTCCCTCAACCACAAAAATTGGATATATAAAATCATTACTGTTTAAAACAGTCTCTCGTACCATATCTCTTATTGCACTAGTTTCTCTTAATCTTCTATATCTTTTGAACATAATAAACATGGCCTTCTATTGATTCAAGGCCATGATACACCTACCTTTCAATACTTTTAAAAAATAATTTACTTAATTAAGGTATCTATAATACCTTGAGTTCCAATTTTATCACATTCTATATACGATAATTGATGAATATTTAAAGCCTTTGAAGTAATAGGCCCTATTGATATAATTGATTTTTCTTTAATTTTATCTATCCCAGCCAAAGTAATCATATTTTCTACGGTGCTAGGACTAGTAAATATCACTGTATCACAATTGTCAAAGGAAATTAAATTAGGATTTTCGCCAATAACTGTATCATACACTGGTATATCATCTACCTCAGCTCCAATATTTCTAAGTTCATTTACAATATAGTTTCTTCCTTTCTTAGAACGTGGAATTAATATTTTATCTTCTGAGGAAACCTTTGGCTCTATAGCTTTAAATAAACCTTCACCAGTAAATTCCTCAGCTGTTAAAGTTGGAATTATTCCTTTAGCTTTTAAAGCTTTAGTAGTAGCATCTCCTATGGAAATAAACTCACCTTTAATTTTTCTTATATCTATATTGTTATAGCATAATGCATTAAATAGCATTTCAACTCCATTAATACTAGTTAATAATATATACTTATAGTCTTCTAACTTATTTTCAACAGCTTTAATACTTTCAGTGTCAGCTTTTATTGCTATAGAATTTATTTCTGTAACTGAAGCTCCTAATTTAGATAGTTCATCACTAATTTTTTTACTTTGAGCCTTACTCCTAGTTATACAAATATTTCTTCCGAATAAAGGTAACTTCTCAAACCAATTTAACTTGTCATTAAATTTAACTACTTCTCCAACTACAATAATAGATGGATTAGACATACCCTTTTCCTTAGCTATTTCAGTTATATCTTTTAAAGTTCCTACTGCCTTCTTTTGATTAGAGGTAGTTCCACTCATTACAAGAGCTACTGGAGTATCTACTCCTAATCCAGCATTAATAAGACCATTACAAATGCCTCCTAATTGTTCATAACCCATCATAAAAATTAAAGTACCCTTTAATTTAGCTATAGTATCAAAATCTAAGTTTAATCCAGCTGCACTTTTTGCTGTAAAGACATGAAAACTTTGGGCGATTTTTCTATGAGTTACAGGTATGCCCCCATAATTAAGTGCTGCAATAGGTGAAGTTATACCAGGTACTACTTCAAAGTCAATGTTTTCCTCTATTAGAGCTAAGGCTTCTTCCCCACCGCGACCAAATATGTATGGATCTCCACCTTTAATTCTCCCAACAATATGTCCTTCCTTTGCTAATTTAACTAAAGTATCATTAATCTCTTCTTGAGTTTTATAGTGACATCCTGGCTCTTTCCCACAATAATAAAGCTTTGCATCTGCATTTACATATTTTAATATTTCTGAACCAGATAACCTATCGTAAAGTATAGCTGTACATTCTCTTAAAACCTTTATAGCTCTTAATGTTATTAAGTCTGGTGATCCTGGACCACCTCCAATTAAATAAACCTTTCCCATACATCCTCCTATTTAATATCTATTTATTTAAGATATTTTGTGATAATTTTTTTCCTAAGTTTAAATATTCCTCTTTATTTCCTACTACAGTGTCTTTTATTAGTTTACCATTGACTTCATATATACCCATAATAGTCATTACATCCTCTTCTATACTAGCATATGCACCAATAGTAGAGTGACAATCGCCTTTTAACTCTCTCATAAAGCTTCTTTCAGCTTCTACACAAATTCTGACTTCCTCATTATCTAAGGCCTTTAATTCATCTGCATACTCACAACTCTCATGAATTTCTATTCCTAATGCTCCTTGTGCAATTGCAGGAACTATTTCATTTGTCTCAAAATAATTAGTAATGATTCCCTCTAATCCTAATCTCTTTAACCCTGCAGCAGCTAATACTATTCCATCTAAATTTTCATTTTCAATCTTATCAATTCTTGTTTGAACATTTCCTCTTACAGGAACTATTTCAACGTCTGGCCTTAAAAGCAGAATTTGTTCACTTCTTCTTTTACTACTAGTACCAACTCTAGCTCCCTTAGGTAAATCAAAAAATGAAATACCATTCATAGATACAAATGCATCTCTTACATCTTCCCTTATTGGTGTAGCAGCAATAGAGAAACCCTCTGGTAACTCATAGGGTACATCCTTCATACTATGGACTCCACCATGTGCTTTTTCATCAATCATTAATTTTTCTAACTCTTTTATAAAGACACCCTTTCCACCAATTTTATCTAACGTTACATCAAGTCTTTTATCTCCTAAGGTATCTGTAAGAACCTTTTCACATTTTATATTATGTAACTCTTCAATCAAATTCATTACATAATCAGTTTGAACTTGAGCAAGCTTACTTTTTCGTGTAGCTAATTTTAAAACCAATTATACTCCTCCATTCATGGTATAGTTTAAATCTATACCTCGTTTATTTAATAAATCTGAATAAAATAACTTCAAAATCTCAATATGGTATCCATGGTTAAAGAAAAAAAGAAAATCTTCAGAACAGATAAAATTTAGAATTTCATTTTTGTTATTTAAAGTTGTTACATTATTTCTAATATGAGTTATAAATTCTATATAATTGTCAAAGCTCTCAAAATACTCTTTTCCCTTATTACATAAAAATACTGATGCTTTAGGATTTTTCCCCTTAACTCGAAGACCTAAAGCAATATTTTTGCTTCTTCCTGTAGCACAAAGAACAGCCTTGGAGTTTTCTGGAAGTGTAGTATCTATAAAAATTCTATTTTTACTGTTGCATATATTCCTAATATTTTCATTGAATTTATCATCATTAGTGCAAATTACAATTAAATGATAATCCTCCAATAACTCATTAGTAAAAGGTTTATCTAAAAGTTCCAAATTAGTATAAGCACCATCTAACACTTTAAATTCATCGGTAAATTCTTTTGAGATGCAATGAACCATAAATCCATTGTATAAAAGAGTTTTAGCTTTTATTAAAGCGCTTTTTCCTCCACCTAATATTAAAACTTTAGTATTCATACCATTCAATGAAATAAATACGGAATTATTAAAACTATCCATGAAAATCCTATCCTTTATTCTAATATTTTATTTAGCTATTAATTTCACTTAAAGCTTTTATAATAGCTTTGTTCATATCTCTAGTTTTTATAGCTATCCTTACAAAACTATCATTAAGGCCAGTATAATTATTACAATTTCTAATTAAAATACCCTTTTCCATAAGCTGTTTTAAAAGTTCTGAGCTTGTAACTCCTTTTATTTTACAAAGAAAATAATTGCCCTTGCTTTCATATACCTTTTCTATAATCTTTATATCATTCAAAGAATTCTTCATAAATTCTCTTTCAGAAATCAACCAATTTTTACCTTCTTTTATAAATTTCTCATCAGTTAAAGCATACTTAGCAGCAACTTCTGCAAAACAATTTACTGTCCAAGGATTTTGATTATATTGAATAAAATCTAGTAGTCCATTATTTCTACTTATGGCATAACCTAAGCGAACTCCTGCCATAGAGAAAAATTTTGTTATAGCCCTAACTATTACAATACAACTATAATTATGTATATAATTAATTATACTCTTCTTATTATCTAATACAAACTCTATAAACGCTTCATCAATAATCACTAATTTATTATGCACTTCGCAATAGTCTAATATGTTTTTAAATTTACAATGATCAATAATACAACCATTTGGATTATTGGGATTAGCGATTATTAACCCCTCTGTATTTTGTACTTTTTTAAAAATATCTACATAATCATATTCCATAAATTCATTTAAAAAAGAATAATTAATGCTCAATTTATGTTTTTTACTAAAGTCTTCATATTCTACAAAGGAAGGAACAACTATAGTTATAGAATTCAAATAGCCTATAACTAAATCTAATATTTCAGCTGCTCCATTCCCTACTATAATATTTTCAATACTTATGCTCTTAAGAGACTCTTCTCCATAGGCATTTCCATTAAAGTGCTCATTACTATTAAATAAATAATTTAATAGGTTATTTTTTAATTCTCTATATTTTATATCTGGATACAGAGGTACCTTTTCTAAAGCTTCTCCTATATTATCCTTAAATTCCTTAGATATAGGTATAGGATTTACATTTGAGCTAAAGTCTAAAAGTTTTCTTCCAATTAAAGTACCTTCAGTATATATATCTCCTCCATGTTTCAAAATATATATACCACCTTTCATCTTAATATGTGTAAGTATATATAAGTAATCAACTTTAATTAAAGTATAATCAAAGATGCTAAACTTAAAATTATTAGCAAAATTTCACTACTATACATTAGTATTATAGATTTTTTTATATGATGATGACTTAATGATTCTGTAGCATCACCGATAGTTGGTTTTTCTACTACTTCTCCAAAATAAGTATTAGTACCACCTAATTCAATAGATAGAGCTCCAGCTGTAGCTCCTTCAGGATAAGCACAATTTGGACTTTTATGATTCTTTCTGTCTCTAATCATAATCTTAAAGGATGTAATTATACTTCCATTAACTATCCATGCTGTAAGACACATTAATACTCCTGTTAATCTAGCAGGAATAAAGTTAAATATATCATCAATATTTGCTGGGAAAAAACCTATATTCTTATACTTTTCGTTTAAGTACCCTACCATAGAATCCATAGTATTAATACCTTTATACATCATAGCAAGGGGAGCTCCTCCGATAATGGCATAAATTATAGGTGCAATTATACCATCAGAAGTATTTTCAGCTATGGTTTCTACATCCCCTCGAATTATTTCATCCTTACTTAAAGAAGTTGTATCTCTACCTACAATATATGAAAGTTTAACTCTAGCTTCTTTTATATCATCTTCACCAAGAGCATCATAGACTTGAATTCCTGCTGAATGAAGACTCTTAGCCGCAAGCGTTGTCCATATTATTAGAGTGTTAGCTACTATAAAAATAATATTATTTATTATAGATAGTTTAAGTAATAAATAAGGAATCATGTATGTCATTGCACAAACTATAAATACCATAAATAAAGAAGTCCACTTCAATTTACTATTATTAGGGAAGTGTTTTCTTAGCCACTTTTCTAGAGCACCAATAAGCTTTCCAATATATATAATAGGATGTGGTAGCCAACTAGGATCACCTAAAATAAAGTCTAAGATAGCTGCTAAAAATACACAAAGTATATTTAAAGATATATGAAAATTAATCATAATAATATCTCCTATTACCTATTTAAGCCCATTATTTTATATATTTTATCCATGTCTATAGACGATCTTACAAGGTCAGCTAGTTTATCTAATTCCTTTTCTCTTAAGTGCTCATAAGGCATAGAAGCCTTCTCTTCAATCCCCTTATTTCTTCTTAATTCATTAATAATATGTTGTCTAAATTCAACCCCATCAAAAACGCCATGAATATAGGTTCCCATCACATTTCCTTTATCATTTACTACCCCATCTAAATGATTAGTCTCTTCATTATTACTCTTATTTATAGTAATAAGGTTTTTACCTTCATCCATAATTGTAGTTTTTCCCATGTGTATTTCATATCCATATATATTTAAAGGAGTGTTATTGTTTATTAAGTCCTTTGCTATGATACCATTAACTCTAGTAGTAACCTTTTTCTCTTCAAATACTGTTTTTATAGGTAAAAGATCTAATCCATCCATAAACTCTAGTAAAGTTTCAATCCCATAAGGATCTTCTAGTACTTTACCTAGCATTTGATATCCACCACATATACCTATAATTTTTCCATTACCCTCATATTCTCTAATCTTGTTATATAAACCTGATTTTTTTAGATATTCTAAGTCTCCTAGTGTATTTTTAGTTCCAGGAATTATAACTAAATCAGGAGTTTTAAATTCGTTTACAGTTTCCACATATCTTACAGAAACATCTGGTTCTATAGATAATGCATCAAAATCAGTAAAGTTTGATATATGTGGCAATCTTATAATAGCTATATCTATTTTATCTGTGATGTTCTTATTAAGGTCAACAGCTCCATCTTCATCTTCTAAATCTAATTTAAAATATGGAACAACCCCTAAGCAATCTCTATGAGTTAGCTCCTCTAAACTATCAACTCCTGGTTTAAGTAAAGATATATCTCCTCTAAACTTATTTATAATAGTTCCCTTAACTCTGTCCTTCTCAGCATCACTAAGGAGCATAATAGTACCTAATAAAGATGCAAATACGCCTCCCTTATCGATATCACCTACAAGTAAAACAGGCGCATCTATTAGTTCAGCCATACCCATATTAACAATATCATTATCTCTTAAATTTATTTCTGCAGGGCTTCCTGCACCTTCCATAACAATAATATCAAATTGATTTTCCAATTCTTCAAAAGCAGATTTTAAATCATCCTTGAATTTAACTTTTAAATTATGATATTCCTTTGCATTAGAGTAACCATAGACTTCTCCATTAAAAATTATTTGACAATTTTTATCTGTAGTTGGTTTTAGCAGAATAGGATTCATATATACCTGTGGTTCAAGACCAGCAGCGTAAGCTTGTAACACTTGGGCACGCCCCATTTCTTTTCCATCCAGTGTTATATATGAGTTAAGAGACATATTTTGTGACTTATACGGGCATACCGAATATCCGTCTTGTTTAAATATTCTACATAATGCAGTTACTAGTATGCTTTTCCCTACAGAAGAAGCTGTACCTTGAATCATTATTTTAGCCATTTACTATACCTTCTTTCTATCTAAATAAAATAAAAAAGCAAGGAAGAAAAGCTCCCTTGCCCAAATAAATAAAAAATTTCCATCTTAGTAAAATAAGAATATAAGTTTAAATATAAGTAAGATAAAACTTACAAAATTTTTTAATTTTCTTATACATATTAACTTAGCCACTAAAATAGCTCATTTCCCTCCGAAAGCTTACATTTAGGCAGGTCTCCTGGCTTATGAATCATTCTAACCTCACCTTCCCCTATGAAGAGTGGTATTTTGAGGGTCGTCATCATTTACAGTAGCGGGGGCTGCTATGGATTTTAACCATATTCCCTTTTCACTTTTAAAAAGCACCTAAAATACTATTTGATTTTCAATCATAATTATAAGAGGTTTAAACAAATAAGTCAATATAATCTAAATATTACTTATGTATTCATCCTTATATTTTTAAATAATATAAATACCTAGCAGATAAAATGCCAGGTATTTACTTATTGCAAGTAATTTACTTATATAGTGGAATTTTATCACAAAGAGCTTTAACTCTTTCCTTAGCTGGTGATAAATCATTATCTCTATTATCAATTGCCCAATTCATTATATCAGCAATTTCAATCATTTCATCTTTTCCAAAACCTCTAGTAGTAGTAGCTGGAGTACCTATTCTAATACCACTAGTTACAAATGGGCTTTGTGTTTCAAAAGGTATTGTATTTTTATTTACAGTAATTCCAACCTCATCTAATAGATGTTCTGCTGCTTTTCCTGTAATATCTTTATTTCTTAAATCCAATAGAATTAAATGATTATCAGTACCATCAGATACTAAATTAAATCCTCTCTCTTTTAATGCATTTGCAAGGGTTTTAGCATTTTCTAAAACTTTTTGCTGATATTCTTTGAAAGATGGATCTAGAGCCTCTTTAAAGCAAATAGCTTTAGCCGCAATAGTATGCATTAATGGACCACCTTGTATTCCTGGGAATATAGTTTTATCTACTAGTTTTGCATACTTTTCTTTACAAAGTATTGCTCCCCCTCTTGGTCCTCTTAAAGTTTTATGAGTTGTTGTTGTAATAAAATCTGCATATGGTGCTGGACTAGGATGAACCCCTGCTGCAATAAGTCCAGCAATATGAGCCATATCTACCATCATATATGCACCTATTTCATCACAAATTGCTCTTATTTTATCAAATTCTATTATTCTTGGATAAGCACTAGCTCCTGCAACTATCATTTTAGGTTTTTCTTCCAAAGCAACAGTTCTTAATGCCTCATAATCAATAAATCCATCTTCACCTACTCCATAAGATATAAATTTATATAACTTTCCAGAAAAATTAACTGAACTTCCATGAGTTAAGTGTCCACCATCAGATAAATTCATTCCTAATACTTTATCTCCTGGTTCTAATACGCTCATATAAACTGCCATATTAGCTTGAGAGCCTGAATGAGGTTGAACGTTGGCATGATCTGCGCCAAATAGTTTACACATTCTATCTCTAGCAATGTTTTCAGCAATGTCTACACATTCGCAACCACCATAATATCTTTTTCCCGGATAGCCTTCTGCATATTTGTTTGTAAGAGTTGACCCCATGGCTTCTCTTACAGCCTCACTTGTAAAGTTTTCTGAAGCGATAAGTTCAATTTTACTTTCCTGCCTAGCAGTTTCAAGGCAAATTGCTTCATAAATTTCTGAATCAATGTTTTTTACATGTTCTAAGTTCATACATACTCCTCCTGCAGTTAAAATTAGTTATTTTTGGTGGAACCATGTAAAAGCTTCTCTAACCATTTTTTTCTTTTATGTTAGGTGAAGCCTTAGTACTTAGTTTTGCAGTACATATAGTAACAATATAACCACCAGATCCTTTACATATCATTATAACATTACTTTTCATGTTATACCTACTCCATTTTTAATTATTTACAAATTATTTTTGTTAAGTATAAATATAGAATCCTATTTACAAAAAAGATCCCTTGAATAATTACTATATGTCTATCTTTTAAAATATTATTTAACCTAATTCAATAATTCTTTTTATCTATATAATTGAATAAATTATCTATGTTGTTATATAATTTATTTAGTAAATAACTATATGGAGGAATGATATGGAAATTCATATATTTCTAAAAGGGAAAAAAGAAGCTGAAATTTTTAAGGGAGATAGAATTGATGTCCTTGATTTTGAAATGGGTGGAGTTAAATATAAACAAGTGAGATACTTTAGAAATGGATTTAGTAAAAGTGAATTAATTGAATCTAGTATAATTGATAAAATAATTAAAAAGTAGAGGAAGCTTTAAAATGCTCCTCTTCTTTTTTAATATATAACATTATTTAGTTTAATACTATTTCTTTAATTATGGTGCCGTCTAATGTTTTTATATAGAACGTATCTCCCGCTACAACTCCATAGCTATGAGGATTATTTTCCTTTGGATAAGATATAGAACCTGGATTAATTATTGAAATACCCTCTTTTATGCTAAGCCCTAGTATATGTGTATGCCCATGTAACATTATATCTTCTGTAGATATATTCGGCATATTATTCTCATTATATATATGTCCATGAGTTAGAAAAAATCTTTTGTTGTTATATAAAACTACAGAATAATCCCCCATACATGGAAAATCTAATAACATTTGATCAACTTCCGAATCACAGTTTCCACGCACTGCAATTATTTTATGACTATATTCATTTAATATCTCTGCTACATCTTTAGGATTATACTCTTCAGGTAATGGATTTCTTGGCCCATGATAAAGTATATCTCCAAGAATTAATAAATAATCCCCCTCTTCTCTATTAAATATTTCTATAGCTTTTTTTGTATATTTTAAAGAGCCGTGAATATCAGAAACAATTACTAACCTCATTCTATTTCCTCCTATAATATATTTTATACTTATTATTTACCTTACTTCTATAACATTGTCAAATGCATAACAACATGTGATTGACGGTGTTTTACCAAAGTTCTATAATTTATTGTATAAGGTATATACAGATTAAGGAGGGATTTTATTTTGATTGTTAAAGTTTGTGTGGGAAGTGCTTGTTATGTAAGAGGTTCTCACAATGTTATAAACCGAATTAAGAGTTTAATAGAATTAAACAATTTAACAGATAAAATAGAATTAAAAGCTTCATTTTGTCTTGGTCATTGTACTGATTCAGTATGTGTTACGGTAGATGATAAAATTTATACTGTAAATGAAGATGAAGTAGATAAATTCTTTGAAGAATATATAATTAAGAGGGTGAATTTATGCAAGTAATGAATTTTTCATCAGCTAACTGTAAAAATTGCTACAAATGTGTACGTACTTGTACAGTTAAAGCTATAGAAGTATTAAATGATCAAGCTAAAATTCAAGAAGATAGATGTATTTCCTGCGGTCACTGTTTAGTAGTATGCCCTCAAAATGCTCGTCATGTACTTTCAGATATTGATGATGTAAAGGCAGCATTAAATAGCAATAAAACAGTTGTAGCTCAATTAGCACCTGCTTTTAGAGGAGTATTCTCTCATCCTCATAAATTGATAACTGCTCTAAGAAAATTAGGTTTTTCTTACATTGAAGAGGTTTCTATAGGTGCAGAACTAGTAACTCAAGAATATGAATCTAGGATTGATTGTAGTTCAAATAGCGAATTCATCACAAGTTGCTGTCCTTCCATAGTAATGTTAATCGAAAAATATTATCCTGAATTAATACCATTAGTTTTACCAGTATCCTCTCCTATGGTTGCCCACGGAAAAAGCATAAAACAAAGATATGAGGAATCTTATACTGTTTTTATAGGTCCATGTGTATCTAAAAAATACGAAGCTTTATCTGAATCTAATTTAGGATTTGTTGATTCTGTACTAACCTTTGATGAAATCAATGATTTTATAAAAGATAGTGATATAGACTATTTTCAACTAGAAGATGGAGATGTGGATTTTAGTGGTACAACTAGAGGTGATCGCTATCCTGTAGTTGGCGGAATATTAAATGCTATAAGGCCTACTATTGATAAAAAAGATTTAAATGTAATTAGAGTTCACGGTCTCGAAAATTGTAAAGTTATTTTAGAGGAACTTAAAAATAATACTTTAAAAAATGTGTGTATAGAATTAAGTGCATGTAATGAAAGTTGTCTTGGTGGTCCAGGCACACTATCTAATAATGAATCTGTATACACCAGACTTCAAAGAATTCAAGATTACTTAAAAACCCAAAATAATAAATCAAAAGTTATTAATATAAATAAATCTAATCTTACAAGAAATTATGAAAATAAAAAGATACACATGCTATCCCCTGAAGAAGATGAAATTAAAGTTCTTCTTAAACAAATGGGAAAATACACTAAAGAAGATGAATTAAACTGTGGTGCTTGTGGATATAACACCTGCGTTGAAAAAGCTATTGCCGTTTATAACGGAATGTCTCAAGTTGAAATGTGTGTACCTTATATGAGGTCATTAGCTGAAAATATGAATAGTGAAATATTTAAAAATTCACCTAATGCTCTAATTATAATTGATGATAACTTATTAATTAAAGACATTAATCCTTCTGGAAGAAAAATGTTTCTAAATTGTGAAAATGAAAGTGTAATAGGATTTCCTATAACTGAAATAATACATGACTTAGATTTTAAAAAAGTAGCTGAAACAAAAAAGAACATTTTAGGTAAAAAGGTATTCTATAGTCAATTAGATTTTCATGGATATAAAAGTATAATCTATATTAAAAATCACTCATCTTTATTGGTAACATTTACAGATATAACAGAAGAGGAAAGCAGAAAGTTAGAGTTAATTGAACTAAAGCATAAATCTATTGATGTTACCCAATCAATTATAAATAAGCAAATGATGGTTGCACAAGAAATAGCTAGCTTACTTGGTGAAACTACTGCAGAAACTAAAGTTGCTATCTTAGAATTAAAAAAAGTATTAGAAAAGGAAGACTAATATGAGAAAATATTACTTAGATGTAGCCAATATGAGTATGAATAAGCACGGGGAAGAACTTTGTGGTGACAATGTTGAAATTGCTAAAACAGAAGATGGGATTATAGTAGTAATGTCAGATGGTCTTGGCAGTGGTGTTAAAGCTAATATATTAGGAACTTTAACATCAAAAATTGCAGTTACTATGTTAAAAGAAGGAGCTACCATAGATGAAACTATAGATACTATAATTAATACATTACCTGAGTGTCAAGTTAGAAAATTAGCCTACTCCACTTTTACAATCGTGAAAATTAAAAATAGTGGCGAGGTGTATATGGTAGAATATGATAACCCTCCTGTTTTTCTTTTTAGAAATAATCGAAGTTGTGACATTAAAAAGAATAGACGTATAGTAAATGGTAAGGTTATTTTTGAAAGCAGATTTTACATGAATGAATCCGACGCCCTAGTTATTATAAGCGATGGAGTTGTACATGCTGGTGTAGGTGGGCTCTTAAATTTAGGTTGGGAATGGCCTCATATAAACAGATATCTCACTAATGTACTCCATAAAGAAGTGATTGCTCAAAATATATGTAGACAATTGTTAGAAGTATGTAAAGACTTATATGATAATAAACCTGGCGATGATACCACTGTAGTAACTATTAAGATAAGAAAGGAACAACATATATCTATCTTTACTGGACCACCTAAAATTAAAGACGACGATAGCGTTCTTATAAATCTTGTGAAAAATACCACTGGTAAAAAAATTGTATGTGGTGGCACTACAGCTAATATAATATCTAATGCACTGCACACTCCAATAGAAATAGACTTAAAGCATTATACTTCAGAGGTCCCACCCATGGGATATATGAAAGGTATAGACTTGGTTACAGAGGGTATACTAACTTTGAATAAAGTAAAAGATTTATTAAAAAATTATCTAACTGCTATTAAAAAGAACACTATACCCTGCACTATAAATGGCTCTGATGGAGCTTCTAGAATTACTAATATGCTAATTAATGAAGGTACCTCCATAGATATATATGTAGGGCAAGCAGTTAATCCAGCTCATCAAAATCCATCTTTTCCAGATGAATTTAATTTAAAAATCAAAATTGTTAAAGATATATCAAGATTATTAACTGCATTAGGTAAAAAAGTATGTATAACTTATCTGTAAGTTTAAAAAGATATTAGAATTTTTCTAATATCTTTTTAAATTATTTTTATTATAACTGTAATATGTCACATATAATATTACTCCAATGACTATACAAAGAATTCCAATGGCACCAGCACATAATGCAAAAAATTCTTCAGGAAGTATATTTATAATAGGATCTGTAATAGGATCAAAAATCCATTTATCATTATTAAAAAATATTTTATGGAATATTGTAAAGAAAAATTTAAAATTAGTGCTTATAACAATTGACGTTATAAGCGGAGTTATTATTGATATAATAGAGATATATTTTATATAGTTATAGCTTTTATAGATTCTAGTATACAGTACAAATAGTATTGTTAACATAATTGCTAAACTTAATATAGTAATCTTAGCTAAACTAAATAATTCTTTTACCTCTTTAAAATGAAAATCTCCTGCCTCTGATGATTCTAAAGATGGTAGTTCAAATTTATCATTGTTATTATATAACAAATAATCTATCACATAAGAATAATTTTCTTTCATCTCAACAATAGATAAACTTGTTCTTTCCTCCATATTAAATTTATTAATACTATAAGTATAAATAGGTTTTATACTTGTTACTATTAAAGTAGAGATAAGAATAATAAAAACAAAGCCTGTAATAGAAATAACAGTGTTTAAAATAAATTTTTTCATCATATTCCCCTTTCCTTTTACTAGTAGTATATATAATAAGATTTTATTATCCTATTTTATCATTGTCAAAAAAAATTTCATATAGTATAATTTTCTTGTTACAATATATGAGTTATGATAAGCCCACTTGTAGTGGGTTTTAAATTTGATTAAATAAAATTTAGTAATTTCATAGATTTGGGGGTAAAAATGATTCATTTAATTGGAATAAAGAAAGAACTTGATTTAATTTTAAGAGCTCAACTAGCAATATCCCAAGATAATATAGATGGAATATTACTAAAAATGAAAGAAACTATATGCGAGGAAGTTGTTATAATTAATACCTGTAATAGAACAGAAATATACTTAAAATCTTCCTTATCACAAAATAATATAATACAAGAAGTGTTCAAATCACTTAATTGGGATAAAGAATTTATTAAATATATATTTTACTCTAATGATAGTAAAGCTATAACTCACCTACTGGAAGTAAGTTGTGGTTTTCATTCGAAGATTTTAGGTGAAGATCAAATCTTAGGTCAAGTAAAAGATGCCTATATAAAAAGTAAAGAATTAAAAGTAATAAAAGCTTCTTTTGATAAGCTATTTTCAATGGCTATTAGTTGTGGAAAAGAGTTTAAAACTGAAAGTAAACTACATAAGACACCTGTATCCTATTCATCTATAGCTGCTAAAAAAGCTCTAGACCAAGGTTGTAAAAGCATATTAATATTAGGCTTTGGTAAAATGGCACAATTAACTTTAAATTATCTTATAGGAAAACAAGATATCTTAGATAAAATATATATAGTGGTAAGAAATACAGATAAAGTTATTAATCATAGCACTATAATTAAAAATATAGAATTAACTGTAAATAAAAAGATTGAAATTATATCCATTGATAAGCTAGTTGACACTTATAAATACATAGATGCTTTAATATGCTGTACTGCATCCCCTACTCCCCTTGTTTTAAAGAAAGATCTACCTTCTCAATCAATGTTAATTTTTGATCTTTCCTTACCAATTAATGTAGAGGATTCTTGTAGTGAATTAAAAAATGTATGTTTATTTAATTTAGATAATCTTCAAAATGTAGATAAAGAAAACAAGATTCAACGCAGAAATATTATGAATTCAAATAAATATATAATAAATAAATACTACGATGAATATGAAAATTTTTTAAAGTTAAAGTCTTTAGGCGGTATAATTAAAGATGTTAAAGATGAAGGTCAATTACTTGTAGAAAATAACCTTAAAACTTTTAAGAATAAAAAGTATACTAAAGATAATGACAAGCTTGTAGCCACTCTTTTAAAAAGTAGTGCTAACACATATATAAATCGTGCCATTGAAGTTTTGAAAGAAGAAACTTTAAAAGGAGATAATGAGGACGTCTACAAGCTAATAGAACGTATTTTTCTAAATAAAATTAATTAGGAGGAAGAGCTTAATGAATAATAAAACTATATTTGAAGAAAGCAAAAAGTATATTCCTGGAGGCGTTAATAGTCCAGTAAGGGCACTTAAGGATATGGGTATCACCCCTCCTATAATAAAATCTGGTATGGGTTCTAAAATATATGACGAAGAAAATAAAGAATACATAGACTTTGTTGGAGCCTGGGGACCTATGATCTTAGGACATTGTAATTCTAGAGTTGTTAATGCTATAAAAAACACCACAGAAACAGCGATAGCCTTTGGTGCACCAACAAAATTAGAACTAGACTTAGCAAAACTTATATGTGAAACTGCTTCAATTGATATGATTAGAATGGTTAACTCTGGTACCGAAGCTACAATGAGTGCAATTAAATTAGCAAGAGGCTATACTAAAAGAAATAAAATTGTAAAATTTGCTGGTTGTTATCATGGCCACTATGATGGATTTCTAGTTAGTGCAGGTTCTGGAGTTATGACTTGTGGCATACCTGGCAGTGCTGGCATACCTAAAGAACATGTAGAGCATACAATTGTTGCAAATTATAACGATATAGATAACTTAAAAGAAATATTTACTGTTTATAATAATGATATAGCTTGTGTTATTATTGAACCTATTGCAGGAAATATGGGAGTTGTTAGACCATCTATAGAATTTATTGAGAACTTAGATAAACTTTGTAAAGAAAACGGTACTTTATTAATATTTGATGAAGTAATGTGTGGTTTCCGAATTGCATATAAAGGTGCAAGAGAGTTATTCCCAAATGTGACACCTGATCTTATCACCTATGGTAAAATTATTGGAGGTGGCCTACCTTGTGGTGCTTATGGCGGAAGACGTGAAATTATGGAACTACTTGCTCCATTAGGCCCTGTATATCAAGCCGGAACTATGTCAGGTAATCCTCTTGTTATGGCGGCTGGAATAGCAACTGTAAAAGAGTTATACGAAAATCAAAACATATATACTCATATAGAAACCATAGGAACAAAGTTAGAAAATGGTATTAAAGAAATTTCAAAAGAAAAAGATATAAATATAGTGATTAATAGAATTGGTGGAATGATGACTGTATTCTTTACAGATTTAAAAGAAATTAATAATTACGAAGATGCTAAAAGTTGTAATACAGATTTATTCAAAAAATATTTTATGCATATGTTAGACAAAGGAATTAATTTACCTCCATCACAATTTGAAGCAATGTTCCTATCAACATGTCATAGCGATGATGATATAAATAAATTTCTTACAGCCTTCAAATCATTTAATATATAAATGTATAATTATGAAATTTTTCATAAAAAAGAGTACAAATTTTTTTTGTACTCTTTTTTATAAAGATAATATGAATATAATTTTAAAATAAATTTCATAAATCAATTATATAAGCTATTTATAATAAGATTTTCTCAATACAATGCATAATATCAATGACCATTATGTTTAGTTTTAAAATTTTCTGAATAGTATTGCAATTATAATTATACTGATATATAATTAATTCAATTACTTTAATTGGAATTTAATATAGGAGTGTGTTGTTAATGAAAGAAAAAAAACAAAAATCTAGTAAGATAGCTTCCCCCCCTAGCAAACCAAAAGTTTGGCAAGCTCTAATACCTATTTTAGTTCTTATTGTTTCTCTATCTATTGCAATTATATTATATGATTCAAGTCCACATATTCCATTAATAATTGCAGCTATAGCTGCAACTATTACAGCTTTATGTATTGGATTTAAATGGGAAGACCTAGAAAAAGGATTTATAGATACTATTCAAATGTCGATGCAAGCAATTATAATACTTATGATAATTGGAGTTTTAATTGGTGCTTGGATATTAAGTGGTACCGTTCCAACAATGATTTATTACGGACTTAAGATTTTATCTCCAGGTATATTCTTAGTAGCTACATGTATAATATGTTCTATAGTTTCATTAGCCACTGGAAGTTCGTGGACAACTGCCGGTACTGTAGGTATTGCACTTATAGGAGTAGGTATTGGTTTAGGAATCCCTACTCCAATGATAGCTGGTGCTATAATATCTGGTGCATATTTTGGAGATAAAATGTCACCGCTTTCTGATACAACTAACTTAGCTCCTGCTATGGCTGGTTCTACTTTATTTGATCACATTAAACACATGTTTTATACTACAACACCAAGTTTAATAATTTCTCTTATACTATTCGCTATACTTGGAATGAAATATGCAGGTCAAGAGCTAGATGTTTCTAAACTCAATATAATATTTGATGGCTTGAAAGCTTCTGGAGTAATTAACCCTATACTATTACTACCACCAGTAATAGTAATAGTCCTTGTTGTTAAAAAAATGCCTGCAATTCCTGGTCTAATAATAGGTGTTGTTGCAGGAGTTATTTTGGCAATTTTAGTACAAGGTGCTAATTATGGTGATATAGTTAATGTTTTAAATGATGGATATGTAAGCGAAACTGGAGTTGAAATTGTAGATGACCTACTAACTCGAGGTGGCCTTCAAGGTATGATGTATACCGTTTCTTTAATTATATGTGCTATGACCTTTGGTGGTATAATGGAGAAAGCCGGATTCTTAAATGTACTTGCTGAAAAGTTACTTAGACTTGCCGTTAATACAGGTTCTCTTGTACTAATTACTATAATTTCTTGTATTGTTGTTAATATACTTGCTGGAGATCAATATTTATCTATAGTTATTCCAGGTAGAATGTATAAAGATGAATATGCTAAACGTGGATTAGCACCTAAAAACTTATCAAGAGCTTTAGAAGATGCTGGAACTCTTACATCTCCATTTATTCCATGGAATACATGTGGCGCATTTATGTCTACTACACTTGGCGTATCCTGTTTCTTATATGCACCATTCTGCTTCTTAAATTATATAAATCCTATAATATCGATAGTTTACGGATATACAGGATTCTCAATGGAAAAACTAGAAGAATCAGAAAAAACAGTTATTGAATCTTAACCTATTATAAAAAGGCCTTATATTCAATGGCCTTTTTGACCTTTTAAAATATTTTGTAGTATGAATAATGTCAATACCACTTAGGCAATAATATAATAAATATTATTGCAAGGAGTTGATTTTCTTGGATAAAAAATATATAGTTAATAGTTTAAATGAATTATTACATGGTATATATATCGATATAAATACTTTTGAAAATTACATTAAGAATTCTAAAAATGAAAATGTTATTTCTCAAATATCTAAAGTTCTAAATGACTACCAAAAACACGCATTAAGAATATGTAAAATAATAACTAACTTAGGTGGAAAACCTATACAAATTGATAATTTTACTAATGTATATTCATACGTTAATAATGATACTACAATTATTGATGAAGAGGTTTTAAAAAAAACTTGTGAAGCTACAAATAACGTATTAAATTTAGGCTGTAAACTAATATCAGATCCCAATTTTATTAATCGTGAAAGCTATACTACTATAAATTTAATGAATAAAGATTATCAAAAACATATTAATCATATTGAAAGGCATGAATTATATAGCAGTAGTTTTCAATAAGAATCTTAAAATAATTTCAATATATTATACTTCCTAAAAACAAAATGACCTATTAGTATTAATTTAATAAAATACTAATAGGTCATTTTAATATACATTATCTCTTTTTATTAATCTTTTTCCCAATAATATATCCTATTAAAAGTCCGGTTCCTAACGCAAGAGCAGACTTTACTTTTTCAAACTTAATTTCAGCATCTGAAACAGGTTTTACATTATTAATTATAACTGTATCTTGATCTAAAGTATCTATATTGGGATATATAAAAGCTCCTACTAAGCATAAATGGTTAAATCTCTCTTCAGAAAAATTTTTAGATAAGTCTTTAAGGGTTTTTAAAAAGTAATCTTTAGTCCACTTATTATCCTCTTCTAATTTTGCACCATCGTGAATTTCAAATAATCCCTCAGTATTTTCTTTAGCATAATTTAAAGCATTTATAATTTTTTCTGAGTTTTCCGGCTCGATTCTTAAGTATTCAATTAATGCTTTTCTAATTTCTTCAATACTATTCAATTTAACTGCTTCTTCTATTAAATTTAAATTTATTTCCATAACTAATCTCCTTCTTACATTGGTTATTATTGAAATTTCTCAGCATTTAAAATTTATATCATTGTAGATAGTTTATTATATACTATAATTTCATTGTTAGTATATAATAATTATATAATTATTTACATAAAAGTTCAACGTATAAATAGCAATAAATAGTATATATAATATAATTATTGTAATAGTTATCAAATTCGACTCACTTAGGATATTATAATAGTAGATAGCATTATATTTAAATTAATTTTTCCAATTAAAGGAGTGTTTATAGTTTGAATAGTTATGGTTTAGTTTTAGGCGGTGGTGGTTCTAAAGGAGCTTATGAAGTTGGAGTATGGAAAGCCTTAATAGAATTAAATATAGATATATCTGTAGTAGTTGGAACTTCAATTGGAGCTATTAATAGTGCTTTTATATGTAGTAATAATTATAAGAATTTAGAAGAATTATGGTTATCAATAGATTTTTCAACTTGCTTCTATGTGGATGATAATTTTTCTGTAGATGAGAATCTATCCTCTAAAAACATTCCAAAATTGATTAAAAATGTTATATCTAATAGAGGTTTGGATAATACCCCTTTAAAGAGTCTATTACAAAGCTATTTAAATGAAGATATAATAAGAAATTCATCTATAGATTTTGGTATAGTTACCCTTAGTATGTTTCCTCTCAAACCAATAGAAATATTTAAAACTGATATTCCTTATGGAAAAATTATTGACTATATAATGGCAAGTTGCTCTCTACCTGGTCTAAAACACATGGTTATTGATGGCGTTACTTTTTTTGATGGAGGTATGTATAATAATGTTCCAACTAGTATGCTTTTAAATAGTTCGTGCTCTACTATAATTCAAGTGGATATTGACGGCCCTGGATTTAAGCGAAAATTTAATAATAAAAATAATATACCTATAATAGAAATTAAATGTAGTGAAAGCCTTGGTCCAATTATTAATTTTGATGGTCCAAGAATTAAACGAAATATAAAATTAGGCTATTTAGATACATTAAAAGCTTTTAATCATTTGATAGGACAAAACTATTACTTTTTTAAAGATGAAGTTTCAAAAGGATTACTAAAAGATATTGATGATACCGAATTAAACATTATAATGAATTCTGTAGACTTTAATAATTCCATCTATGACCATTTAAAATTATTAAGAGCTATAAAAAGAATTAAAAATTTTTCAGGTATAATATCTAGGAATCATATTAATATTATTATGGCTATGGAAATTGCTGCTGAAGTTATAGAAATAGAAAGGTGTGCTATATATAGTTATGATGAATTACTAAATAAAATATTAGAAAAAGTAATTTTGTTGAGACAAGATATAGATAATAAAGAAATATCATTAAAGGATCATTTTATATTAAGCAATTGTGATATTTTAAATATTTCTAAATCTACGATAGCTTTTAGAAACACCTTAGCACTTACATTTCCTAAAAAGTTTATCGCTCATATGTTTTTGTGTTTAATAAATTATAGGATTAATTCATAGCATTACTTGTTCTTAATTTATTAAAAACTTTACTCTCTTTTAGTCTGAAAATTATGTTATAATTAAAATGTAGCTTTTTAGTATACTTATTGAATATTGATTTAATGGAGGATGATAAAATATGAACATTGCCTTTTTTCTAACTCCTAAAAGCGAAGTAATTTTTGAAAAGGTTAGTTCTACTATGCGAAGAGCAATGGAGAGAATGGAATATCATAGATATACTTCTATACCTTTAGTAGATGATAAAGGAAAATATGTAGGTACTTTAACAGAAGGTGATCTTCTTTGGAAATTAAAAAATTCTTCCGAATTAAGCTTAAAAGACACAGAAAATGTTTTAATAAAGGACATACCAAGACATTTTAAAGATAAACCTGTATCAATTAATTCTGATATAGAGAGTTTAATACTTGTTGCTAAATCACAAAACTTCGTTCCAGTGGTTGATGACTCAAATATATTCATTGGAATTATAAAAAGAGGCGATATAATATCATATTGCTATAAGAAATTATTTGAAGAAGAAAATAGTGACGAGTTTAGCGAATTTAAAAGCATGTCAAAAATAAGTTAATAAGTATCACTTAAATTTAAAAACCCTTTAATGATAAAAAACATTAAAGGGCTTTAATATATTTTTAATTCTTTTGTTTAGTATTTTCAAGTTAAACTTTTATTTATTCTTCCATCTTCATAGCTCTCATAGCATTTAATACTGATATTATTGTAACTCCAACATCTGCAAAAACCGCCATCCACATGTCAGTAATTCCTAATGCTGTTAGTACTAATACTACAGCTTTTATAAATAATGAAAATACAATATTTTGAACTACAATTTTTTGTGTCTTTCTAGCTATTGTTATAGATGTAGATATTTTTTCAGGATCATCAGTCATGATAACTACATCTGAAGCTTCTATAGCTGCATCTGATCCTATTCCCCCCATTGCTATACCTATATCTGCTCTAGCTAATACAGGGGCATCATTTATTCCATCTCCAACAAATATTAATCTTCCCTTCCTAGAAAGACCATTATATATTTTTTCTACCTCAATCACTTTTTCATGAGGCATTAATTCAGCTCTAACCTCATCAATTGAAATAACCTTTGTTACATATTCAGCAATTGTCTTATTATCTCCAGTAAACATAACAGTTTTCTTAATTCCTAGTTTTTTTAACTTTGCAATAGCCCTAGGTGAAGTATTTTTAATTCTATCAGAAATTACTAAACTTCCTACAAAATTATTATTTACTGCAACATATATAATAGTACCTACTTCATTTGATTTCACATATTCAATTTCAAGCTCTTCCATCAGCTTATAGTTTCCTGCATATATATATCTATCACCAAAATATATTTTTACACCTTTACCTGCAATTTCTTCATAACTCTTTATTCTTCTTTTATCAATAATAGCCTTTGTACTAATTTTTTTATAAGATTCTACGATAGATTTTGCAATAGGATGATTAGAATATATCTCAGCATGTGCCGCATATTCCATTAACATGTCCTCTGTAATAAATCCATAAGGATTAATTTTTGTAACTTCAAAGCTTCCTTCTGTTAATGTACCTGTTTTATCAAAAACCACCACTTCTGCTTTGCTCAATGCTTCAAGATAGTTTCCTCCTTTGACAAGCACCCCACTTCTAGATGCTCCTCCAATTCCACCAAAGAAACTTAAAGGTATTGATATTACAAGAGCACAAGGACAAGATACAACTAAAAATGATAACCCCCTGTATAACCAGGTATATAAATCTTCACCCATAATTATTGGTGGTAAAAAAGCTAGTAGAATAGCTAATATAACAACAATTGGTGTATAGTACTTAGCAAACTTTGTTATAAACTTTTCTGTTGGTGCTTTTTTATTTGAAGCATTTTCTACTAATTCAAGAATCTTTGATACCGTAGATTCACTAAACTCTTTAGTTATCTTAACTTCAATAAGAGAAGTTTTATTTATAGATCCAGCTAAAACCTCATCTCTTTCTTTAACTACTCTTGGTACCGATTCTCCTGTTAAAGCAGAAGTATCTATTTGAGAATCTCCCTTTACTATAACTCCATCTAAAGGAATTTTCTCACCTGGCTTAATAACTATTATATCACCAATACTTACCTCTTCTGGAGAAACTGAGGAAATATCGCCATTACTTAATTTTAAATTTGCATGATCTGGACGAATATTCATTAACTCTGATATAGAATTTCTAGATTTGTTAATTGCCAATTCCTGAAAAAATTCTCCTACTTGATAGAATAACATTACGCCAATAGCTTCTGGATATTCTCCAATTAAAAAGGCTCCTATTGTAGCTATACTCATTAAAAAATTTTCATCGAAGACTTGACCTTTTATTATATTTTTACCAGCTATAAGCAGAATATCTCCACCTATTACTAGATAAGCAGCTATAAATAAAAATATGCTTACCATATCCTTAATTAATACTCCTGTAATTGCAAGAGAAATTCCTATAATAAATTTTATTATTTGTTTCTTTTTAAACCCTTGTCCATGATTATGCCCATGATCATGGTTGTGATTATCAACATTAGAATCCTTGTGAGTAAACTTTTCTGCCTTGGCTTTACTATCATTTACATTAGAATTAATAATTTTTGTATTCCCCTGAACCTTAACATTTTTTTTATTTATAACATTTTTATCAATTTCTTTAACTGTAACTCCATGTTCAATTCTAGTAGATATGCTTTCTACATCATCAAATATTAGCTCCTTATCAATGTTCTCTTTAACTTCTAAAATAGCTTTTGATGTCACAGAGTTGACTACAGCACTTTGTATGTAAGGCAACTGATTTAGTTCACGTTCGATTTTCAAAGCACAATTTGCAGAATGTAACCCTTGAATTTCATAAAGTCTTTTTGTTTGTCCCATTATTTTACTCCCCCTCTTACTAGTTTATTCATTAACGTGGCTAAGTCCTTTATAGAAAATATCTTTAACATGATCATCATCTAAAGAATAATATACAACTTTTCCATCTTTTCTTGATTTAACAATCCTAGCTAGTTTTAATACTCTTAATTGATGGGATATAGCAGATTGTGTCATATTAGTTAAAGCTGCAATATCACAGACACAAGCTTCTGTATTTAATAAGATATTTAATATTTTTACCCTAGTAGGATCTGCCATAGACTTAAATAAGTTTGAAAGTCCTTCTACCGTATTATCACTTAAAGTTTTGCCTTTTAACCTATCAATAACTTCATCGTGTATGCAAGCTTGCATACAAACTTCTTCTTTATACATGTATTATATTCCCCTTTCATATGAATATTTGTTCATATGTTTATTTTATTCCTATTTTTTATTTGTTAAAATAAGTATCTATTATTTTTTCTGCAATTCTTTTATTTAAAGATGCTGAATTTAAAAGTGTTAATATAATCAATAATATTTTTTTATAATCCTCACATTCTTTAATAGTATCTTTTTCACATAAATTAGTTGCATCTTTGACAATTGAAGTTAGTAGCTCTCTTTCTTTATTAATTTGACTTTCCTTTAATAAAAGGTATTCATTATATATATTACTTAAATCAAAATTAGACTTTTCTTCCGATAATATCTCTACCATAGGGGTAAATAGTTTTTTTATATCAGCTATAGATAAAGTTTGCTTTAAATCATAAATTAGAATCATTAAAAGTATATGATCTTTAGAATATTTTTTATTTTTATTTTGAAAAAGTAATTTGTCTTTAGAATAGTTATTTATCATAGTCTTGGTTAAAATCTTGTCAGTAGGGTTTCTTTTTATATGCTCTAAGTTATTTTCAAATAATTGAATTACCTGATCCATATATAAATCGATATCTGGTATTTTATTAATATTAATCCTATCATCTAAATTCATATTAATTAGAAGTTCTTCTAAGTTTTCTATATTAAAGTTCACATAATCACCTCATATGTATATTTTCTTTTATTATAATATTATTAGTAGTAGTAGTAAATAATATTATAGATAAATATCAATGCTAAAATTCTATAGTAGTTTTACATATTTAATTCAAAATAATCATTAACACAATTTTAATATTTACAATATACATTTTTATAAACAACGTGTTATAATATACATATAATCTATATGTAGCATTCAAAACTACATGTGAATTTAATCTTAGGAGGTATAATATGACTAATTCAAAATTTAGAGAACCCTTTAGTGGATTTTCCCATATGTTAGGAGCTATAATTTCTTTACTTGGTTTATGTTTCTTATTATTTGCTCAACTTCATAGTAACAATTACAACATATATACTTTGATATCAACTGTTATATTTGGAATAAGCTTAATTCTACTCTATACAGCTAGCAGTGTATATCACCTTATTGTAGCTAAAGATTCAATAATAAATATCCTTAGAAAGATTGACCATGCAATGATATTTGTATTAATAGCTGGAACTTATACACCTATTTGCCTAGTTCTATTAGAGACACCAATTAGATACTATATGCTCACTATAATATGGGCTGTAGCTATAATTGGCATTCTTTTTAAATTATATTGGATTAATTGTCCTTCTTGGTTGTCTTCTGCTATTTATATTGTTATGGGATGGATGGCTATATTTATTTTTAATCCACTTTCAAAAGTTGTATCTAGTAGAGGCCTCTCAATATTAGTGTTAGGAGGAGTATTATATACTATAGGTGGAATTATATATTGCTTAGAAAGAAAAGGAAAACATAGAACTTTTGGTGCACATGAAATATTTCATATTTTTGTTTTACTTGGTAGTATTACCCATTATTATTTCATTTATAGGTATGTATTTAATCTATAGTAGTCGATTAATAAAATTTCTTAAAACAAAAACTACTGATTAATTGATAAATTATATCAGTAGTTTTTCACTATTTTGACTCTTTTATATCTATTTTTTCAGGAACTCTCATAATAAAATCTTCTATATCTTCATCTTCTGTTTTACTCTTAGCGAACTTAGAATCTAAAGGTGGAGAAATAATGTAATTAATTATTATTGATATGACAATCCCAACTATGGTATCAACTGTTCTTTGAAAAGCGTATAGAACTATATTTTCACTAGTCATAGTAATCATAATTACGCAAAATACAACACAAGCCATAGATATAGAGTCTTGCCATTTTAATATATTAAGTAATGTTATCAGAAATACCATTCCTAAGAAAAGCAAAAATATGTTACCTGGGTCTATTAGAACAGTTATAATACCAATTAAACCTCCCATTACAGTACCAAGTACCCTTGAAATTCCAGCATTAATCCCCTTCTTCACTGTAGTTTCCATAGAAATCAAAGCTCCTGTAGCCACAAAAAATGGTGATTGAAGATGGAACAATTCAGCTACAATTACACTTATTGCTGCCGCTAGAGCAGTTTTTATATTTCTCATACCAATATATTTCTTAAATTTGTTTATTGGGCTTAAATTCTTCAAGATTATATTCTCCTTAATTAATGTTGTTTACTTTTAAAGTATATAATACATATTATATATATTTTGTATTATTATGTCACTATCAATTAAAAGAAAGTTCAATAAACTTAAATAAATCATATAGAAATAATCCTTTACTTGTAAGCTTTACCTGTGGAATTACTGGTAAGCTCATAAAAGATAAGGTTATAAACGCATCCATATCAAGTTTTAGCCCATAGTTTCTTACTATCCTATTTAAATTTTTTAACTTATTGTATACATAATCTACAGGTGAATTAGTCATCAATCCTCCTATTTCTAAGGAAAGGCTATCAATTAGTACGCCTTCACTCACTATAGTAATTCCTCCACCTATGTCAATTAACTTATTTACCGCCTTAGACATATCCTTATCATTGTCTCCTACAACAATAATATTATGAGAATCATGGGCTATACTTTGAGCTATAGCACAGTTTTTAATACCTAATCCTGATAAATATCCTAATGAATAATGATTAGTATTTTTATGCCTCTCAAAAACCCCTATTTTTAAAATATCTTCATATTCACTCATATCTAGATATCCATCAATAATCTTACTAGGTTTCACTAACAGCTTAGTTTCAAGAGACCCTGGAGTTACACCAATTATATTTACTTGGCTTCCTTTAGAGGGTATTCTAAATGCCTCCTCTTTTACCTTTTCTATATTCATAGTATTTTTATTTTTAATAGTATAGGATAATTTCTTATAGTCATCTATTTCTCTACCCGACTTAATAACTTTATAAATATCTACCTTAGTTAAATCATTTAAAATGACCAGGTCAGCCTTATACCCTGGTGCTATAGCTCCTTTGCCTTTTATACCATAACAAGTATATCCATTATAACTTCCCATTATATATGCTTTTATAGGATCAACACCATTTTCTATACTAAGCTTAATAGCATTATTTATAGATCCCTCTTCAACTAAATCCTCTAAGTGCCTATCATCAGTGCAAAATAAAAATCTTCGAAAATTCTTATTGTTAACTACTGAAATTAAATCCTTTAAATTTTTAGCAGCAGAACCTTCCCTTATAAGAATATACATTCCTAATTTTACTTTTTCTAAAGCTTCTTCCTTTGAAGAACATTCATGGTCAGTTCTTACACCTGATAAAATATATTGATTAAGATCTTCATAAGAGATTTGTGGCGCATGTCCATCTATAATTTTATCTTTAAATGCATCCAGCTTATTCATCATGGAAGGTACTTGTTCTATAACAGAAGGTATATCCATTACCTCACCAAGACCTATTACTTCTGGTTTATCAAGAAACTTAGATAAATCTTCTGCACTTAAAATAGCACCATTCTCTTCAAATGACACCGCTGGTACACAAGAAGGCATCATAAAATATATATCCAAAGGACTTCTTTGTGCACTATCTAGCATAAAAGATATCCCATCCATTCCAAGCACATTAGCAATTTCATGAGGATCAGCTACTACTGTTGTAACACCATTCGTTAAAGCTACATTTCCATAAGATTCTGGAGTTGTCATGGAAGATTCCACATGAATGTGTCCATCTATGAAACCCGGACATATAATTTTAGATCTACAATCAATTTCCTTATTCCCCTCATATGAACCTATTCCTATAATTGTATCATCAATAATTCCTATGTCCCCTTCTTCTATTTCTTCAGTAAATACATTAATAAATTTCCCGTTTTTAAGTACTAAGTCACATTTTCCCTTTCCTATAGTAGCACCTCTACCTTTTCTTAATATTTCCATAATACCTCCTCTATCTTCTAAAATTATATGTATTTTATATACTATTATGAATTTATGTTACATCAAAGTTAATAAACTTATCTATGTTATTACCTCTGCTATTTCTCACATCTATTAATACGTGGAGTGCTACATAAAAACAATATATATAAAACTATCTCATAGAAAAATACAAATTTATATTCTTCTATGAGATAGTTTTTTTATTACTCTTGTCTGACATACTTATTCCATTGAGTATATATATGAAATAAACTAACCACATCTTGCATGTTATATAAAAGAATTTTTTCTTTCTTTTCCATGGGCATTCGTGAAAAATACATATCATCTTTCATTATCTTACTGAAGGTTTTAGCCAATGTAGAGCCACTTATAACTTCACTTTCTCTAAGAACACCACATTCACTCTCTAGCGCTTTAAGTCCTATTGACTTCTGCTTAACTTGCTCATATTTTTTTTGCAAATCTATACTTTTAAAATATTCTTCAACAGTATAATTTAACTTATATTTTTTAAATAGATAGTCAATTACTAGATAGTCATTATTTCCTGAAAAAGTAACAACATATTCTTTTTTTAGAGTATTTCTCATATTTTCAAAATACTCTTTTGATAAAGCAAGAATTTTCTCAAGTTCATGCTTATTTTCAATCATATACTGAGTAATTACCAACTTATTATTTTCTTCGTCATAATATCCTGCTCCAAAGACCCCTATGCATATAGGTTTCTTATAAACATAATGTTCTAAATCAAAGAAAACCGACTTTTTATAAAGGTCATTATCTCCGCTAATATTTAGACTCTGTTTAAATTCATCTTTCTCAATGTCTATAGTACTTTCTTTAACTATCACCTTACCACTCATTTCTTTAATAGGTATTGTGCTTCAAATATACTCCAAAGAAGCCTATATATAATTATATGTACTATAAAAATATATAATTATATTATATCACAAATAAATCCCTTTTATCTATATTATATATGTGTTTTATTAATATATACTTTAAGTTGACATCGGTTATCATTTAGAATATAATGTAAATATAGATATTGATAATTATTTTCATAAAGGAGTGATATTCATGAACGTTTTTAATTTAAAACCTGGTCATAAAGGATTAATTAAAGAACTTGCATGTGATGATAAATTAGCCAAAAGATTATTAGCTTTAGGGTTTGTTGAAGGAACAGAGGTTTTAGTTAAAAAAACCGCTCCTTTAGGAGATCCAATTATTATAAACTTAAGAGGGACAGACCTTGCTATTAGAAAAAAAGATGCTGAGTTGATTTTTATTAAGGAGGCAGTGTAATATGAAAGCCATTGCCCTTATTGGTAATCCTAATGTAGGAAAAACAACTTTATTTAATGCACTAACAGGTTCAAACCAATATGTAGGTAACTGGGCAGGTGTAACTGTAGATAAAAAAGAAGGTTATTTATCAAAGGATATAAAAATTGTTGACCTACCAGGTATATATGCAATGGATACCTTTTCTAATGAAGAAAAAGTGTCTAAAAACTTTTTATATACTGACGAAGTAGATTTAATTATAAATATTATAGACGGTTCTAATCTCGAAAGAAACCTTTACTTAACTTCTCAATTAACCAAATTCAATAAACCTATTTTACTAATAGTAAATATGATAGATGTAGCAGAAAGTAATGGAATTCATATAAATTACTCTGATTTATCTAAAGAATTAGGTGTTAATATAATGGCTATATCAGCTTCTAAAGGTGAAGGTGTAAAAGCAGTTAAAGATTTTCTTATTAATAAGGATTCCTTCGAGTCTTTAGATAAAACTATAAATTCTAAACATGAATTTGATAAAATGAATGAAAAAGAAACCTATGCATATATAGAAAACATTCTGAACAGATGTGTAGAAGGTAAAAAAACAAATATTAATACTGTTACTGAAAAAATAGATTCTATTGTCCTTAATAAGTTTTGGGCCTACCCTATATTTTTAGGAATTATGTTTATTATATTTAAATTTACCTTTGATTGGGTTGGTGGTCCTTTGCAAGAATTAGCTGATAAACTAGTCAATGAAGGGTTTGTATCTCTAATAGAAATACCACTAGCTAATACATCCCCTTGGTTTAAATCTTTAATAATCGATGGTATCATTGGTGGTGTTGGTTCCGTAATTGTATTTCTCCCAATCATATTAACTCTATTTGTAGGAATTAGCTTTCTTGAAGATAGTGGGTATATGGCTAGAACAGCATTTATTATGGACAAGTTGATGAGGAAATTGGGACTTTCGGGAAAGGCTTTCATACCCTTAATAATGGGCTTTGGATGTTCAGTACCAGGAATAATGTCTGCAAGAACCTTGGAAAGTGAAAAAGATAGAAAGTTAACAGCTCTGATTATTCCTTTTATGTCTTGTAATGCTAGATTACCTGTATATGCCCTATTTGCTGGTGCACTCTTTGCAGGTTATGAATCCTTAGTCATTTTTGGGCTATATTTCTTAGGCCTTATAGTAGCATTTATAATGGCATTTATATTTAAAAATACTTTATTTAAAAAAGATGAGGAACCCTTTATCATAGAATTACCTGAATATAAACTTCCTGAATTTAAAAGTTTAATGCTTCATACTTGGGAAAAAGGTAAAGGATTCTTAAAAAAGGCTGGGACTTTAATATTCTCTATATCTGTACTAGTATGGTTCTTATCAAACTTTAATATGAGTGGAATGGCCGAGATTAATGAAAGTTTCCTTGCATCTATAGGTAACTTCATATCTCCAATTTTTGCTCCATTAGGATTTGGTACATGGGAAAACTCTGTAGCACTATTAACAGGACTTATGGCTAAGGAAGTAGTTATTGGAACTCTAGGAGTACTTTATACTGGTGATTTAGCTACAAGCATTGCTGCAACATTTACAGTAGCCAGCGGTATTTCTTTCTTAGTATTTACTTTATTATATACCCCATGTGTTTCTGTCATAGCTACATTTAAAAAAGAATTCAGTGGAAAACTTGCTGTATTCTCAGTTATATATCAATTTATAGTGGCATGGATTTTTTCCTTCGGAATATATCATATAGCTTCACTTATATTTTAAAGAGGTGATAATATTTTGGAAATACTTATAACTATAGTTATTGTTGTATTAGCAGCCTTTATTCTTTTTAAAAACTTAAAGAAAAAATCTAAAGGATGTAATTGTGGTAGTTGTACCTCTAAGTGTCCTAGTTATGTTAATACAATAAAAAAACTTGATGATGATAAATAACATAATAAATAAAGAAAAATCCCTTGAATGATAAATTGCCAAGGGATTTTCTTTATATTAACCTTTATTACATTTCGTCTACTGTTTCAAGACCTATGAGATGTAATCCATTTTCTATTACTTGAAGAGTAGCTCTAACTAAAGCTAATCTTGTATTCTTTGTTACCTCATCTTGTGAATTAGATATATTTATAGAATTATAGAATTTATTAAAAGCTTTAGCAACATCTATAGTAAATCTTGTAACTATACTTGGTTGTAATTTATCTAATGCTTGCTTAATAGCATTATTTAAACCAGCTAAAGTTTTTACTAGTTCAAACTCTTCCTCCGAAGTAAGTTTACTATAATCAACTTCATCAGTACCTTCTCCTAGTTTTCTTAAAATACTCTTTCCTCTAGCATAAGTGTATTGAACATATGGCCCAGTTTCTCCTTCAAAGCTAAGCATTTCATCCCAATCAAAGATTATGTCCCTCTCTCTTGAGTTTTTAAGATAAGCAAAGACAACTGCTCCAATTCCTACCTTTTTAGCTACTTCTTTCTTACTCTCCAACGTAGGATTTTTCTCATTTATTATTTCTTCTGTTTTAACTACAGCTTCATTTAATAAATCCTCAAGGAATACTACATCACCTTTTCTTGTAGAAAGTTTCTTATCTGGGAAACGAACTAATCCAAATGGTACATGTATACAATCATCAGCCCACTCATACCCCATCTTTTTAACTGTACTAAATACTTGTTTAAAGTGAAGAGATTGATCCTTTGCAACTACATATATATTCTTATAGAAATCATAAGTTTTCTTTCTATAGAACATAGCAGCTAAATCACGAGTTGCATATATCGTAGCTCCATCTGCCTTTTTTATTATACAAGGTGGAATATTAAGTTCCTCTAACATAACAACCTTAGCACCGTTACTTTCAGTTAATAATCCCTTAGATTCAATCTCATCAATAACAGCATCCATTTTATCTTGGTAGAAGCTCTCACCAGCAAAAGAATCAAATTTAACATTTAACATATCAAATAATTTATCAAATTCCTTTAAGCTTAAGTCTTTAAATTTAGTCCATAGCTTAACTTCTTCCTCATTACCATCTTCAAGAAGCTTAAAATGCTTTCTCCCTTCATCATCAAGAGCAGGATTTTTTTCTGCTTCATCATGGAATTTTACATAAACCCTTAACATTTCTTTAATTGGTTCTTCCTCTAAAGCCTTCTCATCACCCCAATGATTATATGCATATATAAGTTTACCAAATTGTGTTCCCCAGTCTCCTAGGTGGTTTATTCCTATAGCATTATATCCTTGAGAATTAAATATTTTATAAAGAGAGTTACCAATCATGGTAGTATATAAGTGACCTACGTGGAACGGCTTAGCAATATTAGCTGAACAATATTCAACAATTACATTTTTGCCTTCTCCCTCTTTTGTATTCCCATAAGTCTCTTTTTCATTTAATACTTTTTCAATGATTTCCTTCATAAAATCATTCTTGGCTACAAAAAAGTTTATATAAGGTCCAAAGGCATCTATTTTTTCAAATCCATCTAAATTACCAAGTAATGCTTTTAAATCTTGAGCTATCATGTTTGGTGCTTTCTTCATAGATCTTGCTAATTGAAAACATGGGAATGCAAAATCCCCCATTTCTGGTTTTGGTGGGTTTTCAACAAGTTTTTCTATTGTTTCCTTTTCCATATCTATATGCTTACATAAATTCTCTGCTATTATATTTTTATAATCCATAATAAATCCTCCTTTTTTTCTTTCATCTCTTTTCTCTATAAAAACTTCAAAATGTATATAAAAAAACCGCCTCTTTCCATAGGAAAGAGGCGGTTATATAACCGTGGTACCACTCTAATTGACTTCTATAAAAGTCCACTCATAAATTTTTAACGCAACAGCGACTTACCCTACTAAGTAAACTTTTGGGGCAGCTTCTCCAAGGTTCTCTTCCTAATTTATTATTAATAAATTTCTTTGCAATTACTTGATAAGATTCTTTTATTCTTGTGAAGCTCACACCAACCTTCACTCGCTTTAAGAATTAATAAAGAAAGTACTGTCCTTTTCATAGAATTTCCATATTAAATTTTATATTATTTGTATTATAAATAAATAATGGTAAAATGTCAACTAAATAAATTAATATTTATACTAATAAGTATTTAGTTTATACATAATGATATTTAACCAAACATTATTATAATTTATTAACATACTATGCTCTATTTTAATTCTAGATACTCATCATAAGTCATGTTTTTATCAATTACACCACCAGGAATAATTTCTATTATTCTGTTTGCAACTGTATTAATAAACTGATGGTCATGAGATGTAAATAGTATAGTTCCAGCAAAGTTAATTAGTCCATTATTAACTGCTGTTATAGATTCTAGGTCTAAGTGGTTTGTTGGCTCATCTAAAATTAACACATTAGCTCCACTTAACATCATCTTTGATAGCATACAACGAACTTTTTCTCCTCCTGAAAGTACAGAAGCTTGCTTTAATGCTTCTTCTCCCGAGAATAGCATTCTACCAAGGAATCCTCTTATAAAGCTTTCTGCCTTCTCCTCTGAAAATTGTCTTAACCAGTCCACAAGATTTAAATCAAAACCATCAAAGAACTCTGAGTTATCAGATGGAAAGTAAGATTGAGATGTAGTTATCCCCCATTTAAAGCTTCCGCTATCTGGCTCCATTTCTCCCATTAATATTTTGAATAGAGTAGTTTTAGCAACACCATCACCTAAAAATGCCACTTTATCATTCTTATATATCATAAAGCTTACATTATCAAGAATCTTAACACCTTCAATGGTTTTACATAGATTTTCAACAACTAATAAATCATTTCCAGCTTCTCTATCGGCCTTAAATCCAACAAAAGGATATCTTCTTGAAGATGGTTTAATATCATCTAGAGTTAATTTATCTAATTGTTTCTTTCTACTAGTAGCTTGCTTAGCTTTTGATGCATTAGAACTAAAACGAGCTATAAAATTTTGAAGTTCTTTTATCTTTTCTTCTTTTTTCTTATTTTGATCCTTAGACATTTGTAGTGCTAACTGACTTGATTCATACCAGAAATCATAGTTACCAACATACATTTGGATTTTTCCAAAGTCTACATCAGCCATATTTGTACATACTTTATTTAAGAAGTGTCTATCGTGGGATACCACAATAACAGTTCCTTCAAAATCCATTAAAAAGTTTTCAAGCCAAGCTATAGATTTAATATCTAAGTGGTTGGTAGGCTCATCAAGTAAAAGAATATCTGGATGACCAAATAAAGCTTGTGCAAGTAAAACCTTAACCTTCTCTGAACCATTTAAGTCCTTCATTGCCTTGTAATGTAAATCTTCTGTTATCCCAAGGCCTTGAAGTAATGTAGCCGCTTCACTTTCAGCTTCCCATCCATTAAGGTCTGCAAATTCACCTTCAAGCTCAGAAGCCTTTATTCCATCTTCATCACTAAAATCCTCTTTAGCATAAAGTGCGTCTTTTTCATTCATGATTTCAACTAATCTAGGATGACCCATTATTACAGTTTTTAACACTTCCTCTTCATCATAAGCAAAGTGATCTTGCTTTAAAACTGCTAGCCTTTGACCTGGGGTTATACTAACTTCTCCTGTATTAGGCTCTATATCTCCTGCTAATATCTTTAGGAATGTAGACTTTCCTGCCCCATTTGCTCCTATTAATCCATAACAATTTCCTTCTGTGAACTTAATATTAACATCCTCAAAAAGTTTACGTGCTCCGTATCTTAAACTAACTCCTGTAGTACTAATCATAACGTTACCTCCAATTATCATTAAAAAAGTCTTACCCATTGGGTAAAACCTTTTGAACTATTCATTAAAACATACAAATATCATTATAACATAGATTCATCCTTTATACTATTATTTACTACGAATATTTTTACTTTCTACTGTTATTTCTTCAAATCTATACTTTTGTCCTGTTGGATTCACTTTATTTCTTGGTACTTCTTCTATAAACATATTATATGGTCTTACAAATAGTCCACATTCACCATATAATGCTCTATAAAGTACCATCTTCTCTTGGGTTTCTGAATTTATTACAAAATCCTCAAATAAATATAAGTCCCCCTTAAAATGTCTAAAAATTTTACCTTTGAATTCTGATATATCTCTCATAATTCCTCCAATATCACTAAATTAAGTTGAAATTTTTATACTACCTCTTTACCAAAAGGTGCCAAAGATAACTTGGCCATTTTCAAAGATTGTGCTGCAAAAGGTATTCCTATTATAGTAATAGAGAGTAGTAATGCACTAATCAAATTGGTTATTACAAGAGGTAACCCTCCAAATATCAACCATAGAATATTTAATAAAAATCCCATACTACTGTCATTGGTTGTGATAATTTCTTTACCAAATGGAGCAAATTGTAACTTAGCTAATTTAAAGCATTGCATTCCAACAGGGATTCCAACTATTGTTATACACCATAGTAACCCTGTTAAAAACCATTGTATACTAGCAATTAATCCTCCAAATACAAACCAAATAATATTTCCCAAACAACTCATAACATACTCCTTAAATAGCTCTAATAATTAATATAATATACAATTTAAGTATAATTGCAATGAAATTTAATAAAATTTAACAAGAATAAAAATAAGCTTAGATAAAATTAAATTTACCTAAGCTCCTTTTATAATATTCTTATTTATCTAAATTCTTATTTACTTTCTCTAAGTAATTCGTTTCACTGACAATTTTATTCTCAAAACTTTCTACGGCACCTTTAGTATAGTTACCAGCAGCCTTTGAATTCATCCCTTGGAAATTATTATTGTTTTTTAAGTTATTATCTTTTAAACTATTGTTACTCATTTGTTATCACCTCCCGAATTTATTGTTAGTAATTTTATTAGATTTATTCATCAAATATTTGCTTTAAAAATTATTAGAAATTATTTTTTATATTAATAAATTTATTTTATTATTGACATTTTAAAAAGTTTTTTATAAAATCAAAAGGACAAATCTACTTTTAAGTTGGTCCAGAGAGGCCAAGAAGGGAGACAGGAATAATGGCTAGAAGTATAATTATTTTAAAGAGAAACCCATAGGATGATAAATTGAGCAACTTATAATTTGCTTTGTTTGTTGTCCTTTTTGTTGTACATTAATTATTTTGATTGGAGGGTTTTTCTTGAAAACAAAAAATATTGAAGCAAAACTTATATTAGAAAACGGAATGGAATTCAGAGGTAAAGCCTTTGGATACATTGATGACACTGTGGGAGAAGTAGTGTTTAATACATCTATGACTGGGTATCAAGAAACTCTTACAGATCCATCTTATTATGGTCAAATTGTAACAATGACTTATCCCTTAATTGGAAATTATGGAATTAATTTAGAGGATTTAGAATCTTCTTCTCCAAAAATTAAGGGGTTTATTGTAAGAGAAAAATCTAATAATCCTTCAAACTTCAGATGTGAGATGGAATTAGATGGCTACCTTATAGAGAACAAAATCTTGGGACTAGAAGGTATTGATACAAGGGCTCTTACTAAAATCTTAAGAGATTACGGATCCATGAAGGGTTATATAACAACTAAAAACTTATCTTTAGAAGATATAAATGATAAGTTAGAAAAATTTGAAAATGATGATGCTGTATATAAAGTATCTACTGATGAAGCATATGAGATACCAGGCAGTGGACCTCACGTTGCTGTTATGGATTTTGGAGTTAAATCAAATATCTTAAGAAACTTTAAAGAAAGAAACTGCAGACTAACTGTATTTCCAGCTACCTCAAAGGCTGAAGAAATACTCTCTTCAAACCCAGACCTAATATTCTTATCTAATGGTCCTGGAGACCCTATGAAACTAGATAATATAGTTGAAGAAGTAAAAAAATTAGCAACTGTAAAACCTACTTGCGGTATTTGTCTTGGACATCAACTTTTAGCTTGGGCCTTTGGCGGAGAAACTAGTAAACTTAAGTTTGGTCATAGAGGATCTAATCACCCAGTAAAAGATGTTATATCAAATAAAGTATACATAACTAGTCAAAACCATGGCTACTATGTTTCTAAGTTACCTATTGATATGGAGGTCACTCATATTAGTGTTAATGATGGCACCCTAGAAGGTATGATGCATAAAGAATTACCAATAGCAAGTGTACAATATCATCCTGAAGCATCACCAGGGCCTAAAGAAAATAACGTTATATTTGATAATTTTTTAACCTTAATAAAATAAATTACATTAAGAAAGACAGTGAGCTTTCATGTAGGAGGAATAATCAATGAGTAAAAGAAATGAAATAAAAAAAGTATTAATAATAGGATCTGGTCCAATAGTAATAGGGCAATCAGCTGAGTTCGACTATTCTGGAACCCAGGCTTGTAGAGCACTTATGGAAGAAGGAATAGAAACCATACTAATAAACTCTAACCCTGCAACTATAATGACTGACAAAGAAGTCGCAAATAAAATATATATAGAGCCATTAACTACTGAGTTTATTGAGAAAATTATAGTAAAAGAAAAACCTGACAGCATTTTATCTGGTATGGGTGGACAAACAGGTCTAAACCTAACAATAGAACTTGAAGAAAAAGGTATATTGGATAAATATGGAGTTAAAATCATAGGAACTTCGGTAGAGTCTATAAAAAAAGGTGAAGACAGAGATTTATTTAAGGCATTAATGGAAAAAATCAATGAGCCAGTTATTGAGTCAGACATAGTTAATGATGTAGATACTGGAATTAACTTTGCAAAAAAGATTGGCTACCCTGTAATTGTAAGACCAGCCTATACCCTAGGTGGTACCGGAGGTGGTATTGCCGATACTGAAGAAGAGCTAATTACCATATTAGAAAGCGGTCTTTATCTTAGTCCTGTAAATCAAGTGCTTATAGAAAAAAGTATTAAGGGATGGAAAGAAGTTGAATATGAAGTTATGCGTGACTCTAAAGGAAATTGCATAACTGTATGTAATATGGAAAACATAGACCCTGTTGGTGTTCATACAGGAGATTCCATAGTTGTTGCTCCTTCTCAAACCCTTTCTGATAAAGAATATCAAATGCTTAGAACTTCAGCCTTGAGAATCATAGATGAAGTAGGAATTATTGGAGGATGTAATGTCCAGTTTGCTTTAAATCCTAATAGTTTTGAGTATGCCGTAATTGAGATAAACCCTAGAGTTTCTCGTTCATCTGCCCTTGCATCAAAGGCTACAGGATATCCCATAGCAAAGGTAGCTGCAAAAATTGGCCTTGGATATACCCTAGATGAAATTGTAAACTCCGTTACTGGTAAAACAATGGCTTCCTTTGAGCCAGCTCTTGATTATGTAGTTGTAAAAATACCAAAATGGCCTTTTGATAAATTTAAAAATGCCAATAAATCCTTAGGAACTAAAATGATGGCAACAGGAGAAATCATGGCTATTGGATCTAATTTTGAGGCTGCCTTCCTTAAAGGAATTCGCTCCTTAGAAATAGGAAAATATGTGTTAGAGCATAAACCATCTCAAGAAAAAACTTTATCGCAGCTAAAAAGTAGCGTAATGGTGCCAGATGATGAAAGAATCTTTGATCTAGCTGAAATGCTTAGAAGAAAATATCTAGTAGAGAAGTTATCACAAGTTACCGGAATAGATACTTTCTTTATAAATAAATTAAAATGGATAGTAGAACAAGAAGAATTCTTAAAAACTGCTAAATTAGAAGATTTAAATAAAGATTACCTAAAATTGTTAAAGAAGAAGGGTTTTTCAGACAAAGGTATTGCAGACTTAATGAATATTAGCCCTATAGAATTATATACCCTTAGAAAACTGTATAACATTATGCCAACCTATAAGATGGTAGATACTTGTGCTGGAGAGTTCGATGCCATATCACCATACTACTATTCAACCTACGAAGAATTTGATGAAGTAGTAGTATCTGATAAAATAAAAGTAATGGTTATAGGTTCAGGTCCTATTAGAATCGGACAAGGAATAGAGTTTGATTACTGCTCTGTTCATGCTGTTAGAGCTCTTAAGAAAAAAGGTATTGAGACTATAATTGTAAATAATAACCCAGAAACTGTATCTACGGATTTTGATATATCGGATAAACTTTACTTTGAACCACTAACTGAAGAAGATGTACTTAATATAATCAATAAGGAAAGGCCTAAAGGTGTAATTCTTCAATTTGGTGGTCAAACTGCTATAAAATTATCTAAATTTCTAAGAGAAAATGGAATTAAGATTTTAGGTACGGATGCTGACGGAATAGATAGAGCCGAAGATAGAGAAAGATTTGATGCTATGCTTGAAGAGCTTAAAATTAATAGACCTAAAGGAATAGCTGTATGGAATCTTGAGGAAGGAGTTGTTGGTGCTGAAAACCTTGGATATCCTGTCCTTGTCAGACCTTCTTATGTATTAGGTGGACAAGGTATGGAAATCACTTATAGGGAGAAAGAACTTAAGAAGTATTTAGAGAATTCCTTTAAAAGAGATCATAAAAACCCTGTTTTAATTGATAGATATTTAGTTGGTAGAGAAATTGAAGTTGATGCCATCTGTGATGGTAAAAATATATTAATCCCAGGAATTATGGAGCATCTTGAAAAAGCAGGAGTTCACTCTGGAGATTCTATAAGCATCTATCCTTCTCAAAATATATCGGACAAATCTAAAAGAACCATCTTTGAATATACAAAGAGGATTGCTTTAGAACTTAAAGTTCTTGGTATGATAAATATTCAGTTCATTGAGTTTGAAGGAGAAATTTATATCATAGAAGTTAACCCTAGAGCTTCTCGTACTGTTCCATATATAAGCAAGGTTACTAATGTACCTATAGTTGAATTAGCTACTCGTGCTATGCTTGGAGAATCTCTTGAAGATATGGGATATAAAGAACAAATATGTCCTGAACCAAACTTTGTCACTGTAAAAGTACCTATATTCTCTACAGAAAAACTTCCAAAGGTTGAAGTAAGTCTTGGACCTGAAATGAGGTCAACTGGAGAAGTTCTTGGCGTAGGACATACCTTTGATGAAGCCATGATGAAGGGGTTCTTGGCTGCTAAAAGACCTATTTTAAAGTCTGGAGACAACTTACTTGCAACTATAAATAATAGTGACAAAGATGAATTCTTAATGTTAGCTAAGGAAATGAACTTACTTGGCTGTAAGATAGTAGCCACAGAAGGAACTGCTACAATGCTTCAAAACGAAGGAATAAATGCAAATATAGTTAATAAAATTGGTGAAGGAAAACCTGATATAGTAGATTCTATAAGAAATAAATCTATAAATATGATAGTTAATACACCAACTAGAGGCAATGACTCTCAGCGTGACGGCTTTAAGCTTAGAAGAACAGCTGTAGAATCAGGAGTTTCATTGATGACTTCTCTAGATACCTTAAGAGCCATGGTAACAGTAATGAAACGAGGATTGAAAGTTAAAGATTTAGATATATTTAACTTAGGAAAACAGTTTGTATAAATTTAATTTAATATATTTAAAAGCAATAGACTTCTATTAGTCTATTGCTTTTACTCTACATTTCAAATAAATATAAGTACTTATTAGTTACACATGAACAAACCATTAAATCCTCCACAATGAAGTGTTTGATTTTATATATCCACCTTAATTATTTCTATTCGTTAAGATAACTATATTTATCTATAAATTCTTTAGCAAATCTTATAACATGGAGAGGATTCTTACCTACTCCAACTTCCCCAGCTAACATAATTCCATCTACCTTATTTTTAATAAAATTATATAAATCATCCAACTCTGGAATTTTAGGATTTAATGAACTTCTCATGGAATCTAGCACATAGGTTGCTATTATAAGCTCCTTCTTTTTAGATTTCATCTTTTCTACTATTTCATCCTGTACAAAGGGAATTTCCATTATATTTAATTCCGAAAATAAATCTCCCCTCCCTAGCATAATTCCATCCACTGATTTTAAAATAGAATCAAAATTAAGAATTCCTTCTTTACACTCTATTTTAGCCCAAATTTTAGGTATAATAATTTGTGGATTATACTTCTTTACTTTTTTTATATATTCCTTTAATTCTAGAATATCAGATTCTCTCGTAACATAGGAAAGGCATATTGTATCTACTCCATTTAAAAGTCCAAATTCAATATCCTTTTTATCCTTCATGGTTAAAGTCATGCCTGATCTATCCATTCCTGGGGCATTTAACCCCTTTTCACCTCTAACCATACCACCTAAAACAACTTCTGCCTTTATTGCCTCTTTATCTTTAAGCTTTCCTATAACATTAAATTCCATCGTCCCATCCTTCATAAGGATTTTTTTACATTTAGAAAGCCAAGAAAATTGTCCTTGAAAAGAAATTGGAATTAATGTATTCTTTCCACTATGTCTAAGATTTTCTTTAAAAAATTCTTCACTACAAAAATATACGGTTTCTCCAAGATTAACTCTTAATTGGCCATTAAATAAATTAGAAACTCTAATTTTATTGCCTTGCAAATCTTGAATAATAGAAATCTGAGGATACTTTTCCTTCATATACTTTATTTGATTCTTAGCTGTTTCATATTCTATATGAGAAAAATTCAATCTCATAGAATCCATTCCTGAATTTATAAATTTGTCTAAATCACTTAAGGTCTTAACATTAGGACCTATTGAACATACTATCTTCATTTCATCACCTAATCATTTATTTATATTTATACAATATAGTTTATTAATGTATTTTTTCTTAAATTTAATCTATTATTAATCTATCATCTTTATTCATAACAAACAATAGTATTTCCATACAACCTTTAATTTTTAAGTAATATTTTTCAAGTTTATCATTAGTTCATTAAGTTAAATTTGAATTAAACATTAAAAATCCAAAGGAATACTTTGGATTTTTAAATTGATATATACCTTATTTAATTGTACAAATAAAAAAATAAACTCTTGCAAAACCGCATAAATAGAACAAATAGTTAACTAGTTTTATATATAAATATTTATATATTTCCATAGGTAAAATATTTTATTCTAATCAATATATTAAATGATGACTTAAATAAGCTCCATATACCATTAACTTAACGAATTTATTTCATCGTATATAGGTTTATTATCATATCCAGATATTTCATTAAAGAAATTTAAAGATGTTGTATTTATATATGGTCCTAGCCATAGAAAGCCAATTGCTGCAATTAAAGGTAATATTGTAATGAGAGTTTCATTAAATGAAAAAGCTGCAATAATAGCTACAACTATAACTGGTACAATACATAAAATCGCCCAACCTAAAAAGCTAAGATATAGTACAAATAAACTCCATACATTTCCTTTCATTAATTTAAAACTTTCTTTTATACACTGAATAACACCCTTACTATTATCTTCACATACTAAAATCACTGATGGGAACAAATATAAACCCAAAATAATTATTGGTATACATAAAACTAACGTAACCAGAACAATAACTGCTACCATGCCTTCAAATGATGGAATTGGATTACCTGATAAAGATCCCATAATTATCTTGTTACCATACTGAATTGCTATAAACCCTACAACTATACCAATAATAATTATTATTGGTATGTACATTAAGATTATTAAAAGCTGTATACCCATACCTTTCCCCCAGGTTTTCCATGGAATAAGTATATCGGAAAATTCAACTTTTTTACCTCTAGAAATTTTTAAATAAAAAGAATTAATCATAATTGCTATGCTAAAGCTTATTATTAAGCTTATAACTGCTATTAGAACGGACGGTCCTATATTATCTTTAAAACTTTCAGAACCATAGCTTATAACTCCCTCTATTATACACACTATTAATGTTATTAATACTGGTATTTTCCACTGCCCCCTTAATTGTTCTTTTGATTTACTTTTTAAAGCTTTTCGATTTACCATTCTTTTCCCCCTTAAAACACCTTTCTATTTATATACTAATAAAATATAGTATTACCTATCTTAATTTATTAACAAGTAACATAATACCCTATATTATTAAAATATTATTAACATAGTAATTATATTACAATAATACAAGATAAAATTTTATATGTCTATATTATTGGAATTTTTTTATGGGCAAGCACCCCATTATTTGTAATTAACGATATTTCTGCCATTATGGCCAATGCTATATCCTCTGGTCTTTCACCACCTAATTCTATACCAATAGGTGCATATACTTTATTCAACAAGCCTTTGCTAAGTCCTTCATCTAATAATTTAGAAATAGTTTTTTTTACCTTTACTTTACTTCCTATCATACCAATATAATTTGCTTCAGTATCTATAACAGTTTTTAAAGCTTCATAGTCATGGGAATGTCCCCTTGTTATAATCACTATACTGCATTGATTATTTATAGGATATTTTTTTAAATTTTCTTTAATATCTCCTAGTAAAAGTTCATCAGCTAATTTAAATCTTTCCTCATTACAATATTCTTCTCTATCCTCAAAAACTACAATATCATACCCTAATATATTAGCTATAAAATGTAGTGGTAATGCAATATGACCTCCACCTACTATAATAAGTTTACGTTTAGGCATTAGTACTTTTATATATACCTCAATTTTTCCTCCACAAACCATATTAAGTTTTTTATTAGATTCATTTAAATTATATTCATATCTACCACTTTTTTGTGTTTTTATAGCTTCTATGCTAGATTTTATAATTTCATCTTCAATTTTACCTCCACCTATAGTACCAATTATAGTACCATCTCTTAGTACTCCCATCATAGTCCCTTCTCCTCTAGGTGAAGACCCACAAGCCTTAGTAATTATAGAAAGTGCTACAAAATTTCCATTCTTTATTTGATCATTTACTTCTTCAAGTAAAGTAATACTCATATAAAATACCTCCCTATTTACCAAATGGACAAATTGGATAATGACATATATTGCACTTTAAGCATAACCCACCATGTGACAACTCACTTATTTCTCTTTTGTTAATTTTATCATTTGACATTATTCTAGGAAGTAAAATATCAAATATAGTTATTTTAGAAAACATTCCACAAGCGGGAATTCCTACTAAAGTTATATCATCGCTATATGCTAACATAAACATGGCTCCTGGTATCACTGGAGATCCATAGGTGATTACCTCTGAAGCAGTTTTTTCAATGGCTACAGGCGTTAAGTCATCTGCATCTACCGACATACCACCACTACATATTATTAAACTGCATCCTCTAGATCTAAATTTCTCTATAGCATTTTTTATTTTTTCTAAGTCATCTGGAACAAATATGACATCTTCAACCATAGCTTTGTAATTACTAACCTTTTCCTTAAGGATTGGAGCAAATTTATCAGTGATAATGCCTTTATAAACTTCCGTACCTGTAATAACTATTCCTACTTTTTGAACTATAAAAGGTTTTATGTCTATAATTCCTGATACATTTCTTAATAAATCCTTTACTTGATTAATATATCTTTTTTCTACAACTAGAGGTGTTACTTTTGTAGCAGAAACAATAGTATCCTTTAGTACAACAGTGTTATTGTGTAATGTGCTTACTACAATATCTTTAATATAATTAATTTCATATAACAGATTAGTGTTAATTTTTAAAAGTCCATCTCTTGCAGCTAGAATATTTACTTTGCCTTCATTAGGTAATTTAAAATAGGTATTTTTTCCTCCTATTGCTTGTCCTAACTCTAAAGCAGCCTGGTCTTCATGGAGTATTTCTGAATTCATTTCAATAGTATAAATATGATTTTTCCCTATAGCTTTTAGTTCTTCTATATCCCTAGCTTCTATTATATGTCCTTTTTTAAAAGCGGCACCCTTGAATTCTCCTTGTACTATCTTAGTTAAATCATGGGCCACTATCATACCAATAGCATCTTCCACTTTTACTTTTTTCATTGTCACACCCCCATGTTACATTTTATTACATTATATCACCGCATGTAAAAAAATACCACCTAATACATAACTTTCGTATTAGGTGATATTTTAATAAGTATATAATTAAGCTACCTTTTCTTTTTCACTTTTAAAGTTAAATATAATGTTTAGTGTAACCCCTATAATTGCTGCTAAGCTGACACCTGTTATTTTAACAGAGGCACCAACTGGAATTCCAATTGATATACCAGTATATTTTTCTAAATTAGTAGTACCAAGTCCAATGATTATTATGGTAGCTATAACTAAAATGTTTTTCCAATCAAAAGTTACATCCCCATTTTTAATAGTTTTAAATCCTATTAAAGAAATCATTCCAAACAACATGATACTAATTCCACCCATAACAGCGCTAGGTATAGATAAAAGTAATCCTCCTAATTTAGCTACAAAACCTAGGATGATAGCAAATATTGCTGTAATTCTTATTATTGATGGATCATAGTTCTTTGTTAATGCTAAAACTCCAGTATTTTCTCCATAAGTTGTATTGGCTGGCCCTCCAATAAATGCAGAAAACATAGTTGCAAGTCCATCTCCTAATAAAGTTCTATTAAGACCAGGATCTTCAATGAAGTTTTTACCAACTACTTGTCCATTTGTAGTAATATCACCAACATGCTCCATTAGTACTGCTAACACCACTGGTGCAATTACGAGTATAGATGCCATATCAAATTTAGGTAATGTAAAGCTAGGTACAGCTAAAAATGCTGCTTGAGATATTGTACTAGTATCTACAATATTCATAATTAATGAAAGTATATACCCAAAGGATACTGCAATAAGTATAGCTAATTGTTTTGAAAATCCTTTTCCAAAGAAGTTAATAGATAATGCTATAGCTAAAGTTATACCTGCTATAAGGAAATTTTCACTAGCCATTCCTATAGCTGTAGGTACAAGATTTAACCCTATAACTATTATCATGGGTCCGACAACTTGAGCTGGAAGGAATTTTTTTATAGTAGATACACCAATTTTCTTAACTATTAATGAAATTATTACATAAATAAATCCTGCAACTAACAATCCACCTTGTGCATATGCTAAATCTCCACCATTTAAATTTCCTGCAGCTATTATTACTGGTATAAATGCGAAGGAAGATCCAAGAAATACTGGAACTTTTCCTTTTGTACAAAGGTGGAATATTAAAGTACCACATCCTGCGGCAACAAGAGCAACTGAAGGATCAAGACCTGTAAGTACAGGTACTAGAACCGTCGCACCAAACATAGCAATTAAGTGCTGCATAGCAAGCACCATTCTTTTAATTTCCTCTCTAATAGTTCTCTTTGCCAAAGTTTCTTCTGCTTCTTTTTTTAATGTTATTTCTGACATATGAAGCCTCCTTAATATTTTTAATATTAGGAGAAATTTCTTTCTCCCCTTTCAGTATCTCGGTACTGATTAAAAGGTATATAAATAAAAAAACTTCTTACTTTCGCAAGAAGTTATATACAGAAATATAGTATAATCCCATAATTATATGTACCTTCTTGCCAGCCTCTCTGGACTGATTTAAAGAAATATTTTATTTTTTACTTTATTCTTTTTATCATTATACTACTTATAAACTTAAATAACAAGTATTTTTTATATTTATTTTATTACTCTTTCTACTATTATATTAAAATATCTTGAAAAAACATCTAAATAAGTTATAATAAAATCATAGTACATAAGATGAATAGTATAATTAATTTTAAAACGCAATTATGGGGGGTATATATATGAATATACGTTACGCAAAAAGGACTTCAAATTTAAAAGCGTCTGAAATAAGAGAACTTTTAAAATTGACTGAAAAGCCTGAAATTATTTCTTTTGCAGGTGGATTACCCGCTCCTGAATTATTTCCGTTAGATAAATTAAACGAAGTAACATCAGTGGTTATAAAAGAAAAAGGTCAAGCAGCTCTACAGTATGCTTCTACTGATGGTTATATTCCTTTAAGAGAAATAATTGTAAAAGAAAGAATATCACCTACAGGAGTAAAGTGTGACATTTCAAATGTTATGCTAACAAATGGTTCTCAGCAGGGTTTAGAGTTTTCTGCAAAGCTTTTCATAAATGAAGAAGATACTATTGCATGTGAGAGTCCAAGCTATCTTGGAGCTTTAAATGCATTTATGGCTTATGGTCCTAAATTCTTAGAAATACCAATGGATGAAAATGGTATGATTGTAGAGAAATTAGAAAAAGCTTTAGAAGACGGAAACCACAATATAAAAATGATTTATACTATTCCAGATTTTCAAAATCCAAGTGGAATTACAATGAATATTGAGAGAAGAAAACGCTTATGTGAACTAGCTGCTAAGTATGAAATACCTTTAATTGAAGATAGTCCGTATGGAGAATTACGATTTGAGGGAGAAAGTCTTCCTTCAATTAAATCCTTTGATAGAGCAGGTTATGTAATTAATCTAGGCACTTTTTCTAAAACTTTCTGCCCTGGACTAAGACTTGGATGGATATTAGCAGAAGAAGAAATAATTAAAAAGTATATTTTAATTAAGCAAGGCGCAGACTTACAATGTAATACTTTTGCTCAGGTTGTCGCAGGAGAATACATGAAAACTTACAGTTTAGATGATCATATAAAGAGCATAATTGAAGTTTATAGAGTTAGACGTGATTTAATGATAGATAGTATGAAAAAATATTTCCCTAAAGATGTTAAATACACTTATCCTTCAGGAGGGTTGTTTACTTGGGTTGAATTAAGAAAAGATTTAGATTCTGCTTCTATTATGGAAGATGCTCTTAAAGAAAATGTAGCCTATGTACCTGGTGCTTCTTTCTTCCCTAATGGTGGCAAGAAAAATTTCTTTAGATTAAATTACTCTAACATGCCAGAAGATAAAATCGTAGAAGGAATTAAAAGATTAGGTAAAGTTCTTCATAAATATTATGCAAAATAGAAACAATAAATACTTTATACACTAGTACAATAATGAAAATAAATAAACTTAAATATTTATTCATATAATTTTAGGAGGAGTTAAAATGGAATTTTCAAAAAGAATACTGGCTATGGGATATTCACCTATCAGAAAACTAGCACCATATGGAGCTGAAGCTACACGTAAAGGAGTAAAAATATATCATCTAAATATTGGTCAACCTGATATTGAAACTCCAAAGGAATTTATTGAAGGAGTTAATAACTATAAAGATAATGTGCTTAAATACGCCCAATCTCAAGGAATAGATGAAGCAATTAATAGTTTTATTAAATATTACAAAGAGTGGAATATAGATTTTGAATCTAATGAAATTCTCATTACCAATGGTGGTTCTGAGGCTATTTCTTTAGCATTAACAGCAATCTGTGATGTAGACGACGAAGTAATTATACCAGAACCTTTCTATACAAATTATGCAGGATTTGCACAAGGAGCAGGCGTAAAAGTAGTACCTTTTATAACTAAAGCTGAAGAGGGATTCCATCTACCAGCAAAAGAGGTTATAAAATCTAAAATAACTTGTAAAACAAAAGCAATCATGGTTTCTAACCCTGGAAATCCAACAGGAGTTGTTTATACAGAAGATGAAATAAGAATGCTTGCTGATATATGTAAAGAAAATAACCTATTCCTTATAGCAGATGAAGTATATAGAGAATTTGTTTATGATGGATTAAAATACACTTCTGCTCTTTATATGGAAGATATTAAAGATAGAGTAATTTTAATAGATAGTATATCTAAACGCTATAGTGCATGTGGTGCAAGAATTGGTTTAGTAGCTTCTAAGAATAAAGAACTTATAAGTCAAATTATGAAGATGTGTCAAGTTAGACTATGCGTTCCAACTATAGAACAATTAGCAGCAGCAAATCTAATCAATACCCCTAAAGAATATTTTATTAACGTTAAAAAAGAATATGAAGCTAGAAGAAATATTATGTTTGAAAAACTTTCAAACATGCCAGGTGTTATATGTAAAAAACCTACTGGAGCATTTTATATAGTAGCAAAACTTCCAATAAAAAGTGGTGAAGATTTTGCAAAATGGTTACTTACAGACTATAATTATAACAATAAAACTGTTATGGTTGCTCCTGCAGAAGGTTTCTATGCAACAGAAGATCTTGGTATGGACGAAATAAGATTATCTTATTGCTTAAATACTGAAGCTTTAGCTGATGCAATGGATATATTAGAAAGAGCTTTAGCTGAATATGTTAAACTTGAAAAATAAGTATTAGAAAAAAAGAAATTAAGTTTCACAACTTAATTTCTTTTTATTATAATTATTATTCATAATAATTATAATGTATACTCCTAATTTCATCATATTAAAATGAATCTATATTATCTTTCTTATATTCATAGTAAGTATCAATTGTTTTAAATCCTTCACATATATATAAATTTACAGCTTCCATATTTTTTTTATCACATTTAAGGTATATTTTCTTACTACCAAGATCATGAGCTAAATTTATTATATATTTAAGCAGCTTTTTTCCATAACCTTTGCCTCTATATTCTGGTAAAACTCCAAAATTAGCTATATAAATCTTTGCATCCTTTTTTATTAATTGTCCATACCCTATATAAACCCCTCTGCACTTTATAAAAATACATCCTTCTGGAATATAATAATTTTGATATTTTTCATATATAATATCGTCTTCATTTATAGACTGTCTATTAGCTGAATCAAAAACTATATTCTGAATTAAACACCTATATTTTTCATCTTTGCCATCTTTAAAAGTTGTAAAAGAAATATTCTCATCAATATTAAGTTCTTCATAGGAACTTATTTCTCTTCCCATTTCAATAATAGCTCTTTCTATACTAAATCCTAGATCAATTAATAAATTTGCATTCAAGTTATTGTTTTCACTAATAATAATTGAATTGCAGCTATCGAAAAACCTAAATACTTCTTTATAATACTCAAAAGTACTATATTCAGGAATAAACTTTATACAGTGTATTTTATATACTTGATATTGAAGTTTACTATACCATAAAAAACCTATATATTTTTGTTCAGATTTTATATACTTTATATTTTTTCCCAAAAGAAGTTTTTTAAATATGTTCTTATTTGTACATATATCTATAAGTTCTTCTTTATACTCATTAGTAATATTAAATTCATTTATAAAATTTAAATTTGAATTATTTATTGTTTCTAATCTATACATAAATTCATCTACCTCATACTTTTTGAATCTATATATATATTATAATCCAAATTTAAATAATATAACCATTTTTAGTATATTTATTTTAAATATAAAAATAGAAGATACACTAGTGTATCTTCTAAAAATTTTTATGCTTCTACTTCTTTAATGCTAAGTCCAATTTTCTTTCCTTCAGCATCTACTTGAGTTATCACAGCTTTTATTGTTTCTCCGATTTTTAAAGCATCTTCAATTTTTTCAACTCTTTCATTAGAGATTTGAGAAATGTGTACTAATCCATCTATCCCTTCCTCTAACTCAACAAATGCTCCAAATGGTGCAAATCTTACTACTTTTCCAGCAACAACATTTCCTGTTGGATATTTTTCATTAATATTGTTCCATGGATTTTCACTTAACATTTTAACACTTAAAGCTAATTTGTTATTTTCTCTGTCCACTTCTAAAATACCAACTTTAATAACCTGACCAACTTTAAATAATTTTGATGGGTTATTAACTTTATTCCAAGACATTTCAGAACTGTGTAGTAAACCATCTATACCATTAATTTCTACAAAAGCTCCAAAAGCAGTTAATCTTTTAACTTCACCTTCAACTACCATACCCTTTTCTAAAGAAGCCCATGTAGTAGCTTTTTTAGCTTCATTATCTTTCTCTAATAGCTCTCTTCTTGAACCAACAATTTTAACTCTATTTCTTTCTCTAGAATACTCTATAAGTTTTATATCAAAATTTTGTCCTATATACTTAGTTAAATCATTAACTCTACTTAATTCTATATGAGATGCTGGTATAAATACTCTTTCTCCTTTAAATAATGCCACAAGTCCACCTTTTACTTCTTGTTTAACTTGAACATTTATTATCTCTCCATTGTCGAAGGCAGCCTTTAATACTTGTTGTTGTTCAGCTCTTAAAACTTCAGTTCTTGATAATACAACTAGTCCATCAGAATTTTTTCTATTTATTACTTTTGCCTTAATAACGTCTCCAACTTTAATTTGTTGATTTAAAGGAGTTTCATTATCTCTTGAATATTCTTCTGCTGTTAATATTGCCTCGGTTTTTGTACCTATAGTTAAATATGCTTCTTTTTCATTTACTTTAAACACTTCACCTTCTAAAATGCTACCTACAGATATGTTGCTAGTATCCTTAAAATATTTATCATAAAGGTCCATATCCTCTTGACTTATATCGTTTTGTTTTTTCATTTTACTAATAGCCTCCTCAATTACATACTCTGGAGTTGACGCCCCAGCAGTAATTCCAATTTTATTTATATTTTCATTCCCTATCATATTTAAAAGTGAAGAATCTACTTTTTCTACATGATAAGTATTTTCACAATTTTTTTTGCAAATTTCATAAAGCTTTGTAGTATTTGAACTATTGTACCCACCTAAAACTATCATTAAATCAACATCCTTAGAAAGTTTACTTGCGGATTCCTGTCTTTCTTCTGTAGCATTACAGATAGTATTAAAAGCTACTATTTCTTTAGCTAATGATATTATCCTGTTCAAAACCTTTTCCCAATTACTTTGCTTTTCTGTGGTTTGGGAAACTACACATACCTTACCCTTAATTGCATCTATATTTTCTCCATCTTTAGATATAATGGCTTTATCATTACACCATCCATTAATGCCTATGACCTCTGGATGCTTATCATCTCCAACAATAATTATATTATATCCTTTGTTGTAATACTCCTCAACCTTTTGTTGTATATTTCTCACATATGGACAAGTCCCATTCTCTATTATAACATTATTCCTTCTTAAATGGTCAAATACATTTTTACCAACACCATGAGATCTTATTACTACAACATCATTTTCTTTAAGATTATATGCTTCTTCAAGAGTTATAGAATAAATACCTTTTTCCTCTAAGCTTTTTACAACATCATTATTATGTATTAATGGTCCTAGTGTATATATATCTTTATCATATTTTTCTCTCAATCTTATTGTCTCTTCTACTGCTCTCTTTACACCAAAACAAAAACCTGCTTTATTCGCAAGAGTTACTTCAGACATATTATCCTCACCTCTAATACTATTTACTATAAAATAAATTAATTTAAATTAAACATGACTATTTATCTACATTTATTGATGATATATATTTAGATATGGTTTCTACTACTTCATTTATATCCATAGTAGAAGAATCAATCTCTATAGCATCTTCAGCTTTTCTTAAAGGATCCACTTCCCTATTTGAATCAATGTAATCTCTCTTTTTTATATCCTCTAATATATTATTATAATCTACTTTTACATTCTTGGCTATAAGCTCATCATACCTACGTTTAGCTCTTTCTTCTGCCCTAGCTGTCAAAAATATTTTAAAACTTGCATTTTTAAGTACTACTGTGCCTATATCCCTACCATCCATTATCACATTATAATTTTTTGCTATTTCTTGCTGCATTTCAACTAGTTTTTGTCTAACCTCTAGTATAGATGCATATCTCGATACATTATTCGTAACTTCAATACTTCTTAATTCATCAGTTACATCTATATCATTAACAATTAGATTCTCATTTTTAAAATACATCTTCAAAGTATCTATGAGTTCACATAACTCTTCCACTTGGCTAGGTTCAATACCCTTTCTCATTGCAAACAAAGTAACTGCTCTGTACATAGATCCAGTATTTATGTACATCAAATTATATTTTTCTCCTATTAATTTAGCTATAGTACTTTTTCCTGCTCCAGCAGGTCCATCAATAGCTATTGATATTTTCATAGTATCACTCCTCAGTTAGATAGTTACTGTCAATCTATAATTTTATAAGTATTTTAAAATTATAGATTTCTCAATAATAACTTTACTTGTATATTTATATCTTACTTCCTGCTATAAAACCTGTAGAAATAGCAATCTGCACATTATAGCCTCCAGTATAAGCATCTACATCTATTACTTCTCCAGCAAAACTCAGGTTAGAAATCACCTTAGATTTCATTGTCGAAGGATCAATTTCTTTTGTATCAATGCCCCCGGATGTAACTATTGCTTCATCTATAGACCTTAATCCTCTTACTTCCATTGTAAGATTTGAAATAAGATTTAAAAAATACCTACGTTGTTCTTTTGTAATACTATTCACCTTTTGATCTTCTGGTATTTTACTTAAGTTAATCATAATAGGAATTAATTTTTGTGGAAATAAATCATTTAGTGCATTTTTAAAGTCCTTATTATTATACTTTAAAAAATCCTTTTGTATTCTTAAATCTAACTCTTTTTCGCTAAGTGCAGGCTTAAGATTTAATACACTCTTGTACTTTTCACCTGGGTTTATTAAACTGCTTGCACTAAGACATAGTGGACCAGAAATTCCAAAGTGAGTAAATAGCATTTCGCCTTGCTCTTTAAAAATTATTTTATTATTGTTAGCCAACACTGTAAGTTGTACATTTCTTAGTGATAAACCTTGAAGATCTTTTACCCACGCTTCTTTAACTTCTATGGGTACTAAGGATGGTTTTATAGGCACTATATTATGACCTAACTTTTTACAAAATCTAAATCCATCACCACTAGATCCAGTTTGAGGATATGAAGCTCCACCAGTAGCTAAGATTACATTATCACATTCTATAGAATCATCATTATCAAGTACTAATGAAGTAATCCTATTATTTTTAATTTTTAAATCTTTTACAGCAACTCCAAGTTTAATTTCAATATTCTTCTCTACTAAAGCTTTTTCAAAGGCTTTTATAACATCTGAAGATTTATCTGATTTAGGAAAAACTCTATCTCCTCTTTCTACTTTAAGTTCAACTCCTCTTTCATTAAAAAACTTAATAGTATCCTCATTGGTAAAGGTATAAAGAGCGCTATATAGAAAATGAGGATTAGTTGGAATATAATCAAAAAATTCACTAATATCCTTAATATTAGTTACATTACATCTGCCTTTTCCAGTAATAAAAAGCTTTTTTCCGAGTTTATTATTTTTTTCTATTAATATGACCTTATTGCTTTTACTTGCTGCTATTGCAGCCATCATTCCAGCTGGACCTCCACCTACAACTACTACCTGTGCCAAAAAATCACCGTCTCTTCTACTTTATTTTAAACATATTCCTATATTATAATTTAATATAAAATTCCTAATTTTTCAATGAATTTATTTTGCTAATTAAATTTTTATGTTACCATTATTAATAAAGTTGAATTGAATTATACTAAATTTCATCTAAAACCAAAATCCTTGTTATATCACATGAAAAAGGAGAGAATTCAAAAATTCCCTCCTTTTAATATTAAAACTATTTTAATTTAATATTAAATATCTCCTTGAGCATGCATTGCTTCTGCAACTTTCATAAATCCAGCAATGTTAGCACCAGCAACTAGGTTATATCCAAATCCACATTGTTCAGCTGCTTCCATAGCATTTTTATGGATTGTTACCATAATTTGATGAAGTTTTTGATCAACCTCTTCAGCTGTCCAAGATATTCTCATACTGTTTTGTGCCATTTCCAATGCAGAAGTAGCAACTCCACCAGCATTAGCAGCTTTAGCAGGTCCAACTATTAATCCATTAGCTAAGAAGTATTCAACTGCTTCATTTGTACATGGCATATTTGCAGCTTCACATACAAATTTAACTCCATTTGCAACGATTTGTTTTGCATGTTCTATATGAATATCATTTTGAGTTGCACAAGGCATCATGATATCAGCTTTAACTCCCCATGGTTTTTGTCCTTGGAAGAATTCACATCCAAATTTATCAGCATAATCTTGAACTTTATCTCTTCCTGAATTTCTCATTTCTACTAGATAGTTAATTTTTTCTTGAGTAACTACTCCATCTTTGTCGTAGATGTAACCATCTGGTCCAGATAAAGTAACAACTTTACCACCTAAGTCAGCAACTTTTTGACATGCTCCCCAAGCAACGTTACCGAAACCTGAAACTGCAACTGTTTTTCCTTTGAAATCAGTTCCTTCATGTTTAAGCATTTCTTCACAGAAGTAAGCAACTCCAAATCCTGTTGCTTCCGGTCTTACTAAGCTTCCACCATAAGTTAAACCTTTTCCAGTTAAAACTCCATTTTCGAAAGCTCCTCTAATTCTTCTATATTGACCGTATAAGTATCCAATTTCTCTTCCACCTACACCGATATCTCCAGCTGGCACGTCCACATCTGGTCCGATATGTCTTTGTAATTCAGTCATAAATGCTTGACAGAATCTCATAATTTCAGCATCAGACTTACCTCTTGGGTCAAAGTCTGAACCACCTTTACCTCCACCTATTGGAAGTCCAGTTAATGCATTTTTAAGAATTTGTTCAAATCCTAGGAATTTGATAATTCCTAAGTAAACAGATGGATGGAATCTTAATCCACCTTTGTAAGGTCCTATAGCTCCATTAAATTGTACTCTAAATCCTCTATTTACTTGAGTTTTACCATTGTCATCTTTCCAAGATACTTTAAACATTATTTGTCTTTCAGGCTCACAGAATCTCTCTAATAGGTTAGACTCTACATATTCTGGGTGCTTGTCAAGTACAGGCCCTATAGAGTTTAAAACCTCTTCAACAGCTTGTATAAATTCTGGTTCAGCGCTGTTTCTTTTTTTCACGTTTTCTAATACTTGCTCAATATAAGCTTTAGTATCCATAGTATCAATACCTCCTAAAATTTAAACAAAATTATTTATATAATTTACTTTTTGTATGAAAACACACTCAAGTAAATCTTTACATGTAATATATATTCTATGTAATCGTTTTTTTTCCTTCTTTTTTAAAACATTTTAACAGATTTGTTGCAATATTTAAAAACGATTACATACCTTTATTTACATAATAGAATACTTTTGCCTATAAATCAACATAATTTTATAAAAATTTAGACAGAAAAATTAAAACTTATTAATATCCTTATTTGTTTTGTAAGAATAAATTTGATATTCTTGCCATACTTGCTCAAGATCTGTGAAGGTTTTAGATATTTTATCTTTTTCTTTTAAACCTACAGCTATAATAAGAGCATTTATAACACTTAATGGAGCCACTAAAGAATCAACAAAGGAAGCCATATTACTTTCAGCAATTAGAACATAGTCAGCCTTAGTTGCTAAAGGAGATAAAACACTATCTGTAATTGCAACAACATCAGCTCCCCTTGATTTAGCATAATTAAGAGTTTCAACAGTTCTCATAGCATAACGTGGGAAACCTATACCAATCACACAGTCTCCTTCCCCTAAAGTTAGCATCTGTTCAAAAATATCACTCATTCCGTAAGATACGATTTTTACATTGTCTAATATTAAATTTAAATAAAAACCTAAAAAGTCTGCCAACGCAGCTGAACTTCTTAACCCTACAATATATATTTTCTTAGAGTTCAATATACTATTTACTGTACTTTCAAAAGCTTCATAATTTATTTTTTCCATAGTTGCTCTAATATTTTCTATATCAGATTTCAATACTCCTTTTAAAGCGTTATTAGGAATAATAAAGTCGTTAGACAATTCTATTCTTTGAGCTGTGGTAAGTTTGTTTTTTATAAGTTCTTGCAATGCCTTCTGGAGTTCAGGATACCCTTCATAACCTAATTGATTAGCAAATCTAACTACTGTTGACTCACTAACACCAACACTTGCTCCAAGCTTCGCAGCAGTCATAAATGCGGCTTTATCATAGTGCTTTAAAATATATTCAGCTATAAGCTTTTGCCCTTTACTTAACCTTGAAAATTTAGTTTGTATCATTCTCATTAAATCAGTACTATTATTTTCCATAACTTAACTCCTTTTAAAAGATTATAAAGTATATAATTCATTTTACTGAAAAATGAATTATATACTTCATATTAACACATGATTGATTATCCTTCAACAAAAAACTTCTATGAATATAATTTTTATGAATTCTTTCCATCCAAGAGATAATTATAAACTTATAACACAGTTTAAAAATCTACATTAAGCATTGAAAAATCACAGTTTTAAGGATATTTTTTCTTTTCAATAACTAACAAGTACGGAGCCCTTTCACTCCTATTTATAACTTTATGAATCATTACTCCATACTTATCTTTAGGTAGAGAACTTGCATATTTTAATATCTCTTCACTTTCATGAAGACCTTCATTATGACCAATGTAAACTGATATAATGGCAAAACCTCCATTTTTTAATATTTTTAAAGTCCCTTTAATACTTTTTAGTGTTGATTCAGCTTCTGTAGTTATAGATTTGTCGCCACCGGGAAGAAAACCTAAATTATATATAGCTACATCCACTTCTTCAGTAATATATTTTTCTATATTCTCATGAGAATCACAAATAAGTATTACATTATCTTTGTTCTTTTTCTTATATTCTTCTATTGCTACTGATTGAATATCAAAGGCATAAACTTTTTTAAAGCTCTCACTTAAAAAGTCACAATCTCCACCATTTCCTAAAGTCTCATCTATAGCTATATTTTTATCTTCCACAAAATTTTTAATTATATAGTGAGATAAATCTGTTATATTGCCCAAGTATTTAAACATTTTTATTTCCTCCATTCTTTAAGTACTGTATTTCTTTTTCACTTAAATATCTCCATTGACCTTCTTTTAACTCAGTATCTAATTTTATTTCTCCTATTGAAACTCTCTTCAAATTTATAACTGGATGTCCAATTGCTTCACACATTCTTCTGACTTGCCTATTTTTTCCCTCATGAATAGTTATAGCAACTTCACAACTATTTTTATACTTTTTTAACAACTTACATCCCCCAGGTGCAGTAATATAATCTCCAATATCAATTCCTTTTTCAAATTTATATATTTTATCTTCATTGATTATCCCTTTTACTATTGCTATATAAGTTTTATTAATAGAAACTCTTGGGTGCATTACATTGTTATAAACTTCACCATCATTAGTTAAAAGAATTAAGCCAGAAGTATCATAATCTAACCTTCCAATAGGATATATTCTTTCATCTACCTTGACAATATCCAATAAAGTTTTTCTACCCCTATCATCCTTTACAGATGATATATATCCTGTAGGTTTATTAAGAACTACATATATCTTTTTTTCTTCTGGTTTTATTACTTTATCATCTACTCTAACTTCATTAACTATAGAGTCAATTTTTATTCCTAATTCATTTGCTATATTTCCATCAACTTTAACTCTGCTAGACAATATTATTTCTTCACATTTTCTTCTAGAAGCAACACCACATCTAGCCATATATTTTTGTAATCTCTCTTCCATCTTAAACTTCCCTTCATAACTCTAATAAAATGAATTATAATTTTTATTAATGAAAAAATCAATCCAATTAAACAATAAACCGACAACTCTACATATTAATATTTTGTAGTGTTATCGGTTTATTTATAATCTAGACTTATTTTAACTGATTTAAGCGAGAGTTAGGTTGTTGTTCCATATATCCTGTTTTAGAATTTCTACTATCATTTGATTTGTCGTTCATAGAAGTTAGTTCACCATTCATCTTATTGGAAGACTTTTTAGGTTTATTTTCCTTATTCTTAGCCATAAAGCTCACCTCCCTATTAACTATTATTTTCAGAATTATTTTTAATATTCAATGATGATAGATTTTATTAATAAAAACTTATAATAAAGTTATATCTCTTAATCAATTGAGAAAATTTGTAATAGATGCTATATTAAAATATGATGAAAATTTTAATATGACAATTAAACTTTAAGGAGGAATAAATTTTTGAGTAATCCAATATTTTTTATGCCAACAAAGGTTATATGTGAAAAAAATGCAATATCAAATCATGGTAGTATAATGAATTCTTTAGGAAGTACCGCTTTAATAGTAACTGGGACACATTCTTCTAAAACTAATGGTTCTTTAAACCATGTTTTAAATTCTTTAAAAGAAAACAATATAGAATTTCATATTTTTGATGATGTAGAAGAAAATCCATCTACAAACACTATTAATAGAATTAAAAATTTTGGTCAAGGTAAAGATATCGATTTTATTATAGGAATAGGTGGAGGCTCCCCTATCGATGCATCTAAAGCTGCCGGAGTGCTTCTTTTAAATTCACAAGCCACAATTGAAGATTTATTTACGAATTCTGATCTTAATTCTCTTCCAATTGTTGCAGTTCCTACCACTGCTGGAACTGGAACTGAAACTACACCTTACTCTATATTAACAGATCATAAGATTAAAAATAAAAGAGGTATATCCCCTAAAATTTTCCCTGCAGTATCTTTTTTAGATGCTACTTATTTGATGGATACACCTAAAAATGTAACAATAAATACTTCTATAGATGCACTTTCACATTTAATAGAAGGATATTTATCTACTAATGCTAATTTCTTTAGCAATGCCCTTGCTGAAAATGGCTTAAATATATTTAGTGAATGTGTTTCACATATATCTTCAGAAAATATTTCCTTTGAAACACGTGAAAAATTGTTAATTGCATCCTCCATAGCAGGTATGGTAATTTCACAAAGTGGTACCTCTATTCCTCATGGAATGGGATATCCATTAACATATTATCATAATGTACCTCATGGTAAGGCTAATGGAATTCTTTTAAAAGAATATCTTGAAATATATGCAGATAATGCTAAGGATAAAGTAGATAAAATTATATCTTTATTGAATTTCTCAAGTATAGATGAGTTTGGAAACTTTATAGATGAAATATTTACAAAGGATTTAAAAATATCTCTTGATGAACTAAAAAATTACGCTTCCTATATGAGTTCTAATAAAGAGAAACTTAAAAATCATCCATATCCATTAAGCTATGAAGATATACTTAGTATTTATATAAAAAGCATGAAATAATATTAGACCCATTAGAATAAATATACTAATGGGTCTAACATTTTCTTCATTGATAGGTGTCAGTTTAATAGTTATCCTTGTAAAGCTTCCTTAATTAATATAAGTCAATTCTTCTATATCCTTATAATCAATATCTAACTGAGAAAGAATACCTTTTGCGATAGCTTTACCAAATTTTTTCTGATTTTCTATGGTGCTAATTATCTTATTATCTTCTTCATTATCTATAAAAGCACATTTAATAATAATTGCATCCATAACAGTATCTCTTATTAATGGAAGATAATCTCTTCTACTTTTATTCATCATATTATAAGTTTTAACTTGTGTCTGCCCAATGTTCATAATTTCACTACTAATTTTATTTGTAAGTTCTAGACCTTTACCATTATATATAGAATAAACTATTTCACCTCTATCTCCTCCACCTACATTGCAATGGATAGAAATAAAATAATCTGACATATTATTATTTGCCATAGTAGTTCTTTGAGAAAGTCCTAGATATTTATCAGTATCTCTTGTCATTTGAACTTCTATTCCATGTCTAAGTAGCTCTTTCTCACATTCTATGGCTATAGTTAGCGCTATATCTTTTTCTATCAGATCACCATAAACACCTCCTGGATCACTACCACCATGTCCAGGGTCTAAGGTTATCTTACACATAATTTAAAGCCTCCCATTAATTAATCTCTTCATATATAATATTCTTTTTAATTACATATGTGATTAATAATGATAATAAGCTCCTTATAATACTGTACACACTTTTCTATTATTTATTATAGATTTGACTTAAAACATTATTATAAATAGAAATATTATATTCTATGGCATGAAAATAATCTGACTTTATTCTTTTATAGTGTTCTATACCTTCATCAGTAATTTTATATAAACGTTTGTTTTTTCTATCAAAATCTTCCCATTTAGCTGTAAGATATAAATTCTCCTCCAAATCTCTAAGAAGTGGATACACTAAACCATTAGAAACTTTAGTAAAATTCTTATTTATATAATTTACTATTTCCAATCCATACTCTTCATTATTTTCATATATTAAATAATGTAATATATATAATTTTACAAGTTTTGTAGTATTTATTCTATTATCTAATGTCGCAATTCTTTTTCTTGTTTCACCTTTCATTTTTTCTCTCCTTTAAATTCATAAGTATTTTTTATTTTAGTTTTATTATATATATTTTTTTCAATTATGACAATTATTATTATGACATAATATATTACTGAATAGTTATCCTTATAAATTTTCTTTCAATTTATAGAATCTCCTTATATAGTATAAATAATACTAAACTTAAGATATACTAAATCTATATTATATATCTATTTACTGTACAAAGGAAGGAGATATTTATGAATATTATAGCAGAGTTTCACTGTCATACAACTGCATCAGATGGGAGGTTTTCCCCTTCTCAAGTAGTAAAAATGGCTAAAAATAAAAATGTTAGGCTTTTATCTATAACAGATCATGATACCACCGAAGGCATAGAAGAAGCTTTAATCAAGGCCAATGAAATTTCCCTTAATTTCATTCCTGGAATTGAATTAAGTTGTAATCATAATAGAGAAAGCATACATATCTTAGGATATTTTAGGGGAAATGATTATAAAGATAAAACCTTAATAGAATTCCTTAATAATTTGAAGAAAAACAGAGAAACTAGAGCTTTATCTATAGTTAAAAATTTAGATAAATATTTTAATATTAAAATAAATGTAAATGATATTTTAAAGATTAGTAATGGGGTTATAGCTAGACCTCATATAGCACAAGCCATAGTCAATGCTGGATATCCATATGATTTTCAGCATATATTCAACAAATTTATAGGTAATGATAGCCCTGCCTATGTTCCTAACAAACATATATCCATACAAGAAGGAATTAAACTTTTAAAAAAATATAATTGCATAGTAATTCTAGCACATCCTAAACTGATAAAAAAAACGCCTATTAAAGATATATTAAAGTATGATTTTCATGGTATTGAAGCACTATATTATCAGAACTTTAAAAGAGAAACTGACGAATTTATATCATTAGCTAAATCAAGAAATATGTTAATAACTTGTGGATCTGATTTTCACGGAATCTCTAAGGATGATACTAAACATGGTAACATTGGAGATATGTGTCTTAGTGAGGAAGATTTTAATAAGTTTATGATTATGTATAAAAATTAGAATAATTAGGTATACTAAGGTAAAATTGTTTTCGGAGGAGATAAAATGGTTTTACTTCAATGTTCAGTTCATAACTGTATAAATAACAATTCCAACTACTGTAATTTAAATCAAATAACCATTGGGGGTTCCAATACCTATCAACCTGATGGTACAAATTGTGAGAACTTTATAAACAAGTCAGGTGCATTAACAAACTCTATAAGCATAAATACTCCTTATTCCAATGTAAACTGTAGAGCTAAGAATTGTATCTATAATAAGAAACTTAAATGTACTGCAAACTCTATTGATATTTCTGGTTATACCTCATCTACAAATGAAGAAACTTTATGTTCCACCTTTCAATATAATACTAACTAAATATTTACCTTTAAACAAGTATAAGTGATTATACATTAAGTATAATTATTACTTATACTTGTTTTTTGTAATTAATACATTTATAATTATTCATTCCTATAACTCCAAAGATAAAATAGTATGTAACTTATAAATACTATTTTATATAAAACCAATTTAAAATTAATATATATTTATCCAATAATCCTAATACTAATTTTCACACATCTTTACATTTTTTTCAATAAATAAAGTAAATTTTTAAATTAAAATATAATAATTATGTATAATTATGTTGCATTATAGGGATAGCTTATGTATAATTATACATAAATTCGTTATAGAAAGGATGTATATAAGTGGAAAATCAAAATAGTAAAATATCTCTTTCAGCAAATAATAAAGATTATTCATATATATTAGCTGTAATTAAATTTGTTCTATTATCTTCTTTAGGTGTCTTCTTATTTATGATTCCAATCACCAAGGGACAAGATGTTGTTATACCTATTGCAACTTTATCAACCTATGTTCAAGATGCTCTCAGCCAATTACTTCCATACATAGTAACAGCCATAATAGTTGTGACCGCAACTTTTACAATAGTAACTAAAACATTTAAACCTAAATTTATTGTTAAAAATAATTTTTTAAATTCTCTTTTTAATGTAAATAATATCTGGTTTACTATCAGAGTCTTAGGTGGAATATTTATAATATGCACAATGCTTCAAATAGGTCCTAAAGCAATTTGGTCAGAAAATACAGGCGGAATGATCTTATCCGATTTACTCCCTATACTTTTTTCAGTATTTTTATTTGCTGGATTACTCCTACCTCTTCTTTTAAATTTCGGACTTTTAGAATTTGTAGGCGCTCTCCTAGTAAAAATAATGAGACCAATTTTTAATCTTCCTGGCTCAGCTGCAATAGATTGTATTGCTTCTTGGCTTGGAGATGGTACTATTGGTGTACTTTTAACTAGTAAGCAATACGTTGATGGGTATTATACTGAAAGAGAGGCCTGTGTAATTGGTACAACCTTCTCTTTAGTTTCAATAACTTTTAGTATAATTGTAATTGATACTGTTGGGCTTAGTCATATGTTTTTCCCATTCTATCTTTCAGTTACCTTTGCTGGTTTAGTAGCTGCTATATTAGTGCCTAAATTACCTCCACTATCAAGAAAAAAGGATATATACTATAATAATACAAATAACTCTATGGAAGACCTTCTTACTGAAGGATATACACCTTTTAAATTTGGGTTAGAAAAAGCTATAGATAAAGCTAAATCTTCATCCTTAAAAAAAGATGTATTTACTAAAGGAACATTAAATGTTATAGATATGTGGTTTGGAGTAATCCCTGTAGTCATGGCTGTAGGAACTATAGCACTAATGTTAGCGGAATATACACCATTATTTCAAATTCTTGGTTTACCCTTTATACCAATTTTAAAACTTCTTCAAATCCCTGAAGCTGCAGCAGCTTCTAGCACCTTAGTAGCTGGATTTGCAGACATGCTATTACCATCTATAATGTCAGGTGCAATTCAGAATGATATGACAAGATTTATTATAGCTGCCACTTCTATAACTCAGCTAATATATCTTTCAGAAGTGGGAGCTTTATTACTTGGATCTAAAATACCTGTTAATATAAAAGAATTATTCATTATATTTTTAGAAAGAACCTTAATAACTCTTCCTATAATCTCAATTATTGCTCACATTATATTCTAAATTAATTTCTAGTTTATAGTTCTATTTATCTAAAAGAAAAGCAGACCATATTTTGTTAATTCAATATGGTCTGCTTTTCTTTAATTGAAAGCATTTACCTATCCAATAATAGTAATGGTAAATATCTATTAAAGTTCAAATAACTTATGTATAATGTAATTTATAAGTAAAATAAAAAACACAAGTTTTTATTAAATAATATATAACTTTATAACTCTATGAAATCTTAAGGGAGGCATACCAATGTGGATTAATAATTTAATCAATTTTAAAAAAGTAAATATACAAAACATATCTACTCTTATAATTTATCCTAAGAATTTTACTGATAAACTTCCTGTAATATTCTTTTATCATGGATGGAGTTCTAATAAGGATGTGCATAAAAATCTAGGAAGTTTCTTAGCTTGTAATGGATATATGGTAGTTATACCTGATTCAATAAATCATGGTGACCGCGGAACCATAGATTATTGGCAAGGTGATAGTGGATTAACTAAGTTTTGGCCAACGGTGTTAAATTCTGTTAAGGAATTCAATTTAATTCTTGATTATATTAAATCTAACTACAACATAGATGAACAAAGAATTGGAGTTTCTGGTCATTCCATGGGAGGAATGATTACTTCTGGTATTATTGCTCATAATAAATGCATTAATGCTGGTGTAATAATGAATAGCTCTGGAGCATGGGTGGAAGCAACTTTAGAGATAGTTGGCGATCAGTATAAAGAAAATAAGGATTATATAGATAAACGTTTAAATGAACTATCTTCCTTTAGTCCTATTAATAATATTAATAATTTTAATAATATCCCCCTTCTTTTACTTCATGGCGATAAAGATGTTTTAGTACCAATAAAAAGTGAGATTGCATTCTTTAATGCAATAAAAGAACATTACCAAAACAAAGATTTAGTGGATATGAAAACCTATGACAGACTAAATCACTATATTACAGAGGCTATAGTTTGTGAAGCTCTTCAATGGTTTGATACCTATTTGTAAATAAAAATGAGTGGCATGGCCACTCATTTTTATCACTATATATCTAACTATATTTATACCATTTATTTTAATATATAATACATTTAATTCACATTCTATAATTTATAAATTCTTAAACTTAAATTTTATGTATACTTAACTGCACTATTTTTTGCCTTTTACCTTCATGATAGTTTTAGTAACCTTGTATCCAATTCCAATAGCTCCAATAACTACACCTACAACTAATGCTGAAGATAATTTTTCACTATGTTTTTCTAACTGTTCTAATTCAAGATTTTTAAATTTACTCTTTATGTCTATATCTTTTAAAGCCATAGATATCACCCTTTCTATACTTTCTTATATTGAATTATACCACTTTCTTCATGGGAATTGTTTAAACTTTTATTTAATTATATGCTAAAATTCTATATTATCCTTAATATAGAGTTTTTATTCTTTATTAAATTATAACTCTGTAATATAATTACTAATATACATTACTATGATGGAGGATTTATTATGTTAAGAACAATTATATGGTTTGGTCATTTTGCCATTAGTCTTTTAACCAAAATTGGACCAATGTATAAAGTTAATTCTTTAGAGAAACAAGGAAGAATTGAAGAAAAAGAAACTTATATACATAAAGTAACCTCAAAGTGGGCTATGTCCCAGCTTAAATATAGTGGAGCAACTGTATCTGTTTATGGAAAAGGAAATATTCCAAATAATATTCCTGTGGTATTTATTAGTAACCATCAAGGAAATTTTGATATTCCACTATTAATGAGTTATATTAATAAGCCTAAAGGTTTCATTGCTAAAATAGAAACTTTAAAAATACCACTAGTAAGAACTTGGATGCGATATATTCACTGTGTATTCATGGATAGAAGTAACCTTAGAAAATCTGCTTCTGCTATAATTGAAGGTGTAAAAATAATTAAAGAAGGACATTCACTAGTTATATTTCCAGAAGGTACTAGAAGTAAAGGTGGTCCTCTAGGTGAATTTAAATCTGGTAGTTTTAAATTAGCAACTAAGTCTAATGCACCCATTGTACCTATAACTATAAAGGGTTCCTATAAACTTATGGAAGCTAATAACAATAGAATTAAGGCTGCTAATGTAGAGTTATTTATTCATCCTCCTATTGAAACTAAAAATTTATCTAAAGAAGAACAAGAAAAACTTCCTGATATGGTTAAAGAAATAATAGCTAGTAAACTTCCTAATTAGCTTAAAACTTTTTAATTATTTCAAAATCATCTATTTAATTATAAAATAATCATTTGTTATTATTGAAATATTAACCATATTACAGTATTATCTAATAGTATGTTAGTTTGCATAGGAGGGCATAATAAATGAAATTTATTACTTCAGGAGTTTGTTCAAAGGAAATTAACTTTGACGTAGTTGATAATAAAATAAGAAATGTAAACTTTGTAAGAGGTTGTGACGGTAATCTATTAGGTATTGCTAGTTTAGTAGAAGGTATGGATATCGATGAAGTTATATTAAGACTCAAAGGAATCCATTGTGGTTTAAAAGATACTTCCTGCCCTGATCAATTAGCAAAAGCTTTAGAACTATTTAAAGCTAAAAATTAAAATAAAGCTATCTTAGTGATCTAAGATAGCTTTATTTTAATTTTTTTCTAATACTAAATCTCCCATTGCAATACCTACTACTTGTCCAATATGGTTTTTTATTGGTACTGAAAGAGCTATACAATATCCATCAGTATCAGAAGATATATAAGGTTCTGACTTATACATTAAGCCTTTAATGGCTTCTTTAAAGTACGGCCTATGAGAATAATTGCAATATAACTCTTCTCTACTTCCCTCTAGAGTTATTCCCTTAGTATCTCCATTTATATCCATAACTGAAATCAGATAAAAGAATGGATATTTATTTACAAACTCCTTTAGAGCTTTATTACACTTAGTTTCTTCTAAAGAAATTATTGCCCTCTCTTTTGCAATACTATTTAAAATATTCTTCGCATTATTTATATATTTTTCAGTATCTTCATCTAAAACATAATTTTGTGCAAAAGATGATATTACTAGCTTCATATCCTTATTCATATTTACTACTTCTTTAATATTATCTGATACACGCTTTACTACCTTAAATTGATCCTTAGAACTTTCTGCTGTATTTTGGACATGAATGGTAGTTTTAGAAACAAAACTAGAAATACTATTTATAGAGAGCTCTATATTTCTTAAATTTATGTTTTGTTCCTCAATAGCTTTATTTATTTCTTGTATAGATTTTAATGTATTCATACTCTCCTTAGATATAGATTGAAAATTTTCACTATTTTTCTTAGAGTATGAGATAGATTCTTTTATAACTGATAAGTCTTCCTCCATAATAGATCCAAATTCATAAATATCCTTTTGTACCTTATCTGTTATTTTTTGAATTTCATCAGCTTGTACAGATGACATTTCTGCCAATTTTCTTATTTCCTCAGCTACTACTGAAAACCCTCTCCCTGCTTCTCCTGCCCTCGCAGCTTCTATGGAAGCATTTAAAGATAGTAAATTAGTAGTACCGCTTATTTCTTTTACAGTATCAGATATATCTTGAATTTTTTGCGCACCAATTTCTAAGTCTTTTAACCTAAGAGATAGTTCCTTTTCCAAAGATAGTGATTTTTCCATCTTATTAATAAGTTTATCAAACTCACTCTTACTTTCACTTACGGATTCCATCATTGACATGGCTGTTTTTTCTACGCTATGAGAATTTCTAGCCATAGTTCCATGATTTAAAACAATATTTTCTATATCACTTCTAACAGATACAACTTTATCAACCTGACTGTTCATATCATCAGATATTGTGGTTATAGACTCTACGTTTTCAACTACATGTAATTCCATATTTTTCATATCTTCATCTAACACATTACAATTTATAAGTATTCTATCACTAATTTCTGTAGATTTTCCTATAAGTCTTCTAACTTTTACCATAAAATCATTGGAATACATAATTAGTTCTTTTATTATTTTAACTCTATTCTCCTTTAGTTTCTTTGTTAAATCACCTTGAGCAATTTTCCCCATTTCATTAGTTAGTCTTCCTATAGAGCTTTTAATTCTTCTATTAAATATAGAAACCATGATTAAAATTATAATAAGAATGAATATTATACCCCAAAATACACCGTGTGTTTTCAAATTTTTACCCCCCCATATGAAATTTAAACCATATAATATATAATTATACATTATTATCAATACATTTCATACAAAAATATTACTTATTAGATAAAATAGCTGAATTTTGAATATATCCCACGATTTTTCCTAATAATTTTCTGGGAAAAATTTTAGATATTCCTATAGCTATTTTATTTTTAATTCCAGGTATAATTATACCTCGTCCTTTCATAAACTCTTTATAACCTATTTCAGCTACTAATTTAGACGACATAGCTCCTCTTAATTCTCCTTTACCAGCTCTTTTATGAAAATCCGTTTTCGTAGTTCCTGGACAAAGTCCACTTACCTGAACATTATACTTTTTCAGTTCAATTGATAAAGCTTCTGTTAAAGACAATACATAAGCTTTTGATGCATAATATACTGCAGTATAAGGTCCCGGTTGATAAGCCCCCGTAGATGCTACATTAAGAATTTTTCCCTGTCCATTTTCAATCATATGATTAGAAATTAAATATGTAAGCTCCGTTAAAGCAACCATATTTGTTCGTATTACTAAACTATGATCCTCCATATTAATTTCATGAAAGAGACCACAATAACCCACCCCAGCATTATTTACCAGAATATCTATTTTTATATTTAAATTCATAATTTCATAAAAAACTGCATTACCACTATGAGATTTTGATAAATCTTTTTGAATTATAATTACTTCTACTCCATAAATCTTTGATAACTCATCTTTAATCCTATTTAACTCTTCAACTCTTCTAGCAACTAAAATTAGATTATAGTGATTTTTAGCAAATATTTTGCTAAGTTCATATCCAATTCCTGATGAAGCTCCAGTAATTAATACTGTTTCATTTTTATTTTCCACTTGTAAATCCTCCTAGTAAACTTTAGACTATATTAGTATAAGATAGTTTAAAGTATATTTTTTAATATAGATTAATAATGAAGATTTTATATTACTAGTTTAAATTTTAATTCAATCCATATAAAATTACTAGATACTTTATTTTTACAGGTTTAAAATTATATATATAACAAATAATATAAACATATTTAAACTAAACTATATACTATAAAAGATTAAATATTTTATTTGTAAAAATATATGGAGGATACTTATGAAATTAAATACTCTTTCTCTTGGCTTTTTTCAAAGAGATGCAAGAAAAGTTGCTGAAGATCTACTAGGTAAAATACTAGTAAGAAACTATATGGGATTTAAACTCACTGGAAGAATTGTAGAAACCGAGGCTTATGTGGGTAAAATTGATAAAGCTTCTCATGCCTATAATTATAAAAAAACTCATAGAACTGAACCTTTATTTAAAAGCGCTGGTATAGCTTATGTATATAAAATATATGGAATGTATAACTGCATGAATATAGTAACCGGTACTGAAGGTGATCCTCAAGGCGTCTTAATTCGTGCCATTGAACCAATAGATGGTATTGAAATTATGAGTGAAAATAGATTTAAAAAACCTTTCGCTGATCTTAAGTCCCGTGAAATATTTAATCTTACTTCCGGTCCTGGAAAACTATGTATAGCCTTTAATATAGACAAATCTTTAAATGCCCATTCCATATTTAGTGATGAGTTATCCTTATATGAAGATGATTTTAAAGACTTCAATATTGTATATTCTAAAAGGATAGGTATTGATTACGCTGAAGAGGCAAAAGACTTTCTTTGGAGATACTACATTAAGGATAATAAATATGTTTCAGTTATAGATAAAAAATCATCCCTATAAAATTATAGGGATGATTTTTTATCTATATATTTTTTAAATTATAATTGTATAAATTTATTGAATCTATTTTTAACTCTTTCTTCTCCCATTATTTGCATAATAGTATAAAGATCAGGTGTGTTATTTCTATGAGTTAATGCTGTTCTTACACATCCTGCTACATCTGAAACCATACCTTTATAATTCTCTGGATTTTTCTTAAAAGCTTTTCTATCTGTGGCATATCCTAATCCTACAGCTACTACTTTTAAATCTTCAAACCAAGTATCCTTATCTGTATTAAAGTTATATGCCTTAGCATAAGCTTCTATTACCCTTTTAGCTTCTGCTAAATCTATATTCTTAGGAAATTCTATTTCTTCTAAAGTACTCTTAAATAATTCATCAAAGAAGAAGAATATTTTTTCCTTAACATCACTCCACTTAGCGAAATCCTTTCTAGGTTTTGGTCCTTCTTTGTCAATATTAAATATTTCTTTACACATTGATTCATTTTTAGTTACTAGGTCATACATTTCCTTATCATAATCCTTAGCCCAATTTATATAGTAATCATATACTACATCAGCCTTTAACTTACAAATTACATTTTTACTTACGTCACTTAATTTTACAATATCAAATAAAGCACCACTTTTACTCATCTTATCTAGATATACTCTAAATTCATGATAATCAGATGATGGATTTTCTTCTCTCCACTCCTCAAAAGTAGAATTTATTATGTTAAGTAAATATTCTATAACAGATATCATAGGATATCCTTCTTCATCATAATAACTTACTGCACTTTCAGGATCTTTTCTCTTAGATAGTTTTCTTTTAGAATCTCCATCTAACTTCATTATTGTAGGAGTATGTGCATATTCAGGTCTATCAAATCCAAGAATATCAAAAAGTTGAATATGAATTGGAAGAGATGATAACCATTCTTCTCCCCTAATTACTGTAGTAGTTCCCATTAGCGAATCATCAATGGCATGAGCGAAATGATAAGTTGGAAGTCCATCAGATTTAATTATAACTATATCCTGATTGCTTTCTGGGAAAGAGATATCACCTTTAACTAAATCGTGAAACTCCACTCTGTTTTCTGGATTACCTGGAGATTTTAATCTTATAATATATTTTTCACCTTCACTTATTCTTTTTAAAGCTACTTCTGGAGATAAACTTCTACAGATTGCGTATTCTCCATAATATCCTGGAGTTAATTTTTCACTAATTTGTTTTTCTCTCAGTTGTTCTAAATCTTCTGAAGTACAAAAACATGGATAAGCAAGACCCTTGCTAATTAGATCTCTAGCAAAAGTTTTATATATCTCTTCTCTTTCGCTTTGTCTATAAGGCCCATACTCACCTTTAGATGTATTATCCCCTGTCATACCTTCTGTAAAATCTAGCCCAAACTTATGCATGGTATTTATAGTATCTTTAATAGCACCAGCCACTTCTCTTTTTTGATCTGTATCTTCGATTCTTAAATAAAAAACTCCTTCACCTTGAGTAGCTATTCTTTCATCTATTAATGCAGAAAATACTCCTCCTATATGCTGAAACCCTGTTGGACTTGGAGCATATCTAGTAACCTTTGCACCTTCTTTAAGGTTTCTCTTTGGGTACTTTGAAATATAATATTCTGGCTCCTTATCAATGTCAGGGAAAATTGTATTTGCTAATATTTCATAATTCATGTTATTCACCTTACCTTATATATTTATTAATTACCTCACAACTTAGCTTAATCCATCTAATACAACTTAGCCATTTATATAATATGAGATATATCGCAATTTCATCTAAAGTTTAACTTATATAGATTACTATTAAATATTACCTTTTTAAAGTTTACCATAAATTAAAGGAATATATAGATATTTTGCTAAACTTAACACAATTTTGATTATAACTTTAAGAATTAGTATTGTAAATATAATATTTATTATTTTATAGACAATACTTGAATGCCTTCTTTTAAATCAATCTTTATAATCTTTGGACTTATATAATCATAGGCTGTAGAAAGGTTAATATTTCTTCCATTCTCTATAATACTACCTGAGGAAAAAACACTATACACTCCATTATCAAAATACTTCTCACAACCATTTTCATGAGCTTCATGCCCTCTTATAAAGATATCAACCCCAAACATCCTACTAAACTCATAGAATTCTTCTTCTTTAAACCTAAATCTACCCGAATTTTCTCTAATCTCCTGATCTCCTCTTAAAGGATCACTCCAAAGAATATTTTGAACTATAGTTTTCCCTATGTTATCAACAATAGATTCATCTGTTAAATCCATTATTGATTTAATATATCCATATATATCCTTCTTCTCCCTATGTGGTCTTGGTAATCCTCCATGAGCTCCTAATATAATCTTATCTCCCATTATTATAATATTAATTATGGCCATACTATTAAATAATTCTAAATACTTTTTTATTAACTCTTTAGAAAAACTTCCATTTTTCTTATATAATATATCTAAAAATAGAATAAAGTAGTCTTCCATTTTATCTTCCAAGGGCTTTCCTACACAAAGTTTTACACCACCACCTTCAAGGAATCCACCATCATGATTTCCTTTTGTTAGGTAAATATTTCCTGGGAAAATATATTTTAAAATCATTATTTCACCTATAGTTTTTAGATGCTCTTTTCCTCTATCCACATAATCCCCTAAAAAAATTATTCTAATATTTTTCCTCAAAACAATTTTTTCAAAAAAATCACAATTCTCTAGTATTCTTCTTATAATAAAATCATCAGAATGAATATCTCCAACAAAATAATATTCATAACTAGAATCTTTAAATAGATATATTCTAGAACCCCTTTTCCCATCAATACCATGATTTTTTATATTTTTCATATTTAATACATTGCTAAAAATATTGTCATTACTTATATCATCTTCTTCATTATGTAGATTTATAACTTCATCAATTAAAAACTCATGTATCTTACTCATATTACTTAAATCAAAAGTATATATATCTTCCAAGCCATTCCACATCCGCTGACTTATACCTTCTATATCTTCTCTTAACTCGTTTTCATTTTTATATTGAAGCTTTTCTACCTTATCTCTACTTCTCTTTATCCTAGCTACTATCATTTCATAATATGCCATAAATTTTTCATCAGATATGTCACCAAATAATTCTTTATTTATGCTATCCAGATTATTCACCATAACTTTCCCCCTATATGGTTTAAATATAAAGTCCTTAGATTTTATATAAAAGATTCATCTTAGCTTCCTTCCCATTTTTTTTCATTATCTTAATATTTTGAAGTTTATCGTAATTTTTTACAATTCCTTCATCTAAGCTAATGGACATTTCTTCATTAGCCATATATGCAACTATTTCATCATACTCAATAAGTTCCTCTATTTGCCTTTTTATCTTGTCACTTTTTTTCCTAGCTCTAGCTCTTTCCTTTGCACTATATTCCTGTGAATCTTTTATTAATTCTAATCTACTTAACTCACCTTCATATTTTCTCTGTATAAGATGAACATATTCCGTCCTCAATGTAGCTATGGTTAATCTGTCATATCTATGGGCATATACCAAAGCTTTAAATCCATCATTCTTACCTGAATCAAATAACCAATAGATAGGTTTCTTTCCATAAACTTTTACATGATCCTTATAAAATTCCTTAAATAAGTATCTTCTAATGCTTTGTCTTGAAGTCTCACTATCCTTTTTGCCTAAAATATTAGCTATAAAATTAAGATTTTCTTCTAAGGTATTATTTCCATAAACTCCTTTTAAGAATTCAACGAATTTAGTCATTAAGTCTTCTGAAAAATATTTTTCTTCTGTTATAGGTATTATATTATCAAACTTAGGCATAAAACTTGAATTTACCCATCTATCATCAGTTACTTTTCCTTTGGAATCTACTATAACTTTCTTAACTCTATAATTTTCAAAATCCCACTTATTTTGAAAGTTTCCACCTCCGTATACTAAACCATCAATATCAGTTGAATATCTCCCCATAATACATCCCACTGCAAAGGATATTAAAGATTTCACTTCTCTTTCTACACCAATTCTTCTTAACGTAATATCATTGTAAGACACATCTGGGGTTAATTCTTCACTTAATCCATAAATATCTATGAAAATTTTGTTTAACTTTTCTTCATTATTTTTAAGTCTCTCAATAATTTTAATATTTTCCTTTTCCCAATGTCTAAATCTAGACTCTATGGTTACATCATTAAAACCATCTTCTCTTAAGCCTCTCATCAATGGATGAGTCCTAAAGTTCCATGATATCTCAAAGTCATTCCATTCTGCTTCACTAATAGCTATGTTTTCCTCTACAACTTCATCAATGATAGACTTAATTTCTTCTTTAAATATACCTTCATGTATTGGAATATTCTTCAAATCTCCTACTTGTATATTATAGGTTGGATTCATTATATCTAAAAACATATTAGCAACTTTGCTACATAATAATGCTAGTACTACCTTTTCTATTTCTTTATCATTAAAGAATATAGAAGACCCAGCGACATCAAATATGAACCCCTGTGGAGAATATCTTACTCCCATATCTTCCGAAATAAAAGTATAAGTAAGTCCACTTTTGAAATAAAATTCCTCATTTTTTATAGTCCTACTATATGATTTATATAACTTTGATGCATAATCTTTTACTTCTGCACCATTATTCTCCCAATTAATTACAAACCTATTATTTCCAAACCATTTTCTAAATTCTCCACCTTTGTTATATGGAAACCATTTTTTCTTACTTAACAAAGCTTCCTCTTTATCACTGGCTGAAAAATTAATTTCATTTATATCAACCTCATACCAATCCCTTAAAAACCGTTTATTATCTGATGTAGCCATTCCTTGCCTAGGCTTTGCAATATTTTCAAACTTATCTAAATTAGAAAATAATTTTAATACATTGTCATTTACCCAATAAGCGAAGGGCTTTGTTGGAATTGTCATAAGTTTTTTTAACCATATATCATAAACTCTATCTTTTTCCATGCCATTACAAGCTGACTTGACTTTTATTTTCTTTTCTAAAGCAGTTGTCTCCTTAGTAAGGTCTACAATCCTAGTTTTATATTTAGAAATTTGGCTATTTTGATTTATGAAGGCAACATTCTGTACTATGGTTCCCACATTATCTTCAAATACTCTAGACCCTAAATGAATCATACTTATAAAAGTACTTTCTTCTAAAAGCTTACCTCTAAGTTCTAAAAAACTACTTAAAAACATCCATGAGTGTTGGTTTACCATGGCATAAATCCCATCTTTTTTTAGATAGTTCTTACATACTTCCATATACACAGAAAATAAATCATGCTTTGATAAAGGATAATTATTAACAAGATACTTAGCTAGTGTATCATTAGCACCCCTTAATCCCATATAAGGTGGATTAGTAATACAAACCTCATATTTATTACTCATTATTTCTCCTTGATTTATGAGCTTTGGTAATTTACTCAAAAGTATCTGTCTATAATCACTAAATATTAAATTATTTTCTTCATTTATCTCTTCTAACCTTGCTTTTAAAGTCTGAAAATTAACCTTCTCAACCCTTAATATTGATCCAAACTCCTTACCATCTCTAAAAGCATTTACTAAATAAGATAAATCTCCTCTTATCTCTTCATCTTCATTTGCAAAGTATTCTATAATTTCATAAGTAATACCATTGCTTTCTTCTATAGATTCTATATTAAGCTTTAAAGGTTTTTTTTCAACTTCTCTAAAAAACCTTCTATTATAAGATCTGGCCTTCATAGCAAGACAAAAAGCACCAATTTGAGTTGCTCTTAAGTCTATATCCAATCCAAAGATATTACTTTCCAATATTATCCTTGGAATCTCTCGTTCTGGATAAGCTGCAGATTTGTAAATTTTATAAAGCACATCAAAGGTATATAACAATATATGACCTGAACCCATGCATGGGTCAAGAACCTTTATATCCTCAGGATATAATTTCTTTCTATCCAATTTAATGCCACCTAAAATATCATTTATTTCTGAATCTTGAATCCCTTCCTCTAAATAATATTTCAACTCAGTCTTTAAATTTCCATTCTCATGCCCTTGAATCCATATGGTTCCCAGTGAATTTTCTACTAGATATTTCACTATCCACTTAGGAGTAAATAACTGAGTAGCTGCTGGAATGTTTTCTTTAGTTATTTTTATATTTTTCTTTAAATTATCAAAAACCTTATCCTTTTTTTCAGAAATATAGTACTGGTACATCCATCCTATAATTTCCACTTCATCTTTCCAGTCTTCTTCATCTATGTCACTGCACATTTTTCTTAGTATAGAGCCTTCTTCTAATAAATTATCTGGAAATAATAATTCTGTATAGTCTGCTGTTTTCTCAAATAAACCAGGAATAATATTTCCTAATTCATTACATTGCCTTATTAAAATATATTTATATAGACTTTCTCTATCAGAATTTTTACCACTATCTAACAACTTATAGACTAAATCTGAATCTAGTCTCAACTCTCTTATAACTTCACCAACTCTAAATAAAATATCTGGTTCTGTTTTACCTGGTATCTCTGAAGATATAATTCTTATTCCAATGGGTAAATAATCATTTACCTCCATATATCTTAAACCTATAAATCTATTAAACCAAGTATATGCCACCTCTTCCACAACTTCATCTAAAGATTTAGATTCTACTTCCTTTATAAGTGCTTTTCTATGGTTAGGTAAAATATTAAGTATTTCTTCTCCACCTACTACTTTAAATCCACCTTGAACCTTTTCTATATCTCGAACTCTATTATCTTCAATCCCAATTTTATATGCTCTATCCTTTATTTTTTCAATAAGATTACTTCTTGCCCAAATGGCAAAAGCCTTAACTTTATTCTTATCCATAGTTTAATTGCTCCTTATATAACACGTAAAAATTTCAATAGCTTTATTATAACATAGTAAGAATTTTTTATTAAAATTTTTAATAATTTATTAGACCATTATTTTTATTTTCATATTTTGAGATTTTATAATTAAAACTTAAAGAGCTATCTCAAAGTAATTTACTAATATCTCTGAAATATTGAGTTTCTACTTTAATATTCTTGCTAGTAAATACTCAATATTAATTTAAGATTTAGATTATTTCGAAATAGCCCTTTTATAAATAAAATATTTAATTTTAATAACCGTTTTTTTTTGCTACAATACCACTTTCATTGGTTCCCGGCTCCTCAATAGTAGTATTAAAGCTACTTTGAGCATATTGACCTTGAGTTTTATTACCATTGCGAAGATAGTTTTCCTTTTTATATTTTCTTTTATCTTCTTCGCGTTGTTTAATCTCATATTGTTGATCTCTTATTAATTCATGGTCCATCTTTATCCCTCCTTTAACAAATATATTCATTGTTTATTATGTGTTAAAGTTTATTTAGTATACTATAAAAACGCAGTATACGTTCCTTTGAATACCACTATATAGTTCTTTTATAAAATCTAGATCCCAGTATAATTCTCCTTAAACCAATCTATTAGTTTTCTTGCAATACTAATGTTGCCAGGAATATCTGGTAAGTTATTTGCCTCAAACCAGCTTGCCTCTACAATTTCAACTCCATCAACCTCTATTTCACCCTTATCATATTCTGCTGTGAATCCTATCATAAGAGAGTTAGGAAAAGGCCATGGTTGATTACCAAAATATTTTATATTTTTAACTTCTATTCCCACTTCCTCCATAACTTCTCTCTCTACACATTGCTCTAGAGTTTCACCAGGCTCTAAAAATCCTGCTAAAACACTATAAAAACTATGTTTTGACTTAGCATTTTTAGCAAGAAGTAATTTTCCTTCCTTAACTATAGCAACTATTATAGCTGGACTTATTCTAGGGTAGCTTATAAATCCGCATTGTGGACATATTTTCCCATATTCATTTGATATGGTATTAGTTCTACTACCACAGACACCACAATACTGATGGGTTCTATCCCAACTCATGATTTGAATAGCACGTCCCGCTTCTATATATATTTCATCAGGAACTTGTCCATATAAGTTTCTTAAGCTTATAAATTTCATACCTAAAGGTTCTAAATACTCTTGAGATACCTCGACAGAGTAACACTTACCACAACTTCTAGTTCCTAGATTTTGAACTCTTATAGGATTAATATTAATAGATTCTAAATCTTTAAATTTAGGTATAAAAATTCTATCTTCTTTCTCTTTAACTAATAGTTCATTTTGTCTAAATATAAACCAACTAGGTGCATTAGCATTTTCTATTGATAAATGATTCATTATTTTTCCTTCTTTCATTTTGTATAAAATCTATATTAACCTTAATACATTTTATTAATTAAGTCTATACTATCTTATAATTTGAAAAGTAAAAAACCTCGTAATACTTGTTAGTACTACGAGGTTTGGTGCGCCATCAGGGGTTCGAACCCTGGACCCCTTGATTAAGAGTCAAGTGCTCTGCCAGCTGAGCTAATGGCACATGTCCTTATCACAAATATTATTATACAACCGACTGTAAGTTTTGTAAAGTATTTTATTAAAATACATTAAAGAAATATTTATCATCTAATGTAATAAAATATAAATCCGTGTAATTTATATTTACACAGATTAACTTAACCAAGTAAATCATTTATTATTCTATTATTTCCTAAAATAAATTTATAAAAAAGGAAACAACACTATACAGTATTGTTTCCTTTGGTGCGCCATCAGGGGTTCGAACCCTGGACCCCCTGATTAAGAGTCAGGTGCTCTGCCAGCTGAGCTAATGGCACATGTCCCTGTCACAAATATTATTATATTAAGATTATTTAATTTTGTAAATAAATATAGGTATATACAATAGATTTGAAAATATCTATTGTATATACCTATATTATAATTACATATTCTTTATCTTCAATATATAAACTTCTTATTCACATCCTTTGATCCACTAAGATATAATAAGTGAGGATAATATATATTGAATTCTATAACGTCACCAAGTTTATAATTGGTTTTACAATTTTCTATATCTATAATTAAATGGTCACTACTAGCACCAATTACCTCTATATTTTTATCTATAGGTATTAAAGTATCCACCGAAACAAAATCCTGCTTACCTATTGCCAATAATGCACGTCTTCTTTTCCCTCTATCTTCATAAGTGGGCTTATTCCCAAAAGCATCTATAAATATTTCACCAATCGGATGAGATGGTTTATTTTTAACTTCTACCACCTGAGCTTTTAATACAAATGAATCTTGATGTAGCATAGACATATCATACTCCCAAAAATCATCTAAATCCTTAGCAACAAGTATTCCTTCACCAATTCTTAAATTGTTAATTTTACTTGGTATTTTTCCATCCCAGATTAAAGTTAACGAAGAAGTAGCTCCTCCTGAGACCACATCTAATTCTCTACCAATTAAAGCTTCAATTTTTTCTGCTACCTCACATAATTTTCCTAAATTCTCTTCTGTAGGCTTTACAGAACCATAACATCCTAAATTAGTCCCTATACCATAAAGTTTAACATTAGTTAATTCTTTCTCTACATATAAGGCTAGGTTTATGAATTCCTTTTCATCTACAACGCCTTCTCTTAAATCACCTAAGTCCATCATTAAAATAACTTTATGATTCTTATTTATATTTTTACATTCCTCGTTTATTTTCTTTAAAGTTTCAATTTCAGAGTTTAAACTTATATCTGCATATTCTACTAGTTGTTTTATTTCATTATACATAGGTATTCTAATAAGCATAATTGGTTTTTTTACACCTTGTTTTTTCATCTCTATAACTTGATTAATTCTAGATGTAGCAAGATATTTACATCCTGCCTTATCCATCTCTGATACTATTTGTGGCATAGCATGTACAACTTTAACTACCCCCGCTACAGAAATTCCTTGGTTCTTACATAAATCCACAACATATTTAGTATTTTCATATACCTTTTTTAAATTTATCTCTAATATAGGAAATGCTTCCTGCTCCTCTATATCCTTTATATGGATATCATTGATTAAAGTGTTTTCTAACATAGTATCCTCTCCAGTCCCCTAATATAAGATACCTAATTTAAATTAGTTTTATTTAACAGCTGCTACCTTGCTTTCATTATAAGAAAATTCACTCAATGATTCTCCATCCATATTAATTATAATAAACCCAACCAAAAACTACTCATAACACAACCATATAATTATGTTATGAGTAGTTTTAAAAATCAAATATAATACTAAATTCAATTAATTGCTTAATCACTATAAAAAAATTTATAAAATTAACTTTTAATTAATTCTTTAATAAGCAATGATAATTTTAATAACCCTTCCTCTAGTTCTTCTATGGGGGCGTAGGAAAAAGAAATCCTTAAAGAATTGTTGAAATTAGCATCATATATATATCCAGGATATAATAAAATTCCTATTTTACATGCTTCATCAAAAAGCTTATACATACCTATTTTATACTTTAAAGTAATCCATACATAATATCCTCCTGAAGGTATTTCCCATGTAGCTATACTCTTAAAGTATCTATTTAAAGCATTTATTGTTACATCTCTTCTTATAGTTAACTGATTTCTTATCTCTTTTAAATGATTTTCATACAATCCCGTTTCTAACCATTTTCCAACAGTAAGTTGCGATAAAGAGCTAGAACCATAATCTGTTTGCATCTTTATATCACCTAATCGTTCAATTACTGGTTCTGGTCCAACAATCCAACCAATTCTTAGTCCGGGACATAATGTCTTTGATACACTTCCTACATATAATACCAATCCGTTAGTATCTATACTCTTAATAGGATCTGGTGGTGGAGCATCGATCCAAAGCTCCCTATAGACATCATCTTCTATAATAGGCAACTTTTCTTTCTGACAAACTTTTATCAATTCTTTTCTTCTTTTTTCTGACATGACTACAGAAGTAGGATTTTGAAAGTTTGGTATAGTATACAGTATAGATGGAACATGTTTTTTTATGTAATCTGGAATCAAATTAGCCATAACCCCTTCATTATCCATAGGTATTCCGCTTCTTCTCATATCTAAGGACTGAAATATTTGAAGCGAGTACATATAAGAAGGATTCTCTAGTAATACTGTAGAACCCTTTTGTAATAGCCCCATAGAAATTAGTTGCATTGCTTGCAAAGCTCCAGAAACAATAAGTATGGAAGATGGTGACGCATCTATGCCAATGGTCTCTAAATATTTACTTACCTGCTGCCTAAGATACATAGTGCCACTGGGACTTTCATATCCCAAATTATCCATATCTTTAGCTACTTCATTTAATATTATTTTCATTTCTTCTTTTGGAAATAATTCTGAAGAGGGTTCTCCAGTACTCAATCGTATATAATCTTCTCTAAACTCCAAGGTATTGATTTTCTTAATAGTTTTAACATTTGGAATATGAATTCCTTCATCAATATAAGACTTCCAATCTGGTTGTATATTAGATAATAAAGGTGATACATTATTTACTATTTTGGTTCCACCTTTTCCCTTTCCCTCTAAGATTCCTTCTGCCTTTAACTCATCTATAGCTGAAACAATAGTACTCCTATTTACATTAAAGATTTTAGCTAATTCACGTTGCGTAGGAATCATAAAACCTACTTGCCATTCCCCACCAATTATTTTCGCCTTAAAGTAATCTACAATTTGAAGATATAGGGGCTTACTTAAGTTTTTATCAGGCTTCCAATCTATATTTATTATATTTATCTCCCCTTTCAAGATAATAATATACTATTAAATAAATTTACTTATCTATATAATATATTAACCTAAATATTTCTTCTTTTATAGTCTTTTATAAGAATAGAGCTTAATTATCAAATGATAACTAAGCTCTTATAAATTTATTTTTCCTATTAAGATTGCATTTCTATTCCTTTTTTCTCTAGGTAAGTACATATGGCTCTAAAATCATCTATCCAATGAATTTTAGCAAGTTCTCGCAAATCTAAAGTTATACCTGTGCTTTTATGTTTAATATATTCCATATTATAAATTTCCGTTTCTACAAAATTATCTATATAACTATATATACATGGAACAAATTTATCCCAATTTTGTTCAAAATATTTAGTTTTTGCATAACATAATCTATTTATATGAAATATTATTCCTATAGGTGTACTCTTCATAGCTAGTTTATGACTAAAATATTCTTGATTAGGATATTTGGACTCTACTCTTTCCCAATATAAGTTTTCATTGGGATGTAAATTGAACTTATCAATTATCTTACACTTTTCTTCTCCCAATTCTTCTCTCATCAGCTTTTCTCTCATTGGCTGTTCCAACTCTTTTAAATATTCTAGATTCATATTGTAATGCCCCCCTATTAAAACCTTTATAAAATGTAATACATTATTCTTAATTTCATTTTATTGCTTTATATAGCAATTTACCAATACCAATTATTGATAAATATAATATTACTTATTGGTAATATTAATACAACTATATAAATTAATCTGTTATGTCAATTACATATAATTTTACATGAATAAGACTCCTTTGCTTACGTCCTAATATATAAAAAATTCCCTATATAACAATTTATATAGGGAACTATTTATATAGTTGTTCTATTTATGCTGATTTCATGGAACTTACTATTTAAATAATAAAATTAAGGTTGATTAAAATATAAACAGAGTTCTTATTATCAGTAGTATCAGTATTTTCGATACTTAGAACTCATTGTCCTTTAGGGGAAATCGTTATCCAGGGACATAGTAGCTCTTTACTCCCACTTTGAAGAAGATGGTAGTATTAGAGCTGGTAGTCATCGGATAAAGATATTCTTAGATTCTTCATTAACACTTTATAATATCACAATAGTTTAAATAAGAATTTTTAATAAAATGTGATTTAATATATAAAAAAGCTTTTATGAATAATAAACTTCTTCATAAAAGCCTTTATAAAATTTAACAACTATACAGCTATGCTTCTTCTTTTCGAAAACACACCAACACTTTCTTTTGCTAGGGCTGTGACTATAGATGATGATCCAATAAATAGTATTCCTATTTGTGGAGTTATCATTGTAAAATCAATAACTCCATGAACTAAAACAACCGCCTGTATCGCCATAAGTAAAGCTACACTATTATATCCAGATTTATAAAGATATATTAAATCTTTATAAATATTTGCTCTTATATATAAGTAAATTAAAAGCCCGATTACTCCTAAAGAAGTAAAAAGTGATAGCCATATATTATGAGAGTGATTAATGACACGACTATATCTTGAAAATTCATTACCATGCTCTATAGTTCCTAACATTCCCCATCCGGTTAATGGTTTCTCTTTTATCATCCTTAAAGATCCTAACCATATTTCTTCTCTAGTATCAAAGGACCTCTCAATCTGATGACCAGTAATTTCTTGAGATATATCAGATACCTTTGGAGGAGTAAAACCTACTATTACTATAACTAATAAAATAGATAAAATCATTATTATATCACTCTTATTTCTTTTTATTTTCAATAGTAATAGGCAAAGTAATCCAAACACTAATCCAATAAAAACCCCTCTTGAACCACATAAACAAATATTTATTAAAAATAAAGCTGTAGCACTATAATATGTCACTTTCTCCTTAATTTCTTTACTATTCCAAGCATAATATATTGCCATTATGACCATTATAGCAAACCAATCTCCAGCTACGTTAGGATTTCCAAAAGTACTAAAAATTCTATGGTTAGTTGAAACCTCCAATGGTACCCCTAAAAATTTCTTCCAAAGCTCCATAGGAAAATATGCAAAAGTAACCTTCTCTATAATTCCAACAATTCCTGAAAAAATTGAAAACTTGATTAGATAATTGCATATTAGTTCTAATTTTTCTTCTGTCTTGCAATAATTTTGTAAAACTACACTTATTGTAAAATATAAGAAAAATACTATTGAAACAGCTGTAGACATAATGCTTTTATTTAGAAGTCCAACTAATAGAGACCAAAGAAACAATAGGATTAATCCCATATTCCAACTATTTTTCAGTATTTCCTCTTTCATCTTTATTACTTTATAAGTAGTATATGCTCCAATAAATAATGCAGTATATGGAGACATAACAATTAATAATATTAAATTAAACATAATCTTCACCTTTATTTTTCTATTCTTCCATAACTAATATACTATTATTATGGAAACTATTTTTATTTTATAATTTTACATATAAATCTACTTTTAATACCTCTACATACATTTTACACAATTTTCCCATACTTGTTAATACCCTTATTACATATTTTGGTACTACTCGCAATACATAAATATACACATTGATTATAATACATTATGTACTTGTTTATTTCAATATAAAAAAAATATTGTAATAAATTCGTAAGAACTTGCTCCCTTTATATTATAAGATTTAAAGTTATTTCATATACCTTAAATAACTAAAATATACTTTCATTTTTGCTAAAAAACTAATTTTCTTGAAAAGCTTAAAATGAGCCATGTAATAAAATTTTATTACATAGCTCATTGAAGTATTATGAAATTTCATTATTTTTTTATTTTAATATATTTCTATAGTTTTCTATAACTTTTTTCATATCCATCCATTTTTTCTCCATATCATAAACTAGTTTAAACTGAGCTCTAGCACGATCTAAGTTATGATCTGGACGGTGTATTTTGAAGTAATTATCTCCATTAAGATAGTCTGTAAGAAATCTTATTCCACATTCTAATGTCATCATTTTAGCTCCCATGGGTAGCATGTCTATTTCATTATCAACTAGACTACCTTTACATCCCTCTAAAAATCCTCTTGTATATATTTCAAACAAATTCATATCTAAATTTACCTTAGATAAATCTATTTCATCTTCATCTCCAGTATTAGCTCCAAATCTAATAGAATCTCCAAAGTCATTGACTGAAAGTCCCGGCATAATAGTATCTAAATCAATAATACATATCCCTTTTCCACTTTCATTGTCCATCATAATATTATTTAATTTAGTATCATTATGAGTAACTCTTAAATGTAGCATTCCTCTTCGAAGCATATCTATTAAAATATGAGTTTCCTTTTCTCTTTCCATAACAAACTCTATTTCTTTTTCTACCTTCTTTACTCTTTGAAACTTATCCTCTGCTATTGCTATTTTAAAAGATTCAACCCTAACAGGTGTATTGTGAAAATCAGGTATAGTTTCATATAATGTACTAACATCATACTCTGATAATAGATTTTGAAAATACCCAAAAGTTAAGGCACTTTCATAGAAAATTTCTGGTTTTTCTACCTTATCAAAACTAGTAGCGTTTTCTATAAATTTATAGCCTCTCCAATAGGATCCTATACTATCCTTAAAAAAATTATTTCCATCTTTAGTTTTAATAATATTTAAAGTTTCTCTCTCTGTATCTCCACCACTTTCTTTTATTTTATATTTTAAAAATGATGTAACTCCTGATATATTTTCCATAACCTTTAAAGGATTTTTAAATATATTATGATTTATTCTTTGTAGAATATACTTTTTAATTTCTCCATTATTTTGCTCAAATTTCACTAAAAATGTATCATTAATATGTCCACTACCATATAAGGTATGCTCTATATATTTACCTGAAAAATTAATATTTTCAATGGCTTCATTAATTTTTGAACATTGTTCTTTCCTTGTCATATTAATAACTCCCTTATTTGCTACTTCCAAAGTTTTTTAGGGTATACTCCCATTAGCTTCAAGTTAAAAATTTCTTTTACTACTCTTTCTTTATCAGCTTTATAAGTAATTCCATACCATTTATCTCTAGATTTTAAAACCTTCACAGTTGCTTTTTTTTCATTTAATAATTGTCCTATTACTTCTGGTAAGAAATATTCTGCTTTAAGAGGATCCTGATGAACCTTTTTTTCAAAAAATTCTTCAAATCTGTTATTTAATTCTTTTAAAATAGTACTACTAAATCCCCACATATTCATTGAAACAATATTACTTTCTAAGATACTAGTCCAAGTTTTGCCTCTATCTTCAGTGTAAGCTGGTCCATTTTCTAATTTTGCAATATAATTTCTTTCAGTAATTCCTATAAGCATATTATTGTCATCTACCTTACATATTCCTCTAGCAACTCCACCACTATCTGTAAGCGTATTTTCTAAGTTATACCCTACCATGGCATAATTAAGTTTACTATCGTCTATTGAAATTAGATAATCATAAATCATTTTAAGGCCACTTTGCCCATAATAATCATCTGAATTAATTACTGCAAAAGGTCCATCTATTGCTCTCATACAACTTAAAACCGCATGACCTGTTCCCCAAGGTTTTTCTCTACCCTCTGGAATAGAATACCCTTTAGGTATATTATCCAATGTTTGATAAACATATTCTACTTGGATATATTTACTTATTTCATCACCGATTTTCCTCTTGAACTTCTCCTCAATTTCTTTTTTTATAATAAAAATTATCTTTCTAAAGTTTGCTCTTATAGCATCATATATAGAAAAATCAATAATTTTATGTCCCTCTTCATCTATAGCCTCTATTTGCTTTAGTCCCCCATATCTGCTCCCCATTCCTGCTGCCATAATAACTAATACTGGCTCTTTAATAGTAATCATCCCCTTTTTAAATACAGTTAATATATATATTATAAATCATATCATCTTGATATTTCTCTAAAAAATAGTATACTTATTAGTAAAATGGTCTTGTTTTTACTATTTTACTAAATTAAAAGGAGTATTATGCCATGAAGAATCTAATTCAATTAAATACAGTTCTAGAAGATTTACATAATATCTCTGGATTCAGAATTTCTATATATGATACTAATCTAAAAGAAATTGCTGCATATCCTCAAAGCCTTTCAGGCTTTTGCTCCTTAATCCAGGAAAATAAATGTTGCAAAGACTTCTGTGTAAAAAATGATAGGGAAGCTTTTAAGATTGTACAAGAAAGTAAAGAGGTTTACTTTTATCGATGTAAATTTGGTCTATATGAAGCCGTGGCACCTATATATCATTTTGGAGTACTATCTGGATATTTAATGATGGGACAAACTATAGACGATACACAAGATAGTAAATCCTATACATATCAAGAATCTATCAAATACTTAAAAGATACTTCTAAACTTTGTAACGAAATAGAAAAGCTTCCTACTAGTTCTAAAAGTAAAATACTATCTTGCATCTCTATAATGAATATATGTGCTAGATATATAACCTTAAACAACCATCTAAGCCTAACAGATAAAAACTTAGCTTACAAAATAAAAAAATATATCAATGAAAATTTCCACAAAAAAATTTCTATCGGTTTTTTATGTGAAATCTTTTTTTGTAGTAGATCTACTCTTTTTAACACCTTTAAAAAAGCCTATAATGAAACCATTAATGAATATTTAACAAAGGTTAGACTAGAGAACTCTTTAAAGCTTTTAAAAATTCAAGATTATTCTATAAACTACATTGCTAATAACTGTGGATTTAGTGATCAAAATTACTTTTCTAAAGTCTTCTCGAAAACCTATAGTATATCCCCCAGTGAGTATAGAAATAAAAATGCTAAGGAATAGTTATTTACTACCCCTTAGCATTTTCTTATTTCAGTATTTATTTACCAATATCTTTTCTATAATACATTCCATTAAAATTCACTTGTGATAACCCTCTATATGCCTTTTCTCTAGCTTCTTCTAAATTATCTCCAAGAGCTGTAACTCCTAAAACTCTGCCACCACTGGTAATTAATTTATTATATATAGTCTCAGCCCCAGCAACAAATACTTTTTCACTGCAACTATCAACACCTGTAATTAACTCACCTTTTCCATATTTTCCTGGATATCCTTTTGATGATCCTATAACACAACAAGCTGTCTTATTCTTAAATTTAACCATATCCTTACTAAGTTTTCCTTCTATAGCTGTTTCAATTATATCAATAAAAGAACTCTCCATAAGAGGTAATACAACCTGAGTTTCTGGATCACCCATTCTAACATTATATTCTAAAAGATATACTCCTTTTTCACAAATCATCAATCCAAAGAATATTATTCCTACATAATCTAAGTGCTCTTCCTGTATGCCTTTAAGTGTGGGCTTTAAAATATCTTCTTCAAAGGCATTTAAAACCACTTCATTACAATATGGATTCGGAGCTACAGTTCCCATTCCACCTGTATTAGGCCCCTTATTATCCTCAAATATAGTCTTATGATCCTTAGATGATATAAAAGGTATTATAGTATTTCCATCCGTAATACTTAATATTGAAGCTTCTACACCTTGTAAGAACTCCTCAATTATAACTTCATTCCCAGCTCCTCCAAAAGTATCATTAACCATGAAATCATTAATGGCTAAAATTCCTTTTTCCTTAGTTTCAGCTATAACAACGCCCTTACCTGCAGCAAGTCCATCAGCTTTTATAACTATTGGATATTCAGCCTTTTCCAAATACTCTAAAGCCTTCTTTGAATCTCTAAAAGCTTCATAAGCTGCAGTTTTAACTCCATATTTTTTCATAAATTCCTTAGCAAAGGTTTTGCTTCCTTCAAGAGTTGCTGCTTTCTTACTAGGTCCAAATATTTTTAGATTGTGACTTTTAAATAGATCTACTATACCATTACATAGGTATACTTCTGGTCCAACTACAGTTAAATCTATAGAATTTTCTAAAGCAAAGTTTAGAAGTTTATCATTATCTGTTAAATTAATATTTTCACATTTATGTTCCATAGAAGTACCACCATTTCCTGGAGCACAATATATCTTTGAAACCTTATCACTCTTACCAAGTTTCCATGCTATAGCATGTTCTCTTCCACCATTTCCTATAACTAAAATTTTCATAAAATCACCTCAAGTTTAACTTCTAGGATACTAATGTTTAAAATGTCTCACTCCTGATAAAACCATAGGTATGCCATACTCATTGCATGCCTCAATACTCTCATTGTCTCTCATAGATCCACCTGGCTGAATTATTCCTTTTATATTATGTTTACTAGCTTCATCTACACAATCTCTAAATGGGAAGAACCCATCAGAAGCAAGGATTACTCCATCTCCAGCTCTATCTATAGCTTGAGTTGTAGCCCAAATTCTATTAACTTGTCCACCAGCTATTCCCTTGGCCATACCATCCTTAACTACCACTATAGCATTGGACTTTACATATTTACAAACCTTCATTCCAAATATCATATCACTCATATGTTCCTTTGAAGGTTTTGCTTCTGTAACTACTTTTAATTCCTCATAAAGCTTTCTATCTACATCCTGTACTAATATACCTCCATCTACAGAAATAACTTCTTTTTTATCACTTGGTTTACTCGTACATTTTATAACTCTTAGATTTTTCTTTGTTTTAAGTACTTCTAAAGCTTCTTCTTCGAACTCAGGCGCAATAACAATTTCTAAGAAAGTTTTTTTCATTTCTTCTGCTGCCTCTTTAGTTACTTTAGCATTAAGGGCTACTATACCTCCAAAAATTGAAACATTATCACAACTATATGCTTTACTATAAGCCCCTAAAGCAGAATCCCCCACCGCAACTCCGCAAGGTGTATTATGTTTTAAAGCACAACAGGTAATTTCTTCAAATTCATTTACTACTTTCCAAGCTATATCCATATCCTTTATATTATTGTAAGAAAGTGCCTTACCATTTAATATTACAATATTATTAAGCATTCCAGTTTTATTTGTATTAGTAAATACAGAAGCTTCTTGATGAGGATTTTCTCCATATCTTAAATCTTCCATTTTTTCATAAGATAAGGATAAATACTTATTTGAATGTTTATCCTTATTCTCCATGTGGTTTAATAAGTATTCACATATTGCACTATCATAGGCTGTGGTTAAGTTAAATACCTTCATAGCAAGATATTTACGAGTTTCAAAGGAAACTTCTCCACTTTCCTTCATTTCCTCCATAACTATTTTATAATCTTCTTCATCACTTATTACTACCACATCTTTAAAGTTTTTAGCAGCACTTCTAAGCATTGTTGGACCACCTATATCTATAAATTCTACTGTTTCTTCAAAGGTTAATCCCTCATTAGCTTTTTCAAAGAAAGGATATAGATTAACACATACTAAATCTATAGTATCTATTTCTCTTTCTTTTAAAGTCTTCATGTGCTCCTCATTATCTCTAATGGCAAGGATACCTCCATGAACTACAGGGTGTAGTGTTTTTACTCTTCCATCTAACATTTCCGCTGCCTTTGTAACTTCTGCTACTTCTTTAACTTCTATGTTATTTTTCTTTAAAAGACTATAGGTACCACCAGTAGATATAACTTCTATCCCATGCTCTACTAAGAATTTTGTAAACTCTACAATTCCATTCTTATCATAAACACTTATTAAAGCTCTTTTCATAATTCCATTACTCCTTTATAATAACTTTTCTATCCTCTATAAAAATCTTATGCTCACTCATAAGCTTTATAGCTAATGGCAAAGCTTTATGTTCTTCTTTTAATATTCTTTTTTGTAGCTTTTCTGGAGTGTCATCTGATTTTACATTTACTACATTCTGGATAATTATAGCTCCTGTATCTGTATTTTCATCTACAAAATGTACTGTACATCCACTAACTTTTACACCATAATCTATTGCAGCTTCATGAACTTTAATTCCATACATACCTTTTCCACAAAAACTCGGAATCAGTGAAGGATGAATATTAATTATTCTATCTTTAAAACCGTCTATTAAAGGAGATGAAATAATTGACAAATATCCTGCAAGAACAATTAAATCTATCTTATCTTTTACCACTTCATAAATTTTGTTGCTTAGATCTTTCTTATATATTTTTCTGTCTAAAACTAAAGTATCTATATTGTACGCTCTAGCTCTTTCTATTCCATAGATTCCTTCTCTATCACTTATAACATACTTAATATTTACATCTTTTAAATATCCATTTTTAATGCTATCAATGATAGACTGGAGATTAGTTCCTCCACCAGAAACTAACACTGCTATATTAAGCAAACTCCTCCACCTCCAGCTTGTACTTTACCTATTTCATAAGCTTCTTCTCCAAGAGCTTTAAGTTCATTAATTACATCATTTTTAACAGAGCTATCTACTGCAAGAACCATACCTATTCCCATGTTAAAGGTATTAAACATATGATATTCATCTACGCCATTATTAATTAAATACTGAAATATAGGTTGTCTTGGGAAAGAATCCTTTTTAATCTCTGCTGTAAAGTTATCTTTAAACATTCTTGGTACATTTTCATAAAATCCACCGCCAGTTATATGCGACATTCCATGGATATCAAATTTCTCCATAAGTGCTAATACTGGCTTTACATATATCTTTGTTGGTTCTAATAAAATCTCACCTAGAGTTCTTCCTTCAAGGACTTCGTCATAATTTGTAACAACTTTTCTTACAAGAGAATATCCGTTACTGTGCACACCAGAAGAAGTTATGCCTATAAGGGTATCTCCTTCTTTAATTTTGCTTCCATCTATAATTTTATCTTCATCCACGATCCCAACAGCAAATCCAGCAAGATCATAATCTCCTAAATCATACATCCCTGGCATTTCTGCTGTTTCTCCACCAATAAGTGAAGCATAACTTTGTAAGCATCCTTCACTAACACCCTTTACAATATCACTAGCTATAAGAGAATCTAATTTTCCACAAGCAATATAGTCTAGGAAAAACAAAGGCTTAGCACCATGACATAGAATATCATTAACACACATAGCTACACAATCTATACCAACTGTATCAAATTTGTTAAGCTTAATTGCAATCTCAATTTTAGTTCCTACTCCATCAGTACCTGAAACTAATACAGGTTTTTTATATCCTTCTGGTAGTCTCACCATTCCAGCAAAACTTCCTATTCCATTTAAAACCGACGAAGTTAAAGTTCTAGCTGTATATTCTTTCATAAGCTTTACAGCTTTATAACCTTCTTCTATATTAACTCCTGCATCTCTATATGTTATCATCCTATATCACTCCTTACTATAATTTTACCGGTGCGGAAATTGGATACTCTCCATCAAAACATCCACAACAAAATCCATGGTCACTTTCAAGACATTCTAATAAGTTTTCTTTTGAAAGATATACTAGACTATCTGCTCCAATGACTTCCCCTATTTCTTTTTCATTCATTTTCTCTCCTATAAGCTGACTTCTATAAGGTATATCAATACCATAATAACAAGGATATTTAACCATAGGGGAGCAAACTCTAAAATGAACTTCAGAAGCTCCAGCTTCCTTAAGCATAGTTACCAATCTCTTACTTGTAGTTCCACGTACTATAGAATCGTCTATTAAAACAACTCTTTTACCAAAAACATTATCTTTTATCACATTAAGCTTAACATTTACCGAAGCTTCTCTCTCTTCTTGTGTTGGAGCTATGAAAGTTCTTCCAATATACTTATTCTTAATAAGTGCCATATCTATAGGTATTCCTGATGCCTTTGCATATCCCATAGCAGCTGACATTCCTGAATCTGGCACCCCAACTACTATATCAGCCTCCACCGGTGCTACTTCATAAAGCTTGATTCCTGCTTTATATCTTGAATTATTAACACTAATTCCATCTATAACACTATCTGGCCTTGCAAAATATATATATTCAAAGGAACAAGTGGCAAGCTTAGATTTTTCACCAAACTTTATGGATTTTACACCATTTTCATTAATTACAACTACTTCACCAGGTTCAACATCTCTTATAAATTCAGCACCTGTAGCATTAAGTGCACAACTTTCCGATGCTAATACATAACTTTCATTTATTTTTCCAAGGCATAATGGTCTAATTCCGTATGGATCTCTAACTCCTATTAACTCATTTTCAGTTAATATTACAATAGCAAAGGAACCTTTTATAGCTTGCATAGAATCAATTACACTTTGAAGTATTCCTTTCTTCGACCCTCTAGATATAAGATTAATAATTACCTCAGTATCAGTAGATGTTTGAAACATGCACCCTGAATCTTCTAAAAGTTCTTTAATAATAGCAGCATTAGTTAAATTTCCGTTATGAGCTATAGAAATGTTTCCAAGTTTAAATTTTCCCATAAGGGGTTGAGCATTTTTTAGTGAACTCCCCCCAGCTGTAGAATATCTTACATGTCCAATTGCACCATACCCATTTAATTCCTTTAGGATTTTCTTACTAAATATTTCAGATACAAGACCCATATCCTTATGGCAATTCATATCGCTTCCATCAAAGGTTGCTATTCCTGCACTTTCTTGACCTCTATGTTGAAGGGCATAAAGACCGTAATATGTCCTTTTTGCTACATCTAAGTTGTCCTTCTTACTATATATTCCATATACCCCGCACTCATCATGAAATTTATCTTCATCATAACACTCATATCCATCGTAACTAGAAGCCTTAAACTTAAAATCCATTACTGTTTCCTCCTAAAAAATACTCTTGCCAATGATCAATTACTTAATTCTTTCAAGCACCTTTGTATATCCTTCTACTAAATCTCCTAGTTCTCTTCTAAATCTATCTTTATCAAGCTTTTCTCCTGTTTTAAGATCCCATAATCTACACGTATCTGGTGAAACCTCATCTGCTAGTAATATTTCTCCATTAAGTTTTCCAAATTCCAATTTAAAATCTACTAATTTTATATCTTGATTCAAGAAAAATTCAGTAAGTATTTTATTTACTTTAGAAGCTTGGTCATATATATAATCTAATTCCTCTTTTGTAGCTATTTCTAAGGCCATAGCATGATAATCATTCATTAAAGGGTCTCCTAACTCATCATTTTTATAGCTAATTTCAAGTACTGTAGTCTTAAGCTCTGTACCCTCTTCAACCCCATATCTCTTAGCCATACTTCCAGCTGCTATATTTCTTACTATAATTTCTAGAGGAATTATATCCACTCTTTTACATATTTGTTCTCTATCACTAATTTTTTCAACAAAGTGAGTCTTTATTCCTTTTTCTTTTAACATTTCAAAGATTATAGAACTGATAGTATTATTTAGTATTCCCTTTGAAGCTATTGATGCCTTCTTCTCTCCATTAAAAGCTGTTGCATCATCCTTGTAGTAAACTAGTACTTCATCTTCCTTTTCAGTTTTAAATATTCTTTTTGCTTTTCCTTCATAAATAAAATTCTTCATATCCATTATAATTCTACCCCCACTTCATTTTCCTTTATAAAATTCTCTTTCATATTTTTTCTATATTCTTTTAATTTATTTTTAATTTCTGGGTACTTCACTGAAAGCATTTGAACTGCCATCATTCCACCGTTATAGCTATTATTTATTCCTACAGTAGCCACTGGGATTGATTTTGGCATCTGTACTATTGAATAAAGAGAGTCTACCCCATTAATAGCTGCATTTATTGGAACACCTATTACCGGTATAATAGTTTTTGAAGCTATAACTCCTGGGAGATGAGCTGCTAGCCCTGCTCCAGCTATAATTGTTTCACAGCCTTCTTCCTCTAGCTTTTTTAAAACTTCTGTTAACTTTTCTGGTACCCTATGAGCTGACAACACATGAGCTTCAAAAGGAATATCAAATTCTCTTAAGCATTTCGCTGCACCTCTCATTACCTCAGTATCCGACTTACTTCCAAATATAATTGCTACCTTCATTTAGTACTCCTCCAAATCTAAAATTTTATTTAAAATACCTTACTCCACTCTGGAAGATTTTCATATCATGTTCACCTAACACATTTTTAATAACGCCATTTCCAACTCTCTCACTATGAGCCATTTTCCCAAATACTCTTCCATCTATACTTGTGATTCCTTCAATTGCATATACAGATCCATTTGGATTAAAGTTTATATCATAGGTTGGATTACCATTGTTATCTACATATTGAGTGGCAACCTGACCATTTTTAAACAATTTCTTTATCACATTTTCATTGGCAATGAATCTTCCTTCACCATGAGAAATTGGGACTTTGTAAATTTCACCTTCGTTACACTCACTAAGCCATGGTGATTTATTACTCACTATTTTAGTATTTACCATAGTACTTTGGTGACTTCCAATTAAGTTATGGGTTAAGGTTGGGCTATCCTCTGCAATATCTCTTATTTCTCCATAAGGTACAAGTCCTAGTTTTATAAGTGCTTGGAAGCCATTACAAATTCCTAGCATCAATCCATCTCTATTTTTTAATAACTCCATAACAGCATTTTTAATTCTTTCATTTCTAAATATAGCATTTATAAACTTACCCGATCCATCTGGCTCATCTCCTGCTGAAAATCCTCCTGGCAACATAATTATTTGAGATTCCTTTATCTTTTTCTCCATATTTAATATAGATTGCCCTATATGTTCAGGAGATAAATTATTAAATATTAAAGTTTCAACCAGTGCCCCTGCTTTTGAGAAAGCTCTCTCACAATCATATTCACAATTTGTTCCAGGGAAAATCGGAATAAGCACCTTAGGTTTTGCAATCTTAATCATTGGTGAAACTTTTATATTTTCACCTCTCTTGTTTCTATCTTTTAATATTTTATCTTTCATTTCAATATTATTTAATTTGTCTTTTCCATAGTTTTTATTAAAAATTTCTTCAAGTCCATCTTCATATAAACTAGCTAACTTATTTAATTGTATTTTTTCATTTACTCCTATTATCGCCTCTTCTTCTACCGTATCACCAAGATAAATTATGTTTTCATCTTTAACATTAAAATCCTTGTTAACTTCTAGTATGATAGATCCATACCCAATTTGTTGAAGCTGCTCAATAGAAATTTTCTCATTTAAATCAATACCTACATTGTTTCCAAAACACATTTTAGAAAGAGTTTCTATAGCTCCACCAAAATTTATACTTCCACTTGCCAAAACTTTTCTTGATTTTATTAATTCATTTACCAATTTATAATTATTATTTAACACCTTAAAATCTGGAGTAAAATCTTCCTTCATAGGAGCATTCACTACTATAACTTTACTTCCAACTTTCTTGAAGTCATTACTTATTGTATTTTCTATGTTTCCTGTAGTTACAGCAAAACTTATTAGTGTAGGAGGAACCTTTAGTTCTTTAAATGTTCCTGACATACTGTCCTTGCCACCTATGGCTGCTATTTCTAAATTATGCTGTGCATAAATACCTCCTAGTAATGCTGAAAATGGTTTTCCCCACTTTTTAGGGTCATCTCCTAACTTTTCAAAATACTCTTGAAAAGAAAGGTAAATTCCATTTAAATCTCCACCTAAAGCTACTAGTTTAGTAACGCTCTCAACCACTGCATATAATGCTCCATGGAAAGGACTCCATTTCGAAATTTTAGGATTAAACCCATGAGCCATTAAAGCTGTGGTAGTGGTCTCTCCATTTTCTACTGGTATCTTAAATACCATACCATCCACTTGAGTTTTTTGAGTTTCGCCTCCATATGGCATTAATACCGTATTTCCTCCTATAGTGGAGTCAAATATATTCATAAGTCCCTTTTGTGACACCACATTTAAGTCTTTAGCCACTTCTTCAAAAGCTTCCTTTAATGATAACTTAGTTTTTTTCATATTAAAGTAGTTGTTTTCTTCAATTGGTGCAGTAACATGAACTTTACCATAAGTACTAGCTCCATTTGTATCTAAGAAATCTCTCTTTAGATTAACTATCTCTGTACCTTTCCATGTAATAATCATGGATTTTTCTTCAGTAACTATTGCCACTACTGTAGCTTCTAAATTTTCTTCCTCACAAAGAGTTATAAATTTCTTTACATCTTTTTCTGCAACCACTACTGCCATTCTTTCTTGTGATTCCGATATAGCTAATTCAGTTCCATCTAGGCCATCATATTTCTTCTTAACTTTATCCAAGTTAATTTTAATACCTTCAGCAAGTTCTCCTATAGCAACAGAAACTCCACCGGCACCAAAGTCATTACATCTCTTTATCAATGTTGTAACTTCATTTTTTCTAAATAATCTCTGGATTTTTCTCTCTGTAGGTGCATTTCCCTTTTGAACTTCCGAACTACAATTATCAATAGATTTTTCATTATGCTCCTTGGATGATCCTGAAGCTCCACCAATTCCATCTCTTCCTGTTCTTCCCCCAAGTAATATTACTACATCTCCTGTAGTTGGCACTTCCCTAATAACATTTTTGGCAGGTACTGCTCCAAGAACTGCTCCCACTTCCATTCTCTTAGCTACATACCCTTCATCATAAATTTCTCTTACATATCCTGTAGCAAGTCCAATCTGATTACCATAGCTACTATATCCCTTTGCTGCTTCCTTAGTAATCTTTCTTTGAGGAAGCTTTCCTACTAAAGTTTCTTCTATATCTTTTCTTGGGTCTCCAGAGCCAGTAATTCTCATAGCTCCAAATACATAACTTCTACCTGATAGAGGATCTCTTATAGCTCCTCCAAGGCAAGTTGAAGCGCCTCCAAAAGGTTCAATTTCTGTTGGATGGTTATGGGTTTCATTTTTAAACATTAAAAGATACTTTTCTAACTTTCCATTAACATCCACATCAATAACTATGCTACATGCATTTATCTCTTCAGATTGATCTAATTTTTCAAGCTTTCCATCTTCTCTTAACTTTTTCATAGCTATAACTGCCATGTCCATCAAAGTCATAGGCTTTTCTCTATTCTTATATACTTTTTTTCTATAGTCTTCATATATCTCAAACCCTTTTTTAATAGGCTCTATATACTTTCCTTCTTCAAATTCTACATCTGTTAATATTCTTTGGAATGTAGTATGTCTACAGTGATCTGACCAATAAGTATCTAATACTCTTATTTCTGTAATTGTAGGATTTCTATCTTCTTTTTTAAAGTACTCTCTTATTAAAACTATATCTCCAATATTGAGAGATAACCCTCTTTCCTTTAAAAAATTCTCCAATTCACTTTCTTTCATATTTATAAATCCATCTATTCTTTCTACATCTGATGGCAAGTTTTGAGCTTCCATTATAATTTCTTTTTTCTTTAGTGAACTCTCCCTAGAATCTACAGAATTTATGTAATAATTCTTTATTTTTTTAAGCTCTTCTTCGGTAACCTCTCCATATAGAGCTATTACTTTTGCAGTCTTAACTTGTGGAGCTTCTTTTTGTGTAATTAATTGAATACATTGAGCTGCTGAATCAGCCCTTTGATCATACTGACCTTCATGGTATTCAACTACAAAATATTTACTTCCTTCTAAATCTATCTCTTCCTCATATATATTATCGGTATTCTTTTCACTTAATACCGTGTATTTTATTGCTTCAAACTCTTCATTTGTGATCCCACAAATGTCATACTTATTTATTAGTCTTATATCATTTATGCTTTTAATTGATAATAAGTTTTTAACTTCTCTCAATAACTCTTGCGCATCCTTATTAAATTCTGATTTTTTTTCAACATAAATGGTGAATATTTTATTCATTTAACGTATCCCCCTTTAACATATACGAACATTGCATAAAATTAATTGTTTATTATTCGTCTTTATTTATATAATAATACAAAAAAGAAAAAAAATAAACCTTTATTTTAAAACTTCATATTTTTTTTATATGTGCTACACATATAATCCAATTTTAGATTTTTTCGAAACGTTTTATGAACATATTATGAACTTTTTAAAAAATAAAAGTACTTACGGAAAATTTTTTATATCCATAAGTACTTTTATTAAATATATAGTTGTTATCTATACCTACACAAAGCAGCTGCTCCTATAATACCACCATCATTTCCAATTCGAGACAATATAATTTGCCCTATATCCATACCTTTATAATAAGCTATTTGGGATACTTTGTCCCTTATTATAGAAATAAGATATTCTCCTGTAGCCGATAATCCACCTCCTATGACAAAAACTTCAGGATCTATTACAGTAATAATATTCATAATTCCTATAGCTAAATAATTAGTCATTCTATCAATTACTTTACAAGCTAATTTATCTCCAGCCTTAGCCTGATCAAATATAACTTTTCCATCTATACTATTTAAATTACCTTTAACTTCAGTCATAATAGTTGAATCATTTCCTTCTTCTATCAATTTTCTTGCATACTTTATTATGGCTGTAGATGAAGAAAAAGTTTCTAAGCATCCATTTCTTCCGCAATTGCAATTATAATAATTTTCTCCCACTATCATATGTCCAATTTCAGATCCTATTCCATGAAACCCATCATATACCTGCCCGTTAATTATTATGCCTCCACCAATACCTGTTCCTAAGGTTAGTAAAACTCCTGTTTGACAACCTCTCATAGCTCCAACTACCAATTCTGCTACTCCAGCTACAGTAGCATCATTGCCTACAGTAACTGGAATATTCAAATTTCCCTCAATAGCACTCTTAATATCCACATTATTCCATCTAAGATTTACGCAATCAATTATGATTTCACTCTTAGGGTCCACTATTCCAGGTATGCCTATTCCTATACCTTCTATATGATCTTTAGGTATATTATTAACATTTATAGTTTTAGAAATTAAAGCCATTATATCCTCAATAATGTCATTGAATCCTCTTTCGCTTGTAGTAGGAATTGAATCTTTGTATATTAACTTATTTTCACTACTTACAATACCAATACCAATATTAGTACCCCCTAAATCTATTCCTATATACATCTAAATCTCCTCCTATCGATCCTAAGCTATATATTGTTAAATCTATGATGTTAATGTTTAGCAATAACAAGATCAACAACCAGTTAAGTTTGATCTTATTTTATATAATGATAAATTAACTCCTTTATATAAGCAAAGCTTTCTCTTACATAAAAATTTAATGCTGTAGATATTTCATTTGGAGCACTATAACAATATATATTTAACCCAGTATTAGTACCTATATATTTAGCTCTAAACATGTGAAATCTATTTGTTATTAACGTAACACGTATATTTTCTTTTGATTCACTATTATGTTCATTATTTTTATTTTCCATTATTTCTTTTGAAAACTTAAAATTCTCATAGGTATTAGTAGACTCTTCTTCCATTATTATATTATTTTCCTTCACTCCATTACTTACCAAGTATCTCTTCATAGCCAGAGCTTCAGTAATATCTTCTCCTTTTCCCATACCACCACTAACTATAATTGGTATATTACTGTGAATTTCATTGAATTCTATAGCCTTATCTAATCTAAAGCGCAAAGATGTAGATATCTTCTCCTTTTTTATTCCGGCACCTAATACTAATACGTAGTCTGTAGCACGGTCATCCTCTATAGTTCCAGTGTATATAATTAAACCTTCTAAAGTTAAGAAAATTATAAGTCCTATAGAGATAAATATAGCTAATATCTTTACTAAGGAATGTCCTATAAGATTGTTTTTTAACGTCCTATAAATTATATAGCTCAATATGGCTAATACCAACCAAAATTCTGCAAAGGCCGCATGAAAGCTAACTATTGTTAAAATAAAGTAGTATATGATAGCAAACCATCCTATGTATTCAAATATATAATATAGTTTTAGTTTTCCCATGAAATTATCCTCTTTTCACAATTTTTATATTAGCAGTTATATAATTTGCTAAAAGAAATGTAAGTGCACCACTAAAATCAATTAGCACATCTCTCACTTCTGAACTCCTACCCACAATAAACCCCTGCAAAAACTCATCGCTTAAAGCTACTAATACACATGATAATAGAATAAAAGAATAATTTTTCTTGTTATTAAAAGCTCCATAAGTGACGGTAACTAAACCACTCAATATTAAATACTCTGTAAAATGAGCTCCCTTTCTAACTATTACAGTCAATACTTCCTTCTTAGATTCATCTAAATTCAATGTATTCAATAGAACATTTACTATCCTAGAGCTAGAACTTGAAGATTCCACCGCTGGCTGAGATGACATATAAAATATAAAACTAATCCACAAAATAGTTATAAGCAATAATATATTTTTTTTCTTAATATCCACCACCCCTTTCAATAGTTTGAAACTTTATTTTAATAGTTCATATATAGCCATAGCATAAATTTCTACTAAATCTATAAATTCATCTACAGTAATAAACTCATCAACCTCATAATTTAACTCTTTATTTCTAGGAAGTATAGGTCCAAAGGATACTATATTACTTATTATTCTTGCATATGTCCCTTTTGGACTTACGTAAGGCTGTGATTCTTCATCACCAGTAACTTCTCTATAAGCCTTCATAAGTTTTTTTACTACAAAGCTATCCTTAGAAAAGGAAACTGATCTAAGATGATTTACACTATTTATCTTAAGAGAAGAATACTTAAAACCATCTTTAACCAATTCTAATACATCACTATATACATATGAGATAGGATAGGTGATATTAACCTTTATATCTACTCTATCACTATTTAGATTTATAGTACTAACATTGAGAGTAAAATTTCCAGAATCTTCATCTTGTAATTTACAGTTTATTTTTTCTCCATTATAAGATGTAGAAATTAATCTATTATATTCATGAACAAATTCCATTCTATCAATAAATTCCTCAAAATTCTCAAGGAACTTAATTCCATAGGATATTGCATTTACTCCTTTATCCGGGTTGTTACTATCAGCTTCCTTACCTATAAATTCAATATTCATAAGTTTATTTTGACTAAGAGTTTCATATTTTATGTTTTCACGTTTTGAAAATATTTTTAGCTCAGTTTCAATTTTTTCTTTAAATATATCTTCACAACTAAGTATTATACTTGCCTTAGAGGGTACAGAATCTATACTGTGTCCTCCAACTATTTGCACTATATTAATAGGTGCATCAAAACCACCAGAAAACTCCATATGGAGATCCAAATTCATAATGCCCTTTTCTCCATATATTACAGGAAATACACCATCTGGAGTAAATCCTATATCTGGAGCTACTTCATATTCCTTATAATAATTTATACTTTTTATTCCAGTTTCCTTATCCGCTCCAACAATCATTCTTATTTTTTTTCCCTCTGGAATTAGAGCTTCATCCTGCAAGAATTTCATAGCATATAAACAAGCTATTAAAGGTGCCTTTGCCTTTACAATACCTCGTCCATATATCTTACCATCATAAACTTCTCCTAAAAATGGCGATTTTGTCCATCCTTCACCCTCTTCCGCCACATCCACATGACATAAAATACCGATTGTATAATCACCGTATCCAGCATCTACTTGGCCACAGTATCCGCAAAAGTTTTGAATTTTGAATCCCATATCTTTAGCTTTATCTAACACATACTTTAGACTCTTATGAACTTCTTCTCCAAAAGGCATATTGGGTCTTTTATTTGAAGCTACACTTCTTATTTTTACTAACTCTATTAAATCCATTATTATATGATCTTTATTTGCATCTATATGTTCCTTAAACATAAATAACTTTAGAAGTTTGTACCAATAAGTACCATACTTACTAAAGTTCACCTCCTTATATTCGAAAGACTTTTACAACTTACAATAAATCCATTGTAAACTTATTCATTGGATTGATGAATTGTTTTAATAATTTCTAGTTATATACACCCTATTAAATTCATTCTTCATATTTATTTATAACATAAATATTCTCCAGATGAAATACTCTTATACAACCTTTGCGTAATTTGGCAATATAATTATATTATATGTAGATACTACTACATAATAGATATTCTATTATAACCATAATAAAAGAGTCTATTAATTAATTTATCAATAGGCTCTTTTACTATAAATATAACTTTTTATTTTCTATAAAATATGCTAACTATATTACTTTACATAGATTTAGTAGTACTTTTCTTTGAATTTTTATTTATTACTAATGTGTTATATGCTTCTACGATCAAAACTATAGCAAGAATAAATAGTATTAATGCAATTATACCTAATATATAATTCGGAGTGGATGAGAAAATATACTCTTTAATTAATAAACCTAAAGCAGATAATGTAACAATAAACATGAATACCATGGGGATAATAGTTACTAAAGCTTTCTTTCCACTCTTAGTTAGCCATGCTGTTATAGCTAAAAGCGCAAGAGCTGCTAAAAGTTGATTAGCGGATCCAAATATTGGCCATATCTTGTTATATCCATAAAGTATTAAACCAAAAGAGGCTAAAACAGTTATTCCAGTTGATACATACATATTTTTACTAACAATATTCTTTCTTCCATCTTTCCCCTCACATAACTCTTGTAAAATATATCTGCCTATCCTAGTAGCTGTATCTAAGCTTGTAAGTGCGAAGGCTGAAAAGCACAAAGTAACAAATACTACACCAACTTGTTTAGAAACTCCAAATCCACCCATAAAATTAGCAACACCATTTGCAAATATAGCAGCAGGTGTACCTTCTGCTTTAGATACATAACCTACAGCTATGAGAGCTATAACAGCTACTATACCTTCAATAAGCATAGAACCATATCCTATAAGTTTAGCATCTGGTTCTTCTTTGTCAATCTGTTTGGATGTGGTACTTGAACTAACAAGAGAATGGAAACCTGAAATAGCACCACAAGCAACAGTTACAAATAAGAACGGGAATAGAGTTTTTCCACCCACTTTAAAACCATTAAAAGCAGCTAATTCCAAAGCAGGACGTTTTATTACTATTCCAAGAAGAGCACCTATAATAATTCCGTATAGTAAGAATGAGCATAAATAATCTCTTGGTTGTAATAACATCCAAACCGGTAATGTAGATGCTAAAAAAATATATATTAATAATAGTATTTGCCAGCCAAACTTTGATAATTTAATAATTGGGAATGTATATCCTATATAAATGCAAAATATCAATAATACTATCCCTATTACTGAAGCCATTGATAATCTAGCCCCTCTTTTATATACACTAAATCCAAATACTACTGCTAATACAACAAATAGCATAGATGCTGTTCCAGCTTGAGCGCCCATCAAATTTTCAGGAATAGCAGGATCATAAGCAAATGTAGATGCACAAATATCTGTAAAAGCTGCTACTACTAATACAATTGTTACCCATCCAAATATATTAAATAGTTTCTTTCCCTTATCTCCAATGTTCACTTTAATAACTTCGCCTATAGTTTTTCCGTCATGCCTTACAGATGCAACTAATGATCCAAAATCATGAACCCCACCTATAAAAATACTTCCTATGATTACCCATAATAATACAGGTAACCATCCAAATATAGCTGCTTGAATAGGTCCTGTGATTGGACCTGCTCCAGCTATAGATGAAAAATGGTGTCCAAGTAATACCTTCGAATTTGTTGGACAATAGTCTACATCATCCCTTAGTGTATGGGCTGGAGTTTTTCTTTTTGGATCAATCCCAAATTTTTTAGCAAGAAAGGCTCCGTAAGTTACATAGGCTACAAGGAATATAGCTATGCAAATTAATAATAGTGCTAATGAATTCATACCAAAACCTCCTTTATATTTTAAATAAGGTCATAAATTTCAAAACCTTATTTTTAACTAAGTTTTGTTAAACTAAAGAAATACCACTTATTGTTTAAATTATATTAACTTTATCAAAGGTTAAGTTGTCAACTATATCTTTAGATATTTTATTATGATAAATTTCACCGTTACTCAAATCCACTACAATAAGCCTTAAAATACTCCAACCATAAAAACTCATTCTGTAATTCTTAGTATAATTAAATCTTTTAATTTTCCTTATAATACCTTTATCATTAATGTTTTTAGTTACAAGTATTCCTGTTATGTATGTAGTTTTATGATTCCTGTGTGGATTAACTATACTTAACGTACAATTTTTAAGATAATTTATAAAATCATCTAAAAATTTCTCATCAACTCTATCTTCACTAATCACTAAACAGTGTTCATTACACTCATATTCATCTATTATTTTATTTCTAGAAATAAAGCTTCTTCCAAACTTCATATTCCAAACTCCATAAATATCTATCTTTTTATTCATTAGACTCTTATTAATCTCCAAATGGAAATTATTAGAAAATATTTTTTCCAGATGGTTTAAGTAACTTAATTTATCCATATACCCTCCTAAAATATGTTATACTTATTTTTATGCATATTGTTATTGAATTATAATAATTATGGAAAATTAATATAAATATTTTATAGTTATATTTATTTTTCATTACTTATAGTTATAATCTATGATGTTTTTTCGTTTATATGTAACAGCAAAACCTATGCTATAAATATAATTTTATATGGAAATTTAATAATTTTACATATATAATGGAAATGCATTGAGAATTTACTCTATTAGAATAATTTCAAATTATTCTACAATTATTAAAGAGAGGATCTGAGTATATGAAAATAAATGATAAGCTATTAAGAAAATATGCAAGACTTAGTGTATCAATTGGTGTAAATGTACAGCCCAATCAAATTCTTGTTATAAAATCACCTGTAGAATGTGTTAATTTCACAAGAATGATTGTTGATGAGGCCTATAAACTTGGAGCAAAAGAAGTTGTTGTTCATTGGAATGATGAAGAATGTGCTAAACTCAAATATCTTAACTCACCAATGGATGTTTTTGAATCATATCCAGATTGGATGAAAGAATCCATGCTTACCTATGCTAAAGAAGGAGCTTGCTTTTTAAGTATAAGTGCATCAAATCCTGAACTACTAAAAGATGTGGACCCTAAAAAAATTGCAGCTGCACAAAAAGCCTATAGCATATCTACAAGAGAATTTAGTGAAAGACTTATGAGTAATAAAAACTCTTGGTCTATAATAGCTCTACCAACAAAAGGTTGGGCAACTAAAGTATTTCCTTCCCTTTCTGAAGATGAAGCAATAAATAAACTATGGGAAAACATATTTAATATAGTACGTGTGGATCAAGAAGATCCAGTTAAAGCTTGGGAGTATCACAAGAAAAACTTAATTGAAAAGATAAACTATCTTAATAAGAAAAACTTTAAATCTCTTCACTACACCAACTCTTTAGGTACAGATTTAAATTTAGAGCTTGTGGATAATCATCTATGGATAGGTGGAGCAGAATACACTCCAGAAGGAATAGAATTTATTGCAAATATGCCTACAGAAGAGGTTTTCTCAATGCCAAAGAAAACAGGAGTTACTGGTAAAGTCTTTAGCTCAAAGCCTTTAAACTATGGTGGTAATCTAATTAACAACTTCTCTCTTACCTTTAAAGATGGAAGAGTTATTGATTTTGAAGCTAAAGAAGGCTACGAGTCCTTAAAGTCTTTAATCGAAACTGATGAAGGTTCTCATTATCTTGGAGAAGTTGCTTTAGTTCCATTTGATTCTCCTATTTCAAATTCAAATATAGTATTCTTTAACACTCTGTATGACGAAAATGCTTCATGCCACTTAGCCTTAGGTAAAGCATATAACTTATGTGTGAAAGAAGGAGTAAACAAAACTACTGAAGAAGTTTTAACTCTAGGTGGCAATGATTCCTTGACTCATGTTGACTTTATGATAGGAACTTCTGATTTAAATATTACTGGTATTGGCTTTGATGGTTCAAAAACTCCTATATTTATTAATGGTAATTGGGCTATCTAATTATTAAATGTTACTATATCAATTTAATTTTATATAAATATATATTTATAGTATCAATCTTAGTGAATAACCCATAGATAATTTATCAAGTTAAAATTATCTATTAGTTATTCTTTTTTCATTGAAAATATAATTATTATAATTAGTAAGAAAGTTTTAATACTTTTTGTGTATTTATGTTGTAAAATATTAATTGTATATTATAAAAATTGTTTAAAAATAAAAGGTGGTGCTCAATAGTATGTCAAATTTCAATATTTTAGTAGTAGATGATGAAGTTGAAATATGCAATGCTATAGAAATATATTTAAAACGTGAAGGCTTAAATGTGTTAAAGTCCTATGATGGAATTGAGGCTCTTCAGATTTTAGAAGAAGAAAAGATTCATTTAATATTATTAGATGTAATGATGCCTAAGCTTGATGGTATAAAAACCTGTTTAAAAATCAGAGAAAATAGAAATATACCTATAATAATTCTATCTGCTAAATCCGAAAACCTCGATAAAATTATTGGATTAAATAGTGGTGCTGATGATTATATAACTAAACCTTTTAATCATCTTGAACTTATAGCTAGAGTTAAATCTCAGCTAAGAAGATATGAAAAACCTCTTGATATAGAAAATGTAAATTTAAAAGATAAAATTGTAATCAAAGACTTAATTATTGATACAACGCTAAAATCTGTAACGCTAAGGGATGAATCTATAAAGCTTACAGCTACAGAATATGGAATCTTACTACTTCTAGCTTCTAATTCCGGCAAAGTGTTTTCTATAAAAGAAATATATGAAAATGTATGGAAAGCTCCATTTTACCATAGTGAGAATACAGTAACTGTTCATATTCGAAGAATGCGTGAAAAAATTGAAATTAACTCTAAAGAACCTGAATACATAAAGGTAGTATGGGGTGTTGGATATAAGATTGAAAAACATAATTAAAGGAGGGTTAAACATTGACTTCCAATATAAAAACTTTAATAAAAAAATGGTTTAATGCTTCTAATGAAAACACAACATTAATTGAAATATTAATAATCTTTATTATTGGTATAATTGTGCTTCCAAAGTTTTTTCAAATATTATTAGTGGATTATGACAATTATACTAACCGCCACAGCTTTTATAGAACTGCTATTTTTAACGAAAAAACTTTTAAGAATGAAATGTTACAAAATGATGTCATCAATTTCAGAGAGAATTTACTAGAATTTACAGATACATTTTCAAAAGTTCTCTATTGTAACACTGATGAAGATGCAAAAATTATACAAAACTCATTAGAAACTTCTTTTAGTGGTGAAATTGGAGTCTTACTTATAGATAAAGCTAATAATAGGTGGTTTTCTAACAGAAATTGGTTTTCAGAATATCCTTTCAATGAACTTCCACCTAAAGATACCTTAATAAAATTATCTAAAGAAGATGATGTAATGGTTTATAGTTCTAATAATTTATCACATTATTCAGCTCCACATGATGGTTACTATAATGGTGCATATACCTCTCCTAATGCAGAATTAGAGGAACTTTACTTTATTCGCGGTACTAAATATAGTAGTATTGCAAACTTAATAAGACTTAGATTTTATTTCTCTATTCCTCTATTAATTATATTTATACTTTTAGTAATTAAACAATTTTTCTGTATTAAAACCTTTGGAATAAAAGAATATATACGTAATTTTAACAATTTACTTATTTTTAGGACAATAAAATCTATTAATATTTTTTTCGTAAATATTAAGACTGTGTTTACAAACTTATTTTTTGATACTACACTAATAGGACTTTTAATATTTTGGGTTATGTATTTACCATTGTCTAAAATATTTAATTCAAATGATTATCTCTTCTATTCTAACGGTGATCTTATTGTTACCTTTATAATTTTAACTTTTATAATAATAATAATAAATATATGTGTAAGATATTTAGAAGGCATAAATAACAAGAAAAATCTAATTAAATACCTAAAGAAAGTTAGAGATGGCGATATGGATATAGATATAAATACTAAAAATTTTGGTACTTTGTCTAATTTAGCCATAGAAATAAATAATCTAAAGGTAAGTCATAAAAAGAAGGTTGAAGAAGGAATTCAAAACGAGAAATTAAAAACTGAGCTTATAACCAATGTATCTCATGATTTAAAAACCCCATTAACTTCTATAGTAAATTATGTAGACATACTTAAAGACGAATCTCTTGATAAAAACGAGATAAGAGACTATGTTACAATTTTAGATAATAAATCAACTAAATTAAAAAAACTTGTTGAAGATCTATTTGAAATGTCAAAGATGAGTTCTGGACAAATCACTTTAAGTAAAAGTGATGTAGATATTGTAGAACTGATACACCAAAACCTTGGAGAACTAAGTTTTTTAGGAGAAGATAAAAATCTTATCTTTAAAGTAATCGGAGATAAAGCTTGTCACTTAAATCTAGATGGAGCTAAAATTTCAAGAGTTATGGATAACTTAATATGCAATGCTATAAAATATTCTCTCGAGAACTCTAGAATTTATCTAGAAGTTGTTGAGAATGAAACTGAATGTGAAATAATAGTAAAAAATATCTCAAAATATGATTTAGATTTTAATGAAGATGAAATTCTTGAAAGATTTGTTAGAGGTGATAAATCTAGAAACTCTTCAATAGAAGGTTCTGGCTTAGGCCTTGCTATTTCTAAAACTATAGTAGAGCTTCATAATGGTACTCTTAAGGTAAAATGTGATGGAGACCTATTTAAAGTAATAATTAAACTACCAAAATCTTAGACTATAAAATGAAATAAATTTTATAAAGCTACCTTAAATCTATGCAGCACAGGTAGCTTTTTTATATTTTCTCCATATCTTCATTTTTGTAGTATTTTTCTCTAAATTCCCTATACTCATTAAAGATATTATTATCTTCTATAAAACTATTAAGTATATTTAAATTCTCTACAGTAGCACTACTTACTACATGCTCAATTAACTCTGTTTCTATTAGTACATCACCATCAGAGCCTAAAAACTTCAAAAATTTTTCTATTGTATTATGCCTACTTAAGAGATATTTACCTACCCTTATTCCAATAGCTGTTAGTTTTATAATTCCATATCTTTCATAATCAACTAAGCCTAGTTTACCAAGCTTTTGCATCATCTTAGAAGCTGAAGAATCTCTAACATTTAACATAATTGCCAATTTATTAAGTCTCATATAATCCTCACCATCCATAGTACACCTATAAAGCATTTCTACATAATCCTCCATAGATGCAGTCAGTAATCTATCATCAAATAACTTCTGTTCATATGCTCTTACTGTATAAAAATTTTTATCCACTAACTATATCCTCCACATTCTATAATTTATATATTTCTATTTAACAAAATTTTCAACCACCGTTTCTACTATATATTTGTATATATTATATATACTTAATAATTTTAAAAATAGTATCATGAATATATAAATAATCATATGTTAGAGTAGGGAAAGATTTTTTCCCTACTCTAATTAATTATGTATATGCTTTATTAAAAAGATTACAAGTATTATAGCTAATTCATACTTAATTATAAATACAAAAAGTTTAGAAGGAGATTAACATTATGAATAAAAATTCAAACCATTATATAGAATCATCTAAAATATTACCCTTAACAGATTTATGTATGGGTAAAAAGTGCAAAGTGAAAACTCTTACTTCTAGTGGATCTATAAGACGCAGAATGCTTGATCTTGGACTTATATCTAATACAGAAATAGAAGTGCTTAATCAAAGTCCGTCTGGTGATCCTGTAGCTTATTTGATTCGTGGAGCAGTAATTGCAATTCGTAAGGAAGATGCTTCTAACATATTAGTTGAAGCACTCTGATAATTAAAGTCTAATATGACCTTTCATTATCATGAAAATAGATTAATTTTATTCTTATTTTTAAAAGAATCATAGGCTTCATATGGAATGTCTGTTCCACCTGAAGCCTATTAATAGACTTTACTTAATAAAATATCTGGAATTACCCTAAACTTTTCATAATTGTATAAATTTAAACACTACAATACTTTATTATAGGAGGTTTTATAATGGGATTAACTAATCAATCCACTGGGGTTAGTGCTTTAGAAAAAGAACTCAACATAGAACGTGCTTCCCCATCAGATAAAATAATTGCTCTGGCTGGTAATCCAAATGTAGGCAAAAGCACAATTTTTAATAGTTTAACTGGACTTAACCAACACACTGGAAATTGGCCTGGAAAGACCGTATCCAATGCACAAGGTAAATATACTCACAAGGATAAATCTTTCATACTAGTGGATATTCCTGGAACCTACTCCCTTATGGCTAATTCTGTAGAAGAAGAAGTTGCTAGAGATTTTATATGTTTCGGAAATCCTGATGCCACTATAGTTATCCTCGATGCTACTTGTCTAGAAAGAAACTTAAACTTAGCACTTCAAACCATAGAAATAACTAACAATGTAGTAATCTGTGTAAATTTAATGGATGAAGCTAAACGAAAAGGAATTAATGTAGACTTAATAAAACTTTCCTTACTTCTCGGTGTTCCTACTGTAGGTACTAGCGCTACCACAGGAGATGGTCTTATAGAATTAATGGATATAGTATACAAACTAACAAATAATGAAGTACCTATAAATCCTATTAAAATTAAATATGATAAAATTTTAGAAGATTCTATATCTATAATAGAACCAGAAGTAAAAATAGCTCTAAAAAATATAGATTCTAAAATTAATCCTAGATGGATTTCTTTAAAATTATTAGAAAATGACCCTAGTCTAATTCAGTCACTAAATAAATATTTAAATATTACCATATTAAGTAATCAAATAATTAAAGAAAGGCTAAAAGAAGCGATTAATCTTTTATCTACTTATAATATAATGGGAGAAAATTTTAGAGATAAATTAGTAACTACTTTAGTAAGTAAAGCTGAAAAAATCAGCTTCAAAGTAATGACAAAAGAGAACTCCAAATATAACATTGCTGACAGAAAAATCGATAAAATTCTTACATCTAAAATATACGGAATACCTATAATGATATTACTTTTATGCGTTATTTTTTGGATAACAATCACAGGTGCTAATTACCCTTCATCCCTTTTATCTACTGCTCTTTTCTGGATTGAAGATAAACTTACTATATTTTTATTAGATTTAGGAGCACCTTTATGGCTAGAAGGAATTTTAATAAAAGGAATTTACAGAACCTTAGCCTGGGTTATTTCTGTAATGCTTCCTCCAATGGCTATTTTCTTTCCACTATTCACCCTTCTTGAAGATTTAGGCTATTTACCTAGAATAGCTTTTAATTTAGATAACTTCTTTAAAAAGAGTTGTGCTTGTGGAAAGCAAGCTCTCACCATGTGTATGGGATTTGGATGCAACGCAGCTGGAATAATTGGTTGTAGAATTATAGATTCTCCACGTGAAAGGCTAATTGCAATACTTACAAACAATTTTGTGCCATGTAACGGACGCTTCCCAACTTTAATTGCCATAATCACCATGTTCTTTGCTGGTACTTTTGTTGGACCTTCACAATCCATTATTTCTTCATTAATTCTAACATCTGTAATCCTGTTAGGTGTATTTATGACCTTAACGATTTCCAAAATTCTATCTAAAACTATACTTAAAGGAGTACCATCATCCTTTACTCTAGAACTTCCCCCTTACAGAAAACCACAAGTTGGTAAAATCATAATTCGCTCTATTTTCGATAGAACTCTTTTTGTTTTAAGTAGAGCAATAGTTGTAGCAGCTCCTGCGGGATTAGTTCTTTGGGTAATGGCCAATATTACAATTGGAAACTTAAGCCTATTAGCTCATTGTGCTAATTTTTTAAATCCCTTTGCAAATTTAATAGGCTTAGATGGTTATATACTAATGGCATTTATACTTGGTTTTCCAGCTAATGAAATTGTAGTTCCTATTATTATTATGAGCTATACATCTACTGGAAGTTTATTAGAATTTGATAGTTTAATTCAACTAAGACAGCTTCTAATTTCAAATGGTTGGACATGGCTCACAGCATTAAATGTAATGCTATTTTCTTTAATGCATTGGCCATGCAGCACCACCTGCTTAACTATAAAAAAAGAAACTCAAAGCTTTAAGTGGACTGCCCTTTCCTTTGCTATCCCTACCATAACGGGTATTATAATTTGCTTTACTGTAACAACCATAGTTAGACTTTTAGGGCTTGTTTAGTTCCTTAAATTAAGAAAACAGAGCTTGCAAGCTCTGTTTTCTTAATTTAATCATTTTTAATTATCCTTTAACCATAAAAATTAAAATTATTTTCTATACTTTGCACCAAAGTACCACCTTCAATTCCTTTGGATATAGAATCTGCTGTATATTCCTTAACCTGATCATAATACTGAAAAATTCTTTTAGCTGAAATACAATCATTATATACTTTCCAATATCCACACAATAAGCACTTCTTGTCATTACAATTCATAAAATCTTTTACGTCATTAATTGGTATTCCTAAAAATATACCTAATTCATGCGGGCAATTATATTCTTTATATCTATTTGTTAACACATCTAAATATTCTACAATAGTTCCATTTTCCGAATAGCCTAGACTAACTAAAAACTCTTTATTACCTTCCTTACCTATATATTTTTCAAGTAAGTTCTGATTATAAATTAATACTACAATTGAATCATCAGATTCTCTTAATTCTATAAAGTCAAGACATATACTTTTAATAAATACTTTCCCCATTGAACACCAATTATTATATAAATCTCTATTATTTTTTTTAAAAGTAATAGTAGCAGCTGGTTTAACTTTTGCAATCACCAATGAAGTATTATAAATTAAAAAGTTTTTAATATATTCTTCACCATTCATAGATTCTAACTTATTATAAAATTCTAAACATGTCATTTTCATTACCTACCTATAAAAGTGTTATTTTTTTACCAAAATTTATACATTCATCTTCATCTTCTGGTTCGCCACAAATAATAAGGCAATCCTCTTTTATTTCACATCCATAAGAAAACATTCTATCTTCCCACTCTCTCATCCACTTTCCATCGCCCCAACCATAGGATCCAAATAAAACCACTTTCTTTTTAGATATTTTTGAAGATATTTCTTCAATAAAAGGTTCAAACTCAGATTCTTCTAGTACTTCATCTCCCATAGATGGGCATCCTAATATTATTACATCTTCATCATCAAAGATGTCACTATTAGCATTAGCAACATTGATTACTTCTGCATTTTTCCCACCTTCTCTGATTCCTTTAGCAATTAATTCTGCCATTTTCTCTGTATTACCTGTACCTGACCAATAAACTATTTTCATAATACATCCTCCTTAATTGAAAATTATTCTCAATTACATATTAAGATGTTTTTATATTATTGTCAATAGTTTTTGATAATTATTCTCAATTAATTTCAAACAATTGAGTAATACTTTTATTATGCTTGTTTATGCATGATTCTATACTTATTAAAACTCTTTAAAAAAGTAATAAAAAGCATTCTTCTATTGAACCACTATACAATTGACGTACATCAGTTCATATTAGAAAAAATGCTTTTTACATTATTTATATTTCTTATCTTTAATTGCAGCTTTTATAAATCCTTTAAATAAAGGATGTGGATTATTAGGTCTTGATTTTAATTCTGGATGAAATTGTACTGATACATACCATGGATGATTCTTTATCTCTACTATTTCTACTAACTTATTATCAGGACTTGTCCCTGTAATGCTCATACCTTTTTCAATTACTTCTTGTCTAAATCTATTATTAAATTCATATCTATGTCTATGTCTTTCATTTATTAATATTTCATCATATTCACCTGCCACTGTTGAGTTTATGTCTAGTTTACATGGATATAATCCTAATCTCATAGTACCACCTAAATTTTCAATTTCTTGCTGGTCTGGCATTAAATCTATTACTGGATATTTGGTATTTGGGTCAATCTCAGAACTATTAGCCCCTTCATATCCAAGTACATTTCTAGCAAACTCTATAACCGAACATTGCATGCCTAAACATATACCAAATAAAGGTTTTTTATTCTCTCTTGCCCATCTTATAGCTTCTATCTTTCCTTCTATTCCTCTATCTCCAAATCCCCCTGGCACTAATATCCCATTCACATCAGAAAAAATTTCACTCGATTTATCTCTTTCTATCTCTTCTGCATTTATCCACTTTATTTCTACTTGGCACTCATTAGCATATCCACCATGACTTAATGCCTCAACAACAGATATATATGCATCATGCAGTTCTACATATTTACCAACTAATGCAATTTTAACTTTCATGTTTAAATTTTTAATTTTACTAACCATTTTAATCCATTGAGAATTATCAATATCCATGCAACCTAGACTTAATCTTTCACATACTAATCTATCTAAGCCTTCCTTATGTAACATTAAAGGTACTTCATATAAGTGCTCTGCATCTAGATTTTGTATTACATTCTTACCTTCTAAATTACAGAATAATCCTATTTTTGCCTTTAATTCATCTGATATTTCCTTTTCGGATCTACAAACTATTATATCTGGTTGAATTCCTATACTTCTTAATTCCTTTACTGAATGTTGAGTTGGTTTTGTTTTTAACTCACCAGCCTTTCCTAGATAAGGTACTAAAGTCACATGTATAAAACATACATTTTCTTTACCTACTTCATATTGAATTTGTCTTATAGCCTCTAAAAATGGTAAGGATTCAATATCTCCTACAGTACCACCAATTTCAGTTATAACCACATCTACTGCCTTTTCTTTTGTGACCCTACATATTCTTTCTTTTATCTCATTAGTTATATGTGGTATTACTTGAACAGTTCCACCTAAATATTCTCCTCTTCTTTCTTTAGCTATAACCGACCAATAAATTTTACCAGTAGTAACATTGCTACTTTTGCTTAAATTTTCATCAATAAATCTTTCATAATGTCCTAAATCTAAATCAGTTTCAGCACCATCATCAGTAACAAATACTTCACCATGTTGATACGGACTCATAGTTCCTGGATCTACATTTAGGTATGGATCAAACTTCTGTATTGTAACCTTTAGTCCCCTATTTTTCAAAAGTCTACCTAGAGATGCTGCCGTAATGCCTTTTCCTAAGGATGAAACCACTCCACCTGTTACAAAAATATACTTACTACTCATATTATCTTCTCCAATACAATTTTTTTAAATTTTATTAATTTACTATTGACTTTTAATCTATACATTTGTATAATAAGAATTACCCTATAAATATTATGGGGTAGTCTGTACTTTTAACATAGAATTTATATTACCACACTTCCATCTCTATGGCTAGTGTTTTTTGTCATTTTATATATTTAACTTAATAATTTAAAAAATTATAGATTATTGTTAGAATAAATTTAATTAATTTACATATAAATAAGTGAGGCTATCTTAGAATAATAAAAAACATTCTAAGATAGCCTCACTTTAAACTATTTTTTAAATTAATATGAACTCAAATAATTAAATTTATTACAATTTATCGACTCATCACATAAAATCAAATATACAAATTCATTTATGAATTAAAGTAAACTTATATTATTTTTTTTGCAAATTTTTACATTTTTTTCATCCCATGTAGTAGCTTGAACTTCCCCAATATGAGCTTTGTTTAAAAAGAACATACATATTCTCGATTGACCTATTCCCCCTCCAATTGTATATGGAAGTTCTCCTGCTAGTAATCTCTTATGAAAATCTAAACTTCTTCTGTTATCATTACCTGATACTGTTAATTGATAATCAAGGGCTTCTTCATCCACTCTTATTCCCATTGATGAAAGTTCTACAGCTCTATCTAACAAAGGATACCAAAATAATATATCTCCATTTAAATTCCAATCATCATAGTCCGGACTCCTTCCATCATGTTTTTCTCCTGATTTTAGCACTCCACCTATTTTCATTATAAATACAGCACCAAACTCCTTACATATTTTATCTTCTCTCTCCTTAGCGGTAAGATTTGGATACCGGTCTTCTAAATCCTGTGTAGTTATAAAATGTATTTCTTTCGGTAAAGAATTTTCTACCTTCATTAAATTTGTATCAACAAATTCTTGAGTTTTCTTAAACACCTCATAGATTTTTCTCACAACATCTTTTAAGTATTCTTCATTTCTGTCTTCTTTTTTTATTACCTTTTCCCAATCCCATTGGTCTACATAAACAGAATGTAAGTTGTCTAACTCTTCATCTCTTCTTATAGCATTCATATCTGTATACAAGCCATCTCCAACCTGAAAATCATATCTATGAAGACTCATTCTTTTCCATTTTGCTAAGGAATGTACTATTTCAACATTTTCTCCTGTTGCCAGCAAGTCAAATACTACCGGTCTCTCAACCCCGTTTAAATTATCATTTAATCCACTTTGAGAGTCCACAAATAATGGAGCTGAAACTCTTGTCAAACTAAGGATCTCTGATAAAGACTTTTCAAAAAAATCTTTTATTTTCTTTATGTGTACTTCTGTTTCTATTAATGTGGCATTTGATTTATATCCTTTCGGAATAACAATTCCCTCTATTTTCATTACAAGTCCTCCTTAGATTTTACGTTTAAAGTTAAAGTATTGATAAAGTTTTATGGGCCCTTACTTCATCTTTTTTTATTTATATATAATAAAAAAACTCTCATCCCTATATAAAAATATAATAGGACGAGAGTACTACTCACGTGTTACCACCTTAATTCATTATTATTTTACAATAACAATCTCTTCAAGTACGTCAATTAATATAAATTGAGTATACTCTAGCACTATATCGGGTGCAGATCCGGTGCTGCCTACTAGTTGTTATCTTTCGGAGCACTGCTCAGAGATGTTATTCAAATCAACTTACTCTTCCACCTCTCAGCTTATGGTGGAACTCTCTGTAAAGATACATTAATTTTACTTCTTCTCTTCAACGCTTTATTCATTTTATTATTTTTTAAATAATATCATAATAAATTTAATTTGTAAAGCACTTTTAAAATGCTATCCCAAAATTTCTTTTGAGATAGCACTTTTATTTTTAAGTGATTTCTTTTTATAGAGCTACTCTACATAAGCATCTCTAAATTCCATTTGTCCTAATGGTGATTTATAAGTTCCCTTAACATTTTTGTCTATACATAATACATTTGTATAATAGTATAATGGTATAACTGGTGATTCATCCATTAAAATATCTTCTGCTTTGTGTAGTAGTTCTGTTCTCTTGGTGTCATCTAATTCTACTTTAGCTTCAGCTATTAACTTATCATATTCTTTATTTGAGTATCCTGAATTATTTTGTCCATTACCTGTTGTCCACATATCTAAGAATGTCATAGGATCATTATAATCTGCTATCCATCCATGTCTAGCCATAGAATACTGAAAATTAGTTCTTGTGTCTTGGAATACTGCCCATTCTTCATTCTTCAATTCTACATTAATTCCAAGGTTTGTCTTCCACATATCTTGTACTGCTTGAGCTATATTTTGATGACCTTGATCTGTATTAAAAGTAAATGTTATTGTTGGTGCTCCTTCTCCATTTGGATATCCAGCTTCTGCTAACAACTTCTTAGCTTCTTCAATATCCGTACCTTTTGATGAAGAATCTTTTTTGAACTCTTTTCCTGCTGAATCAAGAATACCTGCTGGAACATAGCTATTTGCTGGTGTTTGACCACCTTGAGCCACTTTATCAACAATTAGTTGTTTATCTATAGCTAGTGATAAAGCTTTTCTGAACTTAGGCTTACTCAATGCTTCAGCTGCTTTAGGATCTACTTCCTTAGCTTTATCTGATACATTTATTACATAGAAGTAAGTTCCTAAATAAGGATATATTTTAGCTGTTCCTTCATCTAGTAATGTAGGAATTTCAGCTTGAGGTGGTGATTCTATTATGTCAACTTCTCCACTCTTAAAGGCATTTAAATAAGTTATTTGGTCATCTATTAATCTTACTTCTAATGTCTCAAGTTTCACATTTTCAGCATCCCAATAATTTTCATTTTTCACAAATGTAATACTTTCTTTTTCTTTCCATTCAGACATTTTAAATGGTCCATTAGATATATATGTGTCTGGTTTCAATGTCCACTTCTCTTCATTTCCTTCTATAACATCTTCTCTAACTGGGAAATAAGTTGGAAAAGCTGCTAATGATAAGAAATATGGAACTGGAGCCTCAAGAGTTACCTCTAAAGTTTTATCATCTATAGCTTTTACTCCTACATCATCTGCTGTTGCAACTTTATCTCCTATTTTTTCTTTATTATAGTAAGCTGCTCCATTTTTTATATAGAAAAGTTGATATGCATATTCCGCAGCTACTTCAGGATTCAATGCTCTTTTCCATGCATATACAAAATCTCCAGCTACTACCGGTTTCCCGTCTGACCATTTAGCATTCTCTCTCAAATGGAAAGTATATACAGTTCCATCATCAGATACTTCATATTTTTCAGCAGTTCCTGGTACTATTTTAGAATTTTCATCTTCTCTCATTAATCCTTCAAAAGCATTGTGAATTATTGTTGATCCATCTACTGCTGAATTGAGTTGTGGATCAATAGTTTTTGGATCTGCACCTAGGTTATATACTATTTTTTGTTCTACTGTTTCTTCTACCACTGGTGTATTTCCATCACCAGGTTTTTCTCCTTCATTTCCTTTAGTCTTAGTACATCCTAAAAGCAATGTACCTGTCATTATTGCAGTCATTATTAGTGCCATTATTCTAGTTTTCTTCATTCATTAACCTCCTTATTAAATTAATTAATATATTTTAAAATAAATGACAAGCTACGCAATGGCCAGGAGATACTTCCTTTAAAACTGGCTCCTCTTCTCCACAGATTGGTTTTGCATATTTACATCTAGATTTAAATCTACATCCTGGAGGAGGATCAATTGGAGATGGAATATCTCCCTCTAAAATTATTCTTTGTCTTCTTTTAGCTTCATCCGGATCAGGAATTGGAATTGCAGATAGTAATGCATTAGTATATGGATGGATTGGTTTACTATATACCTCATTACTCTCTGCTATTTCAACTAATTTTCCTAAGTACATTATCCCAACTCTATTGGATATGTGCTTAACCATAGATAAATCATGAGCTATAAACAAGTAAGTTAATCCAAAGTCATTTTGTAAATCTTCAATCATATTAATTATCTGAGCTTGTATAGACACATCTAGCGCAGAAATAGGCTCATCACAAACAATAAATTCCGGATTAACAGCAAGAGCTCTTGCTATTCCAATTCTTTGTCGTTGCCCACCAGAAAATTCATGAGGATAACGATTCATGTGATTCTGATCAAGTCCTACCTTATCTAGAAAATACTTTACTTTTTCTTCCCTTTCTTTCCCCTTGCATATTTTATAAATATCTAAAGGCTCACCAACGATATCTCCAACAGTTAATCTTGGATTAAGAGAAGCATAAGGGTCTTGGAATATCATCTGCATTTTCTTTCTATAAGGCAACATCTTCTTAGTATTTAACTTTCCAATCTCTTCATTATCATAAAATATCTCTCCTGCTGTAAGATTATATAACTTTAATAATGTTCTGCCTAAAGTTGTTTTTCCACAGCCTGATTCTCCTACTAATCCTAAAGTTTCACCTTTTTTTATATGAAGAGATACACCATCAACAGCCTTCAATATCCCTTTGTCTTTCTTTAAAATTGATTTTTTAGTATGAAAATACTTACATAGATTTTTCACCTCTATTAAATTTTCTGTATTACTCATCTTCCTTCCTCCTCTTTATTGGAGTTTCAACCTTTGGTGCCCTCTTGTCATTTAGCCAACATGCAGATTGATGTCCCTGTGATATTTCATAGTATCTAGGTTTATGCTCTTTACATACTTCCATAGAATATTTACATCTAGCATAAAATGGACATCCCTTTGGAGGTTTAAACAAATCTGGTGGTTGGCCATCTATAGGTCTTAGTCTCTCTCTTACCAAAGTATTAGGATTAGGAACACTTTCCATAAGACCCCAGGTATATGGATGTTTAGAATTATAAAATATATCTTGTACAGTTCCTTGTTCTATAATAAGTCCTCCATACATTACATTCACATTATCACAAATATCTGCAACTACTCCTAAATCATGTGTAATAAGAATTATGGATGTGTTTAATTTTTGTTTTATGTCCTTCATTATTTCTAAAATTTGCGCTTGTATTGTAACATCTAGTGCAGTAGTGGGCTCATCAGCTATCAATAGCTTTGGATTGCAAGTTAGTGCCATAGCAATCATTACCCTTTGCCTCATTCCACCAGAAAACTCATGTGGATATTGTTTCATTCTGCTTTCTGGACTTGGTATACCAACTAGATGTAATAATTCTACAGCTTTTTTATAAGCTTCTTCTTTAGTCATCTTCTTATGGATTCTAAGCGGCTCCATAATTTGATTTCCTATAGTCATAAGTGGGTTCAAAGAAGTCATAGGATCTTGGAAAATCATAGATATTTCATTTCCTCTAATCTTAGACATATCTTCTTCACTGATAGATACTATATCCTTATCTTCAAATCTTACTTTTCCGTCTTTTACTTTACCATTATCATCTAAAAGTCTCATGATAGACATCATTGTTACACTTTTGCCACTACCTGATTCTCCAACTATACCCATAACTTCACCATGTTCTAGATTAAACGAAACTCCTCCTACAGCTTGCACTTCTCCAAATTGAGTATAGAAAGATGTTTTTAAATTATTTACTTCTAACAAATTATTCATCCTTCCACCCCCTACTTCTTAACCTTTGGATCTAGAGCATCTCTGAGCCCATCACCAAGCATATTAAATGAAAAAATCGTTATACATATAGCCAACGTTGGAAATAAAAGCTGATAAGGATATAACCTTAATGTAGATAAAGCGTCATTAGCTAAAGTTCCCCATGATGCAAGTGGTGGAACTAATCCTAATCCAATAAAACTTAAGAAAGCTTCTGAAAATATCGCAGTTGGAATTTGTAGTGTAAGAGTTACTATAATTGGTCCTAAACAATTTGGAATTAGATGCTTAAATAATATTCTCTTACCTTGAGCTCCTAAAGTTTTAGCTGCTAAAATAAATTCTTGTTGTTTTAGTTGTAGTATTTCAGCTCTAACAATTCTAGCCATTCCTATCCAATAAGAAATAGCCAAGGCTACAATAATATTGAATAATCCACCCTTTTCTAGAATAACCATCAATAGTATTACGTATATAGTCATAGGTATAGAAGATATTATATCTACAATTCTCATCATAATATTATCTACCCATCCACCTACAAGTCCAGCAATTCCACCATATATTATACCTATAAATAAATTTAATATAGATGCCACAAAACCAATTATTAAAGAATATCTAGCACCATACATAACTCTTACAAACAAATCTCTTCCTAGTGAATCTGTTCCAAACCAATGCTCTGCAGATGGTCCCTGATTAGTAAGCATTAAGTTATTTGTTGTATAATCGTGTTTAGAAAACCAAGGAATAAATATAGCTCCTAGAGTTATAAGAATAACAAATATAAGCCCTACTATCGCTAGCTTATTTTTTTTAAGCTTTCTCCACGAGTCCTTCCAATAAGATACACTTGGTCGATTTATAGTATCTTTTTGTTTACTACCTTCATCTACAAAGACAAAATCCTTATCTAAAATTTTATTAATTTCTTCATTAAATTCCATAACATCACCTCCTAGGCTTCAACATTTTCTAATTTAATTCTTGGATCTATAATTACATACATAATGTCCACAATTAAATTACATAGTATTAGAAGTGTACTATAGAATATAGTTACTCCAAGTATAGTTGTGTAATCTCTGTTTGTTATTGTAGTTACAAACTCTCTTCCCAGTCCTGGTATAGCAAATATCTTTTCTACTACAAAACTACCTGTTAATATACCTGCAATCAATGGACCTACATAGGTTACTATAGGAATTAATGTATTTCTAAGAGCATGCTTAAACATTATTCTTCTACCGTTAACTCCCTTTGCCTTTGCAGTTCTAATATAGTCTGATTTTAAAACTTCTAATAGCTTTGATCTGGCAAGTCTAGATATAAATGCTATAGAATATCCCGCTAGAGCTATTGATGGTAAGATATAGCTCTTCCAACTATCTAGACCTGTTATAGGTACTAAGCTTAGTTTAACTCCAAATATATACATTAATAACGTTGCTATAACAAAGCTCGGCAGTGTAACTCCCAGTGTAGCAAGTACCATACATATAGTATCTGGCCACTTATTATATTTAAGAGCTGCAACTATTCCTAGAAGTATCCCGAAAGCTAAGGAAATTACCACAGCTACTCCACCAAGTTTCGCAGATGCTGGGAAAGAATAACCTATTATTTCTTGTACTTCTCTTCCTTTGTATTTCATACTTGGTCCTAGATCACCTTTAAGTAAGTCCTTTAAATACATTGAATATTGCTCACCTAAAGATTTATCTAATCCATATTTTGCTTCTAGACTAGCCTTTATTTCTGGTGGTAATGGTTTTTCACCATCAAAAGGTCCCCCAGGCATTAATCTCATTAAAAAAAATGTAGCAGTAATAACTATAAATATAGTTACTACACTTATACCTAGCCTTTTTAGAATGTACTTAATCAAATTCTCACCCCCCATTTTTTATATGATATATATATATTGATTTATTCTCTCAATATTCCATTAATTTTTATTTAATACATTACTTTTCAATGATAAACTAATAACAACCTTCATATATATCTATATTTGACTATTTTCTAATGTGTTAACTTGCTTTATTTATCAGTGTAACTATGTAATTATATTATTCAAAAAAACAAAAGTGCCTTAAAATTTTTAGAAATCTTCTCAAGATATTTAATCTCATTTCTATAAAGAAATGCTACCTAAACATCAATTTAAGACCTAATGCATTTTAAGACAACTCTTTTACAATATTAATTTATACTTTTCTTTACAAAGGCACCTTCCTTCATAATCACCTGCATGTTACCACTTCTTATATCATGAATATCCTTTAATGGGTTTCCATTCAATACAATAATATCAGCAAACTTTCCTAACTCTAAAGTACCTGTTATATCATCAATTCTTAACATTTCTGCTCCATTTTTTGTAGCTGCTAAAATTACCTCCATGTTGGTAAGTCCAGCTTTACAAAGAGTATACATCTCAGTGATTGCATATTCCCCATAAGGAGTTAAGCTACTACAGAAGGAATCTGAACCTACTGTTATTCTTATTCCCTTCTTATTGGCGTTTCGTAGATTACTTATTATACGGTTTAGCTCCTTTTCAGCCACTGTATCTCCCTCGTAATCATCTAAAATTTTTCTATAAGGAGGCTCGTACACCGTAAACCACTGATAGAAAAATTGTAGGGTTGGACAAAAGCTTATATTCTTTTCCTTCATTATTTCTAAGCACTCTTCATTTAATTCCTGACCATGGATTATAGCAGAAACTCCAGCCTTACATGAATTTAAAGCCCCTTCATATCCTTCTGCATGAGACCAAACTGGTAAGCCAACCATGTTGCATTCATCTACTACCGCTTGTATCTCCTCCATACAATAATGAGAAGCCGCTTTAGCATCATGTCTCCATATTCCTCCTCCTGTAGACCATATTTTTATGGCATCAGGATTTTCACGAATTCTTTTTCTTATAGCTTTACGTAGGTCCCATGGTCCATCCACTCGTTCTGCCCATGGATGTGAATTCTCATTATATCCCAGTGGTAATTTATGCGAATCCCCATGACCTGAAGTTCTGCAAAAACCTAATCCTGTTGCAACTATACGTGGTCCAGATATTATTCCTTCTTCGATCATATTTCTAAGATGAATTCCAGAGCGTGAAATTTCCCCCACCGATGTTAGTCCATGCTCCAAAGCTTCTCTAGCTTGTGCAACAGCTACTATTGTCTTTTGTATCACAGGCTCTAATACCCATTCTGTATCACTATCTGTTCTATTTCCACTAAAATGCAAATGAGAATCTATAAGTCCTGGCATAATAGTTTTTCCTGATATATCTATAACTTCACAATTCTCTTCTATGTCTTTCATAACTCCAGCATAAGTAATTTTCTTATTTTTAACAATGACTAAGGAATTTTCTATAGGCTCACCGCCTGTCCCATTTATTAAAAGCCCATGTATAAAAGCTATGCTTTTCATATTTTACCCCCTAAATTATACATATTATTAGTTTTTACTATGGATTTACTTTAACATATACCAATAGCTTACCTCAACTCATTATTATACCATATATGTAAAATTAAACAGGATTAATTTTATACTTTTTATAATTTATCTCATATCTAATAAAAATGAGCAGACAATAATTATATTATCTACTCATAGTATAAACTAACCAAATTGATTTAATTATAAAAGCTATTAACTAGTTATAAATTGACCACCATTTATGTGAATAGTTTCTCCAGTTATAAATGAAGCTCCATCGCCAGCTAAGAATACATAGCTCTCTGCAATTTCAACAGGTTGCCCAGCTCTCTTAAATAAAGTATTACTGCCAAAGGTAGATACTTTGTTTGCATCAAAGGATGATGGTATAAGCGGAGTCCATACTGGACCTGGTGCCACTGCATTTACTCTTATACCTTTAGTTGCTAATGATTTTGCTAAACTTCTAGTTAAAGCCGTCAAAGCTCCTTTAGTACAAGAATAATCTATTAAAGTTTCATTACCCTCATAAGCTGTTATAGAAGTAGTATATATTATAGAGTCTCCCTTCTTCATATGAAAAAGCACTTCCTTTGTTAAATAAAATGCTCCAAAGAAGTTTGTATCAAAGGTTTTATGTAACTGTTCACTAGTTATTTCATTAATTTGTTGACATTCATGCTGTTCTGCTGAATTCGATACAAATATATTTATAACTCCATACTTTTCTATCACTTTTTTTATAGCGTCTTTACAGAAAGCTTCATTACCAATATCTCCAGATATAAGTAAACACTCTCCACCTCTTTCTTCAATAAGTATTTTAGTTTCATTAGCATCTTCATGTTCATTTAAATAAATTATACATACCTTTGCCCCTTCTTTTGCATATAGTATAGAAACAGCCCTACCTATACCACTATCTCCTCCTGTAATTAAGGCTATTTTGCCCTTTAATCTGTTTGAAGTTTTGTGATAATCTTCTATTTCATAGATAGGTTTTGGTTCCATTTCACTTTCAATGCCTGGCTGTATATTTTGATGTTGAGGCTTAAACCCAATTGGAAAATTATAGTCCATCTTAACACTCCTTATCTATATAAAAAGTAATAGCTTAATTTTTATTATCGCTTTCTTTATCTTTAGTTTTTACTTTACCGTATACCCTGTATGGCAAATACAATCTTTAATTTCTTCTGGAGTTGCTGGACTATTATAATTTACTTCTACTGTACCTCTTCCTATATCAACACAAACCTGTTGTACACCTTCAATTTTGTCTAAAGAATTATTTAACTTAGTTCTACTTTCTGAATTTACTAATCCTGAAACATTGTAATGTACTGATTTCATTTTAATTTACCTCCAATTATTAGTTTTATAATATATTATCTTTTAAAAGAGCAATTTTTATTCATATGATTACTGATTCTAAATTATCCATTTTTTATTTTCTTAAACTAATATATAAAAAAAGACGCTACATATGTAGCATCTTTAAAGCTCCTATTTTATTCCTAAATAGTTTGAAGCTTACTTAATAACTCATCTATTCTTAATCCATGAACCATACACGCTTCTTCAAGAGTTTCTGCTTGTGCTGAAGGACACCCAACACACCCCATCCCAAAACTCATTAAAACTTCTGCTGCTTTCTCATTTTGTCTTATTACTTCTCCAATAGTCATTTCTTTTGTTACTTGCATAACTATTACCTCCATTTTAATTTTGATATAAACAGAGTTCTTAGCTTCAGAGGGAGCTTTTCTCCCACTGAAGCGTAGAAATCATTATCCAAGGACATAGCAACTCTTTACTCCCACTTTGAAGAAGATGGAAGTATTAGAGCTGATAGTCATCGGATAAACATATATCATTAAACATATTATACTCCATTTCTCAGATTCTAATTATTTAATTTTTATATCTATATTAATTCTCCTATTTTCTTTATTAATGTCATACAACTTTTTAAAGTAGTATCAGTATCATCCAAATATGGATTAAATTCTACAAAGTCCATCGATTTAACCAATCTAGTATTAAATATGCTGGTTAATAACTTCTCTGCATCATTTATATTAAATCCATTTGGAACTGGAGTTCCTGTACCCTTTATTAATTTGGGATCTACAGAATCTATATCAAAGCTAATATGAATATTTTTTATTCCTCGTGCTTTTAAAACCTCTAAAAGTTCCACACACACTTGATCTACACCTATCTCTTTTACTTTATCCATAGTCCAAACAGTTAAATCTATATCTTTAATTAATTGAAGTTCACCTTCATCTAAATCTCTTGCCCCTATTATAAATACATTTTCCTTTTTAACTTTTATACCTTTAAAATATAAATCTGTTAAAGATTCATCTCCAAATCCCATGGATGCAGCTAATGGCATACCATGAACATTTCCTGTGGGACTTGTTTCAAAGGTATTTATATCACCATGGGCATCAATCCATATTACAGCTATATCCCCATGGAAATATTTACTTGATCCTGCAACACTTCCCATAGCTAAAGCATGATCTCCACCTAAAGTTATAGGAAAACCTCCACTACATAGGGAACTATAAACCGAATTAGCTAAATTCTCAGTTACTTCTAAAATTTCATTGATGTATTTTGCATTTACTCCGGCTTCAAACGGTTGCTTATCCTTTGTATTATCAACATAAATATTACCTAAATCATATACCTTATTTTTATGATTTTCTAATAATTCTTTAATTCCATTTTCTCTTAATTCATCTGGTCCATTTTCTACCCCTACTCTATCACATCCATAATAAAGAGGTACTCCAATTAAGTTAATATCCATATAATTCCCCTCCGTTAAAATGCCACTTATGTTATATTAGCATTCAGTTAAATTTTACTTTCAAATCCCTATTTCTATTATGTATCTATCTAATATAACCTAGAAATTTATCAGCAATTAATACTTTATTCCAAAACTAATAAAATTACAATAGAAAACTAATATTTATTTTATTGAATATATATATTTTTATATAATAATAGTTACATTATTCACTATTTTACTGGATAATTATATGGTTATCTTTAAGGTTTTATAATATATGTAATAAACTTCATTTTATTTCAAGGTATATTTTATGAAATTTCTTTTTTAATATAATTTTACATATAATCCATTTTATATTTTGACAATGTGTATTTTTATACATTAATTAAAAAAGGATTAAGGAGGATTTTATTAAATACTAATAAAGCCTATTTCAAGGATAATATTGAAATAGGCTTTCTAACTATATTTTTTTATAAAGAGTTATTTCTGTTTCTCCCTCTTGGAATTTAGCAAGTTCTGGTACGAGAGCAGTAAAATGTCTTGTATTGTTATGTGAATTTATCGCTTCTTCATTTTTCCAAACCTCAATAAATGCAACTACATTACTATTATTCAACTCCTCGTATAGATTATACTCTATACATCCAGTTTCTTTCCTACTTTCTTCTATAAGCTTATTAGCTAAGTTTTTAAATTCTTCTTTTTTATCTTCCTTTATAGTTTTTTTTGCTACAATAGTAATCATATTAATACACCTCCATGATTAATTATTTTAGTTAATACTCACCGAAATTTCTCCACTATTAGCTTTCATCTTCACAGAATAGAAAAATATTAGTTAGTTATACATAATATAAAATAATTTTATCATCTTTACTAAAATTTATATATAAAAATGAGGACTTAAAACATCATTCATAGCTGTTATAAATCCTCCTACTCTAGTTTAATCTAGAGAAAATATTACTATTTTGTTATTATAGTTCCTGTATTACCATGTAATGCTTCTTTAGCTCTTTCTAGAGAAGTTATTAATGCTTTACCATTATTACTGAATTTAACATAGTCCATACATGCTTCTACTTTAGGTAACATTGAACCCTTAGCAAAGTGGCCTTCTTGTATATATTTACCTGCATCTTCTAAATTAATTTCTGATAGTTCTTTTTGATTTGACTTATTAAAGTTTATACAAACTCTATCAACAGCTGTTAAAATAACCAGCATTTCTGCATCTAGATCTTTTGCAAGTTTAGCGCTTGATTTATCTTTATCTATAACTGCTGCAACACCTCTAAGAGATCCATCTGATTCCTCTACTACAGGAATACCACCACCTCCAACAGTAATAACTATAGTTCCTTGTTCAACTAATTGTTTAACTGTTTCAAGCTCTACAATTTTTTGTGGCTGTGGAGATGCAACTACTCTTCTATATCCTCTACCTGCATCCTCTACAAAGGTAAACCCTTTCTCCGCAGCTATTTTTTCAGCTTCTTCCTTGCTATAGAACATTCCTACTGGTTTACTTAAGTTTTTAAAAGCTTCATCATTTTCATTAACTACAACCTGAGTAACTACAGTAGCAACATTTTTTCTAATTCCTCTAGATAAAAGCTCTGTTCTAATGGATTGCTGTAAGTGATATCCAATGTACCCTTGACTCATGGCACCGCATTCTGCAAAAGGCATTAATGGAGTATTTGCTCCATTATTTGCTGCAAATTCCATAGCTAAGTTTATCATCCCTACCTGTGGACCATTCCCATGACCAACAATTACATTATAACCTTCTTCTACTAAGTCAACGATGGTTTTTGCTGTATGTTTAACTAACTCTAATTGTTCTTCAGCTGTTTTTCCTAAGGCGTTTCCCCCTAAAGCTATTACTAGTTCCTTCATTTAATTCACCTCATATATAATTTAAATATAAAATATGTTGAGAATATTATATTTTTATCTATGGCTTAAATATAATATCTTATTGTTTAGTTAATTAAATAATAGGTTAAACCCCTTCCTTTCTCAATTATAAGAAAGGGGTTTAATTATTATAGCCCTATAGTTGCAGCCATAACTGCTTTAATTGTATGCATTCTATTTTCAGCTTCATCAAATACTACAGATTGTTTTGATTCAAATACTTCGTCAGTAACCTCCATTTCAGTCATTCCAAATTTTTCTCCCATTTCTTTTCCTACTACAGTTTTTAAATCATGGAATGCTGGTAAACAGTGCATAAATATAGCTTCTGGATTGGCATTTTCCATAGCTGCTCTATTTACTTGATATGGTCTTAACTCTTTTATTCTTGCTTCCCAAACTTCATCTGGTTCCCCCATAGATACCCAAACATCAGTATAGATAACATCTGCATTTTTAGTTCCAGCCATAACATCTTCGGTTAATGTTATAGTGCATCCATTTTCCTTAGCAATTGCTTTACAAGTTTCAACTAGCTCTTCAGCTGGGAATAATTCCTTAGGTGCACAAGCTGTAAAGTTTAATCCCATTTTTGCACAAGCAACCATTAAAGAGTTACCCATATTATTTCTAGCATCACCCATATATACAAAGTTAATTCCTTTTAATCTTCCAAACTTCTCCTCTATAGTCAATAAGTCTGCAAGCATTTGAGTTGGATGGAACTCAGTTGTTAATCCATTCCAAACTGGAACTCCTGCGTAAGCTGCTAATTCTTCAACTATTTCTTGGTCAAAACCTCTATATTCTATACCATCATACATTCTACCTAATACTCTAGCTGTATCCGCAATAGATTCTTTTTTACCCATTTGAGAACCTGTAGGTCCTAAATAAGTTACGCCCATACCTAAATCCATAGCTCCTACTTCAAAGGAACATCTTGTTCTAGTAGAATCCTTAGCAAATAGTATTGCAACATTCTTTCCCTCTAAATTTTTATGAGGTACTCCGGCTCTCTTTAAATTTTTGAAGTTCTTAGATAAGTCTAATAAATATCTAATTTCTTCTGGTGTAAAATCCAGTAATTTCAAAAATGAACGTCCTCTTAAATTAATTGCCATTGTTATACTCCCCCTGATATGTTATATTTTTTTGTATAGTTTTATTTTATTCTCCTTTAGTATTTAGTTATTGAATACTTAAAGAAGTTTTTTTATTTTGTGAATATATTTTAATTTTTGTAAATTTATAATATTGAATAAATTTTAGTTGTATTTATATCTTTAAGATTCACGAATTAAAGGCATAGACATACATCTTGGACCCCCACGACCCCTTGACAATTCTGATGATGGTATAACATGAGTTTTTATTCCATATTCCTCTAATATCTTATTAGTTACATAGTTCCTTGAATATACAATAACTTCACCAGGTCTTATACACAAAGTGTTAGAACCATCATTCCATTGCTCTCTTTGTGAAATTACATAATCGCCCCCACCACATCTAATTAACTTCACATCACATTCTAAATATTTCGACAATATCTCTTGCAATGTCATATTTTCCTTGGTAAGCTTCACTTTTCCATTTTCCCCTTTAGTTAATTCAAATATCTCAAGAGGTCCTTCTATTTGTGGATGAATAGTAAACTTATCATGGTCAACCTGAGTAAATACTGTATCTAAGTGCATATATGCTCTAGTTTTTGGTATTTTAAATGCTAATACAGTTTCAATTTTACTATCTGGTGTTTCAAAGAATATTCTCTCTGATATTTTCTCAATAGCCTGTGGCGCTGTTCTTAGAGATATTCCTATAGCAAGAACCTTTTCAGATATATTAAGAATATCTCCACCTTCTATATGATACTCAAAATCTCTGTTGTATAACCTATTAGTTCCCTTAAAATCAGGATGATATTTAAATATAAAGTGTGCATATATAGTTTCTCTATTTCTCGTTTCAGAATACATCCTATTTAAACTTATAGCGTTTCCTATGGATGCAAAAGGATCTCTTGTAAAATAAAGATTTGGCATTGGATCTGTAATAAAAGGATATGCTTCATTTACATAATCCTCTAAATGCTTTACCTTTGCTTCTTTCAATTCTGACTTGCTAATTCCAGCCATAGTCTTTCTAATTAGCTCTTCATTGCAATTAAAGCTACTCAAATAGTTATATAATTCTTCTTGAACTTGGTCACTTTCTACCTTTGCTTCTTTTATAAACATTTTAATAAATTCATCTTTAACATCTGGTTCTTCCATTACTTTTGCTGCTAATTCATGTAAATATACAACTTCTACTCCATTGTTTCTCAAAACCTGTGCAAAGGCATCATGTTCTTCCTGTGCTACTTTTAAATAAGGAATATCATCAAATAATAACCTCTCCAGATATTCCGGTGTTAAGTTCTCAATTTCAGCACCAGGCCTATGCAACAAGACTTTTTTTAACGGTTTAATTTCGCTTGTAACACTTATTCCCATAACTCTTTCCTTTCTCATGTAATATTTTGTTAATTAAAATTACTTTTTTAAAACTAACAATTTTTTATTTATAATATCAATATCCCATAACCTAAGTAATAAATTATGTAATATTGTTTTACACAAGTAAAAGTTTACATCTCATATATTTTTAGCCTTAAATAAACCTAAACTATTGGTTATATAAATTTCTCCATTATTATCAATAGTTTTTCTAATATAACCTTCAAATTCTTTTTTCTTGGAATCAATAATATCTAATATATTTCCAGGTATAGAATATATATATTCTAATATATTATTGGTATCATTAACTATAAGTTTATCATAATACAAAACTTTCTCTACTTTATTAAAATATCTATTAAGTATTTTTTCTCCATTCTCTAACCCAAATTTAGAAGATAACTTATCTTCATATATACGTATACTACTACTAAAGCTTAGCATTAACTCTTGTAACTCTTTTAAATGATTACTTCCAATAGTAGAACAATACACTACACCATTAGGTTTAACAACTCTACTAATTTCAGCCAAAGCTAAATCTATATCTTTCATAAAGAATAATATATGATTAGCAATTACTACATCAAAACTATTGTCATCAAAAGGTAATGAAGTTAAATCAGTTATTATAAAATTAAACCTCTTGGAATCATTTCCTAAATTTAACTTTGCTTCATTTATCATTTCTTCACATATCTCTGTTAGAGTAACTTCTATACTTTTATGTAGATTGTCCATATTTTTAGTCCATAAAACTCCATTACCACAACCTACTTCTAAAACCTTATCCTTATTTTTGATTTTTATATTATCAAATACCCATGGATACCACCCGTATCTGTTTGTCGAGAATCTATCCATTAGCTTCACACCTTCGTTTAAATTAGATGCATCTCTGCTACGTTGTAATAATTCTTTTTCACTCTCCAGAGATTTTATTACATCAATAGCCTCTTCCCATTTCATATTAGAGTTCTCATTTATACTAAATTCAGCAGTTTCTATAGCATTTAATACTACCTTCATATTATTCATCTTGTTTTTAATAATACTTTTCTGAAGTTTCAGAGAATTCATAATATCTTCTTTCTTATAATCACACTTTTCTGTGCTTATAATTTCATCTAAGGATAATCCCAAGTACTTTAATGCTAAGATCTTTTTTAATTTTATGAAATCTTCATCGGAATAATATCTATATCCTAGGTCATTTGTATATGATGGCTTAAGAATTCCTTTGCTATCATAATATCTAATAGTTCTAATGGTAACTCCTGCTTTCTTTGCAAATTCCCCTGTGGTATAAAATTCATTACTATTCATATTTATCCCTCCAAAGCAATCGTATACCTTACCCTATACTAATATAATAGAAGGTTACGTAAGGTAACTGTCAATACCTTTTTATGAATTTTATTACATTTTTACAACATACTAAGTGTTACATGTAATAATTGTATCATAATTTTCCATAATATTCTTACTTTTTTATAAAATTTGAAATTTACGATTTAATACTTATATTGTTATATAATAAAAAAGATAGAATTAACTAGTTAACTCTAGTTTTCTATCTTTTTATACATTAATTATATAATTTCACATCAGCTATAAACTCTAATACTTTTTCATTTTCTGTTGTCCAAGATGTAACAAGACGAATAGCCGAATTCTCTTTATCGATTTTTTCCCAAGTTATAAATAAGTATTTTTTCTCAAGTTCTTTAATTAAATTATTAGGTAGTATAGGAAATACTTGATTGCTAGATGAATTAATCATAAAGCTGTAACCAGCATCTTCTATACCCTTTTTTAGAATCTCTGCCATATTATTAGCATGAGTTGCTAAATCAAAGTATAGGTTATCTTTAAATAATTCTTCAAATTGAATTCCTAGTAACCTTCCTTTTGCAAGTAGAGCACCCTTTTGTTTAATATGGTATCTGAAATCCTTTTTTAAAGCATCTCTACATATTATAAGAGCCTCTCCCATTAAAGCTCCCCCCTTGGTTCCACCTATATAAAAGGCATCTACTAATTGAGATAATTCATAGATTTTCATATTATTTTCTTTAGAACATAGCGCAGACCCTAATCGTGCACCATCAAGATATAGATATAAATCATGTTTTTTACATACCTGACTTAACTCTTCTACCTCTTCTCTTTTATATATCGTTCCTATTTCTGTAGAGTTTGAAATATATACAAGTTTTGGTTTTACCATATGTTCATCAGTATGCTCTTCTATCACAGTTTCTATATTTTTTCTTGTTAATTTTCCATCTTCTACATCTACAGAAATAACCTTATGTCCCGTAGCTTCAATAGCTCCAGTTTCATGAACTAACACGTGACTAGTATTTGCTGCAATAACGGCTTCATGAGGTCTTAAAAAGGCTGATAGAGAAGTAAGATTAGTTTGCGTTCCTCCTACTAAAAGATGAACATCTACATCTTCTCTCCTTATTTTCTCCTTAATTAACTTAATAGCCTTTGCTGTAAATATGTCTTCTCCGTAACCTTCACTCTGCTTCATATTACACTTGATTAATGCCTCTAATATTCTTGAATGTGCTCCTTCACTATAGTCATTTTTAAAACTATACATAATATTACCTCCATTTTTTCATATTCTATCACTTCATCATTCAAATATCAATAAATGCTAAATAGAATCATGAAAGGTTATCATAGTGTTTTTTACATTTATTACTTATGTGTTAACTATTATGTATTTATCTTTAGTAATGAAATATATTTGTGTATACTATGAATATACTATTTTAGAAATTACTATTTTATATAATAGTATATGCTATTAATTAATATTAGGATGTGTATTATGATTTATAGAAACATAATGAATATAAAAAATTTAATAATTATAATAATTTTACTGATAGTCATTATAATTTTCTGCTATTGGCAAAATAATGACATAGCTGTAACAAATATAAAACATGTAAACTCAAAAATACCTAGGGGTTTTGATGGATATAAAATACTTCAAATTTCTGATTTACATAATAAAGAATTTGGAGCTAATCAAAAAAATCTTATATCCCTAACTAAAGAAATTAGTCCAAATATAATTGTAATTACTGGTGATTTAATTGATAGTCGAAGGACAGATAAAGATAATATAAATATAGCTATTTCCTATATTAAATCAGCTATAAATATAGCTCCTGTATACTATGTATCTGGAAATCATGAATCAAGATCAGATTTATATGATGAATTAAAAATCATCTTTGAAGAATATGGAGTTATAAATATGGACAACACTCATAAAAACATAAAGTTAAACGGTGATACTATTTCTATTCTCGGACTAGCAGACATATGCTTTAATCCCATAGATAGTTCCAAATACCCTAACTCTCCTTTAGGCTTTGATGAAATTTTAGGTAACCTAAAAGCTGAAAGTAAAAACAATTTTACTATCCTACTTTCTCATAGACCTGAACTAATTACCTTTTATGCTAAAGAAAATATAGATTTAGTATTTTCCGGACATGCCCATGGTGGACAAATTCGCCTTCCTTTTTTAGGTGGAATTATAGCTCCAGATCAAGGCTTTTTCCCCAAATATACTAATGGAATTCATAAATTAACCTCTACATCCTTAGTAGTTAGTAGAGGTCTTGGTAATAGTCTCGCTCCTCAAAGAATATTTAATCGTCCTGAATTAGTAGTTGTAACTTTATCAAATGAATAAATTGATAAGATACTATTCCCTCAGTTGCAAACCTTAATTGTAAATCTAAATGCAACCCTCCTTATGTCATATACGCCAACAAATATTTATTGATATACAGTAAATATTTGTTGTAATATTTTAACACCTATGGTAATCTTAGATTGTAAACTTTTATTTGTCTAAGATTTTTATTTATAGGAGGAAATAAAAAATGTTGAAAAAATTTAATGCTAAAGTTCCAAAAAACTACAAAGGATCATTATATCCATTGATTATCACTTCCTTAATAGTAATTCTTTATTTATCTGTAAGCATTATTATAAAACCTCTAAACTTGTGTTTTAGAGGTTGGATTGATATGATTGCAAGTATTTGTTTATACCTAATCGGAATTAGTCTAATAATTTTTTTCGCTACAGCTTTATGCAATTTATGTAAACGTAAATTTTTAAAAAACCTTACCTTTACTTTAGCTACTTTACTTATACTAATATTTAGCTTTTTTAGTTTTATTATATTTGCATTTACTTATAGTCCTGAACATACTATTACCAAAAATAATAAAAAAGTAATAGCAAAAGTTCATATGGGCCTTCTTCACTCTTTTACTGAATTTTATGAACCAGCAACCATATTTTTTAAACGTCCATCTAATATTCAGCATGAAGAATTCAAAGGTAGCTATGATCCCTACAAATAAATCATTTTATACTAACTCATTATTTCATAAGCACTTTTTGCAATATTTTAAGCAATTTAAACACTATTTATAGTAAATCTACTCCGTATAATAAGAATAAATGAGTTTATTTAGTTACGGAGGAATAATAATGAAATTATATAAATTGCTTAATCAAATAAGTTATACCTTAATAAATGGATATGTGGATTTAAACATTGATCATATAAGTTATGATTCTAGAGAGATAAAGCCAAACTCTTTATTTATATGTATAAATGGCAATAACGCAGATGGTCATAATTTTATAGATGAAGCTGTTAAAAATGGTGCTATAGCTATCTTAGTTGAAAAGGATATTGCTTATTTAAATAAATCTATAGTTATCATAAAAGTTAAAGATACTAGAATTTCTTTAGCTAGTATATGTACTTTATTTTATAATGAACCTTCAAAAGAGATAAAACTTGTAGGAGTAACAGGAACAAATGGGAAAACTACAGTTACACATTATATCAAGGATGTATTAGAATCTTATGGGAAAACTGTAGGCGTCATCGGTACCTTAGGCTTTGAACTCACCAAACATAAAGTAAATATTATTAAAACAACTCCAACTACTCCTGAAGCTTTAGAACTTCAGAAAGCCTTTAGAGAATTTAAAGATAATAATGCTAATAGTATTATTATGGAAGTTACTTCTTCTGCTCTGGCAAAACATAGAGTAGATTTTTGTGATTTTGATATAGGAATCTTTACTAACCTATCTCAAGATCACTTAGATGAACATGGCACCATGGAAGCCTATAAAAGAGAAAAAATGAAGTTATTTCATAAATGCAAATTAGGAATTGTTAATATAGATGATAATATTTCAAAAGAAATAATAAAAGAAGCCACATGTAAAATACTAACTTACGGAATAGAAAATCCAGCTGATATTCAAGCTACTAATGTAATATACAGAAAGAATTCTGTTAGCTTTAAAGTCAATTTCAAAAAAACTTGCAACGAAGTTAATATAAAAATTCCCGGTAAATTTACTATATACAACGTTTTAGCTACAATAGCTGCTTGCTATTCTATGGATATGAGCATTGAGAATATCATAAAACTACTCCCTAATATTAACCCTGTTCCTGGTAGAATTGAATTGGTAGAAAACAACTTAAATAAAAATGTTATAGTAGATTATGCTCATACTCCAGATGCTTTAGAGAAACTCCTCATTATGGCAAGAGAAATAACCTGTGGGCGAATTATCACTATCTTTGGTTGTGGTGGAGATAGGGATATCACTAAGCGTGGGATTATGGGTAAAATAGCTGGCTCCTTATCAGATTATTGTATAATTACTTCTGATAATCCTAGAACTGAAAATCCAAGACTAATCATTGATGACATAGAATTAGGAATACTATCTACAATAACTCCTTATGAAAAAATCATTAATAGAAAAAATGCCATAGAAAGAGGATTAAAAATACTAAAAGATGATGATTTACTTATAATCGCTGGAAAAGGTCATGAAGACTATCAGATTATAGGTAAGAGAAAATTTTATCTTGATGATAGAGAAGTTGTTAAAAATGCTATTAAAAACTTTTTTAAATAAGAAATATATTATTTATTAGTGACTTATGGATAAATTTCCTTAAGTCATTATTTTTATAAAAAGAATTATAAATGAAATAAAACACATACTAAACCTGAGGTGATAATATTGAAACATATATTAATAACTGGTTGTGGTTCTGGTCTTGGACGTAAAGCAGCTATAACCTTGGCTAGTAGAGGTCACTATGTTTATGCAACCACTCATACCGATGAACAAGCATACAAATTAAATATGTTAAATAGAAAATGGAAACTTCCCATTGAAAGCTTTAAGTTAGATGTATTATGTAAAGAGGATAGAGAAAAAGTAAGAGACTTACCGATAGATGTACTAATAAATAACGCCGCCATAGGAGATTCTGGTTCCATAGCTGAAATAGATGTAAATAGATTTAGAGCTACTTTTGAAACTAATGTGTTTTGTCCTATAGAACTGACTCAGATTGTTTTGAAAGGGATGATAAAAAGAAGAAAGGGCAGAATTATATTTCTCTCTTCCTTAACTGGTCGCATAGCTATACCATTTTTATCCCCCTACTGTTCCACTAAATTCGCACTTGAATCTATTGGTTATTGCTTAAATAAAGAACTTAAGCAACTTCCAAGAGTAAATATTCCTGTAATCTTAATTGAACCTGGCTCCTATGCTACAGGTTTCAATCAATTAAATGTAAGTAAACAGTTTAATTGGATGAAGGTAAACTCATACTTTAAAAATAGAATAAATAAATTACAGCGTAAACAATATCTATACTTTAAACTAACTGAATCAACTAATATGGATAGCATAGTTATGAAATATGTAGCTGCTGCAGAAGAACCTCACCCTAAATTTAGATACATAGCTCCTTATGTTCAGGGATGTATTGCGAAAGCTAAAAATATATTAAAAAAATAATTATAAGGAGGCTCATAATGACTATTAAATATAATAATAAATTTGAAGAAATTCTATTTAAGCCAAAAGATATCATTTCTTCTATGGATGATGATTTATACCATGTAACTACTTTAAATAAAGATTTAGATCATTTAAAAATTAACGATGATTTTTCCAACGAAGAACAAGTTAAGGATCAACATACAATTCAGACTCAAAATTCTAAAAATATACTAATAGATGCGTTAGGTAAAACAGAGAAAGGTCATGAAACTCTAAAAAATCTTAATAATAGAAATGACTCTGTAAATGTAAATAGCTTACCATTAATGAATAAATAATTTCTATTAATACTTTATAAAAATATGTACTGTAAGGAACAAAATAAAAAATTGAAACCATAAAATGACTATGTGACATCCATATCATATAGTCATTTTAGATTTATATATATATTGATAATTAACTTATTCTAAGAATGATTTTCTTCATTTGAATATTTATTAATTAAATCATATTTTAGTGTCCATAGTTTTTCAGATAAGTCTACATAGTAATTGTGAGGATTTTTAAGTCTCAAAGACTCCTCCCACAAGGTTTCAACCTGTCCTTTGCAATACTCTCTAATTTCTTTAATACTAGGAGATAAATATACACACTCTCCTTTATCAAAGATTTTTACTTGTAATTCCTTTACATAATAGTCTGTTAGAACTGTTTTTTTCCATGTATGAACGGGATCAAAAAGAATATAAGGCTTACTTTCATCTAATACTTCATCCCTCAAGGTCAGTAAATCCCCTACTGCTTTATTGGTTGCCTTGTGATAAAATCTATACAATTTTTTAAATCCAGGATTAGTTACCTTCTCTGGATTTTCACTTAATTTTATTTTAGACTCTAATTTATTACCATTTTCTATAGCCACTAACTTATATACCCCTCCAAATACAGGATTTGATTTAGAAGTTATTAGATTTTCTCCTACTCCAAAGATATCTATCTCTGCCCCTTGTAGTAACAAATCACTTATAAGGTATTCATCTAAGGAATTAGATGCAGTTATTTTGCAATCTTTCATGCCAGCTTCATCTAACATTTTCCTCGCAGCCTTTGAAAGATATGCAATATCTCCACTATCTAACCTAATCCCCTTTAACCTATTTCCCTTTGGCTCTAATATCTCCTTAGTAACTCTTATTGCATTAGGTACACCACTTTTAAGCGTATTATAGGTATCTACAAGAAGTATACTGGAGGTTGGATAAACTTCTGCATAGGCTTTAAAGGCTTCATATTCATTATGAAAGCTTTGAATCCAACTATGAGCCATGGTTCCTACTGATGGAATTCCATATAGTTCTTCTACCATTGTACAGGCAGTACCAAAACATCCTCCTATATAAGCAGCCCTTGCTCCTAATAGAGCTCCATCATAGCCTTGAGCTCTTCTAGATCCAAATTCTAAAACCCCTCTCCCCTGGGATGCTCTAACAACTCTGCTTGCTTTAGTAGCAATTAAGCTTTGATGATTTATAGTTAAAAGTAGCATGGTTTCTATTAATTGAGCTTGAGGAAGTGGTCCCCTAACAGTTATTATTGGCTCATTAGGAAATACCACAGTTCCTTCTGGAATAGCCCATATATCACATTGAAATTTAAAATCTCTTAAATACTCCAAAAAATCTTCAGAAAATATTTCTCTTTCCCTTAAAAATTTTATATCGTCTTCAGAAAAACTCAGATTATTTATATATTCTATCAGTTGTTCTAGCCCAGCTGTTATTGCATATCCACCATCATCGGGAATTTTTCTGAAAAACATATCAAAATATGCTATTCTATCCCTCATACCCTTCTTTAGATACCCATTTCCCATAGTTAATTGATAAAAATCCGTTAACATGCTTAGATTTCTCTTTATATTCATACTGCCATCTATTTTAATATTCATATGTTAGCAAGCTTCCTTTCCTTAGTTTTCCTATTAATCCTTATTAAATCAAAGACTTATACTCAAAAATAAATATGTTATTCATAGTTATTTCTTAATTCTTGGATTATTATACTAAGGACTATACCAACAAATTCTTCATAAATATTACTCCTTAAACCACCCTTATCTAAAATTCATCACTTTATGGTACTTTCTCTTTTCTTTCATTGAAATATAATTATAGTATAAGAAAAATAAATTTAAGGAGATGTATATATGAGAGTTGGAGTATTAATGGGTGGGATTTCCCTTGAACGAGAAATATCTCTTTTATCTGGAGAAGAGATATTTAAGAACTTAAATAAAGATAAATATGAAGTGATTCCTATGATTATAAACTCTAAAAAAGAAGTTATAGATAAAGTTCATGATTTAGATTTTGCTTTTTTAGCCTTTCATGGAGAGTTCGGAGAAGATGGTGCTATTCAAAGCATTTTAGAAAGTCTGGGAATTCATTATTCTGGGAGTAATCCTTTGACTAGTGCCCTTTGCATGAATAAAAAGCAATGTAAAAGAATTCTAAAAGCTGAAGGTATTCCTATAGCAAATGGAGTTAATCTATATAAACATGAAGGTGTGAATTTAAAAGAAATAGAAAAATTAAAATATCCTATGATAATTAAACCTAACAGTGGTGGTTCAAGCATTGGAATTTCTTTAGTTTATAGTAGAGATGAGCTTAGAAATGCTATATTAGAAGGATTTAAGTATGATGATGAAATAATTATAGAAGAATATATAAATGGTAGCGAGTATACTGTTCCCCTATTAAATGGTGAGACATTACCGATTCTTTCTATAATCCATAAAGGCACTTTCTTTGATTATGAATCCAAGTACAATGATACAGATACCTTAGAGGAAGTAGCTATCCTTCCTGAATCCCTTCAAAATGAAATCAATGAAATATCAAAAAAATGTTATAGGCTCTTTGATTGTAAAGCCTATGCAAGAGTGGATATAATGATGAGTAATAACAAACCCTATGTAATAGAGCTAAACACTTTACCTGGTATGACTAAAAATTCTCTATTTCCTAAAAGCGCAAAAGCTGCCAAAATGGAATATTCAACTTTACTAGATAAGATTATCGAATTTTCATTAATATAGTAATATAAGAGATGAGCCACTTTAATTGGCTCACCTTTTATATTCTATCTCTTAATGAGTTAATTCTTAAAATTAATCTCCTACTCCAAAATCTGTATTTTCAAATAATACTTCAATTTTACTAACATCCTTAAGGAATTTATATTCCTTTTCAAACCAACTTATTAATTCTTCATCTCTCTTAATATTCGTAGTGTTTTCTGTAAAAATATTTATTGTTCCATAATCAAAGTGATTTAACACTATATCAATATCTTCTTTAATCATTTCTTTGTTTTGTCCTTTTATACCTACCATTAAGCATACTGAGCTAAAATACTTTCTAACTTCCTTATAATCTTTAAATCTAGCATTTTTATTTAACACTAAATTTCTAAAATTATTATCAAAACTTTCAACTCCAATTTTAAAAACAATCTCAATGCCAAAGAAATCTCTTATTTCTTGCAACCTATTTCTATAGCACCAATGGCTTTCTAAAAACATCTTTTTTATATTCTTTTCTCTTATTACTTGTCTAATATTTTCTAAGGTTTCTTTAGGTAATTCAAAGCAACTTCCTGAATTAATTACTTCTAAGGTACCATATGTTCCCTTTACTTCCTTTAACACCGACTTATTAATATCATTGATTTTTGAAGAATCTGTTGAATTATCCTCTATATAATCGCAAAATGCACACTTCCCCCAAACACATGGAAAAGCCTTTAGTAATACTATTTCTCTTTTATTTTTTCCTGTTATTATATTATATCTATCCATACTATTCATTCCCAACAATCTTACTTTTAATATCTAATGGTAGCATTTTAATAAATGTAAATACTAATCCAAAGCTCACAGCTTTATCTAATAAATCTGTAAAAATCTGAGTAGAAAAAACTGCTGTAATAATACTAATCCCTGAATTTTTAAGTATTGCAACTAAAATACTTGAACCTGAAGAAGTTACCCCTTGAAAAACAAAGGAAGCAATCACTGCTGCTGTTGCTGAGCCTAAAACAGTAATTAGCAGTATTCTTAAAATTGACTTTAAAACTCCAGCCTTCTTATCATTAAATAACATTCCTGTACTTATTCCCACCACTAATTGTACTGGTAAAAAATAAAATGATATGGGATCAAAAGTTATACCATTAATAATTGATGATAATCCTCCAACCATAGCTCCACTTACTGGTCCAAATAGTATTGAAACTAAAATAGTTCCTATGGTATCAATGTAAATTGGAAGTTTTAATGACAATGCAATAAATCCTCCTACTAAATTTATAGCTACTGCTAAACCCATAAATATAATTCTCTTATTCTTTTTACTGTTCATATTTTTAACCTACCTATTCTTAATTTAATCCGTATTTAGAATTATTTAAAACTGATATGATATCCTCTTTGTGGTTTGGAAAAATTCTTGTTAGAAACATTTCCATAAAACTCTTTGAATTTACTTCCGATAACACTAAACAATTTGGTTTTTCTCTATAAAAGTTCCCTTCATCCACCAGTGTCATTCCTATGGCTTTTCCTTCTGTAACTACATCCACAAAATATTCTTTTCCAGAGCATAATTCCGAATTAATAAAATATGCTACTGCTAGTGGATCATTAATTACACACCCTAATGTTCTTTCTTGGTTCCAATGAAAATCCACATAAAATTTAGTTATCTTTACAATTAGCTCTCCAAGGGGCTCATTAAACTGCCTTATCATCTCTATATAATTTGGAGTTAAAACACATTGTCTAGTAACATCTAATCCAACCATTGTAATCTTCCTTTTTAATTCCTTAAAGACTTTTTCTACACCATGAGGGTCAACCCAGAAATTAAACTCTGCTACTTGAGAGCAATTCCCAAAACTCTTAAAGGTACCTCCCATAAGAACCAGTTCCTTCATTTTTCTTATGCCTACACAATCTCTTTCTAAAGCTTTTGCTATATTAGTTAAAGGTCCTAGTGCGATAACTGTGATATCCTCTGATTTTAACTCATCCAGAATAAAATCTACTGCACCTTCTTTATAGGTTACCTCCTCTACCCTTGGTAAAAAACTTTTTCCAAGTCCATCACTTCCATGGGTATCTTCTGCAGTAATCAGTTCTCTTTCTATAGGATCACATTCCCCAAGATACACTGGTATATCTAACCTATTTAGCTCCTTAAGTATCTTTAATGCATTTTCTGCCCCTTTTTTTCCATGAACATTCCCTGATACTATAGTTATGCCCTTCACTTCTAGCTCCTCTGATTTTAGTGCAAGGATTATAGCCAATGAATCATCAATTCCTGGATCACAATCTATTATTACTTTTCTCTTATCCATATTTTCCCTTCCTTTCTTAATCAAAGTACGTATAATAAATAAAGCCTAAAATAAAAAATGCCTTGGGATCCATCCCGAGGCATAAAAAATACAACCTAAAAAAGGTCGTACTAAGGGTATAGTACGACCATATAAGTCTTATTCCCTAGTTTTTTATAGAGGGATGGTTACGAACCTCTCCCACAGAACTCTGTGGATTTTTTATTAAATTCTTTAATTAACATATCACATTTTATACTTTATATCAACTTCTTGTCCATAATTATGTGTACCCTTATTTAATCAACATAACGACCAATCCTTGAACTACACCAATTGCAGCTCCTAGGATAAATCCTAGAACCTCGATATGTTTTAATTCCTTTTTTGCTACACTTACAATTATTCGCTCAAGCTCTTGTAAATCCAAGTCATTTATTTTTTCTGCCACTAGTTTTTCAATATCTACTCTATTCTTAATATGGTCAATGACTTCACCCTCTATTTCCTTTAAGGCCCCATCAACTTCTTCCTCTATAATGTTATCAATGGGCCCTTGTACCATCATTCTAAAGGGTACTGGCACAAAATCCATCTTTCCTGCCACTAAAGTTCTTATTTTATTTTTAACTAACTGACTAAATATAATCTTATCATCTTCTGTAATGGCACTATTAATTATATCGTCAATTGATAATAATTCCTTTGCAACAACTTCCCCAATATTTTGGGCTATTTCATTTTTCCTCTTGGGAATTAACCCTACTATTTCAAAATTTATTATTGGAATTTTGATTGGATTTATTGGTCTAAACATCAGTTTTATGGCCAATATATTAGTTACCCAACCAATGACTCCTCCTACTAATGCTAATAATACTACTACAACTAAACTGTTCATGATTTCCTCCTAAGTGTCATAAAATTTCTATTAACATTCTACATCACTTGCTCTTATTTTTCTATTGAAACTAACTTATTTTTCTAATAAACTATCTTTAAGAGATGACATTATTAAATTTTTAAATTTTTTTAAATTTACCAAAATAAACTTATATATTTTTACCATATTTTCTTATAATATTATTTATAAGTTGAAAATTAACAGAATAGGTGGTGTTAACATTGATATTTTCTACGCTTATTATAAATAAGGATGAACCTATTTATCTTCAACTAGAAAGACATATCATTGATGGAATTAAAAAAGGCGAACTAAAAAAAGATAGCAAGCTACCTTCGACCAGAGAGGCTAGTAAACTTTTAAATATAAGTAGAAATTCTGTCATTGCTACCTATGAAGAATTAGAAAGCAAAGGTATAATAGCTACTAAAAGAGGTGTTGGTACTTTCATTCTAATGGAAAGTAAGAATACCTGTGAAGAATATAATGTAGATCTTATGAGTATGATTAACAATTATGCTAGTACCCTTAGAGACCTAGATATTATCAAAAGTGAGCTTCCCTACAAGAAGAATATGATTTCCTTTAAATCTATTGCTCCTGAACCTAGTCTTTTTAACAAAGATGACTTTAAAAGAGCTCTTTTAGATGCTTGGACCTATGAAGAAGAAAACCTGTTAAACTATGGATATGCTAAAGGATATGCCCCTTTAATCCAGTATTTTTTTCAATATATGAAGGAAAAAAGTGTTAATACTGAAGGTAAAGATATATTGATCACTAACGGTTTTACTGAAGCCTTTGATATTATTATAGGTTCCTTAACTAAAAAAGGAGATATAATCCTTTGCGAAGAACCTACCCATAATACAGCTTTAAAAATTATGAAAGCCCATGAAGTTGAAGCTGTTCAAATAAAAGTGGATGAGGAAGGTATGGATTTAAGGGATTTAGAAATAAAGCTTAAAAAGCATAAGCCTAAATTTGGGTATATAATTCCTTCTTATAATAATCCTACTGGTATTCTAACTAAAACTAAACGTAGAAAAGAGATTTATACTATTTTTAGAAAATATTCTGTTCCTATCATTGAAGATGGATTTAACGAAGAGCTTCTCTACTCTAGTTCTCCTATAGATCCCATAGCATCTTTAAGTGGTAAAGGTAACAGTGTAATTTATATAGGTAGTCTTTCTAAAATACTCTTTCCAGGCCTTAGAATTGGATGGATTCTAGCTAGCAAAGAGTTAATAGATGTTTTAGAAAGCGTAAAAAGAGGTAGAACAATTCACTCTTCTTTTCTAGATCAAGCCTCATTTTACTATTATCTAAAAAGTGGGGCCTTCAATAGATATGTAAAAAATGTACGAAAATACTATAGAGATAAGTATAACCTGGTTATGGAAATGGTGAATAAGTATATTCCCTATGAATATGTGACTGGAGAAGGCGGACTTCATATATTTATTAAGCTTAAAAATAATATGGATGCAAGACAGTTGCTAGATATGTGTTATAGGGATAATGTGCTCTTTATGCCTGGGGATATTTTTTATGAAAATAGTAAGGGGCAAGACTCCTTTAGAATAGGCTTTGGTAGAGTAAGTGATGATGATATAAAAAGAGGTATAAAAATAATTGGTAATAATATTAAACAGTTAACTAAATTATAATTGCAGTGCTTCTAAAATACAAATCTATAAAAGGACTTATAACCTATTTATAATCATAAGAATTACTTATTTTTATATAATAGAACTTATTCGTCCTTTTTCTTAACTAAGCAAACTTTCATTAGTATTATCAAGTATTCTTAATTCGCAATTTATTTAGTTTATTTATGGATCTTATTCTTTATATTATTTCTATATCCTATAAATAATAAAACTAATGCAAATACTCCAAAGAGTATGCCCAATATTTTCTGATGCGACTGTTGTAAATGACTGACTATAGGATATTTTGTACCATACAACATAAGTCCTGTAAAAAGAAATATAAAGAATAAGTTGATAGCTTTTTTATCTTTTTTATATTGAAATGCGTAGTAAATTATAGTAGCTAAAAGAATAATTATTAATCCATAATCCATAATAATTTTCACCTCCTCATCTTAATAATTCACATCTATATTTTAACATATTTATGTTTTTATGTAACGCAATTATAATACCTGAACCACCTCACCTATAAATCCTTCCCTTACTGGTTCTTGTGATTTATTATATAAATAATAAAATATTAGTATAAGGTAAGTTTCACTTGATATAACGAAGTAAATTCTTCATAAATATAACTAAAATGGCTTACTAGAAATAATGAAAGAAATTACGAGGTGTACAATGGAAAAGGTAATGAGACCTGTATGGTCTGAAATAAATTTAGACGCAATAGCACATAACACAAAAAATATAAAAAAATTAATTGGAGATAAAGAACTCATTGCCATCGTTAAAGCAGATTGCTATGGCCATGGAGCTATAGATGTTGTTCCTACCCTTCTAGAAAATGGTGCATCTAGACTTGCTGTAGCAATGCTAACAGAAGGCATAGAGCTTAGAGAAAATAATATCAACGCTCCCATAGTAATCTTAGGATATACTCCTTTATACTTAGGAGAAGATCTAATAAGTTATGATATCGAGCAAACAGTATATGATTTAGACTATGCAAAAGAATTATCAAAAATAGCCTTAAATCTTAATAAAAAAGCTAAAATTCACATCGCCATAGACACTGGTATGGGCAGAATCGGATTTCTCCCTTGTGACCATACTGTTAAAATTATAAATGAAATTTATAATTTAGATGGTTTAGATATAATTGGAATCTTTTCTCACTTCTCTACCTCTGATGAAGAAGAAAAATCCTATGCTAATGAGCAGCTTTTAAAATTCACAAAGGTTATGGCTGATTTAGAATCTCTTGGCATTGACATTCCATTAAAACATATTTCTAACAGTGGCGCAATTATAGATATGCCTAAAACTTATTTAAATGGTGTGAGACCAGGTATTATACTTTATGGTTATTATCCTTCTAATGAAGTTTCTAAGGATAACCTTTCAATAAAACCAGCTCTAACTTTGAAAGCGAAGATATCCCATGTAAAAGAATTAGATAAGGATATGTATATAAGTTATGGTAAAACTTTTAAAACTAATAAAAAAACTATTGTAGCTACACTACCTATAGGTTATGGAGATGGTTATCCTAGAGATTTAGGTGAAGATGCTAAAATAATTGTAAATGGTAAATTTGCTAGAATTCTAGGTAGAATTTGTATGGATCAGTGTATGATTGATGTAACAGACATAGAAAATGTAAAAACTGGCGATGAAGTTATTATTTTAGGCGAAGAAGGAAATTTAAAATTTAATGCTGATGATATGGCAGAAGCTTTAGGAACAATCAACTACGAAATTCTTTGCAGAATTAAATCCAGAATTCCTAGAGTATATATTAAAAATAAAGAAATAGTTAAAGTTAGAAATAACATATAAGAAAAAAGTCTTGTCACTTCTAAATGACAAGACTTTTTTCTTAGGTATATATCATGGACCTTTATAGTCCTTATAATTTATAGACACTACATTAAACCATTTTTACCATTCTATATAAATATTGAGAAAAATACTTTTCTTCTTTTTCAAATTTATAGTCTAAATTTTCGTAGAACTTTCTTACCTTCTCATCCTTAGCTAACAGTGAACACCCTTTATATCCTTCTTCTTTAGCTACCCTTTCTGCTAGCTTCATTAGCTCTTTTCCTATTCCAAGACCTCTAACTTCTTTAGTCGTAGCTAAATTTGCTATATACAGTTCTCTATCTCCACCCTCTTTTAAGTACATTCCTAAAATAAGGTCCTTTATAAATTTTACTTTTCCTTTAATTCCTTTTATCATATGAAGTAACTTAAAACTAGTTTTTATATCTAAATCAGATATTTCTTCACTGTTCAAAAGAATTATAGCTCCACAGGTATTTTCATTTAATTCTGCTACCTTTATATTTAAATAGGAATATCTAGATTCCTTACTTAATACTAACCATTGAATCCTATTTAAAATCTCCTCTTTAGTACCCTGGCCCCAAACATGATCTGGAATTTCCTCAGTATCATATATAAGACCAGCGATAATGGGGGCATCCACCTCCGTTGCATCTCTTAATGTTAAGTTTTTCATAATTATCCCTCTTTCATGAAATTTTCATTTAAATTTCTTAATCCTATTATATTATGATTAGGGAAATTAATTAAGGCTTTAGATCCGCAGTATTTCGTACTTTTATGCTATTATTGAATTCTTACTAATTTATACAATTGTCCTATTAGTACTTATTAATGCTTACAATAAGTATTATCCATAAGATCTGCTACCTACTTTATCTCTCACTTACAAACTCTTTACTAGCATTAGTATAAGGAGTATGTTTAAAATCAAAAGTAACTTTATTACTGTATTTACTTTTTCAGCTACTATGGTATAATATTTATGTATATATGTAATAATAAATATATTAAATATTATTATATTTAAAATAAATTAATGCAAAGAAAGAGGTCGAGTCGAATTGTGTAAAATGGTAGTTCTTGTAAGTGTTTTAGGCTAATAACGGGATAACTGCGCCCTTTTTTACCTAAACATTTGAATAGAATTGCCTTTTATAGGATAAGACTCTTTTTTCATACTCTAAATCATACAAGATTTAAATTAGTATCACTATACTATTATTTTGATATAGCTAATAAGTGAGCTAACTTTTTACACTACTATGATTTAGAATATAATTTTCATTGCATTAATTTATATGAAATTTAAGGAAAGAGCAAAGCCTCTTTCCTTTTTTATTTTACGGAGGTATATAGACATGAGTATATTAAATATTGAAAATATAAGCTTTAGTTTTGGAGATAAAACTATTTTTAAAAATATGTCCTTTAGATTATTAAATGGCGAACATGCTGGTCTTGTCGGAGTTAATGGTTCTGGTAAGACTACCCTATTTAATATTTTAACTGAAAAATTAATCTGTGACGAAGGTAGCTTTTCCAAGGCTTCCTCATGTAAGATTGGATATCTTAAACAAAATTCCGATATAAATGAAAACTTGACTATAAAAGAAATATTAAAGGAAGCCTTTAAAAATCTTTACGAATTAGAAGAAAAGATTTTATTTATAAGTGATGAATTAGCTATTGGAGATATGAATGGCTATGATAAGTTAATTAATAAGTTAGGCCATCTTCAAGATAGACTAGACTCCAGTGAATTCTATAATATTGAAAAGCATATTGAAACTATGTCTAAGGGACTTGGTATAACTACCCTTGGTATGGATACTCCCTTCAAAAATCTAAGCGGAGGTCAGAAAACTAAGGTTATGCTAGCAAAGCTACTACTTGAAGCTCCTGATATATTACTTTTAGATGAGCCTACTAACTATCTAGATAAAGAGCATATAGAATGGTTATCTAAATACCTACAGGATTATAAAAATGCATTTGTAGTCATATCCCATGACACTAGCTTTTTAAATAAAATTACAAATGTAATCTTTAATCTAGAGTTTTCTACTATAAAAAGATATATAGGAAATTATGATAACTTCTTAAAGCTACAAGACGAGGAAAGAAAAAGATATATAGCTGAGTATACTGCTCAGCAAAAGGAAATTCAAAAGCTTCAGAACTTTATTGATAAAAATAAAGTTCGTGCTTCCACTGCAAAAATGGCTAAGGGTAGACAAAAGGCTCTTGATAAAATTGAAAAACTAGAAAAACCAAAAATAATTTCACCTACGCCTAGTTTTTCCTTTAATTTTACAAGAACCTCAGCTTCCCTTATAATGAAAAGCTCTAATCTAGATATTGGTTATAGCTATCCACTTATAAAAAATCTTGATCTTACTTTAAAAAGAGGTGATAAAATTGCCATTACAGGTTGTAACGGTATAGGTAAATCCACCTTCTTAAAGACCATAATGGGAGTAATCCCTCCAATAAATGGTGACATAAAATTTGGAGATTATCTGTACCCTGCTTACTTTGAGCAGCAGGTTCATGGCTCAGATCGTACTCCCCTTGAGGAAGTATGGGATTCCTTTCCTCAAAAATCTCAAAGTGAAATAAGAGCAGCCCTTGGTCGCTGTGGTATTAAAAATGAGCATATGAACCAAAAACTAAAAACTTTAAGTGGTGGAGAACAATCCAAGGTGAGACTTTGCAAACTTACCTTAACTCCAACAAATTGGCTATTACTTGATGAGCCAACTAACCACTTAGACGCTATCTCTAAGGCTGAACTAAAAAAAGCTCTTATTGATTTTAAGGGTACTCTCCTTTTAGTTTGCCATGAAGTTGATTTCTATAAAGATTTAGCAACTCATGTTTGGAATATGGAGGAGCTTTTAGCTTAATTCATAAGGAGCAGTTATATATTTATAGCTGCTCCTTATTTATATATCTCTATTCTGCTTTAGGTTCTACTCTAATCCAAGATTCACAGTAGCCTTTGCCATTATCTTTTTCATAATACATTTCTAAATCATAGCCTTCTAACTTTTTATAAGTTGATGTAGGTAACCATTCAGTATGTGCTCTCTTATTTAAATCTTGAAAAGCAGTACTAATATTCTCAATTCCATATTCCTCTGAAGTAAAAATTGCCCAAGTAGCTGAGGGAATCTCTACTATTTTATAACCTGTTGTATCACTTTTATCATTCTTTAAAGCACATATCATATATGGGAAAGTAGTTCCACCAGTTTTCCTATAATCACATATTGCATTTACTGGACATAACTCCCCTTGATTATTTAAGTTACCTGTAGATTCAGCTAATTTGTCACATTCCCCATTACTTAATACCTCATCCCAAAACTTTGGTATCTCTCTTAAATTCTCATCATAATTCATGTCAAATATTCTTTCAATGCCATAAACTTGAAAAGCTTCTCTTCTTTCAATCCTATACTTCATTTCACTTACTCCTTTAATTGAAATTTGAAAGGATATACGTGGATATGCCTTTAGACTAATTCCCTTATTTCTTGCTATTGTAGGAGTAATACCATGCAAATTCTGAAATGCGCGAGTAAAAGCTTCTGGTGATTCATACCCATACTTTAGTGCAATATCGATAACCTTCATAGAGCTATTTTGCAGTTCAAAAGCTGCCATAGTCATCCTTCTACGTCTAACATACTCTACCATTGAAATATCAGTAATAAAAGAAAACATTCTTTGAAAGTGATGCACTGAATACCCAATTTCATTAGCTACTTTCTCATAGTCAATTTTATTTGTTAGATTAGTTTCAATATATTCAATGGCTCTATTCATTTTGTCTAAAAGTTCCATATCTATCCCTCCTTTAATAAAAGTATATCAAGTTATATTACATTGAGCCTTGCAGTTCTTGTCCTCTTCTGCAAGATTATTTAACTTAAATTATATATTACACTAGAATATATTTCTACATCATTATTTCACTTATATAGATTAATTTATATACAAAAATAAGGGTATTAACTTAATATATAAAGTCAATACCCTTATTTTCACTGAAATATTTATATGTTAAGGATAAATATATTAGGGGTAAATTAGGGGCATATATTATCCTAAAAACATTTCTAAATCTTCATCCACAGTTCCTATTCCTGCTATTCCAAAATTCTCTACTAATACTTTTGCTACATTTGGTGATAAGAATCCTGGAAGTGTTGGTCCTAGATGAATATTTTTTACTCCTAAATAAAGTAATGCTAGAAGTACTATTACAGCTTTCTGTTCATACCAAGCTATGTTATAAGCTATAGGAAGTTCATTTACATCATTTAGTTCAAATATTTCTTTTAGTTTTAAAGCTATTACAGCTAATGAGTAAGAATCATTACACTGTCCTGCATCTAAAACCCTTGGAATTCCACCTATATCGCCAAGATTTAATTTATTATAACGATATTTAGCACATCCTGCAGTTAATATTACTGTATCTTTTGGTAATTTTTCTGCAAACTCTGTATAATAATTTCTTGATTTCATTCTTCCATCACAACCAGCCATAACAAAGAACTTCTTAATAGCACCAGATTTAACAGCTTCTACTACCTTATCTGCTAAAGCAAATACTTGTGCATGAGCAAAACCGCCTACAATTTTACCATTTTCAATTTCTTTAGGTGATGGTAATTTTTTAGCATGTTCTATAATTTCACTAAAGTCTTTAGCTTTTCCCTCTTCTCTATCTTTAATATATTTAAATCCTGGATATCCAGTAGCACCTGTAGTATAAACTCTATCTGCATAACTTTCCTTTGGTGGTACTATACAATTTGTTGTAAACAGTATTGGACCATTAAAAGGTTCAAATTCTTCATTTTGTTTCCACCAAGCATTACCATAGTTACCTACAAAATTAGAATATTTCTTAAAGAACGGATAATAGTGAGCAGGTAACATTTCACCATGAGTATAAACATCTACTCCTGTATCTTTTGTTTGTTCTAAAAGCTCTTCTAAATCCTTTAAATCATGTCCTGATATCAATATAGCAGGGTTATTTCTAACACCTATGTTTACTTCGGTTATTTCTGGACTTCCATAAGCCCCCGTATTAGCAGCATCAAGCATTGCCATAGTATCCACACCAAATTTTCCTGTTTCTAAAGTAAGTGCAACTAGTTCATCTGCACTTAATGTATTATCTAATGTAGCTACTAATGCCTTTACCATAAAATCATAAACTTCTTCATTTTCTTTTCCTAAATTTAATGCATGTTCAGCATAGGCTGCCATACCTTTTACACCATAAATAATTAATTCTCTAAGAGAACGTACATCTTCATTTTCAGTAGCTAATATTCCAACTTCAATAGCCTTTGATTTTTCTAAAAGTTCTAAATCACCTTCTACTACAAAAGTAGCAGCATCATGTAATTCTCCTAAACTTATTCCTTTATCTAATAAATCTTTCTTAACTTCTTCTCTAAGTTCTATAGCTTCCTTTATTTTTTCAACAAATGCAGAATCATCAAAATTAGCATTTGTAATAGTCATAAATAATCCACTTACTATAAAATGATTAGCTTTAGGAAATCTTATACCTTTCTCTAATCCTTTTTGCTGAAAAATAGCAATTCCCTTCAATGCATAAATCATTAAATCTTGTAAGTTAGCAACCTTCTCTGTCTTTCCACATACACCTCTTATTGTACAGCCTGTACCTTTTGCAGTTTCTTGACATTGATAACAAAACATCCCCATTTAAAAACCTCCTTTAAAATTTTGTTTTAATTGGCTTTTTTAATCTATATTAATATAATATGTAATTTTACGCTTAATTTCGGTATCCCAGGATACCATTGTTAGATATTTGTAAATTTTATGATTATTTATAGATTTTAAATCTATAATCACAATATAGATATATCAAAAGAGGCTTTCTCAAAATAGAAAAATCTATTTTGAGAAAGCCTCTCTTGAATAACTCTTTATCCTAAACATTCTTTTAAACTTTTTAGATTAATTATTCGAAAGGAGCTTCTGTGAAAATCTATAATTCCTTCTTCCTTCATATTTATTAATTCTCTCGAAAGGGAAGGTCTAGATACTAGTATATATTCAGCTAATTCATTTCTCTTTAAAGGTATATCAAAGGTAAGACTATTATTAATATTATATTGCTGAATTAAGTATGTGCTAATTTTCTTTCTTATACTCTTTAATGAAAGAATTTCTACCTTTTCATTTAAACTAAGAGCCTTTTTAGCTACTATTTGCAACATGTTCTGTATTAGATTTTTGTGTCCCTGACACGCTTTATTACATACTCCTACAATCTTATCTGGGTGTAAAAATAGGATAGTACAATCAGTATACGCCTCTACAGTTGAAAGCCATCCATCCTTAGAAAAAGCATCTATTTCTCCAAATAAATCTCCTCTTTTTACTCTTGACATCATAACTCTATCACCATCTAAAGTTTCCTTACTAACGCTTACTTCACCCTCTAAAACTACTCCTATCCCAGTTAATTTATCTTTTTCAATAGTTATTATATCTCTTTTTTTATAGGTTTTTATGCTAGACTTTAAACAACTTAATACACTTTTAAGTTCTTCTTTTTCAATATCTTTAAATAACTCAATGGTCATTAACTGATTAATCCATTTTTCATCCATAAGACTTCACCATTCCTTACTAATCCTTTATTTCTTCATTTTCCAATATAATATCACATGGCACTATAAATTGCTGTAATAAGTGTTACAAGACAAAGATTATTTCCTCATATGCTTAAAATTTTTATAATCCATTTTTAAAATTAATAACTTAATCAATAATTTAATATCTACTATTGATTAAAATAGGAATATGTACTTTCATATTGCCTTAGTAATTGTTGATAATATGAAATTTGAATATTTACCCTATCATGAAAATATTCTGTACTAGTTTTAGTAGAAAACTTTTCTTTTAAAAGTTGTTGCAATCTTTTAATTCTATTTTGTAATAAAGTAATTCCATCTTTGTTACTTAGTGTTTCAAATTTGTCCCATCTTAAAGCATCAAAAATCCTATAGGCATCAAATCGATCAATATTATCACAATCACTAATAATTTCACATTCTATTGTGCCATTAAATTCGAAATCTGCTTTCCCATCTACATGAATTGCAATTCCATAACATATTTCATCTATTACTTCTTGTGATAAATTTAAAGTGTTTAGAAAGTTTCTTGCCACTTTTGCAGAAACTCTTCCATGATCTATTCCTATTTCTGTATCAAACTTTCCTACATCATGTAATAGACATCCTATAACAACTATAAATTCATTTAAACTTTCTTTTTCTGCAATTTGCTGCCCTAATGCGGCAACTCTTAGGGTATGCTCATATCTATACTGCTTTTCCACTTCATCAATGTTGTCTTTTGAGAACAAATAGTTCTTTAAAAATTTTCTTGCTTCTTCATAATATTTATTCATTCTTTATCTTTAGTGAGAGAGTGTACTGTAAGTACTAAACCCTCACTAAAACTCACCTCTTTTCTTTTTATATTATTTTATGTGTATAACATGTTAATAGCTTTGTTAATAATACACAAAATACGAATTTTTGATTTTTTACTATATTATAGCAATATCATTATCTATAATTATTATGGCTTGACTGTCCGTTAATTTAATATTAGAACAATCACTTTTATTTAAATATCCACATTCTGTACCTTCTTCTGCATGAACATTGAGCGTACAATTGATATAACCTAAATTGTTAGGTAAATTTTGTGATAAAACAACACTACCTGCACTTACGCCTACATATACCCCTCCGTTATGCAAAAATTTTTTCAATGGAATATTAAAATTAGTTTCGTTCATTTTGTTCAATAAATGTTGTGTAGTTCCACCGCAAACGTATATCACATTAAAATTACAAATTTCATCACAACTCATAATTCTATCTAAATCATATGTAACTATATTATCTTCTAAAATGCCAATATCTAAAAGGTCATTTTTACACACTGGAATCCACACCTTTGCATCCTCTGTTATTGCAGCAGTTGGAATAAAAATAACTCTAATTTTATCATTAGGCATATTTACTAATTCTAAAAACTTTTCTTTAATGTTTTTATTAGCAAATCCAGCAGATGTTAATATCAATTTTTTCATATCTCTCCACTTAATTCCTCCTTATCATCTCTACATTTACCTATACATATTAATCCAATAGGTACATCTTCTTTAAATATAATGACATCCTCTTCCCATTTTTCTGATAGAGCCTTCTTAAAATATATTTCTCTTTTACTGGGAGTTGTATTATCTAAAATTTCATTTGGAACAATAACTCTATAGGCACTTTTCCATGACTTAGAATGAATTTCTCCTAGTACCTTTGCATCATCAAAAGTAGCATAGCGTATATTATACATAAATATTCTCCTGACTATTTAAAATTTTTCATAGATAACTATTTAAAAATTCTCCTATTTACCTATTTAACTTTTTACCTATGAAACTATGTAAATAGTTGTTCTGTTCATGCGGGTTTCAGGAATTTTGCTATTTAAAAGTACCTGTGCTAAAGGTTCATTAATTTTGAAAATAAGCCTTATCTATAAATTTCTTCTTAAAATATGCCAAATATCATTTCCTTGAAATCCACATTTTCGATACATCCTTTGCGGGTTTGTCTTATTATCAACTTTTCCTGATACAGTAACAAATTTAGATTTTTCTTTAATTATCAATAATAAAAAATTTACAAGAGCAACTCCTATTCCATACCCCCTATATTGAGGGAGTACTTGTATCCATTCCAAGGAACCTTCCATTATATCTTTATCACACTCAGCTATACCTAAAGCAATAGGCATTTCTTTTATATTATCCACCACAAAAACCCATAGACTATTATCAAAAACTTCTTCTTTAGTCCAATCTAAAACTTCCTCAGGAGTTACTCTAATATCTGAATAACATTTGCAAATTATATCTGATACTATATCCGCTTCTCTTGGTATATCCACAGTGTAAAATGAAAATCTTCTATCTAATTCTTCCTTATGAATATTTTTGAGATTATGAATAAGTTTAAAATACTTCTCATCTATAAAATCTAATTTATTAAACTTTCCAATAAAGTTATCATGCAAAATCATCATTTCATAGTTATCTTTAATTTTAGGATATATGCTATATTCACTACTAATCCAATAGGTATGGAGCATAGATTCATTTTCTATAATAAGATTTACAACTTCATTATTATTAATTTTAATTTCCTTTTTAAAATTAGAAGTCATCTTTATAGTTTTCCATAACGCCGTTGGCTGAAATGAGCAGGGATTTTCTAAGTACTTTTCTCTTAAAACAACTTCAAAATTCAAATTAAAAACCTCCCCAAGTAATTATCACTTTAAACCTAGCTTTAAATCATAAATAAAAGCATTAGCGAACTCTTGTTGCTCACAACAAATCCTCTTCTCCTAATTTATTCCTATAAGTGAAATCAACCCATTTGCTAAGTTTTCTCCCCAACTTAAGTAATCATGTCCACTTTTAAACCATTGAAATTCAATATCATATCCTTTAGCCGTTAAAGTATCTTTTAAATTTATATTAGTATCGATTATTTTATCCTTAGTTTCTAAAACCCCAATACTTAAATAAAATTTAAGGGATAATTTATCTGTTTTCTTAAAATTAGAGCTCGTCCAGCAATCATCATTAACAGAACTATAACTTTCAGGTCTATACCAATAAGAGCCCGACTGAGAAAGAACATTTCCAAAAATTTTTGAATAGTTTAACCCTAAATAAGTTGCTGTTAATCCCCCTAAACTTAGTCCACAAATTATGGCATCTTTTGGGTTAATAGAAATATTATAATTTTGCCTAGCCCATGGAATTAATTCTTTTACTATAACTTCTCCAAAAGAATCACTACACTTCAATTCTTTCATCCTGTCTTCTGTTGAATCAATGAATATTGCAACTATAGGAGGTATCTTTTTAGAAGCTATAAGATTATTTAAAGTTTCTATGGCAGAAAGAAGATTAATATACTCGTCACCATCAGTTAATACTATAAACCCATAGTTTTTTTCATTCCTATCATATCCATAAGGTGTATAAACTCTAATTCTGCGCTTATCCTCTAAATTTTCACTTTCAAATTTATATTCTTCTAAACTTCCTCTTGGTACATCTTCTATTTTTTTAGTCCAAACATCTTCCTGTGACTGTGGCATTATTACATAAGAACTTTTCTCATCATCTTCTTCATTTTCCCCTTTAAAAATCATTACTTTTTTATTTAATCTATCATATACAGATCTATTATAGTATCTTTCATCCCAATTATTATCTAGTGGATCATTTGGTGAAAAATAATACTTAAAACGTACATCATTTCTCACTTCATAGGTAATGTACCATAAGTCTGTTTCCAATATTCTTTGCATTTGATTATCGTTATAATTCTCTTTTCCTACAGGAGGTACAAACAAAACATTTTTACATTCTTTATCTCCTTTATAAATAAAGGTAACTAAACTATTTTTAGAATCATTTTCTAACTCTTCTATTATTGGAGTCCCCTTCTCCTCTATAATGCATAAAAATTCTTCTATAGCTCTTTCCCCATATAATTTAATTTTCTCTTCTAGTTCAGTTATAGTTCTACTTTTAAGTAATGATTTCTTCATACTAATCTTTCCTCTCTTTCAATTACTGCTTATTTATCAGTTAATATAGTGAACTCCCACGGTATGTTTTCATTATTCCAGACTGGATGCTCCTCAAAGCTTTTTAGTATAAAACCAGATGTAATTACTGAATTTATGATTTCACTAAGGGTATATAATCTAATTGATACATTATGAAAGTCCTTTTGTTTCTCTTCACTAAAGAACTCTTTATATGCCACATATGAAACAATTATAATCCTATCTCCATGTTCTTTTCCTACATCTCCAAAAGTATATAATTACTCTAGATAAATATCATCCACCTTTAAGTACCTCTCTTTACCATAAAACATCTATTTAAATTATATATCATAATAAAGGTTATTGTTATAATATTCTTTATTTTACATAAATTAATTTGCATATTTAAGGTTATTATGATTTTTATATAACATAATTAAAAAATGAGGCTTTCGCAAAATATATTGCTAATCTTATATAAAATATTGAAGATGCACTTTAATATTATTGTTAGCGAATGCCATTTGCAGGGATATTAGATTTACTTAGTGTTTATGAATGGTAAAATCGTAAGCAACTCAACTTGTTTGAGTGTATACGAGTTGTTGTGTTGTAGATTTTACCTTGAATAAATGCTTTAGTAAATCAATATTCCGAAACGGCTGAGCGTTAATAATATAAGTGCTTATTCAATATTTATTTAGATTAGCTTATTTTGCGAAAGCCCCACTTTTATTTTAAAAGGTAATTACCTAATGTATTCTGTTACAAGATCCGTAAAGAGTATTCCATCTAAGTGATCAATCTCATGGCAGAAACATTTTGCTAAGTCACCTGTACCGGTAAATGTGACCTCCTCACCATTCTCGTCTAAAGCCTGCACTATAACCTTTGCTGGTCTTTTTAGTTTTCCCCAAGTATCTGGTATACTTAAGCACCCCTCTACCACATTTTGTTCCCCTTCTTTGTAGATTATCTTTGGATTAACTAATTTTATCAATCCTTGTCCCATATCCATTACAACTAATCTTTTTAATATTCCTATCTGTGGAGCAGCTAAGCCACCACCATTTTCTGTATTGTACATAGTATCTGCCATATCATTTAAGATTAATCTTATTCTATCATCTACATTTTCAACTACTTTACTTTTTTTTCTTAATATCTCATCATCTGATAGTCTAATTTTTCTTAACGCCATTTAAATTACACCTCTACTTTGCTCTAATCTTGATTTTCTTCTAATATTTTAATAAACTTTTTCTCATTTAAGATATCATTCGTTATAAATTGTCCATTATAAAATAAACTATATGTGGTAAATGGAGTTGGTGAATTTTGTGCTTCTTCTATAGTTTCATATTTCTTAACCTGCATATTAATATTCATACTTTTAGCAATTTCCTCAACAAGAGGTACATACTTAGCTGTAAAAGGACATTGATTACTATAATAAAGTACAAATCCCATTTCATCTATTTTACCTTCCTTTGCACATGACCTAAAGGAAGGTTTATTTTCTCCATCTTTAAAAGGTAAATATAACAGTTCATAATAAGGCTCTGCTCTATCTGCAATTAAAAACCCCTTATGGATTAGATATTTTTTATCTGCTAAATAAGGTCTTTTTTTATCTGAAGATAAGATTACTAATCCCTTTTTTCCTTTATTTTTACTATCTATAATACATTCATCTAATAATTTATTAGAAATCCCTTGACCCTTATATTGACCAGATACCCAAAGACAATTAATGAACATGTACTTTTCTGCAATAATAGGACACCAAGCTTTTTCGGCAGGTATATACTCAATAAAAACTTTACCTCTTACATCGCCTTTTTTAAATACTAATCCATCATTAAATCTAGCCTTCATCCACGCTTTCTTCGATGACACTTGGCATTCACCTTTTTTATCAGCAATGGCACAGCAAATGTGTTCTTTTTCAATATTTTCATTGTCTACTGTAATAATATTCAATGATTTATTCCCCTTCCCAAAATAGTTGAATCCATTATCACTATCTAATTTTCCAAACCTTATTTATAAAAGTTCCTGCTTCCTTCCATGCTGCTTTACTTTCCGGAATTAAATCTCCTGCCATTTGAAACACATGAAACATACCTTCATAAACAGACAACTTAACTTTAACCTTTTCATTTCTTGCCTTCTCTGCCACGGTAAGAGTATCACTTAAAAGTACTTCATGGGTTCCCACTTGCATAAGCATTGGTGGAAATCCTGTAAAATCTCCATAAACTGGTGATATATATGGGTTATGAGGATCATTATCTCCAATATAAGCTGAATCATATAGCATATTGTTTGTAGTCTTACCAAAAAGAGGGTCAAGCTCATAATTTTCTACATAACTTGTACCTCTATGAGTCAAATCATTCCAAGGTGACATAACTACAATTCCTCCAGGAAGAGAAATTTCATTATCCCTTAAGTAAAGACACAGCGCTAATGCTAATCCCCCTCCAGCAGAATCTCCCACTACCATTATATTTTTTGATTCATAATTTTTTTCTTCTATAAGCCACTGATAAGCAGCTATTGCATCTTCTAATGCCGCCGGAAATGGATTCTCTGGAGCTACTCTATAATCAATAGTTAAAACCTCTGCACCTTTACCTAGTTCTGAATAATTTACTGCAAATCTTCTATACACATTTTTCATGGGACCAATGTAGCCTCCACCATGAAGCTGCAGAATTACTTTTCCATTAGATTTTTCTTCTGGTTTTAAATATTCCATAACAAAATTATCTAACTCTATTTTTTCATACAAATATCCATTGGGACACTTCCAAAGTGGTTCTACAGGATGCTTTCTAAATTTTCCTGTTTGAATTGGTTCTCCCAAGGAAGTATCTGTAATATTATCAATTAGTTCTCTAACTAAGTTTCCACGAATACTAGTCTTTTTATCTTTCATCTTCTCTCTCCTAGGTATTAAATCTACGAATCAATTCATTTTTTACGCTTCTATCACCAAAAACTATGGTACCAATTAAAATAAGAATTGAAATTCCACTAGTTAAAATAGCTAAAAACGGTCTATCTATTAATTTTACCCAAAATAAAATCAAAGGAATAAAGCTAAAAATAGTAATAGCAATTTGATACATAAAATAACTTTGCCAATTCATAGGATTAACTATCATAAGAAGCACAATTGCTAAATTAGCAAATAGTATCATTGCAGGAATAGCATAGTTTACAGACCATCCAATGTACCCTGTAACATTATCAATGACTATAACTAGAATTCCAGCTCCTATGGTTTGAACTAATATTTTAGAAGCCAAATTAGCATTGTTCATAATGGAATATGTAACTGTAACTGCAAAATATATGATTCCAACCACTGCAATTAAAGACCATATAACTCCTGAGTAGGTAATATAGTTTATAAAACCCAAAACTACAGAAACTACAGTTAAGATAAACAAAAAAATTCTTTTAATTTTTTTATATTTGCCTATATCATACTCAACATTAGGATACATTCTAGTTGATTCTACATTCATCTCATCATACTCTAGAACTCTTCTGCATAGAGGACAAGTGTGAGTTTCATCCAATATATTTACTTGACATCTTCTACACCTTTTCATTTAATACACCATTACTTTCTATTGTTACATCAATTCCCTCTTTAGTTAAAGCTCTAAAGAAAGCTCTTTGTAAATATGTGTCTCCTAAAACTGAGGAAAAAGTCACCACCACTTTATCTTTATAAGAGCATACTCCACATTTCATTTTTTGCTTTTTAGCTACACCTATAATAAAATGGAAATTCTCGATGTATTCATCAAATTCCGGAAGAACCTTTATATTACCTAAGTTAGATAGAGTCATAGTATTTCCTCTACTTATTCTTCCATAAACTAGCTGTAACGCAATATATTTAAGGGCTAATGGAGCAAATCTAACTAAAGGCTTTTTCTCGTTGGATACATTATAAGAAATAGTTTCTTCTAGTTTCTCTTTAGTTATATTTTCATCCATCTGTTTATTTACCATAAAAAGAATATCCTCAAAAGTATAATCTTTTCCATCTGATAAAAATTCTATGGCTGTTACAGCAAAGAAGTTCATAGTAGTTGTAGATTCAAAAAAAGATCTAAGGTTAATAGGTAAGTTAATTGATATAGGATCTTCATATTTTTGCTTATTTAAATACTCCTCATAAATACACCATATCAATAACGCCAATAAGTATCTAGTTATACTTACTTCTTTTTCTTTACATTTTGCTTTTAGCCCTACTAGATCAACATAGCCGTGAATAACACTTACTGTGTCTAGATATAACAACTCTCCCTTTAACTGATAAGCCTTTTTAGTGCCATAGGGTTTCTTAGCTAATCGCTTATAATTTTTTAAATAACTATCCTCAGTATCAAGTATACATTCACTACTAGGTCTTCTAGTAATTTTTTTAGAAGACTCCTTAGTTTTAAGCAGTTCTATATAGTGATAAGTAAGCTCCTTTAAAAAGTTAATAGCACCCATTCCATCTGTAATAGCATGAAAAACCTCCAAGTTAATTCTTCTTTCATAGTAAGATACACGAAATAAGAATTGCTGATTACTACGAGGGTCTATATACTTACAAGGATAAGTAGCTTCTTTTTCAACTACGGGTACCTTTTTATTAGTTTCAAAGTAATACCAAAAAAAACCTCTTCTAAGTCTTACGTTAAATCCATCAAACCATGGAAGTACCTCTTCTAACGCTTGCTGTAAAATTTCTGGTACTACATCCTCCTTCAAAGTGACAGACACTCTAAAAACATTACTTAAGTTTTCATTAGCAATGACAGGAAATATTTTTGCTGTATTATCTAATCGTCTCCACTTTGTTTGATGACTTTTTTTATTCATTTATCTTCACTCTTCCTTAACTATCGTTAATATAATAATTCTATCTCCAGTTCCAACTTGACTCTTTCTGTACTCTTTCTTAACTATTGTTACTATACTAATTACTAACTATTATATCAAATTTAATCTATACTTTCATTAGCTTGAAGCTATTTACTTTATACAAGTATTCTTATATTAAAATTAATATAAATATATAATTAAAATTCTAAGTTGCCTTTGTATTCTAGCCATATTAGTGAAAAAATATTAAAAGGTATAGAACAAAAATTCTATACCTTTTAATCAGCTTTTATACCCAAAGCTCGTCCTATAGTTCCACCTAACTTTTCCCAAACATAATTATGATCCTTATCCGCCTGAGAAAAATCTCCTGCTTCCCATCTAGTTAAAATATCTAATAATTTTTCTCTATCCTCATAACTTACTTTTTCAACAATGCCTTTCAAATTTTGAATTTCTTCTTTTTCCATGGGTAATTCTCCCCAAATTTTATTATTTTCTGCAATTATTTTAGTATTAGCCATTCTATGCATTATATCATAAATTTCTGCTTCAGGATAATAATCTGCTGGCTTCAATTCCTTAGACTCTTCTTGTGATATCTCTTCATTAATTGATTTTATCTCCTGTTGGTTTTCTTTAGCAGCTAACTTTCCTGACTTCCTGTCCATTAGATAATTTACCCCAAATACAGCAGCTATTATTACAATAATTACTATAATAGAAATAATAACTGACTTTTTTCTAAAAAAGGCCTTCATACACTTACCCCCTTTTATCTTTATATGTAAATAATTGTATCAATAAATCTATATACTTTTCAACAATTTTATAAAAAAAGCCTTATTTCTAAGGCTTAACCACTCTTATTATACCATATTAAGTTAACTTTCAATTCTCCAAACTACAGTCACTGTATCTTCCACCTCTATATCATCTGGCTGTAAATCAATGTTTGGAGCCACTCCTGTAGAAATTAGATTCTTATTCATGCTATAAATGTCCCTATATAATTGAATATCATCCCCACTATAATCTATCCTTAGAATCTTTCCTAGTCTTACTCCTGCAGCCTCTGCCATTACTTTAGCCTTTAATCTTGCATCCTCTACGGCTCTTTCTAAAAGTAAATTCTTAATTTTCGTATCATCTTTAACTTTATACCTTATAGAAAATTCAGGTGTTGCTGGGCAACCTGCAAGAGCATTAAGGACTCTAGTTAATCTCATAGTATTATTTTCAAATTCAATTCTTAAGCTATTAGTAACCTCATATCCTACAAAAACTCTCCTATAATTTCCATTGGGATCAGCAATATTTTCATATTTAGTGTCCACTCTGAAATTAGTAGTTTTTATATCTTTTTTATCAAAGCCTGCACTTCTTAAGCATGATCTTAATTCATCCAAGTCCCTACTAGCCGCATTCAGAGCTTCTTCATAGGTAGGTTTTACTGTAGTTAATATCATATTTATTTCTATTGTATCTGGTGGTACTGATGCTTTTCCTTTCCCTTTAACACTTATAACTCTGTCTTCCATAATACCCCTCCTAATTTAATAAGTTTATATAGTATAAATTTATTAAATTAAGGTATAAATATTACAAATAGCTGTGATATAAACAGAGTTCTTTGCTTTAGAGGGAGTTTTTACCCCCTCTGAAGGTTACTAACATAATTCTAAGTATCAGTATTTTCGATACTTAGAATTCGTTGTCCTTTAGGGGAAATCGTTTTCCAGGGACGTAGCAGCTTTTACTCCCACTTTGAAGAAAATAGGAATATTAGAGTTGGTAGTCATCATATAAAATAAATAACATACCACAGATAACTATTATCTATAGTATGCTATTTAAAAATTATTAAATTATACTTCCATAATTATTGGGAATATAGTTGGTCGTCTTTTAGTTTCATTATATAGAAATCTCTCTATGGATCTTTTTACATTTGTCTTTAATCCATACCATTCTATCTGATTATTTGCTAAAGAACTTTCAATTTCCTCTCTTGCTATATCTCTAACTTTATTAATCATATCTTCTGCTTCCTTGGCATAAACAAAACCTCTAGTTATAATATCTGGTCCTGCAACTATACTATAGCTTTCCTTTTCTAAAGTTACAACTACAACAACCATACCATCTTGACCTAAATACCTTCTGTCTCTTAATACTATGTTGCCTACATCTCCTACTCCTATACCATCTACAAGTACCCTTCCAGTATGAACTCTTCCAGATATTTTTGCTTCATCATCAGAAAGCTGTAGTATATCTCCAGTATTCATTATAAATATATTCTTTTCCTCCATACCTAAACTTTTAGCCAGGTCTTTATGATGTTTTAAATGCCTATATTCTCCATGGACGGGCATAAAATACTTCGGATGAACTAAGGCATGTATTAACTTTAACTCTTCTTGACAAGCATGACCAGATACATGAATATCTTCTAAAGCTTCATAGATAACATCTGCACCTTTTTTATAAAGTTCATTGATAACCCTAGATATGAGCTTATCATTCCCAGGTATAGGAGATGCTGAGATGATAAACAAATCATCTGGCTCTAATTGAATCTTTCTATGATTTGAAAAAGCTATTCTTGCAAGACCTGCCATAGGCTCTCCTTGGCTACCTGTAGTTATTATAGTTATTTCTTCATTTCTATAGTTTCTTATATCATCTACATTTATCATAGTTCCTTCTGGAATATGTAAATAACCTAATTCCATAGCTACAGTAGATATATTCTCCATACTTCTACCACTAAAAGCAATCTTTCTTTTGTACTTAACTGAAGCATCAGCTATTTGTTGCATTCTATGTATATTGGAGGCAAAAGTCGCAACGATTACTCTTCCTGTAGCCGTAGAAAAAATTCTATTTAAGGTTTGCCCTATAGTCTTTTCTGATAAACTATGTCCTTGCCTTTCTACATTTGTACTATCTGCCATTAAAAGCAAAACTCCTTCTTTTCCCAATTGAGATATTCTTTCCAAATCCATAACTAAACCGTCAATAGGTGTATAATCAATTTTAAAATCTCCAGTATGGAGTATATCTCCAATAGGAGTATGGATAGCTAAAGAACAAGAATCAGCTATACTATGGGTATTTCTTATAAATTCAACTTTAAGATCTTCAAATTCAATAGTCTCCCCAGCCTCCACAGTTTTAAGAGTGAATTCATTCTCTAAAAAATGCTCTTTTAACTTATTTCCTAATATACCTAAGGTTAATCTAGTTCCATACACTGGTACATTTAATTGTTTCAAAATATAAGGTAATGAACCAATGTGATCTTCATGTCCATGGGTAAGAACAAAAGCCTTTACCTTTTCTTTATTATCCATCAAATAAGTTATATCAGGTATGATTAAATCAACCCCATACATTTCTTCATCTGGAAATGCTATACCACAATCTATAACTATAATGTCTTTATCATATTCAATAGCAGTAATATTTTTTCCTATCTCACCTAATCCACCCAGGGGTATTACTTTAACACATTTTTTCCCTTCCATAAAAATCCCTTCCTTTAACATTAATTAATATATATTTATTATGTGTTATAGTATGAATTTAAATACTTTCATTAATTTAAATATTTTTTATTATAAATAAAGAGACCGTCTCAACTTTGAGATAGCCTCTAAACTTTCTTATAGATTTTAAATACTGCGTTTATTTTTTCTTCTTTAACTCGTTCTTATTCTTAACTTTCTTGTCACCCTTCTTATCTTTGCCAGTATTCTTAGCTGCCTTTTTATCTTCCTTACCCCTACCTCTGGACATATCTTCCTCCTAAATTAATAATTTATATAGTATAATATATTAGCCTATAGATAGAAATATACTGAATTTACTATTATAAAAGATAAAAACTAGTAACCCTTAAATATTCTCAGCTATGATTATGTATTAGATTTAAATATTTGTTACTTTTTAAATCTTTTTAAATCTTTTTATATCTTTTTATATCTTCTAAGCCTTGATGTGCTTCTTCCTTGGAAAAGTTTCCACCTTTTAAATCATCATCACTTTTTTCAAGTAGTAAATTGTAGAATTCAACTGCTACATTACATAATTCTTCAGAAGTCTTATTTTCAAATTCATTAAATAGTATATCTTCAGCCTTACTATAATTCTTTTCTTCAATAAGACGCTTTAGTACTCCCCTTAATATTTCTATGGAATTAACCTGCCCAAATTCTACACTTTCTCTCTTTTTTTCACTCTTATTTAATAACAATTTAGCACCTACTCTTCCTATATCTTTAATAATTTTTCAATATCCAAAAACTCGCCTTCTTAAATGTAAACAACCCTACAACTCTTTCTTAATCTCTTAACTTTAAATTATATATAGCTAACTTAATTATCTTAAGCATTGGACTGTAATTTCTTAATATATTATATCATTTTATTACATATTAAAAATAATAAATATAATATTTTTCTTGATAGTATAAGAATATCCCTCATTGTAGTTTCATTTGTCTACAATAAGGGATATTTTTAATCTTTATTTCAAAATCTATATTTAGTTTTTCTAAAATTCTCTTATATTATTTATAGAATTCTTGAGTTGCATAAACTCTATTACCAGATTTATATACACCTACACCTATACTTTCAAAATTAGTTGATAGTATATTCTTTCTATGACCTTCTGAATTCATCCAGTTAGTCATAAATTGATTAGCTAATGCAGTTGGATCAGTTACTCCCCCTATATATGCTATATTTTCTCCCCAAGCTCTATATGAAACTCCATCAGCTTTCATCTTAGTTGTTATAAGATTTCCACTTAAGTCTTGGTGACTAAAATAGTTATTATCTCCCATATCTTGAGATTTAATTCTAGCATATTTTTCCATAGTTGTGTTATAGCTTAAAGTTGGTACTCCAGCTTTAGCTCTCTCTTCGTTTACCTTGTTAAATATAGCTTGTTCAACTTGAGCCATAAACTTCTCATTAACAACAGGTGTCTCAGGTACTACTGGTTTCTCAGGTACTACCGGTTTTTCAGGTACTACTGGTTTCTCAGGCACTACTGGTACTTCAGTGACAGGTGGCTTAGTTGACGTATCCTGTCCAGTTGTTGGTGGTGTCGTCGGCTTAGTTGTTGGATCCTTTACTTCTTCTTTAGGCGGAGTAATTGGTACAGTTGTACAATTTTTTTGATTGATTATCATATTTTTCATAGATTCAAAGTCATTTATAAAGTTTCCATTTATAAATTTAGTATAATCTAAATTGCCATATTGATAATTACTTATAGTTCTACAATTCTCAGTGTTCACTTGGCTTTTAGTGTTTACAGCTGCTTCTGCTTGTACGCCTCCTACTAATGTACTTCCTACTAATAATAATGTTAATATTGATAATGCTTTCGATTTCATTTCCATTCCTCCTATATTTGGACTTAATAACTTGTCCACTTTTCTAGTAGTTAATGTACTTTTACGTCTAACCACCTTGTGCTATAGTTATAACATACAAATTTTAAATTTATAATGGTTGATAATTTCTAATCAATGATACATTATCCTCCATAGTTAAGTATTACCCATAATGGACTTATTACCCAGATTAAAAACAGTACTATTACTGCATTACAGGGTTTTTACAAAAATATCCTTAGATAAAATTACTAAAAAATAATTTAAGAAAATATATAAGCACGTAAATATTTTTCATCAAAAATCTTAGTGTTTTTCAATTACTTGTAAAATTTCATAAAAGAAGACAGGTATCATCCCTGCCTTCTTTATAATAAATCTTTATTTATTATTATATTAACTGATCTCAATTGCCCACTGTCTATCAATAATTTGAAAACTCTTGTATTCCTTTTCTTCTATAACATTTAAGTATTTATCTCTTATAAAATTATATATCTTCATATCCAAATTGTATGATAGTGCTTCCCCTTTATCATCTATAAATATAAAAACCATACTATCTTTAGTAATATCATAATCAAAATATACATTTTTAAAACTAATGTCCAAATTAATATCTACTATATTAGAAATATAATACAACTTACATATTTCTATAACTCTATCATCTAAATTACAGTCAAAAATCTTAATCTTTTCTATTAAATCATAGTTACTAGTTACAATTCTAAGTTTATACTTATCACCAAATTGTGGCAAAACTTCTTCTGATAAGGCTTCAAGTTCTTTAACTAATTCATCATTATCTCTACTATAGTTTGCTATTAAATATATCATCTCCCTTTTATTCATATCATGATATAAACAATCATATTCAACGGTTGATATATGACCACATATAGGACATGTAAATTTAAAAAAGATATTATCTAATATTCTCTCTTTTGCCTTTTCATCTATAGTTACATTAATGCTATTCCATAACTTAGTAGTACTTTTTATCAAGCAATTTTGACAGATTACTTCTACATTACTATTCAAAGACATAAGTACCCCCCTTTTAATTAGTAGTCTTAGAAAAAGTTTTTATCTATATTGTATATTTTATCACATTACATTGTAAATGTAACTATATTCTTTTCTAAATATTTAAACTTTTGTTTACAATTTCATTCTTTTTCTGCATATATACCATAAAAAGCTACATCATAAATAGATATAGCTTTCAATGTCATTTATTATCATATACAAAATTTTAATTCCTATTATCTTTATGGAAATATTAAATAGGATTAAATACTCATGATTTCCTTAATCCAATTTACTAGCATTAACTCCATATCTGCATCCCCTTTAACAGGATATTTCTTAGATAACTCTATTGCTTCTTCATAATAGCTTAATGCTTTTTGTTTATTATTATTATAGAAAATTTCATAAGCCATCATTACTCTCTTCTTACCTATCATAAATTTAGAAGCTTTTATATACTTTCTAAGATTTTTATCATATACACTATCAATAAACTCCTTGTTACAATCACCTATGAGCTCTAAAAACATTTTTTCGCAATTTATTTCATTTCTATATAGTGGAATTATCTTGTCCATACATGGTGTAAAATCTTCAATACATTGTCTTGCGCCATCAAAATCCATATTATCTAAATACCAACTATACTCCATAAGTTTAAGCGAAGTATTAAGTGGATTTATTAAGTCACTTCCTTCACTTATTTTTAATTCCTCTAATTCCATATCCTTAATTCGCATTCCTTGTGATTGTAGTCCATTAACTCTAAGTTGAAAATAAAACCCTCTTCTTGCATTCTCATCCTTCAACATGGATATCACATTATATCCATCATTAGAAATTCCTCCAACTTTTAACGGAATTATATTAGTAAAGGCTGCAAATATACCCCCTGCACTAATTAATATTAGCATTGCTGAAATAAGTATAGGCATTTCTTCTATTAAAATAGCCAATAGTATACCTACTCCTGCTACTATTAAATTCATTATTCCTCCACCATAATTATACATTATGAATGGGTACTTTCCATCCTTTATATCAGGTGGCATCATAAGACATTGCCCCGCTGTACCTGGTATACCAAACTTCTTATAGCTTATTTCGCCTTGCTCTTTAATTATAGTGAAAGATCCTATTCTAAAGGACACAAAGGAATATCCTGTCATAAGTCCAAATACAAGATGTCCTGCCTCATGAATGATAATATGAATCATATAGCCTAAGAAAAATATTAGTATAAGTCCATAGTATCTAAGTAATTCTAAAAGAAAATTATCACTTTTAATATAATTATCCATAAAATCTTTAAAATAAGTTACAGATAAAATTCCTATAATAGCACCAATTGCTCCGCAAACCACCAAAAATATAACTCCTGATAAAAATTTGCTTTTCTTTTTATTTTGTTTTGTAGTTATTTCTTTTTGTCCATTAATCATTAAAAACCTCCATTTTATTAACACTTATTATTAAAGTAAATTTGTATTTGTAATAAATTATATTATCTTATATATATACTATCATATATATTTTAAAGCAAAATAGTAAATATATAGTTTATATGTTCTTTTTAATATTTATTGTCTATTTTTATAAATTTAAAAATATAATTTAGGCATAATTCCATACTATTCTTATATAAATATATTAGATGTCTATGTGGAGGTTATTTATGGCTAAAAAAACTAAACTCCTATTACTCCTATGTATATTAATTATTATATTGATAATCAACAAATGTTCAGCCACTGATGGCAACTACAAAACTAGGAAAGCTAAAGAACACACTTCAAAAAGCTCTATGGAAATGACCTATAAAAGTTTTAAGGGCTATAAATACAAAACACTTAAGTTAGACTCGAATGACCAGTTAACTATTAATATAAAGGTTGAAAATGAAGGTGGAAACTTGGCTATATCACTAATTGATGAGGATGACCGTATGTTATATAAAAACGAAAACATAGATAATTCTTTAATTCAAACTATAGTCATACCTCATGATGGAAAATATAAAATACAAGTAGAAGGAGATCATAGTGGGAGTTTTAAAATAAGTTGGAATGTAGATTAAATTTTACATTCCAACTTTTTTATTATATTTAACCTAAACTATACTACAATAATATAATATTTAAGAGTAGTTTTCCTTAGATATTATAAACTTATCAAATTTTTAAGTGTTAATCAAAATATCTTAGTCTATATCCATTCATAGCAGTATCACCTAGCTTTTCTACTAGCTTGTAGTTAGCTACAGCTCCTACTGCCCCTCCTATAACAGGTACGAGCTGAAAAAATTTTGCTAAATCTATATAATCTCTATATTCCTGTTGAAAGATTCTCCAATCAAAATTTTCTTTATCTAAAGGCAATTTATCTGAATACTCTTTCCAATTAGTTAATACGTGAAATACCTCTATTCTTCTTTTATCACTACAGAAAGCAATTTGAAATATGTAAAGAAGGTATAACCTCTCTCTATAATCTTTTGTGTCATAACCATATATGCTAGCAATTTCATATAATAGCTTAATTTTTATACTTAACAATATAGGAAAATCAGCTAAACCTATAAAAAAGCCACCAAATCCTGTGCTAGCTCCACTTAATGTTGCTGCCTTTCTATATAATTGAATCTTTTCCTTTACTAGCATTTCTCTCTCTATCGTAGGCATATATTTTATAGGTTCCAATGTAGTATATTCAGACCCTAAAATAACTACTTTAACCATATTCTTTATAACTTCTGTAACCATGACATGAAATTTTTCTGGAATGAATCTATTCATTTTATCTTGTATATTTTTAGAAAGATTATTCCCAAGGGTTGGTTTCTTCTCCATTTCCCTCTTCCATTGCATTAACTCCCCATATATTATATCTTCATATATATCCATCTCATCACCTTATTTCTTAAATATATACTCTATTTTATCACACTCCACATATTATTAACCAATAGTAAAAGAGCAGATTACTCTGCTCTTATTTACGTTTTTTTTGATTAGCACAACAATCTACTATGCTACCCACTAAGTTCTGAGACATGCATAAAATTGTACACATTAATTGACGATTTGAACACAGCACGTAATCTATCAATTGACTATTAATACATCTATAGTATTGAGAGTTTGTAGATACATTTTGACAATAAAGAAGTATTAAAATTAAAATAAGTAGTCTATCTTCCCTTCTTTGACATCTAACTTCTTTCGCATCTACAACTCCACCTACCCCACTGTCAGTGGAATCGCAATCACAATCGCAATCAAAATTGCAATCACAGTTACAATCACAGTTACAATTATCATTGCAATCACAGTTATCGTTACAATTACAGTTATCTTTACAATTGTTCATTTAATAACTCCATAATTCTTGCTATATTTTATGTTATGTAAGACACTTCAAATAAGTCACACTATATTACATAAAAATAAATTTTATTTTATTGACCACGAACAAACGTTCTGGTATAATTTTTATATAGATTATTTATTATGTGTTAGAAGGTGAATTTCAATGGAGATTAGTGAAAAACTTAGGATATTAAGTGGAGCTGCAAAATATGATGTATCATGTTCCTCATCTGGTTCTAATCGTGGAGGAATTAAAGGTGCTTTAGGTTCTTCTGCTCCTAGTGGTATATGTCACTCCTTTACTCCAGATGGAAGATGTATATCTCTTTTAAAAATTTTACTAACTAATTATTGCATATACGATTGTTCCTATTGTATTAATAGGAGATCTAATGATGTGGAAAGAGCTGCCTTTACTGTAGATGAAGTGATAAGTCTAACTATGAACTTTTACAGAAGAAACTATATTGAAGGATTATTTTTAAGCTCAGCAGTAATTAAAAATCCTAATCATACTATGGAACTATTAACATCAGTTGTTAAAAAGTTAAGAAACCAATTTAACTTTCGTGGATATATACATCTTAAAGCTATTCCTGGAGCTGATGAAGATTTAATAAAAGAAGCTGGGAAATATGTAGATCGAATGAGCGTAAATATTGAACTTCCATCTAATAATTCCCTAAAGCTCTTAGCTCCCGAAAAAAATAAAAAGGATATATTTTCTCCTATGAAATCCATAAAAAATAACATAATTATAAGTAATGGAGAGAGAAAATTATCTAAAAAGGCTCCTTTATTTGTACCTGGCGGGCAAAGCACTCAGTTAATTGTTGGTGCAACCAAAGAAGATGATTTAGATATCTTAAATCTTACAGAGAATCTCTATGACAACTTTTTACTTAAAAGAGTTTATTACTCAGCCTATATTCCAGTAAATAATGGTAAGAATTTACCCAATTTAAAAACCCCACCTACCCTTAGAGAGCATAGACTTTATCAAGGAGATTGGTTACTACGGGTATATGGTTTTAAAGCTGAAGAACTTCTTAATAAAGAAAATCCAAATTTTGATATAAACTTTGATCCTAAAACTAATTGGGCTCTAAATAACCTTAATATATTTCCTCTAGAAATCAATACAGCTTCCTATGAACTTTTAATTCGAATACCTGGTATAGGTATTCGTGGAGCTAAAAAAATTATTAGTGCTAGAAGAATTAGTTTTCTCACCTTTCATGATTTAAAAAAGTTAGGAGTGGTTTTAAAACGTGCTCAATACTTTATAGTATGCAAAGGTAAATACTATGGCTCTGTGGACTTAGATGAAGAAAAGGTTAGATCTGTGCTAAAACCTAAAATTGATTTAAACTATATCGAAAATGAAAAGTATGAGCAATTAAGCTTTCTTGACTTTAATTTTAACAACAGCTCCATACCAATTTTAGATAATCAATATACTAAGCTTCTATTGTCTTCATCATTCCAAAATGAAATGAACTCCCTAGATAAAACTTTGCTTTTAGAGGATAGATGTACCTATTTAACTGGAGAACTATAAATATAATAAAGTATTGGTGGTGTTACAACATGAAAGAATTCTTATATGACGGGTCCTTTGAGGGTCTTTTAACTACAATTTTCTATGCTTATAGTTGTAAAGAAGAAGTTAAAATTACTAAATCTTCCTCATATATTCCTAGCTTAATTACAACAACGGAAGAAATAACTACCGAAGAGGATAAATTTAATAGAGTATATGCTAGCATAAGGGATAAACTTAGCTACTTAACTCTTAAAAATGTATATTATTTATATTTAAGTGACCTCCAAACTTCTGAGGATTTAGTATATAAATACATTAAACTATGTTTTAAATTTGGAGATATCATTAATTTAGCCAAAAATAATGATATTATCTTAACTGTAGATAAATATTGCAGAAAAGTTACCTTAGAAGCTCATAGATTTACTGGATTTGTTAGATTTAAAGAAATTGCTCCTTTTACCTTTTACTCAGCTATAGAGCCTGACCATAACATTCTCCCTCTTATTCAGGCTCATTTTATAGAAAGATTTTCTGACCAAAATTTTATAATTCATGATATGAGGAGAGAACTTGCTTTAATATATAATAAAAAAGAAGGCATTATCTCGTCTTTTTCTAAAGATTATGGTGAATCCTTAGAAACTTCCCCTCTCAATGATAACTTTGAGAACCTTTGGAAGGAATTCTATAATGCCATAAATATAAAGGAACGAGAAAATCTTAAATTAACGCGTAGAAGTATGCCAACAAGATATTGGAACCACTTACCTGAAGTAAAATAAGGTCATATAAAAAGTTTATTCTTTTTATATGACCTTATTTCCATGAAATAGATACTCTATCTTCCATTACTTTATTTTTTCTAGAAATTTGTATTCTCCTTGAGCATGAACTTGTTCAAGCAAATCATTATACAATGCTTTTAATTCTTCAGGAGTAGTCATACCTATTTTATCTATTTCATTGGTATGCTCTTTAAAATATAACTTTGTGCTTATATATTTACCATGAATACTGTCTAATACATAAAGTACATTTTTATCATCCAATTCTATTTTCATTTTTTCACCCAGTATAGATAAATGTATTTAAATTTTCTATACCCTTTCCTTTCTTTGGATTATTGATTAAAATCTAATTTTATCTAAGCTTATACTGTAATCTAATAATAATTTATATTCTATATAAATACGGTTTTTCCTTCATTTAAATTTAAAGTATTAATACCTACATTATTTTATTCCTTCACCCAATAACTTTTACAATCATTAGATCTACTTAAAAATCCATATTCAATTAATGCCCTTCTTACAGTAGCATAGTCTTCATATACCCTAGATAGTATTCTATTGATTTCTTTCTCTGAATAACCTTTACCTATAGTAAAACTTCTCATTATTTGCTCTAAAACTATAATCTTTTTCTTCTCCTTAGATGGATAACTTTTTAAACTACCATCTTCATTGATATAATTTTGTATAACTTGAATCTTTTCTTCACTAGTTATATTAAACCTATAATCTAAAGTAGTAGCTGTCTTATGAGCATCACAAATAATCCCCTTATCTAATTTAGTTATCTTCTTATTAGTACTTTCATCTAATAATTCCATCATTACTAAATATAACTTTGACTGCTTTTCTTTTTCTCTTAGCTTATATCGATGATTTCTTATAGTAGATGTGGCAACTCCTAATCTACTAGCTATTTCTTTATCTGATATACCTTCTGCAAAAAGCTTTAGTACTTCCCTCTGCACATCTGAAACCCCAGTAAAGCTTCCATTCATATTTAGTAGATATTCCAACATGGAATTATGAGTATTCCGAATATGAATCTCTGCTGCTTTCCACGATTCATAGAACTCTTCATCTATCATATATACTTTTCCAAGTTGAAATATTTTACCACAAATTAAACATTTAATAGTATCTCCTTGTTTAATATATCCCCTTTTAAGATCTTCCATAGTTGCATTCCAAAATATTTCATTGGATTTTACATCTACTACTCTATTATTTTCAATGTGTTTATTTGCTGTTTCAACACTCTTTATTTTACTTTCTTTTACATCGACTCTATTGTTGCTCATGGATTTCCTCCTTATTTCTCCAATATTCTGATCCATCCTTTTTTCTACATAAAAATTTATAGTCTATTAAACCTCTGCGTAGCAAAAAATAATCTTCAAAGGTATGCCAATTTATAATTATATTATTAACTTCCTTCTCACTATATGAATAGTCATACTTAAACTTTGTAGCTAAATACTTCAAAACCTCAATCTTTAATTCTTTCTTCTTTGGCCATATTTTTATTCTACCTTCAATATCAATAAATCTATCTATCTTTTCCACTATAATACCTCCCCTTAATTAAAAATCATTCACTGGATAAGCATCTTTTAATTATTCTACACTATAATAATATGATATATTTTTATTTTTGTCTACGCATTTATAGATATATAATTATTTTGTTTTAAAAATAATATTTCTCACTCTTATATCTTTCACAGATTTATATAAGAATTCATTTAATTTAAAAATAAACAGGCAGTTTTCTTAAATAAAGTTAACATATTTTATAGTACAGTCTATAAAATATACTAACCTAATCCTAACCACCTGTTTATATCCTATAATATTTAATTTTACAAATGTAAATCTAGATTCTATTGTACTACTATGACTCAATTTAATTTTGAATAACTCTTCTCTTATCTTTGAATTCTTTTAAAGTAATAATCTCATCTATAAATAAAATTATTACTAAAATGGTAGAGCAAATTGGCCATATTGGATAAATTATTTGATATGCATTATTTACCACTATTTGAAGATATTTCACTCCTATGAAGGTTAATATAGTCCATGCCATAGAAAACTCTAAACATATAATTCCCTTAAAATTGTACTTAAGCTCCGAATAATCCCAGTAATTTTTATTAAAATAATTTCGCATTATTATTCCTGTTATATATTCAACAACAGTTGGAATTATAAAACATAGTGGTATTAAAAAATATACATTAATATTAAGGGTTGATTCAATTAATACTAAAATGCTCATAGCTATAGCATACATAGGTTTAAATGGTCCACTTAGAAATCCATCCTTTTGAAAATGACCTCTAGTACAATAGCAAAACAAATTTTCAATTATCCAGCCTACAAATCCATAGAAAAAGAAATTAAATATAAAGTATAATACAAAACTTATAATATCCATAAATAAGCCTCCTTCAACAGTATTTTTACCTAGATTTATGGATTTATTCTAAGTTTTTCTACATTATACTTAAAATTTTCCTTATCAAACTTTCTTTAAAATAAAAAGATATTTCAAAATAATAATTTTATCTTGAAATATCTCTTTTTTTAAACATCTTAAAAAACAAATCTACTTTTTGAAAATATTTAGTAAACTTTTAAAGAAACCTTTTTCTTCTTTAACTGTTTCAGTTTCTGCTTTGTCTTCTTTAGCTGCTTTATTATCTGTATCAGCCTTAACTTCCTCTGTTCTCATAATGAATTTAACTTTTCCATTCATAGAATTATCCAAACCTGAAAAAGTACCATATTCCTTAGAAAGTTTTACAAGTTCATCCTTAGCTTCAACTACTCCTTCAATATCCTTTATGGCAGTATTACCTTTTTCATTTAACTTATCTAAGCCTTCTTCTTTTAATTTAACAACACCCTTATAAAGTTCTGTATTGCCTTCTTTTAATTGATTTATACCATTTAATAATTTTCCGGAATTATCATATAGTGCATTACTTCCATTTAATAATGCTGATCCTCCTGCTTTTAACTTATTAGTACCATTTACTAAAGAACCAACTCCTTGAGATAGTGCTGTACTTCCATTATACAACTCTTCTGACGCTCCATTAAGTTTTACTGAGCTTTCTTTTAAAGTATTAGTGCCTTGTAATAATAGTTCTCCTTTATTCTTAAATTCCTCTGAACCCTTAGAAAGTCCAGTTAATCCTTCTTCAAGCTCACCTGCACCAATAGAAGCACCTTTCATTCCTTGTTGTAGTTTTCCTATGCCATCCTTTTGACCATTAGATACAGCTTTAATTCCGCCGCTTGCCTTTGCAATATTAGCCGCTAATTCAGGATTAACACTTGCTACTGAAGCTCCCATTGCATCTAATTGAGCTGCTATAGCATCTAAATTTGCTGTAGACTTATTAAGATTTTCTAATCCTTCACTACCTGCAGCTAATCCCATTTTTAGCTGAGTTGAACCAGTTAAACATGAATTTATACCTCCATCTATAGAATTATATGCCGTAAATAACTTAGTAGCATTTTCTTCATAATTTTCCATTCCTTCAGAAAATTGTCCTTGAGCATTTTTAAATTGTGAAAGTCCATTTTGTAACTTATCAGCTCCAGCTTTTAAGCTAGGAGTATTATTAGATAAGGTGTCTATTCCATTACTTAAATCTGAAACTCCATTTTTAAAAGTTCCTATCCCATCATTAAATTTAGCATAGTTAGTACTTAATTGTTCTTGTCCATCTACTAGCTTTTTTGAACCTTCTAATAATTCATCTCCACCATTTTGAAGTTGCTCTAGAGAATCTTTCAAACTATCTAAACTATCATCACCACTAATATTTTCTAAATCTAGAGCTTCTGTAGTTGCTACCATCATTATCGCTGGTACACTAAAGTTTGTGGTTGTACCTTCTATTACTAGAGTATCTTTAATATCTAATATACTTCCTAAATTTAAAGACTCTTTTAATCCTGGTGCAGATACAAAGGTAATTGAGGAATTATTGCCATTTTGAATAAGCTTGCCATTATCCACCTTCACATCCTTAAAGTTATCATTAGATAACATAATTTCTGAAACAGTGACAAAAGGAACATATAATGTTTTATTCTCCCCATTGATTTTAGCTGTTCGTGATTCATTATTTTTTACTGTTAAAGTTATTTTAAACTTACCTGATTGTCCTAGAGCTTCCTTAGGCTCTACCTTTTTTCCATCAATCTCATAATTTAGATTGACTAATATAGGAAGTTCTCTCTTACTTTCTCCTTCATAATAAAGATCTTTCCCATCTACCTTCCAAGTTAATTCATCTCCACTTATAGCTGGAGATTCTTCACCTTTAACATTTTTTATATTATCTAAATTACATTTGTCCTTAAATTCTCCTAGATTTTCTTCACCATTTATCCAAGTAGATACTATCTTTTGTTCTGGTTTTCCATTACTATCTAAAATTACATATACTGTTTCATCCTTATTTATTTCTTGTGCCATTGCTACTGTAGAAGTCATAATAGCTGCTACTGTAGCTAGCACTATAACTCTCTTAGATAACGCTTTTCTTTTCATTTTTATGCAGCCTCCTCAACCTTTTTTACAAAATTTTTACTTGTTTTTATTATAACTTTTTCACTAATTAACAGAATTCCTGGTAATACAAATAGAATTACAAACATACTTATTATTGCTCCTCTAGCCATTAATGTACATAGAGAACTTACCATTTCTAGTTTAGATATAATGCCAACTCCAGCTGTAGCTCCAAAGAATGTTAAAGCACTAGTTATTATTGATCTAGAAGAGTTTTGAATTGATATTCTCATGGCTTCCATTTTATCTGAAGTTTTTTCAAGTTCTTCTTTAAATCTAGATGTTAACAAAATAGCATAGTCCACTGTAGCTCCTAATTGTATTGTTCCTATTACTATTGAAGCTATGAAAGGAATTACACTTCCTGTGTAGAACGGAATTCCTAAATTTATAAATATAGCAAGTTCAATGGTAAGAACCAAAATTATTGGTAAGCTTAATGACATAAATAATAGAGCTATTATTGCAAATATAGCTAATATAGATGCTATACTAACATTTTTAAAATCTATATCTGAAATGTTAATTAAGTCATTAGTCAATGGAGCTTCTCCACTTACTAAGCCATCGGAATCATATTTTTTTACTATGTCATTTATTTTTCCAAGTTGTTCTTTTACTTCATCAGTCGCTGCCTTGTATTCTGAGTTTACTACAAGGAGCTCATATCCACCTGACCTGACCTTCTCTAATAAATCTTTTGGCACAAAACTCTCTGGTACCCTTGGTCCTAATATTTTCTCTAGAGCAATTACTGAGGATACCCCCTCTACCTGTTCTAATTCATCAGTCATTTCTTTAACCTTATAGTTATCAAGGGTATCTTTAATTAAAATCATATTTGTAGATGTCATTCCATAATCATTTTTTAACTTATTAGTGCCAACTATAGATGGCAAATCCTTTGGAAGAGATTCATCTAAATTGTAATACACTTTAGCATTGGTCTTACCTATAAACGCAGGTATAAACACTAAGATTCCTATTATTACAAAGGCTTTATGATGCTTTACTACAAATTCAGAGGTCTTCTCAAAGGTTGGTAATAAAGTTTTATGTCTATATTTATGAATAGCTTTATCAAAGGTAAGAATTAAAGCCGGTAAAATTGTTACTGTACAAATAACTCCAAGTAATACACCTTTAGCCATAACTAGTCCTATATCTTTACCTAAAGCTAAATCCATTGTGCAAAGAGCTAAAAAACCAGCTATTGTAGTTAATGAGCTTCCTGCTACAGATGTCATTGTATTTGCTATAGCATTTGCCATAGCTGATACCCTATTCTTTTGAATTTCCCTCTCTTCATCATATCTATGAAGCAAAAATATAGAATAATCCATTGTAACTCCAAGTTGTAATATTGCCGATAAAGCTTTAGTTATATAGGATATCTCTCCAAAAATAATATTACTTCCCATATTATAAATTATAGCAATTCCTATACTAGCTAAAAATATAACCGGAATTACTACAGAATCCATAGTCAGTGCTAGAACTATTAAAGATAATATTACTGCTATCAACACATAAAAAGGGGTTTCTTTATCTGATAAGTCTTTAGTATCTTTAACTATTCCTGCCATTCCGCTTAAAAAGCTTTGTTCTCCAGCTACCTTTCTTATATCTTCCACGGCATTTTGTGTAATAATATTAGCACTGCCTTCCTCTAACATTATTACCATCATGGTTGAGTCCTTAGCATAAAATACATCTTGTACACTACTAGGAAGTATTTCTTTAGGAATTGGCGAATCTAAAACATCATTTATCCATAATACCTTTTGTACTCCTTCAATTTTTTCAACCTTCTCCTTTATCTTTGCTACATCCTTATCTTCCATACCTTCCATTATTAGCATACTAAGAGATCCACAATCAAAATCCCTTTTTAGAATCTCTTCTGCTCTTACAGTTTCTAAATCATCTGGTAGATAGCTTAGTATATCGTAATTAATTTTAGTCTTAATAAACCCTAATACAGATGGAATAAGTAATAAAAATGCTACAACTAAAATTACAACTCTACTTTCGGCTATCTTTTTAGATATTTTTGTCATAGTTCATGTCCATCTCCCTTTCCTCAATATTCTTAAATTTTATACCGACCAGTCAGTTTTATCAATCATTACTTGCCTTGTATCCTCTTATTTTTTTCCCATTAAAACGTTTTCATATCTTTATTTCTCATTTTTTCGTGACTTTTCATAGTATTATACCTTTTTGAAATAAACTTTTTATAAAAATGAATTGCTAACTGCACTTTCCTTCAGTAAAAATTAACTTTATTCTTTATTATTCCGTTGTACCCATTGAAAATAGCCATTCTGATTTCATAAAAATTTTCAGACAATTGAAGATATTTTTCTTATATGTAAATCTCTTCATTAAAAGGAAAAGATACTTTAACAAATTATTTACTTATTAATTTTTAGTAACAATTAAATTAATAATAAAATTTATTTACTTTGCCAAAGAAAAATAGCAAGGATTACTTCCTTGCTATCTTGCATTCACTACATTGCTAAATCCATAAGTGAGGATTTAATTATCGGCATGCCTTCTTTATTTTTCCCTTCCAACACACCATAAATCTTAACTACATCTCCATTTGATATTTGTAGACTTTGAAAATTAAGTTTTCCTAATTCCCATGTAACTACATAAGACTTAGTATCTTCCCCTTCATTTTGTGTGATTGTAAAACTAGCTTTATCCATATTTTCCCCCAAAGAATCTATTGAAGATACAACTCCTACTGCAAATACTTTTTCTCCTTCTAATTCACCACTTTCCACTTGTGAACCTTGAACTTGTATAGCAGTGTCTCTTATATCTATATTTACATTATTATCTTCTAAAGATTCCTCAACTTGAGTTACATTGCTTTCATCCTTATTAGAGCTTTTACTAGATTTGTTGCATCCTACCATGGAAGTTATAACAACACTTAAACATATTAAAATTAACAATACTTTTTTCATTTTTTCATCTCCTCTCTTTTCTCTATATGTTATGTATATCAATACTCATATGAAAATTATACCATATATTCAATATATTTAAAGAAGTTTATAATAAAAAAGAATCCTTATTGGGATTCTTTTTTAACAGTTCTATATTTAGATTTTTCTTTTTCTTCAGGGTCAATGTAATCATAATCTCCCCTATCTGTCTTCTTAAGTCCTAATTTTGCCATTTGCTTATTAGTAAATTTATGCTTATTGCTCATAGTATCACCATCCTCACAATTAGGATATGTGGTAATCTCAATCTTATACTTTAAACTTATCTCTAAATATATTAATATATAGTATTCATTTAAAATACATAATTACTACTTTATTGTATCTCCTTCTAGATAAGATGACTTTCCACTAATATGGTCAATGGATATCTTAACCACATTAGCTCTTACTAAATTCTTTTCTATGCATAAATCACCACTTTTTATAAAATTAGGAGCATATTTCTCTACTATAGCTTTTAAAGCTTCTACCTTCTCAAATTTATCCTCCTATTTTAACAAAGATGCTTATCCAAAAACAACTATACTTTCATATCTAGTATCTAATTTATTAGGTAATACATTTGTATCATCTACAACAATAAATTTAACTTCATGTAATAATTGTTTTTATGTTCAAACATAAAAACACCTCCAAATAATTCTAACTTTCGCTTTTATTATTGGTTACTTATATAATAATTTTCCTCCATATTAACTTATTACAGTTTAACGTATATAAAAAGAAATAAAAATAAGGCTAGTAAGACTTTAATTAGTCTACTGCCCTTAATTTCACTTTAGGCAAATTATATAAATTTCATTTTATAATTAAAACATCTTCATGTTAGATTATTTATAAATTCATCTAGAAAATATGGTGGTAGTATTTTTAGAATCACTAAGCAATTCCTAATGCTACGTTTACCATTTTATTTGTTCTTGTAGATGCAGCTATTATTTTTTCATAAAGCTCATTATCATTATATCCTTGATTTAAATATTTATTTTCATAATACTCAAAAGGTCGATTAGAATTATTAACATTTAATTCTTCTGCCAACATCCTATCTGCCATTAATTTTCTAGCTTGTGCTCTATACTTATTTCTTAAAAAGTGAGCTTGCATTGCTTGCTCTTTTATTGATAATGATTTATCTATTTCATTAATAATGTTTTTATCTCGTTTATTATACCACAATCTTACTTCTAAGTTGTCTAATTTCCCTAGTAATTCCTTGTATCTATTAAAATTATTTGCTGTTCTTACCTCTTTAACCTTTCATATATATTCTACTATATCATCATTATATCATATTTGTTAAAATCTATCAAATTCCGCCTTCTTCTAACTCTTTTAATCATACTACTCAAAATATAAAAACCATTCAAGCCCGCATGAATAAAACAACTATTTAAATAGTATTCTATAGAAATATTTATGTATTTTCATAGTCAAAATTTCATATAAAATCTAATAATCTCACATTTAAAAATGAAGTTTAAAAATAAGAATAATATTATGGATAGATGCAAATATTAATATTGAAATATGATAGATTGGAGGTATAGATATGGCAAATTTAAGTGAAATAGAATTACAAAATTTACGTCATTTAATTGGAGGACACAGTACCATTGAGAAGAAGTTAAATTGCTATGCAGACCAATGTACTGACATTCAATTAAAAGATATGTTAAAAAAAGATGCTAACGATGCAAAAACAAGTAAAGAAAAGCTAATGGCTTTCTTAGGATAGGAGGTAGTTGAAATGCAAGAAAAAGAAATGATAAGTGATTATTTAGCTGGATTAGATGCAAGCTTAGCCAAATATGGTGGAATAATAGCAGAAACTGAAAATGAAGAGTTGCGTAGAACTATTCAAACTCTTAGGAATCAAGATGAAGCTAGACAATATGCTCTTTCCAAAAAGGCAATGGAAAAAGGATATTATATTCCAGCTCAACCAGCATCAGCTAGTGAAATTGCTACTGTTAAACAACAGCTTTCACAAGGATAATTTTAGAGAGATAACTCTATGGATGAAAACTATAAAATCAGTATTTTTAATTTGAATACTTATATAAAAAATTAAAAATACTAATCTTTTAATAAGATTTATGGTTACTGGAATACCTGATCTTACTATTGGTTTAATAGTCTCTTCCAAATTTAAATACTGATGTTACTCCACTAATATTTAAAACTATTAATTTATGTATTATCTAAATATTTAATGAAAAGTATAAAGAGTAGTAATTCATAGTTAGAGAATTACTACTCTTTGTATTGTGTTGGGTACATCAAAATTATGATTTTGTGCTAAAGGCAAATAACTTATAATTAGTATTTTTGTTTTTTGTATTTATATTATCTTTCTCCTTAAATTAAAGTTATTACGTATTAAAATAATAAATATCATGTATTCTATACTAATTTTTGATTGAAAATATTATCTAACTCGAGCTTTCTTACCTTTTTTTGAATTTCTTCTGGCTCTAAAATATAAAGTCCGTTATCCTTCATTATCTTAAAGTACTTGACTCCTGCAAAGGTATATCTATTTCTTCTACCTTCTGTGGTTTGAACCTTTTCATTAGCATAAGCTATAATATCTCCAGTAGCTAAATTTCTTGGAAGAGTTAAAAGTGGCATTCCAAGCTCATTTCTAACAGCATTATGTCCTGCTAGAGAACCAGTTGTTATAGCTTCGGTATGTCCTACAAAAAGTCCACTTTTTTCTCCAGCACAGAATAAATTATTATTCCCATTTTATTAATATGTCTTCTTACCGCTGGCTCTATTCTATTTACATTGTAAAGCCATGCATGTTCATGACCTGGAAAATCTATATTTCTGTGGAGTGTATTAGCATCAGTTATGTTGATTAAGTCTCCAGCTCCTCTGCTGATGTATATCTTCCATTCTTCCTCATAATTCCGCCAACATCTCCAAGTCCTAGTAATAAATCTATTTTTTCAATTATTTCAACTTCTTCTTCGGCTTTACGTGCAGAAATTGCAGCTGCACATGCACTACAGTTTAAATTTCACCTAAAATAACAACCATGAAATTTAATTATATTCTTTATGTTTTAATAATATATCTGAATAGGAATTTAAGCAATAAAGAAAAATTTAAATAGTTTCTCCTAATATAGATTCTACAGATCTAAATAATAATGAATTGCTTTATACTGTTCCTGAAATAGCAAAAATTTTAAAAGTTTACCAACATAAAGTATATAAACTCATAGAGAAAAAAATATTGATAAGTCTAAAATTAGGTAGACTTAAAGTAACTAGAGCAGAGCTATCACGATTCCTTAACCAATATACCGGAAACGATTTATCTGATTTAGATAACATAAAGGATTTATAGATGAAGTAAAAGCCTAGATTTATTCTAGGCTTTTTAATTGCTCTCTTCTTTCTGATATTAATATCCGTATATTTAATGTATATAATGAGAATTAACAGTCTATACTTTATTTGAGTTCACTCTTAACATGTGCTTATACAAAAGAAAAACAGGCTAGTAAGGATTTTATTCCCTACTAGCCTTTAAATTATATTATTTCAACTTCGATTGCATCTATAGTTCTTCCTACTATACCTGCAAAGTCTGTATCGTCCTTAACCCACTCAATCCAATAACCTCCTAACAGATGTACTCTATATCTTATAGAATATCCATTTAACCCCTTAAGTTTCATTTGAACTCTATCTATCGCTATACCGTTACCAGCAAAATCATAATTTCCATTGGATGATTTATAGTTCTGTACCCAAGAATAATAATCTCTATTAACAGGAGATACCCTAAATAGTATTTCACCTTGAGAAGGATATGCATATAAATTCTTTATCGGAGTTCCTAACCACCCTGCAAAGTCCTCTAAGTTCTTAACCCAAGAGAAATTATCCACCTTGATAAAAGAATCTATCTTCTTTTTACTTGGTGTTGGTGGAGGTGTTGGAACTGGTTCTGGTGTAGGCTTAGATACTTCAGTAATCATCCCTAAGTGTTTTAATATACCTTTAGCTATAGCTACACCAAAGGCTTCTTGTTCTGCAATAGTATCTATTATTTGATTATCTGTAGTGTTATCTAGGAAAGCACATTCTACAATTACTGCGTCCATGTTAGTTTCTCTAATTACTGCATAGTAATCAGTTCCACCATCACCTTTCTTATCATATTGCTTAACTGTATCTTGTCCAATAGCTTTCATTTCTGCTGCAATTTTATTGGATAATTCTAATCCCTTTCCTCTATAGATAGAAGAAATAACTTCTCCCCTATCTCCACCGCCTGCATTACAATGGATAGATACAAAGTAATTAGCTATAGCATTATTAGCTATTTGAGCTCTTTGAGATAATGTTACGTAAGTATCTGTTGTTCTAGTTAATATTACTTGTACACCATGTTCTTTAAGTACATTTCTGCAAGTTAAAGCTGCTACTAGTACTATATTCTTTTCTATAAGATTTCCATACGATGCACCTGGATCACTTCCCCCATGACCAGCATCTAAACATACAATATAATCTGCCATAATCAATTCCGCCTTAAATTTAGATAAAATAAAAGAGCAAGGTTTCCCTTACTCTGTAAAATAATTATTTAACTCTTTCTTTTCTCAATCTTTTAACTGTACTAAAGCATTCTTGAGCCTTTCTGGTATAGGTACTCCAAGTCCAGCACAATTCTCTAGCAAGCTTATACCTTCGTTGCAGATATAAAAATAACATACAAGGGTTCTAAATACCCATGTACCAGTATTTAAAAGCCTATCTAGCATTACTGCAACTATAAGAACTACAAATATAACTGCTTTTCTTGCTATTCCTTTAAGTCCTACATCACTAGACACTTCTTTATTAACATAAGCTCTTAATAGACCTGTACTATAGTCCAACACCATAAAAATTATTAATACGCATAATGCAGTGTCCCAACTCCCTAAGAGCCACGTCAAACCTGTTCCTATAGTTGTCACTAAAACTTTAATGTAGTTTAATATGTTATCCATTTTACACCGTCCTTTCTTGTAAAAATAAAAGAGACTAGATTTCTCTAATCTCTTAAGATCTGTTTGGTTCACAATATCTTTCTATTGCTCTATTATAATTACCTTTTGTTCTTCTATTATCCAACCTTTCTGTATAGCTCTGTCTAGACCAACCTCAGGCAATCTCCCATCTCTCCATAATTTCGCCAATGTTTCAAACATACTCTACACCCCCAAATTAGCTAATACTAGTTCTTCTACTGTTTCTTTTAATATTTCAAGCTCTGTTTTAGGTCTATTATTTTTTTCAGCTTCAAGTTCTTCTTTAGTCTTAAACTTAATATCTGCCATAGCTATACCTCCATCCACTCTGGGAACTTTTCTTTCTCTGTTGCATTAGAACTAATGAAATTTAATAAAGTTACAAATAATACTCCATTTTCTCTTTTGACATCTACAATGGGATTGATGTCTAGTGTAGTTTCAACTCCTTCGAATTGTGCACCTTCAGGGAATGTTGATAAATCAAAATTATCTTTAACCCCTTTATATTCTACACTTACAACCTCTCCATTAAAACTATATTCAATTTTTTCATTATTTTGTTGAGGACTTAAATATATTTTCATTATTTCCACCTTCCTATTGCTGTAAAACTTATTTTAATATCTGCTGTCATAGCAGATGGTCTCATTACATTTACATAAGGTAAGTTTGTGTTTGTGGTTGACGTAGCCTGAGCTAACCAAACTATATAATTATTATTGGATGCAACATCAAAACTTACAGCTATAGTACTACCTGAAGAAAATGTTGCTGGGTATGCTCCTAGAGTAGTCTTATCTCCTGTTGCGTAATATAATGAACCTACCAGTGCAGTTATCGGTACTTCTGAAAATGAACGAGTACCATAACAAAACATAGTTCCATCCCCAAATTTTATATAACGGCCATTTGCATTACTGCCACTTTCTACGATTACTGAACCTTTAATCGAACCTACACCATCTAGGTATAAATCCTTAAACTCATTACCTATTATTCCTATGTTTATTTTTTTAGCATTGGTCGAGCTAGGATGTATAGCGTTTTCAGCAAGTACTATTCCAGTAGTTGAATTATATAGCCCTAACATCTGTTTTGAAGTAATTATCCCATCAACACTTGGTTGAGCTTGTTGAAAATTTAATGTTCCAACATATCCACCATCATTTAAAAAATTCATGAAGTCACCCAATTGCGAAGTATGTGTATCAATCTGTTTCTGTAAATTTCCAGCTGCATCAGTACTTAGCTGCTCTTTAACATGTTGAAACCATACTTCAAAGGAGTTATCATATTGAGCAAATAAATCTGTAGTATCTATATTTTGCATTGGATTATATACATAACCGCAATATTCTTGTATAGCTCTTAGATCTGTTATATTGGCTTGTACTATTTGGGTTGTACCCTTTTTAACTAATACATCTGCAAGCCCCAACTCCCATATATCATCATCCCTTTGTAGGCTAGGTGCTAAATATGAAGTAGTTCCATAGGCACCCTTTTTTACCTCTATAGATATTTTTCTATTTATTCGATCTAACCTTGTTACAATTCTATCTATTCTATTTAGATCTGAACTTGCTGGCTCAAGAGTTATCTCTCCATCAAAGTTATCATAAGCATAATAACCGTTTATAAAACAGCTACCTGCCTTTAATTTCAATTTCATCAATTCATTAGCCATTACTTGAAAATTATTTGATGGATTAGCATATACTCCATTACTTAAAAATTCACTATGGTACTTTGCAAAATATTCTTCGTCCACAGCCCTATCATAAATAGGTAGCCCACTTTCGTCTATATCTACAATTTCACTAGGAAATATTCCACTTATAATTGACATTTTACTTCACCTCTCTATTTAATTTTTGCATTATTGTTTTTTCTTCTTTACCAAATACTATAGAAATATCGTGCTTATTATTTTCATATACTTCAGTTATTTCAGTAATTCGCTGATTAACTACTATATCTAACTCATTATCCACATAACTACATAAATCACCTAAATCATAATCTACTTTATATTTAAGATTAGATTGAGAATTAAATGTAGTATTAACATTTTCAACATTTCCATATTCATATAGTTTTTCAATTCCCTTTTGATATAATACTTTTTTATACTCCTCTATGGTTAATTCATCTTGTTTATCTCTGACTTCGAAGAAAATTTCTCTTCGCTCATTACCATTTGTTAAATCTACAGCAGTAATTACTTTAATATCTCCCTCTCCTTCTCCAACTACATAAGCAAAGTTTTTATATTCTTTATGATTACACTCATAGGTAGACGTAGAAATGTTCTCATATTCATCACTAAATACAACAATTGAATTTGAACTTTGGTTTTCCGTTCTATCTATTCCTTGCCACACTTCAAAATACATTTTATCCTCTTCATAATTGTATTTAACTCTTATAGATAAATCCTGAGTAGCTACAATATCATATATTTTTTCGCATAGATTTTCATATTCAACTTGTAATGCAATACTTGTACCTAGTCCATTCGCATTACCTAATTGAAGTTTATTTATAGGTTTATTAGCAATTGCAAAGTTATTTACAAGATTTCTAACAATATTTTCAGCTGTTCCATTCAGATTTTGTATTTTATCTATAACTCTATAACTAAGTAAAGCCTCTATAAATCTACCTTTAATAGTACATTGACTATCTTCCTTTATATAAGAATAAGTTTCTATAATTCCAACTTCTCTGAAGCTAGAACTATAAATATATCCTCCCTTTCCTAATAACTGAAAATATTTTGAATCTATATATAACTCATACTCCCCAACATTGTAATATCTTCTAGTCCATATAAGAGATGTGAACTCATCTATAAATCCTATTGGTTCAAATTTGTTATTTAGTATAATTAGTTCTACCATGTCCTACACCCCAAAGAATTCAGCTGTCCACTTTGGATAAACATTAAGATTTGTATATCCTTTATCAGCACTATATTTTAATATATTTTCTCCTACCTGCATGTCAATAAAAGAGCTAGAACGATCCATTTTTTGAGAAATATTTTTCCCATTTAGTTCTATCCTCTTATTCCCTTTATTCGTATTAATTGTGAGAATATCACCAGGCATCAAGTCCACTACTATCCTTAAAAATTTTCCTGTAGTTAAGTTTTCTATCTTTGGATTGCTCACCTCACCCTTTGCCATAAATGAGATAATTAACCCTGTATCTTTATCTCCATTATTAATTATTGTAGCCTCTTGTCTCAATACTTTAGCCGACATAATCATACCATTTGCTGGAATAGTGAAAGGTACAGTAATACTATTAATTTTACCAGCCATATTTTTACTAAACTCTCTCTCATCTTTAAAAAATGGATTAGGACATATCAGATTAATAATAAATTTAAGTGGATCATATAAATTCTCTCTACTATCTTTAAAACCTGCTACCTCATAATTAATTACCCTCTTAACTCCAGAGTAGTTTACATATAACTTTCCAGTTAAATAAGGATTAAAAAATCTAATTAGGTTTTGTCTTCTAGTTTCTGTATCCTCTGTTGATGGATATTCTGCTGTAATAGTTATAAGTCTTGATTCTACTCTTTTACTTTTAACAGTCCCACCATCAAATTGTGCATTATTTACAATATCTACACTATATTCTGAGCTAGAGATTCCTTCTATATTTATTAATTTGTATAATTTATCCTTGCCAATCTCTAAAATCTTGCCATTACATTCTAATTTAATATCTATATACTTATCCAAATGCAAGCTCCTTTCTTTGTATTTTTATTGCTCTTGCAACTTCAGATGGTGATTTTACTGGTTGGTATATATTAATAATCTCATTTACACCGTTATCATTATTATTTACTATGGAATATGGAGTTTCCATAGCAGCTCTATAACTAGAGCTCATTGCCATATTGCCAGAAACCTTAGTAGTTTCAAAATCAATTGTAGCTCTCATTTTTCTTGTTAGATCCTCTAGATTACAATCTACTTCTTTTTCAAGATTTGGAGTTTCTACATCAATCCCTACCCCAATACCTTTAATAAGGTTTTTACCTATCATATCTCTAAATAGAGTTGATGGTGAATGGATTCCAAAAAAGTCTTTAAATCCATTTGCTATACTGCTGGCTACATTTTTTACTGTATCCACCACTGCACTAACCCCTGCTAGAAGACCATTTTTTAAGCCCTCCAAACAGTTTGCACCTATTTGCATCCAATCAGCTTGAGCAAAAGCTCCTATAATTGCAGCTATTATAGTAGGTATACTACCTACTAACGTAGGAATTGCTATAATAAGTCCTTGTATTAGAGCCCCTATTATTTGAATGGCTGCTTCTATAATTGATGGTAAGTTATTAATAACTGCTAATACTATTCCATTTATTATCTTTGGAATTTCCATAATTAATTGTGGTAATGCTCCAATTATTCCTTGTATTAGAGCCAGTATTATTTGAATGGCTGCTTCTATAACTTGTGGAAGATTTGCTATGAGAGTATCTACTATATTTAATAAAGCTTGTACAGCCATTGGAATTAGCTCTGGCAACATTGATGCTAATCCATTAATAAGTGCCACAAGAATATCTATACCACTCTGAAGTATAAGTGGTAAATTTTCTCCTATAGATGTAATAATAGTTGTTATGGCTTGTATTACTAGCGGTATTAACTCTGGCAACATTTCAGATATTCCATTTATAAGCGCTAAAATAATTTGAAATCCACTTTCCATAATTAATGGTAAATTTTCCGTTATCAATGTCATAATACTTATAATAGATTCTTGTGCTAAAGTTATTAACTGAGGAATAGCTTCTACTAATCCTAATAACAATTCAGATATTAAAGTAATTCCTAGCTCAAATATACTAGGTAACATGGTAATAATGCCTTCAGCTAGCTGCATTATTATCTGTATTGATGATTCTGCTATTACTGGCATATTTTCTTGGAATCCAGCTATCAATGATTCTATAATTGAAACTGCAATACCCATAAATTCAGGAGCTTTTTCAGCTATACCTGCAATTGCCTCAGTAAATACACCTCCAATACTACCTGCAAGTCCTTCAAAGCCACCTTCTTGGAATGCTGAAGATAGCGTTCCTATCATACCTGTCGCTGAAGCTGTTATTTCTTTTAATGGGCCATCTATTTCATCACTCATATCTTTTCCAAGACTCATTAGTGAGCTTTTAAATAAAGTAACTTCACGACCCACACCATCTTCCATACCTGCCGCATCTTCATTTAACTTTGCTATATCTTCCTCTGCCTTTCCACTAAATTCAGCAATTTTAGATACTCCTTGTGCAAACTCTTTTCCAGCCTTTATTCCATAAGATCCAACTTTTCCAATAGCTTTAATAGTACCACTAAAAGCCGTTGATGCTACCTTTCCAACTTTAGATGATATATTTATAAACGCACTTGCTCCTTCTTTACCAACCTCAGTAGCAATCTTTAGAAAAGCTCCTTTTCCTGATATTCCTACTTCAGATCCTATTCTTTCAAAAGCCTTTTTAGCACTATCTATAGTTGAAGATGCCATTTTGAACCATTTTGTTTCTTTCATTACATCTGTTACTAATATTGTACAAAGCTTAATATCAGTTTTTAGTGTATTAAAAGTTCTTCTTACTTTTTCTGAAAGCCCTCCTGAGTAGTTTTCAATAGTATCTGCCATTGAATTAAAGAGATCTTTTACTTTAGAATTTATTTTATTAAAATCTTCCTTTAATCCCTCTCCAATTTTATCTATACAGTTAGATTGTACTTTAATTATTTCTTTTGCTGCTGCACTAGTTAATTTTAAAATAATACTTGTACTTTCCTCTTTAGTTTCTTCACCTTGTGATTCTAAGTTTTCTAATATGCTTTTTAATGTTGCATTTATTTCTTCATTTATACTTGTATTTGACATAATCTCACCTGCCTTTTATCAAGCAGGCTATGGCTCACTACTCTATGGTGTGGCTCTAAGCTCTGGCTTTTCTATTTCTATATTTATTAATCTTTTACATCTACTACATTTTATTTCTCCTTTGATGTAATCAGCTTTAATTAATAGTTTGTTACAAAATGGACACTTCACTTTTACTATAAAGATCACCACCTTTATTAATATAAAAAGTGCTTAGTTTTCTAAGCACTTTTTATTCTATTGATTCCTATGTAGAATACACAAATTAAAGTATTCCACTTAAATCTCCATTTCCCATAAGAGCATTTTCAATTTCTGTTACCTTTTGTTTTTTAGATTTACTTAATGGAATTGCATAGATTTTCTTCATATTGCTGTAGAAATCCTTTTGTTCTTTACTCATATTACTATTTATAGTCATAGATCTATATCCCATAATCTTAACTATTTCATTTTCTTCCTTTAGTGATTTAAACATGGCTTTAAATTTCCACCAATGTAAATCTTCTATGTCTTGAAGATCTATGCCATATTGGGTTAAAAAAGCGGAGTAAATATAATCATCGTCATATTCAAAACTATATGCTCTTGTACTCTTGCCCATAGCTACTCCACTACTTCCTTCATTAATCTCTTTTCCACCTCTATAAAACCAAAGAATTTGTTTAATTGCTTCTTCTAAATTATCTGGTATTACTGGATAATATAGAAGAAGAGCATTATATATTTTTTCTTTATCATCAAGCTCATCATCCTGCATCATTATCTCAAATAATATTGATGTACGAAAATCATAATTAATTCTATATTCTATATTATCTATTTCAACTTTTTGAGGCAAAATATCAATTAAAATATTCATTATTTTTTAGAACGTCTTTGAATTCTATTAGAAGAATACTTATTAGCAATAAGTTCAATTTCTTTATCCTTCTCATTTATACCTGTGATGAGAGCCTCAAAAGCCTTTAAGCATTCAAGTAAGTTAACTTTATCTCCAAATATTCTTTTATAAGTGCCTTCACCAAAAAGTTCATCAAATACATTAAAGATGGCTCTGCACTGAGTTCTTATTCCTTCGCCAATTGACATATCTTTTGTGTCTTCTTCTATATTCATTACTTTTTTTATTGCTTTATCATATTTTTCTGCCACATCGGCATCAAATATATCTAATTCCAGCTCAATTCCATTAATATTCATTAAATATTCCCCCTATTAAACTGCTGTAAATGTTTTTGTTGTAGTATTAAATGTACCTTCGATAAAATCTCCTACTGCATTTAAGTTTCCTGATACTACAATAGTCTCTCCACCAGCTCCAGCTAGTGCAGCAACTTCACAACTTACTTTAAATTTTCTAGCCTTATAAGTATTTTCACTTCCGTCTATTGGTTGAAATAGTTCAACTTTAACATAGTCAAATTGTGCATCTGACCCAGTAAGATGATTTCTTCCAACGTTGTATAATGCCATTACTGCCCCTTCACTTTTAATTAAATCTGATGTAAATGGGAATTGTGTTTGGTATGACTTAATTGTAGTTGAAGATGACTTATCGTTAATATAAACCTTAGTATCAAGTTGAGCTGCAGGGTTTTCGTCTAATGTATTAAAACCTGCTCCCATTAATTCATATTTCTCTGTACCTGTTGCTCCACCTATATTTATATAATCTGCTATTTGATGTCTTTGTATTGATTCTTTACTCATTATTTTTTCCTCCTTCTTGGTAATATACCACTCTACATTCTATTTTATATTGTGCTTTATCTAGATTTTTTTCGAAAACATAACCACTTGTTAATGCTTCTATTTTTTGTGCCACTCTACCACTATCTAATGCTGGTAGATTATTAAGTTCTGATTGAAATTCCAGCCACTTAGCAAAGTTTTCATAGAATTTACTATTAGCTATATTTTGTACTACATCTTGTCCATATACTTCCCTACTGACAAACATGAAACAGTATTGTCTAAGACTAGTACCATCAATATATTTTTTTAAAATTTGTTCTCTAGGGAGTTCTTCTATCATATAGGATACTGTATTTTCACCTAAGTAATTAACATTAATACCCTCATTAATATTTGTTAAATAAGGACAGGTTCCTATATATTCTTTGATACTTTCTACTATATTCATTTCTACCTCCTCTACTAATTTATATATTCTCAATATCTATTAGCTATTTATTAAAATCATTGTCACAGTTTAAGAGCATTGGTTGCTAGTTTTTAAAATTGAATTGGTTTATCTAGATCCTGTTTAGCTAATTAAATTTAAATATATATTTTATTTACTTTAAATTAGAGGCTATTCTTTCTTTTTGAATTATCCTAATATATTTCAAAGAATTTATAAATCTTAATATGAAAGTCACCGCATTATTATCACCCCTTTCCTTTAGCTTCATTTCTTATTTGTTAATAAAACTTTTTAACCATAACTCATAGTGATAAATTAGTAATCTAAACTTTATTATTCTTATTTAAAAATTAAAAACTAATTTATTATCTTAAGACTCAACTTTTAATAACTTATCACCACTGCGATGATATTATTCTAGCACCTCTTTAAACCGATTATATAAAGAGAGTTTAAAAGGAATTTATAAAGAATTTAAAAAGAATATATTTACAAGAGATTTAATAGCTTTTGACTTTATTGCTGATACATATTCCTCTGTAATATAAAGCTTTGCTGAAATATTTCTATTACTTTCCTTATGAAAATATCTCATTTCAATAATACTTCTTTCCCTATCTGTAAGAATTTCTAGAGCATTTTCAATCTTTTTTATTTCAGCCTCTTTAACTTTTATAGCATAATTTAATCTGTTAATTTGAGCCTCTTTTCTTATTATCATATTTTCCACTGTTGAAGTAATTTTATTAGTTTTTCCTGTCTTCTCCACATAATTTACACCAATTCCGTCATCATATTCATTTTCTAGTAACTCTATATCTAGTTTTATATTTTTTATTTCTGCTTTCGTTTGATTAAAGTTATAAAGCATAGTTTCAATTTTTTTATTCATATTCATACTGATCCTCCTTGAATTTAATTCAAATCCTATTATTTGTCTTTTGGAATGTTATATTGAATTAATATCAATATAATAATTCATTTTTTAAAAGTATATCTCACCTTACATCCACTCTTTTACACAACTTTTTCTTATTAAATTATTTTTTTTAGATAAAATTCATTTCATATATAACCTCCTAATTTGAAATTAATTCAATATTTATATTCCAATAATATTGAATTAATTTCAAGTTGTCAAGATATATTAAAGCTTTTTTGATTTTATTTCAACTATTGTTGATTTTAATTCAAATATGGATATAATATAATTATAGGAGGTGTAAATATATGAACACACTCGGTATTAGGTTAAAAGAACTTCGAAAAAAACATGGATTAACACAAAAAGCATTAGCAGATATTCTTTTAATAGATAATAGTTCAATTTCTAAATATGAAAATGATAAAGCAATACCTGAAAACGAATTACTTCAAAGAATTGCCGATTTTTTCTCTGTCTCTGTAGACTATTTGCTTGGAAGAAGTGATATATCATCACCTAAAAAATCTACTCTTGATGATTTAGATTTAAATCCAAAAGACAAAAAAGATATTGAAAAAATTTTTAATAGTACCTTGGAATCTTTAGAAAATCAAGAAGGTCTTATGCTTTCAGGTAATCCAATTAATGATGAAGATTGGGAATTATTGAAATCAGCTATTCAAAATGGGATCGAATACGCTAAGAAAATGAATAAGATAAAATATACCCCTAAAAAATATAAAAAATAATTTTTATATTTTATTTAGTAAAATTTAATCATATTTTGGGGGGGAATATAATTTTGGAAATTTCAAATTTAGTAAATAACTTAGTAAAAAAATATAAGACTAATGATCCTCGAGAATTATGTGATTATCTTGGAATAAAAGTTATGTATGAAGATTTAGGGTCTATTCATGGATTTTATCAATATGCTCCAAAAAATAAGATAATTCACTTAAATATTAGATTAAGTGAAACTGATATGTTATTTACTTGTGCTCATGAACTAGGTCATGCTATATTGCACAGTAATCTAAATATACTTTTTCTAGAAAGTAAAACTACTCAAGTTAAAGGTAAATATGAAATGCAAGCTGATCAATTTGCAGCTGAATTATTGATTGATAAATCAATAATACTTAATTATGAAGGTTTATCTATAAACACTATTGCTAAATGTGAAAATATAGATATAAAATTTCTAAGACATAAATTTTTATATAAATGAATTATTAAAAGTTCATCAATAAAACCATCAGGATATACTTAATCTTATATCTTGATGGTTTCTATTAAATAAATTTATATAATAAATATCATGTATTCTATACTAATTTTTGATTGAAAATATTATCTAACTCTAGCTTTCTTACCTTTTTTTGAGTCTCTTCTGGATCTAAAATATATAGTCCATTATCCTTCATTCTCTTAAAGTACTCGGCTCCTGCAAAGGTGTATCTATTTCTTCTGCCTTCTGTGGTTTGAACTTTTTCATTAGCATAAGCTATAATGTCCCCAGTAGCTAAATTTCTTGGGAGAGTTAACAGTGGCATTCCAAGCTCATTTCTAACAGCATTATGTCCTGCTAGAGAACCAGTTGTTATAGCTTCGGTATGTCCTACAAAAAGTCCACTTTTTTCTCCAGCACAGAATAAATTATCAAGTCCTACTACCTTCATCTGATTGCTTCTTGGTGCAACTGATAAATATCTAATGGAATTTCCTTTACCACCTGCATATGGATCTACAAATTTTGCCTCTTCAAGACCTTCAATTTTTCTAAGTTTATCTAACGGGTAATAAGAAGTCATCAATTTTGCATGGCCTGTATCCAAAAGCACTATATTTTCTGCAAATTCCTTTAGTGCATACTGCTGACAAACCTTTTGCTTTAACTTATCGGTATTAATATCTTCAAGTGGAACCTTTAATACTACTACTCCTTTCTCGTCTAACTGTTTTACTATTTTCTCTGATAAACTATCCTTTTCCAACTTACATGAGCCGCTGAAAGCTCCAAATACATCTTCTTGCCTTTCACCTTTAATATCTTCTATTCCTGCTCTATAACTAATACTTACTCTTGGTCCAAAGGCTGGGCATCTTAAAATACACATAGAGCAACCATTTCCATAGCGTAAACAATTTCCCATAGGTCCTGTAGAACCAGTAGTTTCCACAAATACATCCGCTTCTATATATTCACCATTACTAAGATAAATTCCCTTAATCTTAATTCCTTCCATATTTACATCTACTACACGACTTACAAATCTCATTTTTATTCCCATTTTTTCAATGTGTCTTCTTACCGCTGGCTCTATTCTATTTACATTGTAAAGCCATGCATGTTCATGACCTGGAAAATCTATATTTTTGTGGAGTGTATTAGCATCAGTTATGTTTATTAAATCTCCAGCTCCTAGGGCTATAAGCTCCTCTGCTGCTGTATATCTTCCATTATTCCTCATAATTCCGCCAACATTTCCAAGTCCTAGTAATAAATCTGTTTTTTCAATTATTTCAACTTCAGCTCCGGCTTTACGTGCAGAAATTGCAGCTGCACAACCAGACCAACCCCCGCCTATAATAATTATCTTCAATATAATCTTCTCCCTTCGAATATATATTTAGGACTGGTTTGCATCTTACACAGTCTTCGCAGTTTTTCATCATCATTCATAATGGTACAGCAACCGCACACGCCTTCTCCACAACACATTTTTGCATTATTGGAACAAGAAAACTCAATATTCTTATCATAAGCTTCTACAATTTTCATAATTTGATGACTAAGCACATCAGCACCATCACAATGTACTAACGCAACATCTCCCTTAGTTAAGATTCCTTCCAAAACCTTTCTACACTTACAATCAAGAATTCCACCCATAAGTAATGTATTTGTTTTAATTACCTTTATAGAGTATTTTTTTAATTCCTTTTCTATAAATATTGTATCTAAAGTTCCTTCATCAAGAATTACTGTAATTGTATTTTCATTATTATATAATTTCTCCATAACAGGTACCATAGGTGCTTGACCTATACCTCTACATACTAAAACACAATGCTTTCTTTTAATTGTATTCACTGAATTAAGTCCTAAAATGCCATTCCAAAAAGGACCTTTAATTAAAACATATTCATTAACATTTACATCTTTAAGTATCTTTGTTTTAAGTCCCTTCAATTCAATAGCTAAAGTAATAACATCATTTCCCGTATCACTATCCATAATACAAATCGGAGTATCAAAAGCTTGCTCACAATCCTCTTTTCTAATAAATACAAAGGACCCAGGACCAACTAATTCACTAGCTAGTTTTTTAGTAACTTTAATCTTTAATATCATAAGTTTTTCATTTACTAGTTCTTTATCTATAATTTGATATCTTCGATGTTTCCTTCCTTCCTTTGCCTTAAAACTATTTTGCATAAATTCCTGATATATGCACACTCCATTCCAATTTACGCAGTCACAAAAGTCTTTGCCATCTAAGTGAGAACATAGGATGCAATTTCCTGACTCTGCTAAATGACATGGACAGTATTCACTTCCACAATCTATACAGTTATATGGTTCGTAGCCCATTACCTGTGCCTCCAAAATTACTATATTATCAGAATATTTAGCAATAAGTTATTTGCTACTGTTTCCAGAAAAAAAACCAAGGTTTTTTTACCTTGGTTTATCTTATTTATCTTTATTGATAATATATTTAATGTAATCCCATATTCCAATTTTTTCAATGTCCTCTCTAGGATGAAGTGTTATTGCATATTTAGAATTTAATTCATTGGTTATAGTGAGCATTCCGATATCATCTGTAGTTCTGATTGGTGTAGTTAACTCATATTTAGGTAGTACAACATTTTTGACTATTTTTTCATCCTTTCTAACAGGGAAAATTAAATCTTCTTCAGCAACTAATGGTATTCCTTCCTCTTTACCTCTAACATTTATATCTCCTATAACTTCTCCAGCTTCTATAATCTTTTTATATTCATAATTATCTTTTACATATTCATAAATTCTTTGACTTTCTTTCCATCTTGGCACACAATTTAATGTTACTACAATTATTTCATTTTTATCTAGTTTAAAGGAACTAACAAGACATTTTCCAGCCTGCCCGGTGTATCCAGTCTTAACTCCAGTACAATTAGGCTCTTGATATAAAAGTTTGTTTATATTTCTAAATTCCCTTGTAAATTCTACTCCTTCTTCTCCTGAAATTAATTTAGTAGATACGATTCTATTAAATTCATCAATTTCCTTAGCCTTTTTAGTTGCAATGGCTAAATCATAGGCCGAAGAATAATGGGAGTTACTATCTAGACCGTGAGGAGATTCAAAATGACTATCTACCAGACCTATAGATACTGCAAATTCATTCATAACTTCACAGAACTTTTCTACAGACCCACTAGTCCCTTCTGCAATAGCAATGGCACAGTCATTACCTGACTTAAGCATAAGACCATATAAAAGTTCTCTTATAGTTATCTTATCTCCAGCCTTATATCCTACTGTAGAACCTCTTATAGCCGCAGCATTTTTAGATATTTCTACAACTCTATCTATATCTCCATATTCTAAAGCTACCAATGCAGTTATTATCTTTGTTGTACTTGCCATAGGTATAACATTATGAGCATTTTGATCAAATAAAATAGTTCCTGTAGCTGAATCTATAGCTATGGCAGAAACTGCATCTACTCTTATTGGAGCTGCATCTACACTTTTTATAGGAACACTAACCGTAGTAAATAAAAATATCAATAGAAAACAACATGCCCTTCTTTTCATCCTTTTACACTCCTAACTTAAATTTGTAACCTATTCTCAAATAGTTTTATTTTTTTATAAACCATGAATATATAAATCATAGTTGGATAGAATTGCAGATATAAAACTATGGAGGTTTAGTATACTAATGAAATATTTTTTATGGATTTTAGCCATAGTTATGCTGGTTTTATTATTTCCTATTCCAATAAAAATAACACTTATATATGCTAATGAAATTTTTACCTTAAAAATATATAATAAAGTGATAATTCCATCAAAAAGTAAAAAAGCTAAGGCTAAAAAGAAATACAAACCAAAAGATTATATAGAAACTCCTAAAGAAGAAAAAATTTCAAAATTAAAAATTAAAGATGTAAAAGAAATAATAGAGCTTTTTATTAATTTAAAATTTAAATTTACTATACGTACTAATATAAAAATAGATTACGCTATAGAAGATGCTGCTATAAATGCTATAACTTATGGTTTTTTATATCAAATCACAGCATTTATTTCAACAATTTTAAATCTATTTTTTAAAGTTAAAAAATTTACCCCTACTATAAATATTAAATATAATAAAAATTTCTTTAAATTTAAAAGTACTAGTATAATTTTTATAAATATAGCAAAAATTATATATATAGTTATAGCAATTTTTTATCATTATATCGAAGGTAGAAAAGCTTCTTCCTTTGATAAAGTCAATTTAAAGGAGGAATTTTGATGGATAGTCATCCAATAGAAAATTTAATGAAGTCAACTATGGAAAATATTAAAAATATGATTGATGTGGATACAGTTATTGGTAATCCCGTAAGTGCACCTGATGGTACCACAATCATTCCAATCTCTAAGGTATCCTTTGGTTTTGCCTCAGGTGGAAGTGAATTTAAGGATACTAACTTAGATTCCTCTAATAGGTATCCATTTGCTGGTGGATCTGGTGCAGGAATCTCATTGAAACCAGTGGGGTTCTTGGTAGTACAAAAAAATACTATAAGATTTCTTTCTGTAACTGATTACAACCCATACGATAAGATAATCGATGCAATGCCTCAAGCCGTTGATATGATTTCTGGGCTTTTTAATAAAGATAAGGTCAATAATGATAATCATTCAGAAGTCTACAATCCATGTGAACCTTGCGATTAACTCTAAATAAAAAGGCTGTCTTAAAATAATTCACTAATCTTTGTCTGATGTTGAGGGTATACTTTAACAATATAAGTACACCCTCAACATTGACTTAAGATTTAGTTTTTATTTTAGATACAGCCTATATCTTATATACACTAAAAAATATTTATTTTAAAGTTAAATTTTATTTTCTTCAATATCCTTTTCTTCTAATTCTACTAGCTCTTCATCTTCTATAAAATCTTCTAAAGATGGTAATTCACCTAAGGATGTAAAATCAAAATGCTTTAAGAATTCATCAGTAGTAACATAAAGATTTGGTCTTCCTATAACATTTTTCTTTCCTGATTCCTTTATAAGTCCTTTTTCTACTAAAGTGCTAATAGCTCTATCACTTTTAACCCCTCTTATATCTTCAATCTCTACCCTAGTTATAGGTTGCTTATAGGCAATTATAGATAGGGTTTCAAGAGCAGCCCTAGATAAGGATTGTCTAATGTTTGTCTTTAATAACATTTGAATATGATCGCTATTTATAGGTTTTGTACCAAGTTGATAAGCCTTATTGATACATATTAGCTTAATTCCCCTAGATTCATCTCTTTCATATACCTTTTCCAAAACCTTTAAAAGTTCTATAGCAAACTCTGCTGAGCATTCTAAAATACTTGCTATAGTGTCTATTTCCAACGGGTCTCCAGTTGCATATAATAAAGACTCTATTATAGAAAAATATCTTGCATATTTAGATTCATCTATAAAATAATTTAACTGATGTTCTGACTCCTGAAGAACCTCTTCTATTTTATTTCTAGGATTAATATCTATACTTCCATCTTCTTTATTTGCTTTACTTAAACTTTCATCATTAATTTCTATATCATCATGATTTAAATTAGTATATTTATTCATTCCCTATCACTCCCTCTAAATATATCTCACCAAAGTTTCCATGCTGAACTACTTGTACATCTTTCAGCTTTATTAACTCTAACAAGGCTAAGAAGGTTACAATGATTTCTGTTTTACTTTTGCTTTCCTTTATTATACTAGAGAATGTAGTATTTTTACTCTGCACTAAAACGTCTTTTAAGTAATCCATTTTATCTTCTATTTTAAATACCTCAACCTGCACTCTATCTTCTATGTTGAAGGTTTCATTCATCTTATTTTTATATATCTCCATTAGTTCAATATACATATTATATAAATCCATCATGGTTATGCCTTTAAGTAACTCTTTGGCATCTTGCTTTTTTTCCCTGGTATCTTCAATTATTTCAGGTCTTTTAGTAAATATAATGCCTGTATTCATTTGTCTTTTACCTAGAAATTCAGCTACATTTTTAAATTTTTTGTATTGCACTAATTTATCTATAAGCTCTTGTGTATCATCAACCTCTTCAACCTCCGGTTCCTTATTTTTAGGAAGTAATACCTTAGACTTTAATTCAATTAATGTAGTAGCCATAACAATAAATTCTGAGGCAATGTCTAAATCCAATTCCTTCATTTCATTTAGATATCCTATGAATTGATTTGTTATATCCAAAATACTTATATTATATATATCCATTTGATTCTTTTTTATTAAGTGTAATAAAAGGTCAAATGGCCCCTCAAAATTTGAAGTTTTAATTGTTAATGCCATAGTTTCACCTTCCTTACAATAAAATTATCTGCACACTAAAAGCTACAATATATCTCTTAGCATAAAAACACTCATTATAAATTATACTCTAAATTTAGTTAAAATTACAATAGTAAAAATAACTATTTTCAATTATGACAATTATTATTTTGAAATATAAAACAATATTAAATAACGTTAAAATAAAAAATCACCCTAAACACTTTAGAGTGATTTTTTATATCAGCTTAATACATTTGGGGTTGTATATTGTAACTGATAACTATAGCACTTAACTGAATTTTAAATTAGCCTTTACATATATATTTTTTACAGATATTTAAATTTTATTCTCTTAATTTAATTATTAAATATGTTTTTATCCGATGACTACCAGCTCTAATACTCCTATCTTCTTCAGTGTGAGTAAGCAGCCACGTCTCTGTATAACAAAATTCCTCCTAAAGGACAACGACTTCTAAATATCAAAAATACTGATACTTAGAAGTCTGTTAGCAAGCTTCAGTGGGAGGAAAATTCCATCTGAAGCAAAGAACTCTGTTTATATTGAATGATCAAATATATTTGATAATATATCTTTAATATTTTTAAAGAACTGTGATTGTTTTACTTCCCTATCACTATATAATTCTACTTTTCCTAATAATTCATCTCCATTATAAACTTCACAATATCCAACCACATCACCAGCATTTATTTTCTTCAATTCAGGATTAATATTTACTTTCTTTGTCAATTCTTCCTCTCCGCCTTTTTCGATGGTTACTTTTAAATCATCCTTTGCTTTTGCTATAAAGAAAGAATCACCTTTTTTATTTAATGGAATTTGTTGCACATCACAATCCTTAGCTACTATAGTTTTGCTTTGGTATTTGGAAAATCCAAAATCCATAAGCTTACTTGCATCTGCATTTCTTTGCTTAAAAGAAGGTGCTCCCATTATTACTGCAAGCATTCTTACGTTATCTCTAGTTGCTGTGGAAGATATACAATACATAGCTTCTTGTGTAAACCCTGTTTTAAGTCCATCACACCCTTTATAAAATCTTACTAATTTATTATGATTAACTAATTCAATTGGTGTTTTTCTACCTTCTGATATAGTCTCCATATATATAGATGAATAATTTAAAATAGTTGGGTGTTTTAGAAGCTCTCTAGACATTATAGAAATATCTCTAGCAGTACTTAAATGTCCTGATGCACTTAGACCTGTAGAATTTTCAAAATGAGTATTATTCATTCCAAGTTCCTTAGCTCTTTCATTCATTTTTACTGCAAAAGCTTCTTCACTACCTTCTAAAAATTCTGCCATGGCAACTGCTGCATCATTTCCGGATGCTATAGCTATGCCTTTTAGAATTTCTTCTACGGTTCTTACTTCTCCAGTATCCAATATCATACTACTACCGCCCATGGATTTAACCTTTTCACTACAAACTATTTTATCTTGAAGAGTTATTCTTCCATCATCTATAGCTTCCATAGCAAGTAACATAGTCATTATCTTCGTAACCGAAGCAGGCGCAAACTGTTCATCTGCATTTTTTTCGTATATAACATTTCCTGAATTAGGCTCTAATAGTATTACGGATTTTGCCTGTGGCTCAAATCCTACTACATTATCTGCAGGCTCATTTTTTATTTCATCATCAGCAAAGGCTGTTGGAAGGATTATAGCCTGCAATGAAAGTATTACGGATAATAATAAAGTTAAAACAAATTTATTCTTTTTCATAACCGACCTCCAAAACAATTATTATGAGGTTATTTTTACCTCAATCTTAAAAATTATCCTAGAAATTTAGAAATTTTATTTTCTAAACTTTCTTCCTAATTAGAGTTCCCTAATATAGAATTTATATCCTCAAGCTGTAGAAATTACTTTTTATAAATAAAATAAGCTATATAAAATAATTTTTAAGTTATTTTATACAGCTTTCTTTAATGTTAATATTTGCTAACTAATTACTTCATGAATTAGTGGTATATCATTTTTATAGCCTTCAATTATTTCATAGTTTTTTAAGATGCCATTATTAGCTTTTTCAATAAGATTTTCGTTATTACTATGTATATATGCTATAGTGTCACCCTTTTCCACTTTATCACCACGTTTTTTATTTAAAACTATTCCCACTGCTAAATCTATTTTACTTTCTTTAGTAGCTCTTCCTGCTCCAAGTTCCATTGCAACTATTCCTAAGTTTTCAGCATGGATTTTTTTAACCACTCCACTATTTTCTGCAATTACTGGTACTACATACTTAGCTTTAGGTAATAAATCTGTGTTATCTATACAAGCTATATCTCCACCTTGAGCATTAACAAATTCTTTAAGCTTCTCTATAGCTGCTCCTGAAGTTATAGTTTCTTTTAACATAGCTTCAGCTTCCTCTGCAGTGCTTGCTTTTCCTGCTAACATTACCATACGACTTCCTAAAACTAAAGAAAGTTTTAATAAGTCCTCAGGACCATTACCTTTCAATGTATTTATGGCTTCTTCTACTTCTAAAGCATTACCTATAGCTAATCCTAATGGTTGGTCCATATCAGAAATTACTGCCATAGTATTACGTCCAATATGTTTTCCTATAGAAACCATTTCTGTAGCCAATTCCTTAGCAGATTCTGTATTCTTCATGAAAGCTCCGTCTCCAACCTTAACATCTAAAACTATAGCATCAGCTCCTGAAGCTATTTTCTTGCTCATAATACTAGATGCAATTAGAGAAACATTATCAACGGTTGCTGTAACATCTCTTAAAGCATATAGCTTCTTATCAGCTGGAGCTAAGTCTCCAGTCTGCCCACCCACAGCAATTTTAATAGTATTAACGTTATTAATGAATCTTTCTGTTGGCATTTCTACAGAAAAACCTTTGAAAGCTTCTAACTTATCTATGGTTCCACCGGTATGACCTAGGCCTCTACCAGACATCTTAGCCACTGGTATTCCTAGTGCTGCTACCATAGGTGTAAGCACTAAAGTCGTAGTATCTCCTACTCCTCCAGTACTATGCTTATCTACCTTAACTCCTTGAATTTCACTTAAATCTAACATATCTCCAGAATGTACCATTGCCATAGTTAAATCTGAAGTTTCTCTCTTATTCATTTTCTGAAAATATATAGCCATTAAAAGAGCCGAAACTTGATAATCTGGAATTTCTCCCTTTGTATAGTTCTCTACAAAATAATTTATTTCCGCTGTGGAAAGCTCTCCACCATTTCTCTTTTTTAGAATCAAATCATACATTCTCATAAAAACACACCCCGTTCTATACCTTTATATTTAATTTAAGTGATAAATGGTCCACACTATTATAATTCTCTAACTATGCCTTTAACTAAAGAAACAAATTTTGATTTTACTTTAGCAGAAGTTTCTATTACTTCTTCATGGTTTAATGGCTGGTCTAATATTCCAGCTGCCATGTTAGTTATGCATGAAATTCCTAGTATTCTAAGACCGCAATGATTTGCTGCAATAACTTCAGGAACCGTTGACATTCCAACTGCATCAGCACCTAGTATTCTTGCCATTCTTACCTCTGCTGGAGTTTCATATACTGGACCTGTGAACATCATGTAAACTCCTTCTTTTAATTCTATATCAAGAGATACTCCAACTTCTTTAGCTAGCTTTAAATATTCTCTATCGTAAGCTGTAGACATATCTGGGAACCTTGCTCCTATTTCTTCTTCATTTTTACCTATAAGTGGATTTGTACCTGCAAAGTTTATATGATCTGTAATCATCATTAAATCACCTGGTACAAAGCTAGTATTAACGCCACCACAAGCGTTAGTTACTATTAAAGACTTAACACCTAAATATTTCATAATGTGGATTGGAAGTGCTAATACACTCATAGGATGACCTTCATAATAATGAAATCTACCTTGCATCATGATAACTTTTTTACCTTCTAAAGTTCCACATACAAATTGTCCTGCATGACCTTGTACTGTAGATACTGGAAGATTAGGTACTTCTGAATACTTTACTACTACTCTATCTTCAACCTTATCAGCCATATCACCAAGACCAGATCCTAAGATAATACCTATTTCTGGTTCAAAGCTTAACTTAGTTTTTATATACTCTACACTTTCATTGATTGATTTAATATCCATAAAAATTTCTCCTTTTATTCACATGTTGTATAATTTTATTTAGTTATATTTTATAATATCAGCTAATTAATTTATCCTTCTATCTTTTGTTTGACTAGTTAGTTAAACAAATTAGATTAACAACAAATTACAATATATTATTACCCTTTAGTAATTTATATATTGTAATTTGTGTATTAAAATTTTTATTATCCCTTTTATCTTTACATTTTTAGTTTATCTAAAACTTTTTTTTAATTTAGATTATTAACTATACAATTAAATCCTTAAAGCTCTTTCCTACTAAATCATTTTCAATGCCAAGCAGGTCTAATACGGTTTTACCTATATCGCAGAATCCATTTCTAGTTCCAAGATCTATATCTTCTTTAAGATTTCTTCCATATACAATTACAGGTACATATTCTCTTGAATGGTCTGTACCCTCTGTAGTTGGATCACATCCATGATCTGCAGTAATGATTAATACATCATTATTTCCCAAAGCTTCTTTAATTTCTGGTAATCTATCATCAAATTCTTCTAAAGCCTTAGCATATCCTTCCACATCATTTCTATGTCCAAATTTCATATCGAAATCTACTAAGTTTGTAAATATGAATCCGTTAGAATGAGACTTCATCATTTGTATAGTTTTATCAACGCCATCCATATTATCCTTTATAGATACTGATTCCGTAACACCTTTTCCTGTAAATATATCTTTAATTTTACCTACAGCTGCCATAGGTAAGCCAGCTTCACTGACATACTCAAGAGCAGTCTTGTTAAAAGGTTCTAGTGCATAATCATGTCTATTAGCTGTTCTTACAAACTCACCTTTTTTCATACCTTTAAAAGGTCGAGCAATTACTCTACCTACCATCTTATCTCCAACTAGCATTTCTCTTGCAATTTGGCACATCTTATATAATTCCTCTAAAGGTATTACATCTTCATTAGCTGCAATTTGAAATACGCTATCTGCCGAAGTGTAGATTATAGGATATCCTGTTCTTATATGTTCTTCTCCTAATTCTTCAATAATGGCTGTACCAGAAGCAACTACATTTCCCAAAGTCTTTCTTCCTATTTTAGCTTCAAATTCATCCATTATTTCTTTTGGAAAGCCATTAGGATAAGTTTGAAGAGGTGTTTCTAAAATTACTCCTGCCATTTCCCAATGTCCTGTAATTGTATCCTTTCCTTTTGAAAGTTCACTACATCTTCCATATATACCTTCTGGATTTTCACACTTAATAAGATTTTCCATACCTTCTATAGAACCAATTCCTAAAGCTTCTAAGTTTGGAATAGAAAAACCTTTAACATGTTTTGCTATATTGCCTAAAGTATTACTACCTTTATCTCCATAAAGCTCTGCATCTGGAAGTTCTCCAATACCAACACTATCGAGCACAACTAAAACTACTTTTCTATCCATGATATACTTCCTTTCTTCTTAGTCACTGATATATTATATTTTACCACAGATGTTTCAAAATATATAACTAAATAAAATAAATTATGTGTCACTGCTAAATTTCCATCTATTTTAGCAATGGCACATAATATAATAGTACATGATTATTGAAATATGTCAATTTATTAGTAGAATTTTTTGTCTATACTTTCCCTTTATCTCAATATAGAATTAAATATATAAATATAATTATATATAATTTCTAAAGGCTTTATTAGTTGACCACCTACTAAAATACTATTTTCATAAGTTCCAGGTTGATTATAAAAATAATTCAGTACATGGTCTAACATATTAGGCAAAACTCCACCCATAACAAATATAACTATAAAGCACTCTGCATATATAATTAAGAACTTTTTAATGTCATTTCTCATATTTTATGCCCCTAACCCCTTTAGCACAAAATTAATAAGTAAAGGTGTTATAAAAGACTCAAATAAAAATCCAATAAACATAACTCCTGTGACAATTAAAAACATCATAGTATAACTTCTTACCGAACCACTATTAGGCGAATATTTCTTTGTAAATTTTTCTTTTACTATACCTATAGAAAACTCAATAGATAGTACAGATAAAAATATTAAACATGGTATATATATAAGGTTTTGTGGTAAAACCCCTAAAAGTGATAGCAATAATCCTTTTTCTTTTAATCCATACATGAAAAAACTAAAAGTAAATCCTAAAGAAAACCCTTTGTAAATATTAATCAAAATGATTATCGGAAGTCCTACCACTGTTAATCCTAAGAACCAAAATCCAATTATAATAGGTAAATTATTTTTTAAAGTACCCATTAATATTTCTTTATTAGATAATCCATCTAAAGTTGAAGATGAACCAAAAGCAGTTATATAGTTAATTAGGTTACTCTTGTCCACATCCCCCATATATTTAACACAGTATAGCCCTAGAATCATTCCAGTGGCCATAAATAATATTGTTAATAAATACATCCAAATATTTTCATAAAAATGTTTATTAAAACTATCTATTAAGCTTCTAAATGTCATACATATTCCCCCTTAGTTTATTTAAGAATTAATTTATATCTATGCCTTAACTAAGGGTAATATTCCACTGTATTTAAATTTTATAAGTATGCTAAAGCTGCAATAGTCTTTCCGTCTATAACTTCTCCACTTTTAACCATTTCTTTAATTTTATTTATACTATATGATTTTACATTTATAAACTCATCATCATCTCTATTGGCTTCACCTTTAACTAACTCAGTAGCCTTATATAAATATATGTATTCATCTGTAAAGCCAGGTGCAGTAGCTATTTTACCTAGGTACTCAAAATTTTTAGCCCTATATCCTGTTTCTTCTTCTAACTCTCTAATACCACAAAGCTTAATCTCTTCTCCCTTTTCTATTTTTCCAGCTGGTATTTCTAAAATTGTTCTATCTATAGCTTTTCTAAACTGCTCTACCATAAGTATAGTATCTGAATCCAAATAAGCCACTATACCAACTGCTCCAGGATGTTCAACAAGTTCTCTTCTTCCTACTTTGCCATTAGGAAGTTCCACTTGCTGAACCTTTAAATTTATTACTGTTCCTTTATACTTATATTCTTCACTAATAGTTTTCTCAAAAAGTTTCATAATCATCTCTCCTCATAATATATAATAGTCTGTCTCATATAAAATAGACATCTCCAATTCTTTTAAATTGAAAGATGCCTATAAAATTAAATAATATTATTTTAGCCTACTTTATTTTTAAGTCTTAGCTTGTCTGCTACGATTGCAATGAACTCACTATTTCACAAAGCCCGGACCTAGTCATATCAACGCTTTACAGCATTTACACACCAACAAACTATATCATCTTATCTATAAACATAATTCAATTTGTTGAACTCATTTTAATTAGTTTGTTGCATTATTTACACTATAAATTATATTCTAGTTATCACGTGAAATCAAGAACTATATTTTACTATGCACTTCTTTTTCTAACTGGTCTAATCAATCTTTCTCCTCTATCTCCTCTAATATATCTCATTTTTAAAACTTCTATATTTATGTCTGTTATTTCTACTAATTCAGTTAAAGTTAGAAATTTTTCCTTCATATAACATATGTATATTATTTCTCTTATTATTTAAATTGCTCTACCAAGTCCTTTTGGGTTATGGAGTTGGAATTATTCAAACTTGCTCTATCTCTTCCATTTTTAATTCCATAAATTTTTTTGCATATGAATCACCAATATATAATATCATCAATATTATTCTTTGAACATTTCATATTCCTCTTCTAGTATTTCTTTAAAATTTAAAATTTTGTAGTAACCATATCCATCTGATTTTTTAAACAATTCATCTTTAAATGGATGAGTTGTAGTTACTGTATTTTCAAAACCAACATCATTATTTATATTATTTTTATAAACATAACTTACCCAATAATACTTTTTATCCATATCAACACTTCCCTTAAATTTTTAGATTTTATTTAGTATAAAAATACCGCATATTCACGTCGAATAATATGGTAGTTTAGAAAAATATTTTGCTTGAATTTATTACATTATTTAAATACACATTCTATCTTATACCAAGTTTTATTATAAAATCATCAATAAAGAGCATAATTGTTGCAATCCCCATGAAAGTCATACAAAAATTAAATATGCCTAAAGATATAACATATCTATAATTCCTATCATCAAAATATATATCATTCATCGAATAGCAACGAAAATATTTTGGTATAAACTTATTTAATAATTCTGAACAAAGAGATACTAAACTAATTATAAGAAATAAAGAGTAGCTATTTTTCTCCCCCAAAAACTGCCCAGTTTTTATCCACTTTATTATAGTTAAAACTATCAGTATAGGAATAAAAATTTTATGCTGTATTTTTAACATTTTTTTTGATAAGGTAAAATTTCTTTCTGCCATATACATCATACCTAATAATAGCAAAATTAAACTCCAGCCTATTATATTGCTCCAAATTCTATTCATACTATTCCTTTCTACCTAAGCCATGAACTAGTTTTCTTGTATAAAATTAATCAATTTACCATATTATAACATGTTATCCAACACCACATATCCATTTCTGAATATTACGGTATTTGAGAAATTATTTAATTTTATACTGTGTTATTAATTACAAGAATGTTGTACAAATTCTAATATGGCAAGGAACCGAAAGACTTTGTTGCATCAAATTGAGATTATAAGTTATTTTCATCTAAGTATTTTTTTGCTTTTTTTATTGCTATTAATTCTCTTTGCTTTATATATTCTTCATACTCGTTTTCTTCCTCAAGAATTTTTATAGCCTCATCTATTGAGTACCATTCTACTTGATACCCTTGTTCTAATTCATCTGGCATAAAATTAGGCTGTCCAATTTCTCCAACTACTTTTGTGAGATAAAAATATGTAATTTGCTTCATTTTTCTTTCTTGTAAGTTTTCAACGACTATACCTAAGTCACTAATGATTTGAACATTTGCACCTGTTTCTTCTTTTAATTCTCGATACAAAGCTTCTTCTATATTTTCTTTTAAATCTACTCCACCACCTGGTAACATATGAAAATACATGTTTGTTAAATTCATTAGAATCATTTCTTTTTTATCATTTAACACTATACCTGCAGCTCTATTCCTTTCTCTAAAACCACTATTTATTGTTTCTCCCAAAGTATTTAATTTTTTCATTTACTTTCACCCTTTCCCCAATGGAAATTTATGAATTACAAGTTTCATCCAGTTGTATATATTATAATATAGAATCAATTTAAGAAAATTATACCATACTATATTGGATACTTATCTATATATTTCATAAATTTAGTAACTAATACTTCTAATAGCGTACTATTCAATTTTCAAAGAACATATTTCTTAACCATGATTCTACATTACTGTTAAAAGTAAATTACCTACATAAATCCTATCAAAAGAATCTTCATCTTCTTCAAGTTCATTTACTGGTAATGTTATTTTATTTTCGTTATCCCAAATATGTAGTTCTAATCCGTTGTTATTGCTCCATGTCCAATTTATATCGTTATTGAATACTATTACATCGTCAAAATCTTCTTGGTTATCTAATACAAGATTATCTTCATTTTCTAATACCTGAACCAAAAAACAATTTATACTTAACTTTATGTCCTCTACATTTTTAATTACATTTTTGAATACATTTTTACATTCCCCCTATCTTCTTACTTTTTAATAACTACTAACATCACCATAAATAATTGTTAATCCATCTCTTTAAAACATTTTGCATAGTTGTACTAAAGAAAACATACCTATCTTTTCTTCCCTTACATATCTCTGCTCTAATAAATATCGCTTTCTTATCTATAATTAAGTCCTCAATTTTTAAGGCTTAAAGTTTCTCCTATCCTCATCCCTGTGTCCATTAGAAGTTGTAAAATAACATAATCTCTATATTCTGCAAATAGTGTTAAATCTAAAGATTTTATGATTTTATTAAAATCAATATCTTTAATTTCTGCTTTAGGTTTACGACTATGTTTATAGTATTTAATTGGTGCAGATGGATTTTCTTTTATAACCTTATTTTCTGTTAACCATGTAAAAAATACTTTTATATTTTTTAAATAGTTATTTACTGTCCACATAGATATTTCTTTACCAAAATCGCCTCTGTTTTGAGGATTGTTATAATCTAAAGTATTTATCTCTACCACATAAGAATACTTTCCCTTATTCTTTGTAAATTCTAAATATGTTTTAACATGCTTTGTTGTTACCGTTATAGGTGTAAATATGTTTTCTTCATCCTCTAAATACTTAGAAAATAATTTTAAAGTACTTTCGTATGACTTCATTGTCTTTTTACTTAAATCCTTATTTGTGCAATGAATCATAAAGTCTTCAATTGCATCATCAAAACTATAAATTTTTTTGTTATTCTTGGCATAAAAAATAGGCACCCCCAAATTTTTCCAAATTGAAAGATGCCTATAATTCATAATTTTATATTTGTTGGTGTAAAAAACTGTTTGTTGCCTTGATTTGAAAAGTTAGCTAACTTGTTTTTTTATAAACATAGTTCCTTTTAAATTGAAAGATGCCTATAAAATTAAATAATATTATTTTAGCCTACTTTATTTTTAAGTCTTAGCTTGTCTGCTACCATTGCAATGAACTCACTATTAGTTGGTTTACCTTTTTCATTGTGAATAGTATATCCAAATAACTTATTAATAGTATCAACTTGTCCTCTACTCCAAGCTACTTCAATAGCATGTCTTATAGCTCTTTCTACTCTACTTGCAGTAGTATTATATTTCTTAGCTATAGCTGGATATAGCTCTTTAGTTACTGCTGACAATAATTCTATATCATTTACAACTAAAGTTATAGCTTCTCTTAAATACATATACCCTTTAATATGAGCTGGTACCCCAATTTCATGAATGATATTGGTAATTTCTGATTCTAAATCCATAGATCCGTTGTTTGATTTTGGTTTAACATCCATCATTAATGATGATGAACTTGTAGTACTAGAAACTGATGCTTTTCTAACTGAATCACTTGATATAGAATTATTAAACATATCTCTAATTCTATTAGATAATACGTCCATATCAAAAGGCTTAACTACATAATAATCAGCTCCTAAAGATATAGCTCTTTGAGTTATTTTGTCTTGACCTACTGCTGATAATATAATTATTCTTGGCATAGGATTTAAGTTCATTGTATTTAATCTTTCAAGAACTCCTAATCCATCTAGGTGAGGCATTATAATGTCCAGAACTACTAAATCAGGGTTGGTTTGTTCAATAAGTTCTAAAACCTCTACTCCATCTTTCGCTACACCTACTACGTTGATGTCCTTTTGACTTAAAAAGTAATCACTTAAAATATTGCAAAACTCCTTATTATCATCTGCAATTAGCACATTAATGCTTCTTTGCTCCATTCTACAACTCCCCTTTTTGTAATTTTTACCATATCATAAATATATAATTTCGACAAAAGTAATAAAACTCCTTCTACTACCTAAAAAAAAATAAATTTTTTTAAAATTCAACCTTTTCTTATATTATAACATTATTTTGAGTCAAATAAAAACAACCTATTATAATTTTGTATAAATAGATTGTTTTTATTTAATACTTAATTACTATTTTTATTATTTTATGGTGTTTTACACTATTTTTCAAGTATATTTGATATATTTTATTTATTTCCTAATATCTACTTCATTTATCATCCAATCCATATATATTCCATATCCAGTATCTGGTTTGTTTACAAGAACATGAGTTACAGCACCTACTATTTTATTATTTTGAATTATAGGACTTCCACTCATTCCTTGAATGATACCACCAGTTTTCTCTAAACACAATGGGTCCGTAACTTTTATTACCATACTCTTACCATTTGGCTCATCTTGATTTAATAATTTTTCTATCATTATGTCAAATAATTCAGGTTCTTCTCCATCTATAGTTGTAAGAATTTGCGCTTTTCCTACTTTTACCTCATCTTTAAATCCAACTTTCATAGGCTTATTAAAATTATTGCATATTAAATTATCATTACCTTCTCCAAAAACTCCTACTGGAGTATTTAAAATAATTTTTCCTAATGCTTTATTATTATCTGTAAAAATTCCCCTAAGCTCACCTGGACTACCTTTTGCTCCTTTCCTTACGGATACAATATTGGAATCTACAATTTCACCTTTTCCAACGGTCATAATTGTATTGGTATCCATATCTGTTATAGGATGTCCTAATGCTCCAAACTTCCCACTTTCTTTGTGATAAAAAGTTAAAGTTCCTACTCCTGCCACAGAATCTCTAACCCATAATCCTATTTTATAGTTTTCATCCTTTTTACTGATCACTGGATTAACTATAAAATTCATTTCTTCTCCTTTTCTACTTACTGTAACTCTAATCTTATCTCCTTTGTTTCTATTTACATAAGTAGCTATATCCTCAGCACTCTTTATTGTTTCATTATTAATCTTTATAATACTATCTCCTATAGCTATTCCTGCAATAGCAGCAGGACTTTGAACCTTATTACCATCTACTTCAATATCTGACAAAGCAATGACAAGAGCGCCCTTTGTATTAATTTTAATTCCTAAGGGTTTTCCTCCTGGATAAACCATAATATCGGAGGTTTTAGCATAATTAACCCTTTTTAGACTAGTAGCTTCTGAAAAATTTAATTTATAGTCCATAGCACTTGAATAATTATTTATTGAAGGTACTGCTTCATCAAAATATCTATTTACTATATCAGTATAGCAATTTATAGATATTAATATGAAGATTGTAGTAAATATCAAGGATAAAATATTACTAAATTTTTTCATAATGCTTTACCTCCTGTAAAGAATGTTTAACTTTAATTTTCCCCTATGAGAAATTTTTATGTTAGAGTTCTTTTTCTTTTAAACCCAAAAAGATTTCCTAATTGAATTTTTTAGAACACGAAAATAAAACACTATAAACTAAAGTTATACTTAGTTTATAGTGTTAAACATTTTTATCGTATATATTCACAATTTAATTTTTATTTTTTAAATTTTATATTAAAATATAAGGTATTTTCTTAACATCTTAATTCACTTTTTATTTCTTTTGCTTTTGAAATCATCTCTCGTGCATTTTCAATAGTTATAGCTGTAACTTCACTACCACCAATTATTCTAGCTACTTCTTGCTCTACTTCATCATCCTTTAGTTTCTTTACCTTTGTAAAGGTATTTACCTCATTGCTATTTTTTTCAATTAAATAATTTGCATCTGCTAATGCTGCAATTTGAGGTAAATGGGTTATACAAAATACTTGGTGAGCTTCAGAAATAAGCACCATCTTTTCTCCTACTCTTTGAGCTATCCTGCCACTTATGCCAGTATCTACCTCATCAAATATTACAGATGGAATCTGGTCTTTATCTACAAATACAGTTTTAAGAGCTAACATAATTCTTGATAATTCTCCACCTGAAACCACTTCTTCTAAAGGCTGTAATGGCTGTCCAGGATTAGTTGAAATGTTGAAATGTATTTTATCTCTTCCTTTAGAATTAAGGTTTTCTGTATATGCTACATCTATTTTAAATCTACTTTTTTCAAGCCCTACATAATCTAATTCTTTTTTTATCTCTTTCTCTAGCGATTCACTTATTCTTAATCTTATGTTATGTAACTCTTCAGCTATTTCTGTTAATTTTTCATATAACTTTTTCTTTTCTTTTAGTAGTTCTTCTATAATATCTCCACTGTTTATCAACTCATAATATTGTTCTTCGATATGATTTTTATAAACTAGCACATCTTCTAAAGTAGGTCCATATTTCTTTTTACAAGCAGATAATTGATACATTCTAGAATTTATAAATTCTAACTCGCCTATGTCGTAATCTGTATTATCCTTTAAGTCACTAACAGTTCTAGTATTATCCTCTAACAAGTAATATGATTCTTCCAATGAGTCTACTATTGGCTTAACGTCTTCATGATGAGCTTCAATAGATTTAAGTTCTCTAATTACATACATTAATGAATCTATAATAGAAATCCTACTTTCATCATTTTCTTTAAGCAAAATATAACTTTTTTCTAAAGCTTTTTTGATTTTTTCTCCATTAGAGAGCATATTAAATTTCTTTGATAATTCCTCATCTTCACCGATTTTAGGTTTTATACTATTAATTTCATCTATCTGAAACTTTAGAAAATCAATTTTCTTCTCTCTTTCTCCATCGTTACCTTGAAGTCTATTTACTTTTTCTTCAACCTCACCATATTTCAAATAAAGTTTATCGTATTCTTTAAGCTTATTAACCAATAAATCTTGTCCAAATGAGTCTATATAATTTATGTGATTTGAACTATCTAATAGATTTTGGTTTTCATGTTGACCATGAATATCAATTAAAGTTTCACTAACCTGTTTTATCTTAGAGAGAAGTAAAGATTTATTGTTTACCTTTGCTATAGTTTTACCTGAATGAAAACTTTCCCTACTAAGTATTACTATTCCCTCATCACTTATATCTAATTCTTTTAAAATATCCCTAGTTCTTTGATTTTCAATAGAAAAAACTGCTTCCACCACAGTTTTATCTTCTCCTACCCTTATTAAGTTCTTATTAAATTTGCCGCCAAGAACAAAACTAATTGCATCAATTAATATAGATTTACCTGCTCCTGTTTCTCCTGATAAAACATTAAATCCACTAGAAAAATCTATGGATAGTTTTTCTATAAGAGCAAAGTTCATAATATTAAGTTGTAAAAGCATTTATACCATTCCTCATTTACTTTATTAATTTTTCTATTTCTAATTTAAGTTCATCGGCTTTTTCATCTGTCCTTACCAAGATAAATATAGTATTATCTCCAGCTATTGTTCCAGCTATTCCCTCTAACTTAAAAGAGTCAATTGCTTCAGCGGCAACTTGAGCTGATGCTGTAATTGTCTTTACTACTAAAATTTTGTCTACCTTTTCAACAGATATAGCTGTATTAGAAAATATGTATGACAATGCACTAATAGTTGAATTATTATTTGTATTTACCTGTGCATACTTGTATCTTCCTGTATGAGATAAAGTTTTTATTAAATTTAGCTCTTTTATATCCCTCGATACTGTTGCCTGGGTAACCTTTATATTTCTAGCTCTTAATCTATCAGCTAAATCATCTTGAGTTTCAATATCTTCATTTTTTATTATCTCTAATATTACACTATGGCGATTTTCTTTCATCAATTTTCTCCTCACAATCCATAGATCTCGAAATTATTTTTGTTCTTAATATTTTAAAATAATCATAATCCTTAAATTGAACAATCTTACATTTATCTTCAATTGTTTCAATTATCATCTCATTGTATTTATCTGATTCTAATTCTAAATGCCCATCACAGGTTAAGAATACGTTATCTTCGTTGGTATTTAATACTATCTTTATCTTATTATGAGGATCTAAAATAATAGTTTTCACTCCATTTGATATAGGACAAATGGGAGTTAAACTTATTAAATCCATAGTTGGATAAATTATGGGTCCCCCTGCTGATAAAGAATATGCTGTAGAGCCTGTAGGTGTAGATACTATTAATCCATCAGCTTTATAGCTACTATAAAAGCTTTCATCTACAAATATATTATAAGTCAACATTCTGCTTAAAATCCCCTTGGTTATAACTATATCATTTAAAGCTACATGAACATTCTCATCATCCTTTTTGGGGATTGTGACCTTTATCATCATTCTTTCCATGATTTTAAATTCCTTATTTTTAAGCTTTTTAATAGCTTCACTAAACTCTGTTAATTCTACACTAGATAAGAACCCTAAATGCCCTATATTAACTCCGAGGATTGGCACTCCATATTTATATATCTTTCTTGCTGCTCTTAATATAGTTCCATCTCCGCCCAAGGTAACAAGTATATCTAATTTTTTATTTTCTTCTAGCTCCAATCCCTCAGCATCTTTAAATATATGTAATTCACTTTCAGGAAATTCTTCCTTTATTATATCATGAACATAGTTTAGTATTGAACTCTTCTTATCTTTAGATGAATTAATGTTAATACCTATACTCTTCATATATCCTCCACAGTAAGTTTTTCATGAGCATTTTTTACAATGTTTCCTATGCTATTGCTGTTAAAATTTCCTATTTTATTAAAATCTTTAGTAAAATTAATCAGATATTCTATATTTCCATTAGGACCCTTAATACCTGAGTAAGTTAAATTCAATATATTAATGTGATTCTCCTTTAAAAAGGTTACCACATTTAAAATAACTTCCTCATGGATTTTACTATCCTTCACTACACCTTTTTTAGATACTTTTCCTCTACCAGCTTCAAACTGAGGTTTTATAAGCGCTACCACTTCTCCGACTTCCTTTAAAAGTGGAATCACATGTGGTATTACTTTCTCTAATGAAATGAATGATACATCTATAGATGCAAAATCACAGGGTTCACCAATTTGTTCCATGGTAAGATTCCTTACATTTGTACCTTCCATAGAAACAACTCTTTTATCCCCTTTAAGTTTTTCTGCTAATTGATCTTTTCCTACATCGATTGCATATACCTTAATAGCTCCACTTGTAAGCATACATTCTGTAAAACCACCAGTAGATGCTCCTATATCTAAACATTTAAGCCCTTTAAGATTTATATTAAAATCTTTAAGGGCCTTTTCTAATTTAAGTCCACCTCTACTTACATAGTGAATTACTTCACCATGCATTTCAATTTCAGCAGTTTCTTCAACTTTTAGCCCACATTTTCTTTCTTCTTTTCCATTGACATATATTTTCCCAGATAAAATATATTCTCTAGCCTTTTCACGAGAAATTGCTAATTGCTTTCTTACTACTAATAAATCTAATCTAACTCTTTCCTGTAACATGCTTACTCCTTAGTTAAAAAATCCTCTATACTACTACAAATTCCTTCCGGGTCTAGTTTGTTAAGGTTGTATAATATATTAACATCTCCATGCGGTATAAATTTATCCTTAAAGCCTAATGTCAAAATATTATTCTTAAGTAACCCTTCCCTATTTAAATACTCTAATACCTCGTTTCCAAGACCACCAGATATCATATTATCTTCTACAGTAACTAAATCATATCCCGACTCTACTAGTTGTTTTATTAACTCCGTATCTATAGGCTTTACAAAACAACTATTTACTATAGTACAATCTATATTTTTTTCCTTTAATAATTCTTTAGCAAGAATTACATTTTGAACCATATTACCTACTGCTATTATTGCCACTTTTCCAGACTTGTTACCTAAAACTTCCCATTTACCTTTTCTAAAGAAAGTCATAGGCGAAAGTTTAATATTAGATAAATCTCCACCCCTTGGATATCTTATAGCTATAGGATAGTTTTGTGTAACTGCAAACTGTAGCATATATCTTAACTCTTCAGTACATTTAGGACTCATTATTGTCATATCTGGTATGTGAGTTAAGTAAGATAGATCAAATACACCTTGGTGAGTTTCTCCATCTTGCCCTACAATACCAGCTCTATCTATAGCAATCACTACTGGTAATTTCTGCAATGCTACATCATGAATAACTTGATCATAGGCTCTTTGAAGAAATGTAGAATATACTGCAAATACAGGCCTTAATCCTTGTGATGCCATACCTGCTGCCATGGTTACTGCATGTTGCTCTGCTATACCTACATCAAAAAATCTTTTAGGAAATTCCTTAGAAAATCTCTCAAGGCCTGTTCCCTCTGGCATAGCTGCAGTTATGGCTACTAATTTTTTATTTTTTTCTGCTAATTTTAGCATAGTTTCTCCAAAAATTTCCGAATAAGATTTGCTAACCTTTGAAGGCTGCTGTCCATTTTTACAATTAAAAGGTCCTACTCCATGAAATTTACCTGGGAATTCCTCTGCATACTCATAGCCTTTACCTTTTTTAGTTATTACATGAATAATCACTGGCCCTTCCACCTGCTGAGCTTTCTTAAGAACCTTACTCATTTCTTTAATATCATGGCCATCTATTGGTCCATAATACTTCAATCCCATATTTTCAAAAAGCATCCCCGGAACCATAAGTTGCTTTACAGAATCCTTCATCTTATTTATAGAATTAATCATACTTTTTCCTACCTTTGGTATCTTCTCCAAAGTAGCATTTACATCACTTTTAACTCTATTATAAGCATTACCCATCCTTAAATCATTTAAATATGTGGATATTCCTCCAACATTTGGTGAAATAGACATTTGATTATCATTTAATACTACTATCATCTTAGTTTTATTGTATCCTATATCATTTAAAGCTTCCATAGCCATTCCGCCAGTAAGTGCTCCATCTCCAATTACTGCCACCACGTCATGTTTTTCATTTTTTATGTCTCTAGCCCTTGCCATCCCTGCAGCTGCAGAGATAGATGTACTACTATGTCCTGTATTGAACATATCATACTTACTTTCTTCTGTTTTGGGAAATCCACTAAGCCCTTTATATTGTCTAAGAGTATCAAATCTCTCTTTACGTCCTGTTAAAATTTTATGAACGTAAGATTGATGTCCTACATCCCAAATTATCTTATCCTTATTAAAATCAAATACGTTAAATAAACTCATTGTCAATTCAACTACACCTAAATTAGATGATAAGTGGCCTCCCGTCTTGGAGACTTGAGTTATAAGAAATTGACGTATTTCTTCTGCAAATTCTTCCAATTCATCTATTTTCATATTTCTTATTTCATTAAAATCGTTATATCTATCTAAATACTTTGACATTTTCCTTAACCTCGTTTTATAAAATATATTAATTTTGCAACTGCATATAATATATTATTACTATTTGTAATTGCGAATTTTTTTCCTAATGCTTTTCCACCAACAGTGGCTCCTGCAATCATTGCACTAATACCAGATGCTATTAATATTTCAGAACTATTAGGATAAAGAAGTAATACTTTTGCTACTATTACTACTCCTACGGCTCCACTTATAATACCACATACATCTCCTACCACGTCGTTACAAAAGTTAGAAACCTTACTTGCATTTCTTATCATCTTTACTGCTATTTTTGCTTCCTTTATCTTCTTTGCAGCCATAGCATGAAATGGAATTTCATTAGCTGCCGTAACTGCTGTACCTATTACATCAAAAATTACGCCTAAAAAAATAATCAACACTAATATGGTAAACGCTAAAGAAGCATTAACCCTTGGAAGTGTAGATTCTGATAAAAGTGAAGCAGTTCCACTAATAATTATAGTATAAATTGTAATTTTAGCTATCCATAATGCTTCTTTTGTATTTTTTTTCTTACATTCTTTGTTTTTAACTTTTTTACTACGCCTACTACTATCGCTTTCCAATTTTACCCTCCAAAAATAGATAAAGGTGGCAGCATACTAAGTAAAATTTGCGGCTTAGGTCTAGCAGGATTTCCCATAGAGCAATCAAAATGTCGCCATCTTGACGGTTTCCCTTTAATGCTCTATCTATAGTGTTTCCAACTACAGGGCTAGATTACCACTTAGTCCACACTGCAATCCTTAATATGCTTCACATGGAACAGTCTAGGAGATTTCCTCGACAGTTAGGTACCCTCTTATCCTCTTTTGCAACATGGGTTTTAGCAAGCAATAGCCCCATTACCCTGGCCGGGGTAATAAGATTTGTTCTCACCTCTACCCACCTCACTCAAGGCAGGCTACTCTGCACATAGCTCGTTTACCACAATGCAGGTTTAATCCAGTGCCGTACCGTGGGTATCTCTCCCAAAGCACAAACATTGGTCTCCACGATTGTAGGGTCGATGTCGCATGCCTTTGCGGTCGCCCCACAACCTTACTCCCAGCACAAGCCCACAACTGGGCGTTACAGGCCAGCACAAGGAACTTCATCGATGTGCCCTTCAACGGATTTTTAGCCCCGTCCTCAAAAGTACTTACCTGACTAGAATACTGCACCACCTCATTAATTTAATTATAGCATAACTATAATCAATTAACATTATTTTTTTATAAAGTTCATTGTCCTTAGAATCCATTTGTTTTAGTAGATTAGTATTCTCTCTCCAGTAAAAACTTAGTTATATCTTCTAGTTCTTTAGTATCTCTTTCCATGCTTTTCAATAGATCATAGCATTCTTGTGTTAAATTATTACAAAATTCTTTACACTTATGAATTCCATACATAGTAATAAAGTTTGCTTTTTTATTTTCTCCATCACTTTGAGTTTTTCCCAGTAATTTAAAATCTCCTTCAACATCTAAAATATCATCTTTAATTTGGAAGGCAAGACCTAATTTTTCTCCAAAGGACTTAAGGATTTCTATGTCTTTTTCTAAAGCTTCCCCTACAATAGCCCCTGCTATAATTGAAGCTGTTATAAGTTGACCTGTTTTATTTTTGTGCATATCTAAAAGAGCTGCTTCATCTATACTTTGACCTTCACTTCTTATATCTATAATTTGACCCTTTATCATCCCATCTATACCTGAAGACTTTGAAATTATTGCTGCTGCCCTAATTTTTTTTATTTCTCCATCTAAGCACTGTGAAAACATTACATTCATAGCTTCATTAAGTAAACTATCTCCTGCTAAGGTAGCCATGGCTTCTCCATATACCTTATGATTTGTAGGTTTTCCCCTTCTTAAATCATCATTATCCATACATGGAAGATCATCGTGTATTAAGGAATAAGTATGTATCATTTCCATAGCTGCAGCAAAAGGAAGGATTTTCTCTATATTCCTACTATACATGTTATAGCTACAAATCATAAGAATAGGCCTTATTCTTTTGCCACCTATTTTTAAACTATATATTATAGGCTCTAGTATGGAGCTATCCCCAACATCTTTAGTCTCAAAATAGCTTTCCATCCACTTCTCTATCTTTTCTTTATATATATTTAAATTCATATTTAATCCCTCGCTAAATATATTTTAGTTTTCTTGATGAAAATCCTCTTCACCTTTATCTGTCAATATTTTTATTCTTCCTTCTGCTTCTTGAAGAGTCTTATATAAATCACTGTAAAGTCTCATGCCCTCTTCATATTTTGATATGGCGTCATCCAATGTAACTTCTCTACTTTCCATTTCAAGCAATATTTCTTCTAGCTTAAGCACTTTGCTTTCATAAGTCTCTTTTTTCTTAGCCATCTTACTCCTCCACCTGTTCTATTTTAAATAGTCCATGCCCATCTTTCATGGTAATATCTATAACTTCATGTTTTTTCAACTTCTCTAAATATTCTATAGGTTCATTTTGGGGACTTTTTATAATGCTATATCCCTTATCTAATATATTTAATGGGTTATTTGCAATTAATCTATGACTTATAACCTTTAATCTATTTCTCTCCTCTTGGAGCTTTAACTCCATGGTAAACGCTAACTTACTTTTTAAATTATCTAACTTATCATATTGATTTACCACGTAATTCTCAGGACTGTATAACCTTAATCTATTAAACATACTATCAAGGCTATTAAATCTTTCATTAATATTTTTATCTATAGCATATATAAATTCATCTCTTAATCCATTTAACTTATCTTTAAGACCTTCTAGGCTATATACTGCAATTTCAGCAGCATGGGAAGGAGTAGCTGCTCTTAAATCCGCTGTAAAATCTGCTATGGTAAAATCTGTTTCGTGTCCTATACCTGTTATAATAGGTGTTTTAGAGGTAGCAATAGCTCTTGCTACCTCTTCTTCATTAAAGGCCCATAGCTCTTCAATAGAGCCACCACCTCTAGCTAGGATTATCACATCTATATCCTCTATATTGTTAAGAATTCCTATACCTCTGGAAATATCTTTACTAGCATTAATACCTTGAACTAAGGATGGATATATTAAAATATCAATGTTTTCGTTTCTTCTAGTAGCTACTTTAATTATATCTCTTACCGCTGCTCCCGTTGGTGAAGTAATTACCCCTATTCTTCTTGGTATTACCGGGATTTCCTTTTTTCTATTAATATCAAAAAGTCCTTCTCTCTCTAACTTTTCTTTCAGTAAATTAAAAGCTGTGAACAGTTCTCCTTCACCATCTACTTCCATAGTGTTACAATAAAGTTGATAGGTTCCTTCCTTCTCATATATGGATATATTTCCAGACACTACTACGTTCATTCCATCCTTGGGCATAAAGGTTAAATTCATGGCTTTTGTCTTAAACATTACACATTTGAGTTTGGTAAAATTATCCTTCAAAGAAAAGTAAATATGCCCACTGCTATGGATTTTCACATTAGATAATTCTCCTTTTATATTAGAATTTTTAAGGATAAAATCATTATCTATTACTTTTTTTATATAACTATTTACCGCTGTTACTGTTAAAATTTTACTGTACATTTTTTAACCATGCCTCACAGGTATTCTTCATAAGCATTGTTGTTGTCATAGCACCTACTCCACCTGGTACCGGAGTTACTAAGCTAGCCGCTTCTATTACTTCATCAAAGTTTACATCACCCTTAACCTTACCTTCAATCATAGTAGTTCCTACATCTATAACTATAGCACCCTCTTTAACAAAATCCCTAGTTACAAAGCCTGGTTTTCCTATAGCTGAAACCAAAATATCTGCTTTTTTACAAACACTTTCTATATCTATAGTTTTTGAATGACATATTGTTACAGTAGCATTTTCTTTAAGAAGTAAAAAAGCTGCTGGCTTTCCAACTATGTTGCTTCGTCCAATTACTACTGCTTCCTTTCCCTTTATATCTACTTGGGATTTAATAAGTTCAATAACACTTCTAGCCGTACATGGCATGAAAGATTTTTTATCTTTATACATCTTTCCTAAATTAAAATCTGTAAGCCCATCTACATCCTTCTCTACATCTACAGCATCTAAAATTCTTTCCTCATTTAATGCTTTTGGAAGAGGTAACTGAATTATTATCCCATCAACAGAATTATCTTCATTTAACTTTTTAACTTCATCAATAAGCTTATCCTCTGAAATATTTTCTGAAAACATTTTTATTTCGTATAATATTCCAAGCTCCTCACTTACCTTCTTTTGTCCTCTAGTATAGGAAACAGAACCTCCATCTTCACCAACTATTATTGATACTAGTCTTGGAGGTCTTTTCCCTTCTTTTACTCTGCTTGCAATTAATTCTTTAATTTCGCTTTTATGCTGAACTGCCAAGTCTTTTCCACTTAATTTTGTTCCCATAAATACACCTACTTTTTAATTAAATTATTTAATACCCCATTAATAAATGATGGCGCATTATCATCTCCATACTTCTTTGCAAGTTCTATAGCTTCATTAATAGTAACTTTGTTTGGAATATCTTCTTCAAATAAGATTTCATAGGATGCCATTTTAAGAATAGCTAAGTTCATCTTTGGTAATCTTTCTAATTTCCATTTAACTAAATACTTAGAAATAGTTTCATTTATTTGAGCTTCATTTTCAGATATTCCCTTTAATACTCTTATTACATATTCAAAGTCTATATCCTCTATTTTTTCCTCTGTATTTTCACGAAAACTTTCAATAATGTCCACATAACTCTCTTTGTTAATTGACATTTCAAATACTAACCTGGTTGCTATCTCTCTACTTTTTCTTCTATTCATATATATACCTCCATAAAATATATCTTGTTTATTATTTTTCTCATAAGTTTATTGTAGCTTTTAATAAATGAATTATCTATATAAAACCAATGAAATGGGAGTCTTCTATGTATAAGTTCCTTGTATTTGCTTAATATTATGTTCTTAAAATTAAATCAAACTCCACATCATAACATTCTATAAATTAATTTTACACATGGAAACACCCTCTTCACTAGAGGGTGTTTAAAATTACTCTATTTCCTCTTCTTTGTTCATCTTAGGAAATATAATATTCTGAACGTTAATATTAACTAATGATACATTTAAACCAGTCATAGTTTCAACAGTACTTTTAACGTTTTTCTGCACCTTTAAACACATATCCGGTATCTTTATACCGTACTCCACGGACATATGTAAATCTATTACTGCAGAATCATTATCCATAGTTACTTTAACGCCCTTTGATACATTCTTTTTACCAGTGAGCTTCTTACTTATATCTTCTACTAATCCAGCACTCATACCTGCAACACCTTCTATTTCTGATGCTGCAAGACTAGCTATTACACCAATAACTTCGTCAGATATTCTTACTATACCAACTTCTTCCTCTGTAGGAACTTCATTTAATATATTTTCTTCCATAATTCACTACCCCCTTACCAGTGTGATTAATAATATTCATATTATATCAGATAACAATTTCTTTTACAAATTTTATAATAGAAATACTCATTATTTTTATATTACCCACTTTTATAAATATTACCCTATAAATATATTAAAAACAGCAGATTTTAACTCTACTGTTTTTAAAAACAAAATAATTTTTGCTATTCAGCTACTTTTATTTCTATATCTTTTATATCAGCTTTACTCATAACTACATCTTTGATTTGTCTAACTTGTTGGTCTGAAAGTTCGCCTTCATGTTTAATTATCACTGTAGCCTTTTCTTTGTCTAGAGTACAAAGAGCTTCTTCAAATCCTTGAGCTTTAAGAGCTAATTCAATTTTAACTTCTTTATCAGATTGAAGTGCTAAATTCTTATATTCATCAGCAGCCTCTGCCTTTTGATCTTGTGGAGTACTTTCATCATCTAATAAAGCCTTTAAAGTTTGAAGAGTTTTAGTTGCATTGTTATCACGTTGCAATCTTGCTTCTGTAAAATAATTTGAATTAGTTGATGCACTAACTGTAGTTCCATCACCACTCTTTTCATTACTTACATAAAGTGGTCCATTTACTTGAGTTGCTAAATAACCTGCAAATAAAATTAATACTACTAGTGAAGAGATAATTATAGTTTGTTTTTTATTCATTATAGTTCCCCCCGAATTTTTTATTTATATCACATTTATATGCTACTTTTTCATAGGATATACCTGTACTTTATCATCTGAAAGACCAAATAGTTTAATTACAGCTTGACGTATCCTTAATTCTGTCACTGAATCACCAGCTCCTTCAGCTACTACACAAATTCCTGTAATAGTTGGATTATAAGTTTTTGTTATAAATGGTTGTTGTTCATTTTCCTTATTCTCCATAACTACAGTACTTCCACCATTTTCTTGTGTTATCTCTCTTTGTCCACCACCGTTGTCCTTTTCATTTGTAACACTAGTAGAAGTTTCTTCATTAAATACTGGCACCTGCTCTTGTCCACTTCCGAAGTAAATCATAGAGTGAACTTTACCCACGCCTTCTATTTTCTCTAATAAACTAATTAATTCTTCCTGCATCTTCTCCTTATAAGCCTTATCTACAGCAGAAGATTTAGTGTCTGTATTCTTTTGTATTTCATCACCACTCATTGCCACTACATTAGCAGTACCACTATCACTCCCCTTTGGACTATTATCCTTTGTAAACATACTTCCTACTATTAATAGTAAAACTCCAACTAAAAATACTATAGCTAAATTTGTTAATAGATTAGAATTAATTATTTTAGACTTTTTTCCACTTTCGCCTATAGTAGGTTTAGACTCCTTCTCTTGCTGTTTGTTCTCACCTCCTTTTCCCTTAAAAATATCCTCAAATACTTTTTTAAGATTATTTGACACTTTTATCCCCCCAAACTTCTATTCAAAATTTATGTTTAATTATTCTTAAGCTTGTATACATATATATTTTCTTCATCTATATCGTAGTTAGAGCTAATAAAATTCCTAACCTCTATTGATTTTTTATCTGTTGAAGAATCTTGATTGTCTACTTGAACTGATTCATCCCCAATTTTCACCTTTTTAACCCTTTCCACTGAACCATCATTAATTCCTATCTCTATTCTTTCAATTAGAAAAATGCTATTTTCATTATCATAAACTGCTTCTACCTTGGCACTATATTGATCTCCTTTAAAATTTTTCTCTAAATCAGCTATACATTGCTTTTCTAAATTTCCTTTAAATCTTTCTAAGGTACTATTTATATTAGCCTGTCTATATTCTTCATAGTTTTTGTCACTTTGATCATTGAATACTAGTTCTGCCGATTCTTCAATTATTTTGTTCATTTGTAAATCTCCATTAAATATTTTTAAAATAGGACTTAATATAACTACAAAGACAATTAATCCAAGAACAAAATTACAATACTTTTTTAATGAATTATCTGGCAATATCATTTGTACTGCAGTAGAAAAAAATATGGCCACACATATGGTTATTATCCATTCCCCTAAGGCTTCTATCATTCCATCACCTACTTTTAACATAAATTAATCTAGTATCCTACATTAGAATAAATCCTTTACCTGTGGCAGCTATTATAGTTATCATTATAAAAAACATTACACTAACACATATAATACAAGAACCAAGTAACATGAGAGATCCCCCTGCTGCATCTATAATATTTGTTACCTTACTATCACTTACTGGTTGTAATAATGCAGAAGTAAGCTTATACATGAATCCCATAACAAAAATCTTTATTATAGGAAGTAAAATTATAGATATAAGTACTACTACACCTAATAAACTAATTGAATTTTTTAAAAGTAAAGTGTAGCTAGCCACGGTAGCAAAGGCATCAGATAAAGTTTTACCTACTACGGGTATAAAACTATCCATGGCAAATTTAGCTGTTTTTGTGGCTACCACATCAAAACTATTTCCTACAATTCCTCTTATTGTAATTATACCTACAAAAATTGTAAGAAAAATTCCTTGAACCCATAGAGCAAACTTTTTAAGTAAACTAGTCAAATTCTTAATATTATATTCACTAGATATGTTATTTACAAAGTCTAAGACAAAGCTCATACAAATTATAGGTATGATTATAGATGAATAAAGCTTAGTTCCTAAGGTACATACACCCATAATAATAGGATCCATTACTACCGCTTGACTCACACTTCCTACACTTGCCAGTAACATTATTAGCACTGGCATTAATGCTACCATAAAATCACTTATACTATTTATAACCTGTTGTGTTAATTCCACTCCTATATAAAAGCCTCGAGCAATCAATATAATCATTACTGAGAAGCAAGCAAAATATGCCACATTACACAATTTTTCATTGCTAAAGGCATTTTGTAGGTTGTTTAGCAGTGCACAAACTATAGCAATTATGATAAGTTGTCCTATTATTTTAAAAGATACTACTATTTCTTTAAACACATATCCTAAGGCCATCTTTAATATTTCTTTTCTTTCTAAGGAATCTTGTCCACCTTTCATATAACTTTGTACAAATTCCTTAGGAGACATATCTTTTAGTAATTCACTTCCCGTATCTAGATTACTTATATAATCATATAGTCCATTTATTTTGCTCATTTGCTCATCATCTATATTTACTTCATCATTGCCATAAGCTTTTATAGGAATTAAAAATATGATCATAACTATTAAAATAAATATACTTTTTTTCATATTTACACCTACATTATCTTTAATATTGTTTGCATCACAGCCATTAGTATTGGTATTGAAAGAGTAAGAATTAATATTTTTCCGGCAAATTCTACCTTTGATGCAATACTACTCTCACCAGCATCTCTACATATTTCACTACAAAAGGATGATAAATATGCGATACCTAAAATTTTAAATACTGTATCCAAGTACACTATGTCTATATTAGCTTTATTGGATAAGGTTTGAAGGAAATTTACTATTATGGTTAGCTTACTAACTAAAAACATAAATACTATTATGCCTGCTATTAGGCTAATTAAAAGAGCAATATCTGGTCTTTCCTTTTTTACCATTATCACAATAAGAAGAGTTATTAGTGCAAAGGATACTATTTTGATAATATCCATAGCTTCCTCCTAAAAGTAAAATAAAGTTTGTATTGCATTGAATAACTTTGAAACTAAGCTAATCACTAATATAAGTATTATTACTATTCCTGCTAAATTACTAATGACTGCATACTCCTTTTTACCTCCACTATCCAAAACCTTATCTAAAACTATCATTACTATTCCAACTATACCTATTTTCACTATTATACTTATATCTAACAAAATTCATACGCCTCCTTACATTAAAATAATTCCTATCATGGCACCAAAGGAAAATCCTAGATACCTATACATCTTTACATTTTTATCAATGTTATATTCGGCATTCTTAATTGCTTTTCCCAGATTTTCTAGAGTCAGTGCAAACATATCATTATGTCCTTCTATATCCATCTCCCCTAAGCTTTTAGTAAAATCTAAAAATATACCTAGGTCATCTTTAGTTAAGGACAATTTATCCACTCTTTTATCTAGACTTTGAATGAAACAACTATTTACATCACATTCTTCGTTACTAATAAGTAATTCCGACGCTTCCTTAAAAATTCCAGCTATGGGTTCTTCACATTTTTCATAAACCTTATTAAGAGCTTCTGGAAGTAATGCATGGGTAAAATTAATTTCATTCTTTAATACATACACTCCTCGCTGGAATTCCTTTAACTCCCTAACTCGCTTTTTAAATTTCTCACCATAGGAAAATCCTAAGATAGTAGATGAAGCTACTATGAGAATAAAACCTATCACTTTTATCATCTATTACCACCCCCTTACTTTCTCACCTTTTGTAAAATCATATATATATTCTATGGTTGCAATGCCACACTTATTACTTAAAATTACAGCTCTTTGAAAAACTTTATTTTCTAAGATTTCTTTAAATACTGGTCTATTATAAAGGTCTTTTTCATTGAATCCGTGGATAGTAGTTATTACATTTACTCCTGAATTTAATGCTGCCACAATACTCTCCATATCCTTATAGGTCCCTATTTCGTCACATATTATAATATGAGGAGCCATACTTCTAATAGCCATAATTATACCTTGACTTTTCGGGCAATTATCCAATATATCAGTCCTAATGCCTACATCCATTTGAGGAACCCCTCTATAACAAGCTCCAATTTCACTTCTTTCATCAATGATAGCTACATTTTTACCACTTAACCCATATCTTGATAATCCATTAGATATCTCCCTTGATAAATCTCTTAATATAGTTGTTTTCCCACATTTAGGTGGAGATATTATTATAGTGTTTAATATGGTATTATCCTTAATTATAAAAGGTAGAATTCCCTCACTACATCCCCTTACTTCTCGTGCAATACGTATATTAATTGAAGATATGTGTTTTATAGTCTTGAGAGAGTTTCCTTCCAAAACACATGTGCCACAAATACCAACTCTGTGACCACCTTGAATAGTTATATACCCTTGTTTGATTTCTTCCTCAAAGGCGTATATAGAGTAGCTACTTATCTTTTGAATTATTATCTTTATGTCCTCTAGTTTTGTATTATAACTTGTTCTTATCTCCTTATTATTACTTATGAATATGAGAGGTTTGTTAGCTTTTAATCTAATTTCTTGCAGCTTCCCACCATGGTCATAGTTCATAACTTCAGTTCTAATAGAAGGAGATAGTATATCTAAAACATCTTTAGTAATCATGCAACTCACCCTTTCTTACTTAATTGTTATTACCTTTCATGGGTAATTATTACTATAATATTTTTATTTTTTTGTTTTTCAAAAAAATAAGTGCTTCATGTAATGAAATATTATATTTCATTACATGAAGCACTTATTCAAAATGTTATATTTTGATATAACCTCTATAAATTACTAAAAAGTATTCATAGACAAAACAAAAACTAGCCTTCAATTATGAAAGCTAGCTCAATATGGACTAAACTCTTTCCATATATTCTCCAGATCTAGTATCAACTCTAATTGTGTCTCCTTCATTTACAAATAGAGGAACTGGAACTACTGCTCCTGTTTCTACTGTAGCTGGTTTTAACACGTTGGTTGCAGTATTACCTTTAACTGCTGGCTCAGTGTTTGTTATTAATAATTCAACGAAGTTTGGAGCTTCTACTGAGAAAGCTTCACCTTTATAGAATTTAATTATTGCAAACATATTTTCTTTTAAGAACTTTATAGCTTCTTCTACTTTATCATAGTTTAAAGGAATTTGCTCGAAAGTTTCTTGATCCATGAAGTAGTATAACTCTCCATCAGAATAAAGATATTGCATTTCTTTTCTTTCTATAACTGCTTCTTGGAATTTAGCAGTTGGGTTGAAAGTTGTTTCTGTAACCGCTCCAGTTATAGCATTTTTTAATTTAGTTCTAACGAAGGCAGCACCTTTACCTGGTTTAACATGTAAAAATTCTACAACAGTGTAAACTTGTCCACCATCTTCAAAAGTTGTTCCTTTTCTTAAATCTCCAGCTGATATCATAATGTAACCTCCCAATATATAATAGCCTTTGTTAATAAAATTATTATAACCTATTTAAAGCACTTTAATACCTTATGTAGTTATTAATAAGCATACTAAATTGTAGTAATAAAGATTAATTACTAAATTTAATAAATATAATTACTCGCATTTACATTAACAATGATATTTTATCAAAACTATGTATTCTTTGCAAACAAATTATACCTTCATATTTAGAAAGTTGCAATAAAAATTTAAATATATTATTAAAAATACATATTATATCCATATATTCATATGTAATATATACACTTTTTCTTTTAAAAATACATCCTAAATATAATATTAAGGATGTATTTAATACTTTTATTTAGCATATTTTTTAGATTTAAAATGCAGGTACAATAGCTCCTTTATAATTATCCTCGATGTATTTTTTTACTTCTTCAGAGGTTGCTGCCTTTGTTAAAGCTTTTATTTTATCATTTTCCTTATCTTCAGTCCTAACAGCAATGATATTAGCATATGGGCTATCTCCACCTTCTATTACTAATGCATCCTTTAAAGGATTAAGTCCTCCCTCCAATGCATAGTTAGTATTTATTACTGCTAACTCTACATCTTGTAAAACTCTTGGTAACTGTTCAGCATCTAACTCTGTTATCTTAACATTTTTAGGATTCGATGTAATATCTTTTGAAGTTACTAAATCTCCCTCTGGAATTTCAATTACTCCATTTTTAGCTAAAAGTTTTAAAGCTCTTGCTCCATTAGATGGATCATTAGGAATTGCTATTTCTGCACCTTCTTTAATAGCTGATATATCATCTATTTTTTCTGAATATAATCCCATTGGTTCAAGATGTACCTTTGTTGTATAAGAAAGATCATAAGATTTTTCCTTTACTGTCGCTTCTAAGAAAGGTATATGCTGGAAATAATTTGCATCTATCTCACCTTCAGCAAGGGCAGTGTTAGGCAGCACATAATCTGAAAACTCCACTATCTCTACTTTATATCCTTCTTTCTCAAGCAAAGGTTTTATAGCATTTTCTACTATAGCTTTATGAGGCTCTGGAGACACCCCTATAGCAATAACCTTATCTTCACCATTAGCTCCTGAGCTTTCCTTTCCCTTAGAACCACATCCTACTAAAGTTACTCCTAAAGCCAATATTAACGTTAAACTTAATAATTTCTTTACTGATTTTTTCATGTATATATTCCTCCTCAAATAAATTTCTTAAAACTAAAATTTTAAATACTAGCTTAGCTTCTTATATAAATAGTTTCCTAAGCTTTGAATTAGTTGAACAAATAAAATTAGAACCACCACTGTAAATATCATAATAGGTGTATTAAATCTATTATATCCATAGGTTATAGCTGCTGCTCCAAGGCCACCACCGCCAATAGATCCAGCCATGGCAGAATAGCCTATAATGCTTATAATAGTTAAAGTAAGCCCTGAAGCAATAGATGGTAAGGCTTCCTTTATCATTACTTTAAATATTATTTGAGTCTTAGTAGCTCCTAAAGATTGAGCTGCTTCTATAACTCCTTTATCTACTTCTTTTAAAGAAGTTTCAATAATTCTTGCTACAAAAGGTGCTGCTGCTATAGTCAAAGGTACTATGGCTGCTGAGGTTCCTATGGATTTTCCTACAATAGCTCTAGTAACAGGAACGACTACCACCATCAAGATTACAAAAGGTAAACTTCTTAAAATATTTATAACCACATCTAATATTTTATATATATATTTATTTTCCATTGGGCCTTCTTTGGCTGTTAATATTAAAGCTATGGCTAAAACCATACCAATAACTACTGCGAAAAGTGTAGATACCACTACCATTATTAAAGTTTCTATTAGTGCATTACTCAGGATCTGTATAATTGATTCAACTGTCATTACTATAGCACCTCCCATTGGAATTTATTCTTTTCTAAGTAACTAGTAACAATTTCCTTCAACTGTTCATCAACTCTTATAACTAATGATCCCAATACATTTTCTCTAAATCTTTCTAGCTTTCCCCACACAATAGAAAAATTCACATTCAAATCTCTAGCCATGTTAGTTATAAATGAATTTTCACTTTTATTTGCCGGAAAATATATCTTAATATTAACTCCATTTTGAAATAAAACTTCCTCTTCTTCTCCTAAAAACTTTCTTAGAGAATATCCTGGTCTTAAGAATAGTTCATCTACATTTCCTTCTGCTTTAACTTCTCCACCTTCTACAAGTACTATGCGCTCACATATTGACTTTACTACTTCCATTTGATGCGTAACCATTACGATGGTAATACCCATTTCTTTATTAATTGTAGATAATAATTCTAATATGTCCTTTGTAGTTTTGGGATCGAGTGCTGAGGTTGCTTCATCACAAAGTAAAATTTTTGGTTCTAAAGCTAAAGCCCTTGCAATTGCTACTCTTTGCTTTTCTCCACCACTTAACTCCTTAGGCATAGACTTTATCTTGTGAGCTAGTCCAACAATTTTCAACAATTCTTCTACCTTTTTTTCTATATGATTTTTGTCATATCCCCATAGCTGTAATGGTAATGCTACATTATTGTATACATTAGATCTTTTTAGCAAGTTAAAGTTTTGAAATATCATTCCTACATTTTTTCTAAACTCTCTAATTTCTCTTTCTGTCATAGATGAAATTTCTTTTCCCATAACTTTCAAACTGCCTTCATCATAACCTTCTAATCCATTTATACATCTTAACATAGTTGATTTTCCAGCTCCACTATGGCCTATAATTCCATATACTTGTCCCTCTTCTATGGTAAATGATACATCCTTTAGAACCTTTAAATTATCAAAGCTTTTATTTATATGTGATACCTCTATCATTTTCTAGCACCGTCCTTTACTGTAGCTATCCTATCTGTTTTAAATCTAGATTTAATTATTCAGGCAAAAATAAAAGCACTAGAGAATAAATCTCTAGTGCATAAAAATTCATGCATGCCAATTCATTCTCTTATCTTTCAGCTCAATAAGCTGCAGGATTTAGCACCATGACATACATATAAAGATATATGATTCAGTATATATACACAGGTTGCTGGGTTTCAAAGGGCCAGTCCCTCCACCGCTCGTGATAAGACAATATTTACTTTTACCTTGCCACTAATTATACATAACAATAATTAAATAGTCAACATGAAAATACCAAAATTTTTAGATTTTTTTTAATATAATTATTTTATTTTTACTATTTTTATTTGTATTATTAACTTTACTTTTTATAATGATTAAAATAACTATTAATTAATATATTAATCTTTTACTTTTTATCCTATCTTCAATACTACTATTTATATAGCAAATCCTTTGAACGTCGCATGGATGAAACAACTAGTTAAATAGTTTCCTATTTAACTAGTTTTCTATATAGATATATAACTATGTAACTATTTTTATAGACAAATTCTCCATATATAATATAATTTTATTTTCTTCACTGGAGACCTTAGTATTTTATTAAATCCTAGTATTAAATATAAGAGTAAATGTACACGTCTCTTCTTCCACCACAAAGGAGTTAATTTCTTTTATTTCATCCATCTCACCTAAATCACCAAGTAAATTTTTAAAAGTTGTAAAATCACCCTCACACTGGATAGTTACTTCACCCCAAGAGTCATAAATAACGATGTTATTTAAAGAAATATCATTATAGCTTCTTAATCTATTCAAAAATTCTCCTAGTTTAAACTCTTCCTTATTCTTTGTTTGTTCATGGTTACTCTTTACTAAATCTCTATGCTCTTTAGCATTATCTAAATTTATTTGTGTTATACCATAAACAATTAAAAGTATTATAGTTGCTATAACTACTGCACTATTAATTAATTTATATTTTCTAGTATCCATTAATCTTCACCTTAGCTCTAAAATATAGTTCTTCCTTCTCTTGAAGAATAGATGAAACTTCAACTATTGAAAACTTTTCTTCTAAAATTTTGATACACATTGAATAGTCTTCCTTATCCTTAATCTTTATATTAAGTGTTATATTGTTTCCATCTATATTCATAGTAATTATTTCAAGATCTTCCTTTGAAATTATTTCATAAATATAGTTATACATAAAGGCTGTAATGTTCTTCTTATTCCTATTTAAATCTATATTTTTATTATATTGCACTTTATCTGTAATATTTAATCCCTTATAGTAGTTTCCTACTATTCCCATAGAAATGATAATAAAAAATATAAAGAAGTATATCAAAATCCTTATTATATTTTTCTTGTTGGTGCATCTTAAATTCTCTATATACCATTGAGGATAATATCCCTCTTTCATTCTCTTCCTCCACTTTCATTAATTAAAATTTTTCATAAAAACTTCTTTTCATCTCATATGAATTAGCAATTTTAAACTTTTCCTTTTTCTCATCCGTAATAATATAAATCCCCTTATTATTTTCTTCTTCTCCATTACTTTCTCTCAAAAACTCTAAGATTTCTATATTAACATTTTCCTTACCGCCATTTATAACTCTACTTTTTCCTATAGTTCCATTTTCCACCTCAATGATATAAGCATACTTATTTCTATATATTATTAAAGTAAATTTTCCACTTTTTATTTTTTTCTTATACTTATTTGTATATAGTTGTTGTATAGGCATTACAGAGTTAATATTTGATCCTAAAAATAGCTCCTTATTCATCAAAAGTGAATCCTTCATATTTATACAGTATATAGCTACTTCTAGTTTTTCTCTTTTTACATCAATAATTTCATAGTTGAAGATTATATTTTCTATATCATAGAAAATTTTTATTACTTGATTTTTAACAATTAAATCCAGTTTGTTTTTATTTACTTTAGGAACAAAAATGTTATGTACAAATATCTCTTCTCCTTCTAAAATTATGTCTAAATTAGCCTTCCTTAAACTTTCCTCAATTTCAACACCATTATCTTTATAATTTTTCTTACTGTAATAAGTACAGTAAAAATTTTTATCCTTTTTCAAATCTTTAATCTTTTCTTTTACAAATTTTATTTCTTCATCACTGATTTCAATTGTACAACCCTTCTTCATAACTACCCCTTCTACCGTACTAAATTTCCCTTAAAAATATAGATAACATTATCTTCATTAATATTTATAGTAAATTTATAAATTTTATTTAACCCATTAATCTGAAAAAGCTTCTCTCTTAAATCATAGGTTATATAACTGTTATCATAAGTAATCAACTTTTCTCCTGCTTTTGTTTCAAAGTATTTATCTAAAGTCTTTGCATTTATAGTTTCAATATTTTCTAGTACATATCTATTAAAACTAGCCATCAAACGCTCCTTATAACTATGATCATGATTTTCCTTTAAATTATATTCCACATAATTCTTTATATAAGAATTTCTATTGACAAAAGATTTCATAGAATAACATATAGTAAGTGAAATAATCATTCCCACAATTACTACATAAGTTAATATCCATCCCTTACTTGTTTTTTTAAATTTGTTTAACCATATTTTATATTTTCCCAATTGCTCTTTCTCCACTAATTCCTTTATCTGTAACTATTTTTATAAATAGAACCTTCTCATTTTGCGTAACTTCAAATTCTTTAACATCATATAACAGGGGCTGATTTGTGTGACCCACACCCTGTTTATTCTTGAAAAAAAACCTAAGTTCATTTCCATCTAAAGAAATATAACTTTCTCCTGCTGATGTAGGTATAATTACATCCCCATCTTTTAGAAAACAACCTTCTCCTCTATAATTCACATAATTCTCTATATACATAAGCGCTTCATAAATTCCTGTAATTTCACTAGAATAATAGATTCTTTCCTTATAGCTTTTCATCCAAATACTATAACTACTAATAATAATTGTAATTATTAAAGAAGAAATGCTTAGGGCTGCTATTAATTCTAATATAGTAACCCCCTTAACTTTTCTTGTAATTACCCTTGTAAAACACATAGTTTATTTCCTTTCCATCTTGAAACCTATATATAATCTCTATTTTAATAATTTCTCTACTAATTTCTTCAGTTCCCATTAACATTATAAGTGGATATTGTTTTACTTCATCCTTTATAATATGTTTTATATTTACTCTACCTATATTTTCTTTTCCTAAATCATTATTATTTATGAATCTAGTTTTTCCAACTATACCTTCCTTAATATCGTCATAGTCCATATTACACAAAATAAGCTTTTTAACTGCATCTATCTGATAAGTAGCCTTCATTTCCTTTCGTTCTTCTTCTTCTGCTCTTTTCATTACACCGTAAAAGGTAAGTGCTCCTATGAGAATAGTAGATATAATTAACATGCTCACTATAGTTTCTAATAGTGTAATTCCTTTATTTTTGCTTACTAACATAATCTGTTCCTACCTTTATAGTTATAACTTCTCTCTGCCCCTCTGAATTATATAGATTAATAGACCTTCCCAAAGATGTATTCCCGTCAATATCTAATGGTATAGTTATACTAGCATCATTATCTATATGTATTCTTAGGGAATCTGGCAATACATAGTTGTGTACTTTTATAGTTCCATGATATAGTTTTAATTCTCTACTTTGGATAACTAATCTAAACATTTTCCGATTATTGTAATTATTTCTTGCATACATCTTACAGTTATTTATAAATTCAATTGTTCCATTAACTCCATGGTCCATTTCCATGGCTAACTTCTTTTCCTCATAAGAGTTTATATGGGGATATATTATAAATGAACATATAGATAATATTCCTAATACCACAATTAATTCTATTAGTGTAAATCCATTTTTCTTCATAGCTTTCATCCTCAAAACCTTTTAAAACTTTGTATTATACATATTAAACACCGGAATCATAATTGCTAAGATAATAGATCCTATAAAAATACCTACAAAGACTATGAGTAGTGGCTCTATTAAAGATGTCATCCTATCTAGTTTTCCTTCAAGTTCTTCTTCAAAAACTTCATTACAAGATTGCAGTACATCTTCAATACTTCCATTAATTTCACCTATATATATTGTTGATAGAAAATATTTCGAAAAAATATCGCACCGTCTAAGGCCCTCATAAAGGCTATCTCCTCTTTCTAAACCTTCTATACATCTATTTAAGCGCTCCTTAATGTAAATGGCATTTTCACAATTTCGTAGTAAAATCAAAGAAGATTTTATATCAATACCACTTCCCATCATCATAGAAAGAGCCATAGTAAATTTACAACAAAATCTATTTATCTCTAAATTTTTCATTAAGGGATTTCTATATTTAAAGTTATAGGTTATACCTTTACCCTTTAGATACATATGTATAAAGCTTATGCCTATAAAAATTCCTATACCTATGGGTACTATAAGAATACCTAGACTATTTATTACCTTAGATAACACTAAATAAAATCTAGTTATATAAGGAAGTTCCATATTTTCTATATCCATAGAATTCAAAAATGCAGGTACTAACTTATAAATTGCAATTATTCCCATAATTAATACAAATATAAATAATCCTATGGGATAAATACTTACACTAATAATTTTCTTTCTCCTTTTAAACTCCTTCATATAATATTTTTCCATGAAATCTAAAATCTGCTGTAATCTACCGCTTTCTTCTCCGAAGTGAATCAGCGTTATAAAAAATTCAGGAAACACACTTTTAAATTCCTCTAAGCTTTCAGTAAAAGATAACCCGCTTTTTATATTATTTATAACTTTATTTAGAACTCCACATAGCCTTTTATCTCCTAAATGCTCTTTTAATAATTTCAAAGCATTAACTAAAGGAATTCCTGCCTTTAAGTTATTCTTTAAATTTCTACAAAAGGTAGATAAATTTTTTTCTGAAATTCTCCTTTTAAACAAATATGTACTCTCTTTATCCATCAATTTATATTTAATACAATAAATTTCTTCTTCTTTTAATTTTTCCATTAAATCCCAATGATTTTCCACTATAATTTTTCCTGATATAATTTTCCCCTTTTCATTTATTCCCTTATACTTATATTCCATAATCTACTCCCAATGCTTTTTCAATATTATAAACCTGCATGTTTCCATAATACTCTTCCACTGAAGTATTTCCATCTACAACTAACTTTTTAAAATATTCATTCATGGTAATCATCCCTTCTTCAATGGCTATATTTCTTAGGACATCACTATCTCCACTATCCATATATTCCTTTAATCTCTTGCCCATAATCATAATTTCATAGGCTACGGTTCTTCCTTTATACCCAGTGCTATTACATTCACTACATCCATTCCCTCTATATGCTTCTTCAACATTATCCATGGACAGAAGTTTCTTTTCTTCTTTAGATAATTTATATTTAACCTTACACTTTTCACATATAAGTCTTGTTAACCTCTGAGCAATTACAAGCACAAGAGAACTTTTAATTATATCTCCATCTATTCCCATGTTAGTTAGTCTATTTATGGCACTACTAGCATCATTAGTATGCAATGTAGTTAATACTAAATGCCCCGTTAAAGATGCTCTTATAGCAACTTCAGCAGTTTCTTTATCTATAATTTCCCCCACCATTATTACATCAGGATCTTGTCTTAATACTGCCTTTAATATGTTTCCATAAGTAGCACTGCCTTCTCCTATAGAAACTTGATTTATGCCCTCCACCTCGCACTCCACTGGTTTTTCTACAGTTACTACATTCCTAGATTTTTCATTTAATTCATTTATCATGGAGTATAATGTTGTAGTCTTACCACTTCCTGTAGGACCCGTAATTATAATCAACCCTTGTTTAAACTTTAATATGTTTTTTAATAATATATAGTCTTTAGATGTAAAGCCTAACCTATTTATATTCAAAAGAGGTGCATTTCTTTGCAATATCCTTATTACAAACTTCTCACCATGAACAGTAGGCATTGTAGATATCCGAAGATCATAAGGATGCTCCTTAACTTTAAGATTTATTTCTCCATCTTCTGGAGTATATTTATTAGTAATATCCATATTTGCCATAACCTTTATTCTTGTAGCTATGACTTCATAGAGATTTTTAGGTAAAGTACTAAAAATATTTAAAACTCCATCAATTCTGTATCTCACAGTAATAGTATCCTTCCATGGTTCTATATGGATATCACTTGCACCTTTTTCTATACCTTCTCTAAAAATTGAATCAACCAAAGAAATAATAGGTCCTTTTACTTCCTTATCAAGCTCCTTTCTAGGATATTCTTCACCTTTAAGTCCCTTAACTATTTGCTTTCTATAAATTTCTTCATAATATTTATCTAGATAGATTTTGAATTGGTCTATAGTACATAAGTTAAATATAACTTTTTTCTTTAAAATAAATCTTAATCTATTAATTTCTTCATTGGTATGCTTCTTAAAGGTGGCTAAGTAAATCTCATTGTTTCTTATGTCATAAGGTAAAATGCTATACTCTTCACATACTTCCTTGGAAAGCATAGACATAGCCTTAGTATTTATTGCAGTAAAATCTAAATCTATTTTGCTAATCACCAGTTTATCTCCTTAAATATATTTGAAATATAGACTTCTTTTATCACAACTACTATTATTACCATTTATTTGAAATATAATTCTATGAATAAGCAAAAAAGAGTTATCTTAAAACAATTTCACTAATAGTTTTAAGATAACTCCTTATTAATTTATTATATTTCTATTTCACCCTTAAATACATTCTCCGCTGGACCGGTCATCATTATTCCATCCTCAGTTATTTCTACAATTAAAATACCTCCTGGAGCAATAACCTTCACAGATTCATCTACTAAGTTTAATTTATTGCAAACCACCACTGATGAACAACATCCTGTTCCACAAGCAAGGGTTGGTCCTGCTCCTCTTTCCCAGGTATTAACCTTTATTTCCCCTCTATTCACAACTCTACAAAAGTTAACATTAGTTCCTTGTGGAAACAATTCATGGGTTTCTATTGATGCACCTTCTTCAACCTTAAACTCTCCATCTTTAGTTAATAAAACAGTATGAGGCACTCCCAGTAACAGTGAAGTTATATTATAGTTTTTTCCATTGGCACAGATATCTTTTTTAATAATTTCTTTCTCTCCTAAGGCAGGAATGGACTTTGGTTTAAAACTCTCTTTTCCCATATTTATCTTAACAGCTTTTACCTTGTTATCTTCTATGATCAGATGACAAACCTTTATTCCATCTCCTGTTTCTACGGTAAACTCACTTTTACTTACTATGTTGTTTTCATATACATATTTCCCAAAGCATCTTATTCCGTTTCCACACATACCAGCATAGGAACCATCACCATTTATTATTATCATTTGAATATCAGCAATTTTACTCCTTCTTACTACTAATATCCCATCTCCTCCTATGCCGAAATTTCTATCACATAACTTTTTAGCTAGAGTACCTAAATCACTATATTTTTCTTCCATATCTTCAAATACTACAAAATTATTTCCTGCTCCCTGCATCTTTATAAATTTCAAAACTTCCATAACATTCTCCTTTTAAAAGTAATTCTTAAGTATAACAGCTCTAATAGATTCATAATTAATTGTCTTAGGTAACTCCGCCTTAACCTTACTAACCTTATCATAGCCAACTCTTTCACAAACATCCATGATAATTTTCTCTTCATCTTGGTTAAAAAACTTATTTAAGGGGATAGAAAACTTAGGTCTTCCATACTCTTCTATATACTCTGTAACATATCCAAGTATAGTTGAAATTGACACCTCTATTTCTTCAGCTATATCCTCAATTGCAAAGTCTTCATTTAACATATCTAAAGCTATTTCCTTATTTTTTCTTTCATCTCCATCTATAACTAATCTTTTTTTCTTTTTTTCTTCCCATATAGGACTTATTCCTTCTTCTCCTATATATGTATTTACTGCTTCAATTAAAGCTACTCCATATTTTTCAATCTTTTTGGGACCCATACCTCCTATATCCTTTAGCTCTTCTAAATTTTTAGGATATCTTCCACTTATCTCTTTCAGGGTATTCTTTGCAATGATATTTTGTTCCATAGCACCTTCTATCCTGCTTAATTCCTTTCTCACTAAAGCTAACTTTTCAAATAGCTTTTTATCAGTTTTTACATAAAAATCCTCTGATTCTTCATTAATACTATTTACTTCTTCTGATTTAGTTACACTAACCTCTTCAAAGCTCTTATTAGAGTTATCCTTATATTTATCATTTAGATTATTAACTTTAATATACTCTATAATAGCACCTTCAAATTCCTTACCATATTTACTATACTTAGTTTCTCCCACTCCAGATATCTCTAAAAATTCTTCCTTATTTGTAGGGTATTTAATACTCATTTCCCTAAGGGTTCCATCACTAAAAATTATATATGGAGGAATTCCAGCAGCCTTCGCCATGTTATATCTAAGTTCTCTTAATATATCAAAGAGTTCATTTCTTACCTCTGCATTAACCTTCACTTTAAATTCTTTAAAGTGAACCACTTCCTGACCTCTCAGTACTTCCATAGATTTATTGTTTAATGCAAGAACAGGGTAAGTTCCCTCCACTTGACTTACATATCCATGAGAAATTAAAGTGTTTATAAAAGTCTTTAGATTGTCACCTGAATAATCCTTCATTATTCCATAGGTTGATAGCTCCTGAAAATTAAACTGTGTAACCTTTTTATTTTTTGAACCTCTAAGTACATCTATAAGCATAGTTGTACCATAGTTTCGCTTCATCCTATATATACAAGATAATACCTTTTGAGCATCTACAGTTTTATCAACTATCTCTCCTTGATTTAAACAATTACTGCAATTGTTACAGTCCTCTTCATAACTTTCTCCAAAGTACTTTAGAATATATTTTCTATAGCAATCATTACTATAAACAAAATCAACCATCTGTTGAAGAGCTTTATACTGATTGTTTTTTCTCTCTGGATTTTCTATACTCATCTCTATTAAATACTTTTGAACATGAATATCACCTGGAGAGAATAATAATATACATTGACTCTTCTCTCCATCTCTACCAGCTCTTCCAATCTCTTGATAATAACCTTCTATATTTTTAGGCATATTATAATGAACTACATATCTAATATTAGACTTATCTATTCCCATACCGAAGGCATTGGTTGCCACCATAATCTTAACTCTATCATAAATAAAATCCTCTTGATTCTCTTTTCTTTCCTCGTCAGTTAAACCTGCATGATATCTAGCTATATTATAGCCTTTACTAGAAAGCTCTCTATAAATATTATCTACTTCCTTTCTAGTAGCTCCATATATAATACCTGAATTTTCTTTATTATCTTCCATAAATTTAAGAAGATATTTCTTCTTATTCTCAGATTTAACTATATTTATAGACAAGTTTTCTCTATCAAAACCAGTGATAAATATTTTAGGACTTTGAAGCTTTAGAAGCTTTACTATATCCTGTCTTACTTCTTTAGATGCTGTAGCAGTAAAGGCTGTAATTATAGGTCTCACCATAAGTCTTTCTATAAACCCTGCAATTCTTTTATAACTAGCTCTAAAATCATGGCCCCATTGAGAGACGCAATGGGCCTCATCTATAGCAATCTGACTAATAGGCAACCTAGATATTACATTATAAAATTCTATATTATCTAATCTCTCAGGTGCTATATAAAGTATTTTATATTTTTCTTCCTTTATTCCATCTAAAACCATCCTAAACTCTTCACTACTTAAAGAGCTATTTATATAACTACAAGGTATGCCCATGTCCTTAAGTGCATCCACTTGATCCTTCATAAGGGAAATTAAAGGTGAAATTACTATAGTTAATCCCTGAAGGATTAAAGCAGGCACTTGATAACATATAGATTTACCACTCCCTGTAGACATTATAGTTAATGCATCCTCTCCCTTTAAAATAGATTCTATAACCTGCTCTTGACCTGGTCTAAATCTTTTATATCCATAATATTTTTCTAAAATTTCTTTCATTGTTTCTTTCAAAACTACACATCCCTTAGCTTGTTTAATTTATCTCAAGTTTAAATTATATCTTTTTGTAAAAAGTTTTTTATCATACATACATAAGCATCATGACCTATTATAAGTGATTCTTCATTAAAATCAAAATAGGGATTATGATGTGGTGCTGCAAGAGAGGATGGAAATATAAAATACATTCCCTTTCCGCCTTGTTTTTCTACCTCTTCTAACATATAAGTTATATCTTCAGAAGCTCCAAAGGAAAACTCTTCAATAATTTCTATAGGTAAACTTCTAAGCTTTTTTATTACGGCCTTAGAGAATTCATTATCTTGGCTATTATATGCCCTTGCAGAACCAACTACTCTTATATTATATTCTACATTGTAGGAAATTGCCGTACCCTCAACTACACGACGAACCATATCCATGATTCTATCATTAATTTCGTTAGTATCTCCTCTAGTTTCCAACTGTAATACTGCTTTATCTGCTATAACATTTTTCCCAGTTCCTCCATGAAGAGTTCCCACATTGAGTCTTCCTACTCCTTTGCCAAACTGCACTTGACTATGAAGATTTAAAATACAACTAGCCCCTGCCAAAAGAGCATTTCTTCCCTCTTCTGGGCAAAGACCTGCATGGGCAGATTCACCTAAAAATTCCACTTCCACCTTATTAGTGGCAAGTAAATTTTTAACTTTAACAGCTATGGCATTATTTTTATCTATGAATCCAATGTGACCAGAAAATAAATAATCTACATCTTTTAAAACTCCAGCTTCTACCATGGACTTAGCTCCTCTAACCTCTTCCTCCGCTGGTTGAAATATAAGCTTAATTTTTCCTATTAAATTTTCTTTCATCTCTACAATAGTATTTGCAAGTTGAAGCCCTATAGCTATATGAGCATCATGACCACAACAATGACATATGCCTTGATTTTCAGAAGAGAATCCTTCTTCATAAGGCCTATGATTTTCCTTACCTTCCGGAACCTTAAGACCATCTATATCAAATCTAAAAGCCATGGTAGGACCTTGAATCCCAGTATCCATAGTTGCTACCACACCTGTATATCCTTCTAAAATTTCCTCCACATTAAAGGAATTATCTTTAATTATCTCACTACACTCTAGCCTATGCTTTGTAAGCTCTTCCATCTTAGGCATCCCCATGGGATTACCATGTATTTGCGTACCATATTCTAAATTATATCCAATTTTTTCTAATTTTTCCATTATTTTTATAGTGGTTTCAAATTCTAACCATCCAGCTTCTGCACACCTATGAAATTCCCTTCTTAAGTTAATGATATTTCCTCTTAACTCCATATTATATCCACCCCACCTTTATAATTTCTACCTATATTTTCACACTATCATGTTAATTTATTTTTATTATATCATCTTAAGCTAGATAAATTATCCTTGTACTCACTTATTTTGTATTTTATTTCTAAAATAATAGTGATATACTGTAAAATATATGCTTAAATGAAAGGATGATTTATATGGCATTAGATGGATTATATTTGCGCGCTCTAGCCAATGAAATAAAAAATACTCTAATAAGCAGCAGAATAGATAAAATAACCCAACCTGAAAAGGATGAAATAATACTGAGCTTTAAAATAAATAGGAAACCTGTTAGACTACTACTAAATGCTAACGCTTCTTATCCTAGAATAAACTTTATAGATTACTCTAAAGAAAGTCCACTTAAGGCTCCTGTATTTTGTATGGTTCTAAGAAAATATCTAAATACTGCAGTCTTAAAAGAAGTCACCCAATTAAATAATGATAGAATCCTTCTATTAGATTTTGAAAGTAGTGATGAACTAGGTTTTAACAGTATTTATACCCTAATAATTGAAATCATGGGCAGACACAGTAACATTACTTTAATAAGAAAAAGAGATGGACTCATCATGGATTCCATAAAACACATTACTCCAGATATAAATAGCTATAGAGTACTTTATCCTGGTATTGAATATGTATATCCTCCAGAAAGTAATAGACTTGATATATTCAACACTACCTTCGAAGCTTTCCAAGAAAAAACTTTAAATGTTTATGAGGATGAAGAACTAAATGAAAAATTCTTTACTAGAGTATTAGATGGATTAAGTAATCCTATAGCTAAAGAAATTTCTTTTAACCTAAATAAAAGAAATATTCCTCTAAGTAAAAATAACCTAGAGGAAATCTATGAATTCTTAGTAGAGTTTTTTGATAAATGCAAGAATAATGATTATGATCTTTATAGCTATTCCATAAATGATGAATTAAAGGATTTTCACTGTGTAAAGCTAGAACATATTTTAGATGTAGGTGGGCAATGTGAAGAATATTCTTCTCCTAGTAGACTTCTTGAAAGCTTCTATCATGCTAAGGATAAAGTAAATAGACTTCAAAGTAAAAGTCATGATATGCAAAAGCTAGTTACAAATAATATAGATAGAATTCAGAAAAAACTTCATATTTTAAAGCAAACCTTAGTTGAATGTGAAGAAAAGCCAAAGTATAACCTATATGGAGAGCTTATAACTGCAAATATTTATAATATAAAAAAGGGTGATAAAGAGGTAGAAGTTTTGAATTACTATAGTGAGGAAGAGGAATATATTAAGATTCCTTTAGATGTTAATAAAACCCCTGCTGAAAATGCTCAAAAGTATTTTAAAAAATATAATAAGCTAAAGGCTGCAGAAGAAAATGCTTATATTCAAATAGAATTAGCTAAAGAAGAGGATGAATATCTTCAATCAGTACTTAGTAATATTGAAAATGCTGACAACTATAAGGATTTAGAAGATATAAAAAATGAATTAGTGGAAACTGGCTACATTGCATTCAAAAAATCCATGAAAAGCAAAAAGACTAAGCCTTCAAAACCACTGCACTTTATATCTAGTGATGGTATTGATATATACGTAGGTAAAAATAATCTAGAAAATGATTATCTAACATTAAAATTTGCTCATAATAATGATATTTGGCTTCACATAAAGAATATTCCTGGTTCCCATGTAATTATTAAAAACATGGGAGAAGTTCCTGATTCTACTCTGCTTGAAGCTGCTACATTAGCTGCCTTCTATAGTAAGGGTAAAAACTCCACAAAGGTGCCTATAGACTATACAGAAATTAGAAATGTTAAAAAGATGGCTAAAGGAAAGCCTGGTATGGTAACCTACTCCACAAACAAAACAATCTATGTAGATCCTATAAAACTTGATTTAAAACAAGTTTAAAAACAAAGAACTACCTCAAAACTTTTTTGAGGTAGTTCTTTAATTTATTTCTTTGGGTTATACTGATAGTAATAGCATTGAAGTCTTCCATTATAAAGTTTTCTGTTTTTATCAGCTTTTTTTCCAAATACTTTTTGAAAGTCATCATAGGATGTTAGTACATAGCAAGACCAATCCTCCAGTCCTGCGTATACATTAGAAAAAGTTTTGTAAAGAGATTTAACTTCATCTTCATCTAAAAGTCTCTCTCCATAGGGTGGATTAGTAATTATCATGCCACCTTTTTTTCTATTTCTTACATCCTTCATATCAAGTCTTTGGAAGTTCACATACTGCTCTACTCCTGCTTTCTTAGCATTATCCATGGCAGTTCTAAGGACTCTTCCATCTATATCCGAGCCTTGAATAACGAATTCCTTTTTATTAACACTTCTTTTTGCCCCTTCACGAACTTGATCCCAAATTTCTTTGTCAAATGTAGGCCAAGTTTCACTAACAAAGTGTCTATTAACTCCAGGTGCTATGTTTTTACCTATTAGAGCAGCTTCTATGGGTATAGTTCCTGAACCGCAAAATGGGTCTATTAAAAGCTCATCTCCATTGAACTTTGCTATCAAAACTAAAGCTGCTGCTAAGGTTTCCTTTAAGGGAGCCATTCCTGCATTTTCTCTATATCCTCTTTTATGAAGTCCTACTCCAGAGGTATCTACTGCAAGTGTCACCTTATCCTTTAGAATTCCAACTTCTATCTTGTATACTGGTCCATCTTCGCTAAACCAATCCGTATTATATTTCTCTTTCATTTTTTCTACCACGGCTTTTTTTACTATACCTTGGCAGTCTGGTACACTATGTAAGGTAGATTTAACAGATTTTCCTATAATATGCATCTTACCATCTATAGGTATTAAGCTAGCCCAGTCTACTTTTTTAGTACCTTGAAATAATTCTTCAAAGGAGGTAGCTTCAAATTCTGCCATCTCTAGAAAGACCCTTTCTGCAGTTCTTAAATGGATATTACATATGGCAACGTCCATTTCATCTCCTTCAAAGGTTATCTTTCCATTTTCTATTTGTAAATCTTCATATCCTAAATTCTTTAGCTCCTTGCCTGTAATAGCCTCTATACCAAAGGTAGTAGTTACAATTATTTTATACATAAATTTTTTCTCCTAATTATTTTCGTATAGACTTACACAGTCCACTCCATCTTTTTCTACTAGTTGAACAGATATATCTTCTTTTCTTGAAGTTGGTATGTTTTTTCCCACATAATCAGCTCTTATTGGTAGCTCTCTATGACCTCTATCTACAAGTACCGCTAGCTGAATCATTTCTGGTCTTCCTCTATCTATAATTGCATCTATTGCTGCTCTTACACTTCTTCCTGTAAATAAAACATCATCTACTAGAATTATTCTCTTACCAGTTATGTCTACCCCTAATTCTATACTATTATGTTCCTTTAAGTTTTCAGGTTTTTTAAGGTCGTCTCTATATTTAGTTATATCTACACTACCTACTTCTACCTCTTCACCTTCAAACATGTTGATTAGTTCAGCAATCCTATTAGCTAATGGTACTCCTCTACTTTTAATTCCTAATAAAACTAAGTTTTCTGTACCCTTGTTTTTTTCTATAATTTCATGAGAAATTCTCGTTAGAGTTCTCTTAATTGCTTTATCGTCCATAAGTACTGACTTTAGTTCCATAACAATACCTCCTTAAACTTCTTTTCTTAATTTATCTAATATATCCTGAAAATATTCTGGAAGTTGTGAATCAAATTCCATATACTCTCCTGTAGTGGGATGTATAAATCCTAAATTTTTTGCATGAAGTGCTTGACCTTGCAACTTAAACCTCTGTTTTTTATATCCATATACTTGGTCACCAATTAGTGGATGATGTAAATGAGCCATATGAACTCTAATTTGATGAGTCCTACCTGTTTCTAACCTACATTCAACCAAAGTATTACTTTTAAATCGCTCTAGCACTTTATAATTAGTAATGGCCTCTTTTCCATCCTTAACTACAGCCATTTTTATTCTCTCTACAGGATGTCTTCCTATGTTAGTTCTAACAGTGCCTTCATCCTCCTTTACTATACCCTCTACTATGGCATAGTAAGTTCTCTTCATAGAGTGATCTTTTAGCTGCATAGCTAAGGAGTTATGTGACTTATCATTTTTAGCAACTATTAACACACCTGAAGTATCCTTATCAATTCTGTGAACTATACCAGGTCTTATGACACCATTTATTCCTGATAAGTCCTTACAGTGATAAAGTAGCCCATTAACAAGGGTTCCTGTATAGTTTCCTGGTGCAGGATGAACTACCATATCCTGTGGCTTATTTATTACTATAACATCACTGTCCTCATAAATTATATCTAAAGGAATATCTTCAGCCTCTACTTGAAGCTCCACTGGCTCAGCTAGCTCTACATGAACCTGATCCCCTATTTTTAATTTGTAGTTACTTTTCTTAATCTGGCAATTTACCTTCACCTGCTGTTTTTCAATAATTCCCTGGACAAAGGATCTAGACATCTCCAATTCCTTTTCACTTACAAATAAGTCAAGTCTCTTTCCTTCATTTTCTTCATCTATAGTGTAATTTTTAACATCCATTAAATCTCATCCTTCAGTATACATATTAATAGAAAAAATGTTCCTATACAAACTAACATATCAGCCACATTAAAGGTTGGAAAATAATATACATCCCTGTAATGAAGCATAATAAAATCCACTACATAATTATAACTTATTCTATCTATAAGATTTCCTATTGCTCCTGCAATTATCATAGCTACAGATACATATACTAATTTGTATTTAGGCTTATACTTCAATAGGTAGAATATCATTCCTATAATTACAATTATAGTAATAACAATAAATAACCATTGCTTATTTTGAAGCATTCCAAAGGCAGCTCCACGGTTTTCCAAATAATCAAGGGTAAAGAAATTTTTAATTACTGTTATTCCTTCTGAACCCTTTAAGGTACCTATAGCCCACCATTTTGTTCCTCTATCTATTAATAGACCTAATACTACTATTATTATTCCTAAAGTCAAAACCACTCCCCCTTATCTTAATTTAATAAACAGAGTTCTTTGCTTTAGAGAGATTTATCCCTCTGAAGCTTAGAAATAGTTATCCAGGGACGTAACCGCTCTTTACTCTCGTTTTGAAAACATGAGAGTATTAGAGCGGGTAGTCATCGGATAAAATATTCTTTATGGTATTAGACTTGTTTATAATACTTTTTAAGTTTTCTACATTAATAGTTTGTCTCGCATCTGACACAGAATTATCGGGATTTACGTGACTTTCTATAATTAACCCGTCTGCACCAGCTGCTATAGCTGATAAGCTCATAGCTTCAACTAGCTCCCGTCTTCCAGTTCCATGACTAGGATCCACAATAACAGGAAGTCTATAATTTTCTTTAATCACTGCCACAGAGTTTAAATCCAAGGTATTTCTAGTGGTAGTCTCAAAGGTTCTGACACCTCTTTCGCAAAGAACTACTTGATTATTACCTTCCTTTAAAATATATTCAGCTGCATAAATCCATTCAGCTACAGTAGCACTTATTCCTCTCTTTAGAAGTATAGGTACTTTAAGCTTTCCTAATTCCTTCAAAAGTGTATAGTTATACATATTTCTAGAACCTACCTGTATCATATCCACATAAGGAAGAGAAATTTCTATATCTCTAGCATCCATTATCTCAGATACTACAGGTAAGCCAAATTCATTTCCCACTTCTTTAAGTATTTTTAGTCCCTCTATACCGAGACCCTGAAAATCATAGGGAGATGTTCTAGGCTTAAAGGCACCTGCTCTCATCATATTTGCTCCCTGGGCCTTCAAAGCTCTTCCTATATTTGTCATTTTATCATAGTCTTCTACTGCACAAGGTCCAGATATAAACACTAATTCATCTCCACCAATGACTACATCCTTAACCTGTACTATAATTTTTTCTCCACTATTTTTTTCTGCAAGTATTTTTTTCATATAATATCACCTTATAAAGTTTTTAACATAGAACGTAATATGGTATTTGAATTTTTAACTGATATTTCTTTAAATTTTTCATAATCCATATGAGCTCCATTATTAGCATTGTCAGAAATTGACCTTATAATAACAAAAGGTTTGTTATTTAGATAAGCAGCATGGGCTATACTCGCTCCTTCCATTTCACAAGATAGTGCATTAAACTCACTCTTTAGCCATCTTATCTTATCTATATCAGCTATAAATTGATCTCCAGATACTATTCTACCTGTGAAAATATTTATGTCTTCTATACCATCACAGGCTTTTTTAGCTTTTTCAACTAATCCCTTATCACATTTAAAGTCAAAAACCTCCATATTAGGAACTTGACCTGGTCTATCTCCAAATTTAGTTGTATCCATATCATGCTCCACTAAATCTGTAGCAATAACCACATCTCCTGGATATATATCTTCTCCAATACCACCAGCTATACCAACGTTTATAACTGCATCCACATTGAAGTCATCTACTAAAATTTGTGTGCAAACTGCTGCATTCACCTTACCTATACCACTTCTAACTATTACAACATCCTTATCAAAAATAGTTCCATGATTAAAGGTCATCATTGCTCTTGTAACTTTTTTCTTTATCTCCATATCAGCTATTAAAGAACTTACTTCCTCTTCCATAGCTCCTATAATTCCTATTCTCATATTCAAATCTCCTCTTTTCTTCCTAGGTACAATAATTCTAGGGAATTTTGTATAATACTAATTTAAATTACCAATTATGTTAATGCTTCTATCTATTAACACGCACCAAACTTTCACAATAATTGGGTATAACTACACCTATTATAATATACATGTTCCGGGATATGTCAATAGCTTTCAGTCGATAAAAAAATCTCACCCTAAAGTGAGATTTTTTGTCCGATGACTACCAGCTCTAATACTCCTCTCTTCTTCAAAGTGGGAGTAAAGAGCTGCTACGTCCCTGGATAACGATTTCTAACCTTCAAAGAAGATAAGAACTCTGTTTATACGCTAATCACATTCACCGAAAATTACACAATATTTTTAAATAAGGTTTAGATATTACTTATCTACAAAAAAACTTTTTATATCCTCTAATTCAGCTGTATTATATTCAAATCCTTCTACCTCTTTTTCAGAAGTAACTTCAAGTACTGGCTCCTGTACCTTTTCTTCAATTACAGTTGAAATATTATAATTTTTATCAAAGTCCTTTTCTAAAGCTTCAAACATTTCCATTTGTGTAACTATAAAGTTTCTAAATTTGCTCCTAAACTTAGCAAATTCCTGTTTTGTTCTATCAAACTCATCATTGATATTTAAAACATCAGTGTGAGCTTTATCTAAAATTCTTTTAGCACTTTCATTAGCATTTTTAATTATAAGTTCAGCTTCAGATTGAGAACTTTGCTTTGCCTGCTCTGCAGCATTTTGTGCTAATAACAAAGTACTTTGAATAGTAGTTTCCATCTTTGCATAATGTTCTAATTTATCTTGAAAAACGTCTAATTTTTCTTTTAAAATAGCATTTTCCTTATACACAGTTTCATAATCTTCAGAGATTTGCTCTAAAAATTCATCCACCTCATCCATGTTATATCCCCTCATGGCTTTTTTAAAATCCTTGTTCATGATGTCCATAGCTGTCATCTTCATATTCTTCACCCCGCATTAAACATATTTACCTATTAATAATTTTATTCGACCCTTACTTGTTTCTCCTTCAATTGAATTTACTTTATACTTTCCAAATCCCCTTATGGTAATAGTATCCTTCATTTCTATTAATTTATCCTTTCTATTACATATAAGATAATTTAATAATACTGAACCATTACTTATAAGATCTGTGCCCTTAGCTCTAGACATATTACAAATACTAGGTATCACATTATCTAGTCTAAGTGATGTAACAATTATAATCTTTTCTTCAAATTCAATCTTTGGGATATCTTCACTATTTATATTTACTCTATCAATACTACATGGACAACTTCCAATAGCAGTTAAATTATCTTGAACATATTGAGAAACTGAGCTTGCCATTGGAACAAAGCAAGCATCTCCTTTAACTACTAAGTCTCCAAATAAACTTCTCTTAACTCCTAAAGCCATTATAGATCCTAAATAATCCTTATGCTTAAGCTCTTTGAATTTTGATTTATTTTTTATCTTAATAACATGAATATCATAGTCCAGTGTTTCATATGCATTAATAGAAAAACATATCATCTTTCTCTCGCTATCCTCAAACACACCAGTACCATGAACGAAAACTCCCAGTTTGCCTTGGTTGTTTTTTATATTCATATAGATATCCGGAGTCACAAACTCCTTTGTATATATAGGCATCTCTATGTTCTTACATAGCTCTATGTCCTCATATATACTTGAAATATAATTTTTATCGTGGTCTTTAAATATATCTAAAAAGGTCTTCTTATCCATAGCTTTCCTCTAATTCATCATATATTATTAAATTAATTATAATTCCTATTTATACTATCCATGTTTTATAAGCTATATTCTACCACTCAAATATACAAAAAATTAACCACATAATATTTTACTAAGTTTGAGTATTAGATTTATTTAAAAGAGCTAAAAATTCCTTTGTTTGTAAGTTCATTTTTTAATTCATTGCTAACTTCAATATTAGATGGAGTTAATATAAATACTCCCTTTTCTACAGGTTGAAGTCCACCTTCTAATGCATAAATAGCGCCTATTAGGAAATCAAGTATTCTTTGACCTTCCTTAGGCTCAACCCCATTTAAGTTAACAATAACAATTCTTCTGGACTTTAAATTGTCTATAATAATTTTCCCCTCATCATAATTTGAAGGTTTACTAATTACAACCTTTGAGGATGATGCAGTATGAATATTAACTATTTTATTTTGTTTCTTGCTTACAAAGGGTTCAATTTCAATCTCGCCCTCACCTTCATCATAGTTATCTTCCTTATGTTCTAATAATTCTTCATCATCTTCTTCATCGTCAAATCCCATCATTCTACCTATTCCTTTGAAAAATTCCATAAAAAACCTTCCTCCTACTTTAATTTATTATAATCTCTTTTTCCAAAAACCCCTTCACCAATTCGAATCATATTTGATCCTACTTTTAAAGCTTCTTTATAATCGCTACTCATTCCCATAGATAAAATCTCCATGGTAATATTTTTATAACTTCTAGTTTTCAGGGCATCAAATACTTCTTTAGTCTTAGTAAAATAGTAATTACAACTTTCAGCATCTCCTTTAGGAATAGTAGCCATAATACCTTTTACCTTAACATTGTTGCACTGTTCACAGGCATTTATAAGTTCATCTATATCTTCCACCATAATTCCAGTTTTAGACTCTTCTCTACCTATATTAATTTGAATTAATACATTTGCCATAAGCCCCTTACTTGAAAATTGCTTTTCAATCTCCTGTAAAAGTCTAACGCTATCTAAGGAATGTATTAAATAAACTCGTCCAACTAGATATTTAACCTTATTTCTTTGAAGATGACCTATTAAGTGCCACCTAATATCCTTAGGTAAAGCTTCCTGCTTTTCCATTAATTCTTGAACTTTATTTTCTCCAAAATTTCTTTCCCCTAGGTTATATACAGTTTGTATTTCAGCTATAGATCTAGTTTTTGATACTGAAATCAATGTCACTTCTTTTGGCAACTCATTCTTCAGTTTTATAAAATTTTCATCAATAGACAATTTTATTCCTCCCGTCTTATGTACAAAATCTAGCTTATAATGGAAAATATAATCCTCTATATTTTATTCTCGATATAAATTAAAAAACCTTTAATATTATTAAATTTTTCTAATTTTTTATTTTAATTTTAGATGATCACTTTTTAGCTCTCCATTATAGGCTGGCAATTTTTCGTCGTAAACAGATTCAATCTCTACATAACATCCTCTAAGTTTTAAATTCTTAATTTGATTTTGTTCATTATCTAGAAAGCTTTTTATTACATCTTGGTTTCCAATGGCTGTGATGTAAAAAGGAGCTATTATTTTTATTCCATCTATCTCTATAGTTGGTCCAGCACAAAGTCCATCTGTTGATCCTATTATTCTATATCCATTTATAGATATTGCCTCAGCACCTGCAGCTTTTAAATCATTAACAACCATTAATAAATCTAAATCATGAACAAGCATAAACTCTTGCACATTTTCTCCTAGAGTGGTAGCCGCTGGTGCATCATTTAAAGTAATCTTTACACCATCTCCTACCACAGGAACAAGCCCTAAAGCAAGGTTATTTTCATTTATCTCCTCTTTCATTTCTTTTCTAACTTCATCCTCAGTTTCGCTACTTCTTTCATATCTACTAATTTTTTTATTAATTTCAGTATATTGCTCTTTTAAATTACTTATTTCATTTTGTAACTTTGTCCTACTATCATATGCCTCTTGGTATTGCTCTACATCCAAAAATTTAGTTTGTCCTCCTAAATTTACATTCATAGCTATTAAAATACCAATGATAATGGTAGCTATAAATAAAAATATATTAGCTTCATTAACTCGCATTTAAATATCTCCTTAATGATGTGTTTTTATTCTATCCATCAATAGCCTTCTTATAACAGCAAAGTTTGTAAATATCCTCTGTCCAAATATTATAATTGCTGCAATATATACTGGTATACCTAGTTTATCTCCTAGATAAACCATACCTGCCGCTAGAAATGCATTTCCAAAGAATCCTGATATAAATATATCTGGTCTAAAGTCCTTATTTAAAGTAGCTCTAATAGCACCAAAAGTTGAGTCTATACAAGCAAATATTGCAACAGATATATACGGTGATAATTTAAGTGGAAAGTTTATGTTGAAAGCTATTCCTAATATAATTCCTATTATAAGTCCTACTAATGCAATCATTTCATCACTCCTACTCTTAGTCTTCTTTTACTTCTTTCACATATTCAAATTTTACTGCTGTAATTCCCTTTTTAATTTTAATGTTATCCTTAGTTTCAGAGGTAACCTCACAGATCTTTTTTACCCTATTAGGAATGGCCCCTGAAAATGCTATAGCTCCTTCCAATATTTTTTTATCTCCTATAGCTTTTATAACTATACGCTCCTGTGGTGAAATTCTTTCATTATTAATTCTAATACTATTTCCAGCTACCCTTATACTACTGTTTCCTATAAGTCTTATATCATTAATAGATACAGCTTCAGCACCTGCAGCATATAATTCATTGACTATAGTTAGTAGCTCATAATCTTGTATAGGAATATCTTCTACTTGAGATGTAAATAAACTAGCTTTAGGATCAATATATATTGTAATGCCTGGCCCCTCCACGTTAGTTAATCCGGCCATAAGTCTAGTATTATTAAGGTCTTCAAACATTTTCTTATTCTTTGTATCTTCTGCTGCTTCCTTTTCGTATTCAGCAGCCTTCGCCTCAAGTTCCTGCACAGTTTTTTGTAATTCATCTTTTTGTTTTTTTAATTGTTCATTTTCTAAATATATTTCTGGACTTGGAGAATTCTCAACTTTATTTGTACTTTGATCCCCTATAGTATTAAGCTGAGTTATTATAACGAATCCAAACATTAAAAATATAAGTCCGGTACTTAGCTTGGAAATAATACTTTTCACTTACCCTACCTCCCAATAAAATTTTTCTTAACCTATGTGCTTTTATTATTTAAACTTTTAATATATCTTTATTTTTCCTTATAAATAACTGGATTTCCTTCAAAACTTACATCAACATATCCTTTCATATCTCCAAGAGTTGCACTTTCTATTATGCTAAATCCCTTAGAAACTTTACTATTAACTTCATCAATAGTTCCAAGTTTTATGTATAAATTATTTACGTATAATTTTAAGTCTATAAAATCATTAACTTCTAATTTTAATATGGTATATTTTTCAAACAAACTATTTTCTTTTAAAAATTTATAAATATTGCAAATTCCATTTATCTTATCTTCATCTATATTTTTAATTTGTTCACCTATTTTCAAATTTGTTTCATCAATTCCTTCAATCCTCAAAGCCTCTACGCCTTCAATAGAGTCTTTTTTTTCTAAAACTACTCCCTTATCATCAATGATATAGAAACCTCCTGATATTTCTGTGTAGAAAGCAATCTTTCTCTCATTGATAGCAATAGAGAGTTTATTAGGATATTTTCTATTTATAGTTGCATCTAATATGTAAGGATTTTTTTCTAACTCTTTTTCTAACTTTTTTGTTTTTATCTTGAATATATTAGTACCCTTCTCCAACTTTGTAGTTGTTTTAACATTATCTTCTGATAAATTTACCAACCCACTAACTAAAATCTCTGATAAATTAAAAGTAGGTAAAGTTAACGCCAATGTTATTAATATAGAAATCATTACTACAAGTAATAACATAGTCTTTTTTAACTGAATTATTTTTTTCTTACGTTTTAGTATGTCTGCTTTATTATCTATAATATAATTACCATAACTCTGTTTAGTTTTTTTTGCCACATCTTCACCACCAAATTACAATATATGAACATGAAAGTAAATTAATACACCTTATATCATATCATCATTGCATTATAAATTCATTACAAAAATATTAAATATTCATTACTTTAATAAAATACCATACAAAAATAATACGACTGAAGAATAGAAAGTATCTTCAGTCGTATTATTTCTATGAAGTTTTCTTACTGTTTTGCCGAGTTATATTAAGAAGTATTCCCATAAACACCATATTAATTACTAATGAGGAACCACCATAACTTATGAAAGGTAAAGGAACTCCTGTTACCGGCATAGAACCTGTAACAACAGCAATATTGATTAAACTTTGAATAATTACTACAGAGGTTATTCCAGTAGCCAGTAATGAACCGTACATATCCTTTGCCTTAGAAGCTGCAATAACACCTCTCCATAAAAATAGTATAAACAATATAATTATAAAGGCACAGCCAATAAAGCCTAATTCTTCACCTATAACTGCTAATATGAAATCATTATGAGGCTCTGGAATATAAAAACATTTTTGTCTTGATTGACCTATTCCAACTCCAGTGAGTCCGCCAGAACCTAATGCTAAGAGAGATTGTACTAATTGATATCCATCTCCTTGAGAGTCACTCCAAGGATTAGTAAAGCTTAAAAGTCTCCTTAGTCTATAATCCTCTGTTAAAATAAAGGTAGCTCCTAAAGCTCCTACAGTACCTATTAGTCCACCCATATGAATAACTCTAGTACCAGCCACAAATAGCATTATCAAGCAAACTACCATGGTAACTGTAGCAATACTAAGATTCTTTTCAAGAAGAATCATCCCTGCTATGAAACCTGCAAATAAAAGGTTAGGAACTACTCCCTTCCAAAACTTTTTTATATTTTGCGTGTTATTTGATATATTTTTTGCTACAAAAAGTACCACCACGTACTTTGCAATTTCTGATGGTTGGAATGATAATGGTCCAAGCCTAATCCAACGCTGTGCTCCCTTTACTGGTGCAAATAAAAAAACTAAGCAAAGGGCTATAAATGTAAATATTATTAAAATCTCTGTATACTTTTTATACTTATGATAATCGATATTTAGTGTAATAATCATTCCAACAAGCCCAAGTCCAGCCCATTGAAGCTGCTTCCATAGAAAGAATTCAGCATCATCATACTTAAAGGCCGCAAAATATGAACTAGCACTATATACCATGACAACTCCTACTGTAACTAACGTAATAATTACAGCAAAAAGTAAAAAGTCTACTTCTCCCAATTTCATTTTGGGTTTTTTCATATCAAATTCCTCCTATGCCATCTTAGTAAGTTAGTGCACGGAATCCTATTAAACATAGTATAACTGTTATGATTGAAAACACGGTTACTATCTTACTTTCATGCCATCCCTTCAATTCAAAGTGATGATGTAGAGGTGCCATCTTAAATACTCTTTTCCCTGTAAGTTTAAAGGAAGTAACCTGTATAATTACTGAAAGAGTTTCTACTAGATAAACCCCACCTACTATTATTACTATAAGCTCTAGTTTTAATATCATGGCAATAGCTGCAACAGCTCCCCCAAGAGCTAGTGAACCACCATCTCCCATGAAAACTTGTGCAGGATAAGAGTTATACTTCAAGAATCCAAGAATAGCTCCAGCTAGAATTCCACAGAAAATCGCTAAGGTATAATATGCCATACCAAAACTTACAAGCGCAAAGAAAGTCATAATTAAAAGTGTGATAGAACTACAAAGACCATCTAATCCATCTGTAAGGTTAACCGCATTAGTTACTGCTGCAAAGTATACTACTATAAAAGGTATAAATAGCACTTTTAAATCCCAAGTTACTGTACCTAGGAAAGGTATCATAATATCCGTTCCTATTTTATCCTTTGCATAATATCCAAAGGCTATAGATACTATTACTAAAAGTAACATTTTTTGATAGCTTTTTAATCCTTCATTTTTCTTTTTAATTATCTTTAGAGCATCATCTAAAAACCCAATAGCTCCAAAGGCAATAAGGGCATAAAGGGCAAGCATTGCTTCATCATGAGGATTTCTAACCATTAATATCATAGTAATGCAGGTAGAAATAATAAATATTATTCCACCCATGGTTGGAGTTCCCTGCTTTTTCAAATGGCTTTGTGGTCCATCTTCTCTAATGTTCTGACCAAATTTTAACTTGTGTAATCCCGGTATTATAAGTGGTGCTATTGCAAAAGATATTATAAATGCTACTAAAATAGAATATATTAACTTATTCATATTCCATCCCTCCCTATATGTTTTTCTTTTGTAATTCTTTAATTATATTTTCAAATTTCATAGATCTAGATGCCTTTATTAATAAAGTATCATTCATTTTTATATTTTTCTTTAGTTCTACTATTAGTTCCTCCATAGAATTAAAAGTCATAAAATTTTCACTTCCATATCCCTTTTTATAATTCTCATCGAACTCTCCTAGGGTAAATAAGAAGTCTACACCACTTGCTTTTGCACAAGCTCCTACCTGTTCATGAGCTCTAGCTGAGTCCTCACCTAGTTCCTTCATGGTTCCAAGAACAGCGATTTTTCTTCCACTATATTGTTTTAAAACCTCTAGGGCAGCCTCCATAGAATCTGGACTTGCATTATAAGCATCATTTATTACGGTGTAGTCATCTAAATTCAAAACATCTAATCTCATGGATGTAGACTCTAAATTTTGTATTCCTTCTTGTATTTCTTCATAGGTAACCTTTAACTCTCTTGCCACAGCTATTGCCAATAATGAATTAAGTACATTATGTTTTCCTGGTACCGGTACTTTTATAGTAGCATTTACATCCTTACCATTTTCCTTTACACCAAACTCTATACTGTCCTTATTTATAATTATTCTACAACCTTTAAAATTATAATCACTATCTATACCAATTTTTACAATTTTATATTCATTTGTACTATAATCATGAAGCATATCATTATCTCCATTTATAATTAACACGTTTTCTTCAGTAAAACTATTTGCTATTTCTAATTTAGCTTTTAAAATATTTTCTCTAGTCTTTAAGTTTTCTAAGTGAGATGTGCCTATATTAGTTATGACACCTATAGATGGTTTTGCTACTTTTGCTAAGGTATCAATTTCTCCTAAGTCACTCATACCCATTTCCAAAATTGCAACTTGGTAAGTTTTATCTAATTTAAATATCATTAAAGGAAGTCCAATATCATTATTAAAATTCCCTTGGGTTTTAAACACATTATATTTTTTACTAAGGGCTGCTGCCATTAAATCTTTAGTTGAAGTCTTCCCTGTAGAACCAGTAATTCCTACTACCTTTATATCTAAGGTACTAATATAGTAGGATGCTAAATCAAGAAGCGCTCTCTTAGTATCCTTAACTAAAATTATAGATACATCTTTTTCAATTAAGTCTTCATATTTTTCTCTTTCATGTACTATACAAAGCTTAGCCCCACAATCTATAGCTCCCTTTACAAATTTATGTCCATCAAAATTTTCTCCCTTTATTGCTATAAAAATATCTCCCGTAGAAATATTTCTACTATCTATGGTTACACTAGAAAACTCCTCAATAGTTCCACTAACTAATATTTCCCCTGATATAGCCTCAGCTATTTCCTTTAACCTTATAGTTTCCATCTAAAGCTCCAACTCCTCTATCAATTCTAATACAACTTCCTTTTCATCAAAATGAATAGTTTCATTTTTAAGGATTTGATAAGTTTCATGTCCTTTTCCTGCAATTACTATAATATCATCTTTTTCACCTAGGAGTAAGGCTGTTTTTATGGCTTCTCTTCTGTTTTCAATAAGTTTATAGTTAGATTTCTTAACCCCAGCCTTAATATCTTCTAATATCATATACGGATCTTCACTTCTTGGATTATCAGAGGTTATTATGGCCATATCACTTAATGCTGTACCTATTTCACCCATAATAGGTCTTTTGGTTCTATCTCTATCTCCTCCACATCCAAAGATGCAAATTAATTTACCTCTAGTCAATTCCCTAAGATTTTCTAAGATGTTTTTTAAACTATCTGGAGTATGAGAATAATCCCTAATTACCTGGAAACCCAAGTTCATCCCTAAAGTTAAGTTTTCACATCTTCCAGGCACAGTTACCTTAGAAAGTCCTTCTATAATTGTATTCATATCCATGCCTTCATCTAATGCCGCTCCAATGCAGCCTAGTGCATTATAAACATTATATCTACCTGGTATAGGCAACTGAACTTTATATACTTTTTCATTTACTTTTAAATTAAATATAATTCCTGTAGATTCTAGATTTATATCAGTTCCCTTTAAATCACTTTCTTTTTCAATAGAATAAGTAGTTATTTTTGAATTTATTTTTTCAAGAAGCTTAATTCCATACCCATCATCTACGTTTACCACAGAATGTCTGCTCATTTTAAACAACTTGCTTTTTGCATTAAAATAATTCTCAAAAGTTTTATGAAAATCTAAATGATCTTGAGTTAAATTAGTAAATATACCCTGTGAAAACTCTATTCCATAAACTCTGTCCAAATCTAAAGAGTGGGATGAGACTTCCATAACACAATAATCTATATCACTCTTTACCATATCATTAAAGAGCTGTTGTAGTTCTAAAGATTCAGGAGTAGTTTTTTCTGTATGAATTTCTTTATCACCTATAAAGTTAGCTATAGTACCTATTAATCCAACTTTATAACCCCTAGACTCTAATATTCCCTTTAACATAAAGGCAGATGTAGTCTTTCCATTGGTACCAGTTATACCTATAATCTTCATCCTTTGGCTTGGATTGTTATAAAAGTTTGAAGCTGCTACAGCTAAAGCCCTTCTACCATTTTCGACTTTTATATATGTTATACCTTCAACGATAGTCACATCTTTTTCAACTACAACTGCTTTAGCACCATTTTCTATAGCCTTTGATATAAAATTATGTCCATCTACATTAAATCCTCCTATGGCGAAAAACATATCTCCATGTTTTATCTTTCTACTATCATATTGTGGATTATTAATTTCTATATTCTTATCTCCACCTAATATTCTATAGGCTAACCCCTTTAATAAATCTTCTACTTTCACCTTAATCACATCCTTAAAATACTTTTCTTACTAATTAAAACATTGTCCAAAATTTAATTTTTATACTCTATAGCATATAAAATCCGGTAGCACAAGTCAAACTGTAACTACCGGATAATTTAATCTACTAAGGTACCAAGGTGGAAGGTTACTGTTGTTCCCTTTTTAACCTCTTGGTCTGGTGCAACACTTTGTTCTACCACTAGGCCTTCACCTATAAATTCACTCTTTAATCCTAAATCCTGAAAAAGCTTTTCAATACTTTCCTTTGTAAATCCCTTTAAATTAGGAATTACAACTGTATCTGTACTTCCATTACTTCCTCCTGCATATAAGATTATTTCCTTACCTTCCTTAAGGGTGAAACCTGGTTTTGGATTTATATCTGTAATAGTGCCTCCACTACCTTCTACTCTAACCGTTAATCCTGCATCAGTTATTACTTTTTTAGCATCTGCAACTGATAACCCTCTAACCTCAGGTACAATTACATCTGCTTTTAAGCTTTCATCAGCCTCCATATAGCTTCCATTAGGTTTCATTTCTGTATAATTAAACAAATCATTAAATAGCTTTTGTCCAACTGGAGCAGCAATTTGTCCTGCATAGTACCAAGATGGGTTTGGTTCATCAATAGACACAAATACTGTGTATTTTGGATTGTCAGCAGGAGCCATTCCTGCAAAGGATGAAAGATATTTACCATTTGCATATCCACCATTAACAGTATCTACCTTTTGAGCTGTACCTGTTTTACCTGCAATTCTATATCCATCTATTTTAGCCTTTGATCCTCCACCAGTACCAACTACTTGTTCTAGATGAAGTCTCATTTCAGTCATAGCCTCTGGTGTAAACCGTTGTTGTTTTTCTATTTTATAAGTTTCATCAACTACTAGCTCATTTTTTTTATCCTTATGAGTTACTTCCTTCATTAGATGAGGCGTTATCAAATATCCACCATTGGCAATAGCATTGAAAGCTCTCATAAATTGAACTCCTGTAGTTGTATTACTTTGTCCAAAAGATATAGTTGCTAAGTCTGTTGCAGATATATCTTCCGTTGCTTTAACTATACCGGCTGATTCACCCGGTAAATCAATTCCTGTTTTATGTCCTAATCCAAACTTTTCAATGTATTCGTTAAGATTTGCTGCACCTAATCTTTCTCCTAAAACCATAAATCCAACGTTGCAAGAATTTTTTAATATTTCTTCGAAGGTTTGAGGCCCGTGACCTGAAGTCTTCCAACAGTGAATATTTCTTCCTCCAACAGTAAGTGATCCTCCACAATTAAAGGTTTCTCCTTCTGTAAGAATCCCCTTTTCTATAGCTGCGGTAGCTGTAACTACCTTAAATATAGACCCAGGTTCATAGGCATCACTGACTAATCTATTTCTCCACATCTGCTGAATGTCTTCGTCAGACACCCCTTCTACCCATGGATTATTAGGATCATAATCTGGCTTATTTGCTAAAGCTAATATTTCTCCTGTATTAGGATCCATAACCATAATAGATACTGCTTTAGCCTCATTATCTACCAAAGCCTCTTCTGCTAACTTTTCTGCAAAGTTTTGTATATTCTCATCAATACTAGTAACTACATCTCTTCCATCAATAGGTTCTGTAAATTCTGAGATTGTATAAGGTAATCCCTCACTCTTTTGATCAATTTCAGCAACCTTAATTCCTGGAACTCCAGCTAGATACTTATTATAATAAAGCTCTAACCCCGTAAGTCCTTCTCCGTCTGAATTAGTATGACCTAATATATGAGCTGCAAAATTACCATTTGGATAATACCTTTTCGTATCAGGTGATATTAGTATACCATTTATGTTATTATTTTTACAAAACTCTCTTATGGCATCTGTTACATCTTTCTCTATTCTTCTCTTTAATATAGCAGAACCTCTAGGCTTTCCATTTGGAAGTGGATTAGTTAAGATGTGCAATACATCAGCCTGTTCTTCTCCAATTATTTCACTTAGAGCTGTTGCAACTTGTTCCATGGTCATCCCATTATTTTCTATATCTTTCCTTAAAGTATTCAAATCCAAGTCCGCTCTATAAACGTCACCACTTACCGCCAGCTCATTACCATTTCTATCTAGTATCCTGCCTCTTTTAGCATTTATCCTAACATCACTAGTCCATTGCTGTGTTGCTAAAGACTTATAGGTAGATTCTTTAACAAACATAACATAACCTAATCTTATACTTAATCCCAGGAAAACTAAGAAAGCTAACAGCATAGATACTATCATTCTCTTTTTCATTAATACCTTATCAACAAAATTTTTCTTTGCCACCTACAATTACCTCACTAACTAATTAAATAATAAGTTCTTAATTTTACTTAATAAACTTTCCCCTTTTTCTTCATTAGCGCTACTTGTAGCTATCTCTTTAACTGCATTAATATCACAATAGATTGCATTAGTACTCTTTGGTTCAATCATTTTTAATTCTTTAGTGGCAACTTCTTCTATGTAGGAAATATTGTTAAACTTAAGTAGCTTTATCCTCAAATCTTCACTCTCTTCTGTTACAATTTGCATTTGTTCTTGAAGAGCTATTATTTCCTTTTGATTATGATATATAGCACTATATCTAGATACTATAATAGCCCCAACTAATCCTGCTGCTACTATACTTCCATTAAGCTTTAAAAATTTTGCTATCTTTTGCTTCCTAATTTTTCTTAATTCTTCTTTATTTGGGCCTTGTTTAGTAGGAACTTTTACCCTTTCTCTAGGTAACGGATTTGCCTGAGAAGCTAAAGCTGTATTCCCACTTACCGCATTTTTTCTATTTTCTACTACCATTTTACTACCCCCATCTAGTTTTTAGAACTAAATTTTTCTACATCCCCTTAACTTAGCACTTTTACTTCTTGAATTGTTATCAAGTTCTTCCTTAGTAGCTTCTATAGGCTTTTTGTTAACTAATTTAATTATTGGCTTTTTCCCACAGACACACATCGGAAGGTTCTTAGGACACTTACATGGATCTACTAAATCTCTAAACTTATTTTTCACTATTCTATCTTCTAAGGAATGGAACGTAATTATTGCCATAACTCCATCCTTATTTAAAGCTTCTATACCATCACTTATAGCTCTATCTAAAATACTCAATTCACTGTTTACTTCTATTCTGATACCTTGAAATGTCCTTTTAGCAGGGTGTCCACCTTCTCTTTTAAACTTTGCAGGTATACACTCATCTATAATTTTTACAAGTTCAAGAGTAGTTTCAATAGGTTTTATTTTTCTTTTTTCTACTATCCTGTTAGCAATTCTTCTTGAAAACTTCTCCTCTCCAAAATCTCTAAGGATTCTAAAGAGTTCGTCCTCACCATATTCATTTACTACATTATAAGCTGAAAAAGGTTCCTCCCTATTCATTCTCATATCTAATGCAGCTTCCTTCATATAGCTAAAGCCCCTTTCACCTTGATCCAGCTGATAAGATGAAACTCCTAAATCCATGAGTATACCATCAACTTTTTCTATTTCTAAAGACTCCAATATGTCCTTAATATTATAAAAATTATTGTGTACATAGGTAACATTTTTAAATTCCTTTAGTTTTTCCTTTGCAGCCTTAAGTGCATCTAAATCTTGGTCTATTCCTATTAATCTTCCCTTTGGTGAAAGTCTCTTTAAAATTTCCATTGAATGTCCTGCTCCACCTAGAGTACAATCAACATATATACCATCCTCTTTAATATCTAGCATTTCTATACATTCTTCTAACATTACTGAAAAGTGTTTAAATTCCATTATATATTCTCCTTTGTTTTGTCTTACATTTATATAATATAAATCATAGACCCCATTTATACACTTATCATTGTACCATAAATAATTCTATAAGTTTACATAAATTCCTTTTAAATATTGGCTAAATAAAAAAATTTTTTTAAACAAATTTATGAATATTTATAAAAATTCCTCAACAAAATTCAATTATATTACATAGTTTCAACTTAACACCTTATTTTTCTACACCTTTTTTCTATTTAATACATATAGCCCTTGGAATTATTGAAATTCCCTTTGCTGTAGAGTATAATTTAAAAGAATGAAATTTTTAAGTAATAAGCCCCAGGGTTTACATAGAAAGGACGAATATTATATGAAATTAGGAATAGTAGGTTTACCTAACGTAGGAAAGAGTACATTATTTAATGCCATTACAAAAGCTGGAGCAGAGTCTGCTAATTATCCATTTTGTACTATAGAGCCAAATGTAGGAGTTGTTAGTGTACCAGACAGCCGTCTTGATGTATTACAAAATTTATATAACTCTAAAAAACAAGTACATACTGCCATAGAATTCTATGACATAGCAGGATTAGTTAAAGGTGCAAGCAAAGGTGAAGGACTTGGAAATAAGTTTTTATCTCATATAAGAGAAGTAGCTTCAATAGTTCATACTGTTAGATGTTTTAAAGATGACAATGTTGTTCATGTAGAAGGATCTGTATCACCTATAAGAGATATTGAAACTATTAATCTGGAGTTAATTTTTTCTGATTTAGAAGTGCTTGAAAGAAGAATGGAAAAATCAATAAAACTAGTACGCTCAGGTGATAAAACTGCAAAAGTTGAATATGCAATCATGGAAAAAGTTAAAAAACATTTAGAAGATAATAATCCTGTTAGAACTTTAGAGTTTACAGATGAAGAAGAAGAATTTGTTAAATCTCTATTCTTAATAACTTCTAAACCTGTATTATACGCATGCAATGTAAGTGAAGATGATTTAATGGAGTGTGGCGGCGAAAATGATATGGTAAAAGAAGTTGAAGCCTATGCTGCTAATGAAAAATCTGAAATCATCATAGTTTGTGCTAAATTAGAAGAAGAGTTATCTACATTAGATGATGAAGAAAAGAAAGACTTACTTTCAGAATATGGTCTTGAAGAATCTGGTCTTGATAAACTAATCCATGCTAGCTATAAACTTCTTGGGCTAATGAGTTACTTAACTGCTGGTGTTCAAGAGGTGAGAGCTTGGACAATTAAGATAGGTACAAAGGCTCCTGCTGCTGCTGGTAAAATTCATAGTGATATAGAACGTGGATTTATTCGTGCAGAAGTAATTTCCTTTGATAAGTTAGTTGAATGCGGTTCTGAAGCTGCAGCTAAAGAAAAAGGATTCTACAGACTTGAGGGAAAAGAATATATAATGCAAGATGGGGATGTTGTAAACTTTAGATTCAACGTATAATAATGTAAATAATTGATTATTTATAAATCTACAGTTAATAAAATAGGTATGAGTGCAATTCACTCATACCTATTTTTAATATTATAACTATAAATATATAAATATTTAGCTATATCTCTATATTCCTATACAAATATTGAAATATTTGTATATAGAAATATTTAACTAGTTAACTAGTTGTTCTGTTCATGTGGGTTTCAGAGATTATCCACCTTTGTTTTACCATTACTTCTTCTCATATTCCATACACTGTTTACTTATTAAATCTATTATATTATCCATGCTAATTTCTTCAGCATCAAATATTAACTCCATTGCATCTTCTACAGTTTCAATAGTATATATTTTAAATTTCCCTTCAAATATTGCTCTCTCAACGCCTCTTGAAAGTACTAAATTATCTTTATTTGATAAAGGAATAATAACTCCCTTATCTTCGATATCATCCATTATTTTACACACTTCAAAAAACCCTTCAATTTTTTCATTTACACCACCTATAGGCTGTACTTGACCAAATTGATTTATAGAACCAGTTATTGCAATATTTTGTTTAATAGGAATCTTACATAGCGCAGATATTATAGCTAATGCTTCAGCTACTGAGGCACTATCACCATCTATAACTCCATATAACTGCTCAAAGCTAAGATTAAAATCTACTGGTAAAGTTTTATATCCTCCATTGATATTATTAATGTATCCTTTTAAAATATTGATTCCTTTAGTATGAATTTTACCACTAAGATTGGATTCTCTTTGAGCATCTATGACTTTTCCCTCTCCTTTAAAACAAGTACAGGTTATTTTAACAGGTTTTCCAAAACTTGTATATCCTGTATCAATGACAGAAAGCCCATTAATTTGTCCCACCTTACTTCCTGTAACATCTATTAATAATTTTTTTTCATCATATAACTCAAGATATTCTCTCTCTATAGTTTCTTTTCTATAAGCAATCTTCTCTATATCATCTCCATCAATAAATTCCCTTGATTCCTCTACAGCCCTATAATTAGCTTGTATAATAAGGTTTGACAATTCATCATGGTCAAAGTATATCTTATTTTTATTTTCTGCCTTTCTAGACAAAAATTTTGCAACTTCTCTTATGCCACTAGAAGTAATAGGTTCAACCTTATTTTCTTTAGCCAATCTATTTATCTCTTTTAATAATACCGTCTTAACCTTATTTTCTGCTTTTAATATTCCTCTATAATCAGCCCTTGTCTTAAATATTGTTCTAAATTCTTTATCATAGTTATACAAAGCGTCATAAATATCATAATCACCAATTATTATTACTTTAGTATTAATTGGCATAGGCACCGGTTTTAGACTACTTAAAGTAAAGAGTTCTATATATCCTCTGTTGTAATCTAAGTCTACCTTTTCTGATATTATAGCTCTTTTCAAATAATAATAGGACTGAGAATTACTTAATAAACTACTAGCTCTCAAAACTAAACATCCACCGTTAGCTCTTACATAACTTCCTGCTCTTATGGATTTTACTGTAGATACATATATATTATTATGATTTTCATAATCTATAGACCCAAAAAGGTTAGATACACTAGGATCTTCTTCAAAAATTACCGGTGGATATGTGACCTCTGAATTATCAACAATTACATTTACATCATATTTATATATAATATCTCTTATGCCTTCTTCATCATCCTCATAATTTATAGAATAGTTTTCCTCAAGTTCTCCCTTAATCTCAGTAATTAAGTAATGTATATAAGCCTTAGCCTCACTATCATCCTTAAATTCTTCTTCTATTACAATATTTAAATCTTTAATTTCTTCTTTAAAAAAGTTATCCATTATCTCTCTAATTCTATTTATTTCATTATTTTTCATATTTCTTAACTTTTCTAATATATCATTAGCATTTATCTTTAACTCATCCACTTTATTTAATATATCAAATTTTTCTTCTTCTTTAAGATTATCAAATTCCTCCTCTGTCATTTCTTTTCCATCAACTAGTGGTATAAATGTAAATCCATCTCCACTAGTTTTTATATCAAAGCCATGCTCTCTAGAAAGTTTTATTAAATCACCAACTATTTTGCTACGCCTGTCTTTTATAGCACTAATAAGATATTCTTTTTCTTTATTATCTATTCCATTATAAAATTTAAATATACTCTCTGCATAAAACTCTTGAATCTTATCTACTATCTTTTTTAACTTATTTCCATATCCATTATTAACAGATAAAGGAACAGGTTCCTTTGCATTTCCTTTAATAACATAACATATATCCTTTGGTGGCTTTCCATCCATTAATATATGTTTCACATAGCTAGTAATATGTTTTACTCTATCTTTACAAAATTCATCAACTAAGTAAATATTATAGCCTTCACCATTTAAAAGAAGTGAGGTTTTTATTCTATTATATACGTCTTTATATTGTGGTAATATAAATTCGCCTTCTATTTCTCTATCTTCAACAATTTCAAAATCATACAAAACTTCACTGGGTTTTAAAACTCTTTTCATACTGTCCTCCCAAATAAAATCATTTAGTATATTAGTATTCTTATAAAAGGACTTTTGGAACAAAAACATAAAAATTCATGATATAATTTTTAAAAATAAAACATAAACTTGTTATAACAACTTAATTATTATATAATAATGGTATTGTGTAATATTATACACTTGGATACAGTCAGATATTATACTTAGTTATTTATTCTTCATGTAAAGGAGTTATTCATATGGGATTCAAAGACAAATTATCACAAAGTTATTCTAATGCTTTTATAAATAGATATGGCGATAGAATAACGCAAGTTCAAGGAAGAGCTTTATCTGTTAAAACAGAGGAAAAATCTTTTATTGGAATTTTAAATACTATTATTGTTACTATTGTAGTAAAGCAAGACAGTGCTAGAACTATAGCAACTTGTGTTTATAAGAAAAAGAGATGGTTTAAAAAGCCAGAATTCATTCCTGTATCTCAAGGTCATTCTCTATTAATCCAAGGTTTAAAACCTGATTATTCTAAAAAGAAAAAGAAGAAAAAGAAATTCAAAGACTACATAAGCATAATGAACGTTATGAATCTTACTAATAAGAGAGACTTAGTTCCTGTTGAGGGTGGTCAAAAGAAGATACAGAGAGTAAAACAAGATAGAAGATTTAAATAAGTAAAGAAGCTCCCTTAGCTGGGGCTTAATAGGAAAACTTAACTTCTTAGTTAGCACAGGATACCACTTTTATCCTGTGCTTTTTCCGATAAATTCTAAGTGAATGAAATTTGAAAAATTCATATCTTTAAGTAAAGTAGCCATATATGGTAAGGTGAGGTTTATGGGAATTGAAAATAGATCTTATTTAAAAGTAATTCAGTACATAAAACAATTACTTTTAAGTGAGCAATTAAGTATGGGAGATAAACTCCCCACAGAACGTGAGTTGTCAGAAAAATTAAATATAAGTAGGAATTCTATACGTGAAGCAATAAGAATGATGGAAAACATGGGAATTATAGAAAGTCGCCAAGGTTCTGGCAATTATTTGATGGGAAATATCGGTAGGAGTTTTACAGACTCCTTATCTATGATGTTGTTGATGAAACGTGTAGATTATCTTGAAATTAGTCAATTGAGACGTGGAATTGAAATTCAGGCTCTCTCCCTTGCTATGAACCTAATTACAGAAGAAGATTTAACTAATCTTAACACTTTGTTAGATGAAATGGATGAATGCAGTGAAATACAACGAGCTATTTTAGATAAAGAATTTCACTATGCTGTTGTGACCCTATCTAAGAACCAGTTAATGCTAAGTATTATGGAAGGCTTATCAGAGATATGTCAAGAATTTATAGAACACATACTAAGTCGAACATTAAACAATGAAAAAACTATCCTTATAAATTTGCATAAAAAAATATTTAAAAGTCTAGTAGAGAAAGACTTGTCCATAGGTGTTGAAGCAATCAATGAACATTATAATGTTATTGATAAATTATTAATAAATGATAAGAAATAGTGGTTAATAACCACTATTTTTCGTTTGACATGCATATAAAAAAGAGGTACAATTCTAAATTGGTAGTACCAATTTAGAAAGGGATGTTTGCATGAAGTATGTTCGTCAATTTGGAATTATTTTGTCAATAACTTTTATTGGAGAGATATTAAAATATATTATTCCATTACCTATTCCTGCCAGTATATATGGTTTAATTCTCATGCTTTTAATTTTAAAATCAAAAATAATTTCTCTTGATCAAGTAAAAGAAACTGGAACTTTTTTAATAGAAATTATGCCTCTAATGTTTATACCAGCAGCAGTTGGTTTACTAGTTTCTTGGGAATCACTAAAGGATATTTATATTCCTATTATTATAATAACCATTTTAACCACTGTAATTGTAATGACAGTGACAGGTAAGGTTACTCAGCTTATGATTAAATTAGAGAGGATGAATAAGAATTGAAGGATTTATTATGTAATTCAGCATTTTTTGGTGTAGTAGTCAGTGTCCTAGGCTATGAGATAGGTTTATTTTTAAAGAAAAAATTTAATAAGGGAATCTTTAATCCGCTACTTATTTCAATTCTTTTTGTAATGATAGCTCTAGTTATTTTTAGAGTAGATTTTGAAAGTTATAATGATGGAGCAAAATATTTAAGCTATTTGTTAACACCTGCTACAGTTTGTCTGGCAATCCCTTTATATGAACAATTGGATTTACTAAAAAACAATTTTAAAGCTATTATAATAGGAATTTTTTCGGGAGTAGCAGCTAGTCTTATAAGTGTATTTCTCTTTGCTTTACTTTTTCAGTTTACCCATGAACAGTATGTAACCTTGCTTCCAAAATCGATTACCACAGCTATAGGAATGGGAATTTCAGAAGAGCTAAATGGAATTGTCACAATTACAGTAGCTGTTATTATTGTAACTGGTATCATTGGTAATATCCTTGCTGAAATGATTTGCAAGGTATTTCATATTCATGAACCTGTTGCCAAAGGAATTGCCATAGGAACCTCTTCCCATGCCATAGGAACTGCAAAGGCAATGGAAATGGGAGAAATTGAAGGAGCTATGAGTGGTCTTGCAATAGCGGTTGCAGGTTTGTTCACAGTAGTTGGAGCCTCCATATTTGCTAATTTTATATAGATTAAAAATGAAGTAATCTACAAGATAAAATACCCACATCACCTTAACGGTATCCGTGGGTATTGTTTTTATATAAATTCGAACATTGCTAGGATCTATTTCCTACAAAGGTAGCAATGCTATTAATAAAGGATATTATTCCTGAGAAGAATACAATGATTGCCCACTGACCAATACCTATAGACATGGTATGGAATATACCTTGTAATACAGGAACATATATTACTAATAAAAGTGCTGTCACTGAAATAACAACAGAGCCTATTAGATACATATTAGTAAATGGATTGATTTCAAATAATGAATACTTTTCACTTCTACATTCAAATACGTGAATTAACTGTGAGCAAATTAAAGTTCCAAGGGCCAAGGTTCTACAAATTCCCAAGCCATATCCATAATACTTACCTGCTAAGAATGCAAGAACTGTACAAACACCAATTAAAGCTCCTCTAATTAATATCTTTTCTTTTAATCCTCTTGCAAAAACACTTTCTCCTTTTTTTCTTGGCTTTTCATACATTATGTTTTTATTTGGAGGATCTACACCAAGAGCTATAGCTGGCAGTCCATCTGTAACTAGATTTACAAACAAAATTTGAATAGGAAGTAGTGGTACTTCTAAATAAAACAATGAAGCTAAGAACATGGTCAATACTTCACCTAAATTACAAGACAATAAATATCTTATAAACTTTCTAATATTATCATATATAACCCTACCTTCTTCTACAGCAGTTACAATGGTAGCAAAGTTATCATCTAATAATATCATGGATGCAGCTTCCTTAGTTACATCTGTTCCTGAAATTCCCATAGCTATTCCAATGTCGGCTTCTTTAATAGCAGGTGCATCATTAACTCCATCACCAGTCATGGCTACAATATTACCCCTGTTTTTAAAAGCCTTTACTATTCTTAATTTGTGCTTAGGGCTAACTCTTGCAAATATTCTATAATCATCTATGGACTTTTCAAGTTCTTTATCACTTATTCTATCAAGTTCAGCTCCTGTAATTACTTCCTTGCTTTCATTACATATATTTAGATCTTTGCCTATGGCAAATGCTGTATTTTTATGATCACCAGTAATCATAACAGGTCTTATTCCTGCAACTCTACATCTTAAAACTGCATCTTTTACTTCTTTTCTCGGTGGGTCTATAATTCCAGCTACACCTACAAAAACTAAGCCATTTTCCACTTTATCTCCTTTAATTAAATTATCCTCTTTATATGCACCTGCAATGCATCTAAGAGCTCTAAAAGACATATCATCAATAAGCTTTTCTACACTTCTTCTATAAGGAATAGTTAATGGTTCTACTCTTCCATTTACTAATATGTGTGAACATCTATCTAGCACTCTCTCTGGAGCTCCTTTAACATAACATATGTCCTTTCTAGTATTGGTATCCTTCACAATTACTGTCATCATTTTTCTTGTTGAATCAAAGGGTATATCAAAAATTCTCTCTACTTTACAATTAAAAGCTTCTATTTCAGAGACCTTTTTAAAGAATCCTTTTATTAAAGCAGTTTCTGTAGGATCTCCCATTAAAGCCTTTTCTATAGAATTAGAAGAATAATTATAGTTACAATCATTACAATACACAAATATTTTTTTTAAGATGTCATGGTCAAAGCTTTTATCTTCATCAATATCATGAATTTTTCCATTATGAAGAAGTGCTGTTACCGTCATTCTATTTTCTGTTAATGTTCCTGTTTTATCACTACATATTACAGAGGTACATCCTAGGGTTTCCACTGCTGGTAACTTTCTTACTAGGGCATTTCTCTTAAGCATTCTAGATACCCCTAAAGCAAGTGCAACAGTTACTATAGCTGATAATCCTTCTGGAATAGCAGCAACGGCTAAACTAACTCCAGATAAAAACATGTCATAGATATTTTCCCCTCTATAAATACCTAAAAATGTTACTACAGCACATATAATTAGACAAAGAACTACAAGTACTTTTCCAAGGGAATTTAATCTTTCCTTTAATGGTGATGGTTCATCTTCTATAGAATGAAGCATATGAGCTATTCTACCCATTTCTGTATTCATACCAGTTCCATATACCTTTGCCTTACCCCTACCTGTTAAAACAATAGTTCCCATATATATATTATTTTCACTATCCTCTGAACTCTTGTGTACTCCTACTGATTCACCAGTTAGAAGAGATTCATCCATCATAAGATTATTTCCTTCAATTAAAATACTATCTGCAGGTATCCTATCGCCACTTTCTAATATAACTAAATCTCCTGGCACTAGATATATAGAATTTATAACTTCAATTTTTCCATCTCTTATTACCTTAGCTGTAGGTGATGATAGTTTTTTTAACTGTTCTAAGGATTTTTCAGTTTTATATTCTTGAACAAAGCCTAAAATTCCATTCATTACTATAATTATTAAAATAGTTATAGCATCTGCTTTATCCCCCATAAAACCCGATATAACAGTTGCCACCATTAATATCCAAATAATCAAGTCATTAAATTGTGATAAAAATATTTTTATAGGTGACACTCTTTTCTTACTCTGTAACTCATTTAGTCCGTATTCTTTCAGTCTAACTTCTATTTCATTGGTAGATAGTCCTCTATATTCTTTAGCACTCACATTTTCTCCCCCTTAACAATTTATTTTATTATAGTTAGAAATAATCTATTATTAAATATATGTAGCATATTACCAGTATATGAAAACTTTAACTTTACATAAAGTAAATAAACATTTAAAATACTAATTATCAGGTAAACAGAGTTCTTTGCTTCAGAGGAGGTTTTTACTCCCACTGTGTAGTCATCGGATTAACAGAGTTCTTAACTTCTCTGAATCTTTAGAAATCATTACCCAGGGACGCAACAGCTCTTTACTCTCACTTTAAAGAAGATGGGAGTATTAGAGCTGGTAGTCATCGGATAAAATAGATATTATAAAGGAAGGTTATTCATGATAAATAAGGTATACATAACAGGTCATAGAAATCCTGACTCTGATTCTATATGTTCAGCCATTGCCTATTCAGAGTTTAAAAATAAAACCCAAAGAATTAATGCTATCCCAATTAGACTAGGAGATGTTAGTAGAGAAACTCAATTTATTCTAGATTACTTTGGAGTTAAACCACCACAACTTGTTCAAACGGTAAAACCTCAAATTATGGATTTAAAAATAGATACAGTAGCTCCTATTGCTTCAGACATATCATTAAAAATGGCTTGGTCTATAATGAAGCAAAAAAATATTAAGACTCTTCCAGTTATATATCCTAACGAGAAATTAGCTGGAATTGTTTCAGTATCAAATCTAGCTTCTAGCTATCTAGATATTTGGGATAATTATGTTTTAGCAAAAAGTAAAACAAGTATTAGTAACATTTTAGAAACTTTATCTGCTCAAATTGTTTATTTATCAGATGAAAACTTAGAACTTAAGGGAAAAGTTGTAGTTTCTATGATGGAACCAAATGATAGAAATCTAATAGAAGCAGAAGATATTTGCATCTGCGGAGACCGCGAGGTAGTTCAGGAATTTGTATTGGAGTGTAATGCTAGATTAATGATAATTACTAATAATACTACTCCTTCTGAAAAAATCATTGACCTAGCTAAAGAAAAAGGCTGTACTATAATCAGTACTCCATATGACTCATTTACTGCTGCTAGATTAATACCTCAAAGTATTCCTATAGAATATGTAATGACTAAAAATAATGTAATTACCTTTTCTACTAGTGACTTCATTGAAGATATTAAGGATATTATGCTAGAAACTAGATATAGAAGTTATCCAGTTTTAGACGAAGATGGTTCCGTAGTTGGAAGTATTTCTAGATATCACTTAATAACACAACAAAGAAAGAAAGTAATTTTAGTGGATCATAATGAAAAGACTCAGTCTGTAGATGGTCTTGAGGATGCAAATATTTTAGAAATTATTGACCACCACAGAATAGGTGATATTCAAACAGGTCAACCAATATACTTTAGAAATGAGCCTGTTGGAAGTACTTCTACCATAGTTGCTAATATATTCTTTGAAAATGGAATTAGACCATCTAAAAAAGTGGCTGGACTTTTATGTGGAGCTATTATTTCCGATACTCTACTATTAAAATCTCCAACAGCGACTATTGTAGATGAAATCATTCTAAAGAGATTATCTGAAATTGCAGATATAGATATAGAAAAGTTTGCACAAGAGATGTTTAAAGCTGGAACTTCATTAGAAGGAAAAAGTTCAAAAGAACTTTTATACCAAGACTTTAAAATTTTTAATATGGGAAATTTCAAAGTAGGAGTTGGACAAATAACAACTACTTATATGGATGGATTTACTCCGCTAATTAATGATTTAAAGACTGTAATGAACGAAAAATTAACTCAAGGTAAATTTGACATGATTATTCTTATGGTTACTGACATCTTTAAAAGTTCTTCTCTATTTATTGTATGTGGTGAACACAAAGAAATATTCTCTAGAGCCTTTAATGTGAAGTTAAGTAATGGAACAGCTTACATTGATAAGATAGTTTCTAGAAAGAAACAAGTTATTCCACCTCTTTCAGAAGTTATAAACCAAATCAAGTAGTTCCATAGCTCTAAAGAAGGCTGTCCCCTAAAATTAATTATGGAGACAGCCTCTTTCTATTGAGTTAAATGACTGTTAATTTTATCATTGAGCCCTTATTCACCATATAAATCCAGAAAATAACAAAGAAAATAAAACATACTCCATATATAACCGTTAAAAAATCCTTAACACATAAATCATCAATTTTTCCCTGGTACACCCCATAGCTTTTTAGATAATGCACTCCCTTATCTTGTATATAGTAAAAGTTAACTGATTCAATATACGCAGCTAAAATATATATGTTTAATAGTGGATTAGTAAATATATTTATAAAAAAATCTCCTTTAAAATTAATTTTAAAGGTTTTATTTCTAATTACATAGACAATATATAAGAACATTCCTCCTATTAGAGTGGGAATAATATTTAACATATTTAAAATACTATTTATAAACTTTAGTCCTTCATCATCACTGGTATAATATATTAATGTATATATTACTCCACCTGTATTACCTATAAGTAGAATATAGATTAAAGGTGCTAAAAACCCACAAATCAGTGATTTACTAATTAAAGATAAAGTATTGTAAAATTCCTTTTTTTCAGTTGATTTTTTAATTACAGTTTTTCTCTCACTATTACTTATCTCAATAACGAAGAAAGCTACAATAGCATTAACAATCTCACTATCAGATATAATACTTATAATTACGCCTAAGATGATTATAAGTATAAAATATACCCATTGTAATACTGCTTTGTCTCTTATTTTCACACTAAATTTCTCATTAACTTTTATTGCTAAGTCATGCCTATCAAACTTCCAAAATAATATACTTAACAAACATCCAAATAAATATCCTACCCCATCATATCCCTCCTCTTATTTAAAGTTCATCCTTTGTTAATGTTATATTATATGTTTTAAAACATAAAAAAAGAATGAAAAACTCTGTCTTTCATTCTTTTCTATTTACATGTCTATCTCAAATTATTTATCATTCCCCACATATCATCTGCAGTTTTTAAAGCAGAGGAACTTAACTGAAAGGCTCTTTGAGCTACAATCATGTCAGTCATCTCAGTAGATACATCTACATTGGAGTTTTCCGTAAATCCTTGATAAATATCTCTATTGGTAGTTTCTATTACGGTAGCTCCTTCTATTGGAACAAATAAGCTTTGTCCAGCAGAAATAAAATCTGTATCACCTATAGTCTTATAAGTTTTAATGTCTCCAACTTTTATAGGATTTCCATCATTATCTAATGATAACGCTCCATTTGCATCTATAGAAAACTTATCTTTAGCAAAGTTTATTGGACCTCCTGGTACATTTACTTCATTACCATTGGCATCAGTTATAGATAATCTATATCCATTATTATCTACTAAAATTCCTGCAGCATCCACTTTGAAGTTTCCATTTCTAGTATACGCTGCACTTCCATCTTGCTTATATACTTTAAATAACCCTTCTCCATCTATGGCTAAATCTGTAGATAGCTTTGTATTAGTTAGGCTTCCTTGAGTTTTTATTCTAACTTCATTAGTAGATTTCACTCCTGTACCAACATAAAGTTCAGCATTTGCATCCTTAGACCAAGGTACTCCCAGTCTCTCTAAAGAACTAGTATAGAGGTCCTGGAATGTAGATGATACTTTTTTATATCCAATAGTACCAGTGTTTGCTATATTGTTTGATATTAGGTCTAGTTTATTCTGTTGTGCTTCCATTGCACTTCTATTGGTGTAAAACATACCGTACATAAACTCACTCCTTAAATTTTTTTCTCTATTACTTTTATCCGATGACTACCAGCTCTATACTCCCATCTTCTTCAAAGTTGGAGTAAAGAGTTGCTACGTCCCTGGATAACGATTTCTAACCTTCGAAGAAGCTAAGAACTCTGTTAATCCGATGACTACCAGCTCTAATACTCCCATCTTCTTCAAAGTTGGAGTAAAGAGTTGCCTACGTCCCTGGATAACGATTTCTAAAGCTTCAGAGAAGCTAAGAACTCTGTTTATCTAGCATTACCTATTTCATTGACAGCCTTATCTAAAGTAGAATCTAAGATCTTTAAAATAGTTGCATTACTTTCAAAGTTTCTCATTACGGTCATCATGTTACTAGTTTCTTGAACTACACTAACATTAGAGCCTTCAAGGGACTTATTAACCACATAAGGATTATTAACAAAGGTTGGATTTGTTCCTTCAAAAAGGTTGTATGTAAATTCATTAAGATTTTCATATTTACCTTGGTCATTCTTTGTGAAATTAACCACAGCTAATGTACCAGCTGCTCTTCCATCCACAGATATATTTCCTGCAACGTCTGCAGAAATACTTCCTTGACCTATATATATCGGTGCTAGTCCATTTCCACTCCTACTAAGTACCCTATCTCCATTAGAGGTCACTAAATATCCTGAAGTGTCTACAGCAAAATGACCATCTCTTGTATAATAATTTGTAGCTCCATTAGCGGTTTGTCTTTGAACTACAAAAAATCCTTCTCCCTGAAGGGCGAAATCAGTTGTTACTCCTGTATCCTTTATACTTCCTTGGGAAAAGTTAGTGGTACGATCATTTATTTCTACTCCATTACTCATAGATCCAATGGTTACTCTTTCATTATTTTTTCCATCTTTATTAGAAATATATACCTCATCGAAACTCTTCATTGACAATATCTGTGACTTATATCCTGTAGTGTTTATATTTGCTAGATTATTCATAATAGCACTTTGATTCTTTTCACTAGTAATTATTCCAGAAGCTACTGTATACAACCCTCTAATCATTGTTTGCACCCGCCTTTATATCTATTTTAATCTGATCTGGATAACTCATTCCTAACTTTTTTGCTCTTATTTCAATTTCACCATCACTAAGTTTATAATCTATTTTAGCAGGTATAGTAAAAATTACTCCCAAAATTATACCCATTCCTATACCAAACAAAACTTTTCTATCACTTAAAACATTGATAAACTTTTTTATTTTAGATATAATTCCTTTATTAATAAGACCTCACCCTTCCCTATATTCAGACGTTGTGCTATGATATCTTCACTTAAGCCCTCTACTAATAGCTCTTTTACCTCTTCTACTTTTAAGCTATTACCGCTTATATCTTTTTTAGGATTACTGTCTTTCTCTTCTTCTTTTGAGTCATTCATTAACTCATCTATGTTCTCCCCTTGAATAAGTATATCATCATCTAATGAATCAACCTTATCTACCAAGGTGTTTATGTACTCATCATTACTAATATTTTTTTTCGAATCATCACTTTTTTCTAATAATTCTTCTTTAATAAATTCAGTATAATTTTCTTTTTTCAAATCACTTATTTCTCTTTGTAATTCTGTAATTGTTTTAGCAAACTCACTTCTTATTTCAATGAGTCTCATATCTACTTCATCTATATTAGATTCTGCATCTATTATAGCTTTCTTAAAGTTATTTTCTTCTCTTATTATAGCCCTTATATTTGTAGCAATTAAAGCCACTCCAATAATAATTAATAAAATATACATATTCCCACCTATCTTCTATGACTTAATGTCATATTGGAGTTTTTCAATTTCTTTTCTTAAATTCAAAATTGCTCTACTGTGAAGTTGACAAACCCTTGATTCTGATACCTCTAATACTTCTCCCACTTGTTTTAAAGTAAGCTTTTCAAAGTAGTATAAATTTAATATAAGTCTATCTCTTTCCTTTAGATTATCTAGCCCTCTCCTTAGGTATTCTAACATTTCTTTTTCTTCCAATGACCTTTGTGGAGACGGACTTTTAGTATCTTCTATGGAATTAATTAAAGACATTTCCTCATCATCACCAAATAGAATAGTTTCTAAGGACATCATTGAAATATAGTTTACATATCCCTGTATATCTGTAAGCTCCTTTAAACTTATTTCCATCCTTTCAGCTACTTCAGCATCCTTTGGTTCTCTGTAAAGCTTATTTTGTAATTCTTCTACTACCTTATTATATCTATTAAGCTTATCTATTGCTCTTTTTGATATAGGGCTGTTTTTTCTTATTTCATCTATAATACTTCCATTTATTCTTATGGCAGCATAGGTGGAAAATTTCATACCCTTTGTGTCATCATACTTATTTATTGCATCCATAAGCCCAATCATTCCATAACTTATTAAGTCTTCATATTCAACATATTTATTTTTTCCTACTATAATCTTAGAAGCAATATACTTTACAAGTGGTATATTCTTTTTAATTATCTCTTCCCTAACATCTAGATCACAAGCTACAGACACATCAGTTCCCTCCTACTTTGTTTTCATTAGCTTTCTCATATTCTGAAAAATAAACTGTATTATGCTTTCTCTTACCTTAGCATCAATATATTTAAATTTTACTCCATATATATGTTCATTTTTATTTTGGGTTTCATCTCTAACTATTTTACCTAATGCTAAAATGTCTTGGTTATTAATCTTAGTATTCAGCATGACTAGTTGTCCTAAATCAAGACTTTCTTTTACTTTTATTCTAATACCTCCGCCACTTAAGTCTAGGGTTTGTCCTTCTCTATAATCACAGTTTTCAATATCTCTAAGCATGCTCTCATTATATTTATCTATAGGGAGATATTTTACCTTATTCATAAATGGAATTCTTACATGGTCTCTTCTTTGTACTTTCTTTAGTTCACTTTCTCTTTCCAATATAATCATAGCTATATTATCAAACTTTCTTCCTTTGACTTTAGCCTGGAAGCTATATATATTGCCTTTTCCATCATTATAATTACACGTAATTGTATCTCCAGTGGTTAAGGGATAACTTATGCCATTTAATATAGGTGTAGCTATAGCTATATATATACCTTCTTCATCCATGTCTTGAACTATCGATTTTGCTAATTCACAATTTTTTGTGTAAATCTCTATTTTATTATTGATTTCCATCATATTATTAGCCTTCATGCTCTCCTCCTATGAAAAAATATTAAGCATTTTTTTAAATATACCTTGTATGCTATTACCCTTATTATAGTTTATACCTTCTAACTCCTTTGCAATAGCTTCAATGTTTTCACTTACTTCACTTTTAGGAAAGGACAATACCACAGGTCTTTGCATCCTAACAGCCTGCACTAATTTTTTATCTTCTGCTACATTTCCTAAATGCACTAATTTAGCATCTAGAAATCTCTTTGCTGAACTATTAAGTCTATTAAAAGTATCATTTCCTTCTTCCTTAGTTAAAACCTTATTTACAATAACTTTGGCTCTATTTTTCACATTATGACTGCATATAGTTTTTAGTAAGCTGTATGCATCAGTTAATGCTGTTGGTTCTGGCGTAGTCACAATAAAAACTTCATGACTACATTCTATAAAAGCCATAACTGTCCTATTTATGCCAGCTCCTGTATCAATTAATATATAGTCGAAATCTTTAATTTCGCCTAGCTTATTAATTAATACTTCTCTTTGTTCCTTATTTAAATCATCTAATCTAGAAAGCCCTGTACCTCCACATAAAATTTTTATACCTAAAGGCCCATTTATAACTACATCATTAACGGATTTATTATTTAATATTATATCAAATATGGTATATCTAGGTATAGTTCCTATTAAAACATCTACATTACCCATACCTAAGTCTGCATCAAGTACTAAGACCTTTTTCCCTAGTTTTTTAAGAGAAATTGCTAAATTAATTACCATGTTACTTTTACCTACTCCCCCCTTACCGGAAGTTATGGTAAAAATTTTAGTATTTTTATTGCTTTCTTCAATATTCTCTTGCTCTTCAAATACCATCTGTCTTAATCTTGAAGCCTGGTCTAACATATACTATTTTCCCCTAACACCAATTTTATTACCTCATCCTCCAATGGCACCTTTATATCATCTGGTACATTCTGTCCTAGAGTGATAAATTTAATAGGAACTTGAGTCCTTCTACATATATTTAATATAGAACCATAAGTTGAAGTTTCATCTAGCTTAGTAAGTATTAATCCCTTATATTTTATATTAGAAAATCCTTTAGCTATGATGTCCATGTCACCACTCTTAGTAGTAGCACTGACTACTAAATAAGCATTATCTACCTTTGCCTTATCTAAAAAAGCCTTTAGTTCCAATACTTGCATAGTATTCTTACTACTTCTACCAGTAGTATCTAATAGAATTACATCACATTCTTTCATTGAGTTTATTGCTTCTTCCATCTCAGTTAGTGAAAATACCACTTTGAAATCTATATTCATAATATCTGCATAGGTTTTTAACTGCTCTACTGCGCCTATTCTATAAGTATCCACAGTTATTAAACCTACCTTTTTCTTTTTTACAAGGGCTAAATCCCCTGCTAGCTTTGCTATAGTTGTAGTTTTCCCTACTCCTGTAGGACCAACTAAAGCCACGATGCCATTTATTTCACTTGAATCTATTTTTATACTAGATTTAAGCTCCTCTACAATTCCATTCATGATTTCATCAATGGAAGACACTTTTTTACTTAATTTAATAGTTTCAATTAATTCTTCAACTATATCCTTTGATACATCCAATTCTCTAAGTCTTTCCTTAGCCTCATTAAAATAAATTTCATTAGGGTTGCGATTTTCTTGCTGCAATTGATTTTCTTCTTGATTGTTTTTATTTGAATCTTCTAATTTAAATTCCTCATTGATAGGATTATTATTTTGAGAAGAAAAATAGGAATCAATAATACTCTTCATTGTTTCAACTTCTTGTCTTAGCTCCAATTCATCATTTTTCACTATTTCCACTGGTAAAACACTCTTATTGTTTATTTCTTTATCATCACAACTTAAGTCATTAGATTTAGATTCAACAGCTGCCGTTATCTCCACTACTTTAGGAGAAAATAAACCTTTAATACCAGGCTTTCTTACAACCCTTTGACTTATAATTACAGCATCTTTACCTAATTCCTTACCTATCTTACTTAATGCTTCCTTCATACTAGAAGCTACATATTTCTTTATAATCATTAGATAGATACAACTCCTTCAGTTCTTATCTCTACATCATTAGGTATTTCGTTTAAAGATAATACTACAATACCTGGAAATACCATTTCTATAAGCTTTCTAAAAGCTGGTCTAATTCTTGGCGAAACTAGAACTATAGGTATATTAGTTGGAAAGTGTGTACTTTCTAACATTACCTTAATACTATTAAATATTTCAGTTGTAATATCTGGGTTTATGGCTGGGAAAGAACCCTGCATAGATTTTTGAATATTACTTCCTATTAATTTTTCTATATCTGGAGATATAGTTACTGCTGTAATTTTATGTTCTTCATCCACTAGGTCATTGCATATGGTTCTACTTAGCGAGAACCTCACATATTCTGTTAATATTTCTATATCCTTGGTATTTCGCGAATTATCAGCAAGACATTCTAATATAGTTACCATGTCTTTTATAGATACCTTTTCTTTTAAAAGTCCTTGTAAAACCTTTTGAATTTCTCCTATAGTCATAAGGTCTGGTACAAGCTCCTCTACAACTGTAGGGTATTTTTCCTTCACAGAATCTAGAATCACTTTAGTTTCTTGGCGACCAAGAAGTTCATAAGAATGAACTTTAATAGTTTCTGTAAGATGGGTAACCATAACTGTAGTTGGATCTACCACAGTAAGTCCCTTTATCTCTGCATCTTCTCTTTGATCCTTATTTATCCAAATAGCTTCTATTCCAAAGGTAGGTTCTATAGTCTTTATTCCCTGCATATTTATATCTTCTCCAGAAGGATTCATACATAGAAACATGCTTGGCATTATATCGGCTCTAGCTATTACTGTTCCTCTTATCTTTATTACATATTCATTATTTTTAATTTGTAGATTGTCTCTAATTCTGATAGGCTGAACCACAATTCCCATCTCTATAGCACATTGCCTTCTTACTGATGAAATTCTCTGTAATAGATCTCCTCCTGAGGATTCATCTGCCATAGGAATAAGTCCATAGCCTATTTCTACCTCTAATGGCTCTACTGAAATTAAATTCATCACATTTTCTGGCTCTCTGCTCTCACTTTCTACAATTTCTTTTTCTTCTATTTCTATCTTCTGCTTAACTTGCTGCTTTTCATCCTTATACATTAGGTAAGCACTTGTTCCAGCAGCTGCTGATAGAGCAAAAAACACAAGTGTAGGCATACCTGGAATTATTCCTAGTATAAATAATACTATTGATGCTATGGCTATTACTACTGGGAATGCAGTTAATTGTGATGTAACTTGGGCTCCAAAGTTGTCATCACTTCCTGAACGAGTAACTAATATACCTGATGCTGTAGATATTAACAGTGCCGGCAATTGGCTTACAAGTCCATCTCCTATAGTAAGTTGTGTAAACTTACCAGCAGCTTCACCTATTGGCATATCCATCATTACTACTCCTATAACAATACCACCCAAAATATTAATTATAGTAATAATAATACCTGCTATAGCATCACCTTTAACAAATTTAGATGCTCCATCCATAGCTCCATAAAAATCTGCTTCTCTTTGTAGGTCAAGTCTTTTCTTTCTTGCATCTTCTTCAGTAATCATTCCTGCATTTAGATCTGCATCTATACTCATTTGCTTTCCTGGCATTGCATCTAAGGTGAATCTAGCTGAAACCTCTGATACTCTTCCAGCACCACTAGTTATAACTAAAAATTGTATAATAACAATAATTAAAAAGATTATTATTCCTACAAAATAGTTACCACCAATTACGAACTCTCCAAAGGCTTGTACTATCTTTCCTGCATCTGCTTGTCCTAGAATAAGCCTAGTAGAAGATACATTTAATGCCAACCTAAATAGAGTAGTTACAAGTAATAATGTCGGAAACACTGATAGTTGTAATACATTTGTAGTAAACATTGTAAGTAACATTATAACTATAGATATTGAAATATTAATGGCAAAGAAAATATCAAGTACTCCCGGTGGCAATGGTATAATTATCATTAGTACAATAAGAATTACCCCAAATGCTACTATTATATCTAAGTTATTCTTAATACTAAATCCCTTATCTTTAAGCATAATTATCATCCTTTTTACATTATTTCTTCATTTTATAGACTAATACTAATATTTCTGCCACTGCCTTATACATATCAAAGGGAATCTCTTTATCTAATTCAACTTCTTTGAACATGAGTCTAGCTAATGGTTTATTTTCTATAATTGGTACATTATTTTCGATAGCCTTTTCTTTAATCTTTAATGCTACATACTCACTACCCTTTGCTATAACCAGTGGTGCTTTCCCACTATTTTCTTCATATTTCAAAGCCACCGCAATATGGGTTGGATTTGTAATTACAACAGTAGCATCTGGTACTGATTGCATCATTCTTCTCATGGCCATTTCTCTTTGCTTCTGTCTTCTTTTCCCCTTAACTACAGGGTCTCCTTCTTGTTGTTTATATTCTTCCTTTATCTCTTGTTTAGTCATTTTTAAATCCTTATTATGTTGGAATTTCTGATATAAAAAATCTATACATCCTATTATTAATAAGGCTATACCAACTTTAATAAAAACATTAATTATTAAACTACCTAATTCTGTAAGTATTACTCCCGTTTTATAGTTTCCAAAATTTAAAAGACTATAGTAATTATCTAACACAAACTTATATCCTATATATCCTACAATAGAAACAATACACAAGTTCTTTACTAAATCCACTAAGGATCTTATTGAAAACATTCTTTTAAATCCACTTATAGGATTTAGTTTACTAAACTGTGGTTTTAGAGGTTCTGTAGTATTTATAAATCCTGTTTGAAGTACATTCCCAATTACTCCCACAACCATAATAGGAACTGCCACTGGTATAAATATTTTAAAAATATCAATTAAAACCTTTATTAGCAATCCCACTAAACTCTCCTGACTTAATTGAAAATTTAAGTAACTCTCTAGATACATTTTCATACTATCTCTTAAGATATTTAGTACAAAGCTACTTAAAATAGCTATAACTAAAGTAGCTGCTAAAAGAGTTAATGCAGAAGATAACTCCTTACTTTTAGCTACCTGCCCTTTTTTCTTAGCATCTTGAAGCTTTTTAGGAGTAGGTTTTTCTGTCTTATCTCCACTATCATTAGCTGCCGAAATTAATATAAAAGGCATCATAGTGAAGATTTCAGAGAATATATGTTTAATAGCATCAAAATTTGAAGCTATAATTTTCATAATTAAAGGAATCGAAATTACAAAGGTTGCAAGTCCAACAAAAATTTTGATTGGCATTCCTAGTATCATAGCATTAAGCTGAGGCATAACCCTTGAAACTAAGCCTAATACAATTTCAGTCATAAGTATTATAAGCATTATTGGTACTGCAATCTTAATCCCAATAGTAAAAAATTCAAATATAACCTGAATAATATATCCTAAAATTTCTTTATTAAAAGTTACAGATCCTATAGGTACTGATGTAAAACTATCTATAAGACACTGTACTAAAATAAGATGTCCATCAACTAACATAAATACAGCAAGACAAATCCAGTACATCAACCTTCCTATTACTGATATGTTTTCACCTGCAACTGGGTCAAATAGGCTCATCATAGAAAAACCTATGGAAAAGTCCATAATTTGTCCTGCCATCTGTACAACACTAAACAGTAAATTTACTATATATCCTAGACATATTCCCATCATTATCTCTTTGCCTATGAGCATTATAAAAACAAAGATATTATTTATTTCTGGCAATGCTTCAGTACTAATTATTGGAGATAAAATCATGGATATAATAAGTCCTACACCAATCTTAGCTATGCTTGGTGTTCCTGTTGGGAAAAAGGTTGGCACTGTAAAAAGTAAGGATGTTATCCTCATAAATATCATTAAAAAAGCTATGAACATTAAAATATCTACCAACGTTATCCCACCTAAGCTCCTATATTAGAAATTATTGAAAAAATTCTTTGAGTAAACCCTACAATTGTATTTCCTACAAAAGTGGCAGTAATTATTCCCACTATAGCCACAGCTATTATTTTAGGTACAAAGGTTAAGGTTTGTTCTTGTATTTGAGTTGTGGCCTGAAATATACTTATCAAAAGTCCCACTGCTGTAGCCGTAAGCAATATAGGACCAGCTGCCATTAACGCAGTCTTAACCATATCCTGCAATATTGCAACCACCATAGTCTGTGTCATATTATATCACCTCTCTAAAATCCTAATATTAAGGATTGACTTAACAAGTTCCATCCATCTACTAATACGAATAAAAGTAATTTAAATGGCAGTGAAATCATTGCCGGCGGTAACATAAACATACCCATAGACATAAGCACACTAGCAGTTACAATGTCTACCAATATAAATGGTATAAATAGTAAAAACCCTATTTCAAAGGCTGTCCTTAATTCGCTTATAACAAAAGCTGGTACAATTACATAAAGCGGAACTTCATCATAATTGTATGTCTCCTTACCCTCTGCATCCTTATCTACTTTAACAGCATCCTCTACTTTTCCTGCTTCAAGAAAAAGCTTTAAATCTTTTACTCTAGTTTGTTTTAACATAAATTCCCTCATGGGCTTAATACCTTTATCTATAGCTACATCCATAGTTATTTCTTCTTTTATATAAGGTTGAACTGCCTTCTCATTAATTTCTGAAAAGGTAGGTGCCATTACAAAGAAAGTTAGAAACAAGGACAATCCAATAATTATTTGTCTTGGAATTGATGTAGCTCCTATAGCACTCTTAAAAAAGGAAAGTACTGTTACAATTCTTATAAATCCTGTGGTCATTATAAGGATTGATGGAAGTATTGTAAGTACTGTTAATACTAATAATAACTTTATATTGTCCACATATTCAGTAGGAGTTTTTGTATTTCCATCTCCAAAGGATATATTTATATCTGGAATTGGCATGGTGTCTCCAGTAGCATAAGCTACTTTACTACTAATTGAAATAACACAAAACACCAGTAGTATTAGTGTTATTGGTTTAATAAACTTTTTTAGATCAATTTTTTTCATATGTATTATCCCTTTATTCTTAAAATAATATTTTACTTTCTCCACTTTAGATACTTGTCTTTAAAAAGTTGCTTTAACTCCCTACTATTCTTTAATTGAACCATTTCAATTTCTTTGTAATTTTCTCCTTCAACTTCTTCTACAATTTCTATTTTACCTTGAGCTGAAGTAACTAAATAAAATTTATCTCCTATCTTTACAATGAGCAGAGAGTTATCTTTGCTGATTGTTAATCTCTCTATTACTCTCATTGTAGATTTCCTATTTATGTGACTATATTTCTCAACTGTCTTTCCTAACCAAAGAATTAGTCCTATAACTAATGGAAAAAATATTACTAGTTTTAATAATGTCATAATCAACTGACTATCCATATTTCACCTACTGAACAATTAAATCTGTGAAATAAACATTAGCTATCTTGCCATTATTTAAAAGTTCATTTGCCTTTACAATTATCTCTTCTTTTAATAGAGCTTCTCCTTCTGTTGTGAAGTCTGTAGACTTTTTAGTTCTTAGGATCTTATTTATGCAATCTCTTATTTGCGGAACTTTTGCTGTTAACTCTTTTTGTAATTTTTTGTTTTTTCCATCAGAGCCTAAGAATATATTAACCTTAACAAATTTAGATTTTTCCTCATCACTTAAATTTACTAAAAACTCCTTTAAGTCTAAAGTAGCTTCTTTTTCTAATAGATTACTTTCACTAGCGCCACTATTACTTTTACCTGCCTGCTTTGTTGCAACCGTATATCCAACAAACACAGCTCCAGTTATAAGTGCAAATATTACTATAGCGGTTACTATAATTAGAACCAATTTAGAGCTTCCGCCCTTTTCTTTTTCTAACTCATTACCATTACTATTTTTCTTGCTCATTTCCTTGCTCCTTTACATTAGTTACAACTATAATATTAACTCTTCTATTTTTAGCTCTTCCTTCATTGGTATCATTTGGAGCTATCGGTTTATACTCTCCACATCCCTGTGCTGAAAATCTCTTAGGATTTAAAACTTTATTATTATCTAAAAAATAGTCTAATACACTTAATGCTCTATCAGAAGATAAGTGCCAGTTATTTGGCATACCCGGTTTATTAATTGGTATATTATCTGTATGACCTTCAATTATAATTTTATTGTCTACCTTACCTATTAAATCACTAACCTTATCTAATACATTTTTACTATCTGACCTTAGCTCTGCCTTTCCAGTATCAAAAAGCACTGAATCCTTCATCTGTATATTAAGACCTTTTTCATCTTCATATATTTGAACATCATTCTCTAAATCATTTTCTTTAATGTAAGTTAAAACATCTTCTACAATTTCCAAGTTTTCATTTTCTTGAGCATCCTCCACTGTAAGTTGTGGTTTTCCAACTATAGGTACATCTCCACTACTTGAATTAAATTCAAGTATTGATTTATCAGCCTTGCCACTAAAAGCACTTTGCATTGCTGCAGCTATCTGCTGAAGCTTTTGTGAGTCTACAGTTGATAATGAATAAAGTAAAACAAAGAAGGTTAATAGCAAAGTAACAGTATCTGCATAAGTAGCTAGCCAACCATCAGTCTTTATTTCTCTCTTCGCCATAATTACTCACCTACTCTCCTTGATTAACACCGCTTAAATACTTTACTCTATCCTCTGGTGATAAATATACTATCATTTTATCTTCAATTACCCTTGGGTTTACTCCTGACTGTATAGAAAGCACCCCTTCAATCATCATTTCCATTTGGTTTACTTCATTAGCTGTTTTATAATTCAGTTTTCCTGCTATAGGAAGTACAACTAAATTAGCAAGCATAGAACCATAAAAAGTTGTAATAAGAGCCTTACCCATACCTGATGCTAAGTTGTCCGCATCCGATAAGTTAGCAAGCATTTGTATAAGTCCAATTAATGTTCCAATCATACCCATTGCTGGAGCATATGCACCCCAAGTTGTAAACATAGATGCTGCATCTTCGTGTCTTTTTTCTAACTCTTTAATTTCTAAAGTCATTATTTCTCTTATAGATTCAGGTTCAATACCATCAACTATCATATTCAAACCTTTTTTAACAAATTCGTTATTAATCTCTTGTATATCTTCTTCTAAAGAAAGTAGTCCATCTCTTCTAGCCTTCTTAGATAAATTAACAAATAATGCAATATTATCTATTTTAGATACACTATCCTCTTTAAATGCCTGTGCTGCAACCTTAATAAATCTTTTAATTTCATTAAAAGGGTATGACATTAAAAGTGCTCCAAAGGAGCCTCCTATTGTTATAGCTAAGGATGGTACATCATAGAATAACTTTAACGATCCTCCACTTACCATTCCATAAAATACAAGTACAATTGCAATCACAAAACCTATAGCTGTTAACATATCATTCTTCTTCATTGCTTTCCTCCAACCGTACATTTGCCCAGTATTTTCGCTTAAACTCTATAACCTTTTCAACTATTTCTTTAGAACTTTCTTTAACTAAATACTTTTTCCCATTGATTAAGGTAATAACTGTTTCTGGGATTTCCTCAATTTTTTCAATGTGATTACTATTAAGAATAAACTTATTTCCATTTAAGGGGTTAACTTCTATCATATTCTCCTATACCTCCTATGATATAGTAGATTTACTTAAGCTAAGAACAATATGATTCTTGTACTTAGCCTAAGAAAAATCACATTTATATATTTAAGCTAATTATCTTTTTAAATTTACAAGTTCTTGTAATATTTCATCAGCAGTTGTGATAATTTTACCACAAGCTTGGAAAGAACGAGTAGCTACTATCATATCTGTGAATTGTGCAGATAAATCTACATTTGACATCTCTAAAAATCCATTTAAAACTTTTCCATATGCCTTTCCATTATCTTCTCTTCCACCTAAAGCCGCTTCATTTGCATACTTTCCAACTCTAGCTAATGGATTACCTGAGTTTGCTGAAGGAGTATATAGATTGTTACCAATTTTCTCAAGACCTTCATTGTTAGTAAATGATGCCATAGCAACTTGTCCAAGAACAGTAGTACTACCATCAGCAAGAACAGCTTTAATTAATCCATCATTTTCTATAGAGAAACCTTGAATCCTAACATCTTCTCTTCTTCCTGTTGGCTTCCCATCAGTACCAACTTCTGGATTTCCATCTTTATCAGTTACCAACTTAGATACAGTTTCAGGTATTTTAAGTGGTACTAATTCATTTTGATTAGCATTTAAGCTTGCTGATTCTCCATCTACATAATTAACTATTCCACCTGCTGGAGATGTTGCTGTTCCATCACTTATAGCATAACCCATAATTCTATATCCATTAGAATTCAAAAGATTACCCTTACTATCTACCTTAAAAGAACCATCTCTTGTATAGAAGCTCTCTAAAGTTGTAGATCCCATACTTTGGTCTGGATTAACTGTTATTGTTCCACCTTCTGGTCCTTTAGCTACTATGAAATATCCTGTTCCATCTACAGCTACATCATAAGGTCTTCCTGTTGGTTGTAAACTTCCTTGAGCCATATTTGTAACTATACTTTGTATAGAAACTCCCATACCAACTCTTGAAGGGTTAACTCCTCCTAGGTTTAATCCTGGGCCTGATGCCCCTCTATAACTTTGATACATGCTATCTTGAAAAGTAACTGAAGATGATTTAAAGGAAGTAGTTCCTGAGTTTGCCACATTATTTCCTATTACATCTAGCTTTTTTTGATTAGCTCCTAAACCTGATATCCCTGAATACATTGAATTTAACATATTATACTATCCCTCCGATTCTCTATTTTTTACTATAATTTTATTAGCCTTTTACTCCAATTACAGAGTCAAATAAGTAATCTTTAATTTCAGTTTTACCATCAACCTCAACTTCAACCTTAAGTTTAATGCCTTCTGCATCCCTATATACTTCTACAACTTTACCTGTAATAGACTTAGTTTTCTCTTCTTTCTCTTTCTTTCCATCCCCCTCTGGTTTCTCTTCCGTTGTATCTGATGGTAATGCTATTTCAACAATCTTACCCATCAATGTTACTGCATTAGAGAAGGTTAAGTTATCCATGTTCGGATCTCCAGAATCAATAACATCTGTAACTTGACTATATTTATAATCTGTATATTTTCCATCCACACCTTCTACTGTTACATATACGTCTCCCCCGTATTTATATACAGCTCTAACTACCCCACACTGAGGAACTCCTTTAGAATCTAAAGCATCTAAAGCCACAAATTTTCCAGTTAATCCTTGTGCTGAAGAAAGAGTCATTGTAGAATTTAATGAACTCATCTGTTCAAGGGTTGTAAATTGTGCTAACTGTGAGATGTAAGCAGTAGTGTCTTGAGCTTGGGTTGGATCCTGATTAGAAAGCTCTGCAGCTAATATTTTAAAGAAAGAGTTTTTGTCGAACTCTGCCCCTGGTTTTACAATAGGTGTACCATTTTCCGTTTTATTTCCTAAAACTTCTGATGTTACTTTTGTATTATGGGTTGATATTGGCATTTCATCATCTCCTAAACTAGTAAATCTATTTCATTAGAAGCTTTACCTTTAGCTTCAGGTATAACATCCTCTTCAACTATATCCCCATGAGATCCTTGTCTACCACTTTCACTACTACCTTGTCCACCATTTTCATAAGCTTTACCCTGGCTATTTCCATGAGTAAAATAGGTAGTATCCTCTTCATATAGTCCTATATTTACTGATTGTATTTTTATGTTATTTCCATTTAACTTTTCATTTATATCCTTAAGTCCTAAAGCTAGCATCTCTACCGTTTCCTTTGACGTAGCCTTAATCATTGCTTTCAAAGCACCTTGCTCCATACTTACAGATATCGATATTTCACCTAATTCTTTAGGATAAATTTTTACAGTTAAATCTTTAACACCATTCTTATCCATATATGATAAAGCTTTTATTACATCATTATTTAGCTCACTCTTTGTAATAGCTATAGGCTTATCACTAGATACTTCGCCAGATTTCAGTAAACTATTTTCAAATGATGACATAAAATCAGTAGCTCTTGTAACCTTTGAGTCCTTCTCTTCACCATTAATTACTTTGTTCAAAATAGCTGTTTCTTTTGAAAACTTACTATCTGTACCATTACTTTCTTTATTGTCTTCAGCTCCAGCTACTACCCTACTTTTATCTATAACTTCAGCTTCCATACCTATTCTTATAGGTATATTTAAAGAAACATCGTCTTTATTAACATCCTTCATTGAAACTATTTTCTGCAACTGACTTACTAGGTCATCAGCCTCTATACCTTCCTCTGATGTCAGTAATTTCATGAGAGCTTCTCTATTACTTTTTAAATCTGTGAAATCATCATTAATTAAAGTGAGTAACTCTGTAAGTTTATTTTTCTTATCACTATCTAGTGATACTTCATTTAATAGTTCTAATAAATTGTTTGCCTTTTTTTCACTTCCTAAAATCTCTAATAAAGATTGAATTTCCCCTTTAGCTTCAGTTTCACTGATAATATTAGTTGAATCTAATTCAGCGTTAGCGGTATTCTCCTTATTCAAAAGAGCTAAAATATAATTTATTAGTGACTGCATGTTTTCTGAGGTATTCAATTCTTCACCTTGATCAACTTCCTCAGAGTTCACTATGTAATCCTTAGAAGGCTCTTTAACTTTTCCCTGTTCATTAGAAGTTACTGATTTAGTTTCGGTTTTATACTTTTCATAGTTTTTACTGTAGTTTTTAAGTTCCTTTGAAAATTCATCATTAAAATATTTATTATTATTTCCTTCAGACTTTTTAACTTTTTCACCAATACCACTACCTTTATACAGGTCATTTCCAACACTAACTTGTGCCATTTCCATCAAATTTATCGCCTCCCGCCTTCACGTAAAAATCCATACAGTGCAAATTCATCATTATGAATTTGCTCTATCCTATTTTCTTCCTTTATAAATGCTGCTCGATCCTTATCTTTTAATATCCCTACTATCTTTTTGTTTACTTGAGCAGTAACTAACTCTTTTCTCGTAGTTTCTACCCTTTCTTCATCAGTTTTAAGTTTTTCTTTTGTTATGCTAATAGTACTATTTAATAGATTCAAATAATGATGCTGAATTTTTCTTTCAGTTACACTCATGTTATTATTCACAGTAGAATATCTTTGGAAGTTATTTTCTAGACCTTCAAGCTCTGCTTCTACCCTGTTCTTTTCCCTTAGAGCTTCCATAAAAACTATTTTTCTACTGTCTTCTTCTTTCTCTCTTATGTCCAACAACCTTTGCAATTTAAATTTATAAATTTGTCCCAAAGTCTACACCACCTTTATTTAAACATATTAATAAGCATATCTTTACTTTCTTCAAGTTCACAAGCTTCTTTTATTTCTTGAGTTAAAAATCCATTTATACTATCTATATACTCAATGGCCATATCTATTTTGGAATTACTTCCCTTTACATAGGCTCCTAGATTTATTAAATCTTCCGCGTCTTTGTAAGATGCCATTAAATCTCTAGCAAGAGAAGCTGCCTTTATATGAATTTCCTCAGCAATTTCTGGCATAAGCCTAGATACGCTCTTAAGCACATCAATAGCTGGATAATGATTTTTAGTAGCTAGGTCACGACTTAATACAATATGTCCATCTAAAATACCTCTTACTGCATCTGCGATGGGCTCATTAAAGTCATCTCCATCAACTAGTACAGTATAAAAAGCTGTAATAGATCCTTTGTCAGACATTCCACTACGTTCAAGAAGTTTTGGTAACATTGCAAAAACCGAAGGAGTATATCCTTTAGTAGCTGGAGGCTCTCCTATAGCAAGACCAATCTCCCTTTGTGCCATAGCAAAACGGGTCACTGAGTCCATCATAAGAATAACCTTTAACCCTTTATCTCTAAAGTATTCTGCAATAGCTGTGGCTGTAAATGCCCCCTTTAGCCTGACAAGGGCTGGTTGATCAGAAGTAGCACATACTACTACAGATTTTTTTAACCCTTCTGGTCCTAGATCTTTTTCTATGAAATCTAAAACCTCTCTCCCTCTTTCACCTATTAGGGATATCACATTTACATCAGCCTTTGCTTCCCTGGCAATCATTCCAAGGGTAGTACTTTTTCCTACCCCTGAACCAGCAAAGATACCAATCCTTTGTCCTTCACCACAAGTAAGAAATCCATCAATGGCTCTTACCCCTGTAGGAAGGATTTCTTTGATCCTTCTTCTCTTCAATGGGTCTGGTGGCATAGCTTCCAAAGGATAATTCTTATAAAGAGTTAATTCCTTTTCATCTAAAGGATTGCCAATTCCATCTAAAACTCTTCCTAAAAGTTCATCTGAACACTTTATACTTAGCTGCTTTCCTGTTCTCTCTACTCTGCATCCTGGCGATATGCCTATTAGGTTTCCAAGGGGCATAAGAATTAAATTGCCATCTTTAAACCCTACTACTTCACAGACTATAGTATTATTTTCTTCATTATATATATGGAAAATCTCTCCTACAAACCCCTTAACTCCTTTTACTTCAATGGTAAGACCAATTATGTTTTTAACTACGCCTTCCATATGATTAAAATTTGTTTTATTAATATTTTTATCGATGTCTTCTATATTCAAATTAATCATAATACCATCTTCCTCTATGCTTCCATGAGAATTTCCTTTAGTTTCTCTATGCTTCCCTTAATAGTAAAGGTTGTTTTTCCATCATCCTTATCAACAACTAGGGTTCCATCTTCTAAATAATTATCTTGTAAAACTACTATTTCTCCTCTGATGCCTATACTATGTTTGAATTCTTCTATTTTGGCCTCTATTTTTTCTAAATAGTTAGTTGATACTCTTATAATTATCATCTTAGCATTCTTCTCTTCGGATAGGATATCGAATAGTAATTCATTTAGTGCATCCTTATTCTCCAATTCCTTCTTGAGCATATTTTCTACGGCATTTATAATAATTTTTCTAATGCCCATTTCCTTAGACTTAAGAAATTTATCATACTCTTCCTTAGCTTGATAAAGAATAAAATTTGCATTTTGAATTATTTCTTCACCCTTTTTTACACCTTCATCATAAGCCTTATCATAACCCTCTTTATAACCAATGCCATGGCCTTCTTCATAACCCTTATTAAATCCATTTTCCTTGGCTTCATATATGATTTCTTCTACTTTTCCCTTTGCATTGGCAAGAATATCTTCAGCTTCTATACTGGCATTTTTAACTATTTCTTCACCCTTTTTCTTTAGCTTTAGATACTCCTCCATATTTAGGGGGCTAGAATTCTCTAAATCCAAGGTCTCCTCTATTATAGGAGCTGGCTCTATATAAAAGTCTGTATCTATTACCTTCGTTCCGCTTTCACATACATTAACACTTTTAATTACCCTATAAGATGAGTGCATCGTCTCCACCTCTTACAATTGTTATTTCTCCAGCTTCATCTAGTCTTCTAATTAATGCAACAATTTTTTGTTGAGCTTTTTCAACATCCATAAGTCTTACAGGTCCTAAGAATTCCATATCTTCCTTTAATGTAGCTGCTGCACGTTTTGAAAGGTTTCTTGATATAGTTTCTATCACTTGTTCTGAAGTACCCTTTAGAGCCATACAAAGCTCCTTATTATCAACCTCACGTAAAATTCTTTGAATTTCCACATCATTGATAGTGATAATATCTTCAAATACAAACATAGATTCCTTAACTTTATCTGCAAGTTCCATATCTTCTCTTTCAAGACCTTCTGTAATATTTTTCTCTGTAGTCCTATCAACTTGGTTAAGTATGTTAACTAAAGATTGAACTCCTCCTATGACAGTGCTTTCACTAGTAACTACTGAAGATAACTTACTATTTAATACCTCTTCAATTTCCTTCACTACTATCGGATATATGTTACTCATGGTAGCAACTCTAAAAGCAACTTCACTCTGCAATTCAGATGGAAGTGCGGACATTATCTGACCTGCTTTATCCGGCTGTAAATGACAAAGTATTAATGCTATAGTTTGAGGATGTTCTCCTGAAATTACATTCATAAGCTGAGTTGCATCAGCTTTTCTAGCAATAGAAAACGGTCTAAACTGCTGTGAAAACTCTGTAACTCTATCTAAAATATCATTGGCCTTTTGAGTCCCTAAAGCTTTAGATAAAACGCTTCTAGCATACTCTACTCCACCTTCAAGAATATAATCTTTAGCCTTATTTAATTCCATAAACTCATCCAAAACAGCTTGTCTGTCTTCAGCTTTAACCGATGACATATTAGCAATCTCATAGGTTACCTTTTGTATATCTCTTTCATTTAATCTTTTTATTATTGCTGCAGATGCATCTGGTCCCAAAGAGATAAATAATATTGCTGCTTTTTGAATGCCGGTAAATTTTTCTGTTTTAGCCATTACTATCTCCCTTCTTCATCAGTCATCCATGATTTTATAATATCAGCTACCTGTTCTGGTTTCTTTTCTGCATATTTTTTAACTTCTTTCATGACTTTTTCTCTTTCAGTTTCTGCTTCTAAATTTAAATCTTTATATAAATCTGCCACTGTTTCTAAAGTTTCATCTCCTATAACTACATCTAGTCCTTCTATAGCCTCTTCATCTTCTTCGTCTTCTTCTTTTCTCTTATTTCTAAGAATAGAAATAAATACAATAATAAGTATAAGTGCTATAACCGCTCCTGCTCCTAAAGCAATAAGCTTAATCCTTCTAGATTTTGCTTCTGCTTCCTTCATAGCGTTAATTTCTTCTTCTGCTTGAGTTTTATAATCATCATTAAAATCTAAACTTTCAACTGAAATTCCATCACCTCGATCTTTATCGAAACCAATGGCATCAGAAACTAAATTTTTTATAGTATTTTTAGTAGCATTATCTATATCTCCATTAACAACTACAGATGTGGTAATTCTCTCCACTTGCCCTGGAGCTTTTACCACTGTTTCTTCACTTTTAGAATTATTAAAGTTTCTAGTTTCTTCAGAATAACCTGCTTTTTCAGTATTTTTTTCTGCATCTTGTGCATTAGTCATATTGTTATCTACAGTACTTCCAGAAGTATTTTCAGTATCTTTACTATTATCTTTAATGATATGTTCACTTACTACCGCCGAAGTCTTCGGATCATATGTAACATTATTCTGCTTTACAGCATCAAAGTTAAGCTCTGCATTTACAGATACTTTCACATTATCTTTGTAAATTGGCTCTAGTACATTTAAAATTTTCTTTTCATATTCTTTTTCAACTTTTTTAGTTGAATCAATTTGGTTTTCTGTGCTAGTAGCCTGAGTTCCTTTTTCATTATCAAATAAACCTTCTGTTAATAACTTTAAATTGTCTGATACTATTGTAACATCTTCCTTATCTAAGTTTTCCACACTGCCTGTTACTAGGTGCACAATAGCCTTAACTTGTTCTGGTGAAAGTTCATTTCCTGGCACTAACTTTACTGTTACTGAAGCACTGGCAGGAGCTGGTTTAGTTACAAAGGCTGAGTTGTTAGGTAAAACTAAATTTACCTTTGCTGCTTCAACTTCCTCAAATCCCTTTATAGTTCTTTCTAATTCTCCAGAAAGTGCTCTTTGATACATTATTCTTGACTCTTCATCTGTAGCTCCTATGCTACCTTTATCAAAAAGTTCAAATCCTTGACTTCCTTCTGTTATTTGCACCTCTGACAGCATTTCCATTCTCAACTTGTCTACTTGAGACTTTTCAACTAAGATTGAATTTCCTTCTATTTTGTACTTAGTTCCTTTGCCTTCTAAATTGGCTATAATCTTTCCTGAATCTTGGGAATCCATATTTGAAAATAAAACTGTATACTTTGGTTTAAGTGATACATAAAGTAGGGTTCCTATTGCTAAAACTGTCACTACTGAAATTATCACTAAAGCTATCTTTCTAGTTTTCGACATGGAATTCCACTTATCTTTTATCTTCTTCATTAGCTCCGATAGCTTACTCATCTAATCCTTACCTCCATTATACTTGCATATTATTAAATTCCTTATAAGCATCAACCAGCTTATTTCTTATTTGAATAGCAAGCTCTAAGGACATAGATGCTTCTTCTGTGGCTAACACTACTTCATTGATACTTTTTTCTCCAGCAATATATCCTTTTATATTATTATCTGCTTCCACCTGCAAATCGTTCACTTTTTGTAACTCATCCTTCATTATAACTGCAAAACCTGTGCCATTTGAAGAGCTATTCTCCTCAGTATCCCTTTCTTTTACCCCATAAATTTGTTGTAATTCATTTTGAAAGATTGTTGCGTTTGGTATGTAACTGTTTATCATAAAGTACTACTCCTATCCTATTATTTACCTATTTCTAAAGTTTTTAAAAACATACTCTTTTGTGCATTCATTGCATTGACATTTGCTTCATAAGCTCTACTTGATGCAATTAACTCTACCATTTCATTTGAGATATTTACATTAGGCATAGTTACAAATCCTTCTTCATCAGCATCTGGATGACTTGGATTATATACTTTAGTAAGCTCTGATTCATCATCTACAATGCCTACTGCTTTAATGCCATTTAGCTTATTCTCTACTTTTCCAGTGCTTCTATTGTAAGCTTCCTTTAAATTTTCTTGAAACACAGCTATTTTTCTTACATAGGGTTTTCCATCTTCTCCTCTAGTAGTCCCAGCATTAACAATATTAGATGATATAGTGTCCATTCTTAATCTTTCTGCTGTAAGCCCACTAGCTGAAATTCTTAACCCCCTAAATGCCTCCATTTTTAGTTCCCTCCTTTTATAACTCTACTTGTACTGTTTATTTTTCCACTGGCAAATCTAACTAACGATTCATACATCATGGTATTAGAAGCTTGACTTGTCATTTCAGTTTCAATATCCACGTTATTTCCATCTTCTCTCATAGACGTACTGTCATCTCTTTTAACTTGTACATCCTTACTTCTCATTCCTATATGTTTTTCATTTGTAATTTTTAACTTACCACTAGCTGTTGACTCTTCCATAACCTGTTCAAAGGGAACATAATACCTTTTATAATCTTTCATATTTACATTTGCTATATTATTAGCAATAACCTTATTAGCCTCTACGGTTACGTTCATAGATTTTTTTAGCAACCCATATACTTCATTTTGCGACATTTTATACCTCCACATCCTATAAGAACATACTTATCGTTTATAAATTAGACATAAACTTTAAATTCCCTTCTTTTTTTGTTAGTTACATGAATTATTATTTATTCTTACATACTTTAACCTTACTTTTAATAGAAATAATTCTACAAATTTCATCATTAGTAAAACATATACTGATAAACTTCAAATAATATTGGTTGCATATAACCTTATATAAATATTAATTGTAAAACACAAATCTAGTAAATGTTTACAATATAATATACTCCATAAAATTTATTGCAATTCTTATGAAAAATCAGAAATTTCACACAATAAAAAGCTACTCAAAAAGAGTAGCTTTAAATTACAAAAGGTTAGAATAAAAGTATTATTTACTTCTATAATACCTAAAACAAAAAGTGTACTTACTCTTTGGCAACTGGCTGGCATCCCCTAAGGCTTAGCCCCTATAGCTTTGCGTCACTAACTTTCGTGAGTTTTGCGTATTAAATTTTTCACATATTTGCATTATATACTATATTTTTCTTTCATTCAACATTTATACTTAAAATTATTTATTTTTTGCTTAAAATTCCTTATTTGCTACATGAAATTACTTTTTTTATTTATTAGGGTATACATTGCTTAATATTTGCAAAATATCCTTTGGAAATTGGTTCGTTTGAGCCATCATCGCCATACCAGATTCTACCAGAATTGAGTTTTTAGAATACTCAATCATTTCAAATGCTACATCAGTTCCAGTAATGATAGCTTCTGCTCCCTCGATTTTACCAGATATTTCATTGGCATAATCCACTGTAGACTCCATTCTATTACTTAGAGCTCCATACTTTCCTCTTCCAGAATTCAACTTATTTATGGCATCATCTAAGCGATTTAAACTATCATCTATGTTGTCCACACTTATCTTATTGCTACCATCAACATTCACAAGTCCTAATCCTGAAGATGTAAAATTACGTGTTGGTAGTTTAATTACTTCTCCACTAGTTGCTCCAATAAGTAGATCAACTGTATCACCTGGATTATTTTTATCTGCTAACAGCTTTACACCATTCATTTCTGTATTATTAGCGGTAAAAGTTATATGTTCTAGATTTTGGTCTATTTCCTTTTGAATAATGGCTCTATCTTCCTCCGTAGTAGCTCCTCCAGCTTGAACCATAAGTTCTCTAGCCCTTTGTAAAGACTCACTTATATTTTGCATACCACCATCCATAGTTTGCATAAGACTTACACTATCTTGAATGTTTCTAGTAGCCATTTGAAGCCCTCTAATCTCTAACTTCAACTTTTCGCTCTTAGCCTTAGCATTAGGATTGTCTCTATAAGTCTGTATTTTAAGTCCTGAGCTAATACTACTATAAGACTTAGATTGAGCTGCTAAATTTTTAGTATAACTATTTAATATCCTTACAGAGGCCATATTTCTACTTAATCTCATTATCTCACTCCCTATGTGGGCAAAATCCCCACCAAACTTTTTATATTCTTATTATCGAAGTGTAGTGAATATACTTTAGTTACTGTGGGGCCAGACTCCTTAACTAAACTGTAAATTTATTAATAATACCTTGTAGCTCATCTATAATGTTTACTAATCCTTCGCTGCCATTTGCTATTTCTTCTATACTTGCTGATTGTTCTTCTATGGCTGCTGAAGCTTCCTCAGTTCCAGCCGCATTTTCTTCCGCTATTGCTGATAAATTTTGCATTAGATCTACAAGCTTTTCTTTATTTTCATTCATTTTTTCTGCTGATTCATTAAGCTTGCCTATAACATTATTAGTTATTTCTATAGAATTTGCTATCCTATGAAATTTTTCTTCTGTTTTCTCTACGCTTTCAGATTGTAAATCTATTATGCTTTTCACTTCTTGCATTCTATTTACTGCATTTTCAGATTTTAATTTTAATTCTTCCATTACAGTTTTAATTTCTCCTGTAAAATTATTAGATTCTTCTGCAAGTTTTCTTATTTCTTCCGCTACTACTGCAAAACCTCTTCCATGCTCACCAGCTCTTGCTGCTTCAATAGCTGCATTTAAAGCAAGAAGATTTGTTTGTGCAGATATGGATTGAATCATTGAACTTGCCTTTTCTATTTTTTCTGCACTTTCATTATTACTTATTATAATTTCATATACATCTTTAGAAGCATTATTACTTTCTTCCGTTTTTGATACCAAATCTTTTAATATAATAAAGCCTTCTTCTTTTTCTTTTTCTATATCTTTTGCAGCTTTATTTACTTCCTTTGTATATTCTTTATTTTCTTCTAATAAATTGCCCATTTCTTCTACACTTAAAGCTGCTTCCCCTGTATCTTGAGCTTGGCTACTTGCTCCACTAGCTATATTTTCTATAGTTCTTGATATCTCTTCAGAAGCTATAGCTGATTGCTCTGATGTTGCTGTTAATTCCTGCGAAGTTGCAACTACCTTTTCTGCACCTTCTGAAGTTTTTAAAACAAACTCTCTTACATTTTTCTCCATAATCTTAAGAGAACTTACCATTATACCTATTTCGTTTTTTCTTTTTATATATTTTAATACCTCATCTTTTTCATCAAGTTTAAAATCTAGATTTGATTGTTTTTTTATAGTCGTAGTTAAAGCAACTATAGGTTTTGTAATTGATAGTCCTAAGCCATAGCTTATAGCAATAGATATAAGTAATCCAATAATAATTATTATAACTACTGATTTAAGTGTAGATACTACCCCTTCATTATATATATCCATAATAGATTCTATAGATTTCCCAACATAATAAATACCTATAACTTCTTTATTATCTCCTATAATAGGAGCGTACTTTGTCATATACTTTTCACCTAAAATATCAGCATCACCCAAATATGCATTTCCATTTGAAATCTCTTTGTAGGCTTCCCCATTGGAATCCAATTTTGTTCCAATAATTCGGTCTCCTTTTTCATCTCTAATTGTAGTCAAAACTCTTACATAGTCATCGCCCGACTTAGCAAAAACAGTGGCAACAATGTTAGAACCCTCTGCTAATTCATCAATATACTCAAATCTTCCATCAATTGGCTTACCAGAAGAGTCTGCTAGTTTTCCTTCACTATTAAGACTTAATGTTCCAAACTGCTTCCTAAGATAAATCTCCAACATATTATACCCTGAATTTATTGTTTCTTCGTACTGCTTGTTGATAATATTTTTAGTAACGTTAAATGACTTGAAAAGTCCCATAAACATCATAGACAACGAAATAATTATAATAATAGTAAGAATAATAGTAGTTATTTTCCATTTTAAGCTTTTCATAAATTTAATCCCCCCTGTCACAAAATTTTAGTAATATATATTTAAAATTACTTAAATTATCGATATTTATAATAATAACTTTATGATTTTTAAAAAGCATTAACAGCTATTTTTAGCCATTAATGCTTTTTGCAATGTAAAATCAATATTGTTTATATTTTCCTTTAGATTCATAGCTTGTGAAAATCCTTCTTCTATACCAGATATTACTTTCTTAGTTGTATCTGTAGCACTAAAATATACTGTGTTTAGTTTATAATGCAAAATTATCACCTCTTAATGAATGTCGGGTGTGGTATCATACCACATAGTAACTATATATTTTCACAATGAGTAAGAGATTCATAAAATCCATAGCTTATTCTTAATTTATCTTTTATTCAAATTTACTATATTACCTTTTTTTACAAATATAAGTATAAGCACATTATTTAACCATCCTTCTTTTCAATCATATAGAAGTCAGTATATTATTTTATACTTCAATCATGAGGTCAATAGGCCAAATTACATAATTTAAAATACAACATTATAATTTAACAATTACCGCTATAGTATCCATTAAAATATTATTTTTCATAAGAACGTTTTTAATATTTTCATCCTCCACTTTATATCCGGTAGTCATAAATATTTCTTCTACTTTTAAACCTGATTCATATACTACCTTACTAATTGTATATGGCGTAAACCAATATCTGTGATCAGAATTTATACATTCGTAACCACTCTGAGAAAATATATAATTTTCTAACCTTAATGCATTTGGTACAGTTATAACCAACTTTTGCAAAGAGCCTTTATATAAGGTTTTAATTTTGCTCAAAAATTCAACTGGATTATTTACATGTTCTAAAATTTCACCAATCACCATGATATCCCAATTGCTATTACATATCATATCACATTTCTTGCTTATAATATTTTCATAAAATACATTAGAAATTTTTAGCTCTTTATTTATATAATCTATTGCTTCTTCATTTATATCAAACCCAATACATTTTTGAGAAACATTAGTTAATAAATCATGTAACCATAAATTGTTTTGTCTTTTAGAATCGATTAACTCTAAATGATCTGCACATCCTAAATGTATTACATTTTTATTTTTACAAACTTCTACTAAATAAGACATTCTATCAACAATTTTCATATTATTATTTTCTACATATACTTTTAATCCTGATGAAAACTTATCACCTGATAAATAACTATGAAAATTAATTGCATTAATACCCTTTATATATGAATCATCTATATTTTTTTTTAAAATCATACTCTCAATCACCTTCTTTATTTTTTCCAATTGAAGTTCTATGCTAAAATTCTTTTCTATATAACTTCTATACTTATTAGAATCATAGTCACCTTTAAGAACTATGTTAACTGCTTCATCTATAGTGTCCCATATATATTCTTCAGGGTATAATTGCTTTGCTCCTACAAAACTATGAATTATAGGTTTTATTCCTCTAGACATCGCTTCCATCAATCCAACCGGATTACCCTCTAACACACTAGTACATATAATATAATTTTTATCTTCTAGCCATTTTGAAATATTATCTTGCCATCCATGGTAAATAACATTATTTTCCAGACCAAATTCTTTTATCTTTTGGTCAAAATATAAAATATACCTTTCATCTTGAAAATCCCCTGCTATATGAAGCTTATATCTATTATCTTTATCATATATAGCCTTAAAAGTATGCAATAGCAGCATAGGACCCTTTTTATAATTTATATATCCAACATAAGCAATATTAAATCCTGGATTTCTTTCTATGAGATTATATTTATTGACATCAACTCCATTATGAATGACCTCAACTTTAGATAAATCTATATCAATTTTGCTCAATGCATGCTCTTTAATATGATGTGCAACAAATATAATTTTATCAACATTATCCCAATTTATATTTAGAATATAATTCGTAAAAGCCTCATAACTATGTAATCTGCAAATTAACTTCTTTTCCTCAGCTAATCTATGTCTACTTCCATACTCTATAAGTTCGTCACACCACTCAAACCAACATATATCAGCCCATTCCATCCCTAAGTCAATTTGATTATAATTGTTAACTACAACCTTTACAACTATAAACTCTTTTTCTAATCCATTTATAATGTCTCCCAAAAAAGAGTCCATATTTTTTTTTACAAATACTATAATTTTATCACATTCACTTACTTTTCTTGTATAATGTATATTTTTTGTCATCTCTTTAATTGATTCTATTAATTTTTCATCATTACAATATGTGATAGATGTATTATATAAAGAAAGAGCTTTTGAATATTCACCCATAGATTCATATATATAAGCTAAATTATAGTTTAAATCGAAATTATCTAATTCTACTTCTAACCCTTTTTTACATATATCTATTGCCTCTTCAAACCTTCCTAACATAGATAATGATACGGTATACATAGAATATAAATCTGTATCCTGTGGCAAAGACTCAATTAACTTCTTTAATAACTCTATAGCTTCATTACAATAATTATTATTAATTAAATTTTCTATTTTCCTTTTTATATCTTCAATTCTATTTTCTTCCATAATCTACCTTTATCTTTCCTGTTAATTAAACATTTTTAAATTTAATTTATAGTTAAGATGATAACTCAATATTATTTAATATTAAATTTTTCCAATTTATAAATGGTTCTATGATATTTTTTGAATACTCATTTAAATAATATTCTTGTTTGCCATTAATTTTCTCTATACTTAACTCCAATCCTTCAGCGAGCTTATTCTTTTCTTTTAATGTTATTTCATTCAGTTTTCCAGAATGTGCTTGTATTACTTTTTCTGCCATAATGAAACCTTCTATAAAAGCATTCATTCCATCATTAAATTCTTCATTAAATTTAGAACTCTCTAATCTCTCCTTACCATAATTTATATATTCATCCATAGTGCTTAATAATTCAACTAGTTCTTTATTACAATTATTCATTTAATTTTCCTCACTTGCTTTAAATTTTATAGTATAATTATCGTTTTTATTTAAAAAATCTTAATAGAGTTTAGATTAACAAATAAATTATTATTCTATTTTACAATTAATTATGTACTAGACATCAATATTATCTATTCTTTCTATGGCTAGTCTATATCCATATGTTGCAGATAAATTATAGTAATATAGTGCATTATCTATATCCCCTGTAGTCTCATAATACACACCTAAATTATATGCTGCCTTAAATGTTCCAAGCCCTACTACAGTATCTTCTAAATCTTCTCCAATTTCTAAACATCGTAAATAAGATTTCTCTATAAGATAAAGATGTTGACCATAAGAACTGACATCCGATAAAATCAAATTCATATAAAATATCCCACAAGCAAAATTAAAGTCTGTATTATTAAAATACTTTTCTCTATATTCTTCAATAATACTTAGTCCAACAGAAAATTTTTCTGTGTTTAATGTATTATATATATATAAAGTTATAAAATTTCTTGTATATGCATACTCACCTTTAGTAAGTTTATAATATTTTTCAAAATATTCATCTGCTTCTAAATACCTTTTAGCTACATGCAAAGTTCTCGCTATTTGATATAGTATATAATGATCTGTAGGATTATTTTCTGACTCTTTAAGTAAAAGTCGTAAATTTCTCTCTGATTTATCTCTCTTAAAATATCCACTATGATTTACCTTAAATTCCATATTAATACGACATCTGTTTGTTTCTAACTGTTCGTGAATACCTCCTTTATAAAGTATCCCTTTAGGATAAAACCTAGATACATACTCTTTAGAAAAATTTATTTCATTACCATCCATAAATTTACTATAAATTTCTATCTTCCCTATACTATTAGGATTATTAGTTGCAAATTCTATTAAAGTTTCTCTACTTCCAAATTCAACTATTTCATCAGCATCTAAAACTAATATCCAATCACCACTACATTTTTCAGCAGCAAAATTTCTCGCTAATGAAAAATCATCCTGCCATTTAAACTCATATAACTTAACTCCCATTTCTTTAGCTATACTCATAGTGTTATCTTCTGAGCCAGTATCTACCAATACAACTTCATCCACAATATCTTTAACACTATTAATACATTCTGTTAAAACTTCCTCTTCATTTTTAGCTATCATAGCTAAAGATATCTTCATAAATAATTCCTCCTAAATAGTCTTTAATCACTATACATTTATCTTCTATATTGAAAATAGGTAGCTAATTATCTAAGCTACCTTAAGTATTTTCGGAAAGTTTCCACTAATCTTTAATATAATTTAGTAAATTCCATATCATATATTTTTTCTGTGGCTTTTATAGCTCCTAATTCACTTAGATGATCATAATCAATAAAATCATTATCATCAAATTCTGAATCATAACTTAAATCTAGCACCTTAAACTTAAAGCCTTTTTTCTTAATACAATCAAGGACATTATAAAGATCAACTTGAAAATTTTCATCTATATAATTTGTATAATACTTAGTACAAGGAAGTATTATTATGTTTGTTAATATACTTTTACTATTTAAATATTTAATAAAACTCTCTAATATCTCTATATTTTCTTTTCTTGTTTTATAATATTTTATTAACTGATTATGTTGATTAGCTCTAATTTTACCATATTCAATATTGGTATTTAAATTTATATTCCTAAATTCCACTCCATCTGGTAGTATATTAGATTTTCTATTATTGAATTCATTAAAATACACTTCATTTCCACATTCATATATAATTCTATAAAAATGCATTTGGAGATCAATAGATTTAATTATACATCTTAACACACAATCCTCAATAAAACTTAAATCAAAAATATCTTTAGATTTACATTCTACATAATTATGTTTTTCATGTGTTATTGGATAATAAACATTTTCAATCTTACTTCTTTCATTTACACTTTTTGATAAATCAAAATATAAAGAATAATATCCTAAACATATATAGCATTTTTTCACTGAAAGATTATCTTCAATTATATCTTTTGAAATCATATAGGAATAAAATAAATCTTGGCTACTTAGACATAAATTTTTACAATTTTCTTTTAAAACTCTTTCATCTATTCCAAACATACCATATGACAAACCTACTGAAATTGATTCGATATCACTTTTTTTTGACCTATCTATACTATTTTTCAAAAAATATGATTGGTAATTTAAATAATACTTCTCAGTAAATGTTTCAAACAAATGCTTGCTTATATATTCATAAGGAATAACATAATTGTATTTCTCCTCACTCTTGTATTTCTCTATATCTTTTTCATAGCAAATTACTATATTGAAAATTTTGTTGCCAATATAATTATTATTCATATTATTATAATCTTTAAATCCGTCTAAAAAGTCTAGTCTATCATCTATTTTAAATATAAAATTATATCTATATTTACCCTTCAATTCATATAAAAATTCTTCCATACATAATGCAATATTATTGACATGTAAATTAACTTCGTCTTCACTATATTTATTAGAATTACACCATTTAGTGAACATAACCAACTCTTCTAGTAATTTTATATACGTATTAAAGCTTTGATACCTTACTTTATTATTATCCAAAAAATTTGCCAAATCATTCACCAAATTAAAAAGTCTATTCTTTTCCAATTTGATAGTGTTTATCATATCTTCTAATTCGCAGATATCTTTTGAATATCTTAATATATCATTCATAATAGCAACACCTCAATGCACTTATATCTACTTGGATTCTTTTAATTTATTATTAATAATTAATAATAATTCAGCATCATTGCACAAGCTTCTAGCCAAATCATAATATTTTATGGCTTCTTTAAAGTTCCCCTTGCCTTCTAATATACACGCTTTATTGTATACCAAATCAAATGAATTATTATCCATACTCAGACCTTTATCTACTTCTTCTAATGCTTTCTCATAATTCATATTTAAAAAGTATATAACTGATGTAATAGAGAAAAACTCTAAATCCTTTATATTGTTATACTTTTCTATTTTTTTAAGTTCCTCTATAATTTTAACAGCTTCTTTAATATTGGTTTCCATTAAAACTTTTAAATTACTCTTAATAACAAGTACATGATTATTAAATTCCATTTCTCTTCTATTTTTTTCTATAGTTTTTACAGCATTATCTCTAGATGAAATTGAAAACATCTCTACTTCATTATTTTCTAGATATAGTCCTCTATCTAAAACTTTCAAATAGTTACTTAGTTCCTTATTACTTTCTTCATAAATTTCTTTTTTCCCAAGAGATAGACCCTTTAAGTATATAAAGTCTAAAAAATTTGGAAACCCATCTAATACTCTATTGCATATATATATGGTTTTATCAAAATTATCATTTATATAATAAGTTTGCGCAGCAGTTCTATAATATTTCAAATCATCTTTACTATAATTCTTACTATCTATAATGTATTTCATGTAATAATCAACTTGAATCATAGCATTATTATAATCACCTATAGAATTATAACTTTTTGCTAGTTGAAATCTATAATAGTAATTATCTGGTTCTCTTTCTAACTCTTTTTTTAATATAGTAGCTGTTCTATTAAATTTGGCAAGTCTCTTTTCTTCATTCATAATATATCCATAATGATTTATTTGTATATCTGAATACATTATAGGCTTTTTAAATATTGGTTGGTTATGTACAGCCCCCGTATATTTAAAATCTCCATCATTCTTAAATATTAATGGAAATCTAAGTTCAGAAAATTTATCTAACTTTTCATTCAAATAATTTCTTAATTTTATATATATAGTGTTGTAATTTCTATACCCTTTATTTTTAAACAAATTTATAAGCCTATCTATACTCTTTTCATCTATAGTCTGATCCGCATCTTGAATAAAAATGTACTCTCCCTTTGCTATAGAAATACTATAATTTCTTGCCTCAGAAAAATCATCATTCCATTGTTTATTATAAACATGCTTTGTATACTTTTTACAGATATCCACAGTTTTATCTGTTGAGCCCGTATCAACTATTATTAATTCTATACTATCCTCATTAATTAAAGGTATCATGCTCTTTAAACATTTTTCTATGTTTTCTTCTTCATTTTTTACTATCATACAAATGCTTAATAAAATATTTTTATTCATATTTTTTCTTCCTTTTACAATAAAAAGGAGATTAAACTCCTTTTATTTTAAATTATATTATCGGTACTAAATTTCTTAACCTATCCATATTATCATTAATTCCTTTAGAGTATAACTTTTCTGAATCAATTTCTAATATAACAATATAAATATTCATTGCAGATAAATATTTCTTATTTGCTTCATATATATAACCTAAATTATATAATAAATCTATATTTCTAGGATAATATTTTAATCCTTCTTTTAATAATTTCTCAGCCTCTAATATTTCATTATTATAAAACTTTAATGTACTCTTAATAGATAATAACTCAACATCTTCCTTTATATTATACAACTCTTCTAATTGAGCGAATAACTCCATGGCTTCTCTAATCATATTACTATTAATTAACGTCATCAGATTTTCTTTAATCTTAATTATATCATTATATAAAACTAAATTATTAGATTCATTGCAGTCTGGCAATAGTATAGAATCTTTTATGATAGCAACTAAATTACTAAACTCACTTTTAATTTCAATAGCTTCCTTTAGCTTAGAAATCCCTTTAATCACTTCTCCATTATCAATATATCTTCTAAATTCATCTAATTTATCTACAAAATCCAAGTCTTCTTTAAATTTATCTTGATTTAAATTTTTAATAATCAATCCATATTTATTTAATAATTCGATTATTTTATATTTATCAACTAAGTATGCATTAATAAGCATATCACTTTTACTAAGTAAATATTTAATAATATAAATCATATCATCTCTAAAATTGCAACTAATAATTTCATCTATAGACGAACTATTTAATGTATTAATTAATGGAACAACGCAATTTTCAATATTAATAACTTTATTACTTTCTTTTCCACTTTCATCAATGAAATCAATCAAATTTTCAAAAGCATTTTTTTCTTCTTTTTTTACTTTTAAATCTAATAACTTCTTTTCTTCATTACTTAGTGCATTTATTTTTTTAATAACTAATTCTTTGTCTGTATCATTTGTTTCACATATAGACTTAGAAAGTAAGTACAATAATAATATTTCTTCGTTTCTTTCTTTCACTTTATTAATTGTTTTATCTAAAGAAGAAAAATCCTTAAGAATCATATATACTTTCAATATTTCACCTAACATTAACATAAATGTATCCGTATCTTCCATTAGTAGATAAATATACTTATCAATACATTCTAATTGATTTATCTTTATTTTAAATCTTAAAAGCTCTCCAATTACTCTGTACCTATGACCATATGAAAATATTTCCAACCCATTAGTGCTTGCATATTTCTCATATTTGAAGTTTTCTAAATATTTTAGATACAAATTTAAATTTTCTATTGCTTCATCCATATTTCCTTCGATAACATTGCATTTTCCTTTTAAATAATAGCAATCAATTAATTCATTATCTAACTCTTTCATTCTTTCACAATAATAAATACATTTATCATACTCTTTTGCATTAAAATATATAATTGTAGCATTGTGATAATAATTTATTTTAAAATTATCATTAACTTTTTCTGTTTCCATTAATGATAAATAATTTTCTAATTCAATTACAGCATCTTTAGTATCTCCATGCATTTCATAGCTTCTACTAAGCTGATATATATAATAAATATTTTTCGGATCTTTTTCTATTTCATTTTTTAATAAGGTAGCTGTTCTTTTAAATTTTTTTTCCTTTATATCTTCTGTCATTATATATCCATAATGAAGCATATATATTTCTAAATTCTTTACTGGTCCTTTATATAAAGGTTGATTATGAATTTTGCCTTCATACTTGAAATAACCATCATTTTTAAATATTAAGTTTAAAGAAAAATATGTATATTCATTTAAGTCCTCATTAGTAAAATTTTTATAAACTAATGAATATGTATTAAATTTTTTATAGGCATTACTACTAAAAAGTTTAATCAGTTTTTCAACCTCAACATATTCCATCTCCTGGTCTGCGTCCATTATAAATATGTATTCGCCCCTAGCAAGAGATATACTATAATTTCTTGCTTCCGAAAAATTATTATTCCACTGTTTAAAATATATCCGTTCCGTATAATTCTTAGCAATTTCTACTGTATTGTCAATAGATCCTGTGTCAACTATTACCAATTCTGCTAAATTAGAATCTATTAACGGTTTTAAACTTCTTAAACAGTTGTCAAGGAATTTTTCCTCATCTCTAACTATCATACATATACTAAGTTTATATTTTGTTTTTCTATCCAATTCCTTAATATTCATTTTTTTATCCATTGTATTGCTCCTTAAAATTATAATTTTAAAGAGGGACCTTAGCCCCTCTTTAAATAATTTTACTATCTTAATAATTGTAGAACACCTTGTGGTGCTTGATTAGCTTGTGCAAGCATTGCTTGTGCAGCTTGGTTAAGAATATTATTTTTAGAGAAGTTCATCATTTCTTTAGCCATATCAACATCTCTTACTCTTGATTCTGCTGCTGTTAAGTTTTCTGATGTATTGTTTAAGTTGCTTATTGTATGCTCTAATCTGTTTTGTAGAGCTCCTAAGCTTGATCTATGAGTTGATACATTTTCAATAGCTGTATCTAATGCGGTTGTTAAATCATTTGCAGAAGCTGTTGAAGTAACATCTAAAGTTGCTCCTGCTACTCCTAATGTTGCAGCATTCATAGTTTTTAATGAAATAGTTATTTTTTGATTTGCATTAGCACCAACTTGAATATTTACTGTTCCAGTTGATTTTAATATATCTTGCTTGTTAAATTGAGTTTGATCAGAAATTCTAGTTATCTCTTGAGATAATTGGTCTAATTCTGTTTTTATGGCAGCTCTATCTACTGATACATTTGTATCATTAGCACCTTGTACTGAAAGCTCTCTCATTCTTTGAAGAATGTTGTGAGTTTCATTTAAAGCTCCTTCAGCTGTTTGAATTAATGAGATACCATCTTGAGAGTTTCTTGATGCTTGCTCTAAGCCTCTGATTTGTCCTCTCATTTTTTCTGATATAGCTAATCCTGCAGCGTCATCTCCAGCTCTGTTTATTCTTAAACCTGAGCTTAATTTTTCCATTGATTTCCCTGCTGCTGTTGTGTTCATTCCCATATTTCTGTGTGCATTTAATGCATTCATATTGTGATTAATTATCATTTTATATTCCTCCTTGATTTCTACGGACATCCTTGTCCTTTTTGTGTTTCTATACTTTACTAACTAAATAATATATTTATGCTTATTATAAAGGAAACTCGACTCCCTTCTGGTCGCCGAGTAAGTTCCCAATAACTAAATCATAGATTTAGAGTATCACTTATCTTAGTAATTGTAGAACACCTTGTGGTTGTTGATTTGCTTGTGCAAGCATTGCTTGTGCAGCTTGGTTAAGAATATTATTTTTAGAGAAGTTCATCATTTCTTTAGCCATGTCAACATCTCTTACTCTTGATTCTGCTGCTGTTAAGTTTTCTGATGTATTGTTTAAGTTGCTTATTGTATGCTCTAATCTGTTTTGTAGAGCTCCTAAATCAGATCTATGAGTTGATACACCCTCGATAGCTTTATCTAATACAGTTGTTAACGCATTAGCTATTGTTGTAGATGTAACTTTTAAACTTGCTGCAGTTATTTTAAGAGCAGCAGTATTCATAGTTTTTAATGAAATAGTAATTTTTTGACTTGCATTAGCTCCTACTTGAATATTTACCTTTGAAGTATTTGCTAATATGCTTTGCTTGTTGAACTGAGTTTGGCTAGCAATTCTATCTATTTCAGATGATAATTGATTTAACTCAGTTTCTATAGCTGTTCTGTCTACTGATACATTTGTATCATTAGCTCCTTGAACTGAAAGCTCTCTCATTCTTTGAAGAATATTGTGAGTTTCATTTAAAGCTCCTTCTGCTGTTTGAATTAATGATATACCATCTTGAGAGTTTCTTGATGCTTGCTCTAAGCCTCTGATTTGTCCTCTCATTTTTTCTGATATAGCTAGTCCTGCAGCGTCATCTCCAGCTCTGTTTATTCTTAAACCTGAGCTTAATTTTTCCATTGATTTTCCTGCTGCTGTTGTGTTCATTCCCATGTTTCTGTGTGCATTTAATGCATTCATATTGTGATTAATTATCATTTTATATTCCTCCTTGATTTTTGCGGACATCCTTGTCCCTTATATATTTTTTATTATCTAAATTGAAAATCTAAGTTTATTTTTAAAACCTGACTTCTATTTAGTATTAAATAACTCATTTATATATTTTTTGAAATTACCAAAATCAATTATAATTCAAGTTAAACCTGAATACCATTTGGTAGCAGAGTAAGCGATCCACACAATTTTAGAATATCACTAAAATTGGTTCACTGCTTATGCTTATCTTAATAATTGAAGAACTCCCTGTGGTGTTTGATTAGCTTGTGCAAGCATTGCTTGTGCAGCTTGGTTAAGAATATTATTTTTAGAGAAGTTCATCATTTCTTTAGCCATATCAACATCTCTTACTCTTGATTCTGCTGCTGTTAAGTTTTCTGATGTATTGTTTAAGTTGCTTATTGTATGCTCTAATCTGTTTTGTAGCGCTCCTAAGCTTGATCTATGAGTTGATACACTTTCAATAGCTGTATCAAGTTTGGTTGTTAAATCATTTGCAGAAGCTGTTGTTCCAACTTTTAAATCTTTTGATGCTAATCCTAAAGCTGTACTATTCATAGTTTTTAATGAAATAGTTATCTTTTGACCTGAATTAGCTCCTACTTGGATATTTACTGTTGATGTATTAGCTAATACATTTTGTTTATTAAATTGAGTTTGACTAGCAATTCTATCAATTTCAGAAGTTAATTGCTTTAACTCTGTTTGTATAGCAGCTCTATCTACTGATACATTTGTATCATTAGCACCTTGTACTGAAAGTTCTCTCATTCTTTGAAGAATGTTGTGAGTTTCATTTAAAGCGCCTTCAGCTGTTTGAATTAATGAGATACCATCTTGAGAGTTTCTTGATGCTTGCTCTAATCCTCTGATTTGTCCTCTCATTTTTTCTGATATAGCTAATCCTGCAGCGTCATCTCCAGCTCTGTTTATTCTTAAACCTGAGCTTAATTTTTCCATTGATTTACCTGCTCCTGTTGTGTTTATTCCCATGTTTCTGTGTGCATTTAATGCATTCATATTGTGATTAATTATCATTTTATATTCCTCCTTGATTTTTGCGGACATCCTTGTCCCTTATATATTTTTCACCATTAATCAATGATGTTTAGAAATACTACCCTTAGGTAATAGATTTCTATATATAAAACTTTTGCTTAAGCCTTATAATTTCATATTCGAATTAGTTATATATTAACTTTATATCTTTTTTAAATCTTTTCTAATTAATATATTATTTAAATCCTTATACTAAATATATCGAAGTTTTTTTCTTTTGCTTTATACTTCTTCATTAATAAAATTAAAATTTTTTAAATTAAATCCATAGGACTTAACTGCATTATGGTTTTTTTTCAAATTAAAAATCTCTTCTTTAATTTTACTTTTCTCAATATTAAGTAACTTAAAAGATTTCTCTTCCAAATTCATTAAATCTATTTCCTTTGAAATTTTCACAAACTCATCCTTATTAAAAGACATACTCTTCAATTCGCCTAAAAGCTCTTCTCTTTTATTTAAAAGTTCTTCACCACAGAATTCATATTCTTGATTTTCTAAAGCTTTAATAAAATTTTCAGTAATATCTTTATATTTTAACAATAGTTCTCTTAATTCCATAGTCTATGCCATTCCTAACTGAGACATTAGATAACTTTGTTGAGAGTTTAATTTGTTCATCATACTTTCTATAGTTGCCCACTTTGAGTAAAGCTGTTGTTCTCTTCTTGAAAAATCTATCTCCATATCCTTCATTTTTCTTTCATACTTTTCTATAGATTTTGTTAATTCATTATTACCTACAGAAGCAGTTCCTTCTATACCAGCTTTTTTTATAATCTTTGAAGATGTAGTTACAGTTTCATTATAAATCACAGATTTTATCCTTTGGGCAATTCCTGTGTTACTAAATTTTTCTTGATCAGACATTCCTTCTACTACAGTAGGAGTGCCTATGAAAAGCTTCATTACTTCCTCTGAGTTGTTTTCTAGAGCTTCTGTAAGTTTTGTCTCATCTATGGTATAGGTTCCATTTTTAGCACCTTGATAGTCTGCCACAGGTTCAATTCCAAATTTCTTTAGATTTCCATCTACCCCAGCTACAAGACCTCTCATTGCACTTTTCATAGAATTTGCTATTCTTGACACATCAGAATCTTTGTATAGTTGTCCTTGCTTAACCTTTTCATTCCAAGCTTTTATTTCATTTTCAGATAACCCTTTCTTTTGTTCATCTGTTAATGGCGAATAGTTTTTATTTCTTTTTTCTGTAGTTAAGGTATTAAGCTTTTCCATAAGCTTATTATAATCATTTATAAAATTAACAACCTTATCCTTTACTCCAGCAACATCATTTTTACCATTTACATTTATTGTACCATTCTCTGGTATTTCCCCTGTAAATTTAAAAGTCATTCCGTCTAAAGTTATAGTATTAGAAATACCAGTATGCGTATATACTCCGCCCTTATCATCCTTTATTACTATTGATGAATCTCTACCTTGTGATATCATTGCTGTACTAGTTGAAGTGTCTAATATGCTCATATCAACTTTATAATCATCTCCAACTAAATTATATGTTAATATAACCTTACTTGGATCACTTTCATCTAATTTAGCAGTTGTATTTACATTTTGTTCTTTCAGTACTTTATTTAAATATTCTACTTCTTGTCCCGCTACTGCTTTAGACATATCTATAACATTTCCATTAATAGATATTTTTTGATTTTTTATACTATCTAAAGCAACTGTATTAGTAGTCTTCTCACCATTAATTCCTTTAGTAAAAGTTCCTATATTACCATTTATCTCTATATTAGGATCTTCCACTGCATTTCCTAATACTTTACTACTAAAAGTAATATCACCATTTTCAGCAATTTCAGCAGTTAATTTTTTTTCACTCAATTTACTTTGTAGTAATTTCTCTATATCATCATTAACATACTCATCTTTAATATCTATAGTTATAATTTCACCATTTATATTTATTTTACCATTAGCATCTTTTAAATCTTGAACTGTAAACCCAGTTACAGTTGATGCTGTTGCATCTATTCCAGTTACTATCGCTCCTATTGTTGAGCTTGTTCCTCCAATAGTAAAGGTACTATCCTTACCTAAAACTGTAGATTCAAAGATAAATCCGCTTTGATTTCCAGCTTCTGTCCCTGCAAAATCGCTATATCTAACAGATACATTAATTCCAGCTTCTTTTAATTCTTTATTTAAATTCTCAGCTCTTAATTTTGCTGTATCACCGTGTAGCGTAAATTCTTTTCCATTTATCACAAGATTGTTACCTACATCTATTCCCTCTGTAACTATTGATTTAGCTGATGTGGCTGTGTTTCCTGTAACTGCATAGTTTCCTGGCTTTACATCACTCCCACCAGTTACAGTCAGTACATTTTCATTGGAAGATTGAAATTTTACTGTTGACCAGTTCTTACTTAAAAGTAAACTATCTGTTTTTGCCACATCAAAATACTTATTATAAAGCTCTCTTGACTCCTTAATTACATCTCTGTAAAGTTGTTGCTTTATCTCTAGTATTTCCTTTTGCTGTTGTTGTTGTTGAATCTTAATTCTATAAGGTTGCATGGTTTCCTTAACTAATTTATCCATATCCATCCCTGTTGCAAGTCCTGTTATCCTCATATTTACTCCTCCTTATTTCTTTCTTTTTGAAACTTCATAGGCCTCATGCCAAGTATTCCTTACCTCTTCTATTAAGGGCATAACCTCATCTAGTATCTTTACATCCTTTTTTAAGTTTGCCTGGAAAAGTCTTTCTTTTATAAACTCATATACCTTATACATATTTACAGCCCATTCACCAGCATTTTGATCTAAGGTAATCATAAGTTCTGTAAATATATCCTGAGTCTTTACAAGATTTTCATGACTTTTGATAATGTCTTTATCTAAAATAGCTTGTCTAGCTATTTTAGAAAATTTTACTGCTCCATCTAAAAGCATTAATAGCAATTGATCCTTAGAAGCATAATTTACACTATTATTTTTATACGCATTATATGCATTAGCACCTGCATTATACATTTTATCTCCTCCAGTTTAGGCCTTTTTATCTACAAGTATCCCCACCATTTCACACATTTTAGCAACCATGTCTAGGATTTTTTTTGGTGGTACTTCAAGTAATACATCCTTTGTTTTATTATCTACTATTTTTATCATAACTTGATTAAATTTATCATGTACCTCATACTCTGCATGGATATCTTCATCTTCCATAAATTTATTAAGTTTATCAACAGCCTTATGAATCTCTTCTAATTTATAATTTTGATTTTTATCTGTAGTTTCCTGTGTAGTTGCATTATTTTCTGAAACACGTTGAACTTCTCTTGCTGGAGTTACACCTTCCATGGTTCTTCCAACATTAACTCTATTCACTTCCATATTAATTCCCCCAAATTATAATATTTTATAATAAATGTTTCGGTAAATTATATTAATTATCTTCCCTGATATTTATATTTAACCTCTCAACCCCGCACTATGACAACAACTAGTTAAATAGTTAAATAGTTTTATAGCTATATAATTTTATATTTATATAGCTAAATATTTATATAGTCATATAGTTAAAAATATAAATATTTAACTATATGGGGGTCATAGACTAAATTATTTTTTTATTTTAGATAATAGCTCCATGTTTATTTTAGAAGCATTGATATTTTCTTCTCCTACTTCTTTATAAAGCTCACTTCTTAATATTTTAACTTCCTTAGGTGCATTGATAGATACCTTTACAGAGTTATCATCAATTTTAACTATAGTTATCTCTACGTCGTCTCCAATTTTAATTCCTTCACCTGGTTTTCTTGTTACCACTAGCATACTATCACTCCTTTATTAAGGGATGTTTAATGCTATAGTTTTCCCTATCTAGAATCATTTGATACCCTAAGTTATTTTTCAAATTTATTATAATAGGAGCCTTCAAATTAGTAGTAATCTTCTTAACATCACTATTAAGAGTCACCGTATTTAAAATCAACACATCCTCAGGAGCTTCTACCTTAAGAGAATTTATAACAGCCTCCGTTAACTTAACCTCATAATCCACTTTGAAATCAAAGGGAACTATAGTAACAAAGCCTATATTTTCATCCTCTATAGACTTAATCATCTTAAAAGGCTCTGACCCTTCTATATCCTCAAGTACAAAAGTTTTCAAACTCTCAAATCCAGGTAACCCATTATTAAATGTAATAATATTATTTGCTTTTTCCTCTAAAGTCATCATCACACCTCTTATCTATTGTATAGAATAATCTCCTCAGCCTATCATCTATCAGTTCTTACATGGCTTTTCTTTACCTTTAAAAATTCTTTGTAATGACAAGGATAAATAGAGCAGAAGCAATGAAATTTTTGATTCTAGAAACTCTTAGTTGTAGCGTTGTGAAATTACTGTAACTCTTGCCACGGACGGCAAGAGCTGAACACTGAGCCACGATGGCGAATAGTGAGGGTAGGTAATTTCACAAAAGCGTAAACTTAGAGTTTCTTAATGAAAAATTTGCTTCAAGCACTTATCCTGGCACGGAAAAGAATTTTCATAGATTACAATTCTCTATAAAAAGTCTAGAATTGATGGCTGAAGTACCTTGGAGCTAGTTTGTAGAGAGGCTACGTATATAGTTTGAGCTACTGCCATCTCCATACTCTTTTCCATGAAATCTATATCTTCATTAGCTGATAGTATTTCTGTAAGGTTTTCATTTTGTGCTGTATTTAAATCCTTAGCACTTTCCATCCTATTTTGTACAGTACCAACCTTGGCACTTATACTAAGCATATTTTCTATAATGCTATCTATTTGATCTAAGTTCTCTCCTATAACCTTAGACTTTCCATTTACATCGCCTAAATTATTTAGAAGGTCATCAAAGAATTTCATTACATCCATTTCACCTGTTGGTACTCCGGCACCATCTACCACATTCCCATTAGCATCTTTAAATTTTAAAACTTCTACTGCATTTATGTTGTAATCCACTGTAACTCCAGAAGAAATCTCTACTTTTAAAGACTTATTAATAATATTTTCATTTCCTGCTATACTTATAGAATTTTCACCTGTTACACCATCTAAGTTTACCTCTACTGGCTTTGACGCTCCATCCTTACCACCAAAGATATACTTTCCATCAAAGCTTGTATTTAAGATCTGTCCAAATTCTGCTACTCTCTCATTTATCTCTTCTTTAATAGCAGTAAATTCTGATGAACCATAGGCAGCATTTCCTGCAGATACCATAAGTTCCCTTATTCTCTGAAGACACTTAGTACCATTGCTTAGAGCTGTGTCCGTAGTATCCATCCAGTTTATAGTATCCTTTATATTTGTGTTATATTGCTTGTTAGCATTTATTTCTGAATACATCTGCATGGACCTTGCCACTCTAAAAGGGTCATCTGAAGGTTTTGAAAATACCTTACCAGTATTTAATTGTTTTTGTATTTTATTCAAGCTATTTAAGTTAGTATTCATATCACCTAAAAAGCCATTAACCATTACACCATGAGTTATTCTCATTTTATCACCTCAACTTCTTATCTGTTTACCTAACTAGACCAATTACCACATCTAACAATTGATCTACTGTTGTTATTACCTTTGCATTAGCTTGGAAGGCATGTTGGAATTGCACAAGATTTATAGCTTCCTCATCTAAGGATACTCCTGAAGTTGAAAGCCTTCTTTCAACAAGTCCCTTTAACAAAGTATTTTGGTTTTTAACAATTCTAGTAGCTTCCTCAGACTGAACTCCTAACTTATTTATAGTATTCTTAAAGAAACCCTCTACCTTAACGCCTCCAGAAATAGTATTAAACTTTGGTACATCGCCTTCAGCCGTAGTACCTAAGTGTTCCTCTACAAAAGCTTTATAGTCATATACTGAACCATCCTTCTTTTTACCACTTTGAATACTATCTATATTTAATCCAAAATCTCTTAGGCTCGCTAATGCTCCTGCTCTATCTCCATCAGTAGAACCTGATCCCTTACTTGCTCCAGCCTGAATCAACATAACATTTTTTAGAATATCTGAATTCATTGTTATATTTCCAGCAGTAATACCATCATAATCAAGAGGATTATTTCCTGAATTAACAAAGAAAGCATACTGCTCACCTGCTGGAACTCCCTCTGTATGAATAGCATTTACCGCAAATGCTAAAGTCTTTGCTAAGGTATTAGTTTGTTCTATGTAACTTTCAGCATCTTCGTGAATTGATTGAAGCCCACTTATTCTTCCTGAAGATGGATTAAATATTTGATCATTATTTAATGCTCCACCTGTGAGATTTACATTTCCATCTTCATCAGTAACAAGAACCCTTCCATTATTTAAATTTTCATATTGCTCTTGTGAAAGAGTAACTCCTGTTAAAGTAACTTTATTCTTATCTGAAGTCATATCTCCATTTTTATAATATTCTATATCGTAGGTTCCATCAGCATTTTTTGTTAATTTATTTACGAATCCTAATTTATTAATGTCTTGTGAATCCTTATTTCTTATTAAATTCATAGATTTATTATCTTCCGGTTGACAAGTAATTCCATTCAGCATTTGGTTTCTAGTATCAATACCAAACTTTGTACTAAGCTCATCTAAAAGTAAATCTCTACTATCTAATAAGTCATTAGGATTGTTACCTGCAATGGTAACAGTTATAATTTCCTTATTTATAGAATTTAATTGATCAAGAATAGTGTTTACCTCAAAAAGGTTGCTTTGTATTTCTTTAGCTGCATTATCCTTAGTATCATTTAATTTTTTATAAGTATGATTCAATTCATCTGCTAAAGCTTTTGCCTTTTGAGCTACTACTGTCCTAGCATCAGATTTTTCTGGATTTTTAGAAAGAGTTTGCCAAGCATCAAAAAACTCTGACATAAGCTCTGACATTCCTGTATCAGAAGGTTCATTAAAGATACCTTCAATTTCTGATAAGTAGTCTTGTCTAACACCATAATTGCCAAGAAGAGAGCTTTCCTTTCTTATTTGAAAATCAAGAAACTGATTTCTTGTTCTTTCAATGGAACTTACTGTTACACCTGTACCAATTTGTCCTACGCCCCCTGCTATAGTTTGAGGTCTTGCTGTTTGAAGTACAATATGTTGTCTTGAAAAACCTGGCGTATTAGCATTTGAAATATTATGGCTAGTTACATTGATATATTGCTGTTGAGCAAACATACCACCCTTTGATGTATTTAATGTTGCAAATAATCCTGACATAATCTTCTCCTTATCTCTTTATTTTTCCATATCCATTATAAACTACTGGCTCTTTTTTAGGACTTATCATAGCTAGCATAGAATTTGTGTAGCTAAGACTTTGTTTTATTAGTAGTTCATTAGTTTCCTTTTGAATCACTAAAGCATTAATAGCTTTAGTGATTTCATCATATATATCAGTAATTTCCTTTTCATTTACTTCTTCTACTATTTTTTTAATAGACTCTTTTCCTGTTAAGCTCCTTCTTAAACCTTCAGCTCTTGCTAAGTTTCTACTACAATCATCTATATCATTAGTTATAGTTTCTAATTTAAACACATCTTGAAGAACCAATAGTTCATGTTGAGCTTCTAAAATATCCGTAAGAGCCTTTATTGCTTTTAGCTCTTCTTCTAATATTCCTTTAAGCTGGTTTTTCATCTATTGTCCACCCTTCCCATATGCCATCATAGCTTTAGCCAAGACCTGTGAATCTACAGTATATGTTCCTTTAGAAATTCTACTTTTAATCTTTTCTACTTCTTTATCACTCATACCGACACTTTCTTCTTCTAATGCTAATTTATTCAGGCTCTTTCCTAAAGCTGAAAGCTGACAAGTATCCTTAACAGCCTCCTTGTTTACATTACTATTTTCTGATTTAGCATTTTCTTTAGTCTTATAGCTATTTACATATAGAGCGTGAATATTTCCATTATTAACTTTCATGATTTCACTCCCAACTATTTCTCTCTACCTTTATACTCGAATCTATTTAATCAAAGTTTATAGGGTTTTTAAGTAAAATTTTTACAACCCTATTAATTTTTTATTAATAGAAAAAAAGTCTTTACTTAGAAAGACTTTTTACTCTATCCTCTCCACTAGCTATTTCAGTAATTTTAACACCAAAATTTTCATCTACTACAACTACTTCACCATGGGCAATTCGTTTACCGTTAATGAAAATATCTACTGGTTCCTCTGCTAGCTTATTTAATTCAATTAAAGAACCTCTAGTAAGGGCTAGGATATCTCTTATATTTTTCTTTGTTCTACCTAACTCCACTGATAATTCTAATGGAACATCTAATATTAAGTCTATATTTTTAGGCATTTCTGCACCTCTAATTTCTTCTAGTTGTCCAAAGGTTGCCTGCTTCACATTAACAGGTTCTTCATGACTTTGATAGCGATTTTCTACAGTTCCTTGACCTTGAACACTGTAAGTAGTTTCATTGTTATAAGTCTCCTTTGAAGCTGTTTCATTGGTCACTTCTTCATTGTTCATATAAATTTCTTTAGGCTCAGCTACAACTTCAACTTCAGCTGGCACCTTTGTATGTTCTGATACTGCTACTTCATCCTCAGTTCCCATCATAATACTTACAATTTTCTTTGCTGTAGCAATTGGTAATATTTGAACAATATTACTATCTACTAGATCACCTATTGTCATTCTAAAGGAAACATTTACTATTTCTTCATCTGCAGTGATATCTGTAGATATCTCCTCTGAATTTTCATCACAAACAGAAGATATAGGCGGTGATATGTTTACTTCTCTATTAAACATAGTTGCCATGGAAGTTGCTGCTGAACCTATCATTTGGTTCATGGCTTCCTGAACAGCACTTATCTCTAATTCAGAAAGTTCACTTGGTGGCTCCACAACTCCATCTCCACCCATCATTAAGTTTGCAATAACTGCTGAATCTATAATATTTATTATAAATAGGTTTCCTCCAACTATTCCACTAACAAATTGAACATCTAATACTATATTAGGTGTTTTAAAGCTCTTTTTTAGCTTATTTAATGTACTAATTGTTATAGTTGGAGTTGTAATATTTACAGGTTTACCAACTACAGCTGAAAGTGCTGTGGCTGCTGTACCCATAGATATATTTCCCACTTCACCTAATAGATCCTTTTCTAAATCTGATAAATCCTTCTCTGGTTCATTAACTGGTTCACTTTCTGAAGAACCACCATCTACATTTAGAAGTGCATCTATTTCCTCTTGTGAAAGAAACGAATTATCCATCATTCTCAACTCCTCTGTCTATATATTCAATTATTTGAACTGCCTTATTCTTAGCCTTTAGGCCAGGTTTAGCTTTAAATAGAAGTTCATCTTCTACATAAATATCAACTGTACTATCGTAGCTTCTATCTAGAGTAATAATGTCTCCTGTAAATAAATTCAAGAAGTCATTTACGGAAATTTTCGTTTCTCCAAGGACAGCCTTCATTGCTACATCTACATTTTTTATAGTTTTATTTATAGTTGCTTTTACCTCTTCACCTTGTTCATTATCTACGGTGCTGAACCAATTTTTTATAACCAAGTTATCTAAAACCTTTTCTATGCTAAGATACGGAATACATATATTTATAAGTAAACTTGTATCAAACATATCCACACTAAAAGTTACTAATGCTACAGGCTCATTAGGAGCTAGAATTTGATTCAATGCTGGATTAGTTTCTATACTATCTAGAATTGGTTCTACCTCCATTACATCTTCCCAAGCTAACTTTAACTTAGAAATCATCTCCTGATTAACATGCTTAATAATGTTTTTTTCTATATCTGTGAGTTCCTTAAATTTAGGCTTTTTGTCTCCACTTCCTCCAGCTAGAACATCATATATTCTAAGTACAAACTCCTCATTGGTCTCTAATATTATTTGACCATCAAGGGGAGGCATTCTAAACAAGTTAAGCACAGTGGTGCTTGGAATAGAATGTATAAATTCTTCATAGGTTATTTGCTCTACACTTTCTATCTTCACCTTAACATTACTTCTAAGCTGAGCCGTTAAATAGTTAGACACTATTCTTGAATAATTATCATGGATAACTTCTACCGCTCTAATAACATCCTTAGAAAACTTTTGTGGTCTTTTAAAGTCATAATTTTTAATTTTAACATTTTCTTCATCTTTCTCAATGTCACTTGGTTCTAAGTCACCAGAAGACAAGGCAGATAAAAGTGCATCTATTTCACTTTGTGATAAGGTTTCTGCCATATTCTACCTCTTTCTACCCAATGGGTCTATTGTAGTAGTTTATCAATATCAATCATAGTTAATATTCGATTTTCAAGATTTATAAGTCCTTTTATAAAAGGCTTATTTTTATCTTCATGAACTCTTTTAATCATCTCTTCTTCTACATTCATAACTTCTTCTACATGGTCTACAGTTATTCCAACCTGTTCACCATCTAACTCTAAAACTATAATGTTATTATTATTCTCATCGCTTATATTCATCCCTAAAAGAAGATTGATATCTAATACAGAAAGAATACTTCCTCTTAAATTTATGAGTCCCTTAATATATTTTTCTGCTTTGGGAACCTTTGTGATTTTCATTAGTCCATTTATTCCTTGAACTTTACTTGTCTCTACTGCAAATTCTTCGTCACCTATTGTAAAAACCACAACTTGCACTAAAATCCCTCCCATACTATCCTAATACTTTTTTTATAGCTTCAAGCACTCTGTCTGCTTGGAATGGTTTTACTATAAAATCCTTTGCTCCTGCTTTTATAGCATCCATAACCATGCTTTGCTGTCCCATTGCACTGCACATAACAATTTTAGCACTTGGATCAAAAGCCTTGATTTGTTTAACTGCTTCTATTCCATCCATCTCAGGCATTGTAATATCCATTGTTACTATATCTGGTTTTTCTGCCTTATAAATCTCCACTGCCTTAATTCCATTACTAGCTTCTCCAATAACTTCATATCCATTCTTTTCTAAAATATCCTTAACCATCATTCTCATAAAAGTCGCGTCATCTACTATTAATACTCTTGCCATTTTCTACATAACCTCCGTTAATTTAATCCTAATGATTCTAATATTCTTTCTAAAGACCCTGGTGCTGGGATAAAATAAAAATCACCTCTTAAGTCTTCATTCTCTTGAGAAAATCCTGTTTCTATATCTAATACATAGTCATTAAATTGACCAGATTCAATGAAAGTTGTGGAAAGTACAGCTGTAAGCATGTCCTTTGTTACTGCTGGTACCGATGGGAATAGCCTTAAATTAGTCATTTGACTTATGGCATTCATATAGGTTGCAAATATTATGTTACCTATTTCACCAAGAGCTGAATAACCCATTTCATTTAACTCTTCTCCCTCTTGCTTTCCAACTAGCATTTCTGCTATCTTCATCATAGTAGCTGTATCAAACATAAACAAAATATTTCCTGGAGCTTCTCCGAGAACTCTTGCAATTACTGCATAAACTGTAGTTTCCTCATCTACTCTTTCAAAAATCTCCTCTAAAGAAATAACATTTACCCTAGGAACTGATATCTGTATCTCTTTTCCTAAGATTTGCGCCATGGCTGTAGCTGCATTTCCAAGACCTATATTACCTATCTCTCTCAATGCATCTATTTGTAACTCGGTAAATTCCATAGTTCTCCCCCTATATAAGTGCCGCTACATCTAAAATTAAGGTTACTAATCCATCACCTAATATAGTAGCTCCAATATATTCTTTTGTGGATTTTAATATTTTTCCAAAGGTTTTTATAACTATTTCCTTTTGTCCTAATAATGAATCAACTACTAAGGCAACTTCATTTTCGCCAACCTTTGCAAGTATTACATATTTTTTGCCATAATCCTTACTTTCTATATCTAATTTATCATTAATTCTTACTAATTTAAACACCTTATCATTATATACCACAATTTCTTTATTATTTGTTCTTTTAATTTCATCTGGATTATATTCCATAACTCTATCTATAAATCCTAAGGATATAGCCATAGTCTCTGTTCCAATCTTAACAAGTAAGGATTGAATTATTTGAAGAGTTAAAGGCAACTTTATTATAAAGGAGGTTCCCTTTCCTTCTTCACTAAATACATCTACTGTTCCTCCAAGACTTGAAATTTTTGTTTTTACAACATCCATTCCAACTCCTCTTCCCGATATATCAGTAACTACTTCATTGGTACTAAAGCCTTGAGCAAAAATAAGATTTTTTATATCATTATCGCTCATACCTTCAGTATTAATACCACTTTTTTCTGCCTTAGCCTTAACCTTTTCTACATTGATACCACTACCATCATCTTCTACCTTTATAACAGCCTTAGTACCTTCAGAATAAGCTATCAATTTTATCTTTCCTGCTGCCGGTTTACCTTGACTAATCCTTTTTTCTGCTGATTCAACTCCATGGTCTGCAGCATTTCTGAGTAAATGTATTAAAGGTTCTCCTATTTCTTCGATTACAGTTCTATCTAACTCTGTATCCTGACCTTGAATTTCAAAATCAATCTCTTTATTTAGTTCCATTGATAAGTCTCTTATCATTCTTGGGAATCTATTAAATACCACATCTAAAGGTAACATTCTAATCTTCATAACTAAATCTTGAAGATCAGTAGTAGTTCTAGCTACCTCTTCTAAAGTTTCATTTAGTTCTACAATCTTATGGTTAGCACTTATTTGCTCTAATCTAGTTCTATGAATTACTAGCTCAGATACCATATTCATAAAGTTATCTAATCTTTCTAGATCAACCCTAACAGATTGTCCAACGCCCTTATTCTTAGGTCTTGCAGATTGTTTTTTATTTTGTTCTGTGGTCTTTGGTGCTGTTTCTACAGTTTTAGCCTTAAGATTATTTTTTGATTCTTTTAGCTCTACTACTTTACTAGAATTTTCTTTAATTTTAGATTCTTCAACCTGAGTATTAGTAACTACACTTGTGGCAGCAACTTCCTTAACATCACTATTAGAATTACCTTTAACATCATTACTGTTTTTAATTATTCCGATTATATCTGTTACTTCAACTTGTCTTATTTCAGATATTCCATTAACAGATTTACTTATTATTTCTTGAGATGCTTCTGTTACAAATACTAAATCAATATCAAAATCAAAGTTTTCACTTTCTAAATCCTCAAGCTTTGGATTTGACTTTAATATTTCTCCATGCTCCTCTAAAGTCTGGAATAAAATAAAGGCTCTAGCAGATTTCAAAATAGTTTTTTCATCAAGACCAACATGAATATGGAAAGCATTGAAATTGTTTTTTATAGCTTCCTTTAAAGTATCAATATCATATTCATCAAGATTTAAATCTATGGTAGTTTTATTTTCTTTTTCTTTTGAGCTTGTATTACTTTGCCTTACTAAATCCCCTATATCTATTACTCCAACTTCCCTAATTTCAGATATTTTTTCAATAGAATTTTTTATTGTTTCTAAGGAAGCTTTTGTTACAAATGTTAACTTAATATCAAAATCAAAGTTTTCATTTTCTAAATCCTCAAGATTTGGATTTGATTTTATTATTTCTCCATACTCCTCTAACTTCTGAAATAAAGTAAACACTCTGGCAGATTTCAAAACAGTATTTTTATCTAGTCCAATATTAATATTGAAGGTATTAAAGTCATTCTTTAAAGCTTCCTTTAATGTATCAATATCATATTCATTGAAGTCTATTCCTATCCCACCTTGATTATCCATTATGTCTTTTTTAACTTCTACCTCAGATGAACTTTCTTTATCTGGTATATCATTATTTCCCTCTGCTATGCTTACTAATTGAGTTACAATATTATTAACTTCTAAATCTCCATCACCTCCATCAGTAATGTCTCCTACCATGGATTCTAAAATATCTAGACAATTAAATAATACTGTTACTACTTCATGGGTTACTTTAAGTTGTCCCTCTCTAAACTTGGATAATACATCCTCCATTTTATGGGTAAGTTCTGCCATTTTAGTATATCCCATGGTGGCAGCCATCCCTTTAATGGTATGTGCAACTCTAAAGATTTGATTTAATATTTCCATATCTTCAGAATTATTTTCTAATATAAGTAATGATTCATTTAATAGTTGTAGATTGTCACTTGACTCTTCTAAAAACATAGATAGATATTGAGAAGTGTCCATGTTACCCCTCCTTAAATTTTCTTATAGATAAATGTTGAAAGTTTTTCAAAACCAAAATTTTTATATCCATATATACTTTCAGTAGCACCTATAAATAATAATCCTCCTGGATTTAATGCTCTCGAAAACTTTTCATAAATTTTTTCTTTTACCTCATTAGTAAAATATATAACTACATTCCTACATACTATTATGTCAAAACCATCTTCATAACTATCTAGTATGAGATCATGTTTTTTAAATGTTACTAGATCTTTTACTTCTTTATTAATTATAAATTTTTCACCCTCACATTTAAAATATTTATGAAACTGGTACTTAGGAATATTTTTAACATCTCCACTTATATATTCTCCAGCTTTTGCTTTTAATAGGATATTGGTATCTATGTCTGTAGCTAATATTTTATGTCTAACACTAGGCGTCATCTCTTTTAGCATCATAGATATAGAATATGGTTCTGCTCCAATAGAACAAGCTGCACTCCATATTTTAAGTGGTCTATTGTAAGGTAATTCACTTTTTATAAAGTTTTGAAGCTCCTCAAATATTTGTGGGTTTCTATAGAACTCTGTTACATTTATCGTAACATAATCCAAAAACTTTTCCCTTATGACCTTATCTTTTTTTATTAATACCATATATTCATCTAAATCCTTGGCTCCAGTTCTAGACATAATAGTAAGTATTCTTCTATGTAACTGAGCTGATTTATATCCAGATAAATCTAATTTAAACTCTCTCAATACGAAATTCTCAAACTTTGTAAAATCCATTAATTTTTCACATCCCCCAGTACTATATTAGCTATTCGTTTACTAATATCATAAAGTGGAATAACTTCATCTATCATATTAGTGTCATAAGCTGCTTTGGGCATTCCATATATTATACAAGTAGACTCATCTTCAGAAATAGTAGCTCCACCTACTTTTTTCACTTCTATAACTCCATCGGCTCCATCTCTTCCCATACCCGTTAGAATAATACCTAATAAGTTCTCCCCATAGACCTTAGCTCCTGAAACAAATAGCTTGTCTACAGCAGGCCGTACTCCCCAAATTTGAGGTTCTAAATTTAAGGTTATAGATTTATTTCTACTTATCTCCATATGTTTACCACCAGGTGCTATATAGACAACATCTTTTTCTATGACCATACCTTCCCTCGCTTCAACTACCTTAACCTTAGAAAATTTATCAAGTCTCTCAGCAAAAGCCTTAGTAAATCCTTCTGGCATATGCTGAACTACAAATATTGGAACTCCCAATTTTTCCGGAAGATTTGTAATAACATTAAATAATGCTTTAGGACCACCTGTGGATGCACCTATTACAACTGCCGAAACTTTCTTATTTCTTATTTCTTTACTTCGTATATCTTTAGGGGTTGAACTTCTTTCTCTGATTTTCAAAACTGTAGATACTCTATGTATTTCTCTTGTTTTACTTTCCTTTGGTTCAACATCTTTTGTGCTACTAATTGTAGACGGCTTTCTTACAAATATAGTACCTCTTATTTTTGAAATCAAAATTTCTCTAACCACATTAATATTTAAAGAAATGGAACCTGATGGTTTAGGTACAAAATCTATAGCCCCATTTTCTAAACATTCCATAGTTACCTCTGCACCATCTTGAGTTAAACTACTAATCATTATAACTTTTGTTGGTATCTTTAACTCCATTATTCTCTTCAAAGCCTCTATTCCATTCATCTTTGGCATTTCAATATCTAGGGTGATAACATCTGGAACCTGATTTTTTAACTTTTCTAGCAAGTCTTCTCCATTTCTTGCAATGGCTATCACTTCCATATCATCTTCCATGTTTATCATATCTGATATCATCTTTCGCATTAAAGCGGAGTCATCTACAACCATAACTGAAATTTTCTGTACCATATGTAATCACTCCAATCATTAATTTCTATATAATTTTAATCCCTTCTCCTACAGTTTTCACATACAGTTCTCCTGTTACTGTATCAAAGGTTATTGTTCTTCCTTTAGTTCCTCCAATTTCTTCACTATCTATAGGTATTCTTCTAGCCTTTAATATGTCCTTAACTGCCATGCTATTTCTAGCACCTATATCCATATTAACTTTGCTATCTGCAAAGTTAAACATAGATGCCCCCCCTGCAATCTTAGCTCTTAGATCCTTTTCTTTTGCCCCATTTTCTATCATTTCTTTAATTAGAATAGGTATTGCAAGATTCGCAAACTTTATTTCATTTGCAACCTTATTAAATTTTTCACTGTCTGGGAGCATAATATGTGCAAGGCCTCCAACCCCATTTTTTTTGTCTATCATAGCAATGCCAATACAAGAACCTAACCCAATTGTCATAAGTCTATCTGGGCATTTGGCTATTTTATAATCTGCGATGCCTACTCTTATCTCCTTGTATTCCATAGCTTACCTTTCTATCTGCTCCTTTTCATCCTTTGAAAGAAGTTCATTTAAATTTAAAAGCAAAATAATAGTATTTTTATTTTTGTCTTTTATTATCCCTTTAACATATCTTTTAGATATGTTAGAAGATATGTCTGGAGTATCCTCTAAGTCATCCAAGTTCATAGATATAACTTCATTAACAGCCTCTACTATGACTCCTATGGCACCGTCTTCATTTCTAGCAACTACTATTGAGCCATTATTTTCCTTACTTTCTAGATTATATATCCCAAATTTTTTAGCTAAGCTAATTACTGGCAATATTCCATCTTGATAATTTATAACTCCCTCTAAAAAATCCTGTGAATCTGGAATTTTTGTTGGCTCTTCATAGTTTAGAATACGTTCCACCTCTCTAATATCTGCCGCAAAGCACTGCTCTCCTAATCTAAATATAAGTAATTTAAATTCCTCTGCCAATTTTATACCTCCTAAATTTTAAACTTATCAACGATTAAATCTCTATTTTTATCTATATATACATGAACACTTTTGCATGTTTCATCCACTATAGTTTCCATATTTCCAACTATAAACTTAGTATTTAAGTAAGCCATATCACAATAAATATGACCTTCCTTACCCACTATTACCTCCGTCATAACTCCTGAAGGGGAACCTACTACCTTTACCTTAATTTCATTTTCTGCTTTAACTTTTCCCCCTCGAAGCTCACATTGACCTTCTCCTGTAAAATATATACCCTTTTCTGCATAGACATTGGATTTATAAATACCTTTTCCACTTACTGTTATGCTTCCAGAACAGATTACTGTACAATCCTGTATATATCCTATTGTTGCATCGGAGTTAATATCTTTCATAGCTTCTATGGCCTTTATTTTTTCTTCTGCCAAAGTCTTAACCTTAATTAATTCTTCTACACCACTTATTAAAATATAATTTTTATTGGCATATTTAATCTTTAACATTCTAAATAACTCATTGTTATTATCATTAATTTCTACCATTGTACTTAATAATTTATTAATTATCTTAGTTAATAGAGGAAATTTACTCTTTATAACAAGGCTTATAATATCACAATCTTTTATACCAGCCTTTATATCTCCACTTTCCTTAACAGCTATTACAGCTTTATACAAACTATGAAAACTATCAACTATGGCAGATAACTCCTCTAAATACCCCTTAAACTCAGCGAACTCACTTCTAATCTTTATAGTAGATGAAATTGCACTACCAATGATTTGCATATCCCCCTCTGACCAAAGACTACATCTTATGGCATTTCCCTTTATATTTATGGTATTCCCAGATTTAACCTTCATACCTTCTTTAACATCAGCATTAATAATTACATCTCCTATAAAATTAATATCTCCTGTAGTTATATCTACATCACTAAGAACCTCATGAACATTATTAACCTGAAAAATGCATCCCTTTACTTGAGGTTTTCCCTCCATTGTGGACACTATAGTATCCTTATCTTTAAATTTACATCCTGTTTTCACCATCATGTCCTTAACTTTTCTTTTCTTCGGTTGGATAGGTTGAGAAAACAAGTTAATACCTATAGTTCCTTCTTTTCCCACAGTACGTTTTGCAAGAATATCATCTTTTTTCACACTTGTTATACTACCTATAGATTTGAAATCTACATTACCACATTGGTCGCTTTTAAACCCTTTATTGATATTAGTATCAAAATATACTTCTAATATATCATCTATAGGTTCAACAGGTTCCTTTCCCCTAGCAACGATAATATTCTCTATCTTGTCCATATTTCCTAAATCATCTATCATCTTAATATCTATTCCATAAACTATGTTCTTTGCTTTAAGTTCTTTTAATATTTCATCTCTTGTAAATTTAGGTGGAAACTTTTCTCCTTTTACCTTTGAATTTAAGGTAATCATAGATGCTTCTGCTGTATCTTCTAAAGTGTAAATAACTTCCGGACTATAGTTTATTGATATACTAGCTACCATTTTATCTTCGCTAACGTTAATATTTAATTCTCTTGTTGCCTTAGATTCATTAAAAATTATTTCTATTTTACTTTCAGAGCTAACTCTAACCCTTCCTTTTACCTCTTGTTCATCTACTAATAAACTAACGCCCTTACCCTTTACAATCCAAGGACCTTCCGAAATATTTTCTTCATCAGTAATAATTAGTTTGCCATCAAGTACTTTTGCAGTTCCCCTTAATGTCTTATTTTCCACATTATCACCCCTAATATATAATACAGATTATTTCCTTCTAAAATACAAAAACAATACTATAATATATTATCGTATTGTTTTTGACATACTTTACTATTTATCTGTTTTATAATTCTTCAAGTTTATTGCAATTAATTCTTCAAATTTATCTTTTATATCATAAATTTTTTGATAAATTTTATCATACTTTATAATTCCTTCAACTTCATTTATAGGTAGCACCTTAGGAGAAGTTCCAGATATGAATAATCCATCTAAATCTTTAATATGTTCATACTGAATATTTTCTTCTTTTACCTTTAAACCTAACTGTTCACAAGATTTTATTATCTCACTTCTAGTTATTCCTGGAAGCACCCCCTCCACTGGGGCTGTAATTACTTCATCACCCTTAATCATAAATATATTAGATTTACTTCCTTCAGTAATATATCCTTTACTATTCACTAGAATAGCTTCATAACTACTACTAATTGCTATCTTCTCATTAACTTTTTCCCTAAAAGAATTATCTATAACCTTCGCATTAGGATTATGTCTTTCTCCAAAATAAAGAATTGTCTTTACTCCATTACTATACATTTCCTTAGTAGGATAAGAATGCTTTATAAAAAATATAAACAGATTATCATTATTTATTACAAGCTTTAAATTACCATTCTCAACTCTATTTAGAGTTATTAACTTTCCTATGTATTCCTTAATTATATCCATTGATATAAGTTCTTCTTTTTTCTCTAAATTTAATGAATTTTCAAGTCTAGCTAAATGTTCATTTAAAAATAGAGGAGCTCCATCTATAACCCTTATAACTTCATATATGCACTTACCTTCCGCTACATATGTATCCTGAAATTCATCTCTTTCATAAACTTCATCATTTTTTACAAAGTAATCATTTATACAATTCTCCATAATTATCGCCACCTTAAAATCTCTAATTCATGATTTTTTTTATAATTTATTAAATATCCTTTACCCACTAGCTTTAAAAGAGGTAGATCTGAAAGAGAATCAGAAAACATATATGAATTTTTAAAATCCACTTCTATATTATCTTTTTTAAGTTCTTCCATTAATCTTCTTACCTTTTCTTCGCCCTTGCAATTTTCGCCTAAAATTTTAGGATTAAATTTTCCCTCATCAATATGAAACTTAGTTCCTATAACCTTATCTACTTCTTTTATATTATAAAATTCATTAACATAAAACTCAGGAGAGGCAGAAATTAGATATATCTTATAACCTTTTTCCTTAAAATCCTTAATTGCTTTAATTGCATCTTCGTACAATATACCTTCTATCTTTTCCTTATAAAAGCTTTTCACTGAAGCCTTTAAGTCTTCTTCACTGGTTCCTGCTAAAAATCTTAAAAAATTTTCTTTAGTTCTTCCAGCATTATAAAGCCTTATACCATAAAAAATTCCTGTTATTATATGAGATGGTAAATATCTAAGTAATTTCCTATCTTTCTTAAGCATATATTTATATAATTCTATAGAAGTCTCCTTTTTGGTTAATGTATAATCAATATCAAATATAGCTAGTTTTTCCATGTGAAATTGACCTACTTTCGTGTTATTTAAAATTTTTCATTTCTTGGGTAGCTCTGTCATATATCTACTCTATTAAAGAGGAATATGGACAACATAGCACAAAAGCCGCTATATAAATAGCGGCTTTTAGAAATTTAATTAGTTTTCACTATTTTCATTTGCAAGTAATTCTTCGTAATATGCTTTTGCTGCATCATACTCTTCATCTTCTGGTACAACAAGCTCTCCTACTTCATCATCACCAACTACTTTAAATAAGTATATTGAACCATCATCTGGATTTTGTACTAAAGCATATTCATTTTCTTCAAATAAAAATCCATCAACTATTTCACATTGAGTTACATTTCCTTCTTCATCTTCTAACTCAACGAACATTGCTTCGTGTTCTCCGCAACCACATCCACATTCTTCATGGTCATGATCATGGTCGTGCCCTCCACAGCATCCTTCATGACTATCATGGCTATGTCCTCCACAGCAGCCTGTTTCTTTTTTATCTTCATTATGTCCACAACAATTATTTCCCATAATAATAGCCTCCTTAAATAATACTCCTTTTCATTGTACCCTTAATCTGCATATTTTAGAAGTGTTTTTATAATATTTCATATAAAGTTTTTATTTTATCGTCACAATTTTATATAAACAAAAGGGGCTTTCGTAAAATATATCACTAATCTTAGTTTATTTTACGAAAGCTCCCTAAATTATTTAAAACTATTATTGAGCTGCAAGTTTTTTATAACCTTCTAATCTTTCTTTTGCATCTTGTTCAGTCTTAGCAAATAATTCCTCAGCTACTTCTGGGAACATTTTTTGAAGTGATGCATATCTTACTTCGCTTAATAAGAAGTCTCTGAAAGATTCAGTTGGCTCTTTAGAATCTAAGCTAAATGGATTCTTACCTTCCTCTTTAAGAGTTGGATTGAATCTGTATAATCCCCAATATCCGCAAGTAACAGCTTTTTTAGATTCTAATTGAGTATTACCCATTCCACTCTTAATTCCGTGGTTAATACATGGAGCATAAGCTATGATTAAAGATGGACCTGGATATGCCTCTGCTTCTCTTATAGCTTTAAGAGTTTGAGCTTGGTCAGCTCCCATAGCTATTTGAGCAACATATACATAGCCATAGCTCATTGCCATCATTCCAAGGTCTTTCTTCTTAGTTCTCTTACCTGAAGCTGCAAATTTAGCAATTGCTGCAGTTGGAGTAGCTTTAGAAGATTGTCCACCAGTATTAGAGTAAACTTCTGTATCAAATACAAATACATTTACATCTTCTCCTGATGCTAGAACGTGGTCAACACCGCCATATCCAATGTCGTATGCCCAACCGTCTCCACCGAAGATCCATTGAGATCTCTTAACGAAGAAGTCTTTAAATTTATATAACTCTGCCATTGTTTCGCAGCAATCTTTGTTTGCTTCGATTAATGGAAGTACTTTCTTAGTAGCAGCCTTTGAAGCTTCTGCATTATCTTTGTTTTCTAACCATTCATTTAAAGCAGCTTTTAACTCTTCATTAGAAGTTGTTGATACTACTTCTTTTACTAAATCAGTAAGCATTTCTCTTTGGTGATTAGCACCTAAGAACATACCTAAACCAAACTCAGCGTTATCTTCAAATAATGAGTTAGCCCAAGCCGGTCCTTTACCTTCTTGATTCTTAGTGTATGGAGTTGAAGGAGCACTTCCTCCCCAAATTGAAGAACATCCTGTAGCATTAGCTATCATCATTCTGTCTCCAAATAATTGAGTTATAAGCTTAGCATATGGAGTTTCTCCACAACCTGCACAAGCACCTGAGAACTCTAGAAGCGGAGTTTCAAATTGGCTACCTTTAACTGAAGCAACACCTAATGGATTTTCATGTTTCTTCATTTTAACTAAGAATTCCCAACAACCTATTTGATCTTTTTGAGTATCAAGAGGTTTCATAACTAAAGCTTTTTGTTTAGCTGGACAAACTTGTGCGCAGTTTCCACAACCTGTACAATCTTGAGGTGATATAGAAATTGCAAATTTTAATCCTTTAAGTTGTCCACCTTTAGCATCTACAACTTTAATATTTTCTGGTGCATTAGCAAAATCTTCTTCTGTTCCAACAAATGGTCTTATTGTAGCATGTGGACATACATAAGAACATTGGTTACATTGGATACAGTTTTCTGGAATCCACTCTGGTACGTTAACAGCTATTTCTCTTTTTTCATAAGCAGCTGTTCCGTGGTCAAAAGTACCATCTTCTCTTCCTTCAAAAGCACTTACAGGAAGTTTGTCTCCTTCTTGTCTATTCATAACTTCAACAATATTTTTAATGAAGTCAGGAGTTTCCTTCTTGCATTCATTTTTGTCTTGTGCATTTTTCCAAGACTCTGGAACATTAACTTTAACTATAGCATTAACTCCAGCATCTATAGCATCATTATTCATTTTAACAATTTTTTCACCTTTTTTACCATAAGATGTTTGAACAGCATCTTTAAGATATTTAATAGCTTCGTCTACTGGAATGATTTCAGCTAGTTTGAAGAAAGCAGCTTGACAAATCATGTTAATTCTTCCACCAAGACCTATTTCTTGAGCAACCTTTACAGCATTTATTGTGTAGAAGTTTATGTTGTGCTCAGCAATATATCTCTTCATTGTTGCTGGTAAGTGTTCTTCTAAATCTTTTTCATCCCAAATACAGTTTAATAAGAATGTACCACCATCCTTAATTCCAGCTAATACATCATAGCTATTAACATAAGATTGGTTATGACATCCAATGTAGTTAGCTTGGTTGATTAAGTATGGAGATTTAATCTCTTCTTTACCAAATCTTAAGTGAGACATTGTTACTCCACCAGATTTTTTAGAGTCATAAGCAAAATATGCTTGAGCATACATGTCTGTATGGTCTCCTATGATTTTTATAGCACTCTTGTTAGCTCCAACTGTTCCGTCAGATCCTAAGCCCCAGAATTTACACTCTACAGTTCCTTTTGGTGTAGTAGCTATAGTTCTTGTAATATCTAATGATGTATTTGTAACGTCATCAACTATTCCAATAGTAAATCCATTTTTAAGTTCTTCTTCTTTTAAGTGATCAAACACAGTAACTATTTGAGATGGAGTAGTATCTTTTGAACCTAGTCCATATCTTCCACCAATAATAACTGGTCTTTCAACTCTATCATAAAATGCGTTTCTAACGTCTTGATATAATGGCTCACCAGCAGATCCTGGCTCTTTTGTTCTATCTAATACGGCAATCTTTTTAACTGTTGCTGGCATATGTTTAAAGAAGTGTTCTAATGAGAATGGTCTATATAAGTGAACTTTAACTAGTCCAACTTTTTCTCCCTGTGCTGTTAAGTAATCAACTGTTTCTTCAGCAACATCACATACTGAACCCATTGCAACAATTACTCTATCTGCATCTGGTGCTCCGTAGTAATTGAATAGGTGATAATCAGTACCAATTTCTTTATTAATCATTTCCATATATTTTTCTACAACTCCTGGAATTGCATTGTAGAATGGATTTGAAGCTTCTCTAGCTTGGAAGTATATATCTGGGTTTTGAGCTGTTCCTCTAGTTACAGGTTTCTCTGGGTTTAAAGCACTTGCTCTATATGCATCTACTGCATCCCTATTTAAGAATTTTCCTAGAGTTTCATAATCCCAAGTTTGAATTTTTTGTATTTCATGTGATGTTCTAAATCCATCGAAGAAATGTAGGAATGGAACTCTACCTTCAATAGATGCTAAGTGAGCTACTGGAGCAAGGTCCATAACTTCTTGAACGCTATTAGTTGCAAGTAAAGCAAAACCTGTTTGTCTTGTAGCCATAACGTCTTGATGATCTCCAAATATTGATAAAGCTTGAGCAGCTAATGCTCTAGCACTTACATGTAATACACCTGGAAGTAATTCTCCAGCCATCTTGTACATGTTTGGAACCATAAGTAATAATCCTTGTGATGCTGTGAAAGTAGTTGTTAACGCACCTGCTTGTAGTGAACCGTGAACTGCTCCAGCTGCACCTGCCTCTGATTGCATTTCCATTATCTTTAGCTTTTGTCCAAATACATTTTTTCTGTCTTGTGCTGCCCATTCATCACAATGTTCAGCCATTGGTGATGATGGAGTAATTGGGTATATAGCTGCTACATCAGTATATGCATAGGCTACGTGAGCTGCGGCGGTGTTACCGTCCATAGTTTTCATTTTTCTCATTGTAAGCAACCCTCTTTCTTCTATAAATATTTTATTAGCAAACTCATAATCTTATTTTTTCTTTGTGAAAATGCTATCATGAATTCACTTATATTTAGCTATTACTTTAAGACATATTAATACCAAGCTTGGCTTGGTAATCTTTAACATGGTCTTACATTTAAATTATACCTCAATTTTGTCAAAATTCAACCCTTAAAATCAACAGGCTTTGTTAACTTTTTAATTAATTTTTAAGGCAAATTCATCCAAAAAATCCGGTGTAATCACCGAATAATTTTCGCTTTTTAATTTGTTTGTGAAGGATTCAAGATTCCTTCCTTCACCATGAACTAGAAATATTTTTTTAGGTTTTTCCTTCATACTGTTTACCCAGTTGTATAATCCTACCTTATCTGCATGACCTGATAATCCATCCATATAATAGATTTTTCCTTTAATCTCTATAGTTTCACCATTAAGCTTAATTCTTTTATTTCCTTTTAATAATTTACTCCCAATACTCTTGTTTCCTTGATAAGATGTAATTAATATTCCACACTCTGGCCTAGGAAGATTATTTCTTAAATGCTTAGCTATTCTTCCTCCATCATAAACTCCTCCAGCTACAATAATTATAGATTTTGATTTAACTTCATAAACCTTCTTTGCATCATCACTATTTTCTATAAAATGTAGTCCTTTGAAGTTCATAGGATCATCACCTTTTTTTATAAGATCCTTCGCTTCCTTATCAAAGTATTCTTCATATTTTCTAAATATTTTGGTAATTTCTGATGCTAAGGGGCTATCTACATAGACATTACAATCTTTCACCTGTCCACTTTCTATAAAGCTATTTAACATGTATATAATCTCCTGGGTTCTTCCTAGTGAAAAACAGGGGATTATTAAATTCCCATTACAATCCATGATATCCTTTACAATTTCTAGGAGTTTTGAATAATTATCTTTTTCTTCATGCATTTTATCTCCATAAGTACTTTCAACAATTAAAAAATCTCCATGGAGTTCCTTTGATGGATTATTTAAAATATCTCTATTAATATTTCCTATATCTCCAGTATATATCAATTTAGTCCAACTTTCACCACAATTTTTGATTAAAATTTCACATATCGCGGAACCTAATATGTGCCCAGCATCTCTAAAAATAACTTTTATATCCTCTTCCAAAAGAATTTCCTCATTATATCCATAGGTATAAAAATTTTTTAGAGCTAATTCCACATCCTCTTCATCATATAAAGGAGTTAGAGCTTTAACCCCCTTACCATGTCTAGAAAGATTTTCAAAATAAGTTTCCTCCTGTTGAATCCTAGCAGCATCCTTCAATAAATACCCGCATAAATCCTTAGTAGGCTCAGTACAAATAACCTTCCCTTGAAATCCTAACTTAAACAAAAGCGGTATTCTTCCACTATGGTCCACATGACTATGAGATAACACAATATAATCAACTTCCTTAGGATCTACATTCAATATATCATTACTATAAGTCTTTAAATCATTACTTTGAAATAATCCACAATCTAAAAGTATTTTTTTATCATTAACAGTAAGCAAATGACTTGAACCTGTAACACACCTAGTAGCTCCCAAAAACTTTAACTTTATCTCCATCAACACTTCTCCTATCTTTCTTTAGTTTAATTACTATTATTCACTAATACCACAGGTTTATGTATGAACTATTTATATATTTAAATTTTTACCTATTTCCATATATAAAAATACCCCTATATAACTATTTATATAGGGAAAATTTTCTATATTTAACTATAAAACTATTTAACTAGTTAAATAGTTGTTGCCATAGTGCGGGTTTCAGGTATTTTCTATGTATATACTATAATAATTTTTATAAATGTAGAGCATGTACTTTAATATTATTGTTAGCGAACGCCATTTGTAGGAGCCTTAGATTTACTTAGGATTTATGAATGGTAAAATCGTAAGCAACACAACTTGTTTGAGTGCATACGAGTTGTTGTGTTGTAGATTTTAACTTGAATAAATCCTTTTAGTAAATCAATGCTTCGAAACGGCTGAGCGATAATAATATAAGTACATGCTCTACATTAATTTTATTATTCTTATTTTCTTTTACAGCTTTCTATTAAGTCTATTATTTTTACAAGGCTGTCCCTTTGTTTGCTTTTACTCATATTTTTTATATATGTTTCTTTATTTCTATCAACATCTTCAATAGCTTCTAAAAGAGTCAGTGCATTTAAGTTTTCTTCTTCAATAACTTTACTGTAGCCAGATTTATTAAATGACTTAGCGTTTAATATTTGATCTCCTCTACTTGCCTTAGCTGATAGTGGTATTAAAATATTAGGTTTCTTTAAAGCTAAAAGTTCAAATATAGTATTAGATCCAGCTCTAGAAATTACTATGTCTGCTAATTGCATTAAATCTGATAACTGTTCCTTAATATATTCAAACTGAGCATATCCCTCAACTACATTAAAGCTTTTATCTAAATTACCTTTTCCACATAGATGTATTACATTGAAAGTTTTAAGTATGTCCTGTAGTGCTTCTCTAACACATTCATTTATAATTCTTGAACCTAAACTACCTCCAGTAACTAAAATCACCGGCTTATCATCTTTGAAGTTGCAAAATTCTTTAGCCTTTATTTTACTACCTTTAAATAGTTCACTTCTAATTGGTGAACCTGTAAGTACAGCTTTCTTTTTATTAACATGCTCCATAGCCTCTTCAAAGGTAACACAAATCTTTGTTGAATAAGGCATGGATATTTTATTTGCTAGACCTGGTGTAATATCTGATTCATGTATTATAACTGGTATTTTATTAAAATATGCTCCTAACACCACTGGAACCGATACAAATCCGCCCTTTGAAAAAACTATGTCCGGTTTTTCTTTTTTTATAATTGACTTCGCTTCAAAAACCCCTTTAATCACCTTAAAAGGATCTGTAAAATTCTTTACATCAAAATATCTTCTTAACTTACCACTAGATATACTATGATATTTTATTTTTTCTGCTTCTATAAGTTTTCTTTCTATACCATGTTCAGTACCTATGTACTGAATTTCATATCCAAGCTCCTTAAGCTTGGGCATAAGTGCGATATTTGGAGTTACATGTCCAGCTGTTCCTCCACCAGTCATAATGATTTTTTTGTTACTCAATTTAAAAGTCCTCCTAAAATTAACATAGTAAAAGCATTAATTTCTTTGAAATATTTCAAAGAAAAATATCTAAGCCTTAGCTAAGTATATGTATACTCACTAAAGCTAAAAATAATGTTATTACTATATAACTTTTTTATATTATATTAGATATATTATGCTCCTTATTAAGTTATGCCACATATGAAGATAAATGTAAATATAAAATGAGAAATTTATATAAAAACAAATAATATACAATAAAAGGTAATTACTCATAATCTTTCATATGTTGCCACCCATTCTCTTAAATAATCTTCTTATATCCGGGTACAATACTATTATCAAAGAAAAGGAGGTGAAATTACATGGCAAATAATAATTCTAATCAACCAGCAGTACCTCAAGCTAAAGAAGGTTTAAACAAATTCAAAATGGAAGCTGCTCAAGAAGTAGGAGTTAATCTTAAAGAAGGATATAATGGAGACCTAACTTCTAGAGAAGCTGGATCAGTTGGTGGTCAAATGGTTAAAAAAATGGTTGAAGCTTACGAAAGAAATCTATAATTAAACATTTGTAAGTAGCATGTTGGTAAATTTATTATTTAAGAAGTTAGCAAAATTTGTTTAAATAATAAGAGTTTTACATTAATATGTTTGTTGACTTCTACTAATTTATTGGAGGAGGAATATAAAATGACAAGCAAAAGTAGATTATTAGTACCAGAAGCTAAAGCAGGTTTAGACAGATTTAAGATGGAGGCAGCTCAAGAAGTTGGAGTTAACCTAAAAGAAGGATATAACGGTGATTTAACTTCTAGAGAAGCTGGATCAATCGGCGGACAAATGGTTAAAAAAATGGTTGAAGCTTACGAAAGAAATTTATAGGATATATTAATATCTAAATAAATTATTTAATAGTAAGTAAACCCAAAAATAGGAGATGCACCTTATAGGTGCATCTCCTTATTAATTTAATTTTATATCTTTAAGTTTTAACTGTACACTTCTTCTTCCCATATATTCATTTATATCTGGCTGAAATAATATGTTCAAAAATAGACCCTTTGGTCTTATATATCCATTTCCAATATCTCCATATTCATCGCCATAGACATCTTTTAGAATTTCAATAACTTCATCTCTTTTATTGAAATATAGCCCATCTATCATGTTATTAGTAGCATCCTTATTAAATCTAAACTTAACATGTTGGTATTCACTGCCTAAAAATCTTATATCTGCAACTAAAACTCTATTTGCTTGAAGAATTGGTGTTGGATTTCCCTTTCCAAAAGGCTCTAATAATTTAAATTCTTGCACAACCTGTTCTGTTACATAGCTTAACTTTATCGGAGAATCTACTTTCATTTTTGAAGCTAAGTCCTCCTCACTTAAATTACAGTTTTCATTTAATAGCTGTCTAAACTTTGAAATATTTTTTTCTTCAATGGAAAGTCCTGCCGCCATTGGATGTCCACCAAACTTACTTAAAACGTCTTTACACCTTAGCATTTCTTCAAACATATTATATTCTTCAATGGACCTACCTGAGCCCTTTGGCATTTCTTTTCCCTTGGTTAAAATAAAGGTTGGCTTCCCATACTTTTCTTTAATTCTTCCTGCCACGATTCCTGCAATACTCTCATGTATATGCTGGTTATATACTACAAGCACTCTATCATTCACTAAGGAAGATCCTTCTATATCAGCGCAAACTTGTTCTACACTTTCTGTGGTAAGGTCTTGTCTTTCTTTATTAAGATTAAATACCTTTGTAGCTATGTCCACAGCTTGACCCATATCTTCACAAAGCAGTAAATCTAAAGAAAGCTGAGCTGTTTCTAACCTTCCTGTAGCATTGATACAAGGTCCAATGTTAAAACCCACATTGTAGCAAGTTACCTCATCTTTTATATCAATTATATGTTTTAAAGCCTTTAATCCTAAATTTTTTGTGTTAGAAAGTATCTTTAGCCCTCCCTTGGCAATGATTCTATTTTCATCCATCAAGTCTACCACGTCACATATAGTACCAATGGCAGCTAACTCTAGAAGATCATCAGTATTCTTATTTCCCATATTCATGGCTCCATATAAAGCTAAAGAAAACTTATAAGCCACGCCAGCTCCACATAAAAGCTTAAAAGGATAATTACAATCCTCCTGCTTAGGATTTATAAGGGCATCACTACTTGGAACTACCACCCTTCTTTCTCCATCTATCTCCTCAAAGGGAAGCTCATGGTGATCTGTAATAATCACCTTTAATCCAAGTTCCTTAGCTCTTCTCACCTCTTCTATAGCCGAAATCCCATTATCACAACTTATTATAAGGTCAAAACCTTCCTCCGCTATAGTCTCTATTCTAGAAACGCTCATACCATAGCCTTCATTTTCCCTGTGAGGTATATAATAATCTACTATTCCACCACAGTTCTTTATGGCCTTATAAAGAATAGCAGTACTAGTAACACCGTCTGCATCATAATCTCCATAGACAATTATTTTTTCTTTATTATTTATAGCATCTACCATAATCTCTATAGCCTTATCCATATCCTTCATAAGATAAGGATTATGCATCTTCTTCAAAGAAGAATTTAAAAACTCCTCCACCTTATCCTTAGTATCTATTCCTCTATTCATAAGTACCCTAAGAGTAATAGGAGTAACTTTTATATAGCTAAGTAACTCCTTTAAAACCTCCATAGAGCACTGACTCTCTTTCCAAACAGTCTTCACCAAATCACCTTACCTTTACTCTACCGTCAATTCTATTTTAGCTTTTCTCCTATCATATCATATTTTTAATAAAAAATAAGGTTGTCTAAAAATAATTCGCCTATCTTTATAAAATGTGAGCTTGCGCCGTAATATTATTATAATACAGGGCAAACTCAACATTAATTCAAGATTCAACTTATTTTGAGACAACCTCTTTCCTATTTAGTTTCTTATGATTCCCAGGGTTTCATTGATAAATACTTTATTTATGACACTAAGCATTTCTTCTTCTGTGCAATTACTTAGGCTATAAAACTCATTTAAAAGTAAGTCTCCACCACTGTGCATTATTTCATAGACAGTTAGGTGCATGGATAAAACTATGGATTTCTCAATAGCTAACATCCTCTTTAGATTTTGACTTTTTATATATTTTCTAAAGAAGTCTTCAGTGAATATACCCTTTGAAGCTTTTACCCTACTAATATTTTCTTTAATTATCGCCCTAACTAAATCAATATTTCCCTTAGAAGTGGATAAAGTTATGGTATACAGTTTTATGCCCTTCTCTCCCTTAACATTCCCTTGAATATCATAGACTAACCCTCTCTTAGTTCTGATTTCATCATATAACAAGGAGCTAGTGCCCCCTACAAAATATTCATTAAATAATTGAAGTAAGGTGACTTCCCTTTCACTTAGACTATGAATTGGAAATATATATTGGAGCTTACATCCATTTATCGATAGATTCTCTTCTATAAACGTACCCTCTTTTGGATTCTCATAAAGAGAAAAAGCCTCTACTTCCAGACCTTTAGCCATTGGAACTATTTCACTGGTTTTATCTCTTAAATAAGTTTTTGCTCTTTTCATGGATTTTATTTCACCTTCAATAATTTCAAGAATTTCATCTACTCCTAAAGATGTTACTACAGAAATTACACAATTATCTAGAGCATAAAACTTCTCATGATACTCCCTAATATGGTCTAAGGTTAGAGTCTTTATAGTGTCTTCTCTACCTATGATTAACTCCTTTATTCTTCTTTTTTCAAAGCTTTCGTAGAATAAAAAGTCTTCACAGTGTTGAACTACATCATCACTCCACTCCTTAAGCTCTTCTAGGATAACTGCCATTTCTTCCTTAAAGCCTTCTTCTCTAAAAGCTGGATTAAAAACTATATCAAAATATATACTAAAAGCATTTTTAAAATCTTCCTTTAAGGAACTTCCATAGTAAACCACATAGGGATAATTAGTCATAGCATTATGAAACCCTAGATACTCATTGCATAGCTCATTAATTTCCTTCTCACTTTTACTGCGAGTGCCCTTAAATACCATGTGCTCTACAGCATGGGCAATACCCATGCTATTAGAATTTTCACTATTAGCTCCAGCTTCAAGACCTATGGTAAAAGAAGTTATATTCCCTGGAACTCTTTCATAGAGCAACTTAACTCCATGTTTTAAAATTACCTTATCCATGTTTTTCCCCACTTTACTTCTACTACTTAACTAGCTCTACCTGCTGAATAAAGTCATCATCCATAAATACAATTACATTTTTACCTCTACCAGCTCTATTTTGAATTGGTAGGGCTCCTAATTCCACTATCTTCTCTTGCCTATTATTTGTAGTTATTTTAAGATTTTCTTCAAATAAGTCTACACATAACTCATTATTTTTATTTGAAATTGCACCACTTCTTGCCTTTGCAAAAATAACTTTGTCATCATCCTTTAAACTAATCCCCATAACTCCACTGGCATTTTTACCCATAATATTTATGGTTTCTAAATCAAATTTTAGGCACATACCCTTTCTTGTAAAGAGTAATCCTTCACCTTCTTCAGCTTCAAGCTCCACTTTAATCAGCTTATCATCTGGAGTTTTAAATTTATATCCGGAGCTATGAGTATAATCACCTAAGAATTCTTCTATACTAGTTTTCTTTACTACACCCTTTTCTGTAAAGAAGTAAAAACTTTCTTTAGAACTTGATTTCATATCCACAGATATTATTGCAATTACTTGATCCTTAGAATTATAAACTTCAAATAGTTTTTCCAGTTCAATACCCTTTTTATCTATGTTTTGTATCATTAAGGCTGATATTTTAAATAGATCTCCATGAGCTGTAAATAGGAATAACTCACTACTAGAGTTTGATGTAGTGATAACTGGCTCTCCGCTTTTTCTACTAGAAGTTTTTAAAAGTCCTTTTTTATTAACAGTTATATAGAATTCTTTATAGTTAAATTCATTTACATAGTTACACTGAGTTATACTGTCTCCATCTGTTAAACTAATTATAGATTTTCCAACTATACCTCTATCCACTGGCTCTACCTTAGGTTCCTCTACTATGAAGTTTAATCCCTTGTCCGTAGTTAGATCTATAAATCTTTCTTCTCTATCTTTCTCTACTAACTCAGCACTTATTAATTCTTCATCCTTTTTAAGTTTAATACCTTGAAGCCTTGAATTATTAGTAATAAACTTGCTTAGTTCAGTTTTCTTAATAAAGCCTCTAGATGTTATAAGAATCACATCCTTAGAAAGGGAAAAATCACTTACTACGAAGGCATTAACTATAACTTCTTTATCTAAGTCTAGAGTTCTAATAAATCCTTGAATTCTCTCACCCTTATCTCTCCACTTAAACTCGATTAAATTTCCAACTTTACATTGATACATATTTCCTTGGTTAGTGAAAATGCATAGGGAATCTCTAGTATTACATTCAAAAAAGAATCTATTAAAGTCTCCCTCTCTATACTCTATATCCTCAGTATTTTGTGTAGTTCTAATAAAGGATTTTAAAGAAGTTCTCTTAATATATCCATCATTAGACATGGTTACTACCACATCTTCCTCTACTATAAGTTCTTCTAGCTCAATTTTAGCGTCACTATCGTCCTCTAAAATAGTAGTCCTTCTTGGATCATCATAGTTTTCCTTAACCTCTAAAAGCTCCTTTTTAATAACATTAATAAGTTCCTTTTCACTACCTAATACCTTTTTAAGGCCCTTAATTTTAGCCTCTAATTCTTTATGTTCCTTTTGGAATATCTTAATTTCAAGACCTGTAAGTCTATAAAGCATCAGCTCTAAAATAGCTTCTGATTGAGGATAAGTAAAGCCAAATTGACTTACTAAATTTTCTCCTGCATCCTTTTTAGATTTAGATGCCCTAATAGTCTTAATTATCGCATCCATGATTCCAATGGCTTTAATAAAGCCCTCTACAATGTGGAATCTCTTTTCTGCTATTTCTAGCTCTCTTCTTGTTCTTCTTGTAACAACTTCCTTTTGATGTTCTATATAGTATTTAATTATGGTTTTAAGGCCCATTGTTCTTGGCTTTCCACCAGCTAGAGCCACCATATTAAAGGATATATTACATTGAAGCTCCGTTCTCTTAAATAGATATTTAAGTACTCTATCTGCAGTTTCCTCTGCAGTATTCTTCTTAAATTCTATAACGGCTCTAATACCATTTCTATCGGATTCATCTCTAATATCTGCAATGGATTCTACAGCCTTACTATGCTTTTTATCCCCTGTTAAATCAGAAATGCCTTGAAGAAGCTTAGCCTTATTTTTTCTATAAGGAAACTCTGTAATAACAAGACCAAGTCTACCATTTTCCAAGGTTTCAAAATGAGTTTTGGCTCTTAATACCACTTTCCCTTCTCCAGTTTCATAGGCAGAAACTAAAGAATCCTTTCCCATTAGAATTCCACCAGTAGGTAAATCAGGTCCCTTTATATATTCCATAAGTTCTCTAGTGGTAATATCCTCATTATCTGCATAGGCAATGGCTCCATCAATAACCTCACCTAAATTATGCGGTGGAATATTTGTAGCTAAACCTACAGCTATACCAAAGGCTCCATTAACTAAAAGGTTTGGATATTTAGCTGGTAATACCCTTGGCTCCTTTTCACTGTCAGAATAGTTATCCATCATATCTACTACATCTTTATCTATATCCTTAAGCATCTCCATGGCAATAGGGGCAAGCCTCGCCTCAGTATAACGCATAGCAGCTGCACTATCTCCATCTATAGAACCCCAGTTTCCATGACCATCTATAAGGGGTTTTCTAGTACTAAAATCTTGAGCTAAAATAACCATAGCATCATAAACTGAAGAATCCCCATGGGGATGATATTTACCTAAAATATCTCCAACTATTCTAGCAGATTTATAGTAAGGCTTATCTGGGAAAGCCTTTAACACATATGCTCCATATAAAATTCTTCTATGAACAGGCTTTAATCCATCTCTTACATCTGGAAGAGCTCTATCCTTTGATACTTCTACAGCATAAGGGAGATAGTTCTCTGGCATAGCCTCATCTATAGAAACATCTATAATATTATTATCTACTGGAATTGCTTCCTTTTTCTTTGCCATAGTAACACCTCCTAAAATTCACCGTGATTGTACATGTAATTTCTTCTTGGCTCTACCACATCTCCCATGAATAGAGATACCATCTTTTCTGCCTTGGCGGCATCCTCAATGGTTACCCTTTGAAGAGTTCTAGTAGCTGGATTTAATGTAGTATCCCAAAGTTGGTCTGCATTCATCTCTCCTAGACCTTTATATCTTTGAATCAAAGCACCCTTACCAATTTCTTTCTTAGCCTTTTCTAGTTCTTCACCATTATAAACGTACTTGCTAACCTCACCATTTTTAGTGGTTTTATAAACCTTATAAAGAGGTGGTAAAGCAATAAATAAATTTCCATTTTGAATAAGTTGTCTCATATATCTATAAACATAAGTCATCCAAAGGGTTCTGATATGATATCCATCCACATCGGCATCACTTAGTATAATTATTTTTCCATACTTTAATTCTTCTGCTTTAAAGTTTTCCAAAACTCCAGTTCCTATGGCAGTATTAAAAATTCTAAGCTCTTCACTAGCAAGAACATTTTCTAGTTTTTGCTTTTCCGTATTCATAATCTTACCCTTAGAAGGCATTATGGTTTGGAACCGTCTATCCCTTGCTTGTTTTGCAGAACCTCCCGCTGAATCTCCCTCCACTACTATAAATTCAGTGTATTCTCTGTCTTTTAAAGTACAGACAGCTATTTTTCCTGCTAGTGGTGCAGTTCCATTTCCTATCTTTTTCTTCTCTGCTTCATTAATTTTTTTAATTTTTTCTCTTCTAGCTGCAGCTGAAATTGCATTATTAATAACTACTGTAGCTAGTTCTTTATTATCTTCTATCCATTCTCCTAGCTTAGTATAGGCAAGCTCATTCATTACAGAATATGCCTCTACATTTCCTAGCTTAGTTTTAGTTTGACCTTCAAAGACCGGATTTGTAATTCTTACCTTTACAATGGCAGTCATACCTTCTCTAATATCGTCTCCTTCAAAATCTTTATCCTTTTCCTTTAAAAGATTTAACTTTCTACTACCTTCCTTAAAGGCTCTAGTCATCCCTGTCTTAAATCCTGTTTCATGGGTACCAGCTTCCTTAGTAGGAATATTATTTACATAACTAGCAATATATTCTGTAGTGGAGTCTGTAAACTGTATGCATATTTCTCCTGATACCATAAGTCCATTAATTTCTCTTTCTCCTTGAAAAATTATTGGCTCCTTGTGAAGCACAGTTTTGCTTTCATTTAAATAATCTATAAAGTCTAAAAGACCTCTTTCAGAATGATATACCTTTTCTTCTACTTCATCCTTCCTACCATCTCTAAGAATTAATGTAATTCCTTTGTTTTGGAAGGAAAGTTCCTTTAATCTCTCATCAATTATTTCAAACCTATAATCTACATTCCCAAAAATCCCGTTATCCGCTAAAAAGGTTACTTTAGTTCCAGTTTCATTAGATTTTCCTATTACTTTCAAAGGTGTAGCTGGAGTTCCCGGCATGTCCCTTTTGAGTTCTTTGTCGTATCCATAATGAAATTTCTGTAAATAAATATTCCCCTTTTGTTTAACTTCTACATCTAACCACTTAGACAGCGCATTTACAACAGCAGCTCCAACTCCATGAAGTCCTCCTGAGGTCTTGTAGTTATTATTGTTAAATTTTCCTCCTGTGTGAAGTTCTGTATAAACCATCTCCACTCCAGATTTATTCTTAACAGGATGTATACCTGTAGGTATTCCTCTTCCATTATCTTCAATAGTAACAGTTTTATCTTTATTTAAAGTAACTATTACTTTATCTCCAAATCCATTGGCAACTTCATCAATAGAGTTATCTAGTATTTCCCATATGCAATGATGTAAACCTTTAGTCCCTGTTGATCCAATGTACATTCCAGGCCTAACTCTTACTGGCTCTAATTTCTCGAGAGATGTGAGATCTGTAACTTCATAAGTACCTCTATTATTCTCTTTTTCTGCCATGTTATCCCTCCTTAAAAGTTGAGTTACATTTGTTATTGTATAACTTTATTCCTAAGTAGTAAAGTTTTTTCTTGAAATTGTAAAACAAACGTTCTTATTTTATCTTTAATAAAGATTTATTTCCTACAATTTTTATAATATAATTAAACCTTTATACAAAAAAGCTTACAATTACTGTTCTAGTAGGTTTTTCGTAAAATATATAACTAATCTTATATAGAACGGTTAGCATGTGCTTTAATATTATAAGTACATCCTCAACGTTCATTTAGATTAGTTTATTTTACGAAAGTCCCATAAACATTAATTATAAGCTTTACTTAATATACATATTTTATTCAGAATCCTGTTTATTCTTCACATTTTAAATTATTTATAAAGCTTTTTAATTCTTCTACTCCTTCATCTATGGAGTTTATCATAAGCTTTTTATCATATTCATACTTATCAGAGCTATGAGTATATAGTGGATCATAGTACTTTACCATAAGTTCCTTTACCACTTCTTCATACTGATCATTATTAACCATATCACAATAAATTTCTATATTTTTTTCACTGATGTGTTTCTTTAATCTTCTTAGAGCATCACAAATTTCTTCATTACAACTATTACTTTTAGTATACTCATCAATTATTATCTTACTTCTAAAATCTAAGGGTGCATCTACAAAAATATGAAATCCATTTTTCATGTCAGAATGTATATATTCTGGAATTAAAACCTTCCCTATCCTTCTACTTTCTGCTTCAATGAAAACATATTTACCCTTAACTGCCTTTAACTCCTCATAGACATTAGATTCAAACTGCTTTTGACTAGTACCATCTCCAAGACCTACAGCACCTAATATTGAACCTCTATGGTTAGCACAGCCTTCTAAGTCCAATACATCATAGCCATCAGCTCTAAGCTTTTTTAAAATCTCAGTTTTTCCAACTCCTGTATTACCATGAAGTACTATATAGTTGACTTTTTCATTAACCTTAGGTAGCTGTTCATTAATGAAAGCTCTATATCCTTTATATCCATCCTTAATTCTACTAACTCTCATGCCAAGAGCACCTAAAAGATCTGTAATAGAGGCACTTCTCATGCCACCTCTAGCACAAAAAAGTACTACATTTTTATGCTCTTTTTCTAATTCATGAATTTTATCATATATATAAGGAAGTTTTTTAGATACTGTCTCTACTCCTACTCTCTTTGCTTCATCAGTACTTTTTCTAGTATATATAGTTCCAATAAGTGCTCTTTCTTCATCATTAAAAAGAGGAATACTTACCGCTCCGTTAATAGTAGCTTCATTATATTCCCCTGTACTTCTCACATCAACAAGGACATAGTCTCCAGTTAGATCTTTATATTCTATGGTTTTTGACATAATCATTCCTCCAAATTAAGTAACATCTTTCCATAAAGCAGTCATTCCCTTTACCATGGTAAACAATCCTTAATTTCCTTATAAACAGAGTTCTTAGCTTCTCTGAAGCTTTAGAAATCGTTATCCAGGGACGTAACAGCTCTTTACTCCCACTTTGAAGAAGATGGGAGTATTAGAGCTGATAGTCATCGAATATACCATAGTAATTTCAAATAACTACAACTCTATCTATTCTATATTGTAATGATTGATATGTCAAACCAGAGATAATCTTAAGGTTTATATTACTAACTTATCTATAATATAGCTTAAGGCATCTTCAAAAAATAAATAATTCAAAATATACTTCCCATCTTTGACTTGTTATTTATTTTCAAATGCCTAATTTTCACTTAAAGTACTACCTTCAATGAAGGTACCAGTGTAGGTCACTTCATTGCTAATATAATTATCACCTTGAACCCAGCTATTTAAACATTCCTTAATATCTTCTGTAACCTGATCTCTATTTATCTCATTTAATATTTCATGTCTTCCGCCTTCATATAACTTATAACTTAAATTTTTAATGCCTAAACTTTTAAAGGTGTTAACTAGAGATAATATTCCCTTCCCATAGTTTCCTACTGGATCCTTATCACCACTAATCATGGTTATAAATAAATTCTTCGGTATTCCGGCAAGGTTGTCCTTTTTGTGAATGGCCTTCATTCCCCTTAAAAAATCATAGAAAAAGGATACTGGAAACACTCCTCCACAATATGGGTCTAGAATATATTTTTCCACTTCATCCTCATCCCTACTTAACCAATCATATTTAGTTTTTTGATTTTCTACTAGCTTATTATAATTTCCAAAACCTAAATCATCCATTAACCTTCCACTAGCTCTTCTACCTCTAAGATTCATTATAACCTTTGACAAAAATATACCCATATTCATTGTAGAACTAGGCTTTCCACCAGTTCCTGATAAAATTACACCCTTAACTGTATCTCCATATATCTCCATATACCTTTGAGTTATAAAAGACCCCATACTATGTCCTAAAATATAAACATCCAGCCCCGGGTTTTCCTTTTTTATAAGATTATTTATTTCATATTGATCATGAACCATATCATGGAATCCATCATTATCACTAATATACCCTAAAGTACTTAAGCTTTCTGCGGATTTTCCATGACCTCTATGATCATCAGCATAAACTATAAATCCATCCTTTACTAATTCCTTTGCAAATCTATCATATCTGCTACCATATTCAGCCATACCATGGATAAGTTGTATAACTGCCTTAGGCTTAACACTTTCATCTAACTCCCACTTGTATAAATAAATCTCTTTTCCATCTCTCATTTTTAACTTCATTTCATTATACGTCATAATATAATCCTCACCCAAAAAATTTTATTTATATAATATTCAAATAATTTCCTTATAATAAATTATATATAAATTTTTCTAGGCTGACAACAGTTCAACAAAAAAAACGGTATGAAAATTGCTAAGCAATACATACCGATACAAAAATGATTATACATCTATTTCTACACTTTCATTAGAAGCTTGATTTACTAATTTATTTCTTTATTTACACATCATTAAGTTAAGTATAACTCTATCTGCATCAGCCATACCAACTACCCCTAAATCTGCCATGTTCTTTATAGTTCTCTCTACGTCCTCATGAACAATTCCATCATGGGATGAAACTTCTACTCCTTCTACTGCAAGGGCTGCACATAGTACTGATGTACCTACTGCCGTAGAAATTTTAAGAGCACATCCTGGTTTTGCTCCATCACAGACCATACCAGATACGTCCGCCACCATGTTTTTTATAGCTTTATTTATAGCACATAGTTCTCCTCCTAGCATATAAACAATGGCACAGCTAGCTCCAATTGAAGCTGCAACTCCACATCCACATAGAGCTGAAAGTCTTCCTATAAAGCTTTTTACATGAATAGTTATAAGATCACTAAGTGCTACTGCCCTAACTAAAGTATCATCACTAACGCCTAGTTTTTCTGCCGCTGCAATTACAGGTAAAGTAGCTGTTAAGCCTTGGTTTCCACTACCTGCTGTACTCATTACTGGCAGTGTACATCCATCCATTCTAGCATCAACACCTGCAGCCGTTAATCCCATAGCATAGGTTTGAAGAGAATCTGCAAACATCTTACTGTTCTTTCCATCCAATAAAATCTTTCCTGCTTTAAGTCCATATTCTTCTTTTCTTCCAGCCTCTGAAACTCTACGATTCATCTCTATACCTTCCATTAAGAACTCTATATCCTCATAAGGTACATTTTTTATAAATTCATATATATCTTTAACAGATAACTGTTCCTCATTTCCATTATCCTCAGTACTTACTGCCTTAACCTCTTCTATTTCAAATAATATCTCTTCATTTCTTGTAATTAAAACTATATTATTATGCTTATTTTTAATTATTACAGAAGAGCTATCATCTCCCCTATGTCCAATAACCTCTACATATAGTTTTTCCGGTGCTTTAGTAAGGTCTATTGTAACCTTGCCATCTGCTATATATTCCTTTGATTTCTCAATATCTGACTTAGTAACATCCTTTAAAACCTCTAATCCAGCCTCCGCATTACCACCTATAGCTCCAAGGGCTGCTGCAATATTTAATCCAACCATTCCTGTACCTGGTATTCCTACTCCCATACCATTTTTAAGAATATTACAACTAACAAGAACTGTAACTTTATCTGGAACTCCTCCTAAAGCTTGACTACATTTCGCTGTTGCAAGAGCAAGAGCTATAGGCTCCGTACACCCTAACGCTGGTATAACTTCTCTTTTAAGAATATTTATGTATGTATTTTTCATTATTAACATCCTTCCTTAATAGACTGTTTTAAATATAAATAGTACATTAATATTTCATTTTCATTAGGTAATGGTTTACATTTTTCAATGCTACTTATCGTAATAATTATAGCAAAGGGAGGGCTTTATTTCAATATTATTAAAGCCCTCTAAAATATTCTGGTTTAAAGTTATTTTGCCCTACTAAAAAGCCTTCTATATCCGAAAGTAATCTTTCCTTTTCTTTTCCTAAGACTGCTGCTAGTGGTGCATAGTTTGATGCATGATTGCTCCTAAATATACAATTTGTAAGTTCAAGATTTTTAACAAGGTGATATACTTCCTCCATTACTTGTATAGGATTTAAAAGTATAAGGTTTCCCTTTTGTATCTCTTCATATATAGGTGCATCTTCAGGAGTCATAAGGGTCAAAAGTCCCAAATAATCTGGATCTATGGCATTTATAACTTTTGCAGAGTTCAGAGCATGATTTTTCCAGTTCTCTCCCCCACCTAAGCCACTAATTAGAGTACATGATAATTTAATTCCACTATCCTTAATTTTTCTACCAGCTTCTATAAGTTCCTTTGCAGTTGCTCCCTTATTTACCTTAAGTAAAATCTCATCATCTCCACTTTCTATGCCTAGATATACCATATTTAATCCCTTGCTTTTTAAAAGCTTTAATTCTTCTTCTGTTTTAAGCAAAATAGATTTTGGACTAGCATACACAGTAATGCTTTTGCATTCTGGAAATAACTCTTTAATTTTATCTAAAATAGTAATAAGTATATGAGTAGGCATGATAAGGGCATCCCCATCAGCAATAAATATTTTTTCTATATATCTATATTTCTCTCTAGCCCAAGTTAAATCCTCAATTACCTCTTCTAGATTTCTCATTCTAAACTGCTTTGCCTTATACATATTACAAAAACTGCATTTGTTGTGAGAACAACCAATGGTAGCCTGAACTATTAAACTTCTTCCTTCACTAGGTGGCCTATAAACTGCACCTTCATATCTCATAGATTTTCCTCCTTCATATGTACTAATTAAAAGGGCTGCCTCAAAATTTAGCTAACCTATAACAGTGAACCTATAATTTTGATACATCCCTTAAATTTTTTTATAAACAGAGTTCTTTGCTTCAGAGGCTTTTTTTTCTCCCACTGAAGCTTACTAACAGAATTCTAAGTATCAGTATTTTCGATACTTAGAACTCGTTGTCCTTTAGGGTAAATCGTTATCTAGGAACGTAGCTACTCTTTACTCACACTTTGAAGAAGATGGGAGTCTTAGAGCAGGTAGTCATCGGATAAACTACTAATCATTAATATGTTCATGATTTTTCAAGTGATTCATGCAATATTCCTTATGTCCACTACATTTTGAACAATATCTAAACTCCATATTTGGGTCATCTCTTTCAGTTATTCCACATACAGTACATCTATGACGTACATAATCCTTCATCTCTATGACCTTAAATCTTTCCTTATTCTTCTTAACTTTCTTCTTAGTTTTAAATAACTCTATAAAGTCTTTTCCAAAGAAAATAAAGTAGTTAGCTAAAGATGCAAGAATCATGAGTTTTATTCCAACGCCACCCATTATAAACTGTTGTGCCAAAAGCACTGCATCAAAAATGGCTAAATATTTCATCTTAACAGGTAAAATGAAAAATAATAAAACCTCATGATTAGGATATATAGATGCAAAGGCTAAAAATAAAGTTAAATTTATAAAGGTTCCTGTAGCAGGACTTCCTCCAACTAAGGATACAATTATAGTAGCAATCATCCCTACTAAATAATATATATTAAATTTAAAGCTTCCCCAAGCCTGTTCTAATCCCATGCCTATAATATAATAGAAATAAAGGGTAAATAGTATCCAAAAGGCACTGGTTGCTGGTGGAATTAAAATAAAGGTAAATATCCTCCATACTTGACCTGCCATTACTGCCTCAGGTATTAGCATTAAGTTTTCTTCTAAACCTGGGCTTATGGTACTTAATAAAAACACAGCCAAATTAGCTGCTACAATGTATTTCATCAACCCATGAATGGCATGCTTGCCATATTTTCTCTCTAAATTATTTAACCACTTCAATATAATCACTCCTATAAAAATGCAATGAAATTTCTCAGTTTTCTTACATTTTACCATATTTTTTATCTATAGCCTATTCCTTAATAAAATCTTTCATGTAAACATATTATTAAGTATGTATTTTATATTAACTATGAAAAAAGGCATGGAATATAATATTAAATATTATATCTCATACCTTAATAATATACCATAATCTTTTATTATAAACTTAATTTACTTTAATTCTATAAATTATTTTAACATTCCAAGAAAGTTGCCAGCAAATTCATCTGCTAATTTAAGTTCTTCTTCACTTGGTACAAAGTTAAATTTAAAGCCTGAATCAATTACATTAAATTTAAGGCTCTTTAATCTTTCTGTAAGCATAGGAACGCTTTCACCACTCCAACCATAGGATCCAAAAGCACCCGCAATTTTACCACGATTTACAATTGCACTAACATGAGCAAGTAAATTCCAAGCTGGCTCTACTGCATCTTGGTTTATTGTAGGAGAACCTATCAGTATACCACTTGATCTATCTACAAGAGATACAAGTTCTCCTAAAGGTGTAGTTGTAATTTCATGAACTCCAGCCTTGACTCCCCTTCTCTCAATGGCATCCTTTAGGCAATTTGCAACCTTTTCTGTATTTCCATAGGCTGAAATATAAAATATTTGAATGTTTTTTTCTTCAATAGCCTCTTCCTTAGCCCAACTTTTATATAAATTTTTATAATACTCTCTATCGTCAATATGAACTGGGCCATGGCTAGGTGCAATAATTTCAGCTTCTATATTTTCAATCTTATCTAGGGCCATATTAACAAATCTTTTAAAAGGTCCCATAATAACATCAAAATAATATTTCATTTCAGTTTCATAGTTGCCAGAACAACTATCAGTAATGCATCCATTAGGTGAATAATGGCACCCCATAAAATCACAGGTGAATAATGTCTTTTCTTCTACTAAGTAAGTAAATATACTGTCAGGCCAGTGAAGATTTGGCGCATTTATGAATCTTAAAGTCTTGCTTCCTATAGATAGATCTCCTGAAGCATCCAAAGCTTTAAAATCCATGTTTATAATTCCTTTAAGATATCTTATTGCCGCCTTTGATCCAACAACCTGCACTTCTGGGTATTCCTTTAAAAGTTCCTTTAATGAACCACTATGGTCAAGTTCTGTATGTTGTACTACAATATAATCTATTTTCTTATCTCCAATAATAGATTTAATATTTTTTAAATATTTTTCGAAGTATCCATCCTTAACTGTATCAATTATAGTTATCTTTTCATCTTCAATTAAATAGGAATTATATGTAGTTCCCATTTGTGTTTCCATTATTATGTCAAACACTCTAAGTTCAGGATTATTAACCCCAACCCAATGAACTGAATTAGTTAATTTTAAAGGTTCCATTTTATTACCTCCGCATTCATATTATCTTCCATACCTACATATTAACAAACACTTATTATCTATTGCAAGATATTCTGCATTATTTTAAAAATTTTTAATAATACAGAAAGAATACGTTCAAGCTATTTAAAACTCTTATTTCTTAATAATATATATTATTCTGTTTTAATTATCAAATAATACAGAATATGAATTTGCTATAAATATTCTTCCCTCACACTTATATTTTAAAACACTAATACTACAATCCAAATTTTTCAAATTTTATATTTACACAAACTAATGTTTCTGCTAAAATTTCTTTGTTAGTTATATTCCACTTTTTCAAAAAAATGCATATATGTTATTAAAGTATTTTTAGGAGGTTATATCTATGAATTATTCGAAATTAGAGAATCTTATATTAAAAGCAAAAAATAAAGACCAAAGTGCTATGGAAGAATTGCTCAATGAATACAAATACTTAATAATCAAACAGGCTTCAAAGGTTCATGTCCGAGGCTATGAAATGGAAGACCTAATTCAAATAGGAAACATAACAATAATTCGTTGCTTAGAGAAATATATACAGGGAAAAGGTAATTTTACAGCCTATATTTCTTATGCAATAAAAAATAATTTTAATTATCTAATAAGACAAAGAGCAAAAGATAACGAAGTACAAACCATTGAAGCTCCAGTTAGCACTAACCTAAGAATAGAGGATACTTTAATAGCTGATGCATCAACTGAAGATAATTTTATAGAAAAAGAAATGTATAAACTTATAAAAAAAGAAGTGGACAACCTCCAAGAAAACTTAAGAGACTTAATAACCTTCATTTACATAAACTGTGAAGGAAACCTAAAAGAATATTCAATATCCAGAAGTCTTAACTACTCTACAGCAGCAAAAAGAAGAACCCTAGCCTTTAAAAAGCTAAGGTCCAAACTCAATTCTTTATGTGTATGAATACTTTCTAATATAATAGATAATTCTTATTGAAAATTCTTAGAAATGACAAAAGTTAATCAATACAGAAACCATTGAAAGTTTAATGTTAGAAATTTTTAGCTCCTACGTGTAAAATTGTTGTAATTCTTGCCACGGAAGGCAAGAGCTGAACACTGAGCCATGAAGGCGAATAGTGAAGGTAAACAATTTTATTAAGTAGGAGATTTAGAATTTCTTCATTAAATTTTGGTTTCAAATGATTAACTTGTCATGAATAAGAATTTTCATATATAATATAAATCTATATTATATGTTATGCATATCTACTTAAGTATATCCTACTTATATATTTTTTGTAACGCTTCACTGATCGTCTTGGCTACTTTTTCGTTTCCAGCTTCATTTAAGTTCATATTGTCTACAGTATATTGAGCTATATTTTCTGCTTCTATGCCACTTTTGTTAAATAAGTCTACTACTGGTATTGAATTTTTATCGCATACATCTTTAATGGCTTTAGCATAATCATCTAGTCCAAGTTCAATATTATTTTTATCAGGATAGCTTGGCTGTCCTTCAATATTCCCATGCTTTAATGGAGTTAAAAATACAGGTTTCACCTCGGGTTTAGCATTTTTTACTGCATTTATAACCGCTTGTACATCTCCATAAAAAGACTCAACTTCCCCACCATCATCTATAGTTCCGAGGGCTCTTCCTTTAGTATAGTCATTAGTACCTACCATAATCATTATTATATCAGTATCCTTAAGGGCCTCTTTATTAATGTAGCTAATCATACTACTCATAACTAAGCCATTATTAGAGTTATTAATTACACTTTTTAAATTCAAAAGATTCTTTACCTTTTCTTGATATGTACTTACTTTTGAAACTCCATCTCCAAGAGAAAGTAGAGTTTTTCCTTCTAAAGTTAATTTTTCTTCACTTTCTTGCTTTTCTTCCTCTATATTACCTTCTTTAGTCTCTTCTTCTGGTTTAGATGCTGTATTTATTGAGCTTTCATATTGCTTCTTGCTTTGTAAAATCTTTTCTTTTTCCTTCTTAGATTTATTTATACCTAAAGCTAAAGTAGCAATTAAAGCAATAGATAGTACTATGCATAATATGGTTTGTATCCTATCTTTTCTCATATATCCCCCTCCTTACCAGTATATTATATCCTATATTGGTATATTTTTAAACTAATATTGGTATTTCAGCACTACTTCCTTCAATCTTTATGTATTTACGATTCAATAGTTAACAGTATTTTTTTAACTTTTTAGATTACTTATATTTCTAAAAATTGATTCATCAAGTTAAAAAAAATAGTATTATTTGTATAAAATATTTCAATTGTGTTGTTTTATAGTATTATTTGTTATAATATAAATTGGAATGCAAACTACATATTTTGTAATATTTTTTATTAAAGGAATCCATTTACACCTTACCACATCTAACATCTTATAAATATCTACCCTTAAGTAATCAGTTATCAAGAATCAAAATCTATATATTCATTAAATGGAGGGATGGAAGTGAAAAGTCTAAAAAGCTTTATATGTAAATTTAAACTAAAAAGTATTAAAACAAAATTAGTTATCTACTTTTCTATACTAATTTTATTATCATCAATTTTATTAGAGTTGATTTCTACACAAAATATTAACGCTTCTCTTACAAAAGAAGCAGAAAAATCCCTAGTTTCACTAGCAGCTGAAGGAGCAAGAGTAACAGAGAGTAGAAGTGAAACCCAAGAACAGTGCTTAAAAACAATAGCTCTATTAGACAAAATAAAGAGCATGGATTGGAAATTACAACAACCTATACTACAAAGACAAGTAGAAGGTCTAAATTTTCTTGATATTGCTGTGGTTGATCCTGATGGTACTGCCCACTATTCAAATGGATCAACTAACCAATTAGGTGATAGAGAATACGTAAAAAAGGCTTTAAATGGCGAAGCGAACGTATCTGACTTATTAATTAGTCGTGTAACCAATGAAGTTGTTTTAATGTATGCAGCTCCTATTGAAAGAGATGGTAAAGTCGTAGGTGCTTTAATAGGTCGTAGAGACGGAAATGCTTTAAGTGAAATTATTGATGATGTCGGATATGGGGATGAAGGATATAGCTATATTATTAATAGTAATGGAACAATAATTGCTCATCCAGACAGGGAAAAGGTATTAAATCAGTTTAATCCGTCTGAAGAAATGAAAAAAAATAAAAGTCTAACTTCAATGTCTACACTACTTCAGAAAGCATTGAAAGACAAGCAAGGAGTCAGCACCTATTCCTTTGAAGGTGATGATTTATATGCTGGATATGCACCTATTGAAGGTACTGATTGGATACTTATTACTACTGCCAATGAGAGTGAGGTTTTATCTGCAATTCCTAGGCTACAAAGAACAATTACAATAGTTACTTCTGTAATCTTGTTTATTAGTATTGCTATTACATATTTAATTGGTAATTCCATTGCTAAACCTATTATAAAAACAATAAAACATTCAGAAAAAATAGCTAATTTAGATATTACAGAAGATGTTTCTGAAAACTATTTTAAAAAGAATGATGAAATTGGAGCCTTAGCCCAAGCTTTACAAAGCATAATTAATAATCTTAGGGATGTTATTGATAAAGTCAGTGATTCTTCCGAACAAGTTACTGCTGCTTCAGAGGAGTTGACGGCTACTTCACACCAATCAGCCAAAGCTGTAGACGAGGTATCAAAAACAGTAGAAGAAATAGCAATGGAAGCCTCTGAACAAGCACGAATTACAGAAGAAGGATCTTCAAAAGCTACTTTATTAGGAGAAATTATTGAAAAAGATCAAGAAAATGTGAGAAATTTAAATACTGCTTCAATGAAGGTAACCGAAGTGGTTAGTGAGGGATTAAATGACATTGATACCCTATCAAAAATAACAGAAGAAAGTAATGATGCAACAAAAGAGATATATGAAGTTATATTAAAAACTAATGATAGTTCTAATAAAATTGGACAAGCAAGTAATGTCATTGCCTCTATAGCAGAACAGACTAATTTATTAGCATTAAACGCAGCAATAGAAGCAGCAAGAGCCGGGGAAGCCGGTAGAGGATTTACAGTAGTAGCAGAGGAAATCAGAAAATTAGCTGAGCAATCTTCAACTTCTACAAAAGAGATTGATGGAATGGTTGATGAATTGCAAAATAATGCTAAAAATGCTGTAAATACAATGGAAAGGCTATCTAATATATCTAAAGAACAAGCTAGTAGTGTAATTAATACTAGAGATAAATATATGTTAATTTCTGAAGCAATGAATGAATCTGGAAAAGTAGTTAAGCAGTTAAATATTTCAGGAGAAAAGATGGAAAAAACAAAGTATGAAATATTAGATATTTTTGAAAAACTTTCAGCCCTTGCTGAAGAAAGTGCTGCTGCAACTGAAGAAGCAACAGCCTCCATGGAAGAACAAGCTGCCTCCATAGAAGAAATTGCAAGCTCTAGTGAAAACCTATCAAATTTAGCACAAAACTTACAAACAATTATTATGAAATTTAAAGTTTAAAGTTTAAAAGACCAAATTTATAATCTTTCTCAACATGAACCTCTGACTTCTTTTAGCCTCATGGTTCAACATAAAACTGAACATTTACACATTGCAAAAGCTGACGTGAAACATCACGTCAGCTTTATATTTGAGTCCAAGCTATGGTGTTATACTCTATTACTTGGACTCTATTACTTCATTATTGTTAAATCTCATCTTACTTTCAGTTTGAATTACTTTTCCAAAAGTTCCTTCAACAAAGACATCGTAACTTCCTATGGTAGGCTCCATAAAGAAAATATTCACCTTGCTAGCTAATAAATAGTAATTTAATTGGTTACTCTATATATGGAGGTGAATTATATGAAAGTAAAAGAAATCATGTCAAAAGATGTTGCTTGCTTAAACCCACAGGACTCTATTGAAAAAGCTGCTCAACTTATGAAACAATATAATGTTGGTTCCATACCGGTATGTAGTAACAATATGGTAAGTGGTATAGTTACAGATCGTGATATTGCTTTAAGAGCTGTAGCTTCAGGTCAAGATTCAGGCCAAACAACAGTCAGTAATATTATGACCTCAAACCCTACTGTAGGGAATCCAGAAATGGATGTTCATGATGCTGCTGAAATAATGAGCAAAGAGCAAATACGTAGGCTTCCTATCGTAGAAAATAATAGTCTTGTAGGGATTGTTTCATTAGGAGATATTTCTCTTGAGCCTATTCTTTCTGACAATGCACAAGATGCTCTAAAGAACATATCTCAACCAACAGGTAATCAAATGTAATTTTTTTCAGTGGGGTCAGACCCCATTACAAGTTTTTACAATGGGATTAGAACTCGTTACAACGGTCTCTAATCCCATTATCTATATATACCAACATTTTTAAATTATTTTATAATATATATAACTTGCTACCTTTTAACAATTTCATTAATCCTATTTATCATCTTGAACAATCTAGAATACTCCTTGTATATGCAAAAATATGGTACTTGTACAGCACCAAATCGCCTAAAGGAATTTTTCACATTTTCTATCATACTGCCTTCAAAGTCAAACTTTTTAGTATAATTAGCCACATGTCTTATTGCCTCTAATAGAACTAAGCTTGCTGCCCCTGCTTTTTTAATGTCATCTTATTATTGGCATAAAATTCCTCTGCAGATAAATCATATTTTATCTCAACTATCTTTTCAGCCTTTTTAATATTTCTTCTTAATGTACACCTTGATCAGAATGTATAAAAGCAGTCTTATCTAGATGTAGCCCTGGCGTAGCCATTAGTTTATGAATTGTACCTGTAGCTATATCAAGAGTGATTTTATCTGACAAGTTGATGAAACGAGAGCCCTTTTTATAACCTCTATGATTAAAAGCAATTAATATGGTATCACGCACTACCACGTCTGCTTTTTCGCGTTGTTTCCTTTTATCATTGCATTTTAAGTAGTTATAATATCCCGAACGGGATACATTAGCTGTTTTACACAAATGAGTATCATCTAAGCCTAGTACGCCCTTGTCTTTAAAAGCTTTTCGCCATCTAGCCCTAGCGACTTCACAATGCTTTTCACCTATAATACCAATATCAAAACCAGCTTCTTCGAAGATTAATCTAGATGTTTTTTCTTTCTTAGATTCAGCTATAAAATATATTTTAAACTCATTCGAATATGTTATTGATTTTTCGCTTACATTTTGAACATATTTATTCTTTGATAATAGTTCAACTTCTTCAGCAGTAAAAGTCTTTTTGCTCATTTTAATCACCTCATACTTTTATTGTACAAAAAGAACCTATACTGATAGGCTCTCTTTTTATAGTGTCTATCATATAGGTTCAATTTTACTATTTGAACATCTCTTTTGTCTTAATTATAAATTCAGCAAGTAGAACTTAAATTAAGGAATTTTTCAATAAATTCATCAGCCATCTTAAACCCTTCTTCACAGTCTCTTACTGCTTGTCACTAACAACTAATCTTATTTTCTCAGAAGAAGTTTCTAGAAATAAATCTAAAGTTATGATTTCAGATTTACATATATCTATAATTCTTTTTCTTGCTAACTTCCTTTGATAATAATCGTGAGTATACCTATTCCTAAGTCTCACTATCCCCTGAAGTTTCTTAGAATCCTCTGAAGATATGAATCCAAAGGTTGATGATAAATCTATTATATCTACCCCTGATTTATTAGGTATATAATTTTCTGTTGCTACTAAATATGTTTCACACATATCTAATATAAATTCACAGAAAGAATTAAAGTAAGATATCATAGCTTCATCTACTATTTCATCATCACTATTTGGGTTTCTCTTTAAACACTCTCTTATTTTCACTAAAAAAACTTTACTTTCTACAAGCTTTTCTTCCAACTTTTCTTTTTTATATTTATAATAAACCATAACTACACTCCTTTCTCCTTTAGGTGATAGTCTCTTATAATTTCTAAATACTCTCTATCTCTCTTAAAACATGAGTACCCAAGTATATAATCCAAATACTGTTCTTCCTGTAGTATGACTTTATTAGGACTTGATATCATAATTTCTCCAAATGGGTAAACAAAATCATTGATGAAGGTAATATGAATATTTTCATGATTAAAATACACTGATAAATGATTAGTTAAATAATCTTCTATTTCCATTTCCCTATTCCATTCTAGCTCTGTATTAGAAAGAACCATAACATCTATGTCACTTCGCTCCTTGTCCCAACAACTTTCATTGTAACTTCCAAAAGTGCATAAGGCTATAACATCATAGAGCATATCAATATCTATTCCACTTTCTTTAATTGATTTCATAATATCCTCCATTCTTTAAATCTATTTATTTATATTATAACCAAACTCCTTAAAAACTGCACTATATTTCATATTTTTAGCTTCTTCTATTATTAAACCTGTAGAAAGATTCAAACCCCGGTGGGGAAACTTAAACTTCTTTCAACCTAACGGCTCAGCATAAATGCTGATTGTGCAAAAAAAGAAGAATACCTAGATATTCTTCTCTCATTGAGTTTACCCTATGAAATATTTAACTATTTAAAATTTCCTCTAGGAAACTACATAAATATAGAACTATTTAACTATAAAACTATATAACTAGTTGTTGACGTAGCAAGGGTTTGCGAGATTTCAGCTATTTGGGATACCCCATAATCTAACACCATAGGGAAATATGTAGGAACCTTTTCTTTCATTAATTTTATAATTTGTTCTTTAGATATATTGTCTACATTTTTAAATTCATCTATAGATGATTCTATGAAGTTTATATTTGCTTCCTTGGGTTTTTCTACAAAGATTTTATCATGTTCCGTAGAAGTTAATGCAACTTCATCCATAAGTAGTTCTTCATAAAGTTTTTCTCCAGGTCTTAGACCTATATACTCTATCTTTATATCTTCCTCTGGCTTATAACCTGAAAGAGTTATTAACTCCTTTGCAAGCTCCACCATCTTAACTGGTTTACCCATATCAAGGACAAATATCTCTCCACCTTCTGCAAATCCTCCTGCTTGAATTACAAGCTGAGCTGCTTCTGGTATAGTCATAAAGAACCTAGTTATCTCTGGATGTGTCACTGTGACAGGTCCACCTTTTTCAATTTGCCTTTTAAATAGTGGTATCACAGAACCATTACTTCCTAAGACATTTCCAAATCTCACTGCTACAAAATCAGTTTTACTCACTTCATTAAAAGCTTGTACTATAAGTTCACAAAACCTCTTAGTAGCTCCCATTATATTAGTAGGATTCACAGCCTTATCAGTACTAATTAACACAAGCTTATCTACCCCATACCTATGAGCGCACTTAACCACATTATATGTGCCTATTATGTTGTTTTTAATTGCATCAGCCATATTCTCTTCCATTAAAGGCACATGCTTATGAGCTGCAGCATGAAATACAACATCAGGTCTATACTGACAAAACCCCTGATCCATTCTCACTAAATCCCTCACTGAAGTAATTATCACACTTTTACACACCTGAGGACAGTTTCTATTAAGCTCCATTTGTAAATCATAAGCATTGTTTTCATATATATCTAAAATAAGAATTTTCTTTGGTGAAAATTTAGTTATCTGCCTTATTATCTCTGAGCCAATACTTCCTCCACCACCGGTTACAAGAATAACCTTATCCTTGATATATCTATCAATATGGTCTGATTTAAGTTGTATTGTATCCCTACCTAATAAATTCCTAATGTCTATATCCTTCATATTTCAATCTCCTAGTATTTAAAGACTATTTTGAAGCAGCAACTTCCTCTAATGTTCAAGTTTCTTGAACAAAAGTGCCTAGACCCTCCAATATATCTGCTATTCTCTTACTGGCAAAACCATCACCATATGGATTACTTGCATGGCTCATTTTTTCATATTCTAATTTATCCTCAAGTAATAACTTAAATGTATTATAAATAATCTCTTCATCAGTTCCCACTAATTTTAACGTACCAGCGGCTATTCCTTCAGGTCTCTCTGTGGTGTCACGCATAACAAGCACAGGCTTACCTAAACTTGGAGCTTCTTCCTGGATACCACCACTATCAGTTAAAATTAAATAGGACCTAGAAAGGAAATTATGAAAATCTAATACATCAAGTGGATCAATTATTCTAATCCTATCACAATCACCAAGAATCCCATTTGCAGCTTGTCTTACTATAGGATTCATATGAATAGGATAAATAGCTTTAATATCTGGGGTTTCATCTACTATCCTTTTAATAGCTCTAAACATATTTCTCATTGGTTCTCCTAGATTCTCTCTTCTATGAGCAGTTATCATAATAAGTCTACTATCTTCTGCCCATTTAAGTTGGTCATGAGTATAATCTTCCCTAACAGTAGTTTTTAAGGCATCAATGGCAGTATTTCCAGTAACATAGATAGATTTGGATTCTTTACCTTCTTTAAGTAAATTTTCTTTAGATAATTCAGTGGGAGCAAAATTATACTTTGCTATAATCCCAACAGATTGTCTGTTAAACTCTTCTGGATATGGTGAATATATATTATAGGTTCTGAGTCCAGCTTCAACATGTCCAATTGGAATCTGTAAATAAAAACAAGCTAAAGCTGTAACAAAAGTTGTTGACGTATCTCCATGAACTAACACCACATCCGGTTTTACTTCTTCCAATACCTCTTTGATTCTATTTAAAATATTAGTTGTTACATCAAAAAGCGTTTGTTTATCTTTCATTATAGATAAATCATAATCAGGAATAACATCAAAAGCTTCAAGAACTTGATCTAGCATTTGACGGTGCTGTCCAGTTACACAAACAATTATTTTAATATTTTTTCGTGTCTTAAGTTCTTTTACCAAAGGGCACATCTTTATGGCTTCTGGTCTTGTACCAAAGACGAGCATTATTTTTTTCTTCATTTTCATATACCCACCTATAATTTTAATTTTTATAGCTTACTAGCATAATTTCAAAATTTATATATAAATATTTAATCTACCTTTTCACTTTTTTGCTTTTAACTATTAGTTTTAATAATTTTAAACTTTTAAGTATAGTATCTTTATATAGCACAGATACAATAAATGTTGATATTAAAGAAGCTAAAAATATAACCATATTAAATTTGTAAAAGCTAGAATAAGTTGCAAACATATATACTATAACAGTAGATATAGCTAAAGTTTTTAATTTATAATTTACCTTGTATTCCTTTTTAGACATATACGTTCTCATTCCAAAGAAAACCACATACGCTACTCCCGTCGAAATCGCAGCTCCTTTAGCTCCATAAATTGGTACTAAAAATGAGTTTCCTAATAAATTAACTATTGCTGCAACAGACGCTATTAGTATATGCTTCTTAGTTTTTCCTTTAAAATTTATTCCCATAACAGTTGTTTCAGATATGGTATACATTATTGGCATAAAAACTAAGTATGGAAATATAAATACAGCATCTCTGTAATTAGGTCCTAATAACAAAACGACTATATCTTTCATTGTTATTAGTCCTATCGCCAGAAATAACATAACTACAGTTACAATATTATTAATCTTTACAAAGAAACTTTTATCATCAGGACTATTATTATAATGTTCATATGCAACAGGCACCCAAAACGTTGTGAACGCACTTTGAAACGTATTTAACAACCCCACTATAGTCATAGCCGAGCCATAAAGTCCTACTTCCTTATATCCACAAAAATGATTTATAAATAGCTTATCAATTGACTGAAACAACCACGTAATTACCATTGTAAAAACTAGAGGAAATCCATATACCATAAGTTGCCTTGTTGTTACCTTTAGTTCAGTATTTTGGTCAAATTTAAACCATTCTTTTCTTTCTAATATTATAGCCAATATGCTAACCAGTATATTGGAAATAATTATTGACAGTACTAAAGTCATATAATTATTATTATATCTAAAATAAAGTAATCCGACTAATATTAAATTTGTTATTTTAGTAAGTACAGATAAAAATGAATAAAGCTTTGCGTTTTGCTTCATTCTTATTTGTAGCAAAGCAAATCTATTAATTACCAGTCCTACTATATGTAATGCTATAAAAAATGCAACTCCTAAACTTTCTTGCCCTACAATATACATAGATATACTTCTATTAAAGAGCAGTATCAATTCTCCTATGACTATACTTATCAACAAAGGTACTTTTATACATTTTCTTAGCAATTTACCTCTACTATTTAACTCTTCTTCATAGTAATATTTAACATATGATTGGTCTATTCCAACCATAACTATTACCATTGCTAAATTGGCTACTGTAGTAAACATATTAAATTTACCCATTTGACTCGGATCATCTATAAGCCTAGTAATAATAGGAGATGATATGAATCCCAGCAATAAAACTATACAATTTCCCATTGCAAATTGAATAAACTTTTTCAACAAATTATTATCCATTATACTCCTTTACCTTGTTATATTTTTTATACTACGTCTTAGATTCTACTCAAATTTCTTTAACTCGTGTACTAAGCAGTATGACTCTAATCCTGTATAATGTCCGTAAAATAATCCTATATTCATATTTATAAAATTCTACTTACTATCTTAAGCATCTATTCTGCTTTAGTATCCATATTAATTTTGTTAAATATCATATCTAACTCATTTATAACAGCTATATCTACTTTTCTCGTTCAGTTTTGCTATCCATTCAGCCTCTATACTTTCTGATACACCTATGTACAATGTACCTTTGTATACTACTATAGAATGTTTTGCTTATTCTTCTTATTGTTGCAATTATTAAATCCTATTAACCTTAACTCTCTATCAATATTATGCCTTCCACACTTATTTAACATAAATTCAGAGCCTAATTGCGACTTTCTTATAAAATCATCACTATCACTATATATCGTATCAAAAGCTTCAATAAAGTCATCAACATCATTACATAAAAATCCAAAGTTATTAGTTACAAACTCAGGAATAGCAGTATTATTAGATACTATTGGAACTAATCCACTTGCTATCGCTTCACACATAGACACACCTTGAGCATCTTGTCTTGTTGGAGATAAAATTACCCCATGCTTACTATGTAATTTAGCAATGTCCGATTGACTTAAAAAAGTTTTATGTATATTAACATTTTTAAATTTTTTAAGTGGCTTTAAAGTTTTATCAAATAAATAGCCATCACCATAAAAATCAAAAATTAATTCATCAAAATAAGCTCTTTTAGATAACCTTAGTACTGTTTTAACCGAAATGTCATTAGCATATTTTTTACTTGAATATGGTCGTATACTTAAAATTTTAAACCTATGTTTTTCGTTTTTTTTATGATAATAAAACAACGTATCATCAATAATGTTTGGTATTATTTCATATCTTGACGCATTTAAAATCGTTTTAGAATCTAACGCTAAAATATCCTTCATCCACTCAGATACAAAAATATATTTTATATTTAATTTTTTATTTAAAATTAGCTCTCTCATAAATTTCATCTGCTTTGTATTACAATAAATGTACTTGATAAAACTCAAAATAGATTTTAAGTTAAAACTTAAGTTGAATATACGTCTTTTCCAAGATAAAGCCTCGGTTCCATGAATCCATATAAATATCTCATAATCTTCATTGACTGATGTAATAGCTTTTATCATATGGATATCAACAAAATGAATAAAAATTTTAGCTCTTAAATTGTTTAAAAGTAGTTTTCTAACATTCTCACTATTACCTTCATAAACAACAACATTATCAAATTCATACTTTTTTATTATTTTATGCTCTGGTCTTATAACTATAACAAAACCCTCATAACCTTTTTCTAAATAGTTAATTACTCTTCTATGAACAAAAGCATTATTATAAAGTTTATTTTCGCTAGGATAACCATTTGTCACCACGATAAAATCATTCATCCTTATATCCTTTCTATTAAGTTCTTAGATATTTTTTATATAATAATTCTACAAAAAAGCTCGGTAAATAATAGATTGTAAAACATGCAATTTTTTCTTTAATATTTAACTTTGATAATAGTAATATGTCTAACAACATTGAAAATCTATTCTTATTTATATACCTAACTGAATCTTTTTTTAAGATTTTAAATGTACTCTTAAAATTCTTCTCAAAATTATATGTGTATAGCAATAAACCTTGAGAAAATAAATTCATATATAATCTTATTTTAAAATACCTTTCAAACTTATCATAAAGAGAATTTTCAACCAATATTCTCTTCAAATACTCAAGTTTAGTTATTGTTCTTTCAAATATATGGTATTCATATCTTTTTGATTTACTCCCCACTCTTTGATAGTAATAGTAGTAATTATTATCGATAGTTGAAACTGAATTACAATACACTAAATACTCTAGAATAAAAACCTGATCTTGACCACTCGTTACTTCTTCTGGACAGTAAATATTATTTTCTTTTATTATTTTTGATTTAAAAATCTTATCACACATCAAAACTGTTAATGTACTTTCTCCTATAAAATACTCTTTAAATATCTCATCACCTTTAAAAATAGTTTTAGATGTTTTACTTTTAGTTTTATATAAATTATCATATACCTTGGTGTGACCACAAATTGTTAAATCAGAATTACTTTCAACTAATCTATCATATAAACTTTTTACAAAATCTTCATGTAGGTAATCATCAGGATCAATAAATATGATATAACTCCCTGTTGATTTCTTAATTGCGTTATTTCTTGCACAACTTACACCTTTATTCTCTTGATTAATAATATTAATTCTACTGTCAACCTTCGAATATTCTTTAGCTACTTCTAATGTTCTATCAGTAGAACCATCATTAACAATAATAATTTCTATATTTTCATATGACTGATTTATCAATGAATCAATACATTTTCCAATATATTTTTCCACATTATAACTAGGCAAAATAACACTTATTTTTTCCATATTGCATCATCCTTTATTTTAACTTAATCAATTCCTTTGCAACTCTTCTATAATTAAAGTACTCAAAAAAACTTGATAAATTAGTTTTAGTAAATCCATCTATGTTTATTAATTTAATAAATTCTTCTTTAAAATTCTCATAATTGTTGATATCAATACATAGTACTTCTTCAAAATCATTTAAAAACTCAACTTGTCCCCCTGTGTTTGGACAAATAATCTTGCATTTCTTTAGTAAAGCTTCTAAATAAACTAAACCGAAAGGCTCATGTGGATTAAGTGATATAAAAACATCTGCCTTTTCTAAAGCTTGCAAAGTTTCTTCTCGAGATTTTTTACCTAAAAAAATAATTTTTTCACTTTCATATTTTTTTTCAAGAATTTCTCTTTCAGGTCCATCACCTATAATAGTTAACTTAACACTCTGGTCAAATTGATAAATAAATTTAAAAATTTCACACACCTTATCAACATTTTTTTCTTTTACAATCCTACCTGCAAACACAAAGTTAACATTCTCATTCTTTTGTTTTTCAAAATCCACAAATTTTTCTTTAAGACCTATATGAATAGTTTTGTCACACTTTATACCATAAATCTCAGTATTTATACATCCAGTAAATGAACTATTACTAACTAAAAAATCAGAGTGTTTTCGATATTCTTTAAAAGCAGTATTCAATAGGTATCTTTTATAATTTTTATAACGATATGTTGGAAATCCATGAACAAAATGAACTGTTTTAGTTCTAGGCAAATATTTTTTAATATTTCTGTTTAAAATTCCATACCACATAGATGATATAACAATATCGGGATTAAATTTAATAATTTTTTTTATAATTTTCCTTTTAAAAACAAAGAAGTCTACTTTCCCAAAATACTCTATATTTTCTCCACTCTTTTCAATATTTGTAATCATAAGAACTTCATCTCCATTTTGTAAAAACCCACTTCTAAGTCCTTCATCAAAAGTAGCTACTCCTCCAAAATGATGTTTATTAATTACAGGTCCTAGAATACATATTTTCAATATAATCACCCCGCTTCGTTTTTATCAAAAATTGTGAATTATCTATTCCTGCTGTTACCTTCTCAACCTTATTTATTGATGAACACTTAATCATATAGTTTGACAAAAATACTAAAAGTATTGACCCATGAGCTATGGAAAACTGCTCAAAAATATCATATAAAAGAATTGACATAATTATTTTAATACCTAGGTAATCTTCATATAAAAACATTTTTTTAATCATCCTTTTAATTAAGACACTATGAATTGTAAAATATACAAGTCCTAATTCAACTAATATTCTTAAATATGAATTATCAACTGAAATAGACAATCCATCCCTTGAATATCCGAATAAATTAAGTTTATAAAAAGTTAAAAATTTATATATCAGCTCTGGTCTTCTATTAAAAAAACTATTTAATGATGATTCATGAAACAAAGCAAACACAATACTTAAAACAAAGCATATTAGAAAACTTCTAATTATAATTGGTTTTAAAAAAGCTAATATCTTTGAGTTGAGCATCAAAATAAATAAGCAATATATATATACTAATAATAATGTACGAGTATTAGTATAATAAAACACACCTAACACAAGCATAGTTGAAATAAATATTATCTTCTTATCTTTATTATGTATATATATAAGCCCTATAACAACATCAAAAATCATCATACTTGGAGTATTAGGATTCGTAAATCCTAATGTGAATCTAATTCCTCTTTCATATTCATACATTATGTGTTCACTATTTAATCCAAATAAGCTCAGAATAAAAATTATTATAACTAAAATCAATTTAGTATAAACATATGCTTTAAAATTTTTATCACTTTCTCCATATGCATATGTTGCCAAAACATATGCTATAAAATTTACAAATGACATATTTAATATAATTAATGACAAAATAAAGACAAAATAAATACTTACTAAAGTCTTCTTTCTAGTTTTGAATAAAAGTACAAATACTCCAAAATTGTAAAACACAGTTATGACCTTCAATATATTTACATAAGAACTATATCCACTTGTCATATCAAAAACCCTTGGAAAAATTACTGTTGAAGTTAAAAATAATATTGTTGATATATATCTGCTTAATTCCTTTAATTTTAACTTATAACCTTTATTTTTTATAACCACTTGTATTTTCCTCTCTTAAATTAAATATATTTTATAAAAATATGTATTTTACATTTCTATCCTACCATTATTTACAATGATAGGATTTAATATTGAATAGATTTAATATTTTTAAAATTATAATACAAATCAAATAATACCGAATTTCACTTACGTAACATACTTAAACATTTTAGTAAATACAAACTGAATCATATGTATAATAGACTTTAATATTCTTATATCCTGACTATTTCTAAAAATATTCCATGTCCAAAAAATAGTTTTAATTTTATTTGAACTTAATGAATTTGATGTTCTTCTATATAGAGCTAAATTTTTATTTATACCATAAGCTACAACACCAGTTTTAAGAATATTCAACCATGCTGCATAATCCTCATGTCTTATTAATGGCATTTCTATATTTTTTATTTTCTCTTTATCTATAATTACCGTTAAACACCCAATAAGATTGCCTCTTAATAGTTTATTGTAGTTAATTTTTGCTGGAACCTCTATTAATTTGCCTAACTTGGCTCCATCCTCATTAATCCATTCATATCCTGTATATGTAAAAGCACATTTTTCTCTCTTCATAAAGCTGATTTGGATAGATAGCTTATTTGGATGCCACAAATCATCACTATCTAAAAAAGCAATATATCTGCCTTTTGCGTTATTTATACCATTATTCCTAGCATTAGCTACCCCGCCATTTTTTGTTAATGCTATCATTTTAATTCTCTTATCTATCTTCATATACTCTTCAACAATTTCTCTACTAGTGTCTTTAGAACAATCATCAATAATAATCAATTCCCAATTTTCATAATCTTGACATAATACCGACTCAATTGTGTATTTAATAAATTTCTCAGCATTATAAGTAGGTGTTATAATTGAAACCAGCTCATTCATTTTGAACCTCCTAAATTCACTATAATTTAATTTTATCTACCTAGACCCATTCCCAGTAAATACGATAGCTACAGTTTTAAACATTATCTTTATATCTGTGATAACACTTCGCTCTCTTATATACTCCATATCCCACTCAAGCTTCTCCTCTGGGCTCATTTCATATCCACCATTCACCTGAGCAAACCCAGTAAGTCCTGGTGTCACTAACAATCTTTTTCTATATGGAATACCTTCACACTCAAATTTGTCGTAAAATACTTTCCGTTCAGGTCTAGGCCCTACTATACTCATATCTCCTTTAAATATATTCCAAAGTTGAGGAATCTCATCTACTCTAGTTTTTCTAATAAATTTACCAACCTTAGTAACTCTAGGGTCATTCTTCTCAGCCCATCGAGCACCCTCTTTTTCAGCATCTACAATCATACTTCTAAGCTTGTACAACTTAAATACCTTACCGCTTTTCCCTAATCTTTCTTGTATATAAAATACCGGACCTTTTGATTCTATTTTTATAAATATGGTGGCTATGGCTACTAATACAATTCCTAGCGGAAATACTATTAAACACAGTATTATATCTAATACTCTTTTTGTCTTTTCATATACTTTTATCCAAAACATATTGTTAATACTATATTCTTCACTAGATGTAATTATGGATATCTCTTTTTTCAATTCTAACATTTATATCCCCCCATATACTATAAAAAATACTTAAAATAAAATTAACTAACTAATCTTTCTTGCAACTGCTTTAGCTGCTACTACTGAACCTGAAGAAACTATAGCTGATGGACTAATATATGCTGTAGGATGAATTAAAGTTGGAATTTCAAATTTATTCTTCTCAAGTTTTTCAATCCACACCATACGAAGTTTGTTATTCCCAAAGGCTGGTATTGCATAGGTGTACTCTTCTACAAATTTTTCACTATCTGAGCATAACCCTATAGCTTCACCAGAGTTAGGATTATCGTCTAAGAAATCTATCTTATCAAATATACCCATAGCTTCTGCTACTTCCTTAACTACATGACCATGCCCACCGGCTCCTAGAATTATTAAATTCCTATTTGAGTTATGATTTGCCATACAATACCCCCCCTAAAACTTTATCTTTTATATTACTCACTAATTAAGAGTGCCCACCATTTCTTAATTTATAAAACCAGATAAAAATAACCCACCGCTATCTTTTATATAACTCGCCTACTATAAATTTCCCCTTCAAACTTATAGTTCTCCTGAATTAATAAGATAAAGGTGGGTTGCGCTACTAACTCCATGTAGTCCAAGCGCCCAAGTATAGGCTACATTTCATAATTCCCTTTATAATTAAGTTATTTATGTCGAATTTTATATTACCCCTATCGGCTATGAACAGAGTTCTTAGCTTCTTTGAAGCTTAGAAATCGTTATCCAGGGACATAGCAACTCTTTACTCCCACTTCGAAGAAGAAGGGAGTTTAGAGCTGGTAGTCATCAGATTAAAAGCACCCCCAATTCCCAACTTTTACATAACCGATACACCCAGTTTAAATTTTTTTATACTTTAAATTTATCTTTTAAATAAGCTCATAATTCCGCGTTGTTTTTTTATTTTCTCACCTTGAAAGTTCACTTTATTGTTCTTTAAAATTTCCTGAGAAATGTTGTCCATACCCCTTACATATCCAGGTTTTATTTTTTCTATAGCCCTTACTCCTAAGGTCATATCTGTAGTTCTAACATCTGCTCTATGAGCATCGGAACCTATAACGCTATATATTTTATGTTTTACAAATAACTCTGCAGTTTTTTTAACACTTCTTCCAAAGTCTCCTGCTATGCTACCTGTATTAAGTTGAAATAAAAACCCCTCTTCAATAAACTTATTTATTAATTCCGGGGCTTCTATAAATGTTTTATATCGCTCTGGATGAGCAATTATAGGTACAATCCCCTTTAATTGAAGTTCATAAATATCATTTATTACTTCATCCACAGAAAATTCCCTTAAAGGAAATTCTATTAACATATATCTGCTGTTTTCAATGGTAGATATATCCCCACTTTGAAAACTTTCTAGAATTCTACTAGTATAATAAACCTCTTGACCACAGTAAATTTCTATATTTATACCATTTTCTTTAGCTAAAGTTTTTAATTTAGCTACCTCCTTTTCTATTTCTTCATAAGGCACTTGAAACCTACCTCTAAAAAAGTGAGGTGTGGCAATAATTCCTGTTGTTCCTGAGCTTTCTGCAAGCTTAAGCATATTTATAGTCATATCTTCATCTTTAGATCCATCATCCACCCCATGAAGTATATGGCTATGAAAATCTATCATAAGCACTCCTCCAACCTTTAAAGTGAAATTTTATATATTATTTATCACCATAATAGTAATAATAACTGTTTCTTTTAGTGTCCACTCCATTTAATATGGTACCAATGATATTTGCGTTAACCTTTTTTAAAAGATTTACAGAGTTTATAACAGAATCTTTTTTTGTTTTCTCTGCCCTAATCACAAGTAATGTTCCATCGGCTCTAGTGGAAAGGATTTGTGCATCAGTAACTGCTTGTACTGGTGGAGTATCCAATATTACATAATCAAAGACCTTTTTTAAAGCATCAATTAGAGCCTTCATAGACTTTGAACCTAACATCTCAGATGGGTTAGGTGGAATCTTACCTGAGGTCAATATGGTAAGATTATTATTGTATCTATGACCTACTATAGAAATACTCTCTTTCCCAACTATTACATCAGAAAGTCCTGCAGTATTAGATATTTCAAATTTTTTATGTAGTGATGGCTTTCTTAAATCACAATCTATAAGTACCACCTTTTTATCGCTTTGAGCTATAGATAATGCTAAGTTTCCTGCTGTAGTACTCTTTCCTTCTCCCGGTTCTGCACTAGTTACTACTATTACTTTATATTCCTCATCAAAGGATGAATATTGCAAATTTGTCCTTAGAGTTCTATAACTTTCTGCAGCTATAGACTTAGGGTCTTTTTCTACTATAAACATTAATTTCTCTCCTTAAGTAAAAATCTAATAAGTTTATCTACTGTAACTCTCTATTGCTCAGTGTTAGGTATAGTTCCTATAACTGGAATTCCTAATTCATTTTCTAATTGTTCTCTATTCTTATAGGTGTTATCTAAGAACTCTAATAAGAAGCTTATCCCTACGCTTACCATTAATCCAAGTAAAAAGGCTATGGCTATATTCATTTTTTTATTAGGACTTACTGGTGTCTCTGGAACTTTTACGGATTCTATAACTTTTATATTCCCATTTGGCACTAAAACCTTAGAAGTAGTGACAAACTCATTAGTTATGGCTTGTACCATAGTTGCTGCCATATTAGGGTCCTTATCATCAATTTTAATTTGAAGAATTTGTGTATCGGCTACAGTTACCACTGTAAGTTTTTTTAGCACTTCATCTTCTGTTAGATTGCTGTTAGCAGACTTTATAGCTCTTCCAACTAAATCTCTAGTTTTTATCGCTTCTGAGTAGGTCTTCATTAACTTTTGATACATAGCTATCTCACTTTGATCATAACCTTTTTCTGCTCCTGCTTCCTTACCTATAAATAACTTTGTACTTGCTTCATACTTAGGACTTATTAAAAAAAAGCTCACCAAACCTGATACTAATGTTGCTAGTAGAGTTATTATTAGTATCATCTTCCACCTTTTTTTTAACACTTCTAGAATTTCTCCAAGGCTAATTACTTGTTCTTCCAAAATTATTCTTCCTCCGTTTCCATCTTGTGTTCATCATCCTACGTAAGGTTCTATAGGTCTATTTTCGGTACTATCCCTAAAACTGGTATACTTAATTCTTGTTCTAATATATCTTTATTTTTATAGGTATTATCTAAAAATTCCATAAGAAAGATAACTCCTATTCCCATAAATAATCCTAATACTATAGCTATTGCTAGTCCCATATTCTTATTAGGACTTACTGCCTTTAGTGGAAATCTAGCTTCTTCAATTACTTGAACATTTCCATTAGGAACTAACTCTGTTGATACTTTAACAAATTCATCCTTTACAGCAGACACTAGCTTTACAGCATCCTCTGGTGAGCTACTTTTATATTTTATTTCTATAATCTGTGTATCAGCTAAGGACACCACTGTTAAACTTTCAACTGCTTCTTTCGGTTTTATATCTAATCCTGTTTTATCTATGGCTTTTTTAACTAAATCTTCAGTTTTAATAACTTCAGCATAGGTTTTTAATAATTTTTGATACATTTGTATATCTGAAATATTATATCCTTCCTGCTGACTTTCTTCTTTACCTATAAATACCTTAGTAGTTGATTCATATTGTGGATCTATCAGTACAAACAATGCTATTGATGCTACTAAAGTTGAGCTCAAAACAAATACTAATATAAGTTTCCACTTTCTTTTTAAAATTTCGAAGATCTCACTTAAACTAATAATATTCTCTTCCAAATTAATTCTCCTTACAAAATTAATTTATACATATTACAACACATTTTATATATTTTTACCTTATTTAAATTTAATTTGTATATCTAGTTGTAAAACCCGTATAATAGTACATATTTCTTTATATTTCAATTGTATACATAATTGTCACATTTGTATAATATCATATTCCTTGTAACTTTACTAGTTAAAAACGCCAGTTACTTGCAATATTTTATATAATTTTGAATAATATTTTAATATATTCCAACAAAAATATTCATATTACATCCATATATACTATTAATTTTATATTATTAATTTATAATTAAATTATCGTATCAAATGTATAAAAATTTAATATAAATTTTATGTAATAATATTCCATTGCATATTTCTTTATATTTACACATATAACATATGGTGATAAAATTAGGTAGAGAAAGGAGTGTAACTATGTCACAACGTAAAATTAATTCCGACAAAAATAATAATAAAAGAAGAAAAAAGAAGAAAAAATCCCTAGGATTTAAAATTTCAATGGGGATATTAGGAGTATTGATATTTATAATAGCTATCGGTGCTGGATATTTTTATTCATTGTATAACAAAATGGATACTGTAGAGATAGACAAATCTAAGTTAGGTATTGCTTCAAAGGATACCTTTAAAGAATATGAAAACCATGACTCTATAAAAAATATAGCTTTATATGGTATTGATGCAGAAGAGGGGCAAGCTGGTCGTTCAGACTCTATAATGATAGCTACCATTGATTCAGCTCATAATAAAGTTAAGGTAACATCTATTATGAGAGACTCTTATGTTAATATTCCAGATCATGGTATGGACAAAATAAATCACGCCTATGCCTATGGAGGTCCAACCTTAGCTTTAAGAACCTTAAATGAAAACTTTGGACTTAATGTAGAGGATTTTGTATCAGTAAACTTTTCTTCACTGCCACAAATAATTGATATTTTAGGCGGAATTACAATAGATATTAAAGAAGAGGAAATATCTCACATTCCAGGCGTAAGTTCTGCTGGCCCTACATTATTAACTGGTGAACAAGCCTTAGCCTACTCTAGAATAAGATATGCCAGTGGTGGAGATTATGAAAGAACTCATAGACATAGAAATGTAATGTCTGCAGTATTTAATAAGGCTCTTGCAGCATCACCTACATCATATCCTAATATATTAAATAATATCCTTCCCCTAGTTCAAACCAATCTAAGTTCTGGTGACTTTATATCTCTAGCAACTACGGTAGTAGGTTTAGGAAATGGAAATTTAGAACAAGAAAGATTTCCAAGGGATGGAGATGCTCAAGGTGATATGAGCACAGGAACATACTACTTGAAGTTTGATATTGAAACTGTTAAAAAGCAAATGAGAGATTATATATTTGCTGATAAGAAATAATATGTAAAATAAAACACCGATTATCCTAGGATAATCGGTGTTTTATTTATGTTATATAGATTTATTTATGCTTTATATTATTATAATCTCCAGTAAACCATAGTATCTGAATCTACACAATGTCTATCCATAATGCCTTTTACATCTATGAATACGTCTTTCTCTACTTCATCCTTAGCTGCTGCTACTTCGTCTAAAGATTCACTTCTATATAATGGAGCAAAGTCTTTTATGCTCATATCTCTATACTGATGATGAGATACCGCAAGGATAATAGCATCTACATCTTTAATATCTTCCATAGAAACCATATCTATTCCATACTCTTCTTTGATTTCTTCTTTACATGCTACAGGATCTGTGGTTAATACATTTACTCCATAGTCTTTAAGTTCATCTATAATGTCCACTACCTTTGTGTTTCTTGTATCTGGACAGTCTTCCTTAAAGGTAAGTCCAAGAACTGCTACCTTAGCATTTTTAACTCTCTTATTAGCCTTTATTAAGCTTTTTACTGTGTTTTCTGCAATAAACTTAGCCATACCATCATTAATACTTCTTCCTGAAGCTATAACTTTTGAATCTATTCCAAACTCTTTAGCTCTATGGATTAAGTAGTATGGGTCTACTCCAATGCAGTGTCCTCCTACTAAACCTGGGTTTAGTTTTATAAAGTTCCACTTACTACCTGCGGCGTCTATTACAGCTTTTGTGTCTATCCCCATTCTATCAAAGATTATAGCAAGTTCATTAACAAAAGCTATGTTAACATCTCTTTGACAGTTTTCTATTAATTTAGCTGCTTCTGCAACCTTTATGCTTTCAGCTCTATATACTCCAGCCTCTATAACAAGTTCATAAGCTTTAGCAACTGTATCAAGAGTTTCTTCATCCATACCAGATACTATCTTCACAATGTTTTCTAATCTATGAACCTTATCACCTGGGTTTATTCTCTCTGGAGAATATCCTATTTTAAAATCTTGTCCGCACTTAAGTCCAGATTCTCTTTCAAGGATTGGTACGCAAATTTCCTCTGTTACTCCTGGATATACTGTAGATTCATATACTACTATAGAACCTTTAGTTAAGTTTCTTCCTAAAACTTCACTTGCACCTATAACTGGTCTTAAATCCGGAGTTTTATCTTCATTAGTTGGAGTTGGCACTGCAACTATGTGGAAGTTACATCCTCTTAATTTTGTTTCATCGTATGTGAAATCTACAGTAGATGCTTTTATAGCTTCATCTCCAACTTCATTAGTTACATCTACTCCACTTAAGTACTTATTTATCTTTTCTTTGTTTACATCAAATCCAACTACAGGAGCCTTCTTAGCAAAAGCTACTGCTAAAGGCATTCCTACATAGCCAAGTCCTACTAAAGATATTTTTAAATCTTTCATTATATCGTCTCCTACTGTTTAATTTAGCAATTATTATTTTAATTAATATTGATATATTTTTAACAATAAATTAGGTTTACCCAACAACTTAGTTGTCACTGGATAAACTCTAATAATTATTAATTATAAAATTCTTTTATGCACTCACAGATATATTGAACTTCTTCATTTGTAAGCTCTGGATATATAGGTAATGCAAGAATTTGTTCACACATTTTTTCTGTTACCGGGAATTGACCTTCTTTATATCCTAGGTATTCAAAACACTTTTGTAGGTGTAATGGCTTTGGATAGTATATACTAGTTGCTACTCCCTTAGATTTTAAGTACTCAGCAAGGCCATCTCTATTTTCAGCAAAGATATTAAATACATAATAAACATTATGTTGATTTGCTGCCTTAATACCTTGAACTTTCACACCTTCTACATTCTTTAACCCTTCAGTGTAAAGTTTAGCAACTCTATTTCTATTTTCAATAGCATTGTTTATATATTTAAGTTTAACCCTTAACACAGCTGCTTGCATTGCATCTAATCTTGAGTTATAACCGATGTAGTCGTAGTGATATTTCTTTGATGCTCCATGAACTCTAAACATACGGCACATATCTGCTAGTTCATCGCTATTAGTAACTATCATTCCACCGTCACCATATCCACCTAGTGTCTTAGTAGGGAAGAATGAAAACACACCCATATCGCCTATAGTTCCTGCATGTCTATAACCTTCTTCACCTTGCATTTGCCATCTCATTCCGAAGGCTTCAGCAGCATCTTCTAATACTTTTAAGTCATGTCTCTTAGCAATTTTCATTATACTATCCATATCACACATTTGATTAAATAAATGTATTGGGAGTATTCCTACGGTATTATCATTAATAGCAGCTTCTAATTGAGCTACATCCATACCACAAGATTCTTCATCTATATCAACAAATACAGGTCTTCCACCATGTTTTGCAAGACAAGATGTAGAAGCTAAAAATGTAAAAGGTGTAGTTACTATTTCTTTATTATTACTAAAACCAAGGATATCTGATGCAATAACTAAAGCATCTGTTCCTGATGCAACTCCTATGGCATGTTTAGCTCCAGTAAATTCTTTTATTTCTTCCTCAAATACTTTAACTTCATTTCCTAATATAAAAGCACCACTATCTATTATATTTTTTATAGCTTTATCAAATTCATCTTTTTTTTCTTTATATTCTCTTTGTGATTCATAAAAATTTATTTTCATCATTCTTCCTCCTATTTTCACATATACAATTGTACATCAAATTTATAAAAAGTAAAATATTTTTTTCTTAAGTTTAATAAAATTTTGTATTCATTTAATATACCATAAATTGAACTATATGTATAATATATTATCAGTTTTTTCCTTGAAAAGTATGATATATTTCTTAATAATTTTAATGTGTTGGAGGAATAATTCAAATTTTATTACTAATTTAAGTAATATAAAACAATAAAACTACCTTAGAAAATATTTAATTCTAAAATAGTTTTATTTTTTATAATTATTACCTTGTAATTAAATTGTTAACTATAAAATTTAATGCATAAAGTATTTACTAACTTATTTTTAAATTATACTTCAGTTAATAAAATTTTAGAATATATCTATATACAAATTAATGCCACTTTACTTATTCTTTAAAGCTAATTTTAAAATTGAAAATATTTCTTTTTTGTACACTAAAATCATAATTATACAGCCTACAAATGCAATCAAATTTATTGTTGAATCAGATGAATATATCAATATTATTTGTCCTAATATAATTGATAGCGATAAACTAAATTTTTTCACATCAATATTAATCTTAACATATCTCTTTGTACCATAATATCTTATTAAAAATATTGCAATATAGCTAATAGCTGTAGATATAGCTGCCGCTGCTATTCCTATATGAGGAATTAAAAATATATTAATGATAATATTTATTAAAGCTCCAGTCAGTGAAGATAAAAATGCCCCCATAGTATTTTTGTTAGCTATGTAGTTTGTTCCAAGAAATGCTTGTAGTGAATCAAATATAATTGATATTAATAATATTGGTATAACCATCCACGCTCCGAAAAATTCTGGTGCTACCCAAACTTTTAAAATTATCTTACAAAATACAACTATAATAGAAACGGTTAAAAAAAGTACACATGCTAAAAAGTTAAATACTTTAGACTGATATTCATCCTTATCATTACTGTTTAGTTCTTTTATAGCTGAAATTTGCCATGCTTGAAAAAACACTTTCAATCCACTATTTAAAATTGAAGGTATTTTGCTCGCCACTGCATATAATCCTGTAGCTGATATTCCAAGCCAACTTGCTATTATAAATCTATCAGATACCCCTACAATCCACCACATTATGGTATTAGGAATTAATGGCAAGCTAAATAAAGTCATATGCTTAACTAGGTTAATATTTATCTTTTTTATACTCATATATTTCCATATTTTAATATTAATGATCAAAAATAAAAGTTCAATTAAATATGCAAAAAATATAGCTAAAAAATATCCTTGTATATTTAACTTAAATACATATAAAAATATAAGATTAAACACAAGCTGACAAAATGAATTAATTATTCCTCCAACAGCGTAAAGTCTAACTTTTTCTATAGATTTTGTAAATTGTTTAACTAATACTGAAACTGATTGAATAAATAATATTATTAAAAAATATATAGTATATTTACTTATATCTGTTTTGCCTAATATTAATGGCATAGTTATAAATGATAAAAATAATCCAAAACATAAAACAACTAAAGATGATGTTAATACACTCTCTACTTCATAATTTTTATCCATAGAAAATCTAAAAACTGCATCTGAAATTCCTAATGTAAAAATAGGAATAGTTAAACTTACTAATTGAATTACAATATCAACACTTCCATATTCTTGTGTTGATAAAACATAAGTATACAGTGAAACCATTATTGCCATAATAACATACGAACATAGATTTCCAATAGCGAACACTGCGGTATTTTTTATTAAACTCTTACTTCTAGTCATAAATTCACTACCCTACTTATATATTTCAAATTGAGATAACCATTGGTTTATAGCACCTTGATTGATTTTTATATCAGTCTTCCAGTTACTATTTATACGTTCTACAATACTATCTATTTCATTTCTTTCAACACAATTTAAATTTATATCTTTATTTATATTGCGCGCCCTACTATCTACAGCTACGATAATCGATCTTCTCTTGTATTGTAGTGCTTTTATACCAGCATGCAGTCGAGTTCCTATATAATCTATATCTTTAGTTAATATATATTCAAATGAATCTAGTGTAGGATTAACTACTTCTATGTTTTCAGTATTCTTTAATGAACATAAATATTCATAATCATGTAATCCTTGAACCCAAAAATATACCTTACTATAGTTGTCATTTAATATATTAATTAACTTTTGATCATTAACTACATCTTTACAATAATCTGTTAATGTAAAGATAACTTCACTACTCTTGATAGTTGGTATTTCTGCACAATGCTCAGGAGTTAATGACCAAGTTGTAACGCATCCTGTATTAATAACCTTAAAACCCATATCTTTCATCATGTGTTCGGTTTTACTATCTCTTACACTATGTATATAATCATGTGATAGCACTTGTCTATATAGTTTCTTTGTATAAGAATTAACATTTATATCATTATTAGGACATCCTACCCCTACCAGTATACTTCCACACAAATATTTTGAATTTAAAATATTTATATCCCATAATGGCTTTCTACTCAGCATATCTGACCATAACAAGTTGGTTCCGCACACAAATTTTAAATCGAATTCCTCTAATCTTTTCTTCAAATTATCATTTTTTTTAAAAGTTTGATATGCATGATATGCTGGTGAATGAGTAGGAATGTGCATAACAAAATTACCTTCTAGTAAATGTTTAATGTTTTTTTCAACACTTTGTACTATAATATCATCACCCTTATTATCCGAAAAAATTGATGTATCTAATAAAGCTATTTTCTTCATATTTGTCTTTCTCCTCTATTTAAAGTAATATTCCACTTCTTTAATACGTTTTTCTATTTTATATTCTTCACTCCGCATTTTAACCTTTTCTAGATACTTATTATATACTTCAGGATTAGAAATAATTTGTTTCAAGCCTTTATATAATGCTTTTTCACTATTTTCTACAATTATCCCATATAAGTTATCTTCTAAAAGTTCTCTCATTCCAGCACAATCTGTAGTAACTACTGGAATTCCTAATATAACCGCCTCTGTTGCAACTGTACTAAATCCTTCAGCTATAGAAGAACAAACAAATATGTTACTTTTTCCTAAATACTTATATGGATTTTTTTGAAACCCATATAATTTTACTGTATTAGAAAGATTATTTTCTTCTATATATTCCTCCAATTTCTCTCTATCTTCCCCTTCTCCAATTATCCATAGTTTATAATTTAATCCTTCATTTATAAGCTTATTATGTACGCGTAAAAGCCTATCATATGCCTTTTGCTTTGTTAACCTTCCAATAGTACAAATAATAAAATCATTTTCAAAATTCGAATAATTAATATCTTCCTCTGCTTTTAAACATATAGCGTTGTTATCGAGGACATTATATAAAACACTAACATTTTTCTCTATGTCAAACCGTTTTATAAAATTTTCTTTAACTCCATTTGATACGCATATTATGTTATCAAATTTACTGTAGCACTCTTTCTGACACTGAATATTTCTAAATATTTTTTCTGTGTAAAAGAAATTGTATAAATCTATATGTACCCAAGCTAATTTTTTTGATTTTCTATTTTTAGATTGACTTATTATTTTAGTTGAAACTCCTTCTAAATATGCTATTTCAATATCATATTTATTATTAATAAATATTTTATGTATCATTTTGTAAAAGTACTTCCAAATCAATTTATTCCATATTTTTTCAATAAATACATTTTTAAATGGGTTTAACGTTCTATATTTGATGTTAGAATTTAATTGCTCTCTGTATATACCTTTATTTTGAACTGTCATTATTGTTATATCATACTTCGAAGCATCAAGATTATTTACCGTATCTACTAATACTCTTTCTGCTCCTCCACCGTCTAAATTTTGGGTTAAAAAGATTATCTTTTTCATCATACTTCTCCTATACTCTTTTCTCTAATATACATACCAAATCCTAGGTATGTCCAAAAAATCACTGAAGGCAAATATAATGGGAATATAATTGATGAATCAAATATATTTGTTGCCAGCATTGAAATTATAATAGAAATAATTCCGGATATTAATTTATACTGTTCTTTATACTTTCTAATAGGTACTTTAATAATTAATACTATATATGATACTATAAATATTAAAAAGCATATTAGACCTATTAAACCTGAGCCAATTAGAAATTCTAAAAATATATTATGCATTCCACCTGATAGGTTATAGTATTCTACTTCTGAACCTTCTATGTTTTTAGCATGCTCTAAAGTATTTATAAGTCCATATCCAAAAACTGGTTTCTTTGCAATAGCCTTAAGTCCACTTCTCCAAGTTCCAAGTCTACCACTTAAAGGATTTCCTTGAAAATTACCTCTATCACCTAAGAAAGCTTCATTTTTTTCCTCCATTACATCACTATATGGTTTCTCTATGTTAGTGATATCGGCGGTATTTTCTATATTGGTATATTTATTAATAATAGCTACTAGTCCTATAACCATAAATATGCTCACTATAGGAATCGTTATAAATAAAATTTTTTTTCTTTCATTCTTACTCATATTATCTATCTTTTTAAAAAAAGTAAAGAAGCACATTAAGATTATAAATAAAGCAGTTCCCAATAAACTACCTCTAGACCCTGTAAGTGGCAAACAAATAATATGTAGTACAATATTCACTATATAAAAAATACTTCTCTTATTAAATTTCTTCAAAATAATTAGATTTATCGTGCATAAAAATATGGTAAACATGCAAATAAACCCAAAATCAATTGGATTTCCATACATTCCTGCTGCCCTGTTATTTATACCTATCCCTATAAATCTATCAACTCCCATACTATTCTTATAACTAAGCTTAGTTCCTGTAATTATCAAGATTAATGAAATCGTGGTAAATATACATGAATATAGATTAAAAATTTTATTAAAAGTATATATATTTTTAATATATTTCATTTTTTCAATACTTAAATCATATGAATATAAAATAAAAATAGTACAAAGTATATAACCAAAATGTGACACTTGAGAAATAAAATTATTTTCATAATTTAATATTACTGTTATTCCATAAAATAAGCAAAATATTATCAAAATAAATCTTAATTTATTTTTGAATATAATCTTTTTACTTAATAAATCTTTAATTATTATCACCATTCCCCATACAATAAATAATTTATTAAAAGTAATTAATCTTGCGAAAAATGGTATTATCGTTATTAATGAACTTAACAGAGCACCAATTACAAAGCAATTCTTATTTAAAATAAAGTTTTGTATTTTTTCCATGTTATCTTCTCCTAATATGCTGTATAAAGTTTCTTATACTATAAATATAATTAATTATTTTCCAGTATTGTTAAAAACACTATTTACAATATTTAATATTATTTCATTGCACTTTTCAAATACTTCCTAATATGCAATAATCTACACACAAATCTTATCCCAAATAATTGTGAAGCTATTTTTACAGTCTTTACTTTTTTACTATTATGCATATTAAGAATATATTTTTCTCCTTTTATAATATTATATAATTTTTTTCTTTCCTCTTTATTATATTCACAATAATTAATAAAAATATTTATATATAATACTGCAGCCCTATATAACATAAATGATTTTTTAACTTCTGAATACTCTTGATTTAGTGCATTATTAATCAAGATTTTAGAAATTTCTATCTTATGTAGTTCTTTTTCTATATTATATGATGCCATAATTGACCCACTTCTCTGTCTATATATATAGTATGGTTCTTCCAAAACACTAAATTTTCTAGCACTGCATAAAAGTCGTGGTGTCCATTCTTCATCTTCATGATAGAATCCTTTTTTAAATCGTAAATTATTTATTTTTATCAAATCAAGTTTTATAAAATATCTACAAGCTTCCATTGTATAATTTGGTGATGATAGTAAATATTGAATAACTTCATCACATGATTTATTATAAACTTTATTATTCTCAAGTTTACAGCAACCCTCTACTTTTTCATTTGTATTTTCATAATAATAAATATATCTACCTATCATAACATCAGGAGTATCATTTTTTAACTTATTTGCAATTTTCTCAAGCATATTTTTTTCCATTAAATCATCGCCATCAAAAAAAGTTACATATTCACTTGTACAATAATTAAGAGCAAAATTTCTTGCATCAGATAAGCCTCCATTTTTTTTATGAATAACACTTATTCTTTCATCTTCACTTGCAATAATATCACATAATTCAGAACTTCCATCTGTCGAACCATCATCTATCAGTATAATATTAAAATTATTAAAATCCTGTGATTTAATGCTTTCTACACAAGGCTTTATATACTTTTTCACATTATATACAGGTATAACAAAATCTATTAATGCCATAATACTATCCTTCCTATATATCTATTTCCACTTTATGTTTAACATATAAATTTTATATAGTTTAAATATTACATACGGTACAAAATATAATATTTTACTACACGCTTCAAAGATTATTTGATTATCAGTTATTCTATGCTTTATATCACATAGAATTTGATACATCATCTTACAAATTTTGTAATTTAATTTTATTCCACCATTTACTTCTTCCATTAATTTTATATCTTCACAAAACTCAGCTCTACTTTGGAGTTGAACTGAAGCTAGTAGTCCCGCATTTTTCCCTCTAATTCTCACTTTAGTTAGATATTTGTCTATGCTTAAAATATCACTTTTCTTAGATAATCTAATCCAAAGATCAATGTCTTCACCATATCTTTTATATTCCTTAAAATATGTATCTTCACCCTCTAATATTCGCTTTTTGATAATGACAGTTGGGGTTGCAATACCATTTGATATATAAAGCATTTTTTTAAATAAATTAGGATTTATTATTGCATTAACTTTTTTCCCATCAGCTCCATCTCCAAATAATTCATAAGATGTTTGACTCCATGCTGCATTTTTATTTATCATTTCATTTATCTGATACTCTAATTTATTTGATATCCACAAATCATCTGAATCTAAAAATGCAATATACTCTCCCCTTGCCTTTTTTATCCCTAAATTTCTAGCAGCCGCTGGCCCCCCATTTTCCTTTACAATATAAATAATTTTTTCCTTATACCTTAATAAAAAATCATCCATATTTTCTTTTGAGCCATCATTTATGATTAATATCTCATAATTTGTATATGTTTGATTTAATACGCTATCTATAGCTTGCATTAACCAATCAACTCTATTATAAAATGGTATTATCACACTTACTAATGGCTTATTATTCATAAAAGACTTACCCCCAAAATATTAACTATTTTCTCCATATAAATTTATTAATTACTGATGTATATCCTTGAATTGCATTTACTACCTTCATTCCTACATTTACATCTGTATAATCATGTACTTTTACTGTTTCTTCACCTAGTGATTTTTGTTTAACTATAACTTCCATAGCTTGAGTTATGCTATCAAAGGTTATTCCTCCAAGAACTATTGAACCCTTATCAATAGCTTCTGGTCTTTCAGTACTTGTTCTTATAGATACTGCTGGGAATCCCATAATATTAGACTCTTCTGCTAAAGAACCACTATCCGATAATACACAGAAAGCATCCTTTTGAAGTTTATTATAATCATAGAATCCAAAAGGCTTTAATTGTTTAATATTTTCATGGAACTTGATGCCTTTATCTTCAATTCTCTTCCAGCTTCTAGGATGAGTTGAATAGATAATTGGCATATTATATTCTTCTGCTATAGCATTTAAAGCATCTGTTACGCTCTTAAAATTTTCATCATTATCTATATTTTCTTCTCTATGAGCACTTACTAATATGTAGTTACCCTTTTCTAGAGCTAATCTTTCTAGCACATCACTAGCATCTATTTTAGACATATACTTCTTAAACACTTCTGGTAATGGTGAGCCTGTTACAAAAGTATATTCCTTTCTCATCCCCTCTGATAAAAGATATCTTCTTGCATGTTCTGTATATGCCAAATTTACATCACTTGTACAGTCAACAATTCTTCTATTTATTTCTTCTGGCACATTTTGATCAAAACATCTATTTCCTGCTTCCATATGGAACACTGGAATTTTTAATCTCTTTGCTGAAATAGCACTTAAGCAACTGTTAGTATCACCTAGTATAAGTAATGCATCTGGTCTTTCTTTAACTAATATTTTATAACTTTCAGCTAAAATATTCCCCATGGTTTCTCCTAAATCACTTCCTACTACTCCTAAGAAATGATCAGGTTCTCTAAGTTCTAGCTCTTTAAAAAACACATCATTTAACGTATAATCCCAGTTTTGTCCTGTATGAACTAATATATGTTCAAAGTACTCATCACACTTTTTTATTGTTTCAGCTAATCTTATAATCTCCGGTCTTGTTCCAACTATAGTCATTACCTTTAATTTTTTCATCTTTATACCTCCAAGAATATTGTATCAGGAACCTGAGGATCAAAAACTTCATTAACCCACATTATAGTTACCATATCAGTATCACCAGTGTTAACAATACTATGAGTATATCCTACTGGAATATCAACTACTTCAAGTTTTTCTCCACTAACTTTATATTCTATTATTTCTTCACTACCAATTTTTCTAAATCTAATAAGTCCAGTTCCACTAACTACAAGGAACTTCTCATTTTTGGTATGATGCCAATGGTTTCCTTTAGTTATACCTGGCTTAGATATATTTACAGATACCTGACCTCTCTCTGGGCTCTTTAAAAACTCAGTAAAAGAACCTCTATTATCTACATTCATCTTTAGAGGATAACTAAACTCCTTCTCTGGTAAATAACTAAGATAAGTACTATATAACTTTTTAGTAAATCCATCACTCATATCTGGAACCATTAGATTCTTTCTACTGTCCTTAAAGGAATTCAAAAGTTCTACTATTCTTCCTAAAGTCACTTTATGCTCTACATCTACAGACGCATATCCTCTTACTTCTTCATTAGATTTCATAGAGTTTATAAAGCATCTTACAACATCATCTATATAAGCTAAAGTCATTTCTTTACTAGGGTCTGATACCCATACTTCCTCACCCTTAGCTATGTTATTACAAAAGGTTGCCACAGCTGAATTATAGTTAGGTCTACACCATTTTCCAAAAACATTTGGTAATCTATATACTAAAACCCTTGCTCCTGCAACTTCTTTATATTTCAATAATTCTTCTTCAGCCATTTTCTTACTTTTACCATAGGCATTATCTAACTCTGCTTGAATAGATGAAGTTATTAAAACCGGAGTTTTTTTATTATTCTCTACTAGCAGCTCTATTATTTCTCCTGTTAACCCTGAATTACCTTGAAAGAACTCCTCTTCCTTTTCTGGTCTATTTATTCCAGCAAGGTGAAAAATAAAGTCTGAAGTTAATACTTCTGACTTTAACTCTTCTTTAGAATTTTCTTTATCAATAGATGCTATTTCATAACCACCTATTTCTTTTAACTTTTCAATTAAATTTTTACCTATGAAACCATTTGAACCAGTTACTAATACTTTCACTATCTATTCCTCCATGCTTCCAATTCATCTTTAATATAATCTAGAGTTAAAAGTTTTGATTTTACTTCTTCTACATTTAATAATTGAGTATTATTAGAGTTATATTCTTCAAGTTTTGTCCTTCCTTCATTTCCATCAGTAAAGTACTTATCATAGTTTAAATCTCTTTTATCTGCTGGTACTCTATAGAAATCTCCCATATCTATAGCGTTTGCACATTCCTCATTAGTTAAAAGTGTTTCATACATCTTTTCTCCATGACGAATACCTATTATTTTTGTTTCAGATTCTACTCCAAATAACTCTTTTACAGCCTGAGCTAAAACTTCAATTGTGCAAGCTGGTGCCTTTTGAACCATAATGTCTCCACTTTCTGCATTTTCAAAAGCAAACGCAACTAACTCTACAGCCTCTTCTAGACTCATTATATATCTTGTCATCTTTGGTTCTGTTATTGTAAGTGGCTTTCCACTCTTCAACTGTTCGATAAATAGAGGAACAACTGAACCTCTTGAACATAAAACATTTCCATATCTAGTTCCACAGATTAAAGTTTTCTTTGGTGATACTGTTCTTGATTTAGCTACAAAAACTTTTTCCATCATCGCTTTAGAAGTTCCCATAGCATTTACAGGATAAGCTGCTTTATCTGTAGATAGGCATATTACTTTTTTTACTCCGGCTTCTATGGCGGCTGTAAGTACATTGTCAGTTCCTATAACATTTGTTTTAACCGCCTCTAAAGGAAAAAATTCACAACTAGGAACTTGTTTTAATGCTGCTGCATGAAATACGTAATCTACATCATACATTGCAGCTTTAATACTTTGTAAGTCTCTTACATCACCTATGTAAAACTTTATTTTACTATTATTATATTTTTTTCTCATATCATCTTGTTTTTTTTCATCGCGAGAAAATATACGAATTTCTCCAATGTCAATATTTAAAAATCTATCTAATACTGCATTACCAAAGGATCCTGTACCTCCAGTTATTAATAATACTTTATCTTTAAACATAATTAAAACGCCCCCATTTATACAACTTATATATAAATAAAGTGCATAGTCGCACTTGTAAATTATATCATTATATTTATCAACTTTTTTAATAATTTTTTTCTTGTAAAGTTCTCTTCGAAATATATTCTTCCTCTTTCACCCATAGTTACTCTTTCAACATTAGTCATATTGTATAATAACATTACATTTTCATATAGCTGTTTATAATCACCGGCTTGTCCCGCTAATCCACAACCACTTTTTTCTACTACTTCACTGCCTTCTCCATTTATAGCAGTTATTATAGGCTTTCCAGAGGCCATATATGACTGTACCTTTGCTGGTAATGTAGCATTTAATATTTCTTCATCCCTTAGAGTTACTATCAAGGCATCGGACATTGCAAAACATACAGGCATTTCACTTACTGGCTTTCTACCTGGTAGTATCACAGTATCCTCCAGCCCATATTCCTTTACCATTTTTTTTATATTTTCAAACTCACTGCCATCTCCAACTATATTCCACTTTATATCCTTATTTTTCTTACATAAATTTGCAGCTTTTACTATAGTATCCACACTCTGCGCCTTTCCTATATTACCTGCAAATGTAACAGTAAAATCTTCATTCTTTTCTATATCCACATTAGTTCTATATAAGTCTTCAGCCCATTGTGGAAAATATATTATCTTCTCTGAACCCAGTCCTGTCTTACATAAAATATCTTTAAACCCTTTAGAACTAATAAGTATTTTATCAAATCCATTATATATTGAAGTACAAACCTTCTTTAATATTTTTTTAACTTTTTCATTGTTTATTGGTACAATAGTATAGAAAATCTCCGGCCACACATCCTGCACGTAAATATAGGATGAAGTCTTCCTTATTTTTGAATATACCAAAGCAGGTATCGCAGCAGTTATTGGTGATGTTTCGAACATAAATACTTTATCATATTTCTTAAAAAGTAGAGGAATCATCCTTATAGTAGCCAAAATCATAAATGATAAGTAATTTAACATTAAGAGTATGGAACTATTTTTACCTCTAGGTACTATAGGTACTCTTCTAATTTTCATTCCTTTATATACATCCCTATAAGGTCCTTTTATAGAATAACCTTCTAAATATTTACCTTTAGGGTAATTAGGAATTCCCGTCAAAACTTCTACTTCATTACCTTCCTCTACCAGACCAGCACAAATATCATTTATTCTAAACTCTTCTGGCCAAAAATATTGTGTCACTACTAATATTTTCAACTATTACACTCCTTGAAAATTTATTCTTTTGTCACTTTAGATATAACTACATAGCATCCTTCGCTTTTACTGAGCGATAAACCACTTGTTCTAATTCTTCTCTTCCGTCAACAATACCTTCTTGCCTAAAAACCTTCACAAAAGTCATAAAAAGTATTTTAATATCAAAAACAAAACTTTTCTTTTCTAGATACTCTTTTTCCAAGGTGATTTTTCTAGCTGTAGACATATTATCTCTACCATTAATTTGCGCCCAACCAGTAAGCCCTGGAACTAATTTACAAACACCATATTCAGTTCTTAATTTCAATAATTCTTTTTCACTTTCGTCATTAATAACAGGTCTTGGGCCCACTAAGCTCATATCACCTTTTATGATGTTTAGTAATTGTGGCAATTCATCTAAACTTGTTTTTCTCAAGAACTTGCCTATTGAAGTTATATATGCATCAGGATTTTCTAAAGCTGTGCTTGCTATCTCTGGTGCACCTTTCACCATTGATCTAAACTTATAAATCACAAATTCCTTATTATCTTTTCCTACTCTACATTGCTTAAATATTATAGAACCCTTATTATTTAACTTGATTAATATAGAAATAATTAGAATTATAGGTGATAGTAACATTAATGCTATAACACTCACCACTAAATCAAACGCTCTTTTCACTTTTTACTTCCTCCAATCAAAGATATGAAATTTTCATTCTTCATAAATTTAATTAATTCTTAATCTTATTTATTTTTCAGATCTTTATAAACTTTCCCTATATAATATACGATAATAAAAATGACATATTACAAATTTAACGTTATATATCATTTTAACTTTTGTTATCCGTTATATTACCTATATTTTTTATGTACAACCAATGAGCTTGTCCTATTTTTAGTCCTATAATTCTTTATTAATCTTCATGTTTTTAGTGATTTTATTAACAAAAACTTTTTATTTCCATCGTTACTCAAAAATTATATCATAATTTATAATATTTTGCCATATATTTTACCATAGCCACATGGAAATATAGCCATATATATCCTTTGTATTTATATATTATATAAACTTTAATAGCTTAAAGCAATTACATATTACTATGTATTTATATTCTTAAGTTTTTAAGTTTTTATGCTTTTATGTTCTTCATAGTTTAAACCATTGGTATTACTTATTTTGAGTCTCCTAAAGACGACCTGTTTTTTTAGAAATATTCATATTAATCAAACCATTTTACAAGCATATCTATTTTTTCCGATTCAAATTGAATTATTTACAAAACAAAAGACTAGGATAGGGGGATATCCTAGTCTTGCATAATATATACAAACACTATGAGGGAGATAGTTAGTGCTTGTACGAAATGCTAACAACTTCTTAAATTTTAGTATTTTTTATTTGCCGAAATATTAATAAGCCTACAGATATTATTGTTATTGAAACAATTATAACCCATGTAACTTATTTGCAACCATCTAAGAAGTTAATTGTTTCATTTTGTCTAATTTTCTAAATTTTCTTTATATTTATATAATATATCATATTCTCAAATCTTCAAACTTTATTTTCATTCATTTAATCTAATATATGGAAATTATATTTCAATTAATCCATATTACTACGCTTTTCTATACTTTATTAAGTTTTTCATTTTCTATTTTTATAAATTGATACATTTTACTTTAATTCAAGTTTCATTTTGTGAAAAATATTTTTAATGCTATAAAATTTATATTTACTACTATTCTAGAAAATTGACCAATTAGAAATGAAAAATAAAAAAATCTTATTCTCCTTAATTGAAAGAATAAGATTTCAAAATTTTATTTATTCATACTTCGTTTAAAAATGGCAAATTAAAAACACTAAGTTTAATCTTAGTGTTTTTAATGGTACGAGTAAATCTATAAGCCGAGTTCTGTATTCGACAATCATCTATCTAGGCCCATTATCACTAATGGGCTCAAGCGATACACCCGGGAACGGGACGGGCAGCCCCATAATGTTCCACTTTCGATCTTGCTCCAGATGGGGTTTACATAGCCGCAAAGTCGCCATTGCGCTGGTGAGCTCTTACCTCGCCTTTCCACCCTTACCTTAAGTGACACTCCAAATCTACGATTTGGTTAGTGGAACTTATGCATTCTAACTAGTTAGAATGTATTCCTCTAAAAAGTCACTCAGGCGGTATATCTCTGTTGCACTTTCCTTAAAGTCGCCTTCACTGGGAGTTACCCAGCACCCTGCCCTATGGAGCTCGGACTTTCCTCTCCTGATTTCTCAGCAGCGATTGTCTGACTTACTCGCAAAATTAATATTAACATAAATCTTTTCTCATTGCAACGTCTTTAAATTTTCTATTTTTGGTTATATAATCCACATATAAAACTATTTAACTAGCTTCATATGTAAATATAAAACTATATGTCTATATAAATATACAAATATTAAACTATAGAAAATTTTACCTATATGACTAGTTTAATATATAAAATTTTAACTAGTTAACTATTTAAATAGTTAACTAGTTGTTGTGATAGCGCGGATTTCAAGGATTTCCATCTCTTTATTAAGCCAGTTTTTATAAAGTAATAAACCTAAATAAACAGAGTTCTTTGCTTCAGAGGGAGTTTTTTACTCCCAGTGAAGCTTAGAAATCGTTATCCAGGGACGTAGCCACTCTTTACTCACACTTTGAAGAAGATGGGAGTATTAGAGCCGGTAGTCATCGGATAAAATTATATGGATCCTTAATAACTTTAGATAAAATAACTTCTACACCCATAGGCACTAATATTTTTTTGATATTTTCTGATAAACTCATTACTAATGGCCATTCTGAATTAAAATGCCCTATATCTATTACAGACAATCCCAACTCTTCATAGTCAGATACAAAGTGATAGGTAGTATCCCCTGTGATTAATAGATCAGCACCTAGGTCATAGGATTGCTGCAAGTAATCTTCTCCACTTCCATTAACTAGAGATACGGTTCTTACTTTTTTATCTAACTCTCCGGAATATCTTAAATTTTGTAAGTTTAGTTTATCCTTAATCCCATTTATTATTCTCTCTACTGTTGTATCTTCCTTCAGCTGAACTATTCTTCCCACTCCAGCTGTAGGATTTGATGGAGATATCTCAATAATTTTACTTCCTTCAAAACCAAGGAGTTTCACAAACTCATCATTTAATCCGCCTTTTACAGTGTCCCAATTAGTATGACTAGAATATAGCGCTATGTCATTTTCTATTAGCCTCATAATCTTTTTTCCTTGAAGGCTATCTGTAGTTATGCTTTTAGGCTTTATAAACAGCAGTGGATGATGAGTTAGAATCAACTGAGCTCCTAACTCCTTTGCTTCCTCTATGACCTTTAGAGTGCAATCTAGAGCAACTAAGACCCTAGTTACTTCACTTTCTCTATCTCCCACCATAAAACCTACATTGTCGTAGCTTTCTTTTAGGTTTAATGGTGCAATTTCTTCCATTATATCAATGACTTGATTTATTTTTACCATATTATATCCTCCACACATTTATTCAAGTAAAAAATCTTTTATCTTTTGAATTTTATCCCATAACTCTAATTTTCTTTTTCTTGAATTTTCTGTGTCACCCTTAAGGTCTTCATGGATTCTTAAATATTTTTCCAGCTTATAATTTAAATATTCCTTATAAGTATCATCTTTCTTACCTAAAAGAATCTTGCTTATTTCATAATAAATAGGCTCCATATCTTTAGGCTCAATTCCCCAGGATATCTTCATAATCTCATAGTATTTTTCTTCATCATATATTATCCACTCATCTAGGATGTTACACCCTGAGGTATAAAGATATTCTCTTAAGACTTCTGGATTTTGTACAGGCTGAACTATTACATAGTTTAACTCTTTAAAGACCTCTTTGCTTTCTTCTAGGATATCTCTTATCAAGTTTCCTCCCATACCAGCAATGACAGCTACTTCTACTTCTCCAGGAGTTACAGTTGTAAGCCCTCCTCCAAGTCTACACTGTATTTTCTCTTGAAGGTTATTATCACTTACATTTTTTTTAGCTTTTTCCACTGGACCTTTATTTATATCACTGGCTATGGCAAAGCCTATTTTATTCCTTTTTAAAAGTTCTATGGGTACATATCCATGGTCTGTTCCTACATCTACCATAGACTTAACCCCTGTGATTAAATCACTTATTAATTTTAATCTTTTGCTAATTATCATATTTTCACCTAACACCTTATTTATATAACAGCTATCATAAGTCTCATTTGAAGATATAGGAATACTATTGCCACTAAAAGTGATATATAGATATACCTATAGGCAGACTTTTTATCATATTTTGCACAAAAATGAGCTGCATAATACATACAGAACATCACTGCCATGTTTAATATTCCATAGAGCATCTGAGAGAAGGCAAATTGCTTGTCAGTACCCACTTCCGCAGCTTCCATTGACACATTAAGAACTAAAGGCATTATATCCGGAAGCTTATTTAGTATATATAAAACCATTGGATAAAAAGTTGTAAATAAAATTATTATACTAGTTATAACTAATGGAAGTATAAATTTTTTATCCTTATGCAGTTTATTAACCTTATTATATTCCTTTGTCCAAGATTTCTCTTCAATGCCTAGCTTATTTAGTACCTCCATGAACTCTTTGAATTTCTTAGGTGATAGAGCATAGCTTATATCTTCAGTTTTTAAATATATAATACTACTACCACTTGTTACAAACATTCTGGAAGTTCCTAAGTTTTTTACTACAATTCTTCCTATGGCAAATTTATTAGATGATATACCTGAAAGACTTATCCCTCTAATTTTTCCCTTTCCTACAGTGTAGCATTCTATATCACTTAAAGGTAAAATTACTTTTTTTAGTCCACCCAGCGCATTTATCGTTACTTCACTATTTGTTATTTCATACTTTACAGTTAACCATATTCCTATGTGATATAAATAGAATATATTACAAATCACCAACACCACTCTAATTAAACTCAACATGAGATAGGAATCTAAAATGTGTGTAGCCCATACCCCTATTACATTCAAGACAACAAAAGTTAATATAGTGGGAATTATTTCTAGCTTCTTATTGCTATTGAAACTATTCATGGATTACCTCCTTATAAAATGTATATATACCTATTCTATATTATACTAAGTGATTTTGTCTATTACAAATTCTAGCTATGTAAAAAGAGCTGCCTTAAAAGACAGCTCTAACTAATCTAAATAATCCTTAAGTTTTTTACTTCTACTTGGATGTCTTAACTTTCTTAAAGCCTTTGCTTCAATTTGTCTAATTCTTTCTCTTGTTACATTGAATTCTTTTCCAACTTCCTCAAGAGTTCTAGCTCTTCCGTCATCAAGACCAAATCTAAGTCTTAACACCTTTTCTTCCCTTGGAGTTAAAGTTCTAAGTTGACTGATTAGTTGTTCCTTTAACATAGTGAAGGCTGCTGCTTCTGCTGGTGCTAATGCATCATCATCAGGAATAAAGTCTCCAAGATGAGAATCTTCCTCTTCACCTATAGGAGTTTCTAAGGATACAGGCTCTTGAGCAATCTTCATTATTTCTCTAACCTTATCTACGCTCATATCCATATGCTTTGCAATTTCTTCTGGTAATGGCTCTCTTCCCAATTCTTGAAGAAGCTGTCTAGATACTCTAATCAACTTATTAATAGTTTCTACCATGTGTACTGGTATTCTAATAGTTCTAGCCTGGTCTGCAATAGCTCTTGTAATCGCCTGTCTAATCCACCATGTAGCATAGGTACTGAATTTAAATCCCTTGCTGTAATCAAACTTTTCTACAGCTTTTATAAGTCCTAAGTTACCTTCTTGAATTAAGTCTAAAAATAACATACCACGACCTACATATCTCTTAGCAATACTTACAACTAATCTAAGGTTTGCTTCTGCTAGTTTTTTCTTAGCATATTCATCACCATTTTCTATAAGTTTCGCAAGTCTCATTTCTTCTTCTGCAGATAATAGAGGTACCTTACCAATTTCTTTAAGGTACATTCTAACTGGGTCATCTATGGCAATCCCTTCTGGAATTGTTATGTCAACCTCTATCTCTACCTCTTCTTCATCTTCTTCCTCTGGAGCTGCACCTATAACATCAATACCCATGGATTCAAGAACTTCATAAATCTTTTCTATTTGCTCTGGAGTTAACTCTACGCCTTCTACTTCGTCCATTATTTCTTTATAAGTTAAGTTCCCTTTTTTCTTACCTTTTTCCACCAATTTCTTTACTACAGCAACTTTTCCTGCTTTATCCTTCATTCCATTACCTCCTCTCATCTATAGTTTTACCATTTCCTTCTGTATATCCATTAGCTCTCTAGCTAGCGTTAAAGATTCTTCAACTAACCCTTCAGATTCACACCTTCTAATTTTATCCATAATCTTCCTTTTTGACTCCTCTAACTTGTATTTTTTTATCTTATTCACACAGTCACTTATCATTTTGTCTATGGATACCTCATCTATATCAATTTTACATTCTTGAATTTTTATCCATTCTCTTGTGAACTCACTATCCTGCATAGTTTGCAGTTCAATAACCTTAATTAATTCTTCCTTAGAGCACATATTGTTTTCTTTAATAATTTTATAAATTACTTTATGTGCTTTTAAAATAAGCTCATCTTCACTTATACTACTAAATATTTTATCACTTAGTCTTTTATGAAGTGCAAGGCTTAATACAGTTCTTTCCGCCCTAACAAATCCGGGCTCTAGATATAATTTTTGCCCAAATTCCCTATTTATATTATGATTTTTATCATTTTGTATATATTTCTTATGATTTTTGTCTACAGACTCCATTATAGCTTCTTCACCTATACCACTTTTCTCTGAAACCTGCTTAATATATACAGCTTTTTCTAGTGGATCAAGGTCTTTTAGCACTATAACTACTTCTTTTAGATATTTAATCACCATTTCTTTCTTAGAAAAGTCAATTCCCTTTTCTGCCATCTTTAGCTTGAAATCAATAAGAGGTAGAGCTCCATCTACTAGATTTAGAAATTTTTCTTTACCATAGGCTCTAATAAATTCATCGGGGTCTTTACCTTTGGGAATTCTAAGAATTTTAAGGTTAAATCCAGATTTTTGTAGTATTTCTAATCCTCTTATAGTAGCATTTTGACCTGCTGCATCTGAATCAAAGGATACTATGACAGTATCAATATATCTCTTTAATAATTTACATTGGCCTTCAGTTAATGCAGTTCCTAGCGTTGCAACTACATTCGTTACTCCTTGTTGAAAAAGAGAGATTACATCCATATAACCTTCAACCATGATAACTGTTCTAGCCGAATTATTCTTTATTGCTAAATTTAATCCATAAAGATTTGTTCCTTTATGAAATATTGGGGTTTCGGGAGAGTTTAAATATTTGGGTTTAGAATCATCTAAAACCCTTCCACCAAAGCCTATTACCCTGCCACTGACGTTGAATACAGGAAATATAATTCTATTTCTAAATCTATCGTATATATTTCCCTTTTCATTTTTTGTAGTAAGTCCAAGTTCTAATATTTCTTCTTCACTAAATCCTCTTTGTTTTAAATAGGAACGTATTCCCTGCCAATTGTCTAGTGCAAAGCCAATACCAAACTTTTTAATAGTCTCATCTGTTATACCTCTTCCTTTTAGGTATTCATAAGGAGCCTTATATCTTTTTAAATTAGTATAATAATACCTCCCAGCTTGTATGTTTATATCATACATTCGTTGATATTTTTCATTAGCTGCTGAACTTTTACCTGGTGAATTTGTATCATCTACTACAATGCCTACCTTTTCTCCAAGAAATTTTACTGCGTCTGGGAAAGCCATATTCCTGGTTTTCATAACAAAACTTATTACATTACCAGCCTCTCCACATCCAAAGCATTTATATATTTGTTTTTCACTTGATACAGTAAATGAAGGTGTTTTTTCACTGTGAAATGGACATCTTCCTAAATAATTTTTTCCTGTCTTTCTTAAGGTTACTACCTCTGAAACGATATCCACTATATCATTTTCTTCTTTTATTTTTTGTATTAATTCTTCAGAAAACATTCTCAACTCACCTCACTCTCAAGTGATCTTAAACTTAAAGAAACCTACTAAGTATGTTATACCTTAAGTTTAAAAGAACTTATCTCATTTTTAACTTAACTTGCTTTTTAAAATTTAAATACACGTTTATCCGATGACTACCCGCTCTAATACTCCCATCTTCTTCAAAGTGGGTGCAAAGAGCGGCTACGTCCCTGGATAACGATTTCTAAGCTTCAAAGAAGCTAAGAACTCTGTTTATTATAAAACTCAGATAAATTCCTAGGTCTTATAATTCGACATATATTTCTTAAATCCTTTTTTTAAAAAAGTTTTTTGTAATATAATTGTACTCTATGCATTATATATTCTGTATAAGATATAGTTTTCCTTCACAAAGAATCATTTTATTCGTATAATTATCTAAATAAATGGTTAAATAAAGTTTATTACTTTAACTAAATATCTTTAACTAGGTATATATATCTCCTTAAATAGATTTATACAATATTCATCACTCATTCCTGCTATGTAATCAGCAACACCTTGATTAAGTCCCTCTTCTTTGGCAATGGACTTGTAAAATTCAGGTAGTTTTTCTTCATGAAAATAAAAGTATTTATATAATTGAATAAGAATAAACCTAGCTTTATCTCTTTCTTCTTTTAGAAACTCTCCATTATATACTTCTTTAAACATAAAATCCCTAAGCTTTTTAAAACTATAATCTATATCTTTAGATAAGGATACCTGAATATCATTGCAATTTATATTATTTGTTGTTCTATAAATACAATCTTTAACTAGGGTATCTACTCTCTCTCCATGAGTATTCCCTAAAACTTCAAGTATATCCTTTGGTATATCCTCCATATATAAAATTCCTGCTCTTAATGAATCATCAATATCGTGATTCACATAAGCAATTTTATCACTGTACTTTACTACTTGCCCCTCTAATGTAAAAGCCCTACTACTCCTATCAGAAAAACCACTATGATACAATATACCGTCTAATACCTCCTTTGATAAATTTAGTCCCTTTCCATTATTTTCTATATAAGTTAATACCCTAACACTATTTTGGTTATGGCTAAAACCATTGCTAAGTAATTCATTGAGTACCTCTTCTCCACTGTGAGCAAAGGCAACATGTCCAATATCATGACCTAGTGCTATGGCTTCTATTAAATCTTCATTTAACCCTATCCCCCTACCTATAGTTCTAGCAATTTGTGCTACTTCTAGGGTATGAGTCAACCTAGTTCTATAGTGGTCACTCCAGGTTTTTATGTACACTTGAGTCTTTCTCTTTAGTCTTCTGAAGGATTTGCAATGTATAATTCTATCTCTGTCAATCATATAAGCAGTTCTAACTTCATCTAGTTCTTCTTTTCTATCCCTACCCATAGAGTTTCTAGATTTCGAGCCCTGTGGTATTATACTATACTCTTCACACTTTTCTATCTTTTCTCTAATATTCATGATTGCACCTACCTTATTTCTTAATAAATACTTAAGGTTAATCTTAGGTCTTTTACATTAGCTTATCAAAACTTTAACATTATATCATAAATCATGTTTCTATTTCTATAACCTTTAAATATTCTATATATTTTAAATATTAAATTTAATCACTATATTATGTATGTATATTGTTTCTGTATTATCCATGAATATTCCTTTAAGTAACCATAAATTTTTTTCAATTTTTTCAAAAATTGATATATTTGACACCAATAACACATAAACATAATTATAGTAGAGATATTTAATATTATCTTATAGTATTTTAAAGGGGAGAAGTTCAATGAGTAATGCAATAGTAGATAGTTCTAGCTCAAATTTACTATCGCCAAATAATATTAAAAAAAATGTTTTGCCTTATTATAATTTATCTAATAACAGTAGCATATATCAGGTGAAGTTTAAAGATACAGATAAGCAAAGAGCTGTTTATAAAATAGAAAGCGATTCCAATGAGTATTGCTTAAAAAAAGTATATTATGATGTAGATGAGCTTCTTTTTATTTACTCAGCCATAGAATGGCTATATCGTAACAATATAAATGTGCCTAGAATACTATCTACTACTAATCATGGAAGATATGTAAAGTATAATGATATGTTATTTATTCTCACAGATTGGATTCAAGGAGACAAATGTGATTTTGATGATATAAATAATCTAAACATGGCAAGTAGAAATTTGGGACAAATTCATGAAATTTCTTTAGGATTTTCTCCTATTTTAGGTAGTAAACATAAAGAAGGTTTAAATAATCTTACAGAATCTTTAAATAAACATACCCTTCAACTGGTAAAAAATGAAAATCTAGCATTGAAGTATAAAGATTATTTTTCTAAAATATATAGGGTTAGCTTTACTAATAGCATGTGCCTAGCAAATTTATCAACTAATGTTGCTAATACCATAGACTATGATAACTTGTCTATTTCCATATGTCATAACGATTATGTAAGTAAAAATCTTATCGTAAACAATGATAAAATTTTTGTTATAGATTTTGATAAATGTAGATATGACTACTCAGCCTTTGATATATCCTATTGCTTAAGGAGACTTTTGAGAAGAGAAAACACTTGCTGGAATGGAGATTTAGCCATAAACTTTTTACAGGAATATGAGAGCAATCATCCATTAACTTTAGATGATTATAAATATATTCTTGCCTACTTAGCTTTTCCTCAAAAATATTGGAAGCTATCTAGAGATTACTATAAAAATATATCTAAATGTAATAAAAAAGCTTTTATTAATCTTCTAAACAAAGCTGTATGTCACAATGACATACATATTGATTTCAGTTATAAACTGATGGATTATATTGAAAATAAATTTAATACTAAAATTCATAAAGATTAAAAATGGGCTGTTTCTTTGAAACAGCCCATTTTATTAAATATTTTTTATTAATTATTACTACTTATTTACATCCACAGCAGCATTTTTTTCTTGGATTTTTAACTTCAGCTTGAGCAGCTGCAAGTCTTGCTACTGGAACTCTGAATGGTGAACAAGATACATAGTTTAATCCTACTTCATGGCAAAATTCAACGGAAGATGGATCTCCACCGTGCTCTCCACATATTCCAAGTTTGATGTCTGGTCTAGCAGATTTTCCTAGGTCTGCAGCCATCTTAACAAGTTTTCCAACTCCCACTTGGTCTAATCTTGCAAATGGATCAGATTCGTATATGCTCTTGTCATAGTAGTGCTTCAAGAAGTTCCCAGCGTCATCTCTTGAGAATCCAAAGGTCATTTGAGTTAAGTCATTAGTTCCAAAAGAGAAGAACTCAGCTTCTTTAGCTATTTCATCAGCAGTTAAAGCAGCTCTTGGAATTTCTATCATTGTTCCTACCATGTACTTCATATCTATTCCTGATTCTTTTATGATTTTATCAGCTGTTTCTGTAACTATATTTTTAACATACTTAAGCTCTTTTACTTCTCCAACTAATGGTATCATGATTTCAGGTACTATATCATAACCTTTTCTAGTTTTAACATCTATAGCAGCTTCTATTACTGCTCTTGTTTGCATTTCAGCTATTTCTGGGTAAGAAACAGCAAGTCTACAACCTCTGTGGCCCATCATTGGGTTGAACTCATGTAATGATTCAACAGTATTTTTTAGATCCTCAAAGGTAATTCCAAGATCTTTAGCTAATTCTACTATTTCATCATCTTCATGAGGAAGGAACTCGTGTAGTGGTGGATCTAAGAATCTTATAGTAGCTGGTCTATCTTGTAGCTCCTCATAGATTCCTATAAAGTCACCCTTTTGCATTGGTAATAATTTTTCTAGAGCTGCTCTTCTTGTAGCTTCATCCTTAGCGACAATCATTTGTCTTATAGCCATGATTCTATCGCCTTCAAAGAACATGTGCTCTGTTCTACAAAGTCCTATTCCTTCTGCTCCGAATTTTACTGCTTGAGCAGTATCTCTTGGATTATCAGCATTAGTTCTTACTTTTAGGCTTCTTATTTCATCAGCCCATGCCATAAATGTTCCAAAATATCCACTTATTTCAGGATCCACAGTTTTAATTTGTCCTGCATATACATTTCCTGTACTTCCATCTATTGAAATGTAGTCTCCTTCTTTATAAGTAACTCCACCTACTGCAAAGGTTTTATTTCCTTCATTTACTATTAACTCTCCACAACCAGCAACACAGCAAGTTCCCATTCCTCTAGCAACAACAGCTGCGTGAGAAGTCATTCCACCTCTTACTGTTAATATACCTTCAGAAGCAATCATACCTTCAATATCTTCTGGTGAAGTTTCAAGTCTAACTAGAACTACCTTTTCACCTTTTTCATGAGCAGCTTTTGCTTCTTCTGCAGTGAAGTAAACCTTACCACAAGCAGCACCAGGAGATGCTGGAAGTCCTTTAGCTATAACTGTTGCAGCCTTAAGTGATGCTGAATCAAAGGCAGGGTGTAATAATGTATCTAATTGTTTAGGTTCAACTTTAAGAATTGCTTCTTCTTTAGTAAGCATTCCTTCTTCTACAAGGTCAACTGCTATTTTAAGAGCAGATTGAGCTGTTCTCTTACCATTTCTTGTTTGTAGGAAGTAAAGCTTTCCTTCTTCTATAGTGAACTCCATGTCCTGCATATCTCTGTAATGGTTTTCTAAAGTGTTAACAATATCCATGAACTGTTTGTACACTTCTGCATTTTCTTTTTCTAATTGCTCGATTTGTTGAGGTGTTCTGATACCAGCAACAACGTCTTCTCCTTGAGCATTCATTAAGTATTCAGCAAATATTTTCTTTTCCCCAGTAGATGGGTTTCTTGAGAATGCAACCCCTGTACCAGAAGTGTTTCCTTTATTACCAAATACCATCTCTTGAACATTTACAGCAGTTCCCCAACTACCTGGAATATCGTTCATTCTTCTGTATACTATAGCTCTAGGATTGTTCCAAGATCTAAATACAGCAGTGATGGAAGCTATTAATTGCTCTGTAGGATCGCTTGGGAATTCTTCGCCTTTAGCTTCTTTGTAGTAAGCTTTAAACTTAACTACTAATTCTTTTAAGTCTTCAGCATTTAATTCTGTATCAAGTTTTACACCTCTAGCAGCCTTCATTTCATCCATGATATCTTCAAAGTTTCTCTTTTCTACTTCCATAACTACATCAGCAAACATTTGAATAAATCTTCTGTATGAATCATAGGCAAATCTAGGATTGTTTGTCTTATTAGCCATTACTTCAACAGTCTCATCGTTTAATCCTAGATTAAGGATAGTATCCATCATTCCAGGCATAGATGCTCTAGCACCTGATCTTACTGAAACTAATAATGGATTCTCTAAACTTCCAAATTTTTTACCTGTAAGTTTTTCAAGTTCAGACATTTTTTCATGAATTTCTTCAACGATTTCCTCAGCAATTTTCTTTCCATCATCATAGTATTTATTACAAGCTTCAGTTGTCACTGTGAAGCCTTGTGGCACCGGAATTCCTATGCTTGTCATTTCTGCAAGGTTTGCACCCTTTCCGCCTAGTAAATCTTTCATGCCTCCGTTGCCTTCATTAAAAAGGTACACATATTTTTTCTTTTCCATGTTATACAACCCCTTAACTCTTAAATTATAGTTATATAGTCAAATGAATAAAGTTATTCATTTTCACCCAGTTTTACAAATATCATAGAAATTGTTGTCTTGGATATTTTACCTACAATTTTCGAAACTTCTTTTCCCCTTAAAAGTTCTTGTCTTACAACAGGTAAGGAATCTACCTGATGCTCAATTATTTTTTTTGCTGCATCAAAGGCTGAATCTTCCTCTGATACACTAACTATATTAGGCATTCTAGTCATGATAATTCCAACGGGTACTCTATGCATATCAGCTGTTCCCATAGCCATCTTTATAAAGTCCTTTCTAGATACAGCTCCTAATAATATTCCTTCATTTTCAATGAATAAAGTCCCTGTGTCATTTAAAAAAAGTGTTAGAATGGCCTCATAAACAGGTGTGTCTTCCTTTACTAAAATAGGTTCAGTCATTACATCCTTAACCTTTATATTTCTAATTTCACTGTTTTTAGGTCCCTTATTTGAATTTTTAACACACACATATCCTACTTTAGGCCTTGCTTGAAGTATACCGGTCATAGTTAATATAGATAAATCTGGTCTTATGGCGGATCGCGTAAGCCCTAACTCTTTTGCGATAGCTTCACTGGTTATTGGTTCATTTTCTTTAACTAATTCTATTATTTGTTCCTGTCTAAGCGAGAGTTTAATGACAATTCGCCACCTTTCAAAATTTTATTATTCACTCCAAATTCTATAGTTTTAATTATATCACACATTGGGGTGAGTAAGTGCTATTTTTAAGTAATTTTCTATTATATTGTATAAAAGATTTATTTAATTTGCAACTTTCTCTAAACATTTTTAAAATATTTAGTTAATTCTTATTTTATTTTTATTTTAAATAAAAAAAGATGAGCATATACTCATCTTTAATTTATATCCAAATATATAAAATTTATAATGCAAATTAATTATTTATGTTATTTTTTTGTTTTAGAAAATTTTTCTTTAATCTTTCCTGAGGTTTCAAGAAAGATTTCTTTTAGCTCATGGGTTACTTCTGTAGCTTTTTTTGCAGTTGTTTCCATAGTGCTCTTTACAACTTTATTTACTACTTCTACAGTTCCATCTTCTTTAATTATATCTATTTCTAAATCAATAAATACTGCAGTAGCAGCTCCTAAAACTAATAAAACTGGTTGCAATAATAATGCTAAGCCCACTACAATTCCTGCATTTACAGGAATATTCACTAGGATAGAATCATCCTTTCTAATGATGATCCTAGAAACATTGCCAGCCTTTATCAGCCCTTTGATATAGGCTACAAATTCACTTTGAGTAATTTTTTCATTAAAATTTTTATTTCCCTTTTGTTTTTCTCTTTCACAGTGAATTAATGCTTCTATTAAGTCCCCATTGAATCTTTCTAATAGCTCTTCTGCTTCTTCTTCAGATAGATTAGCTCTTTCTTTTAATATATTTATCTTTTTTAATGTAGCTTCATCCATAAATATTTCCTCCTCAATATTCACCATTTAAGTATATTATATTATTTATATACTAAAATTTCTTAAGTAAGGATAGACTATTAGGTTTTTTTCTATAATTTAGACTTATAAAGTTTTCTAGGATTTTTCCTATTTCCTCCTTTGTATTTATATCTAAATTAAGTCTTCCTACCTTCTCCAACTCCACTTTACTTAGGAACTTTAATCCATTATATGTGGCAGCAGATACTTTTGTACCATATTGCTTTTCACATTGGCTACAAATTCCTCCATAGAATTGAAAAGAAATATAGTCTGTGGTATTTATTTTGTTTCCACATATGGCACAGTTTTCTAAAGATATACCATAGCCTGTAGCCTTTAGAACCTTAACTTCAAAGGCTCTTGCCAGAAGGTCTAAGTCTATAGCCTTATTTCTCATAAGGTAAAAGCATTTCATTAAATCTATAAATATGGGATGACTCTCCCCTTCTTCTATGGCAATATCTATGAGTTCGTTAAAATAAGAACCATATATTAAGGTGTCATAATCATTTAATACATCCTGAAAGGAATCTATAATTCTACCTTCATTTAAGTTGTATAAAGTTCTTCCTTTATATAATACATAATCACCAAAGCAAAAGGGTAAGGTATTTGAAAAATTCTTATTTTTACTTTTTCTAGCTCCCTTTGCAATGACAGATACCTTTCCAAATTCCTCTGTAAATATCCATAGTAATTTATCATTTTCTTTATAATCTTGGGTTTTTAAAACTATCCCTCTAGTCTTGATAGTACTCAATAAATAACACCTGCAATTCTACTTATAACCAAGTTCCTTCAATACAAATGCACTATCTCTCCACTCAGATTTAACCTTAACCCAAATCTTTAGGTTTACTTTACAGCCTAAGAATTTTTCAATATCTTGCCTTGCATAGGTAGATATCTTCTTCATCATAGCTCCATTCTTACCAATTATTATACCCTTATGGGAGTTCTTCTCACATAGCATATTTGCCTCTATAAGATAACTTCCATTTTCATTTTTCTTCATTGTTAAAATCTCTACAGCAATACCATGAGGTACTTCTTGAGATAGAAGTCTTAGGGCCTTTTCTCTTATTGTTTCCATGACTATAAATCTTTCTTGTTGATCTGTTATCATATCTTCTGGGTAATACATTGGTCCCTCTGGCAACTCATCAACTACTAATTTTAATAATTTATCAGCGTTCTTTCCGTTAATAGCTGAAATTGGTATTATTTCTTTAAAATCAAAAACTTTAGCGTATTCTTCTAGAGTTTTAGCTACTCTATCAGCAGGGTTTTCATCTATTTTATTTACTACTAAAAATACTGAAGTATTACACTGCTTTAATTGTTCTAAGACATGAAGATCTGACTTGTTTATTTCCCCTTCAGGAGTTGTTAAAAATAGCACCACATCCACATCCTGCATGGAATCTTTAGCTATCTTCACCATGTACTCACCTAATTTATGCTTAGGCTTATGCATACCTGGAGTGTCTACAAATACTATTTGAAAGTTGTCTCTTGTTAATATGGTTTGTATATTGTTTCTTGTAGTTTGTGGTCTACTTGATACTATGGATAATTTTTCTCCCATTAAATGATTTAACAGAGTTGATTTTCCAACATTTGGTCTTCCTATTATAGTTATAAATCCTGATTTAAACATATTTCTCTCCTTATTTAAGTAAGTCCTCTTTAGTAAAAGCTCCTGGTAATATTTCTTCCAAAGTTTTCACTATATACTCATCTTGATTTTTAATTAATACTATTTCTATATCTTTAGCTGCGAACTCAGCAATAACCTGTCTACATATTCCACATGGTGCTGTATATGTTGACATATCTCCTACTATAGCAATTTTTTTCATTATAGAATGTCCTTCAGATACAGCCTTAAATATAGCTGTTCTTTCAGCACAGTTAGTAGCTCCATAGGAAGCATTTTCTATATTACATCCTGTAAACACACTTCCATCTTCCATTTCTATAGCTGCTCCAACTTTAAACTTAGAATATGGTACATAAGCTTTTTCTCTAGCATCTATTGCACGTTTAACTAATTCTTTTATATCCATTTCATCTTCCTCCAACCTAATTATTCAAATCTATCCATGGTTTAAAATAATCACACATTTCTTTAGTTATATTAGTTTACCATAGAATATGAATTTTATCACATTAATTTTTATAAGCTTTTTTATTTACTAGTATTTATCCGATGACTACCCACTCTAATACTCCCATCTTCTTCAAAGTGGGAGTAAAGAGCGGCTACGACCCTGGATACGATTTCCCTAAAGGACAACGAATTCTGTTTATCCAATAAGCTGATATAGAAGCAAGGTTAGTAAGGATCCAAAGGCTCCTCCTAGGACTACTTCTAAGATTGAGTGTACGTTGGAGTCAACTCTGCTTTGCGCTACTATGAAGGCTAATAAAAATGCCAATATCATTATTAGTGGCTCTGTGGTTAATAATGTTATGGTAGTTGCCACAGCAAAGGCTATGGAACTGTGACCACTTGGCATTCCACCTCTTAAAGGTGTACCTTCATCATATATAGCTTTTACTACTACTGTAGCAATGCTCACTATAACTAGTAATAAAAATATCATGTGAGGGTCTGAATTTTTAATTTTTAAAAGAATAATTATAGAAAAAGGTAGAACCTTATCACCAAAAATTATATATGCTACTAAAACTGCATTAATGGCAGTGATTAATACTGCACCTGCCGCTACATTTTTTGCTATCTTTGCTAAGGGATGATAAAAGTTGGTGGTGGCATCTATAGCGCACTCCACTGCTGTGTTGATCATCTCTGCAACGATAACCATGGTTATTGTAATGGCAAGTACTAAAAGCTCCATCTTTGTCATATCGAAGAAAAAACAAGTTGTTAGCACTAACATAGCTATTATCATGTGGATTCTCATGTTTCTTTGAGTTCGTATTGAATAAATTATTCCCTCTATAGCATAGTTAAAACTATCTATTAGCTTCTTTACCTTCATAAATAATCCCACCTTAATTAACCCTAATACAACCATATATACTTATATTATCTCTCAATGTTAAACTTACTAAGAATTTCTTCTTCTCTAGCTCTCATTATTACCTTATCTTCGTCTTCCATATGATCATATCCTAATAAATGAAGAATGGAATGAGTTACTAGGTAGCACACCTCTCTTATAAATGAGTGTCCAAACTCTTCACTCTGCTCCTGTGCTCTCTCTAAGGATAATACTATGTCTCCAAGGACTAAATTTCCTTCATTTAAATCAACAATTGAAAATTTATGATTTAAGTAACACTCTTTGAATACCTTTTTATCTTCATAATCCAACATTGGAAAAGATAGTACGTCTGTAGCCCTATCTATCCCTCTTGTATCTGCATTTATTTCTCTTATTATTTCATTGTCCACATAAATTAGACTTACTTCGTAAGGAATTAGTACCTGCTCCTCTTTTAAAGCATAATCTATAATTTCTTTAATATTTTCTTCTAAGTCCTTTTCAACGTAAATAAGACTTTGTCTATCGTCCATATAAATCATAATATATCTCCTATTTATCCGATATCTGCTTTTCTTTTTCAGCTTCCTTCATTTGTATTACTGGTTCTGGCTCTTTTAAGCCGAGTTGTTCTTCACTAGAGGATGCCACCTCTTTATCCTCAATGGCTTTTTCTTTGTTTTCTTTAGCTAAATTAAGCTTCTCTTTAGGATATTCTATTCTTTCATGGTAAATTCCAGATAGAACCTTTAGGAAACTCTCTCTTATTTTCTCTAAGTCTTTAAAGGTTAAGTCAGAGTTAACAAATTGATTTTCATCAATTCTACCTTTGATTATATTATTTACCATATCTTCTATTTTCTTTTTATTAGGCTTATTAATGGACCTAACAGACGCTTCTACTCCATCTGCTAACATTATAATAGTAGATTCCTTTGTTCTTGGTGGTGGTCCACCATATCTATAATCTGCTTCATTTACCGCCTCTGGATTCTCACTTTTATTTCTCATAGTGATATAAAAATACTTAGCAAGGGAATCTCCGTGATGCTCTCTTACAACATCAGTTATGACTTCAGGTAAGTTATATTTTTCTGCTAATTTAACCCCATCTTCCACATGGGATAATATTATAGCAGAACTTAAAGCTGGTGACATGTCATCATGAGGATTTGCTATACCTATTTGATTTTCTTTAAAATAATAAGGTCTTTCTAGCTTTCCAACATCATGATAATAGGCTGCCACTCTAGCTAGTATTGGATTTGCTCCCACACTTTCTGCAGCCATCTCTGCCAGATTTGCAACTAACACACAGTGATGGTAAGTGCCTGGTGCTTCTAAAAGTAACCTTCTCATTAAAGGATGATTAGGGTTAGCTAACTCTAGAAGTTTTATGTTAGTGATTACGTCAAATATATTTTCTAATAGTGGTAATATTCCTATGGCTAATATTCCTGAAACAATGGCAGATACACCTGCAAGTATAGCCTTATTAATTATACTGGTCATATTAGTACTTAAGAAATATCCCATGGTACCAGTAAATACTACATTTATAGCTCCAATTAGTAAGGAAGAATACAATATGTCATTTCTTTGCTGAACCCTTTTTAATACCATTGGAACTATTACTGCATTAAGCATAGCAATAAGAGTTAAATCTATTGAAAATTTAACAATAAAGGATATAAATATTACGTTTAATATTCCTATGGTTACAGAGGTTTTACTATCAATTAGTACAGATAATAAAATTGAAATACAGGCAAATGGAATAACATAAGGGGATATGAGAATAGCTACCCTAGCTAACACTACAGTCAATACTGTCAGTAGGTTTATCAGTATAACTTTGCTATTGTCTTCATATATATCCCTACGTTTTTCCTGTATATATCTCCATTGCAATCCTAGTACTCCTGCTACAACAAGGAGTAAAACTATATTCATATAAATACCTGTAGATTTATCATTATCTAGAAGGCCTAGGTCATTTAAAAGTTCTATTTGAGATTCAGTAATAGGTTGACCTTCTGCTATTATAGTTTGATCCTTTTTATAGGTTACAGGTGTTACATTTTTAGTTACATTTCGTCTTGCCTCTTCTGTTTTTTCATGATCTATAAAATAGGTAGCCTTAGTTTGAGAATAACCTATGGCCATGGCTAAATCCTTAACATCCTTAGAATAACTCAAATTATTGAATACAGAAGTTATATACCCCTGTGCCGCAACTATATCCTGCGGTTTATTTTCATATATCGGAGTTGTATCATACAAATTATTCATGCACTTTATTATATCTTCGTTGAGACTATTTAGTTGAGTATCATTTAAGGACAAAAGTATTCCATAGTTTTCACTAGAAAGATTTTTTATAGGACCTTCCTCTTTTAACTTTTTAAGCTTTACCCCATCAATTTTTTCCTGTTCCGACTTAATTTTTTCATTATCATCTTCACTGGAAGGATTATAAGGAGGATTTTCAGAATTTATTTTTTTAACTACTTCAAAAAGTTTATTTATGTTATCTATAGCAACCTTTCTTATATTCGCATCATAGGTATAGGTTTCTTGTATATGCTTTAACTCTTCTTCAATATTCTTTTGAGTCGCTACTTTATCTTCTACATCCCTTGGCGCTTTAATGTCAAATTTAGCTATTTCACCTACTTGAAGGTTATATTTTTTACTTACTACTACAGTGCTTAAAATTAAATAAACTATTAATGTGGTAGTTATAAAAGTAATATAGGGTTTTATTCTTGGAAATCTTATCCTTGATAATCTTTTTTTATATCCCATATTTACACCTCTTTTTAAGTCTCAGGGGATTCATCTTCCTTTTCTACATCTGTAACTACAACTTGGCTTTCTGCTATGTCTTCTTCTACAGTAATTAATACTCTAATTTCATATTGATTATCTTGCTTTTTAACTTCTGGAGTAATATCTAATATTTTTACCCCTCTATCCAAATTTAATGTAATTTTGTTTTCAAGTTCCTTTATTACAGTGTCGGTGTTAGTATCCTCTTCCACCTGTTCTGTTTCATAATAAGTCTCTTTTATAAAGATGCCCCAGTTTTCTTCTATTTTATCATAAGTTGTATAGTTATTTAATGATTTCTTAAGATAAATTTTATTATTGTTTACATTTACTCCATAGCGTACCTGCTTATTTCCTGTTCTTCTTTTTGATATAGTTGATAAGGGTACCTGTGTAATTTCTTCATAAAAGGTAGTAGCATATATCCTACCTTCAGCCTTCACAGAAAACTCCATACCTTCTTTGCCTTCTTGTCCTTTTACAATTATTTCGCCCTTATCCACTACTGTACCAAGGGCTTTCACAGGAGTTCCGGCACTAGTATATATTCTATTTATAACACCACTTTTTTTAGCTACTAAATCTCCTGTGTACTCTTTTTCTTTAATCTTTGGTGGCTCTTGTCTCTCTACTATGTCTACAGTAAGCCTAGAACCTTCAATTCTAACTTTAACCCACATTATTTCATCTATATCTGTAACTAAGTTTTCTTCAGCCTTTAGAACATCTATTGAATTCTTTTTGCTTCCAACCATTATACCATAGCTTTTAAGTATGTTTCTAACTTCAAGGGGAGCTAGATATTTATCCGTGGTTATATCCACACTCCAAACAAAACCACTAAAATAATATAGAATAATGAAAAATACAGCAATACCTGCAATTAGAAGTTTCCTAGTACTTAATTTAAGATAAAAAAAGTTTACCCCTTTACGATTTAAAATCTTTATTTTTCCCTTTACTTTTCTAACGGCTTCTTTTAAATGAAGATAGTCTGACACTGAAATTTCTAGTGTTATGGAAAAGGCATTATTTTTTTTTATATTTTTTACACTTACATTTTTGTTCCAAAGATAATTAAGTACTTTTTCTCCTTCAACGGAATCTACTTGAACAGTTATATAGCTTTTATTAAAATTATTGATCTTCTTCATAGATTTCATACACCATAGATTTAAAATATCCGCTCAAAGTTATGGTGGTACCTCCTACAAAAATAATTTCAAAATCCTCACCTAAAATTTTTAAAGCTCCAAGACAGGTATTTATAACTAATTCATTGTCGCTAAATTTTATTATCCCTTTATGATTCTCTACAGTTACTTCTTTTCTAGCTATCACAGTAATTTTAGGTAAACTAAGGGCTACATCTACTGGTAAGTCTAATCCATATATGACTTTTTCTTTTACCTTCTTTAATTTATCACTCAAATTCATCACCTCAAAATCATAATTTTTGCTTACAAAGTTTCTCTTTTAAATTTTATGATTTCTTTTCATGATAAATTACTTAAAATAAAAAGAACTCAGTAAACTGAGTTCTTTATTTATTCAAATATTCTTTTACTATTTGACTAACTACTTTGCCATCTGCTCGACCATTTACCTTAGGTCTAACATCTGCCATAAGTTTTCCCATATCTTTAATGCTACTAGTACCAAGTTTTTCGGCTGACTCCAGAACAATTTTTCGGATTTCTTCTTCCGTTAACTGCTGAGGAAGGTATTGTAATAAGATCTCGATTTCAGCTTTTGTTTGATCAACTAAATCTTGTCTATTCCCATTGTCAAACTCAACCATAGAATCTCTTCTTTGTTTAACTTCCTTCGCTAAAATTTCGATGACTTTATTATCATCTACTTCTCCTACCCCTGATTTTTCAACCATTAAAATAGCAGCTTTAGCCATACTTATTACATTTGCTTTAAACCTATTCTTTTGTTTAATAGCATTTTTCCAGTCTTCCTGTAATGTTTCCTTAATGGATGACATTAATAAACCTTCTTTCAAACTCTACTTAAATTTTCTTTTTCTAGCAGCTTCTGATTTTTTCTTTCTTTTTACGCTTGGTTTTTCGTAATGTTCTCTCTTTCTAACTTCTGAAAGCACACCTGATCTTGCACATTTCTTTTTAAATCTTCTTAATGCATTCTCTAATGATTCGTTTTCTCCAACTTTTATCTCTGACATTTATATCCCTCCCTCCGCTAGCTCAATTTAATTTTAATTAAAAGTAGCCAATGCGAGGCCTAAATAGCACATTTTCAATTATACAATTCACATTAACTTATGTCAAGATTTTCATTAGTTTTATTTACATATTTTTAGCCTGGTGGCCATTTTAAATTTCTTCCACCTAATAAATGAAAATGTAAATGTGGTACAGTCTGACCTCCGTGCTCTAAGGTGTTAGTTACCACTCTATATCCACTTTTATCAATTCCCAATTTTTTTACTAGTTCTGGTATGTTGGCGAAAATATGAGCTACAATGCTGCTATTTTCTTCATTTATATCATTAACACAGCTTATGTGCTCCTTTGGGATTATAAGAATATGCACAGGTGCTTCAGGACTTATGTCATGAAATGCTAATATCTTATCATCTTCATAAACCTTATTAGAAGGAATTTCACCCTTTGCTATTTTACAAAATAAACAATCTGACATTTTTTCACCTCCATTCTCAGTAGTAAAAACCTATACTTATAGTTTCCCATAATATATAATATGATTTTCTATACCCTATATTATACTCTAAAAATCCACGATAGTGTATCCATATTTTAATCGTATTATATTATTCCTACCATGTTTTCATTTTCTACAGATACAAGTTTTGTAGGCAATATTTTGCCTTCTATGTTTTCTTCACTTTCTGTAATTACTTTTATATAGTTCTCTGTATACCCAACATAAGTATTTTCTTTTCCACTTATAGCTTCCTCATAAAGAACTCTCATTTCTCTTCCAATGAATTTCTCCATAAATTCTACTTCTAAGGTATTATTTAATTCTATTAACTTTTTACTTCTTTCTTCCTTTATAAGTCCATCTACTTGGAAAGGCATCTCTGCTGCCTTAGTCCCAGTTCTTTTACTATACTTAAAGATATGCATTTTACTTAGTTTTATTCCCTTTAAAAACTCATAAGTAGCTTCAAACTCACCATTAGACTCTCCTGGGAAACCTGCAATTATATCAGTAGTTATTGAAACATCCTTCATATGTTTTCTAAGACTTTCTACTACATCCTTATATTCCTGTGCTGTATATTTTCTATTCATTCTTCTAAGAGTTACATCACAGCCACTTTGAAGAGATAGATGGAAGTGTGGACACATCTTCTCTAGGTTACAAATTCTCTCTATTACCCCTTCAGTGAAGAAGGTTGGATCTATAGAGCCTATTCTAATTCTTTCTATTCCTTCTATTTTATTTATCTCTTCTAGGATTTTAACTAAATCCCAATCACCTTCTAAATCTACTCCATAGGAAGCAGTATGAACTCCAGATAAAATTATTTCTTTAAACCCATTTTTACTTAGTTCTTTTACTTCCTTTAAAATTTGCTCAGGTTCTTTACTACAAACTCCTCCTCTAGCAAAAGGAATTAGACAGTATGAACAAAATCTATTGCATCCATCCTGTATCTTTAAAAAGGCTCTAGTTTTATCTTGGTATTCATTGATAGCTAGTTCTTCAAATTTATTGTCTTTAAGTACATCTTTAACTTCTATTACTTGCTTACTTTCTTCTCTTGCTCTATTTACCCAGTGAACAATGTCTCCCTTATTTCTACTTCCTAAGACTACATCTACACCTTCAATTTGTGCTATTTCATCAGAAGCTATTTGCGAATAGCATCCAACTACTGCTATTATAGCCTCTGGATTATGACGTCTTGCTCTTCCTATCATCTGTCTTGACTTTTTATCTCCCATGTTAGTTACTGTACAAGTATTTATAACATATACATCCGAAAATTCATCAAAACTTACAACTTCATATCCCTCTTTTATGAATTTTTCTGCCATGGCTTCTGATTCATAAGAGTTAACCCTACACCCTAATGTATATAGTGCTACTTTCATTTTTAATTTCCTCCTAAGTCACCAAGCTCATACATAATTAAGCTAAGAGCTACAAAGCCAGCAGTCTCTGTTCTTAGTATTCTAGGTCCTAAAGTTACTATAAATGCTCCTGTATCCTTTAAGGCCTGAATTTCCTCCTCTTCAAAGCCACCCTCGGGTCCTATTATAATGGCTGCTGTTTCTATATTTTTATCTGATACTTGGCTTTTCACATATTTTATTCCTTGATTTTCTTGATTTTCATAGGGTACTATAACTAAATCAAAGTTCTTTATATCTTCCATCAAGTTATTAAAATCTATAGGTTGATTTATAGTTGGGATTATGCTTCTTTTACTTTGTTTACAAGCTTCTAAAGCTATTCTGTTCCATCTATCTACCTTTTTAAATTCTGAGGACTCATTTCCCTTAACTACAACCCTCTCTGTAATTATAGGGGTGATTTCACTCACTCCTAGTTCGGTACACTTTTGAGCTATTAAATCCATTTTAGCTGCCTTTGGTAATCCTTGAAAAAGCTGAACCTTTAAAGGGCTCTCATTATTTAAAGCTACCTTTTCAATTAGGTTTACCCTTACTTCTTTTTTATTTACCTCTAGAATTTCTCCTATATATTCAACACCTTTACAGTTATTGATATTTACTTTATCCCCTTGTTTTAGTCTAAGCACCTTATATATGTGCTTAACATCATCACCTTCAATGATGCACAGATTTTCATTTATGCTATTATCTTCTACAAAAAACTTATGCATTTTAAATATACTCCCATCACACAACTTTATTTTTTAGCAATAATACAAATCCATTCTCCATCTTCCATGACTTCTTCAATTTTAAAGTCTAAAGCTTCTAACTTCTCAACTACTTTACCTCTTTGAGTGTTTAAAATACCAGAAGCTATGAAATATCCGCCCTCTTCTATAAAGGCTCTTACACCATCACTTAAAAGCATGATTATATCAGCTAAGATATTAGCTACTACTATATTAGCTTTACCTTCAACTACTTCCATTAAATCTCCATAAAGAATTTCAATGTTATTTACATTATTAAACTCCAAATTTTTATTTGCAGATTCTACGGCTACTGGGTCTAAATCTACTCCCACTACATGTTTTGCTCCTAACTTCGCTGCAGCTATAGATAATATTCCAGAACCAGTACCTATATCAAATACAGTGGTATCCTTCTTTACTTTCTTTTCTAGGGCTTTTATGCACATTCTTGTAGTTTCATGAGTTCCTGTTCCAAAGGCCATTCCTGGGTCTAGTTCCACTACAACCTCTCCAGCCCTTTCCTCATAATCTTCCCATGTAGGCTTTACTACAATCTGCTCACCAACCTTGGTTGGCTTATAGTACTGTTTCCAATTGTTTGCCCAATCATCTTGATTTACCTTATGATAAGTTACTATGCCTTCACCTTTATCAAAACCAAATTCACCTAACTTATCTACACTTTCCTTTATGTAGTTTAGTGTATTCATAAAGTTTTCACTATCTTTAAAGTATCCTTTAACCATGGCTCCTTCTTCAATAGTTAAAACTGACTCATTTATGAAATCTGCAAAGCCTAAATTTTTCTTCTTAAATTCCACATCTGCCACATCTTCTATGGAAACTCCTTCTACATCACAGTTATAAAGAAAACCAGCTACGGCTTCTGTAGCCTCACTGCTTGTAAGTACAGTTACTTCAATCCAATCCTGATCCATTTCTACTTCCTCCATATCTCTATTATTAAAGTTCATCCGATAACTACAGCTCTAATACTCCAATCTTCTTCAGAATGGGAATAAAGAGCAGCTACGTCCCTGGATAACGATTTCCCCTAAAGGACAACGAACTCTAAGTATCGAAAATACTGATACTAAGAATTCTGTTAGTAAGCTTCAGTTGGAGTAAATACTCCCGCTGAAACAAAGAACTCTGTTTATTATACTTAAATTATATCAACAATAGTTAATAGGTTTCAGTTAATATTATTGCCATTAACTTAAAAGATGTTTATGGTATTACAACAAAATAATCTTTATTGTGTAATTACATATTACATATAACAAAATAACAAAATAACTCTTTCTTTGCAATAGTTAATCCTTTTCTATTGCAAGAAAGAGTTTTTATTTTATCTATATTTTTTCTGAGCTTTTAATTTTATTGCTTTAATGTTCCAAAGAGCCTTAGTCGATAATATTATCCTTAAATCCAAGACCAAAGGCTTCATCGAAGGAAGAAATCATAGTCATAGCAGTTGGATCTATGGTACTTATAATTCTGCGCAAATTATATACTTGAGATTTACTACATGCACACATTAGCATTTGACGGCTTTCTCCTGAAAAAGCACCAGTAACATTCATTATGGTAACTCCACGTCCAACTTCCTTTCCAATAACATCTGCTATTTCTTTTCCATGATTAGTTATTACCATAGCCATTTTTCCTGCTTCAAAACCTGACATAATCTTATCTATTATTGTTGAGGTAACTATAGTCATAATAATTCCTAATAATACTGCATCAATAGTTCCAAATACTAATCCGCCTAGAAGGATAACACAACCATCAATGGCAATAGTAATTTGTCCAATAGATAAATGAGGTGTTTTTTTTCTTACAGATAGAATTAAGAAGTCTGTTCCACCAGTAGATGAATTTCTCATATAAATCAGTGCTAGTCCCGCTCCTGATAAAACTCCTGCAAAAACAGCTGCAAGTAAAGGATTCCCTGAATAGATTGGGAAAAGTGGAAATACCATGTCCATAAAGAAAGCTGAAATAACCATTGTTTTTAGAGATTTAACTAAAAACCATTTTCCCAATACTTTATAACTTATTATTATAATTGGTATGTTAAGTAGTAAACTACATGTACCTATTGGTATTTTAGTAAAATGATTTATAATTATTGATAAACCTGAAATTCCACCAGGTGCAAAGTTAGCTGATAATGCAAAGGTATAAATACCCGCGGCATAAAGTATACTACCAATGATGTCATAAAAGGTATCAATGGTAAAGTCATAGATCTTTTGTTTTTCGATTTTCATGTTATTGCCTCCACCCTTTATATTAAAATTATATCTTATGATTTTGTAGAATGTAACATAATTTTAACATGAATAAAAGGTTTACTATCACCAATAAATTTTACTTCTACATTTCTATCAATCAAAGTGCAATAAACCCTAAAATACCATTAAATTCTACAGTGATATTATAAATATTTCGTCTAATAAAGTCAATTATTAAACTTTAGAAATATTCATATAGTTATCTCTATTTTCATTTTGTCATTAATTGAACTTATCTTTGGTCAATACTTATACCATTAAAAATAGCCAAAGTCTTATACTTAACTATTACAAGACTTTAGCTATTTTACTTCATTATAGATTACCTTATTGTTACTTTTATTATTTACCGAATATTCCCTTTTTATGTTTTTTCTTTTCCACGGTGGTTTCTGGTGCTTCTCCACTAGCTTCCATAAACATTCTTAGGGCTTCTTCTTGTTTTTCACTTAAAGATTTTGGTACATCTACTATTACCTTAACATAGTGATCTCCTCTACCTGCTGAGTTAACTCTAGGAACCCCCTTAGCTTTTAGCCTAAATACAGTTCCAGGTTGAGTACCTGCTGGAACCTTGTAAGTAACATCTCCATCTACTGTTGGAACTTTTATATCTGTACCAAGGGCAGCCTTTGCAAAGGATATGTGAGTTTCCATATGGATATCAAAGCCTTTACGTTTAAATATATTATGAGATGTAACTCTTATATTTATATAAAGATCTCCTGCTGGACCTCCATTTTCTCCTGCTTCACCTTGTCCTCTAAGCGGCATTACATTTCCTGTATCTACCCCTGCTGGAACATTCACTTTTAAATTTCTAGTTTTTCTTTCTTTACCAGTTCCTCTACAAGTTGAACAGGACTCCTCTATTATAGTACCTTTACCTCCACAAGCATCACAAGTTGCAGTTGTAGAAATTACTCCTAATGGAGTTCTTCTTTGAACATTTATCTTACCTCTACCACTACACTTAGAGCAAGTTTTAGGAGTAGTACCTTTTTTAGCTCCTGTACCTCCACAAGTTTCACACTTTTCTCTTCTAGTAACCTTAATTTCCTTCTCACAGCCAAATACAGCCTCTTCAAAGGTTAAATTTAAATTAAATTCTAAATCTGCACCCTTTCTTGGAGCATTTCTATTAGAAGAAGATGAAAATCCTCCACCAAAGATATCGCTAAAAATATCTCCAAAGCCTCCAAAGCCTCCACCGAAATCAAATCCATCAAAACCTTGGGCTCCATTAAAGTCAGCTGTACCAAATTGATCATATCTCTGTTTCTTCTCTGGGTCTGATAAAACTTGATATGCTTCATTTATCTCTTTAAACTTTTCTTCTGCTTCAGTATTTCCTTGATTTCTATCTGGATGATACTTTAAAGCAGCCTTTTTAAAAGCTTTTTTTATCTCATCATCACTGGCACTTTTATCTATGCCAAGTACTTCATAATAATCTTTATTAGCCATATTTAAAATTCACCACCTATTTTACTTCGATTAATATATTAAAATATATTATGTATAATTGCAACCATGTATTAATGTAAATATTAAAATTTAATATATAATCAATTTTAAGGAAACTCCTTTTCACATGGGTTTGTGTAAAAGGAAACTCCTTTTCACTTACGTTCAAATGAGTAAGTTCCACTACCAAATTTAAATTTGGTATGTCACTTAACTTCTCATTGATAAATCATAGATTTAGATAGTCACTTAAATTAAGGGATGAGTGTTTCATCATCCCTTAACCTATTTAATGAATATTATTCTCCATCTACTTTAAAATCTGCATCTACAACATTGTCATCATGTGGTGCATCTTGAGCTCCTGCTCCTGCTGCTCCACCCATGTTGTTTGGATCAAAACCTTCTGCACCTGGTTGACCGCCTTCAGCTTGGTATACCTTTGAAGATACAGCGTAGAATTCTTGTGTTAATTCCTCTGTAGCTTTTTTAATAGCTTCTATATCTTCTCCGTCTTTAACTGATTTTAATACTTGAATTCTTTGTTCTACCTTAGCTTTATCATCAGCAGAAACTTTATCTCCAAGGTCAGCTAAAGTTTTTTCTGTTTGGTAAACCATTTGGTCTGCAGTGTTTTTAACTTCTATAGATTCTTTTCTCTTCTTATCTTCTTCTGCAAATCTTTCTGCTTCATTTACTGCATTTTGGATTTCATCATCGCTTAAGTTAGTTGAAGCTGTTATAGTGATATTAGCTTCTTTTCCAGTTCCTTTATCCTTAGCTGAAACTTTAACTATTCCGTTAGCATCTATATCAAAAGTAACTTCGATTTGAGGAATTCCTCTTGGAGCTGCTGCAATTCCAGAAAGAGTAAATCTTCCTAAAGTTTTGTTATCAGCTGCCATTTGTCTTTCACCTTGAACTACGTGAATTTCAACAGATGTTTGACCGTCTGCTGCAGTTGAGAATACTTGGCTTTTCTTAGTTGGAATTGTTGTATTTCTTTCGATTAATGGAGTAGCAACTCCACCTAAAGTCTCAATTCCTAATGTTAATGGTGAAACGTCAAGAAGTAATACATCTTTAACATCCCCTGTTAAAACTCCACCTTGAATAGCTGCACCTGCTGCAACACATTCATCAGGGTTAACTCCTTTTGATGGCTCTTTTCCTGTAAAGTTTTTAACAGCTTCTACAACAGCTGGAATTCTTGTAGATCCACCAACTAATACAACTTTATCTATTTCTCCTATTGAAAGATCAGCATCGTTAAGAGCTTTTCTCATTGGCTCAATAGTTCTTTGTACTAAGTCATGAGTTAATTCATTGAATTTAGCTCTTGTTAGGTTCATGTCTATATGTTTTGGACCTGTAGCATCAGCTGTGATGAATGGAAGATTAATGTTTGTTTGAGTAGAAGATGATAATTCTATTTTAGCTTTTTCAGCAGCTTCTTTTAATCTTTGAAGTGCCATTTTATCATTTCTTAAATCAATTCCATTAGAAGCTTTGAAAGTTTCAGCTATATAATCCATAACTTTTTGGTCAAAGTCATCTCCACCAAGACGAGTATCTCCATTTGTAGATTTAACTTCGAAAACTCCATCTCCAAGTTCTAAGATAGATACGTCGAAAGTACCACCACCAAGGTCATATACAAATATTTTTTGGTTTGTATCCATTTTGTCAAGACCATAAGCAAGAGATGCAGCTGTTGGCTCGTTTATAATTCTCTTAACATCAAGACCTGCAATTCTTCCTGCATCTTTAGTTGCTTGTCTTTGGCTATCATTGAAGTATGCTGGAACTGTGATAACAGCTTCTGTAACTGTTTCTCCTAAGTAAGCTTCAGCATCAGCTTTTAATTTTTGAAGTACCATTGCTGATATTTCTTGTGGAGTATATTCTTTTCCATCTATATTTACTTTATGATTTGTTCCCATTTCTCTTTTAATTGAGATTATAGTTTTATCTGGGTTTGTTATTGATTGTCTTTTTGCTACTTGACCAACAAGTCTTTCACCATCTTGTAAGAAAGATACTACTGATGGAGTAGTTCTAGCACCTTCTGAATTTGGTATTATAACTGGATCTCCACCTTCCATAACTGATACACAAGAGTTTGTTGTTCCTAAATCAATTCCTATTATTTTTGCCATTGTAATTTCCTCCTATAAATTAATACATTTAATTTGTTCTAATTTACTATATACATTTATTTTTAATTAATGATTGCAACTTTTCTAAAGCATAGATTAATTTGCTACTTTAACCATACTATGTCTTAATACTTTATCTCCTTTTTTATATCCCTTTAGGAATACTTCAGCTACTTGATTTTTTTCTAAGTTTTCATCTTCTACATGCATTACTGCATTGTGGAAGTTAGGGTCAAATTCTCCATCAGATGAGATTTCTTCAACTCCTAGCTTTTCAAAGGAAGCTGTAAACTGATTTATAGTTAATTCAATACCTTTTTTAAGATCTTCTGCACTACCATCTACTGCAACAGCTCTTTCTAAATTGTCTAACACCGGTAGTATTTCCTTTAATACATCAGCACAGGCCTCTGTATATATATTTTCCTTTTCCTTAGAAGTTCTTTTTCTAAAGTTATCATATTCAGCGACAGTTCTTAATAATTTATCTTTCAAAGAATCATTTTCTTCTTTTAGCTCTTTAATTTCTTCTTTGCGATTTCTGAATTTTTTCATTTCATCTTCCTTCTCATCTTCCTCTTTAACCTCTGAGGTTTCTTCACCGGAAGTGCTTTCCTCTTCATTTTGAATTTTTTCAGAAGGGTCATTTTCTAAAACTTCATCCGCATTATCTTCCATATCTTTTTTATCTAGCTCTTGGTTTTCTTCCATATTATTTTGCAATGCTCTTTCCTCCAATCTAAATGCTTATCTCATTTACTTTGAATTTTGAATATATATAAACCCATAGTTAATCTGGATCATATATGCTAGAAATCTTGTCGTTTATCTCATTAACCACAGTATCAAGAACAGCTATAACTCTATCATAATGGATTCTTGTAGGTCCTATAACTCCTATAGTACCCATGATACGGCCATTACAAGTATAGCTAGCAGTGATTATACTGCACTCCTTAGCACACTCTACAAAGTTTTCTTCTCCTATACTAATAAATAAAGAATCTTTATTTCCTTTGCTAAGAATTTCATTTAGGTTTTCTTCATTATTTACTAATCCTAAAAACGCCTTTGCTTTATCGATATTATTATATTCAGGATAGTTAAATATATTTGTAGCACCCTTAGTATAAATTTCACCAGAATCTCCCAACACTAGTGTTTCATGAAGTACAGGAATTATACTATCAAATATCTCTTCGTAACCAACTAATTCATTTTTTAAATTAACAAGGAAATCTAAAGTTATTTGTTCTATGCTAATTCCTACAAGTAGTCTATTAAGAGCATTATTGACTTTTATTAGCTTATTATCATCTACTGGATTTGTTACTCTAATAGTATTATTTTTTATATTGCCATTGTCTGTTATTATGGTAGATAAAATTATGTTGTTTTCTATAGCTAATAACTTTATATACTTAATACTAGACTTTTTAACAGGAGCAACTTTCACTACAGAAGTTAGTCTAGTAATATTAGAAAGTACGTCTATAGCACCCTTAATAATACTATCTATTTCACTAATAGATGTGTCCTTTATCAGGTCATGTCTTATAGTTTCATGCTCTTCTTCTGTAAGTCTGCTAGGGGTCATAAGTCTATCTACATAAAGTCTATAACCCTTATCAGAAGGTCGTCTTCCAGAGGATGAATGTAGTTGTTCTAAAAATCCCATTTCTTCAAGATCAGCCATTTCGTTTCTAATAGTCGCCGAACTTATTCCTAAATCGTATTTTTTAGATATGGTTCTTGAACCTACAGGTTCTCCGTAAGTTATATAATCATTTATTATAGCCTGTAAGATTTTAATCTTTCTTTCATCCATATCCATCTTATCACCTCTTTGTTAGCACTCACTACTTACGAGTGCTAATGACTATATTTAATATATATCATTTATAAAATTTAATGTCAATATGATTCATAAATTATTTACAAAATTAACAGGGTTCTCAGTATGAGTATTTTTGATACTTAGAAGTCGTTGTCCTTTATGGGAAATAGTTATCCAGGCACGTAACAGCTCTTCACTCCCACTTTTAAGAAGATGGGAGTGTTAGAAGGTGGTAGTCATAGGATAAAATCCACCATTACTTGATTGCTGAGCTCTATCCCCCTTTTAGTAAGAAATAGTCTATCTCCTTTTAAAATTAATAAATTTAACTTTACATGCTTATCTATAACTTCTTTGTATTTTTCGAAAACGGAGATATTAAACCTTCTATTAAATTCTTCTATGCTAATGCCTTCTATTTTTCTTAATCCTAGGAACATAAACTCTTCTATATCATCCTTTAAGGAATTTGCATTACTCTCCACCACTGCAGACTTTTTATTTTCCATAGACATAATATAGGTTTCTATTTTTTCTTCATTTCTATACCTAACACCATTGACATAGGAATGAGAAGATGAACCACAACCAATATAACTTTCTAAATTCCAATATATTTTATTGTGCTTACACTCTAATCCCTCCTTTGCAAAATTTGAAATCTCATATTGATGATATCCTTGTACCTCTAAAAAGTTAATAGCTTCAGCATACATATCTCTCTCCACATCTTCACTAGGTAAAATTAATTTATCCTTTTCATAAAGATTAGAAAACTTAGTTCCTTCTTCTATAATTAAACTATAACAAGATATATGCTCTGGCTTTAACTCCACCACCTTACTTAACGTTTCCTTCCACTGATCTATACTTTGATTTGGAAGTCCAAACATTAAATCTACATTTATATTATTAAAACCAAAATTTCTTAACATTTCATAACTATGTTTAAAATCCTCAAGGGAATGGATTCTTCCTAGTGATGTAAGGTGACACTGTTGCACAGCTTGAAGTCCCATAGAAATTCTATTTACCCCCATAGCTTTAAAAGTTTTTAATTGCTCCTCATTAAAGGTTTTAGGATTTCCTTCTACTGTAAACTCAAAACCTTCATCTATTCTATTTAATCCTCTTATGGATTTTTCTATAATTTTCCATCCTTCAATACACAAATAGGTGGGAGTACCCCCACCTATAAATATTGTACTTATAATTTTATCCTGGCAAGAAAGTTTAATTTCTTCACTCAATGCCTTAGCATAATCTATCATTAAACTTTCTTTACCACTATAGGAAGGAAAATCACAGTAATGACATTTCATCTTACAAAAGGGTATATGAATATATAATCCTACTGTGTCCATTTTTCTTCTCCTTTTATATACACTTTATTAACTTCTGAAAATTCTTCTCCATGACAAGGTTAATCGCTAGGAAACTAAATTTGATTAAGAAATTCTAAGTCTTCGCTTTTATAAAACTACCTACCCTCACCATTCGCCGTCATGGCTCAGGGTTCGGCTCTTGCCGTCGTGGCAAGAATTACGGTAATTTTATAACGCTACGTCTAAGAATTTCTAAAATCAAATTTATGATTGTTTCTACGCCGATTACCTATTGTCATTGCGAAGAATTTTCATAATATTAATATATTAATTAATTTATTTTAGGCACTACTAATTAGTCAACTTTAAGTACCGCCATGAATGCTTCTTGTGGAACTTCAACGCTTCCTACTTGTCTCATTCTCTTCTTACCTTCTTTTTGTTTTTCAAGAAGTTTTTTCTTTCTTGAGATATCTCCACCATAACATTTAGCAAGTACGTCTTTTCTCATTGCTTTTACTGTTTCTCTAGCTATTATTTTAGCTCCTATGGCTGCTTGAATTGGAATTTCAAACATTTGTCTTGGAATTATTTCCTTAAGTTTCTCTACCATAGATCTGCCTCTGTGATAAGCTCTATCTGCTGGAACTATCATAGATAAGGCATCCACTATATCTCCATTAAGAAGTATATCAAGCTTAACAAGTTGAGTTCTCTTATATCCTTTAAGCTCATAGTCAAAGGATGCATAACCCCTAGTTCTTGATTTTAAAGCATCAAAGAAATCATATACTATTTCATTAAGTGGAATATCATAGTTAATTACAACCCTTGTTTCTTCAATGTATTGCATATCTATGAAGGTTCCTCTCTTCTCTTGGCATAACTCCATGATTGCTCCTACATATTCTGAAGGCGATATTATTGAAGCCTTTACTTCTGGCTCTTCCATGTAAGATATTTCACTTGGCTCAGGTAGGTTAGTTGGGTTTGTAATCTCTATAATTTCTTCATCAGTTTTAGCTACCTTGTAAACAACCGATGGTGCAGTGGTGATTATGTCTAGGTTAAACTCTCTCTCTATTCTCTCTTGAATTATCTCCATGTGAAGTAATCCTAAGAATCCACATCTAAATCCAAAGCCTAGAGCTATAGAAGTCTCTGGTTCAAAGGATAATGCCGCATCATTAAGCTGTAGCTTCTCAAGAGCTTCCTTTAAAGTTTCATATTTAGCTCCATCTACAGGGTATATACCACTAAATACCATAGGTATAGCTGGTCTATATCCTTCTAGTGATTCTGCTGTAGGTCTATTAGCTTCTGTAATAGTATCTCCAGCTCTAGCATCTTTTACATTTCTAATTGCTGCACTTAAATATCCAACATCTCCTGCTCTAAGTTCATCCACCTTCAATGGCCCTGGAGTAAATACTCCAACCTCTGTTACGTCATATACTTTATTAGTATTCATTAGTTTAATCTTAGTTCCTGGCTTTACTACTCCGTCAAACACTCTTATATAGGTTACTACCCCTTTATAGGAATCATAGTAAGAGTCAAAGATTAAAGCCTTAAGAGGAGCTTCTTCATCTCCCTCTGGTGCTGGAACTTTATCTATTACAGTTTTAATTACATCTTCTATATTTAATCCCGTCTTAGCAGATATTAATGGTGCATCATCTGCTGGAATTCCAATAACATCTTCGATTTCTTGCTTAACCTCATCAGGTCTTGCACTTTGAAGGTCTATTTTATTTATAACTGGAGCAATTTCTAAGTTATGGTCTAAGGCTAAGTAGCAGTTTGCAAGGGTTTGTGCTTGTATACCTTGAGTTGCATCCACAACTAATACAGCTCCTTCACAAGCTGCTAAACTTCTAGAAACCTCATAGTTAAAGTCTACGTGACCTGGAGTATCTATTAGGTTTAGAATATATTCTTCTCCCTCTTCTGTTCTATGTATAAGTCTTGCTGCTTGAGCCTTGATTGTAATTCCTCTTTCTCTTTCTAGTTCCATATTGTCTAGTACTTGCTCTTCCATTTCTCTAGCTGTTAAAGTACCTGTTTTCTCAAGTAATCTATCTGCTAAAGTAGATTTACCATGATCTATATGTGCTACTATAGAAAAATTTCTTATATGTTTTTGTCTGTTAGTTTGCATCTACTCAACTACCCCCGTAAATTTATATTAACTCTTTATTAAAGTCACTCTTCTAAGGCATCTTCAAAAAATAAATAAGTCAGAATGCTCGTTTATTTTGTGTTATACTGCGTCAACAGAACCCTTAGATAGTGCTACTATCTGCGGAACCTGTTTCCTTGTCTAACTCAAAATATACTTTCCATCTTTGAATTGTTATTTATTTTCAGATGCCTAATCTAATTATCAACTATACTAAGTTAGATAATAAACCAACATAAATTATACCATAACATAAAGGTTTATTGTCAATACACTTTATAATGTTAACTTTTTAAGTTTCATTTGATGGCAATATTAGCTCCTTAATAGTATCTCCTATAACCTTAGTACCTTTAACAAAGTTCTTAAAGGGTTCACCATTAAGAATTATATTAAAATTTCCTATATTTATATTAACCTTTGATGAGTTCTCATTACAACTCACATAAAAACTAGAGTTTTGCCTCACCACCTGAGGTAGATTCATATTTACCATTAAAATTCCATATATCATAAACCCTACTGAAATTATTATTAAAAACTTGCATATTCCTGTTCTTAATATCTTACTATTCATTTTTCTTTTCTCCTTTACCTATAGGTACACAAAATAAAAAAGCACCTCACACTTAATGATGTACTTTTTCTTACGATTTTATTCCAAAATGACACTCTAAATCTTTGATTTCCTTAGGCAAAATTACCCCATTGAACAAAAAAGGAGCCTTTTTGAGCTCCTCTTAATCTATTTTATTTATTTTGAATTTAAATACTGTGCAAAAACTCTACTCATGCATTTCATAGAGTTTTTTGCTTCTTGTAAGTTGTTTGTATCTGCTCCAACCTCCATAAGTATTGCATTATCACTTAGATCTTGGTTATAAAATAAAATGCCTCCATGATCATAAGCTATTATACCTTTATCTCTATATAATCCAGGATAAAGCTCATTTGCTATATCTACTATAGACTTAATATTATTTATGTGTTGAGGATATTTAGGATCCTGTGTAGTTGTTACTAAAACAAGCTTAGCAACATCTTCTCCCCCTATGTTCCCGGTAACAGACTCCTTTTTAGGTCCACCGTCTCTATGAAGGTCTATTATTAAATCAAACTCTCCATAATTACTTATATTTTTACTTATTGTTTCCCTAGATGCATGATAAGCTCTATTATAATCAGCCTTATCATGTATTGTTTTATCATGTACAACTGTAAAGCCTAACTTTTCTAGTTCAGAAGTAAGAACATCTCCGACTCCTGCTACAGTAGTAGATAAACCATCATTGCCTTCTGCATAAGCTTCATTAGTATGAGTATGATATATTAATATCTTCTTTTTAGAATTATCTTCTGGGTTACCAACTACGTCTACCCCTTCTTCAAATTTATTTATGTCAGTATCTTTTAGTTCAAAAGGATTTATTGTAATTTTTTCTGCTACCTTAGCATGTTCCTTCACATTTTCTATAGCAGTTTTATCCTTTAAGTTTTCTTCATCTAAAAAACTTATTTCCTTTCTAACTATGTCCAAAGGATTCAATGTGAAGTTACCTACAAATGTGGTATCATCCCTATTTACAGCTGGCTTTAAAGCACTGACACTTTCTCCAATTAGCTTCATAAAGAAATTTGTTCTATTAATGCTTTGTAAGTTATCATCATCTAATGCTTGTGTAGATCTATTTAAACCCATAGATATTACCATGACTACTGCTATTATAGCAAGGATAGCTCTAGCGCAATACTTTCCAGCATTTGTCCTACTTTTGTTATTCACTGTATCCCCCCCTGTTTGAGTTATACTTAGGTATAATTAATTACTCTAATAATTTATATGAGGGGGGAATAAATTTTATTACTTTAGTTTAAATATGTGTTTATATCATCTAAAGTTAAAGCTGGTTGAAGAGATATATTAATGCCATTTGCAATTATTTTAGATACACTATCTATTACTTTATCTATATCTTTAGGAGTTACTACCATACCACCTAATTCTGGATCTAAGACCTCTCTAATCAAAGTTTGTCTTTCATCTCTATCTACTTCCTTAAGCATTGTGTAGAAGGCACCACCCTTAGTCGAAGACTTAATTAAGCTTTCTAAGACTAAGTCTATGGTGTCATTTGCTATGGTTCCTGCATCTACCACTGTAGGTACTCCTATTGCTATTACAGGCACTCCTAGAGTCTTCTCACTAAGTTCTAATCTTCTATTTCCTACTCCTGCTCCTGGAGATATACCTGTATTACCTAGCTGTATAGTTCTATTTACTCTCTGTGTTTTCCTAGAGGCAAGAGCATCTATACAAATTATGATACTAGGTTTTACCTTATCTACTATACCCTTTATAATTTCACTGGTTTCCATACCTGTAAGCCCTAAAACACCTGGAGATATAGCACATACTGGTCTTACACCTTCATCAATGCTATCTGGCACATATTCCTTTAAATGTCTACTTATCATTATTTTTGACACTACCTTTGGTCCTACGGCATCAGCGGTGATGTTCCAGTTACCTAAACCTACTACTAAAGCTACCATATCTTCTTTTAAATCTATTAATTTTGATAACCCCTTGGCCATAACTTCACTTACATCTATTATCCTCTGACCATCATAGTATACGAACTCTGGAAACTCTAAGGTTATATATTCACCTATAGGTTTTCCTATGTTTTTAGCTCCCTCTTCATCTAATATTTTTACAGCAGTAACCCTAACATTTTTGTCTATGTATTCCTCTGATTTTACGCCTGATAATTTTCCAGGATTATTTTCACTATAAATCTCTTTAGCTTCTAAAGCTAAATCTGTCCTAACACTGTAAACTACCTCTTCTTTATCTTTAGCCTTGCTTTCTTTCATCATAATTATTACACCTCATTTATGGTATTTTTCATATCATTTCTATATGCATTAGCCTGTATATTTATCTTTTCCCAAAGTTTCTTTCATATACTAATATGTTAAAGGTAAATTCTACTTGAAGTACGCAAAATTTAATGTTATAATAGCTTTTGTTATATGAAACTCGTAAGCAGACTTCCCCAAAGCTGCCGCTGAGAGATTGATAAAACTACAAGGGGGTGAATTAATAATGGCAAACATTAAGTCAGCTAAAAAAAGAATCAAAGTTACTCAAGCTAAAACTATGAGAAACACTATGATAAAGTCTTCTTTAAAGACAACTATAAAGAAATTTGAAGCTGTTCTAGCTAGCAATGACGTTGCTGCTGCTCAAGAAAACTTTAAAAATGTAGTTAAAGCCCTTGATATGGCTGCTTCTAAAGGCATAATACATAAGAATAAAGCAGCTAAGAAAAAATCAAGATTAGCAGCTAAATTAAATGGATTATCTGCTTAATAAATAAACCGGTGTTTCCACCGGTTATTTATTTTTTTGCATTTATTAAATTTTATATTTTACCTTTTTATTTATTCATCATAGTTTTTACCATAAGCATTTCAATGGCATTCTTTTGATCTACAGATTTGCTTTTAATTTCACTTTCCGTTTCAAGACAGCTTTCTATATTATTCTTTAGTGCTTCCTGAGAAAACTTCTTGCTTTGTATTATCATCTTATCTGCAATATATGGATTTAAGTTATATTCCTTTACTATGTCTTCTTTTCTAATGCCCTTTCCAATCTTTATCCTTATAGCAAACAAAAGCTTAAATTGACGCTCTATCATAGATAAAATTTTAGGCGGTTTTTCACCTCTATATATTAATTGATTTAAAGTGTCTATGGCTGCCTTTATATTTCTTTCTGAGAGATAGGATACCAAATTAAATATATCATTTTCCTTTTCATAGGGAGACATCTTTATTATATCTTCTCTAGTTATTGCCCTTTCCTCAGTGTATAAAATAAGCTTTTCTATCTCGTTATCCACTATGTTCATGTTATTCTCAATGATGGAACAAAAGTATCCAAGCTCACTTTTTCCTATGGACTTTCCCTTTTCTTCAAACATATCTTTTACTTTGCTTTGAAGTCCCATGCCCTTTAGCTTATCAACCTTTACAACTTCACATAGATTTTGAAGTTTTTTCACCTTATTACTAAGTTTTTCTCTATCATCTTCAAAGACATAATACATAATTAAAAAGGTATAGGGAGGAATGTCCTTTATATAGTTTCTAAGATTATCTATATACTTTCCCTTATCTTCTCCCTTATCTCTTAAGAAATTAGCTCTAAAGATTTCTACCATTCTATATTCACTCATAAACGGTATAGTCTCGCAATTATTTATTAATGCATCTATATCTAATTTATCTCCCGAAATTTTAGTATAGTTAAAATCAGCAAAACTTTCATCTATTTTTAAATTTCTCATTTTTTTTATAGCTGTCTTTATAAGTCCTTCATCAGAACCGCAAAGTATATAACAATTTTTTAGTTTATTTTCTTTTAAGTCTTTTTCAAGCTGTTCTAAGGTTATCAAAGAAAATACCTCCACTCTTTAATTCAACATAATATTTATCCGATGACTACCAGCTCTAATACTCCCACCTTCTTTAGAGTGGTAGTAAAGAGCCGCTACGTCCCTGGATAACGATTTCTAAAGCTTCAGAGAAGCTAAGAACTCTGTTAATCCGATGACTACCAGCTCTAATACTCCCACCTTCTTCAAAGTGGGAGTAAAGAGCGGCTACGTCCCTAGATAATGATTTCTTTGTTTATTCTAGTGAACATAATTATGATATACTTTTCCGCCTATGAGTTTATAGCTTTCATAATAATGTCCTAGATTAATTTCTTCTCTTTTTCTATTAATCCTTATTATATCACAGTTTGGACTTGTTGATGAAGAATTGCTTTTATAACAACATTGAAGAGTTTCTTTTTCATATTCCTTATCTATAGTTATATTACTAATTTTCCCTCTGTGATTTATGGATAAAGCTAAATTTCCATCCTTATCCTTTATATCTATACTACAACTCTTTGAAAGTTTTAAGATCATATCTTCTTCAAATTCATCATAAATTCTATCTAATCCCTTATAATTTTCATATACATATTTTAACTTTACCTTTTGCGGACTTACTAATACTTTTCTAGTACCATAGTTTATTTCTACAATATCAGACTTTTTACCAGCTATTAAATTTATTTCCGGGTAAATTATGTATTGTTCCTTTATGGTGAAAAGAAATAGTAGTATGGGCAAATATCTCAAAGATTTCACTCCTCTTCTTATAAGAATATAACTTAGGTATAATATGAGAATCATAACCCCTTCCATGTAGGTAAACTCTAAGGGAGCTGGTAAAAGATTTACTAAGAATTCCTCCATGGTATTAATTATAAGTAGTACCGAGTTTGTAATGAGAGATAAAAGATTAAAGAATGTTGGAATCTTAATAAATAGAAATAGTAAATTACCTAAAACCAATAAAAATGTGTAAAATGGAATTAATAATAAATTAGAAATGAAACCACCTAAACTCACAGTATTAAATCTCATTATTATATAAGGTGTAGTAAAAATCATGGAGCTAAGAGTTAAACTAAGAGATGAAGCTATGAAATCTGGTAACTTATAAAACTTTCTTTTAATCTTATTATTTAAAGTGAAAATTCCTAGTACAGCTAAAAAGCTTAGAACATAGCCTATATCTAATATGTAGTAAGGTTTTATTAACAATAACAAAAATGCTGCAAAAGCTAGGACTGATACGCCTTCATAGGTCTTTTTCACCTTAGGGCCTAATACTAGTAAAAGTATCATTATGAAGGCTCTAAAGGTAGAACTTTTTCCTCCAGTAAATATTACATAAAAGAAAAGCACTACTAATGCTAGCTTATATCCAATTATACCTTGAAGTACTTGATAAATTAGAGATACATGAAGTCCTGATACACTTATTATATGAGATATACCTAAAACACTAAATTCTTCCCTTTTATCATAATCAATATAACTATCATCTCCACCACTTACTGCTAAAATTATGGCAGCTCCCTCTTCATCTGTAAAGGTTAGAAGCTTTTGATAGAGTTGGCCTTTTAGCATGTATCCCTTGTATATTAAGTCTTCCTTTAAAGGCTTAGAATCTATTATGTTATAATCTCCTACAATTCCTTTACTATATTCTACCTTTCTATGAAATTCACCCTTTAATATGTACTGCCTTCCCAATTGAATATTTTTGTTCTTAGGAAAAATTTTAATTCTTCTATTTTGCAGACTACCAATGTAATAATCCTTACCTTCATCTACTATTCTACACTTAACATTTTCCCCTAACTGTACACCATAAAAGTATATAATGCAGTTTACAAAAAACAACATAGAAAACCCCATAACTATAAAAGTCAGGGGTCTCTTAAAATCTTTTTTAAATAGAATCATATGAATTATTATAAACCCTGCAGCTGGAAAAATTCCCATGTAGCTGTATAAAAAATATATAGTACATCCAAAAATTGCTGCTATGCATATCTGAATCATTGATTTATCCATAATATCACCCTGTAATATCATTGCCAAAGTAAGAAGTTACAATTCAATTTTATGGATAAAATTATAACTTTTTAAATTGTTTTATAATCAATTTATATATATTTTTTCTGCTATGTAATCCGGCAACCACATCTTTATTTATCAAATCATTTAATTTCTTTGTGCTTTCCTGAACCTTTTTCTCTAGTTCTAAATTGAGTTTCTTTTCATAAGTTTTGCATTTTACATATCTTTATTAAAAAATATAACCCAAACTAAAATCATAGCTTCAACTGCCCAACTAATATAAACTATATAAATATAGAAATAGTTGTATATGAAGTATATGACTATTTTTATATTTTCATAGGAAACTATTTAAATATAAAACTATATAACTATTTAAATAGTTGTTCTGTTCATGCGGGTTTGCGGGTGTTTATTTTATATATACTTTTCTTTCAATCTATGTATTTTTATAAGTATTTATTTTGAATAACAGGAAAATTTCACGAAAATTTATATTTTAAAACCATAAAACAAAAGGACTTGAAAGTTCTATTATTAACTTTCAAGTCCCTATATTACTTTGGCGGGAATATGTGAGAATCGAACTCACCCGTCGTGGTCTTAGCACGGCAACTCGGTTTTGAAGACCGGCAGGCACACCAGCACCTATCTACTCCCATATTACTTCCTACACTTGGTATTATAAGATGTAATAGATAAAAAATCAAGTATCAATATCATCAATACTTGATTTTTTTCACTATTAATACATTACTCTATCATTTTCTACACGTTTAGTGAATTTTATACTATCTAGGTGTTCTAAAATAGTAATAGTATATTTTCTGTTGCTTTCAAGAAGCTCTTTAGCTATAGCTGCTGATATAGAGCCATTTTCAAGGATACAATTCCTTATCTTATCCTTAGCTTCTTCATAATCTTCCTTAAGTAGAGTGCAGTCTTCATTTAATTTAATTAAAATTTCCTCATCTAGTAGAAGTTCATATACCATCTTAAAGCCAACTTTATCTTTTTCCACCTGTGCTAAGTCTACATACTTAGGTGGAGTAAATTTTAACTTTTTATATTCATTTATTATAAAGTTCTTCATTCTTTCCTGCTCTTTATTCAAGGTTACATTAAAATCATATAAAGCTATAAACTTCTCACTAACTTTTACTGTTTTCTTCTCTACTAACATATTTAATATCTCATCATAATTCTTTTGTTTTAATTTTTTAGTAAATATTTTATTTTTAGCTTCCTCTTTAGACATTCCAAATTTTAATGGATTCTTTTTATGGAAATTCTCCAATAAGACTTTTAGTTCCTTAGTTTTATCCTTTAAGAAATCTTGGTGAATGAATATACTATTATCCTTTCCACCTAGTCTTATTAGCTTACCTTCAGTCTCTAAAACTTCCAACTCTTCTTCTATCTTATCCATATTTTTTCCTAGACTCTTTAATATAGCTAAAGTATCTGGATAAGTATCACTTAAATTTTTCACTGTATTTTCTAAAATATTTGTGGATTTACCACTTTCTTTTAATTTTAATTCTTCTAAGTACTCTGCTGTGATTTTCTTAGATTTTTTAGCATTAGGCTCTATTATTATTCCTCCTGCTATGGTATTCATAGGAGAATAACTTCTAATGATGTATCTATCATTTCTTTGAGCTGTAATAGGCTTTTCTAATCTAAGCTGAACATAAGCCCACTGTCCAGGTTTAATTTCTTCTTTATCTAAGGGTACAATTCTACAGATTATTTCTTCTGTACCATGATATAACCTTACCCTTTGTCTATTAACTATAGATTTTTCAGCGGTTTTTATATGGTATAACTTACAATCTATGATTAAAGATGGTTCCATAATATCTTCCTTAGCTACTACATTACCTCTTTGTACCTCTGACACCTTAATATTTGCAAGATTTATTGCACAACGCTGTCCTGCTTCTCCAACATCTGAAGGCACATCATGGACTCTTATTCCTCTAACCTTAGCTTTAACCTTACCTGGATATATCTCCACGGTATCACCTAGAGATACCTTTCCACTTATTATAGTTCCAGTTACTACTGTACCAAAACCACTTATGCTAAAGGATCTATCTACTGGTAATCTAAAATGACCTTCTGTATCCTTTGCTTCTACTTCTTCAGTTAATTTATCTATATCCTTAATTAATTCTTCAAAGCCCATTTCAGTCTTAGATGATACTGCATGAATAGGTGCATCTTCTAAGAAAGTATCCCTAAACTCTTCCTTTATGTCCTCCTTTATCATGTCTAACCAATCAGTTTCAACTAAATCTGCCTTTGTTAATACTACTATACCTTTTTTTATATTTAAAAGCTTTAATATTTCAAAGTGTTCCCTGGTTTGCGGCATTATTCCTTCATCTGCAGCTATTACAAGTAACACCACATCTATACTACTTATTCCTGCTAGCATATTTTTAATAAACTTTTCATGACCTGGTACATCAATTATTCCTGCTCTTCTTCCTGAAGGTAAGTCAAAATAGGTAAATCCTAAATTTATAGATATTCCTCTATTTTTTTCTTCTTGTAAGGTATCCGTTTCCCTTCCTGTAAGAGCTTTAATTAGGGTAGTTTTACCATGATCTATATGTCCAGCAGTACCTATGATTATATGCTTCATCTATTTAACTTCATCCTTTCAAAGCAACTATTTTCTAATAGAGCAGATAGGTAGTAACCCACCTGATTGATCTAGTCTACTCTAAAGCCTTAAAACATTGTACTATTTCATCAAAATCTTCTTTAAATAAGGTTCTCCCATCTAATACTAGTTCATCGTTGTAAACCCTAGCTATTAATGGAGTTTCTCCTAATCTGAGTTTTCTCTCCATATCTACTGGAGAAAATTTATCACTGGTTACCTTAATTACGTAGGTTTCAATTTTTTCTGTAGGCATAGACCCTCCACCTACCATTGATTCTCCCTTATCTATATAAAATTTAAAATCTTGAGTCTTATTTTGCAGTTTTCTCTTTAGAAGTATGCATTTTTTCTTAACTTCTTCCTTAGGCATTAAAATCATATTTAAAGATGGAATATTATCTACAGCTTCTTTTTCATCTACATAATATTTTAAAGTACCTTCTAATGCAGCCAAAGTCATTTTATCAACTCTTAGAGCCCTCGTTAGTTGATTTTTTTTCATCTTATCTATGTATTTCTTTTTACCAACAATGATGCCTGCCTGTGGGCCACCTAGCATTTTATCTCCGCTAAAGGTTACTACATCAATACCTTTTTTTATACTGTCCTGTACGGTAGGTTCATAGGTAAAACCATATTTACCAAAGTCTATAAGAACTCCACTACCTATATCCTCTACTACTGGAACTTCATGTTCTTCTCCCAGTTCTACAAGTTGCTCTAGGGACACACTTTCTGTGAAACCTAAAACTTTAAAATTAGAGGTATGAACCTTTAGAAGCACTCCTGTATTTTCCGTTATATTATTTTCATAATCATATAGATGTGTTCTATTAGTAGTTCCTATTTCTATAAGCTTAGCTCCACTAAACTTCATAACTTCTGGTATTCTAAAGGAACCACCTATTTCTACTAGTTCTCCTCTAGAAACTATAACTTCCTTTTCCTTTGCAAGAGTATCTAGAACTAACATTATAGCAGCAGCATTGTTATTTACTACCATGGCAGCCTCTGCTCCTGTAACCTTTTTAATGATTTCTTCTATATGAGAATATCTAGAACCTCTTTTTCCACTTTCTATGTCATACTCTAAATTATTATAGCTACCTGCCACTGTTATCACATTTTTGATGGCTTTTTTCCCCAAAAGAGAACGGCCTAAATTAGTATGTATAACAGTTCCTGTGGCATTTATAACCCTTTCTAGATGCATTTTGTTTTTGCTTTCTAGGGTATGAATTGCAAAATCTAACACTTGTTCTGTATTTAAACTTTCCACACTACCCTTTAATATCCCATTTCTATAAAATTCTATGGCTTCCCTTAAGGATTCTAAAACTATGGTTCTAGAATTTTCTTCTATTAACTTATTTACTGATTGAAGTTTTAAAAGTTCATCTATCTTAGGTAGTTTTCTTAATAATTCCTTATTCATATAACTTCTCCTATACACTACTTTAATAAGATATAAGTAATTTTACTCCACAATTAGAGGTACTTCATCCTTGTCAATTACTTCTCCAATGATAGCAGATTTTATCTCTAAATCCATTAATCTTTCCATCATAGATTCAACTTGATCCTTAGGTGTAGATATTAATAAACCTCCTGAGGTTTGTGGATCAAATAAAATATCTTCTAACCATTCTGGAATATCTACTAATTTATATTTATTTTCTAAATATCCTTTATTGTTATAGGTTCCTGCAGGAACTAATCCCATTTCAGCATATTCCCTAGCACCATTAATTACTGGAATTTTATCCTTAAATAATTTTATGGTTATATCAGAAGCTGATGCCATCTCATATCCATGACCCATTATTCCAAAGCCAGTAACATCTGTACATGCATTTATATTGTAATCTACTATAATCTCTCCTGCATATTTATTTAAGGTACTCATAACCTTTACAGCTTCATTGTATACTTCCTTGGATGCAATTTCAGCCTTTATGGCTGTATTAACAATTCCTGTACCTATAGGCTTTGTTAATATAAGTACATCTCCTACCTTACAACCGTGGTTTTTAAGAATTTTATCAGGATGTACTATTCCCATAACAGATAATCCATACTTAGGTTCATCATCTTCAACAGTATGTCCACCAATCACTACGGCACCTGCTTCTATAACTTTATCGGCACCACCTTTTAAAATCTCTCCTAATACATCTATATTAAGGCAATTAGGAAAACAAACTATATTCATAGCTACTGTAGGCTTTCCTCCCATGGCATAAACATCACTTAGGGAATTGGCAGCTGCTATGGCTCCAAAGGTATAAGGATCATCTACTACTGGTGTAAAAAAGTCTAAAGTTTGAATAGCTGCTATATCCTCTGTTAGCTTATAAACTGCTGCATCATCAGAGGTTTCTATTCCTACTAATAAGTTTTCATTTGACATTTTAGGTAATTTATCTAATATTTTTGAAAGGGTCTCCGGCCCTATTTTAGCTGCTCATCCAGAGGTCTTTGAAAGTTCTGTTAATCTTTTTGACATAGTTTTACCTCCTTAATCTATAATTAAAATTAAACTTTATTTCTCGTTAAAATTAAATTTTATTTAGTATTAAAATTATACTAATTCTTTAATAATTCTATACTAATACTCATTTTATGTCTACCTTATCTCTCAATTTCTCTAGGGTTTTTGCTCCTATACCTGTTATATTTGTGAGCTCATCTACAGATTTAAACTTTCCATTTTCATTTCTGTAATCCACTATGCTTTGAGCTTTTGTTTGACCTATACCTGGTATTGTCATAAGCTCCTCCACCGTTGCTTTATTTATATTTATCATACCTTTTGAATCTACAGTTCCTGTATCCTTTTCCTGCTGTCCTTGAGTTTCTATTTCTGAATCCAATACTTCTTCTCCAATTTTATATATTTTAATACATTGTTCATCCTCTAGAATCTTAGAAAAATATATTTTTTCCTCATCAGCTTCTGCTGTAAGTCCACCTGCTATTTCTATCAAATCTCTTATTCTAGAACCTTCTTTTAATTCATATTCTTTAGGATTTTTAACAGCACCTTTTATATCTACAACTATCTTACCATTATCTACATTTTCTTGATTCTTACTTTCTTTATTCTCACTTTCTTTATTTTCATTATTTTCATTTTCTCCACTACCTTTGAGATTTTCACCCTGAAGATACTGTCGCTCATTAACAAATACTTCTTTATATTCTTCCTCTTTATTATGATTTATTATGTACCCAGCTACCAAAAATATAATACTAAGTATTAATATGGATAATGCTCCTATAATTTTTTCTTTTAATTTCACTTTAATACACCTCCCAATTAACATATTATCCACTTTTTTTATAAATTATTATCGAACTTCCAACTATTTTTTGATATAATTATTTATTATGTGTAAAAAAATTTGTTAAATAAAAATTAAATATGTATAGTAAGGAGATTTCTATGAAAAAGCTATTATTTATCATATTATCATTTTTTACTATAACCTTACTAAGTTATAGTAATGCATATGCATACACAGAACCACCTTCAATAACGGGTGAAAGTGTGGTAGTTATGGATGCTAATACAGGGGCAGTGGTCTATGGGAAAAACGAAAATAAACCTTACCCTCCAGCATCTACAACAAAACTTATGACAGTGCTTTTAACTTTAGAAAATTGTGACTTAGATGAAATTGTAACTGTAGGTGAACTTCCTCCTACCATTGAGGGCTCAAAAATCTATATAGATGTGGGAGAGAAGATGACTGTAGAAGAAATGTTATATTCAGTAATAATGGTTTCTGCTAACGATTGTGCTGCTGCTTTAGCAGAGCATATCTCTGGCTCCACTGAAAAATTTGCTGTATTAATGAATCAACGTGCAAAGGAACTTGGTTGTAAAAATACCAACTTTGTGAATCCACATGGACTTTATGATGATAAACATAGAACTACAGCTTATGATTTAGCTCTTATAGAAAAAGAATTATTAAATCATGAAAAATATATTGAAATATCTAAAACTAAATCTACATTTTTAGAACCTACAAATATATTTAAAGATAAAAGACCTCTTTGGAACGATAATAGATTACTTCATGATGCCTATGAATGCTATTATCCAGATGCCATTGCTGGTAAAACTGGTTATACTGATGAATCTCGTCATTCTTTTGTAGCTTCTGCTTGTAAGGGTGATGCAAAGTTTATAATAGCAATATTATATGATGAAAAAAAGGCTTATTATGATGAGGCTCCTAAACTTTTTGATTGGGCCTTTAAAAATTTCTCCACCCAAAAGGCTTTTTCTAAAGGTGAAGAAATAGATACTTACAAAACTACTAATGGTTCAATTATTCCTCTGGTGGCTGAAAAAGACATACTATATACTAAAGATAATACATCTAAAGAAAAGCCATCTATAACAATAAATAAGGATACACTTAGTAATAAATTTTTTAATAAAGGGGATATTATTACTACTGTTGCAGTTAATTATAATGGTCAAAGCTATAGTAGTGAGGTTTTAAGTGGTAGTGATTACGAAGAAGAAGTGCTTCCTGTAGTTGGTAATTTGGTTACTACAAAGGATAACACTATAAGCTATAAAAATCTATTTATGATTATAGGTGGAATAGTTTTAGGAATTATTCTTCTAATATTAGCTATTATATATATTATTAAGAAAAGAAAATTAGCCAAGAAACGAAAAAAACTTTTCTCTTCTTACAAAGGAAAATATTAATTTAATAAAAAAGAAATGGTGCTGCATTTTATTTCATGCAACACCATTTCTTTTTATTAATTTTATTAAATATTCTATACAGATTGAAGTTTATGTATAAGCCTTGTCATATCCTCCGGAAGATGACTTTTGAAATTTAGAATCTCACCAGTTCGTGGATGAGGCAAAGATAGAGCATAAGCATGAAGAGCTTGACGAGATATTAATTCTTCATCATTAAAATCACTATATAGTTGTTCTCCATATATAGGGCATCCTACATAGCTTAAATGTACCCTTATTTGATGGGTTCTTCCTGTCTCTAAAAGCAATTCTACTAAGGCCCCTACTTTGTAGCTTTCTACTACTTTATAATGAGTAATACTTCTTTGACCCTCTTCTAAAACTGCTCTTTTTATAGTTTCATCTGTTGGTCTTCCTATAGGTAAGTCTATAGTTCCTTCTTTATTTTCAAGATTTCCATGAATTATTGCTAAGTAAGACTTTTTGATTAAATTCTTATCCATGGATTTCGCTAGATTCATGTGAGAAAATTGATTTTTAGCTATCATTATAAGTCCAGAAGTATCTCTATCTAATCTACTAACTAATCTTACTATAGAATTATCATTATTACTTCTAAAATGATGGATAACTCCATTAGCTAAGGTTCCCATAGGATGGCTTTTAGTTGGGTGAACTACCATAAAAGGAGGCTTATCAACTATTAACAAATCATCATCTTCATAAATAACTTGTATGTTTAAATCTTCACCTTCTATATTTTGGCTTTCCTCTGCATTTACAGTAACTTCAATAATATCTTCTTCTTGAAGCTTATAATTAAGCTTTACTTCCTTACCATTTACTCTTAACCTTCTATTCATAGCTGACCCACGAATGAATCTACCTGAAAGATTTAAACTCTCCTTCATGTAATCTCTTATCTTCACATCCTGGCCTTCTCTTCCTACCTTATATGTAATAACACTCATCTTCTTAGTCACCTCTATTTATAAATATTTAAGCCTCCTTGTTTAGGAGGCTTAATCATATACTTAATTATTCTACTATTGCTATTACTTCTATTTCTATTAAAGCATCTTTTGGTAATTTACCTGGTTGAACACAAGATCTTGCAGGTGGATTTGTCGTAAAATACTTTCCATATACTTCATTCATGGCTGCAAAATCATTCATATCCTTTATGAATACTAAAGTTTTAACAACTTTATCTAAAGATGTACCAGCTTTTTCAAGAATTGCTTTAACATTTTCTAAGCACACAGCTGTAGCTTTTTGTATATCATCATTTACTAATTCTCCAGCTTCATTGATTGGTAGTTGACCTGAAGTGTATAGTAAATTTCCTACCTTAACTGCCTGTGAGTATGGTCCTAAAGCTGCAGGTGCTTTTTCTGTGTTAATTATGATCTTCTCCATTTTATTTGCCTCCCCAAATTAAATTATTATATATTATCTAGATAATTAAATACCTAGTAATATTAGTTTCTTTTGGTAACTAATAAATAATTTCTAGCTTTAATGGTATCTATATGCATTATTGAGCCTCTAGATAGTATATACATTATAGTATCTTCAAAGGATTTTAAAAGGGCCTTATTTAAATCCTCATAGGCTAAAGCCCTTAACTCTTCCACACCTCTAAAATTTCTTGAAGGCTCTATGCAATCAGCAATGTAAACTATTTTTTCTAATGTGGACATATTTTCTCGCCCTGTAGTATGATATTTTATTGCATTTAAAATATCTTCATCTTCCACATGAAACATTTCCTTTGAAATATATGCTCCAATTAAACCATGTAAAAGCTGAGGAGATTTGTAATATATATCAGAAATAATTATCCCATTACTTCTTGCTTTATTAATTAAATCATTGGCAGAAAAATTTTTAGCGCAATCATGACAAAGCCCAGCTATTCTACCTTTATTAGGATTTATCCCATAATGTTTTGCAAGCTCTTCACTAGTTTTCATTACACCTAAACTATGGTTATATCTCTCCTTTGTAAGATGAATTTTTATATAATCCTTTATTCTATTTTCCTGCCACATACCTTACACCTTATTTCTATATAAATTATATTGATTAATTACCTCCTCGACCCCTTGGGGAAGAAGATAACTAACCTTTTTATCTTCTGAAATTTTCTTTTTTATTTCTGTAGACGATATATCTAAAAGAGACATTTCTAACAAAATTATTTCCCTACCACAATCTTCCTCTAATTCCTTTTTCATTTTCAGTACATCATCCATAGCATATCCAGTTCTAGAGAATACAACTAAAGTGCAGTTATCTAATATTATATGAATATTTTTCCACTGCCTTAAAGTCATTAAACTATCTACTCCAACCAAGAAATACCATTGAGTATAAGGCTCCCTATGGTTAAACTGCATTAGAGTATTATAAGTATAACTTAAACTGTCACTTTTTATCTCAAAATCACTTATGGAGAACTTTTTCTCCTCTTTTATAGCCTGAGACACCATTTTATACCTAATTTTCTCCTCAGTCACTGCCCTAGCTCTTTTATGTGGTGGTCGACCATTTGGCATAAATATGACTTCATCTAGACTTAAATTATATAGTGCTTCATAGGCTATATGTATATGTCCTATATGTATAGGGTCAAAGGTTCCTCCAAAAATTGCCTTTTTCATGCTATTACCTCTTTAAATTATAATACCATATATGAAGTATTTTACCAACTATAAACAGAGTTCTTGGTATCAGTATTTTCGATACTTAGAAATTGTTATCCAGAGACGTAGCCGCTCTTTACTCACACTTTGAAGAAGATGAGTATTAGAGCTGGTAGTCATCGAATAAATGGTATACTTGTTTAAAAGTTACATATATTTAAAGGTTTCTAAAACTCTATTAAATGTAGTTTTATTTAGGGAGTTCTACTTTAGGATTTTTCTTAGATTTACGATATATGACTAACTTACTTCCTATAGCTTGAATTCCTTCGCAACCTAATTCTTCACATAGAATCTCTGAAGCTTCTCTTGCTGTAATTCCACTGTTATTTAAAGTTTTTATCTTAATCAATTCTCTTGATTCTAGAGCTTGATCTATCTGCTTAATAAAATTTTCTTCTATACCACCTTTTCCAACTTGGAATATAGGTTCTAATTGATTTCCAAGAGATCTAAGATAGCTTCTTTGTTTTGTTGTTATCATGTTATTTATTTCCCCCTAATTTTATAATAAGAACTCAAATTCAAAGTCATTTAATCTTACTAGGTCACCGTCTTGTATTCCCATATCCTTTAATTCATCGATAATTCCTTTATTTCTTAAAACCTTATGGAAGTATCTTAATGAATCTGGCTCATTTACATTTACACTAGTTAATAATCTATCAACAAAGGATCCTGTAATCTCAAATATACCTTCTTCAACTTCATTTATTTCGTAAGTAAATCTCTTCTCTTCAGGAATAAATTTATCTTCTTCTAAAATTTCTAATTCTTTAACTGGAATTGTACTAAGCATTTCTGCTGCTGCTTTCATAAGATCATCTACACCTTCATTGGTAGCTGCAGATATCTTATATATCTTATCATATCCTAAAGCTTTCAATTCTTTTTTAAAGTTTTCATAAACTTCTTCATCGTAGAGCATATCAGATTTATTTGCTGCAATTATCTGTGGTCTATCCCATAGCTTTATGCTATATTTTTTAAGCTCTTCATTGATTCTTTTAAAGTCTTCTATAGGATTTCTTCCTTCAACTCCTGAAATGTCAACTACATGAATAAGCATTCTAGTTCTCTCGATATGTCTTAAGAACTCTAAGCCTAATCCCACTCCCTCTGCCGCTCCTTCTATAATACCTGGAATATCAGCAATAACAAAAGGTTCTATACCTTTCACCGCTACTACTCCAAGGTTTGGTTTTATAGTAGTAAAGTGATAGTTAGCTATCTTTGGTCTAGCCTTAGATACCATGGATAAAAGTGTTGATTTTCCTACGTTAGGGAACCCTAGAAGTCCTACATCTGCTAAAAGTTTAAGCTCTAGCTTAATCCATCTTTCTTCTCCTGGCATTCCTGGTTCTGCAAAGTTTGGTGCCTGTCTTGTAGGAGTACAAAACTTTGCATTTCCTTTTCCGCCTTTTCCACCTTTACATACTACAAATTTATCTCCATCATGAGCTAAATCACACATAACTTTGTCTGTTTCAAAATCTTTAACTATAGTTCCCATTGGAACTCTGATAATAATATCTTCTCCACCTCTTCCGTAGCATTTAGAGCCTTCACCCTTACCTCCATTAGGAGCTACGAATTTACGGTGATAAGAAAAGTCTAATAGGGTAGTCATATTACTATCTACTACTAATATGACACTTCCACCATCTCCACCATCTCCACCATCTGGTCCACCTAGTGGAGCAAACTTTTCTCTTCTAAAATGAATGGAACCATTACCACCATCTCCGGACTGTACAAAAATCTTGGCTGTATCTATAAACATTATTATTTCACCTTCCTAACAAAATATCCTTTGATATTTTATGAATTAAATATAAGGGACTTAGTATTATTATTTACAAAAATAATAATTTTACCTATGCTTTTTTTTAACTAATTAACACCTAGGGATGTTTTTTTATAACATAGATTTAATAAATAATTGTCCTATGTCATAAAAAAGCACCCTTACGGGTGCTTAATTAACTATTCAGCTATTGCAATTTCTACATCGATTGGATAAACACTAGCTTTTTTCTTGTCTTTACCCATTCTTTCAAATCTTACAACTCCATCAACCTTAGCGAAAAGAGTGTCATCTCCACCGATACCAACGTTTGTACCTGGGTGAATTTTTGTTCCTCTTTGTCTTACAAGGATGTTTCCTGCAAGTACAAATTGTCCGTCTGCACGTTTAACCCCTAATCTCTTAGATTCACTATCTCTACCGTTCTTAGAGCTACCTACTCCTTTTTTATGAGCACATAACTGAAGGTTTATTAGTAACATATCACTGCACCTCCTCTACTACAACTTTGATATATTTTCCATAACTAATTTCTAAATTCTTTAATCCCAATAACATCGTTTCTAGTAGGACTTGTGTACTTTCTATTTCCACTTGAGATAACTTAGATACATCTAAAGCTATATTTCCTTCTTCCGCGATATATGTAGGTTTTAACTTTAGCACCTCTAACACTCCTAAGATTGTTACCTGTGCCAAATTACTTACAGAACCACAAACAACATCATCATAAACTGTTGTATTTTGCTTAACATCAAAATACTCAGCATGCCCATCTACATGAAATGATACTAACATGCTTTTTTTTCTTTTGAAATTTACCTTAATCATAATTAAGCTTCAATCTTCTCTATTACAACTTTAGTAAATGGTTGTCTATGACCTTGTTTCTTTCTGTAGTCTTTCTTTGGCTTATATTTGAAAACTATAACTTTTTTAGCTTTTCCTTGTGCTACAACTTTAGCAACAACTTTAGCTCCTTCAACTACAGGCTTTCCAACTACTAAACCGTCTTCTTTTCCAACTGCTAAAACCTTATCGAATTCTACAGTTGAATCAACTTCAGCTTCAAGTTTTTCAACGAATAAAACGTCTCCCTCTTGAACTCTGTATTGCTTTCCTCCAGTAAGTAAAACTGCGTACATTAAATACACCTCCTCAATCCAGTCTCGCCATCTCAGGTATAACTTACAAATTCTTTAGAAAATTTTATAAGTTAGTTTAAAAAACCTTATGTGTGCGGTCTACAAATGACATTTTAACACATACGCTAATGATTGTAAAGCAACTTATAGTATTTTTTATCCTTAAAATTATTAGTTACATCTAGTTTTTGCTGAAAATACTTTCAATTCTTTCATAGCCTGAATTTGACTATTAAAAATTAAAGATTCAACTTTAAAATTATCTAGATTTTCCTGAAATCTAATAAAGATATCACAGTCTAGAGCATCTAATTTCTCTATAAATCTTACTATGTCACTGTTTATTTCATTCTCATAGTTTTTATCTAGTTCTATATAGATATTTTTAATCCCCTGTTCTGATTTTATTTTTTTCACTTTTCCTTTTAAAATACTTAATATATATTCTAAAGAAATTTTTTCTCCAGTTCCTTTACAGTGAATACAATGATTAAATACATAATCACATATAGATTTACCATATTTTTTTCTAGTTATCTGAACTAAATTTAATTCTGTGAAAGGATATATTTTAGTATTATTTTTATCATCTTTAAACTCTTCTTGTAGAACATTTAAAACTTGAATTTTATCTTCATTAGATTTCATATCTACAAAATCCACTACTATTATCCCACCTAGGTTTCTCAGCCTTATCTGTTTTACAACTTCCTTAGCAGCTTCCATATTAGTTACTACGATATTATTTTCCTTTAAGGATGGCTTTATGTTTTTGGCTGTATTTACATCCACCACATTCATGGCCTCTGTGCGTTCTAACACAATGTTACCACCACTACATAAGTTCATTTTATTATGTCTTAAAGCTAAAATTTCTTTTTCTATGCCGTAATTATCAAATATGGATAAAGTTCCTTCATAAAAGCTGAGATGAATATTTTCTAAATGCTTTTCTTTAATTAACTTCTCATAGTAAATGTAATCTTCATAGTTATCAACTACTATTTCAGCTCCACCTTCAGTATAATTTCTTAAAACCCTACTTAGGATTCCATTATCCTTATAAAGAGGTCCCACTTTAGATGAGTAAGTAAACTTATTACATATTTCTTCGTATCTATGTATTAACTCACTTATTTCTTCCTTTAAAATGTTTATATCAATATTTTCTGCTTTAGTTCTAATTATTATTCCAACATCCTCAGGCTTTGATATACCTTCTTCTATTAATTCCTTAAAGTTAGGTGTTTTAATCTTCTTTGAAATTTCTATATGGCTATGTTCTTTAGTGAGTACTGCATAAGCTCCTGGTAAGGAAAGGTTTCTAGTTACCTTTGGGCCTTTTTTATCTATTTCTTCCTTTACTATCTCTACCATAACCTCATCACCTTTTTTAAGGGTTGTTATATGTTGATTTTTTTCTAAGGAAAGATAACCATTTTTTTCATAACCTATATCTATGAAAGCACCATGAATAGAAGGTACTATATTTTTAATTACTCCTCTATATATGTCCCCTACCTTAGGTCCTTCTGTCTCTTCTTCTATAAAGCATTCTTTAAGAATATCACCATATTTCACTGCAATCTTTAACAATGTATTTTGTCTTTCAATGAATATTTTTTTCATTAAATCAACTCCTAGTACTGTGCAAAATACTCTTGAAGTGTAAGTAGTTCTTTTCCTCTAAAAGCATACATTTCTACTCTTTTTATATCAACAAAGGCATCTTCCTTTATTCCATTTACATGTGCTTTTATGAACTCACTAAGTAAGCTTGCTGATAGATTTTCTCTGCTTCCACAACTAAGAAATCCTTCTACAGTTAATATCTCATTATCTATGTAGTACTTTATCTCTTTAACTAAAGGCTTAATATCTGTTTCTTTTTCTCCTGATTTAGATTTCTTTAAAATTGTCCATTGACTTAACTTCATTAAAGAATCCATATCTAGGGCAGACTCATCCTTCAGTTTAAACTTTATTATATATTTAGCTGCATCTATGGTAGCCATGGCTTGTTGATTTTTTTGTCCTTCTTTTCTCGCCACGGTGGTAACAGATAAAAATTTAACTCCACCTACTGTATTTTCATTTAAAGCCTTTAGAATTTCCTTTTCATCTACCTCTTCAATAAACACTGCATCTAAGTACTCCCCTGTAGAATATACTCCTACTGATAGAGGTTGTGCTATAGATATGCTCATATGAGGATTAAACCCCTTAGAATACTCTATAGGCAACTTTGCTCTTCTTATAACTCTTTGTATAGTTCTCATTAAGTCTAAATGAGATAAAAATTTTATTTCACTTTCCTTAGTGTATTTTATTAAATAACGCACCATCAAAGCACTCCCTTTCCTTAAAGCTAGTATTGATTCCACATCCTGTACATCTCTCTCTACAGTCCGGTGTTAAAACCATTTCCTTAGCTTTTTCATTTTCACTTATTAGGTACTTTTTACTTACTCCTATATCAATGAAGTCCCATGGTAAGATTTCATCATAGCTTCTTTCTCTATAAGCATAAAATTCTCCATCTACTCCACACTCTTCAAAGGCTTCTTGCCACAATTCAGAGTTGAAGTACTCGTTCCAACCATCAAACCTAGCGCCCTTTTCAAAGGCCTTCACTAGAACATCACAAAGTTTTCTATCCCCTCTTGCAAATACTGCTTCTAGGTAGCTAAGTGCCGATTCATGCCAATTGTAGTTAATAGCCTTACTTTTTATAGCATCTCTAAGACTTGAAATTTTTTCTCTCACTTCAGCCACTTGATTCATTGGAGCCCATTGGAAAGGTGTAAATGGCTTTGGTACTAATATAGAAGTACTTACTGTAACTCTTAAGCCCCTCTTTCTTACATCCCTAGGTACATGGAAGTATTCCTCTACTACCTTTTCTGCTAAATGTGCAATTCCTTCTACGTCTTCTACGGTTTCGTAAGGAAGTCCTATAACAAAGTATAGCTTTATAGTTGACCAACCTGATTCAAAGGCATTTCTAGCAGATCTTAATAAGTCTTCTTCTGTTACCCCTTTGTTTATTACATCTCTCATCCTTTGAGTTCCAGCTTCTGGAGCAAAGGTTAATCCTGTCTTTCTTACCTTTTGTATCTCCTTTATTAAATCTACAGAGAAGGCATCTATTCTAATTGATGGTATAGATACTCCTATTTTTTCTTCTCCATACTTTTCAATTAAAGAAAATATTAAGTTTTGGATATTAGAGTAATCACAAATACTTAAGGAACTTAGAGAAATTTCCTGATAACCTGTGTTTTTTACTAGAACATCGATTTCTTCCATAAGCTTTTCTGTGGTTTTTTCTCTAACTGGTCTGTATATCATTCCTGCTTGGCAGAATCTACATCCCCTTGTACAGCCTCTAAAGGTCTCTATAACTATCCTATCATGGATAATTTCTGTATAAGGAACTATAAATTTTTCTGGAGAATTGTTAGCATTAAAATCTGCGACTATTCTCTTTTTAACTGTTTTAGGTACATCCTCATACTTTGGAGTCATTTCCTTAATAGTGCCATCCTCGTTATAAGTCACATCATAAAGAGATGGTACATATACTCCTTGAATCTTTGATATGGCTCTTAGGTATTCAGCCTTAGGTTTACCCTTCATTTCCTTATATATATCTAAAACGTCATGGGTAACTTCTTCTCCTTCTCCTAATATGAATACATCAGCTATATCATATAAGGGCTCAGGGTTGTAAGCACAAGGACCTCCCATCATGATAATAGGATATTCTTCACCTCTTTTTGAAGCTCTAACTGGTATATTGCACATATCTAACATATTTAAAATATTTGTATAGCTCATTTCATATTGAAGAGTGAATCCTAAAATATCAAATTCACTAAGAGAATCCTTAGTTTCAAGGGTTCCTAATGGAATGTTATTTTCTCTTAGTAGTTTTTCCATATCTGGCCAAGGTGCAAAGCATCTTTCACAGAAGGTATCCTCTCTCTCATTCATAAGATGATATAGTATTTTGGTTCCTAAGTGGGACATTGCCACTTCATAAACATCTGGGAAACAAAAGGCATATCTTATATCTACACTGTTTTTATCTTTATTGTATGAGTTTAATTCTCCACCTATATATCTAGCCGGTTTCTCAACTCTGTACAAAATATCATCGGAAATTTTATTCATTGAGTATCCTCCTTAAGTTAATTCAACTTAGCTTCAACAGAGGTAAACTCTACTAAAGCTAAGTTTCATTTTAGCATAACCATATAATATTTCAAGTAACTATACTATTTTTCATAGCTTTCTAGAAGTTCTTCAAGAGTTATATTTCCCAACTCCTTAATTCCATTTAATATATCCTCTTCATATAAAACACCTATCATGTTCATTTCATCATCTAGTACAGTAAATACATTATACTTGTTTTTATCTATTAATTCTATTAATTGTAATATATTTATTTTGCAGTAAACAGAAATACTTTTATTTTCTAAGTATCCTCTACCTATTAGTTTTTCCTTTTTTTTGATGATATATCCCATTATTATATAAGCTATCCTCCTTTTTTCCCTATAGGAAATCGTTAATATAAATATAGAAAAAAAGGCAAAATCTAAAACCAGCCGTTCCATGCATAATCCCATTAAAAAGATTGCTCCAAATATATATCCTATTACTATACTTATATTTAGCGCAATCTTATTAGCTTTTTTAAATATGAGCTTAATATTAAGAATATCTCTTAGTATTCGACCTCCATCTAGGGGAAATGCTGGTATAAGATTAAATATACCTATAACTAAATTATAATTACTAAATTCAATAAAACTTGAATTAGAAAAGTATCTTCCTAAAAAATAACTAATTAGAGCAATTAAAAAGTTCCCCATAGGACCACTTAAAGATATAATAATATCCTCCTTAGGACTTGCTTCCTCTAAATCCTTTAATTTTAGCGTAGTACCAATTGGTAATATGTCTATAGAAAATCCTGAATAACCTAATATTCTAGCGGTTATTAAATGAATTATTTCATGGATTATTATGATTATAAAGCCTACAATTAGCTCACGTTTAAAGCCTATAATCAATATTAAAATTATATAGGGTATTAAGTATTTGCTTATTCGTATCAATGATTTCCCCCTAATAATCTTGCTATATCATAGTTTCAAAATTAAAGCATTTCTCTGGGTTTAATATATTTCCCATATAAAATACTTCTATACTTAATATGTTGCCTTCATCTCCCTTGATTTTACCAATAACCTCACCTGTATCAACAACATCTCCAGTTTTAACTTCACTGTTACTAAGTCCAAAATATTTCATCTCAATACCATCACCATAATCTATAGTTAAAGTAATTTCTTTTCCTTCAGTAATACTTTTTACCTTTCCTGGAAAAGATGCCTTTATGTCACTTTCACCAGTTAAATTTAGAAAAAGCCTATTGTCTTTTACAGTAATTTGTTTTTTATCTGTGATAGTGATAGGAGTAACATAATTTTCTTTTATATAGTTTTCTTTCTTTTCCTCGAAACTAACTATAGACTTTACTTCATTAAAAACTTCAGTTATTTTCTCCTTCTTAAATATGTTCAATATATTTTCCTTATTAAATGCTTGGACTATATTTCCCATAGTTATATTTTTCCCATTTAGCAAACCATTATTTATAATTGCTATCCCCTTATCATACCCCTTATTAACGTAGCCATTAGGATATGTTTTAGCTACAAATAATCCAGCTAGAAGAATTAGGACTATTATACATTGAACAATAAATATGCTGGCAAAGCCTTTCCCCATAACGTTCAAATAAATAGGGAAGGTATTTCTTCTACCATTTGCTTTATAGTGACTAGCCTTAGTATTATTTCCATTGTATTTTGTAGACTTATACTCACTAATGCCAGATTGTTTTTTCATATTAGAATAATATTTTTGATAGTATTCATTATAAATTCCCATAAAATATCCTCCCATAATTTACTATGACTAATTTATATATATTAAAAAAATTAAACTTTATGATGGGTATGAGAATTTATTTCATAAAAAAAGCTATCTCATCATAAGCTAAATCTTAAACTAATGTTAAGCTTGAACTTATATTTAAGTACAAACTCAATATTTTAAAAAGATTGGCAAATTGTCTTGAGACAGCTTCTTTTATATAATATTAATACTAATTTTATTATCTATTTTTTAGAGCCTTCATGAATACTTCTGCTGTACCGATATTAGTTGCGAGAGGTATACAGTGTACATCTGAGAGTCTTATAAGTGCCGTTACATCAGGTTCATGGGGTTGAGCTGTAAGAGGATCTCTTAAAAAAATTATCATATCCATATTTCCTTCAGCAAGTCTTGCTCCTATTTGTTGGTCGCCACCTAGTGGACCTGATAAAAATCTATATATAGGAAGTCCAACTATTTCATTAATAAGCTTTCCTGTAGTACCTGTAGCATAAAGTTCATGATCCTTTAGTACATCCTTATATCTTTTAGCAAAATCAATGATGTCATCCTTCTTTTTATCGTGTGCAACCAATGCAACTCTCATTTAAATCACTCCTAAAAATTAATTTTATTCTTTCTCATACCTATATTTAAAGCTAATCCTAAAGATATAAAATAAGTTAACATAGAACTTCCACCATAACTAACAAAAGGTAATGTTATACCTGATATGGGAAGTAAACCTATGGTCATCCCTATATTTTGTATTATTGAAAATAGTATAGATGCTACAACACCTACCACTATAATACCTCCAGCTATATCTTTTGAGTTCTTTGCTATATTTATAAGTTTGCATAAAAGTATTCCATATAATATCATAAGCACTAAAGCTCCAACTAATCCCCATTCTTCACCTATTACAGCAAAGATAAAATCAGTATGGTTTTCTGGTACAAACTTATATTGTTTTCCATTCATAAATCCCATACCAAATATTCCACCAGAACCTATGGCTATTTTAGATTGAATTAGCTGCATCCCTTCTGTTTGTGCATACATTTCAGGATCAATAACAGCTTTAAATCTTGTTTTCCAATATTCTTTCATAAGAGGCGAATTCCAAATTCCTACAACTGCCACTGCTACTGCAGAAAGACCCCCAACTATAACCTTCCAATTCAAGTTTGCTACAATCACTATACCTAACATTATGAAAAACGAAACCATGGTAAGTCCCATATCTGGCTGTATTACAATTAGTATCATTGGAATAGCTGCATAAAGGGCTATTTTAGAAAATGTTTTTATATCATTTATATCACCTTCAGCATTTTCTATAACCTTTGCAACCATAAGGATCATACCAATTTTAGCAAATTCTCCAGGTTGAATAGCTCTATTTCCCAACTTAATCCATGCATTAGCTCCATTTACTGCCTTACCAGTTATATCATTAAAAAGCAAAAGTATAACTGCTGCCCAATATATAATAGGTGCATAATTTAATATTTGCACATAGTCTAATGTTAATATGAAGTATATAGTTATCATACCTGCGATCATCCAACAAAATTGAAGCATAGCATACTTAGGCCCAATGGCAGAATAAATATTAACTATACCAAAGGCTACAATTAAAAATACTACAATTAAAATACTAAAATCTATGTTCTTAATTAATTTGGTATTTATTTTAAATTTCTCAAATAATTTATTCATTTGCATCTCCCTCCATACCTGTTCCTATTATATCACAACAAGGAAAAAAAGCTATGAAAAACATAGCTTTATTGACTATCTTGTCTTAACTTTTTTAATAGGTATACTAGCCACTAGAGCTGGAGAATTCCCCTCATATTCATCACTAGTAGTTATTCTTATTTCAATTTCTTCTCCATTGTCAATTTCTGCATAATTAGATATAGTCTTAAGTAACTCCATTTTAATATTTTCTAAAAAATCTGGTGAAACTGTAGCTCTATCATGGACTAGAATAAGTTTTAATCTATCTGCAGCAATATCCTTTGAAGATACTTTGCTTGAAAAAATTTTAAACAAGCCCATATCTAATTTCTACCTCCTCCAAATAACTTTTTTATTGCACTCATAAAACCTTTTTGGCCGTATATTTCATTAAAATCTAGGAATGGCTCTTCTTCTCCTAAAATTCTTTTTCCAATGTTTTTAAATGCTTGACCAGCATAAGCAGAACTATCTAACACTATAGGCTCACCCTTATTAGTAGATATAGTTACCTTTCTATCATCTGGTACTACCCCTATAACCTTAATAGCTAAACATTCTTTTATATCTTCTATACTTAACATATCACCGTTCTTAGCCATATCAAAGTTCATTCTGTTAACTATAAGCTCTTGTCTTTCTACACCCTTAGCATCTAGCTTTCCAATCACTCTATCTGCATCTCTAACAGATGTAATTTCTGGATTTACAACAACAATTGCCCAATCTGCTCCTACAATTGCATTTTCAAAGCCTTGTTCAATACCTGCAGGACAATCTAAAATTACATAGTCAAACTCTTGTTTTAACTCTGTTACAACTCTTAACATTTCATTTATATCTACATCATTTTTATCTCTAGTTTGTGCTGTAGGCAGAAGAAATAAATTACTAAATCTCTTATCTTTTATAAGTGCTTGCTTTAATCTACACTTTTCTTCAATAACATCAACTAATGTAAATACTACTCTATTTTCAAGTCCCATGAGAACATCTAAATTTCTTAATCCTGTATCTCCGTCAATAACAACTACTTTCTTATCCATTGATGCTAAAGCTGTACCTATGTTTGCTGTAGTAGTAGTTTTTCCTACCCCACCTTTCCCAGATGTTATAACTATAGCCTCTCCCATTTAACAATACCTCCGATTAAATATATTTATTTACTGAATATGGTTCTACAACAATATTGCCATTTTTAATTTTTGCCAACTCTGGATAAATAGGTTTATCCATATCTTCTGGAGATCTAGTAATTACGTCAGCAATTTGCATTATATGCGGTGTTAACACAAAGGCTGCTATTATAGCACTGCTATTACCATTAATTCCAGCATATACACTACCTTTAACTGAACCTAATACTATTATATTTCCTGCGGCATATACCTCTGCTCCAGAATTTACATCTCCTACAATAACTATGTTTCCTGAATATTCAAATCTTTGACCACTTCTTATAGTTTTTCTGACAAATTTAGTTTTACCTTCATTTATACCATTAAAAACCTTTTTACTACTATCTTCTAAATTTATAAAAGAGCAATCCTTTATCATAAATTCTGTTGATAAAAAGTCTCGTATCGCTCTTAAATCTCTAGCTTCTAATTGCCTCATATCCACAGTTATTTTAATGGAGGCACCCTTATAGAATCTTCTACCTTTTCGAAGCTTTACTCTCAATGCTTCAATTAAGCTTTCTATAGAGCTAAAGAGTTTAATATTTACAACTAAATTAAGTCCATCTTTCTCGCCTTTAAATTTTATACCATCATCTTGCATATGTAACCTCCACATATCGAGATATTCTTACTATTTCAACGTATACAGCCTAAATTCCTTCTTTATATTAATAAAAATTAAAGTTTTTTGTTGAAATGTTAATCATATAACAATACTCATTTAAAAAAATAACAAATGGTAATCCATTTGTTATCTTTTTTATTTATATTTAAATTCGTAATTAGGATTAGTTTTTAATATTTCTTCCTTAAAATAAGCTTCAAACATTGCCTTGGCAATACTTCCATCACCGTGGGCAGCATCGAATACTATAGAACATACTACAATCTCTGGATTATCATAAGGTGCAAAACCTACATATACAGAGGCTGCATCCCTTCCGAGAGGTTCTTGGAGATCATAAGTTACCACGTTAGAAGTACCTGTTTTACCTCCAGTAGGTATAGGAAATCCATTAAATACAGATGAAGTTGTACCATTTTCTCCTTGAGTAACCTTTCCCATTCCCTCTTTAATAATTTCAATGTTTTCCTTACTAAAATTAGCCTTGCTTATAATCTTTGGCTCTATATCTTCAATAACTTCTTTAGTCTCACTATCAATAATTTTATCAACTAGCTTCACATCATATCTATCTCCACCATTTAAAAGGGTAGCAAGGTAACTAGCTAGTTGTAACGGTGTAAATTGATTCATACCTTGACCTATGGATGCATCATAGGCATTAGCTGCCGATTTAATATATCCATTAGTATCATTTATAGCATTATACATTGCAAGAACAATATTATCTATATCTGCTTCAGAATATCCTAATGCCTTTATATCTTCATTAGTGTTAATAATATCTTCAACTAAAGGCTTCAACATTTTCATAATATTATCATAGTCAGGTCTTTCATCTTTTTTCATTTCACCCCTAATGGTATCCACTAAAGTCTTTTTCTTAGAGTTAGTAAGTTTTATTTGTTCTAATTCTTTCCCGCTACCACTTTCATCTTTTTGAGTAATATCAAAAGACTTGTAGTGATGTGATGCATTCACTGAGCTAATTCCTTTTTCTAAGTATTCAGCCATTTGATTTATAAATGTATTGGCTTGAACATTTTTATTTGATTCATAATTATATATTTGACCAAAGTTTTCTTCAATCTCTATACCTGTAGAAGCTTTTAAATCACTACCTTGAGGTAATCCTAGACCTAACTGCCAACCATATTTTGCTATTAAATCTAAAGCATTTTTAGGACTTTTTTCTGCGCCACCTTTCATAAAAAGGCGATCTGCTACATCATAAAAGAAATAGTTACAAGAAACCTCTAAAGCTTCTTTTACATCAATTTTTCCATGGGAGCCATGTCGATTATTCATATTATATATCCAACAAGATCCTTTATAACTAGGGTATCTGTGATCATAATATCCATCATCTAAAATTTTTGTACCTTCATTAATAACACCTTCCTCTAGTCCTGCAAGAGCAGTAACTGGCTTAAAAGTAGATCCTGGTGGAACTAATGATAAGGTTCCGTAGTTATAAAAAGGCTTAGGGAATATATCGTATTTGTCTTCTCTTTTATCAGTATTTCCTTCTATACTTTTATCTATTGGGAACATTTTATCTAGCAATATTTGCTCTCTTTCTGCTAAACTTTTAGTTAATTCCTCATCTGTTAAAATACCTTTTTTATTTGCAAGCCCTCTTTTTTTAATATACTCTTTTCCCATAGCTTCTAAATCTGGGTTAAAGTATTGCTGTGACAATTCAGTACTTAATTTTCCAGGGTCTGTGAATATATTTGGATCAAAACCTGGTCTACTAACAAGGGCTAATACTTCCCCCTTAGTACTTAGGGCTACTGCTGCTCCTCTAGTTGCATTAGTACTATCTCCATAATAATTTTTTCCACTCTTTTGCAGATCAGCCATCACATCGTCTAGTGCCTTTTCTGCAGCCCTTTGCACATCCATATCAATGTTTAATTGTACAGTTTTTCCTTGATAAGCTTCAACCTGTCCTAGAGTTCTAACTCTACGTCCTTGCTTATTAATTTCTATACTTTCTTGTCCCTTAGTTCCCTTTAAATAGGATTCATAGGCTGCTTCTATACCAGCTTTTCCTACATCATCAGTACTTACATCATAGCCCTTTTCTTCATATTTTCCTTGTTCCCAAGGGTTAATTTGAGACATATATCCTAAAAATGCAGAACCTAACTCTCCATTAGGATAATTTCTCCTAGGCTGAGTATCTACTATTATCCCTGGCATATCTGGTTGTAGCTGCTCAAATAGAAAAGCAGTTTCTTGATCTAAAGTATTTGCAATTACTACCGGACTATAACCTGAAAAACTTTGCATCTTCATAGCATCTTTTAATAGTAAAAACCTTCTTCTTTCAGGAAGAGTTAACTCATAGTATCTATCTACACCATAATCTTTCTCTAAAGTTTTATAAGCCTCTTCAGCAGATATCTGTAATAACAACTCATCTACGTGTTTTGCTTGCTCTTTTGTTAACTCTGAGGTTTTCTTTTCTTCACCATATTCTTTCTTTACTACCTTCTCTAAAAAGCCTCTATCCTTTTTAAATCTAAGTTCTAGCCATTTTCTACTTGGTTCATCGGTAGCTTTAAAGTTATATTCTAGTTTTCCCTCTTTATTTATAATTATAGGAAATTCATCTACAATAGGTATTTGCTTTTCATCTAATATTTCAAAAACTCTAGACATAGTTTCAAAAAAATACTTTTTACTTTCTTCTGTTTCACTAAATTGTAATACATAATTTTGTACACTTTCAGCAAAAACTTTACCATTTCTATCTATTATATCTCCCCTAGCTGCTGCAACAGAAACATTTTTATATTTATTGCTATTAGCTGTTTCCCTATAATCGTCTACCATTACTACTTGTAAATAGAGTAATCTTCCTGTAATTCCAATAAAAATAGCTGCCATAGCTATATAGAATACGTTATATCTTGAAAAAATTTTTTTACTTTTTTTACTTTTATTTATTTGTTTATTTTTATTTACTATTTTATTTCTTTTCATACTTTCTTTAGAATCTCCATTCCTTTTTTATAGTTTTGGTTTCACTAAACTTAAGTATAATCTTATATATCAGTAAAGCCACTATCATCTCATAAATAGCTTTATATATAATTAAGTGTAAAAAATCATTACTAGCTCCTATTAATATAAACATAGCAAAAATAAAAATACTCTTTAATAAACTCAGTAGGAATGTTGAAAAAATAGGTATGATAACTTTATCTTTGAAAATTCCTTTTCCAATTTTAGCTGCTATTAAACAAATTAACATGTTTACTAACATGTTAATTCCCATAACTCCTGGGAAATAAATATCTTGAAGGATTCCTGTTATAACACCAATAGCTGTTGCCTCACCATACCCATTTATCATTGAATAACAAACTATAAATACAAAAAGAACGCTTGGGTATATATTTTTTATAGCAAAAAAAGGTGCAATTGCATTGTCGAAAATAAAAAGAGTGATGATTATTAAAAATAAATATAATATTTTTTTAACCTTAGTATCACTACTTAACATCTCTTTTTTCCTTTGGCACTATAATCACAAGTTGCTCTACCTTATTAAAATCTACTGCTGGCTTCACAATTGCCCTCTTCACAACCTTTGCTCTATCCTCATAGACTTCTAGAACTTCTCCTATTTTAATTCCTTTCGGATATATATCACCTAGTCCAGAGGTTGTTATAGTGTCCCCTTCTTTAATTTTTGAATCCATGGAAAGTCCTGTAATTTCCGTAAGAAACTTATCATCATTTCCCTTATAACCCTTTACAATACCATTGCTTTCTCCAGTGCTCGATACATATCCTGCTACAGCCATATTCTCGTTACAAATAGATTGAACTATACTCCAATTACTACCAACACTAGTAACTTGACCAACTAGACTTTCTCCTTCTATAGCAATCATACCTTTTTCTATTCCGTCTTTTTCACCTTTATTAACTACATATCCATCCAAAAAATTATTTCCAGCTAAACCTTGAATATCTACACCTATATAATTATACTGATCCTTGAGATCATCAAAGTTTAACATGCCTCTAAGTTTGTCATTTTCTTTTCTTAAAAGCTCATTTTGAGTAGCATTAAATTTTAACTTTTCATTTTCTTTTTTTAACTCCTCATTTTCACTCTTTATATCTCCTAAATTAAGGACTAAGTTAAAAGAACTTTTTATTTTACTACCTACTTTATAAACAACACCTTGAACAGAGTTTATAGCACTTCCTACACCATTTTCCACCATGAACATCTTATCCTTTTGAACCGAATAACCAATTAACCCCAAAAAGCACACTGACAGTAGTATAACTATTACTGCCAGCTTATTCTTGAATATCTTCATTTTTTATCTTCTACTCATAATATCTACATTGTCTAATGCTTTTCCAGTTCCTACAGCTACACAATCTAATGGTATTTCTGCTATATTTACTGGCATATGGGTTTCATGGGCTATTAGTGCATCTAATCCTTTTAATAAAGCTCCGCCACCTGTAAGCATTATACCTTTATCCATAATATCTGCTGCAAGTTCTGGTGGTGTTTTTTCTAATGTTGTTTTTATAGCTTCTATAATAGAGTATACAGGTTCTCTTAAAGCTTCTCTTACTTCATCTTCACCTATTTCTACTACTTTAGGAAGACCACTTATCAAATCTCTTCCTCTAATTTGCATATTTTCTGCCTTTTCATCTAACTCATAAGCTGAACCTAATTGTATTTTTATATTTTCTGAAGTTCTCTCACCAATCATTAAATTATATTGTTTTTTTATGTATGCTATTATTGCTTGATCTAATTCATCACCTGCAACTCTTAATGACATACTTGTAACAACTCCACCTAAAGATATTATTGCTACTTCTGTAGTACCTCCACCGATATCTACAACCATACTTCCTGTAGGTTCTCCAACTGGAAGTCCGGCACCTATAGCTGCTGCCATTGGTTCTTCTAATAATCCAACTTCTCTAGCTCCAGCACTCTTAGTTGCTTCTTCAATTGCTCTCTTCTCTACTTCAGTTACCCCAGATGGGAAACAAACTATGATTCTTGGACTTTTAAAGGAATTTTTACCTCCAACTTTTTCAATAAAATGTCTAAGCATTTTTTCAGTCACATCAAAATCTGCTATAACTCCATCTTTCATTGGTCTTATTGCTACAATATTTCCTGGTGTTCTACCTATCATATTTTTAGCTTCATTACCTACAGCTAAAACTTTTCCTGTATTTTTATTTATTGCTACAACGGAAGGTTCTCTAAGTACGATACCCTTTCCTTTAATATATACTAACGTGTTTGCAGTTCCTAAATCTATTCCAATGTCTCTAGAACTTCCAAAAAAACCCATAAAAACTCTCCTCTCAATCTATACAATACCTTTTTCTTTTAAGCTTATATAAGCTTCGTTACCAATAATGATATGATCTAAAACTTCAATTCCTAGTAATGTTCCACACTCCTTTAGTCTTTTAGTTATTAGTATATCCTCTTTGCTAGGTGTTGGATCACCTGATGGATGATTGTGACACAATATCACCGATGCACTACTAAGCTTTATAGCTTCTATAAAGACTTCTCTCGGATGAACAATGGAACTATTTAAATTTCCTATAGAAATATCTTTAACTGATATAATTATGTTTTTAGTATTCAACATAATTAGTTTAAAATATTCTTTTTTTAAACCTTTCATTTGTCTCATCATATAATTAGACACATCTTTGGGACTACTTACTACATACTCTTCACCAGATTTAAAAGAATTGAATCTAGTAGCTAGCTCAGCAAGAGCTAAAACTTGAGTAGCTTTAACTTCCCCTATTCCTTTTACCTGCTTTAAGTCATTAATACTGGGGCTGGAAATTCCATTTATGCCTCCACAATGGGATAATAACCTATCGCATAGGTTTAAAACACTATCTTCCTTCGTTCCAGTCCTCAATATAAGAGCTAAAAGTTCAGAATTAGATAGATATTCTGCACCATACCTTAATATTTTTTCTCTAGGTCTTTCATTTTTAGGTAAATCTTTAATCTTTAATTTATAGTTCATAAATTAACTCCTTTATTGATTTACCCCCATCTCCCTTAGTGATAAATATAAAGTATTTAAAGGCAAGCCTACTACATTGTAATAACAGCCATTAATATTCTCAACAAATACAGCAGCATCGTCTTGTATCCCATAGGCGCCAGCTTTATCCTTGCATTGTCCTGATTTTATATACCTAAGCATCATATCCTCAGATAGATTCATAAATTTAACTTCAGTACAAACACTTTTCCTTATTAATTCATTGGTTTTACTGTTTATTAAAACTAATCCTGAATAAACTTTATGTACATTTCCACTGAGTGACTTTAGCATTTCAAATGCATCTTTATCATTTATTGGTTTCCCAAGAATTTTGCCATTTAAATATACTACAGTATCACACCCTATGACAATACTATTTTTCTGCACTTTATTCAAAATATTTCTAGCTTTTCCTTCAGCCAAATCACATACATGTTTATCTATATCACCTTGAAATCTGATAGAACCCTCATCAAAGTTACTAATCTCTATTTGAAAATTATATACTAACCTTTTTAATAATTCCTGTCTTCGCGGTGATGCAGAAGCTAATACTATATCCATAACTTCCTCCTAGAATTTTTTATATAATACTATTGCTAAAACCATACCTACTATAGCCATTAAATTCAGACCAAATCCTAGACCAAAAGTTAATTCTAAAACTTTTAAATCAATGACTAAAGGATTTTTTAACCCTATAAAATAGTTCTTTCCTAAAAAATCTAAGGCTTTAAAAGTATTTCCTAAAAATTCTCCAATAAAGCTTCCAGAAATAGCTCCTAAAAGAGTTATAAATACATACTCTTTAGTGGTTTTATATGATTTTCCCATAAAAATATCCCCCAGTATATTTAAAATGTTCAATATACTATTTGTACTAACCAATAATATTTTATATCTTATATAGTGTAACATTTAATATTTTTTTACACAAGACCATAACAAATTTTTTAAACTTTTTTTATAAATTAAGGCTATCTGTGAACTTTTGTTCACAGATAGCCTTGTATATACTTATTTATGATAATATCTACATTACTTTTTAAATTTTATTAACTGGTCATAGACATATTTTAATACTTCTCCATCCTTAGTTTTATCTATTTCATCTGGGAGAGCCTTAATATATTCCTTTAAAGAATTAACTTCATTATATTGTTTCATAGTCTCATCTATTTTCTCCAACCCATCTATCCACTTTTTAAGTTCACTTGAATTAATAGATTTTACACCGCTTTCTGAAGTTTTATTCACTACTTGCAACAAACTATCTACAATTTCACAAAATTGTTTTGTAGATTTATCCTCCATAGGTATATTTATAGTTACTTTGGTATTATCTACCCCTTTTTCTTTTAAAATGGAAGCTCCACTTTCTATATTTTTATCAGAATATATTCCAAAGTACACCTTAGATAACTCTCCCTCTTCTCCTATAAAAGGATTTCCAAAGGATGATAGTTTATTTAAAGTTTCCTCAGCATTACTTTTCACTTTAAATACACCACACTGTAGTATATAAAAATTATATTCTGATACAGCTTTTTCTTCTTTTACTTCACTTGGATTTCCTTCTTCCTTCACCTCACCTTTACTAGGTTCTTTACCACTATTTTGTTTCTGCTCAGAATTGCTTATATCTAATCCTTTTAGAAATCCTATTTTGCCTGAGTCTTTAAGTATAAATTTAAATATAAAAGTTCCTAATAGTAGTGCCATAAGCAAAGTTATAGCTAAGTAAAATAAAAAACTGTTACTCTTCTTTGGTTTAGATTTTATATTGTATCTTGTGTACTTCATTTTATACCCCCATTTCTAATTAATATAAATTAACTTTAAATTTGAAATAACCTGTCCTATTAATTTATATATATAATTAAAGATAAATATTACTATAGAATTTACTTTAAAAATAAAAAAATCGACAAAGTCGATTTTTTTATTCAGCTTATTCAGCATAACGAATGGATAGCCTTATTATTCTTCGAATAAATTTTTTTGCTTTTTCATAAGGCATACCATTAACTTCTAAAAATTTAAAAACTCCTAAATTATTTCTTTCTATAGATTTAATAACTTTTTCTATTCTCATAAGTTCATCATTATTTTCTTCTTTTGATGAAGCCTGTCTAAGTTTAAAGTCATTTTCATCGCCAAAGTCTTTCAATAATCTATTTCCATTCTCTTCTACATATCTCTCTACATCATCTTCAAAGTCTTCATCAAAATAAGCCTCCGTAGGAATATCTATATCCTCATGAGTTTCTTTTAAATCTATAATTTCAGCCAGTTCTTTTTGCATTGGATGTATAAAATTATTTCTTGGCATTACTCCCATCATCCCACATACAGATATGAAATCTTTCATTTCATCCGGCAAAGAATTATGTGTCATAGGAGCCAAGGGTACAAATTCATATTCATTATCAAAAGCCATGAACATACCTCCATTTTTTATATTACATTAAAAATGTATGCTTTTAGCCTCTAATAAATTCCTATAACTTTATATTATATCCATATTATCTCCAGGGTTATCTTTAAGCTTGTCTATAGAGTGAACATATCTATTCGTAGTAGCAATACTACTATGAGCTGCAAATTCTCTAACTTTTTCTATGGTGGCTCCTTGAGTAATGGCCATAGTGATCGCTGTGTGTCTAGTGGAGTGAACTTTTAGTTTTTTATTTATATCGCACTTACTACATATACTTTTCAGCATATAGTTTAAAGTACTAGGATTTAACTTTTCTCCATTTCTATTATTAGATGAGTGTCCTATAAATAAATAGTTGTTCTTAAATTCTTCTTTCTCTCTACCGGTAACTAAAATATACTCCTCAATTAAACTTTTCACCTTAGGCTGAAGCTTTACTAGATCCTTTTTATTTCCTTTTCTAGTTACTTCTATGACATCATACTCTCCATACTTTTTTATATGACATATTCTTATATTTATCATTTCTGATTTTCTTAATGCAGTGGTAAGTGCTAATGCTAATATAGCTTTATTCCTAAGTCCTAATACAGTTGTAGTATCAATACTGCCTAGTAAAATCTTGCTTTCTTCCTCAGTTAAAAATTCCGTAACTTTATTAGTTACAATAGGTTTTTCTTCCTTTACATTTGCAAAAGGATTAAACTTAATAATTCTTATATCACTGTAATTATCCTCATACTTCATAAGCCACTTATAAAGAGCAGAAAGGGATGATATCTTTCTATTTATAGTAGCAGAAGATAACCCTTCATTTTGCAAATCTAGTATAAACTTTTGAACATGAAATATATTTATTTCTCTTATGTTTTCTATTGTTATACTAGTTATAATCTCTGTATTAAAAAAATCCTTTATATCTTTTTCATAGCTAATGGCTGTATATTTACTTCTTCCACCCTTTATATCTAGGAAGCATTGAATAAAATGTTTATTTTTTTCTAAATAAAGTTCCTTGTTACTATGTATTATTATTTCATTCATAAAATCCTCCTCAATGTCAAAATCCTACTATAGAACAAAAGAACTGCCTTAGCAGTTCTTTTATCTGAATTATAATCCTTCTACAGTAGAAATGATTTCTGTAAGCGCAAGTTCCTCATCAGTTCCATTAGTTATAATTTTTACTGTATATCCCTTATTAACTCCTAAGGATAACACTCCAATGAGACTTTTTGCATTAGCTCCTTTGCCATTACATTCTATAGTAACCTCGCACTTAAAAGTAGTAGCCTTTTGAACTAATAAAGTTGCTGGTCTTGCATGTAATCCCTGTGGATTATTAATAATTATTTCCTTTGTTAGCATATTATCACCTCATTTACGAGAATTTATTTTATGCCATTAACAAAGTCTTCTATTCTATTCAATCCTTTTTCTATGTTTTCCATAGATGTAGCATAAGATAATCTTATAAAATCATCTACTCCAAAAGCAATACCTGGTATTACTGCTACCTTCTCCTTCTCAAGAAGTAGGTCACTGAATGTAAGAGAATCTTTTATAATCTTACCGTCCACTTCCTTATTTAATACCTTTGATATGTTTACCATAACGTAGAATGCACCTTCTGGCTTAACGCAGGATAAGTTATTTATAGAATTAATTCTATCTACCATAAAATCTCTTCTCTTTTTAAATTCCTGTTTCATTCTTTCAACTTCACTTTGATCTCCATTTAAAGCTTCTACAGATGCATATTGAGATATTGAACATGGATTTGAAGTAGTATGACTTTGTATGTTTGACATTAATGAAGTTATCTTTTCACTAGTTGCTGCATAACCAATTCTCCATCCAGTCATAGCATAAGCTTTAGAAACCCCATTTATTACTATTGTTCTATTATAGGCATCTTCAGATAAACTTGCTACAGAAATATGACCACTTTCTCCATATAAAAGTTTTTCATATATTTCATCTGATATAATTATTATATCATGTTTTTGTGCAAAAGCTGCAATTTTTTCTAACTCTTCTTTCGTGTACGCTGTTCCAGTTGGATTATTAGGGCTATTTAGTATCATAGCTTTAGTTTTTTCATTTACTGCTTTTTCCAAAGCTTCCACTGTTAATTTAAAAGAATTACTTTCTTCTGTTTCAACAAAAGTTGGAACTCCATCAGCCAATTGTACAAGTTCTGGATAACTAACCCAATATGGAGCACCTATTAAAACTTCATCTCCTGGATTCAATATAGCTTGAAAAATATTTGCTAAACATTGTTTAGCTCCTGTGGAAATAATAATTTGAGAAGTTTTATAAGTTAAGTTATTATCTTTTTTAAACTTATTTACAACCGCTTCCTTTAATTCAATTATACCTGAAGCTGCTGTATATCTTGTTTGGCCTGCTTCAATTGCCTTTATAGCAGCTTGTTGAATATTTTTTGGAGTATTAAAATCTGGCTCTCCTGCACCGAAGCCTATAACGTCAATCCCCTCAGCTTTCATCTTTTTAGCCTTTGCTGTAATTGCTAATGTTAGTGATGGTGAAATTCCCATTGCTTTTTTTGATAGCATCATTATAACTACCCCCATTAATATTTATTCTTTACAATATAAAATAATTAAAACTATCCAAATAAAAGAAATATTATTTAAACCTTTTCATTTTATTATACTTTCAAAAATATAATAAACGAGTTGGATATTCTACATCTAATGAATTTTTCAATGCATTATGGCTTCATATGAAAGATAAACTTCATATCTGTATAATACCACTTATTCTATATAGTGTAAAGATTATACGGTAATTTTAACGTACTATTATTATTCGCATTTTTTATTTTTACATACTAACTTTTAATAATATTTGTCCAAAAATCATAAACTTATTTACTCCAAATATAAAGACATGAAACTAAATTTTTAATTTCATGTCTTTATAAATTAAAAATTATTTATTTAGATTGTACTATTAATTTAATAGCAGTTCTTTCTTCCCCATCGATTTCTACATCCGTAAATGCTGGTATACATACTAAGTCAACTCCACTAGGTGCCACAAATCCTCTAGCTATAGCTACAGCCTTTACTGCTTGATTGATCGCTCCTGCTCCTATAGCTTGAATTTCTGCTCCGTTACTTTGTTTTAGTACACCTGCTAGAGCCCCTGCTACTGAATTAGGATTAGATCTTGCTGAAACTTTTAATACCTCCATATTAAACCTCCTACTACTACTACTTATCACTTATTAAATTAATATTATTAGAATCTTATATATTATTTCTACACTTAATTGAAAATTCCTTTTATTGAAAATACAATTTTAGTTTATTGCAAATTAAAACTTTACTTAAAATAACAGCTAAAAAAATAAAAGCCTCCTAATAAATAGGAGACTCACTTTTTTCATTACCTAATTTTACTTTGCATATTCTACTGCTCTTGTTTCTCTGATAACATTAACCTTTATTTGACCTGGATATTCTAGTTCTGATTCTATCTTCTTGACAATATCTCTAGCCACTTCAATAGCACCTGCATCATCAATATCTTCTGGTTTAATCATAATTCTGATTTCTCTTCCGGCTTGAATTGCATATGACTTTTCTACACATTCATATGAGTTTGCGATTTCTTCTAATTTTTCTAATCTTTTTATATAGGCTTCTAGAGTTTCTCTTCTAGCACCTGGTCTAGCTGCTGATATAGCATCTGCTGCTTGAACTAGTACTGCTTCTAGAGATTGATACTCTACATCTCCATGATGAGCTGCAATAGCATTTACAACTATTGGAGATTCATGACATTTTTTAGCTAACTCAGCACCAATTAGTGCATGTGGTCCTTCTACTTCATGGTCTACAGCTTTACCGATATCATGTAATAATCCACACCTTTTTGCCATGGTAGGATCTATTCCAAGCTCTGATGCCATAAGGCCTGCTAAGTATGAAACTTCTATAGAATGTTTTAATACATTTTGACCATAACTAGTTCTATATTTCAATCTTCCTAAAAGTCTGATTATTTCCACATGTAATCCATGGATACCAGTTTCAAAGGTGGCTTGCTCGCCCTCTTCTCTTATGTCATTTTCAACATCTTTTTTCGCTTTTTCAACCATTTCCTCAATTCTTGCTGGGTGTATTCTTCCATCAACTATTAGTTTTTCTAAGGCAATCTTAGCTACCTCTCTTCTAATAGGATCAAAAGCTGAAAGAATAACAGCTTCCGGAGTATCATCTATTATTAAATCAACTCCAGTTAAAGTTTCAAGGGCTCTTATATTTCTACCTTCACGCCCTATAATCCTTCCCTTCATTTCATCGTTAGGAAGTGATACAACATGTACTGTAGATTCAGCTACATGGTCTGCTGCACATCTCTGTATAGCATATGTTATAATTTCTCTTGCCTTTTTATCGGCTTCTTCTTTAGCTTTAACTTCAATTTCTTTAATCATTATTGCTGTTTCATGTTTAATTTCTTTTTTGACTTCGTCTAATAGTATTTGCTTTGCTTCTTCTGAGGTTAATCCTGCTACTCTTTGTAATTCTTCTCTTACACTATTATATAACTCTTGTATTCCTGATTCTAATGTCTCAACCTCTTGTTGTTTTTTAGATAATACTTCTTCTTTTCTTTCTATTGATAGGGTTTTCTTATCTAAAGTTTCCTCTTTTTGAAGAACCCTTCTTTCTAATCGCTGAATTTCATTTCTTCTTTCTCTGGATTCTTTATCAAAATCAGCTCTTAATCTATGAACTTCTTCTTTAGCTTCAAGGATTGCTTCTTTCTTTTTAGATTCTGCTTCTTTTTGCGCTTCACCTAAAATCTTTTTAGCGTCTTCCTCTGATTTAGATACGTTAGCTAAAGATATATTCTTTCTTGTATAAATAAAAACAAAAATAGCGACTAAACAAACAACTAGCGCAATAGCTATTATTAAAATAATTTGACTTGGTTCAGTCATTTTCCAACACCTCCTTTGCTTATTTTATGACATATATTAGCAGTAAAATGAAAGCTCGAAAAGGTGCATATTCTATTCAATTCCTTTTATATTAAACCAGTATTTGTATTCATTTTATATTACTTTAACATCATTGTCAAGGTTATTACTAAATACTACAAATTCTCTCAACCTAGCTCTTAGGCTTCACTTCAACCTTTTTAAAAAAATTTTTAATTAGAATATCACCTTTAATTTTTCTATAAAAATATCACACATCTTAATTATACATTTATTTATATATTTCATACATATTCTTTTAAATTTTAATTAAAAAAGATATATAAAGCTCAAAGTGTATATTTTAACTTAAAGCTTCATATATCTTTTTATTGTATATATAATTATATTTTATATCTATTTAATAGGATAATTTTAATTTTCTTCTACTTTATTCTCAAATTTTACTGCATTGTTACTTAACGGCAAAGAATACTTTTCTCTTATTTTATTTTCGATTTCATTAGCAATTTCTGGGTTTTCCTTAAAAAAGTTTTTAGCATTTTCTCTACCTTGACCCAGTCTTACGTCTCCGTATGCAAACCAAGCACCACTCTTTTGTACAATTTCTTCTTTAACACCAATATCTAATACATCTCCAACTCTAGATATTCCTTCACCATACATAATATCAAATTCTGCTTGTTTAAATGGTGGCGCAACTTTATTCTTAGTTAACTTAGCTCTAGTTCTATTTCCTAAGAAGGTTTCTCCTTGTTTAATAGTATCTATCTTTCTTACGTCAATTCTTACAGATGCATAGAATTTAAGAGCTCTTCCTCCTGGAGTTGTTTCTGGATTTCCAAACATAACTCCAACTTTTTCTCTCAATTGGTTTATAAATATAGTAGAGCATTTTGATTTGTTTATAGAACCAGTAAGTTTTCTTAAAGCTTGAGACATAAGTCTAGCTTGAAGACCTACATGGGCATCTCCCATTTCACCTTCAATTTCAGCCTTTGGAACTAAGGCAGCAACAGAGTCTATAACTACTATATCTATTGCACCGGATCTAACTAAAGCTTCGGTAATTTCAAGAGCCTGCTCTCCTGTATCTGGTTGAGATACTATTAAATTATCTATGTCTACACCTAATGCTTTTGCATAAACTGGATCAAGGGCATGTTCTGCATCTATGTACGCTGCACAACCACCGTTCTTTTGAGCCTCTGCAACTATATGTAAAGCTACAGTAGTTTTACCAGATGATTCTGGTCCAAATATCTCAATTATTCTTCCTCTAGGAACTCCACCAATTCCCAGTGCAATATCCAGGCCTAAACATCCTGTAGATATGCAGTCTATATTCAAAGTACTTTCTTCCCCTAATTTCATTATTGAGCCTTTACCAAATTGCTTTTCTATTTGACCCATAGCCGCTTCTAATGCTTTTAATTTATCGTTATTCATAAATTCCCCTTTAGGGTTCACATCCTTCCATTACGAACAATAGTTCTTATATGCTTATTATATATTATTTAATTTATCAGGTCAAGTGTTATAGTAAAGAGTTCCTTTAAATTTCTTTCAAGGAACTCTTTACCATTTTTGACATAGTTATAGAATTATAAACATTATTCATTAATATTTATAATATCTTTTCCTTTAACAAAATAATCCACTCCAGATATTATAGTAATAACAGCTGCTAGGTATATAGTAACTTGTGTTGTAATATTAAGCCATTCTGGATTATATACTAGAGACAATAGCCCCATTATAATAGCTATCATCTGAATTACAGTTTTCAGCTTTCCCCAATTACTTGCAGCTATTACCACTCCTTGTGAAGCAGCTAACGTCCTCAAGCCAGATACTATAAATTCCCTAGCAATTATTACAACTACTACCCAAGCTGCAATAATTCCTTTTTCAACTAAAAGTATTAAAGCACAGGTAACTAAAAGCTTGTCTGCTAGAGGATCCATGAATTTCCCAAAATTAGTTATCTGATTTCTGCTTCTCGCTATGTAGCCATCTAATTTATCTGTTACTGAAGCTACTATAAATATTGATAAAGCAATAATATTAGCTGTGGTGGTATTAACCATTGCACATATTAAGAATATAGGAACTAATATTATTCTTAATACCGTAAGCTTATTTGCAAGATTCATCATTAACATCTCCTACTCCTGAAATTTAACAATCTATAATCATTTTAGCTAAATAAAACTCAAATCTTATTGTAAAGAACTAAAAATAAATTCTTACTATTAGTAATTATAAATTATTTTATCTTATACAAATATTATACAATAAAATCTTAAAATTATTTAGTTTATTAATATTAATTTAACTTTAAAAAGTTGTCTCTCTATTATTAATTAATATTTTTATTATAAATATAAAAAACTAAAAATTATTTAGCGATTTCTCCTATTAAATCATACTCTAGTGCATCTTTTATTTTAACCTTAACAAAATCACCTATACTTAATTTATTAGATTTTACATAAACTTCTCCGTCAATTTCTGGAGCCATTTCATAACTTCTTCCACAATATGTTCCTTTTTCTTTACTTTCGATTAATACATCATAGGTGCTACCTATTTTATTTTTATTTATTTCTGTTGATATACTTTGCTGAGCCATCATTATGGAGTGAAGTCTTTCTTCTTTAACATCTTCTTCTATTTGACCTTCCATTTCTGCAGCCACAGTTCCTTCCTCTTGAGAATAAGTAAATACTCCTAGCTTATCAAACTTAGTCTCTCTCACAAAATTTAATAATTCTAAGAAGTTTTCTTCTGTTTCTCCTGGAAATCCTACTATAAGAGTAGTTCTTATAGTTATATTAGGAACTGTATCTCTAAGCTTTTTGATATTTTCAGTAATTATTTTCTTTCTGCCTTTTCTTTTCATTGATTTTAAAATATCATCACTAATATGTTGTATAGGAATATCTATATACTTACATACCTTATCATTTATAGCTATTTCATTTATAACTTCATCAGTTAACTCTTCTGCATAACAATAAAGAAGTCTTATCCATTTTATACTTTTTATTTTACCTAGTTCTCTTAAAAGTATGTGTAGAGTTTTTTCTCCATATATATCTACACCATAATTAGTAGTATCTTGTGCTACTATAATTAACTCCTTATACCCATTTAAAGCTAATTCCTTAGCTTCTTTAAGGATATCTTCCATATCTCTACTTCTATATTTTCCTCTTATTTTAGGAATTGCACAGTAGGCGCAAATATTGTTACACCCTTCAGATATTCTTATATAAGCAGTAGTTCCTCCTGTGGTAACCTGCCTTTTTCCTATATTTATATTAGTATCACTATAGGTTGTAATACAGCTCTTTTCTCCAGTTGCCATGGATTTTTCAATACATTCAAGTAACTTGTCATAATCATTTACACCTAAAATTATATCTAATTCTGGCATAAGTTCTAAAAGCTCACTACCATATCTTTGAGTTAAGCACCCAGTAGCTATTAGTACGCTACACTTATCTTTCTTGTACTTTGCCATTTCTAATATGGTATCTATAGATTCTTGCTTAGAAGTTTCTATAAATCCACAGGTGTTTACTAGTAATATATCTGCCTGTCTTTCATCTGCTACTGCTTCATACCTACTTTTTAAATTACTTATTATAATTTCTGCATCTATTCTATTCTTGTCACAACCTAAATTTATTACTCCAAATTTTAATTTTTCCACCTTTATCCTCCTATGTTATCTCTGTATTACTTAAGACCTCTTCTTTTGTAAAATCAATGAAAGTTTGGTTAACAAATTATCATCTAATGGTATCATCTCTTCCAAGAACCTGTCTTGGCTTACTTCCATTACGACCAGATATAATCCCTTCTGCTTCCATTTCATCTATAATTCTAGCCGCTCTATTATACCCTATTTTTAGTCTTCTCTGCAACAAGGATGTTGAAGCTTGCCCTTCTTCTAATACAACTTTAATAGCTTCGTCTAATAACTCATCGCAGTCTTCACCCCCCTTAGATTTAGATACACTATTTTCTATCTCATCCATAATTTCTTTTTTATACTCTAATTCCTTTAATCCATTACGAATAAATTCTACTACAGTCTCTACTTCTTCCTCAGACACAAAGGCACCTTGAATTCTAAGTGGCTTAGATTCTCCCACAGGATAATATAGCATATCCCCTTTACCTAGAAGCTTCTCAGCTCCTGAAGAATCTAGAATAGTTCTTGAGTCTATTTGACTTGAAACTGCAAAGGATATTCTAGATGGTATATTAGCTTTAATTACTCCTGTTATTACATCTACAGATGGCCTTTGTGTTGCTATTACTAGATGCATTCCTGCCGCCCTAGCCATTTGAGCAAGTCTACCTATATATTCCTCCACATCATTTGGACATACCATCATTAAGTCTGCCAACTCATCAATTATTATTACTATCCATGGAAGTTTTTCTTCTATTATTCCCTTTTCTACAAAATCGTTATATCCTTCAATATTTCTTACGTTATTATCTGCAAAGAGCTTATATCTTCTAGTCATTTCATTAACTGCCCAATTTAATGCTCCTGCAGCTTTTTTAGGCTCTGTAACTACTGGAATTAATAGGTGTGGTATTCCATTGTATATATTTAGTTCTACCACTTTAGGGTCTATTAAAAGTAATTTAACCTCTTGGGGTGTATATTTATATAATAAGCTTATTAAAAGAGTATTAATACATACACTTTTCCCTGATCCTGTAGCTCCTGCAATTAAAAGGTGAGGCATCTTAGTTAAATCTCCTACTACACAATTTCCTGCAATATCCTTTCCAAGGGCAAATGCCAAATTTTTCTTAGTAACAGCAAACTCTTCACTTTCTATTACTTCTCTCAAAAATACAGCTGATAACTCCTTATTAGGTACTTCTATACCCACTGCTGCCTTTCCTGGTATTGGCGCCTCTATTCTAACTCCTGAGGCTGCTAAATTTAGGGCTATGTCATCAGCTAGATTAACTATCTTACTAACCTTAACTCCAACATGAGGTTGTAATTCAAATCTAGTTACAGATGGTCCTTTTGTAACCTGTATTACCTTAGCTTCAACTCCAAAGCTTCCTAAAGTTTCTTGAAGTTTATTAGCACTATTAAGAAGCTCTTTTTTATCACCATTTTTTCCTATGCTATTTATATTTTTATGAAGTAGTTCTGGTGAAGGATGTTCATATGCATATATTTTATTTCCATCTCCAAAGGAAATGTCAATATCTACATCCTCTATGTTACTTTTATTTTCCTTTGCCTTATGAGGTTCTTCTACAATTGATTCCATTTTTCCTTCTAATTGATTATCTCCCTCATCAATCTTCATAAAATCTATGATTTTAATCTTTGATTCTTCACTACTTTTATTGTCTATAGTATTACCATCTGCAGATACATATTTCATAGGCTCATCTATTACAATATTCGTTGCTTTCAAATCCTTAGTCCTTTTTTTACTTTCTACTTTTTCAAATGTAAATAATTCTTTTATAGTAATATTATTAATTAGAACTAAAGATATTATATATAACGCAAATAAAACTATATAACTACCTATCTTTCCTAAAAGTAAACTTATAGGAACCGTAATTACTAAAGATATAATACCTCCATGAAGCACAGACTTAGATCTAAATTGATCTATAATAGCACTTGCCATATTTCCTTTTACATAGTAAGCAGGTAATACTATAAGTTCTACAAAAATCATGGTAGTAACTAAAAACATTAAAATTCCAACGGATTTTTTATTTACTTTAAAATATTTATCTATTTTTATATAGCTTATTCCCATATATAAAAGTACAAAAGGTAAAGCATAGGCACCTATTCCAAGCAATCCTATAAAAATTCTATTAATAAATACTCCCATTGATCCAGCCAAAGAGGTTGGATCCGAAAACATAGCTGATAACAAAGCTAAAAATATTAAAACGCCTAAGGTTATCAGTATAATTCCATTAAAATCAAAAATTCTATCTTTTTTAGCTATATTATCTTTTGAACTATTATTTTTAACAGTCTTCTTTTTACTACTGTTTTTCTTTTTTAAAGGTTCTTTTCCTCTAGCCATAGTATCTCCTCCAAAACTTTTCCTAAGATTCATGAAAATAATTTCCATTTATCCATCTCAATATATTGTACATTGAAATCCACCTACATTTCAAATTTTTTTATAAATAAAAAGTTGTCAACATACTTTTGCTGACAACTTAATGCTTAAAAGCTAATATTTTATCTGTTTATTTATTACTATTTTCTTCTGAAATTTCTCCCTGTTCTTTTGTTTCTCCTTGTTTTATTAACTCTTCTAATTTATCTAAAGCTTCTCTAATTCCACCTACTTCATCAATAAGTCCACATTCTACAGCTTGGTCGCCTATCAATATAGTTCCTATATCATTTAGTAACTCATCAGTTTGACTCATAAGATTTCTAAATTCATCTGAATTAATTTGAGAAGTCCTAACTACAAATTCAACTATTCGCTCCTGCATCTTTCTAAAGTATTCAAATGTTTGAGGCACTCCTATAACAAATCCATTCATTCTTACAGGATGAACTATCATTGTAGCTGAAGGAGTTATAAATGAATAATCTGATGCAGTAGCTAACGGAACTCCGATAGAATGTCCTCCACCTATTACTATGGATACTGTAGGCTTACTAAGACTAGTTATCATTTCTGCAATAGCTAATCCTGCTTCCACATCGCCTCCTGCCGTGTTTAATACTATAAGTATACCTTTTACATTATCATCTCTTTCAATAGCTATTAACTGGGGAATGATTAACTCATATTTAGTAGACTTAGTCTGGTTACCAGAAATATTATGACCTTCAACTTGACCTACTATAGGTATAACTTGAATCCTGTCATCAGCCTTAGCTACAGACATGACCCCTACTTCTTTAAGATTTGCAACTTCCTTACTTAGTCCTCTAGAGTTATCCTCTTCATTTTGTTCATCTTCATTTTCTTCATTTATTATAACTTTACTTTTATTATTCTTTTTGTGTTTAGTATCTTTGTCTTCCTTATATTTTTTATTTTTCTCTTCATTATCCATGGAAAAACACCTCCTAATGTTTCTTATTCTGTGCATTAAGAGGTGTTTATATACTATCCTAATTTAAATTCATTATGAAGTAAATTTATAGCATCTTTAACTTTACTACTTTCTACAAGACACCAAATAGTTGTATGAGAATCAGCTGTTTGAAGAATATCTACATTACCTTCTTCTAAAGCTTTTAGAATTCTAGACATAACTCCAGGTATTCCTCTCATTTTTGAACCTATTATAGATATTTTGCTACAATTTTCTGTGTACTGATAAGTAATTTCAAAGTTAGCTGCTATATTTTTGAACTTTTCTAAGTCTGCATCACTTATAGTGAATATTTTATCTTTAATGAATACGCTTATCAAATCAATACTTATTCCTTCTTTAGCTAAAATATGGAATATATTGTTGCAGTGTTCCTTTGACCCACCATTAACTCTTATTTGAACTCTATTACTCATATGAGTAATTCCAGTGATAATTCTTTCATTATCCTCCCCATAGGAAGAAATAGTTGTTCCTGCACAATTGCTAAGAGTATTTTTTATTACTAATGGAATATTATATTTTCTAGATATTTCAACTGCTCTAGGATGTATTACTTTAGCCCCTTGATCAGCAAATTGGAATACTTCGTCATAGCTTATACTCTCTATTAATGAGGCCTTAGAAACTATTCTTGGATCTGCTGTCATTATACCATCAACATCTGTATATATTTGAACTTCCTTTGCCTTTAATGCTGCTCCTAAAATTGCTGCTGTAACGTCACTTCCACCTCTTCCTATGGTAGTAATGCTACCTTCTTCACTTATACCTTGAAAACCTGCTACTACCGGTATTTTACCATCTTCTAATACCTTTAGTACACTCCTTGGATCAACATTTAAAATGGAGGCGTTATTGAAGTTATTATCAGTCTTTATACCTGCTTCTCCCCCCATAAGTGGAACTGCCTCTATGCCTTCTCTTAATAAATCATTACACATTACTACTGTACTTAAAGTTTCTCCACAAGACAAAAGTAAATCTAAGCCCCTTGGATTATTTATCTTAAATTCTTCACTAACTAAAGATAGTAATGTATCTGTTGCATAAGGAGAACCTTTTCTGCCCATAGCTGATACTACTACTACAGGTTTATACCTATCCTTTATAGCATTTTTAATCTTTTTTGCAACTAATCTTCTATTATCTTCACTAGATACTGATGTACCACCAAATTTCTGAACAACTATATCCATACTTACCTCCATGTTATATATGGGATTTTCTTAGTGTTTCCCCATCAACATCGATGATTATAGTTTTAGAACCTATCTTCTTTACGTAATCCCATGAAACTTCCAGCATTTCATTATTTCTAAAAAACATCTTACTAGACTTTCCATCTCCAAGTAATAGTAGCTTTAGTTCTCCATTCTCATTTATAACTATATCATTATTGCCTAGGACACTATACTTATCTCCATCATTAATATTTATAATTTCATATCGTTCCATCTCACTTAAATATCTATATTTTTCTTCCATCACATATCACCCCATACATAATTTTATAAATTACTATGATTAATATGTTTTCTATTACACATTTATGAGTAAATTAACGAAACTTAATACAATTATATTATACTTTATGAAATTATACACTAGTATGTTCTTATGTTTTACAGTAAAAATATTTCTATGTAGAGGAATTATTACCATAATAAACACCAATATAAAAAAAATAAAAAGGCATTTTACCTTTTTATTTTAACTTCTATCTACTCTTCAGTTTTAGACTCTTCACTATCTTTTAACGCATCTTTTCTAGAAAGATTTACTCTTCCTTGAGAATCGATTTCTGTTACTTTTACAAGTATTTCATCCCCAATAGCTACGATATCTTCTACTTTGTTTACTCTTTCGTTAGCTAATTTAGATATGTGTACTAAGCCTTCTTTACCTGGAAGTACTTCTACAAAAGCACCAAAAGCCATAATCTTAGTAACTTTACCTAAGTATATTTCGCCAACTTCAACTTCCTTAGTGATTTCTTTTATAATTCTTAATGCTTCATTAGCACTTTCACTATCAGTAGACATTATAACTATCTTACCATCATCATTAGTATCTATCTTAACCCCTGTATCTGCTATTATTTTCTTAATAGTTTTTCCACCAGGTCCTATAATATCTCTAATTTTGTCTGGTTTTATGTTTATAGTGTACATTCTTGGAGCATATTGAGATAACTCAGCTCTTGGCTCAGCTATGCATTCATTTATTTTATCTAAGATGAATAATCTAGCTGTTCTAGCATCTTCTATAGCTGTTCTTATGCAATACTTAGATAATCCTTTTATTTTTGTATCAACTTGAATTGAAGTTATTCCTTTTTCTGTACCAGCTACTTTAAAGTCCATATCTCCAAAGAAGTCTTCGATTCCTTGAATATCTGTAATTACAGCTTCTTCACTTAAATCTTCGCTAGTTATAAGTCCCATGGCAATTCCTGCTGCTGGTCTCTTTATTGGAACTCCGGCATCAAGTAATGCTAATGTACTTCCACATACACTTGCCTGAGATGTAGATCCATTAGAACTTAAAACTTCTGAAACAAGTCTTATAGCATATGGGAATTCTTCTATAGAAGGAATTAGTGGTTCTAATGCTCTTTCAGCTAAAGCACCGTGTCCTATTTCTCTTCTTCCTGGTCCTCTAAGTGGTTTTACTTCTCCAACACTGTATGCTGGGAAATTGTAGTGATGCATATATCTCTTGAAGTCTTCTTCTCCAATACCATCTATGATTTGAACATCACCTAGAGCTCCTAATGTAGCTACAGTCATTACTTGAGTTAATCCTCTTGTAAATAATCCTGTACCATGAGTTCTTGGAAGGAGTCCAGTTTCACAAGCTATAGATCTAATTTGATTAAATCCTCTTCCATCAGGTCTTCTCTTATCTCTAAGTAACATGTTTCTTACAATTTCCTTTTGAATATTGTAAACAACTTCTCCTATGTCACTTCCGCCCTCTGGATACTTTTCAGAAAACTCTTCATTTATTTTAGCCTTAATTTCACTTACTTTAAGATTTCTTTCATCCTTATCAGTGATATACATAGCTTCTTTTAACATATCAAAAGCAAAGTTTTTTACTTCACTTTGAATTTCTGCATCCACCTTGTATAGTACTGGCTCAGGTTTAACTTTTCCAAATTTAGCTCTAGCCTCTTCTTGGAATGCTATGATAGATTGACATTCATTAAATCCAAAGTCTATAGCTTCAATCATAGTTTCTTCTGGAATTTCATCTCCACCAGCTTCTATCATCATAACTCTTTCTTTAGTAGCACATACAGTTAATTGCATTGAACTTAATTCTCTTTCTTTGGATGTAGGGTTAACTACAAACTTTCCATCGATTAATCCAATTGATACTGTAGCTACAGCGTCAGTAAATGGTATGCTTGATAAAAGTAATGCTATTGAAGCAGCATTCATAGCTAATATTTCTGGAGAATTATCTTGATCAACAGATAATACTGTACAAACCACTTGAACATCATTTCTATATCCTTTTGGGAATAGAGGTCTTATAGGTCTATCTATAGCTCTACAATTTAGTATAGCTTTTTCTGACGGTCTTCCCTCTCTCTTTAAAAATCCTCCTGGAATTTTACCTACTGCATATAGTCTTTCTTCATATTCTACACTTAGTGGGAAAAAGTCTATTCCTTGTCTTGGTTCTTCAGATGCATTTACATTTACAAGGATTACAGTCTCTCCATAACTAATAAACATAGCACAATCAGATAACATTCCAATTTTGCCGATTTCTATCTTCATTTCTCTTCCTGCTACAGAAGTACTTAACGTATTTGTCATTTAATCTCCTCCTTTCGGTTATTAAAAATATATATATAGATATATACTTATTATTATCTTTTTTTTGCTATTTAATTAAAATAATAGAGCGGCTTTGCCGCTCTTAATTATTTTCTAATTCCTAATTTAGCAATTATAACACGGTATCTTTCGATATCTTGCTTCTTTAAGTAGCTTAAAAGTCCTTTTCTTTGTCCAACCATCATTAAAAGACCTCTTCTTGAGTGGTGGTCTTTTTTGTGAACTTTTAAATGCTCAGTTAATTCCTTAATTCTTTCTGTTAATAATGCTATTTGTACTTCTGGAGAACCAGTATCTCCTTCTGTTCTTGCAAATTGTTGCATTATTTCTTGTTTTCTTGCCTTTTCCATATTGTATGCACCTCCAATAGTTAAATCGCCATATGCCATGTACCCCGTTGGCATTCAGAATACATAGCATAAGGTTCATATGAAATTATATCAAACTAAATTTATTTTGTAAATAGAAAACTAATTAAATTATAAAAATTTGTAAAAATTAGTTAACTATAAATTTTATCTACATATAAAGAATAATCCTTACTATTTACATAATTTTTATCCTTAGATAGTTGATTCTTTAGTTCATCAATGGAACCAAACTTTTTTTCTTCTCTTATTTTTTCTATAAAATATAGTTTAATTTCTTCTCCATATATATTTTTATCAAATTCTAAAATATTAGTCTCAATACTTAATTTATTACCTTCTAGGGTAGGATTATACCCAATATTAGTTATGGCTTTATAAAAGCTATTTTTATACTCTACAATAGTTCCATAAACTCCACCCTTAGGTACTATAAACTTTTTATCATAATTTAAGTTTACAGTAGGAAATCCCATGGTTCTTCCTATTTGCTTTCCCTTAATTATATTTCCACTTAACATAAATGGTCTACCAAGAAACTTATTAGCTTTCTCTATATTCCCCTCTTGAAGATTATGCCTAATGGCAGAACTACTTACCACTTCTCCATCTGAAGTTATAGGTTCCACTACGAAAAGCTCATAGTCTAAGATTTCACTATATTTTTTAAAGATCTCTACATCACCTAAATTTTTATATCCAAAACGATAATTAAAACCAACTACTATACCTTTAGCATTATAATGCTTCTTTAAATTATTTATGAATTGTTCTGGTGAAATTGACATGAATTCCTTATTAAATTCTATAAAATTTAATATATTCACTTGAAGCTTTTCAAATAAAATAGTTTTCTCTTCATTGCTCATAATTAGTTTTGGACAAATCTCCTTATTAATCACAGATAAAGGATGATTTTTAAAGGTACATACCATAACTTTTATATCCTTTATGTTTTGAGTTAATTTAATCTTTTCTGCTAATTGCTTAGCACTATTAATTAATTCTCTATGACCACTATGTATACCATCAAAACTTCCCAGTACAATTATACTAGGTGTTTTAAGTATTTCATTAAAATTGTCTTCTATAATTTTCATAAATATATCCCCTAAAGAAAAAGTTTTATTAACTTAAATCCCGAATCGCTTTCTGAGCCAATTCCTATAAGTTTATTAGAATTGTTGTATACTGCATATTTGCAAAACTTTTCAATTCTATTTAAAAGAGTTCTATCATTTATAGTTACTCCATTTAATATTAGCCTTTCAAACTTTTCATTAACTACAAGTTTAGGAAACTTATTAAATACCTCATCTAAGGAAATAATATAATTATCTATATTTTCCTCTGTTAAGTCTTTTAGCTCCACGCTGCTTTCTATGTTAAAAGGACCTGTGGCTGTTCTCTCCAGTTCCCACATCATAGCTCCACAACCAAGTTCTTCACCTATATCATAGCATAAACTTCTTATATAAGTTCCTTTAGAACATCTAACCTTTATGTGAATTATAGGACTATCTATGGATAATATATCAATACTATGTATAGTAACTGTCCTTGGCTCCCTATAGACTTCTTTTCCTTCTCTAGCTAATTCGTAAAGTTTTTTTCCATTTTGTTTAAGGGCAGAATACATAGGTGGAACTTGAGCAATAGTTCCTACAAATTTATATATAGCCTTAGTGATTTCTTCTTCTGTAGAATCTACCCTACTTTCACGAAGTACTTTTCCTTCTCTATCGTAAGTATCTGTAACTACTCCCAATTTAACCTTTGCTATATATTCCTTCTCACCTTCCATGATAAAGTCTATAGCCTTAGTTGCTCTTCCTATACATACTGGAAGCACACCACAAGCTTCTGGATCTAAGGTACCGCCATGTCCAACTTTCTTCTCCTTAGCTAACTTTTTTATTTTTCTCACTACATCAAAGGAACTAATACCAAGTGGTTTATTTATATTTAAAACTCCAAAGGGTTTATTATTTTCTATCATATGATATCAACTCTTCTTCTAATATTTTGTATATTTTATCTTTTACATCAACCATGGAACCTTCACAAAAAAGACCAGAAGCTCTTTTATGACCTCCACCATTAAAGTTTTCTGCTACTTTACTAACGTCAACTATTTCTTTAGACCTTAAGCTTACTTTTATTCCGCCTTTACTTTCTTTAAATAAAGCTACTACTTCTACTCCACTTATCATGGTTCCAAAATGAATAACCTCGGAAGAATCCATGGACTCTAAACCCACTTCATGAAGCATAGCATCATTAATTTCCATAAATACAACTTTATTATTAAGATGTAATGTTAAAGTACTTATTACTTTTCCAAAAAATTTAACTTTATTAAATTCTTTATTTTCAAATACTTGTCTTTGAATTTTATTAAAGTTAACTCCAGTTTTAATAATTTCTCCTGCTATTTCATGTGTTCTACTTGTAGTATTGGAATGCTTAAAAGAACTTGTATCTGTTAAAATAGAAGTATAGATTGATTCACCTATCTCCTTAGTAATTTCTACTTTTAATTGATTTAATAGGTCATAAATTATTTCTCCAACTGCTGAAGAATTTATATCTACATAATTAAAATCACCATACTTTTCATTACTTAGATGGTGATCTATATTTACAAGCTTATATTGCCTATTCTCCACATCTAAATTAGCATTTATTCTCTTGAAATCTCCACAGTCTAGTACAATTATTAAATCTGTACCTTCCTTTACCTGTTGAATTAATCCTGTGATTTCCTTACCACAAGGTAAATACTCAAAAGTATCGGGAATTTCTTCCTTAGAAAGTATATATGCTTCTTTATTAAGTGCCCTCAGCCCTTGAAGTAGGGCTGTGGCACTTCCTAGAGAATCACCATCTGGTGATTGATGAAAAGTAATTCCTATACAATTACTTTTCTCTATGATATCTACTATATTCCTAGTTATCATTGGAATCATTCTCCTTTATCTTTCTAAATAAAGATTCCAAATGATTAGCTTTATCTAAAGTTGTATCTAACTCAATGATAACTTCTGGAACATGTCTTAACTTAACACTTTTTCCTATTTCTTTTCTTATAAAGCCTGTTGAGCTTTTAAGAATTTTAAATGCCTCTGTCTTTTGATCCTCTGTACCAAATATACTAACAAATACTTTAGCATAGCTTAAGTCTCTTGTTACTTCTACATCTGTTACACTTACCATAGCTGTAAGTCTAGGATCCTTTATTTTGTTTTGAATAGTGTTGCTAACATCTTTTTTTATTTCTTCATTAATTCTGCCGCCTCTATAGTTAGCCATGGAGATCACTCCTTCCTATTACAATTGTTTTGGTTTAATTTCTTCCATAATATAGCCTTCTATAATGTCTCCTTCTTTTATATCATTGAATTTTTCAATGCTAAGTCCACATTCATATCCAGCTGCTGCCTCTTTAACGTCATCTTTAAATCTCTTTAAAGATGCAAGAGTAGATTCTGTAATTACTATACCATCTCTCAATACTCTAACTTTACAGTTTCTTGCTATCTTTCCGTTAAGAACATAACATCCTGCTATAGTACCAACGTTAGAAATTTTATATACCTGTCTTGCTTCACAACGTCCAGTAATAACTTCCTTATACTCAGGTTCAAGCATACCAATCATTGCTGATTTAATATCATCTAATGCATCATAGATAATTCTATAAGTTTTAATTTCTACATTATCTCTTTCTGCAACTGCAATAGCATTATTATCTGGTCTTACGTTGAAACCTATAATAATAGCATTAGAAGCATAAGCTAGAGATACGTCTGTTTCAGTTATAGCTCCAACTGCTCCGTGGATAACTCTAACTTTTACGTTATCTGTAGAAAGTTTTTCTATGGATTGTTTAACAGCTTCTGCTGAACCTTGAACATCAGCCTTAACTATTACACTTAATTCCTTAACCTTACCTTCTTGGATTTGGTTATATAGGTTTTCCATAGATACCCTATTAGATGTTTGGAAATGATCTTGTCTAATCTTTTCTTTTCTTGACTCTGCCATTATTCTAGCTGTCTTCTCATCTCTAACAACAGTAAATCTGTCTCCTGCTGCTGGAACTTCTGAAAGTCCTAATATTTCTACTGGCATAGACGGGCCAGCTTCTTTTGTATTTTTTCCTTTATCATCAATCATTGCTCTGATTCTACCATACGTAGTTCCAACTATTATAGAATCTCCTGATTTTAAAGTTCCATTTTGAACTAGTATACTAGCTACAGGTCCTCTACCTTTATCTAATTTAGCTTCTATAACTGTTCCTTTAGCTCTTCTGTTAGCATCAGCTTTTAATTCTAACATTTCAGCATTTATTGTAATCATTTCAAGCAGATTATCTAAACCTTCCTTAGTGTGAGCAGATACTGGTACACATATAGTATCCCCACCCCAATCTTCAGCTACTAATCCATATTCTGTTAACTCTTGTTTAACTCTATCTGGATTTGCACTTTCTTTATCCATTTTGTTAATAGCTATAATCATAGGTACTTCTGCAGCTTTACAGTGGTTTATAGCTTCAACAGTCTGAGGCATAATTCCATCATCTGCAGCTACTACTAATATAACTATATCTGTAACTTGAGCTCCTCTAGCTCTCATAGATGTAAAAGCTTCGTGACCTGGAGTATCAAGGAAGGTAATTCTCTCTCCATTCACATCGACAGTATAAGCACCTATGTGTTGAGTAATTCCACCAGCTTCTGTTGCTGTAACTTTAGATTTCTTTATTGCATCTAGTAATGATGTCTTACCGTGGTCAACGTGACCCATTACTGTAACTATTGGTGGTCTTTTAGTTTCTTTTGCTTCTGATGCTTCGTCTTCTAGAGCATCAATCTCATCCTCTTGTTCTTCAGCAACATCACCAACATTTTGCTCTTTTAATACTGCAATAGATCCAAAGCTTTCTACAAGCTTTTCAGCTGTTTTAAAGTCAACTTCTTGGTTTACACTTGCCATAACACCTTGGAATATTAAAGCTCTTATAACTTCTACCACTGGCTTTTTAAGCTTATCAGCTAAGTCCTTTACAACAATAGTTTCTTCCATTTCGATTACTTCATCTGGTGTATCATCAGCTTTTTCTTCGCTTTTCTTGTTTCCACCTTTTCTTATTTTGCTATTTTTTCTTTGCTGCTTACTAATATCTTCATTGATTTTTGATTCATATTCCTCAATGATTTCCTTCTTTTCAGCTGATTCTTTTTTCTGTTCTTCATATAGCTCTTTTATAAGATCAGCATCCTCTTCATCGATAACACTCATGTGATTCTTAGCTTCTACACCGAACTCATCCATTAATACACTTATAAGTTCCTTGTTTGAAACTTCTAATTCTTTAGCTAACTCATATATTCTTACTTTCGCCAAAACTTTCACCCCCGAATTTACATTCCGTAATTCTCTTTCCATAACTTTATTAAATTTTCACAAATTTTTTCGTCTTTTACTGCTAACACATTGATTTCTTCTCTACCTATAGCCATACCCAGTTCACTCTTGGGTATGTTTCCTATTACAGGCACCCTTCTGTCATCACAGTATTTTTCAAATTTTTTCTTAGTGTTTTCTGAACACTCTAAGGATAAAATACATAGGTGAATTTTATTTCTTTTAATTTCTTCTTCACATGTATTATATCCTTCTACTAAGTTTCTAGATTTCTTTGCAATGCCTAGAAAACTTAAAAATTTATTCTGCATTAACTATCTCTTCCTTTAGTTTATCATATATTTCATCATTTATCTTAGTTTCTAGATTTCTTTCTAGTCTTTTAGTTTTCACAGCTTTTTCTAAACATTCAATATTTCTGCAGATATAAGCTCCACGACCAGGTTTTTTACCATGTAAATCTATAGATATCTCATTTTCCTTATTTTTAACAACTCTTATAAGTTCCTTCTTAGGCTTCATTTCCATGCACCCAGTGCACATTCTTTGAGGTATCTTTTTTACCTTCATAAAATATCACCTACCTTTAAAGGTTACTTTCTTCATTTTGTATGTTTTCAGCTTGACTCTTACTTTTAATATCTATTTTCCATCCAGTAAGTCTTGCTGCCAATCTAACATTTTGACCTTCCTTACCTATGGCTAATGATAGTTGATTATCGTCTACTACAACTTTAGCACTCTTTCCTTCATCATCAATATCTACAGATAGGACTTTAGCTGGGCTTAGTGCATGAGCAATATACTCTTCTGGTAATTTACTCCATTTTATTATGTCAATTTTTTCATTTTTAAGTTCATTTACTACATTTTGAACTCTAACTCCTTTAGGTCCAACACAAGCTCCCATAGGATCTACTTCTTCATCGTTAGACCATACGGCTATTTTAGTTCTTGAACCAGCTTCTCTAGATATACTTTTTATTTCTACAATTCCACTGTATATTTCCGGAACTTCCAACTCAAATAATCTTTTTACTAACCCTGGGTGTGTTCTTGAAACAACGATTTGTGGCCCTTTAGAGCTTTTCTTAACTTCTACTATATATAGCTTTAATTTCTCATTAAATGTATAAGATTCTCCCGGCATTTGCTCATTTGGACCTAATACAGCTTCTAGTTTACCTAGGTCTATAAATACATTACCTCTATCTTTTCTTAATACTATACCTGTTATTATGTCAAATTCCTTAGTTATAAATTCATTGTATATAAGAGTTCTCTCTGCTTCCTTGATTCTTTGAATAACAACTTGCTTAGCTGCTTGAGCTGCAACTCTTCCAAAATCTCTTGGAGTAACCTCAATTTCTGCTATATCCTCTAAATTATATTTAGCACTGATTTCTCTAGCATCTTCTAAGGATATTTCTATTACATCATCATATACTTCTTCTACAACTTCTTTTAATGAGTATACATGTGTTTCTCCTGTATCTCTATTAACCCATACTCTTACATTTTGTTCCTTTGCATGAGACTTTGCAAAATTTTTCTTATATGCTGCTACTAAAGCATCCTCTATAGTAGTAAAAAGCATTTCCTCACTAATTCCTTTTTCAACAACTAGTTGTTTTACAGCATCTATAAATTCTTCCTTAAATCCGGTGCTCATTATATTTATATCCTCCTTATAAAGCTGGGTTTAGCGTAACTAACGAAACCTTTGACATTGGTATTGCAACTTCATTATCATTGATTTCTAATATTAAGTTTTCGCTATCAAACCCCTTCAATATCCCTTCATATTTTTTCTTTCCTTCAAATAATGCTGAAAGTTTTACAGCCACATTATGATTTATATATTTATTAAAATGTTCTTTGGTGAATAAGGTTCTAAATATCCCTGGAGATGATACTTCTAAATTATATTCTTCTTTTATAGGATCTTCTATATCTAGCATTTCTCCAACAGCCTTACTTACTTCTACACAGTTATCCAAAGCAACTCCTTTTTCATTCTCTATAAAAACTCTTAAAATATTCTGTCCGCCTTCACGTACATATTCTAAGTGATAAAGTTCAAATCCAAGTTTTTCAACTATATTAGTAATTTTACTATGGAGTTTTTCCACAACACCGCTACTGTTCATAATACATTTCCTCCTTTTTATTATATTTCCTTTAAACCTTTAATAATAAACTTAATATTTTTTATTGTTATATAATATTTGTCTTATGTCTAGCGCTGTAACACTCCCATCTTCTTTTGAAGCTGAAAGTATTGGTTCAAATGGTCATGGATAATATTTACATGGCCATAGAACCCTTTAAAGTATGAGTTCAACTAGCTTTAGTGAGATATGAAACTTTAACTCAAACTAAGTTTCACTTTATAATTAAAACGCAACTTAGGGTTGCGTTTTAATAAATAGAGAGTAGGCATAAATCCTACTCTCCCTCAAAGATTATCATAATAACTAGCTCATTAAGTACAATTATATCATAGCTATTTTTAATATGCAATGGTTTTAAATCCTTTGAGGTATTTATCCGATGACTACCATCTCTAACACTCCCTTCTTCTTCAAAGTGGGAGTAAAGAGCTGCTACGTCCCTGTATAACGATTTCTAAGCTTTGAAGAAGCTAAGAAATCTGTTTATCTAATGGCACCTTAACTTAAACTATTTAAATAACCAGTTGTTAAAAAAGACTTAGTTGATTTGTTTCTGGTAAGTCTCCTATGGCTCCATGATTAGCCAAAGCTTCTACTACAGTCTTTGTTGCTTTACTTCTTATACGAAGATCTTCCTTAGATATAAATTCTCCATCATTTCTAGCTTCTGCTATTGCTTTTGCAGCATTTTCACCTACTCCAGTAAGTCCACTTAAAGGAATTCTTATATTGTCCCCTTCTATTGTAAATTTTACTGCCTCTGATTTATATACATCTACTGGTAGAAATTTTATACCTCTTTTGTACATTTCATAACAAAGTTCTAAGGTTGTAAGAAGACCTTTTTCCTTCGTACCTATATTATTCCCCAAAGCATTTAATTCATCCATAGTATCTTTCATTGCTTCTTCACCCTTTACAACTAAATCACCATCAAAATCGTCTGCCCTAACAGTAAAATAAGTTGCATAATAAGCCTTTGGATAATGAACCTTAAAATAAGCTATTCTCATAGCCATCATTACATAGGCAACGGCATGACCTTTAGGAAACATATATTTTATTTTCTTACAGGACTCTATATACCAATCAGGAACATTATGATCTCTCATTATGGCTTCAAACTCTTCCGATACACCTTTTCCTTTTCTAACCTTCTCCATGATGGTGAAGGCAGTCTTTGGTGGCAGTCCTTTATAGATAAGATAAACCATAATATCATCTCTGGTAGATATACAATCTTTAAGGGTAGTATACCCTTCTTTTATATAATATTGAGCATTATTAAGCCATACGTCAGTACCATGGGAGAGACCAGAAATTCTAACTAGGTCAGAAAATGTTTGTGGTTTTGTATCTAGTAGCATCTGTCTTACAAATTTAGTTCCAAACTCTGGAACACCATAACATCCAACTTCGCAACCTAATTCTTCAGGAGTTATGCCAAGACCTTCTGTTCCTGTGAAAAGACTCAAAACTTTCGGGTCAGATAAAGGTACGCTTTGAGGACTTATTCCAGTTAAATCTTGAAGCATCCTCAGCATGGTAGGGTCGTCATGTCCTAGTATATCAAGTTTTAAAAGTCTACCACTTATAGAGTGATAATCAAAATGAGTTGTTATTATATCTGAATTTGGATCATCTGCTGGATGTTGTATTGGACAAAAATTAAATATTTCATTGTCACTAGGCACAACCATAATTCCTCCGGGGTGTTGCCCTGAAGTTCTCTTTACCCCAGTACATCCAATAGTTAATCTTTCTATTTCTGCATTAGTAGTATTTATATCTCTTTCATCTAAATACTTTTTAACATACCCATAGGCAGTCTTATCTGCAATAGTCCCTATGGTTCCAGCTTTAAAGGTATGACCTTTTCCAAACAAAACTTCTGTATATCTGTGGATATCACCTTGATTATCCCCCGAGAAATTTAAGTCTATATCCGGTTCCTTATCGCCCTCAAAACCTAAGAAGGTCTCAAATGGAATATCATGACCATCTTTTATATAAGGAGTTCCACATTTTTCACAGTTTTTATCTGGTAAGTCAACTCCCGAACCTATAGATCCATCTAGAATAAATTCACTATGGTTACAATTAGGACATACATAATGGGGTGGAAGTCCATTAACCTCTGTTATATCTGACATGGTTGCTACAAATGAGGATCCAACAGATCCTCTAGATCCAACTAGGTATCCATCACTGATAGATTTTGCTACCAATTTTTGTGCTATAAGATAAAGCACCGCATATCCGTTATTTATAATAGAATTTAACTCCTTATCAAGTCTCTTTTGAATAACTTCAGGAAGATTATCTCCATATATAGATTTTACTTTATTTAGAGTCATGTTTCTAATTTCATCCTCTGCACCCTCAATTTTAGGAGCATAGGTTTCATCAGGAATAGGCTTAACCTCTTCAACTAAGCTTTGTATATATTCAGGGTTTTCTACCACAATTTCCATGGCCTTTTTTTCACCTAAATAGGAAAACTCTCTTAACATTTCTGTAGTGGTTTTGAAATATAAAGGAGGCTGATTATCAGCATCATCAAAACCCTTTCCAGCCATTAAAATTCTTCTAAAAACTTCATCTCTAGGTTCCAAAAAGTGTACATCACCTGTTGCAACTACCTTTTTATTATAGAAATCACCAAGTTCACATACCCTTCTATTTAGATCCCTAAGTCCTTCTTCATCTTTAACCATGTTCTTTTTTATTAAAAATTCATTATTTCCAATGGGCTGCACTTCTAAATAATCATAAAACTCCACTATGTGTTCCATGTCCTCCATGGACCTTCCTGCTAGAACTCCTTTAAATATTTCTCCAGCCTCACAGGCAGAGCCAATAATAAGGCCTTCTCTATATTCTTCTATTAAACTCTTAGGAAGTCTTGGTCTTCTTTGATAATAGTCTAAATTAGAAAAGGAAATTAGCTTATATAGATTTTTAAGCCCACGTTGGTTTTTAACTAAAATTATTATATGGTATGTAGGAGCTTTTTTCACATCAAAGGATTTTAAATATTCCTTATTAACCTGGTCTAAATTATTAAACTCCCTCTCTCTTAGCATATTAAAACATTTTAAAAGAATATCCCCAGTAGCCTTAGCATCATCCACAGCTCTATGATGATTTTCTAAGGATATCTTTAAGTGCTCACATATCACATTGAGCTTATGCTTTTTAAGTTGTGGAAATAAAAATCTGGCTAAAGGCAATGTATCAATAACTCCATTTTTAAACTGCAACCCAAGATTTCTACACTTAGACTTAATAAATCCCGTATCAAACTCTGCATTATGAGCTACTACTACAGAATTTCCTACAAAATCTAAAAATCTAGGAAGTACATCTTCTATGGTTTTACAATCCTTCACCATGTCATTATTTATACCTGTAAGTTCTGTTATTTTATAAGGAATACTTATCTCTGGATTTATAAGTTCATTAAAACTATCAATAACCTGTCCATCCTCTATTTTAACGGCTCCTATCTCTATAATACTATCCTGATGACTTGAAAACCCTGTAGTTTCAATATCAAATACTACAAAGGAACTATTAAAATCTATTCCCCTGCAACCTGTAGCTATACCAACTCCATCATTGACTAAATATCCCTCTACTCCATAGATAATTTTTATATTATGTTTCTTTCCTGCATCCATAGCCTCTGGAAAGGCTTGAGCTACGCCATGATCTGTTATAGCAATTGCCTTATGTCCCCATTTAGCAGCTTTAGCAATAAGCTTTGAAGGTGTTACCACTGCATCCATAGAACTCATAGTGGTATGGGCATGAAGCTCTATCCTCTTTACTTCACAACCATCCATTCTTTCACTAGGTTTCAACTTTACAATAGACTTTGCATTTAACACTAAATCTTTAGAAAATCTATCAATTTCTACTTCCCCATAAACCTTGCAACATACTCCTGGTTTTAACTCTTCTAATAGCTTCTCTACTTCCTCATTGCTTCTTGGATAGATTTTTATAGTTATAGAGCCAGAGTAATCTGTAATGTATAAAGATGGATAAATTTTCCCACTTTTAGCTTCAAATATATTTACCTTAAATATATCTCCAGCCACAGCTACTCTACCAGAACCCATGTTTAATTCAGACATTTCTGTGGTTTCTTCATTTATATTTCTATTTCCATATACCACATTGTCATCTAAAGGCTCTTTACTCTTTCTATAATTATCCTTCCAAGGATTACTTTTCTTATCACCTTTAGCTTCTTTAACCTTTTCTTTAGATTTATCACTAGACTTACTAGAAACCTTAGGGCTATTTGCTATAATATCACTTACTATTCTCTTTTCTTCAATTTGCTTTTCTAGGATATAATCTTCTTCAATAGCAGATTCATCATAGTATATTTTCACTTCTACTTTAATGTTGAACATATTATAAATTTCACTTTGTATTAATCTATCTATATTCTTATGGCAAAGCATCTTAGATATAAATTCATTAGATATACCTATGTTAATTCTGTCATTTTCTAGCTTTTTAACTGCTTTTAGTAAACTAGTCTTAGCAGAAGGAAAAGATGAGGCAAGAGAGTTAATGACGTCTATCCAATACTCTCCCACCACATCTTCTAAAGCAACATGTTCTACATCTCTATACCACAAGATATCTATAGTACCCAAATCTCTAAGTTTATCCTTAATAAGACTACATATATCCTCTTTCATAGGATCCTCTAAGGAACTTTTATGTTTTAATACTACTTTAACCATCTCACTTTGTTTTAGATATTGAACTTTATATATGATGATGTCTTCATAAATAGGCAATCTACTATCATATCCCAGTAGTTCTGACAATGTCATTTAGCTTCCTCCTATCTATAAACTTTCAATCTCCTTAATTAATTCATCGAGTAAATCTTCCTCTTTTACTTTTCTTACAATCTCACCCTTTCTAAAGATAAGACCTTCTCCCTTTCCACCAGCTATTCCTACATCTGCTTCTCTAGCTTCTCCTGGTCCATTAACTACACATCCCATAATAGCTACTTTTATATTTTTATTTATGTTACTTAGCCTTTTTTCTGCTTCTTCTGCTATCTTAATAAGATTTATTTGGGTTCTTCCACAGGTTGGGCAAGACACAAATTTTATTCCATCATCTAACATTCCAAGAGATTTTAATATCGCTCTTCCTACCTTAACTTCTTCTACTACATCTCCTGTAAGCGAAACTCTCAGTGTATCTCCTATACCTTGAGCTAAAAGAGCTCCTATACCTACACTAGACTTAACAGTACCTCTCCATATTGTTCCTGCTTCTGTAACTCCAATATGCAGAGGGTAATTAACCTTATTAGAAACTATATTATAAGCTTCTATCATTTGAACTACGTCAGAAGATTTTATAGATATGATTATATCTTCAAAATTTACTGCTTCTAGAATTTTAACATGGTTAAGAGCACTTTCTGCTAAAGCCTCACTACATACTCTACCATATTTATTTAAGACTTCCTTTTCTAGAGATCCCGAGTTAACTCCAATCCTTATAGGTATATTTCTTTCTTTTGCAGCCTTTGCCACCATCTCAACTCTGCTTATATCACCAATATTTCCTGGATTAATTCTAAGTTTAGAAACTCCATTTTCTATAGCCTTTAATGCTAATCTATAATCAAAATGTATGTCTGCAACTAAAGGAATGTGAATTTCTTTTACAATATCCTTTATAGATTCTGCAGCTTCCATATCAGGAACAGCGCATCTTACTATATCACAACCACTTTCTTCAAGTCTTAAAATTTGCTCTACTGTAGCCGATACATCTCTTGTATCTGTATTAGTCATTGATTGCACTGTAATCCTAGAATCTCCTCCAATATATATATCTCCAATTTTAACTTTTCTTGTTTCTCTTCTCTTCATAATTTCCTCCTAAAATTGAATAGGATTTATAATGTCTTTTAGCAATACCAAAACCATAAGTCCCATCAATGCTAAAAACCCATAGTAATTTATTGTTGCTACCTTTTCTTTGTTTACTTCCTTTCCAGTTATAATCTGGAATAATAATAGGAATATCCATCCACCATCTAAGGCTGGGAAAGGAATTACATTAAATATAGCTAACTGAACACTAAATAAAGCCATAATATTTAATAGGGTAAGAATTCCTTGCTGAGCAGCTTTACCTGAAATCTTTATTATACTTATAGGTCCTCCTACATCATCAGAAGAAACCTTTCCTTTAAATAATTGACCAAAGAAACCAAAGGTCTGCCTTATAGTGCTTCCCGTTTGATTAAGCCCATATTTTATAGATTCTATAAAGTTAGGCTTTACAACTTTAGAAGATACCCCTACTTGATATATATCTTCTGCTTCATTATATTGGGGCACTAAATCAAGTTTTATCTTTTCTCCGTTTCTATCTACCTGCATATTAACAGGTTTACCTTCTCCTGTAAAAATCTCACTAAAGAAATCTTCCCAGGTAGTAACCATCTTACCATTAACTTCGGTTATCTTATCTCCAGCTTTTATTCCTACTTCCATGGCTGGTGAATTTTCTACTACTTTATCTATAATATTAGTAGAGTGACCTTTAATTCCTCCTACTAAACTAAAGAACAATATAGCTATTATAAAATTCATTATAGGGCCTGCTGCTACAATAGTTAACTTTTGAAAGGATGTCTTATTAGAAAAGGCTCTATCATCAACTACACTTACATCATCCTCTTCACCATACATTCTTACGTAACCACCAATTGGAAGTGCTTTAATAAGGTATTCTGTCTCTTTCCCCTTAATGGAAAATAACTTTGGTCCCATACCTAAGGAAAATTCAAGGACCTTTACACCATTAACTCTAGCCATTATAAAATGTCCAAATTCGTGTCCTATAATTAAAACACTAAATGCAAGTAAAGCCATTAAAATATATGGTATATTACCTATAATACTTTGCAATATTTTTCTCCCCTTCCACTCTATTCACTTATACATATCTCTTTAAAACATATTCCCTAACCTGTTTATCTATGTCTAAAACTTGTTGTAAATCTGGATTTTTCACATGATGAAACTTATTCATGGCGTCTTCTATTATCTCTTCTATTTGTAGATACTTAATCCTTTCATCTAGGAATAATTCTACTGCTATTTCATTAGCTCCATTATAAATTGCCGGCATATTTCCACCAAGCCTTCCTGCTTTAAATGCTAGTTCTAAACACCTAAAGGTCTTTATATCGGGCTCTTCAAAGGTTAAATTTGAGATAGTTTTAAAATCTAACCTATCTGCTACAGCTGTCCTTCTCTCAGGATAGCTTAGTGCATATTGAATAGGTAACCTCATATCTGTACTTCCTAATTGAGCAATAATAGAACCATCTTGATACTCTACCATGGAATGTACAATGCTTTGTGGATGAACTATAACTTCAATTTCATCATAGTCAACCCCAAATAAAAAATGTGCTTCTATGACTTCTAAGCCCTTGTTTACTAAAGTTGATGAGTCGATGGAAATCTTTCTTCCCATGTTCCATTTAGGATGTTTTAGAGCCTCTTTAGGGGTAATCTCTTTCAAGTGCTCTCTAGTTTCACCTCTAAATGGCCCCCCTGAAGCTGTAAGTATTATCTTGCTTATATCTTTTCTTTCATTTCCTTGAATACATTGGAATATAGCTCCATGTTCTGAATCTACTGGAAGGATTGCAACACCATTTTCCCTTGCCTTTGCCATAACTATATCTCCAGCAACTACTAAAGTTTCTTTATTAGCTAATGCTATATTTTTCTTAGCTTCAATAGCCTTAATAGTTGGCTTTAATCCAGCAATTCCTACCACAGAAGTCAAAACCGTATCTATTTCTTTTAAAGTAGCAACTTTTTCTAGAGCTTCTTCTCCCCCAAATAGGTTTACGTGTTTATCTTCCTTTTTGCAGTATTCCTTTATAGCTTCATAACACTTCTCATCTGTTATACCTATATATTTTGGACTAAACTCTTCTATAATATCCACTAAACCTTTAAAGTTTCTATGAGCTGTAACTCCTATTAAGTTTATTTGATTTTCTTTATTTCTTATTATATCTAATGCCTGTGTTCCTATGGAACCAGTGGCTCCAAGTATGCTTATGTTTTTCACTGTTAACGCTCCTTTAATTTTATCTAAAAACATTATACCCTATTATATGGTATAATACAAAATCCTAATAGTTAAATTACTTTTAAATTTTAAAAGGGACTTCTCAAAATAGTCTAATCATAAATTGCTGTTGAGCATGTACTTATATTATTACGCCCACCTCTTAAAGATTAGTAAATTTTTTGAGAAATCCCTTGAATTAACAATATCTTAATATAATACCTTAATAAAACTTTTTTATCATTATGCTAGAAAAATATTAATATAATAATATACAACCACAGATACTAGTAATATACTATCAAACCTATCTAGTATACCACCGTGTCCAGGAATTAAATTAGAATAATCCTTAACACCTGCATGTCTTTTTATGGAAGATGCTACTAAGTCTCCACACTGTCCAAAAATACCACCTAATAAGCCAATTATTATATAATTATATAGGGGTACTACCACTCCAAATTGAGCTATGATATACCCATAAATTGTACAGCCTAAAATACTTCCTATAAGTCCGCCTATAGCACCTTCTATTGTTTTTTTAGGGCTAACCTTTGGATTTAATTTGTGCTTTCCTAGATATCTTCCAAAATAATAAGCTAAAGTATCACATCCCCATGAGGATATAAATATGAGCCATATGAAGAACTCACCATTTTCCATATTATTAAGTAATAATATAAAACTAAAAAATAAACCTACATAAAAACAAGGTAATATGGTTAATGCCACATCAACGAAGTTTCTATCAGTATCAAATACTGGCACTATCATTAATAGGAATACTACGAAGATAAATACACCAACAGCAATGTTTAAATTAAATCCCCGTCCTAGATATATGTAATAAATTAAACATAATAAATATCCTACTATAGCTATAGGTTTATATCCATCCACCTTAATTACCTTGTAAAATTCATACATTCCTCCAAGGGATAATAATACTACAGAAACCTTTAGAAAATATCCCCCTAAAAATATAAATAACAATAAAGGAACTAATATCATCGCTCCTATATATCTTTCATTCATTTGCCTCACCTCTTACTATACTCCACCAAATCTTCTATCTCTATTTTGAAAATCACTAATTGCTCTTCTCAAATCTTCTTTTGTAAAGTCAGGCCAATTTATATTGGAAAACCAAAATTCAGAATAAGCACTTTGCCATAATAAATAATTACTAATTCTTAGTTCTCCACTTGGTCTTATAATAATATCCGGATCCGGCATACCACTAGTATATAAATGGTCCGATATAACCTTTTCATCTATGTTTTCTGCTTTCAACTTTCCTTCCAATACTTCCTTGGCTATTTCCTTAACCCCTCTTACAATCTCATCTCTTCCTCCATAGTTTAATGCTATGTTAAGAGTTAATCCTGTATTGTTTCTAGTTTTATACTTTGCATCTTCTATAGAAGCCTTTGATTTTTCAGGAAGCTTACTTATATCGCCTATGGAGTTAAGTCTTACGTTATTTCTATGTAGTTCTTCAAATTCCTTATTTATAAACTCTACTACTAAATCCATTAATGCCCCTACTTCTTCTACTGGTCTCTTCCAATTTTCTGTGGAAAAAGCATATAAAGTTAAATATCTAACTCCAAGATTGCTAGATTCCTCTACCATCATTTTTATATTTTTCATACCAGCTCTATGTCCCATAGTTCTTGGAAGTTTTCTTTGTTTAGCCCAACGTCCATTTCCATCCATAATTATAGCTATATGGGCTGGAATTCGTTCCATATCCAACTGTATTTTTTCTTTGATTATGTCTTTTTTAAACTTAAATATATCCAAAATATACCTCTCCATTTCAAGTAATCATGATGCTATTATATCACAAATATATAATAATAAAACCTGCAATATTTGCAGGTTTTATTACATATATTAAACTGACATTATTGACTTTTCTTTTTCTTCTATAGCCTTATCAATTAATTTGATAAACTTATCAGTTTCTTTTTGAATCTGATCTTCAGCTTTTTTAGATTCATCTTCACTGATTTCACTATTCTTCTTTAAATTTTTAATCTTATCATTGGCATCACGTCTGATAGATCTGATAGCAACCTTAGCATCTTCACCACACTTTTTAACTGACTTAACTAAATTTTTTCTAGTTTCTTCAGTTAATTCTGGAACAATTAGTCTGATAACCTGACCATCATTACTTGGATTAATTCCTAAGTCTGATTTTAAAATTGCTTTTTCTATGTCTTTCATGCAACTTTTGTCCCATGGTTGAATAAGAAGAACTCTTGGTTCTGGAGCAGATATGTTCCCTACTTGGTTAAGAGGTACCATTGTTCCATAACTTTCAACTAATATTCTATCAAGCATTGTAGGGTTTGCTCTTCCAGCTTTTAATGTTCCAAGCTCATTTTGTAAGCTTAAAATAGTTTTGTTCATTTTCTCATCAGCATTTTTAATGATATCTTTTACCATAAAATTACCTCCATCAATTATTTACATATATTAGATGATACTAACGTACCAATATTTTCACCTTTTACTGCTTTTATAATGTTATGAGGCTCATCTAAACCAAATACAAGAATAGGTATTTGATTATCCATACATAAGGATGTAGCAGTGGAATCCATAACCTGCAATCCTTTTTCTAATACCTCGATATAAGATAAGTTATTAAACTTAATTGCATCATCATGTTTGTGAGGATCTTTATCATATACCCCATCAACTTTTTTTGCAAGCAAAATAACTTCTGCTTCTATTTCCGCTGCTCTTAAAGCTGCTGTAGTGTCTGTGGAGAAATATGGATTTCCTGTTCCTGCTGCAAATATTACAACTCTTCCCTTTTCAAGATGTCTCATTGCTCTTCTTCTAATGTAAGGTTCTGCTATTTCTCTCATTTCAATAGCTGTTTGAACCCTTGTATTAACACCTATAGCTTCCAATGAATCTTGTAATGCTAAAGCATTTATACATGTAGCAAGCATACCCATATAGTCCGCGGTAGTTCTGTCCATACCTTCACCACTTCTACCTCTCCATATATTGCCGCCACCAACAACTGCACCTACTTCAACACCCATTTCAACTAATTTCTTAATTTGTAAAGCAATAGTGTTCGCTGTATCAAAATCAATGCCGTACCCCTTTTCTGCCGCTAGTGCCTCTCCTGAAAGTTTAAGCATGACTCTTTTATATTTCGCAGTTTCCATATATACATTATACCTCCAACTCAATATATTTACACCATATTTTTATATCTTTATTAATAATAACTAAATTAGCCTATGCATATTATATGAGATAAACCAATATAAATATACTTTTTTCCTAGTTAAATAGTTATTATAATACATGTAGATTTTAAAAAAAGAGAACCTAGGTTCTCTTTAATATTATCTTGTATTATTTTCCTTGCATTTGTCTTTGAACTTCTTCAGCAAAGTTTTCTTCTTTCTTTTCGATTCCTTCGCCTCTTTCAAATCTAGCAAATTTAACAACATCCATAGCTGCTCCAAGTTTCTTTCCTTCTTCTTGAAGATATTTGCTTATAGTGTAATCTCCATTTTTAACCCATACTTGATCAACTAAGCAAACTTCTTTGTAGTATTTGCTTATTCTTCCCATTACCATTTTATCAACTATGTTTTCTGGTTTTCCTTCATTAAGAGCTTGAACTCTGTAAATTTCTTTCTCTTTTTCCAAAGATGCATTATCTACTTGATCTTTATTTAAGAATAATGGATTAGCTGCTGCTACTTGCATCGCTACATCTTTAGCAACTGTTTTTAATACTTCGTCTTGCTTTTCACAAGCTAATTGAACTAAAACACCTATTTTTCCATTTCCGTGGATATAACTTTGGATTATTCCATTGTCAACTACAAATTTTTCAAATCTTCTAACAGACATATTTTCACCTAATTTTGCAATTAGAGCTGTAACAGCGTCTTGAAGAGTTATGCTTTCATCTCCAACATATTTTTCTGCTAATAATTCTTCTACAGTAGTTACAGTAGTAGTTGCCGCCATTTTAGCTACATTTGCTGCTAATGCTTTAAAGTCATCATTTGCTGCAACGAAGTCAGTTTCACAGTTAACTTCTACCACAGAACCAGTCTTCATATCTTCTGATATATAAGTAGTAACTATACCTTCAGCCGCTATTCTTCCAGCTTTCTTAGTTGCTGCTGCTAATCCTTTTTCTCTTAAAACTTCTACTGCTTTTTCCATATCTCCATTTGTTTCGCTAAGAGCTTTTTTACAATCCATCATTCCTGATCCAGTTCTTTCTCTTAACTCTTTTACCATTGCTGCTGTTATCATCTTTATTCCTCCTTTAATTTCCTAACAAAAAGGTAAATGAAAGATTTCTCTCTCATCTACCTTTAAAATTTCATATGTTTTACAACCATAGATGAGGCTGTTTGAAATTTACTTTGAAAGTTGCTATATTATTCAGCTACTTCTTCACCTTGTCTTGCTTCAATTATAGCATCAGCTAATCTTTCAGTTATTAATTTAACTGCTCTTATAGCATCATCGTTTCCTGGAATTACATAGTCTACATCATCTGGATCACAGTTTGTATCAACTATTGCTATTACAGGAATTCCTAATGTTTTAGCTTCAAGTATAGCATTTTTTTCTTTTCTTGGGTCAACTATAAATAAAGCTCCAATATTCTTAGCATCCATATTTCTAATTCCGCCAAGGTTCTTTTCTAATTTTTCTCTTTCATTTTTAAGTTGAATAACTTCTTTTTTAGGAAGAACATCAAATGTTCCATCTTCTTCCATTTTATCTAAAGCTTCAAGTCTACCTATTCTTGTTTTAATAGTTCTGAAGTTAGTTAACATTCCACCTAACCATCTGTTGTTTACAAAGTGCATGCTTGATCTGATAGCTTCTTCTTGGATAGCTTCTTGAGCTTGCTTTTTAGTTCCAACAAATAATATATCTTTTCCTTCTTCTGATACTGATTTTATGAAATCATATGCTTCATCAATTTTCTTAACTGTTTTTTGTAAGTCAATGATATAGATACCATTTCTCTCAGTAAAAATGTATGGAGCCATTTTAGGGTTCCATCTTCTTGTTTGATGTCCAAAGTGAACACCTGCTTCTAATAATTGTTTCATTGAAATAACTGCCATTTTAATATACCTCCTGGTTTTTTCCTCCACTACCATCATTTTTATTAACTACTCCTTAAAGCACCTTTTAATAAATTCAGTAGTGTGTGTATTTTCTTACCTTGTGTATTATATCATATAGAAAATCAATATTCAACAAATTTATTTCTAAATAACAAGGTTAATTTAAATTATTTTACTAGTTAAAACATTACTAATACAATAATAAACTTTTCACATAAATAGTATGTATTAATTACACTATTTAAAAGGGAAACCCCTGAAACCCACATCGATAAAACAACTATTTATATAGTTAAATAGTTTCCATTATAAATATTTATGTAGTTCTATATGTATCTATATAAATGGTTTCCTATGTAACTATTTATATAGTTCCCTAGGAAAATTTTAAAATACATAGTAGTAATGTATAAACTTTCTTCATTAAAAATAAAAATCCCTTATCAGGATTTTTATTTTTAATGTTTTTCTACATATTCTATTAAATTATTTAAGCTTGTTTAACTCATCTATTAGCTTCTCATTTAGAATCTTTATATGAGTACCCTTCATTCCTAAAGATCTAGATTCTATAACTCCAGCACTTTCGAACTTTCTAAGAGCATTTACTATAACAGATCTAGTTATTCCAACTTTATCTGCTATTTTAGATGCAACTAAAAGTCCCTCACTGCCATCAAGTTCATTAAATATATGTTCTACAGCTTCTAACTCTGAATAAGATAAAGTTCCTATAGCTAATTGAACTATAGCTTTTTTTCTTGCTTCTTCTTCTATTTCATCAGTTTTAGCCCTTAACATTTCCATTCCTACAATAGTACCACTATATTCTGCAATAACTAAATCATCCTCAGTAAACTGTTTTGAAAATCTTGATAATAATAAAGTTCCTAATCTTTCTCTATTACCATTAATAGGTACTATAGTTGATAACATATCTTTAAAGTCACATTGAACTTCTCCATTAAACACACAAATTCCACTGCTTGGCATATTTGCCTTTGTTTCATCTATATTTAGCAGTTTAGCATTATATTGCTCTGGAAATCTCTTATTTTCAATTACTTGTTCTTTAACTTTATCACATTCAAATCCATAGGAAAGATTATATCCTAAAACTTTCCCCTTTCTACTAATTACATATACATTACAATCTAATACTTCACTTAGAAGTCCACATATATCATCAAAAACTACTGGTTCTGAACCTGACTTTTGTAAAATCTTATTTAATTTTCTTGTTTTATCTAATAATGACATCATTATTCCTCCTTCTTCTTTTTTATAATTTTCATAATGCTATTTATCACTGCAACATTTTAAATAATTCAAAATATTCTTTTCTTTCACAAATTTTAGAATTGTTTCGTTGCCATATACCATGATAACATATAGAATTTATTCTATCAACATGTTTTTTGTTTATTTTCGACATATTTAATCTTTTTTTAAATTAAACTTTACTTCAAGTTAACTTTTAACTAATATAAACCATTTTACTTATTATCTGTTAACTCTTTATGCTTACATTCTGAGTTAATACATTCTAAATAGTCACCTTTTGCTTTGCTATATCTTTTCGCCATAACGCTTCCACATTGAGGACACTTCTTTTCTGTAGGTTCATGCCAACTTACAAAATCACACTGTGGATAATTTCCACATCCATAAAATATCTTACCTTTTTTACTTCTCTTTTCTAAAACATTTCCTCCACACTTAGGACACTTTACATCTAACTCTCTAGCCATGGTCTTTGTATTTTTACACTCTGGATATCCTGGACATGCAAGAAACTCACCAAATCTTCCTTGTTTTATGACCATAAGTCTTCCGCATTTATCACATGGTATGTCAGATACTTTATCTTCTATAGTTATCTTAGCTATTTCTTTTTCGGCTATTTCTATAACTTCCTTTAGTGGTACAAAGAATTCTTCTACTACAGATTTCCAATTAGCATTTCCTTCTTCGATACTATCTAATTTACTTTCCATTTCTGCAGTAAATTCTACATCAACTATTTGTTTAAAATATTCACTAACTATATTATTAACTATGAATCCTAGTTCTGTAGGAAATAATACCTTCTTTTCTCTATCCACATATTTTCTGCTTAATAATGTGGTAATTGTAGGTGCATAAGTACTCGGTCTACCTATTCCATTTTCCTCTAAAGTTTTAACTAGGGACGCCTCTGAAAATCTAGCAGGTGGCTGAGTAAAATGTTGTTTTCCATCAACAGATTTTTCTTTTAACTTTTCATCTACATTTAAAGTTGGTAATTTTTCATTCTCATCTTCATCTTCACTATCTCTAGCATAGATTTTAGTAAACCCATCAAATCTTACCTTATATCCTGAAGCTTTAAATAAATATTCTCCATTGGATATGGAAATTGATGTAGAATCAATCATTGCAGACTCCATTTGACTAGCTACAAACCTATTCCAAATTAAAGTGTAAAGTTTTAATTGGTCATTAGTTAAGGTCTCCTTAGCAATTTCTGGAGTAATCTCTACATTTGTAGGTCTTATAGCTTCGTGAGCATCTTGTGCTCCCTTCTTTCCTTTATACGCTCTTTTTTCCTTTGGTGCATATTTATCTCCATAGATATTTTTTATAAATTCAAGAGTAGCACCTTGAGCTTCTTCTGATACCCTTACTGAGTCAGTTCTCATATAAGTTATAAGACCAACAGTACCATGTCCTTTAACTTCTATACCTTCATACAGCTGCTGTGCTGTTGCCATGGTTTTTTTAGTTGAAAAATTTATTTTTCTATAGGCATCTTGTTGAAGAGTACTAGTAGTAAATGGTGGTAGTGGATTTTTAGATTTAGCTGTTTCTTTTATTTCCTTTACCGTAAACTCACCTTGTTGTACATTCTTTATGATATTATTAGCTTCTTCTTCATTGTTTATAACAATTTTTTTCCCTTTTTTACTATGCAATTTCACTGTAAAGTTTTTTGTTTCTGCCAATTTAGATACTTTTGCTTCCACAGTCCAATATTCTTCTGGTACAAAAGCTTGAATCTCCTTTTCTCTATCACATATTATTCTAAGCGCTACAGATTGTACTCTTCCCGCACTTAAACCCCACTTTACTTTTCTCCAAAGAATAGGACTTATCTCATATCCTACTAATCTATCTAATACTCTTCTAGCCTGTTGAGCATCAAATACATTTTCATTTATCTTTCTTGGAGATTTTATAGCATTTTTTACTGCAGTTTTTGTAACTTCATTAAATTCAATTCTACATGACTCTTCAGTATCTATTTTCAATATATTAGCTAAATGCCAAGATATAGCTTCCCCTTCTCTATCAGGGTCCGTAGCAAGATATACTTTTTCACTTTTTTTAGCTTGCTTCTTTATCTTGTCTAAAAGTTCTCCTTTACCTCTAATAGTTATGTATTTGGGTTCATAATTTTTTTCTATATCTACCCCTAACTGACTTTTAGGTAAATCTCTTACATGCCCCATAGATGCTTCTACTACATAATTTTTTCCTAAATACTTCTTTATGGTTTTCGCTTTTGCTGGCGACTCAACTATGACTAATCTTTGCCCCATTCTAACCCCTCCATTATAGCTTATAATTTTTAACTTTATAACATATTTATAAGCACTATGCAAATTCTCATAATCTCTTCAATTATATATAAAATTCTACATCCTACTATATTTTAAAATATTATTATCTCATTGCAAGTCATAATATACAAACTTTATCAAAGATTTCATAAATTTTTAATTTTTTATTTATTAATTCTAACATAAAAGTTTCCACTTAAACATAAAATCTCCTCTTTTACTTGCAACTCAAATAATAACTTATATAATCGATTAATGTCAATATCAACTAATTTAATTATTTTATCAATATGTATAGGATTATCATCTATAATTTGATATATTCTTTCCTCTAATTTACTTTTTACAGTAGTTATAATTCTATTATCCATCCAAACCTTAGAAATATTCAATAAATTTAACACATCCTCTATGTCTGTGTAAACATATGCACCATCTTTTATTAATTTATTAGTTCCTTTACTTTCACTTGAGAATATACTTCCTGGCACAACAATTATATTTTTTCCTTGCTCTAATGCTGCTCCCACAGTAATTAGCGTACCACTCTTCTCTCCACCTTCAGTTACAATTAATAATTCACATATACCACTAATAATTCTATTTCTCATAGGAAAATTTCTACTTAGAGGTGGTGTTCCTAACGGAAACTCACTAATTATACACCCATCCTTTTCTAATATTTCATGATATAGTCTATAATTTTCTTTTGGATATATAACGTCAATGCCACTACCCAAAACTGCAACTGTGTTAATTTTATTTTTTATTGCAGCTTTATGGGCTACAGAATCAATGCCTTTAGCCATACCACTTACAATATTTATTTCGTAAGGACTTAGCTGCTCCACCATGCTATTAGTTACATCTATACCATATCTAGAACACTTCCTAGAACCTACAATAGAAATATTCTTTTTTTCATTGATCATTGAAATATTTCCCTTATAAAACATACCAAAGGGTGCATCATCATACTGTAATAAGCTTTTAGGATAATCTACATCGTTTATGGTGCAAATATTTATATCCTTAAGTGGCTTATATTCTTGAGAAGCTAACTCTTCAATTTTTATATAAGATTTTTGAAACTTTTCAACAATTTTTTCAGGCAATAGTGTCATATTATCATTAAACACTATTTTTCTCAAGGTATCAAAATCATTATATTTATGATAAATACATTTTTTTATATTATTAGATACTTCTGTAGTAATAATCCATAATTTAAATAAATCAACCATCTATATTCTCCTAATTCGTTATATTATGTCTTCCCTTATATATTTTCTATATTGAAGTGCTTCAATAATATGATTTTCTTCTATGGATTTATTCCCCTCTAAATCCGCAATAGTTCTAGCTACTTTTAAAATTCTATTATAAACCCTAGTGCTAAGTCCGTATTTTTTGTAGGTATATTCAAGAACCCTACTAGAATTCTCATTAAGGTTACAATATTTTTTTATATGGCTAGTAGACATATTGCTATTATATTTTATAGATTCATTCCTAAATCTTTCTTTTTGTATCTCCCTGGCCCTTTCTATCCTAAGAAACATAATTTCTGATTTTTCCTCTTTTCTATCGCTATTTATAGCCTCATAGGATATAGAATTTACTGGGGTAAAAATGTCTATTCTCTCTAATAAAGGTCCCGATAATCTAGATAAATATCTTTTCACTTCACTATCACTACATTTGCATTGCCTAGTTTCACTTCCATACATTCCACAATTACAAGGATTCATCGCTGCTACAAGCATAAAATCTGCTGGATAAGTTATAGTTCCATTTATTCTAGATATTCTTACCTTCTTATTCTCTAAAGGCTGTCTCAGAACTTGGAGAGCTCTCTTATCAAACTCTAATATTTCATCTAGGAATAGCACTCCGTTATGAGCTAATGATACTTCTCCTGCAGAAGGATTTCTGCCACCTCCAATTAAAGCAGTACTAGTAATAGTATGATGAGGATTTCTAAATGGCCTATTTTCCATTAAGCCTTCTGCCTTAAGCTCTCCACTAATACTATATATCTTAGTAACTTCTAGAGCTTCTTCATCGTTAAGGGGTGGCATAATAGAAATAACTCTCTCTGCAAGCATGGTTTTTCCCGAACCTGGAGTTCCATACATAAGTACATTATGTATCAATGTCAAGTAAAGACTTAAAAAATAATAATAAAATATTTTTAAGTCTTTACACATAAATTATTTTCTATTCATTTACAAATAATTTATTCATTTAAAAATGTTTTAACATCTTGAATCATATTTTCTAAATTGGTTACTATCATTACTTCTTCTTGGTTAACATGAATTGTATCTATAATATCTATAAAATCTTCTTTACTTATTTCTTTTGTAGTTTTAATTTGTCTTTCAAGTTCTCTTTTTATATTTACTAATTCATTTTTAATATTAGAGTTTTCACTTACACCATTATCTAAATCATTAATTTCTTTTTCAATTTCAGTTATTTGATTATCTATAAATTCTTGCTTTTCAACAAAGTCCTTCTTATTCAAACCTCCATCCAAATATAAATCTAATAATCTATTCTTTTTACTTTTTAGATTTTTTATGTCTTCATTTTTACTATATATTATAGAAAGTAAATTTTGATTTTTTATTAACTCTTCATATTCTTTAATTTTAATTTCAAGTATTTCTTCTATAGATTTAAATTCTCTACATATATATAAGTAGAAATTTTTCAAACGTTCATCTATTTTCTCATTCAATTTTGCATCAGATAGATTTTTATTGTTACACTCATTAACTCCTTTGGCTTTCTTCTTACTACAATTATAAAATACTCTTCCTCTATCTATATTCCTACTGTAATTTGCTCCGCAACAATCACATTTTATTTTACCATTGTATATATTATCACCTTTATGCCTAGGTACTTTTCCATCCCTTGTTAATACTAATCTTTCTTTTTTAACTTCTTGAACTTTATCATATATTTCTTTAGTTATTATTGATGGTATTCTATCTGTTTCTTTATATATTATATTTTCTTCACTGTTTCTCTTTATTTTGCTAGTAGAAAATAGCCTAGGTGCAACATATTTTAATCTATCACTTATTCCACAATACTTAATATTTCTAAGAATATTATTTATTTGTGTTACTCCAAAATTTACTCCGTTCCTAGTCTTTATACCCCTAGAATTTAATTCATTTATAATCTTCCTTTGTCCTAGACCATCACTGCATAACTTATATATTAACCTTACTACTTCGGCTTCTTCTTCTATAATTTCCAATCTATTTTCTGATTTTATGTATTTATAACCATACAATCTGCCATTGGTAGATATTCTATCGTTGTTAATTGCACTTCTTCTGTGACCATTTATACCTTTGGAAGACTTATCTCTACTTTCTTGTTCGTCCATAGTAAATAATATATTCAATATCATTTCATCTTCTGGGTTTTCTGTAGACTTGTTAATATCATTAAAAATTACAAATACTCCATTCTTTTTTAATTCTCTTATTATGCTTATTACTTCTATGTTTCTAGCAAATCTACTTGTATTTGTTACATATATATAATTAAACTTACTCTTTCTATATCTATTAGCAGTATAAACATATGTATTATTAACCTTATCAATGTCAACACCTGCCATGAATAACATTCTATTAAATTCTTCTCTCTTACTAAAGTTTGTACCTGTTAATCCTTTATCTGCAAAAATCTCAATAAGATTATAACCATTTTCTTTACTTAATTGTTTTTTAAATGATTCTTTCTGATTTTCATAACTATTAACTTGGTCTAATTTATCTGTACTTACTCTACAATACGCAACTACTTTCTTCATATTATATGTTCCTCTTTTCTAATCCTATATTTTTTATTATATCATTTATATTTAATCTATTTTAATACCTTTTTACTTACATCAAGTATTTTCTTTAACTTATCTATTAATTCCTTGTCTTTATCTTTTTTCATTATATCACTCCTTCCATATTCTTACTAACTATGTAATCACCTAAAATAAAAAAGGTAACAAGTAAGATCAATTACTTATCACCTTTTTGAATTATGTATTAAACCATTTTATTTTTAATATCTTCTACGTCCTTTTTTATATCTTCTACTACTCCGAACTTGTCCGTAAGTGATGTAATAATCTCCTGGTATTTTGCTTCTCTAACCTTGCTATCCTTTAACATATAAAAGAATAAATAAACGAATAGAACTGCAAATATTCCGTAGGAAACTACCATTTTAATGATTTCACTTTCCATATAAAAACCTCCTCTCTTATGCTATAACTGTTAATTTAACAATTAACTTGTGATTTAAGTTGTGCCAGTTTTTATTAATTACATCATAGCCACTCATAAAACCATATATAAGTACTCTTCCTGCGACTTTATCTATTTGTTGTACATATGTCCCCATAGAGCCAATAACCCCTAATCCACTCGGTACATCATTCGCCATAGCTTCACTTATACTAACAGTTGCATTAATATCTTTACCTCTAAATTCGCTAGGTAAAGTAACCCACTTTGTAGAATAACCAGTACCACTTCCACTATAAGATGGAAATAAGACTGTGGTATTATAACTTAAATGATGGTATTCTCTTTTAGAAGTTCCTACCTTATTATAAAATCCACTTGCATCACATCTAGTTATAGAGCCATCATTATTCTTCCACTCAGAATAACTTCCAGTATGAGTAGCAACATCTCCACTTCTTCCACCTATGCTAAAAGCTCCATTGGATAAGTTTATAGATACACTACCATCTATACTAGAAAGTACACCTGTTTTTATGAGATTGGCATTTAATACTCCTGTTGTAATAAAATCTGCTACTATAGCCCCATCCATAGTTATAGCAGTTCCAAATGTACCATTATATCCAGTAGAACTATACCCCAATCCCTTTACATTAAATCTCCATACTTTAGTAGCAGTATTGACATCCTTAGTATCCATTACTAAAATTTCATTTGGTCTGACTATTACATAACTATCTTTCAATCCTGCTTTAATTAAAGCACTAGCTGATTCTTTAGCTTGTTGTAATATTTCATCACCGTCAGGTATCCTCTCTAGTTCTTTAATAATACTTGCTATACTTACGCCCTTATTAATTAAATTAGAATTACTTAGTTCTATTTCATTTACCATCTGTCTTAATACATCATATTTCTTTTTAATGGCTCTAACATTTATATTAATATTTAATTTATCTTCTATAACTGCTACTGTATCACCAAGATAGCATCTTTCTAGTATTGCATAGTCTTTATATTCTTCTGTCTTTTCTAGTTGCACAAAACTTACCCTATAACTAGCCTGTAATTCATCAATATGTTTTTCGGTAAACTCTAATGTTGCCCTTCTAATTAATTCTGCTTGTGCTAATGCCAAAGTATCAAATATCATTCCTTCATCAGTACTAGAAGTATTTGCATCTTTAACTTTTACATCTTCGTACTTAATTTCAATAGTTTTGATTTTAGGATAATTACTAATAAGAGAACTATCTACATATCCACTTATAGTAATTCCATTAAATCCCTTTGGTTTAATCCGTGAGAATACGGAATCTATATTAGTTTCATATTCAAAACCTACCAAGTTCTTTCTACTTCTAACTTGGAATCCTCTATTAGTTCCAATTTTTTTATTTATATTAATTCTATATCCTCTTCTCTGTACTTCACACTTTCCCCATCTATTTTCAAAGGATTGGTCGGTATCATGAAGAGCTTTATATAAATTCATATTTTGATAATAAGCAGTATTATAAGTAGAAATATCTGAAAATACCTCTAAATCTCTAGCATATTGTTTATTAGTTTTATACTCATTAGAATTTTGAAGCATATAAGATATAGCACCTTGTCCATTTATATTAGTAGGTCTTACATCATCTAGGAATATGTCTAAAGAATCTGCAATGGTTATTTGACGAGCAAATACGTTTATATCTCTTCTATTAGGATTTACCTTTGCAATTCTAAATATTTCGTCCCCATAATCCATTCTTACTTTTAATATTGCTTCTTCGGTAATATGTTTATATAATCCATTATCATCAATGAGGAATGTAGCATCTAAAGTATAGTTACCACTTAAATCTTCTTCTGTTGTGCAATCTACACAGATATTATCCAAAATAGCTAGTCCATTGGAAGATAGAACTTTACTCTTAGGAGTATTTTTATTAAATATACTTATTAAGATATTTCTGGACATTGTAGCACCTCGCTTTCATTTATAAAAATTGGTTGATGTATAATTTCAATTTCATTTAATCCGTTTGTAGTTATTTTTATTTCATTTACACCTTTATTTAATTTAATATATTGCCCTTGAAATCTGGGATATATGTTTCTATTTCTATCTATCTTACTTACAATATATTTATTTTGACCATTTATATATAAACATTCCTTACTTTCTAAGTTAGTTAAAATCATTTTATTTCTATTGGTTAGATTTTCTATAGTTACACTACTGGTATTACTATCTATTAGATTAATACAAAGTTCAGTTTCTATAGAATCAATTGCATTACTTTTATTATCAATTTTTACAATTCTACTATCTCGTATCTTTTTACTATCACAACGACTATAAGCAAAAGCATTATCGACCATTGTAAAAATAACATCTAGTTCACCATTAGAAGCATTTTCTTTCCACCTATAACCTTTTCTAAATAACCCTTTATAGATCCTTTTTTGAAATTCTAAATCTCGGTCGCTTGAATGTCCAAATAACCATCTATTGATAAATTCTACTTCTACACCCTCTATCCGTTTAGATATTCCATTTTCATCTACTTTTCTAATTTGCAAGGGAACTTCTATATAATTACCTACATTTTCTAATAGTTCACCATCTTTTTTAACTCTTTTTTCTAATATAAATGTTGTGTCATATGGACTAAAAGAACATCTTTCTGCATCCATCCAATTATATTTAAATTCATTTTCTAATATATATCTCACTTTATCTCTTCCTCTCTTCTTTTAAATAAAAATAAGGTAGAGATAATTTCTCTACCTGTATAAGTTATCAAATTTTATAGTTGTGTTTACTACATTTTCAGATACAGTTATATTGCTATTTCCTACTTTTAAAGTTGGAAAATTACCTAACATATCCATTAATTTATTACTACCGTCAGCATTGGTACAAAGCATCAAATGAGAATTAATGTTTACTTGATTAACTACATTATTAATAGTTAATGTTTCATCATTAATTGTTAATTGAAAATTTCCATTACCGTATAAAGTTATAATAGGATTCACTTCAACAGTGCCTCGATTTTTTACAACAAAATTATTTTCTAAAAATGTTTTTAAATTTGTCATACCAACCATGAATGGCTTTACTATAAAAGTAATTTCAAACTCCCCATACATTTTTAACTCTTTAAATATATCTCCTAGGATAGTTCTTTTCACTTCAAAATATCTATCTTCTCTATCATAATATAACCTATTGTCTTTTATATCACTTAACCATAGTTTAATAGCATCTATCTCTTCCCAAAAATACTCAATATCTATCATTTTCAATTTAAACTTTATTTGTCTATCTATATATTCATTTTTTTTAGTAGTTAATATCTTACCTGTACCTGGTATTAACACCTCTTCAACTTCTTCATTCAAAGAAGGTATGGATGGGTATTCGCCAACTAATAAATTAAAGTCGGTTGCATAGTTTCTATTAAACCTAAAATCATGAGTTGGTGTATCTACACTATATATATCACTTGCTATATTCATTTATATACCTCCCCTCTAATATGCTAATCTTGGATTTCTTGTATTATATTTATCAAGTTCTTCTTGATGTGGAGCTACTACAGTTCTTGTAAATTCTCTACCATCCACGTTAATAATAACAGTCACTTGCAATAAGTCTTTAATCATATCCCTTAAATTATCTACAGGTATTACTGCTTCTGGATTATTTCCTTGTCCTTTATTGGCATCTCCAAATCCAAGTCCATTAGGTAATATTGTTTTCTTATTAAATATCGCACCGCTAGAGTACCAATCTACATTAAATTTAGGTATTCTAGGAGGTTTTAAGCTAAACTCACCTGTTACTCCTATATGCGGTAACTTTATATGTGGTATCTTTATCTCTGACAATCTTAAATTACTAAAGAAATCTTTAACTTTATTTAACCCTTCACTAACTTTATTTGCCATATCCGATAATTTTCCACCTGTTGCATTATCCATGGCATCGAAAGCCATTCCCCAAGACTTCTTCATGCCTTCTCCTACAAGACCTACAACACCTTTAATCCCACCGCCATGTTCTTCAATTTTATTTTGCATCGCACTCCAAGCCTGAGAGGTAGTTTCTTTCATGTTATTCCAAGTCTCTGAGGTTTTCTCTTTAATGTTATTCCATTTTTCACCTATCCAGTTACCTAGTTGAGATGCCTTTTCTTTAATGGTATCCCAATTTTGATACAATAAAACCCCTACTGCTATAACCGCTCCTATAACTGCTATAATAGCTAATATAGGAAGTGCCATGGCTGTAAATGATATTCCACAAGCACCTGCAACGGTAGCTAATCCACTTAGCATAGCTATTAACCCTGGTAAAAATGCAACTACTAATCCACCGACCAATATTACTTTTTGCATGGTTGGACTTAAATTACCAAACCATTGTGCCATTGCAGTAATTGCTTCAACAACCTTTAAAATCATTGGTAATAAAGCTTCACCTAAAGTATCTTTCATACCGTCCAACGACATTTGCATTTGTTTATATTTACCTTCAGGTGTATTAGCAATAGCTTCATTTACACCACCTAAGTTTTGCCCTAAAACTTCAGCCAACATTGCAGCTCTTTCTTGTTCCGTTCCCATTTTTAAAACTTTTTCTTGTGCTTCACTTAAAGTAATACCATATCTGCTTAAAGCACTAGTGTTTCCAGTCATTACTTTACCCACGAGATTTGCGATTCCCATTGCATCCTCTTGCGTAGCATTTACACCTTTTTGGTTCACAATTAGGTCTAGCATGGAAGAAGATAAAGTTTTAATTGAATCACTAGTTAAGTTAAAAGTCGCTAGTTGTGCCATACCCGTTTTAGTTACATCATCGTCTACAACTCCTACGCCTTCTAATGTAGTTGCATATTCCTTCAGTTCCTCTATCTGTGACTGAGTTGCTTTTCCAGTGGATTTAAAAATGGCTTCTAACTTAGCATTAGAACGGTAGATATCATCTAGTCCTTTTACACAATCCATAGCAAAGTTTTTAACAACATTAATAGATAATGCACCTGCTATACTCTTACCTAATCCACCCATAACTTTTCCGACTTTTCCACTTTTGCCTTCAAGTTTTTCCATGGAGTTTCCAGTTGCATCAACCTGTTTGTCCACCTTTGATAATCCATCTAATACTTCTCTGGAATTGAGTTTAATACTACCTTGCAAATCAAATACATCACTCATTTTTCTCACCTCCCTTTTTATTAAAATAAAAAAGAGAGATTATCTAATTAACTAAAGCTAAACTAGATAAAGTCTCTAATGCACTATTTCTTATTTTTTCTTTTTCTACTTGTGATATCTCTATATTATTAGTTTTCGGTATTCCACCAATTTCAGATTTATAATCTATATAAGACATTGTTTTTCCAGTAAATTGCAATAATATATTATCAAAGCAATATCTCATATATGTCCTATCTTCTATAAATCCTTCTATGACATTCGTGATAATATATATAGAATCGTTTAGATCCATTTTTTCTATATAACTTAAGCAACCAGTTTTAAGAAGAATATAATCTAAATTAATGCTTATATCTTCAAGCTGATTGCTTATTTGAAAAAACTTATAATACTTTTACATTTAACAATTTCTTTAATCATATAAATAGTTTTATCTAACTCTTGTGTTTCAACTTCTTTTACACTTTTATTAAATATAGTTGCTAATGCTTTATATACCTCTTTTTCTGCACTTGGCAATTTACTTACAAACTCATATAAAATATCTGTTCCTAAACTATTTTGTTTTTCTTCTAGTGCAACTAATTTTTCTTGTATTCCATTATCTTTAAGTAATATTTTATTACTTATTATTTCTTTATCATCATCACTTAAAATAATATATTCATCTTTTCCACCACAATCTTCTAAAATTAATTCTCTTAACTTTCTATATTGTTGTTCAGATTCTTGTTGTATCTTAGTAAATTCTCCAATAACCTTTACTAATTCATTTTTCATATTTAATTTATTTATTACTCTTAACACCATCATTGCTTCAGTTGTTGTTATTATTAATTCATTATTTTCATTTATCATTTTTACTAACTTCCTTTCTAACTTTTAATAATTCTATTAATCTTCTAGTCTTCAAAAATAGAAGACTAAATTAAATCATCAATACAAATAAAGAGATAGATTTTACTCTATCCCTTAAATTACTGCTTTAGGCATATAAACTCTAAATGGTTTTTCGTTGCTATTAAACTTATAACATCCGTTAAATGTCATAGCAGTACTAGCTTCATCATTGTCTTTGGTTTCAAACCCAATACCTTCTGCATTGTAGGAATTCAAAATATGTATAATAATTGGGTCAGAACTTCCATGTTTTTGACCTACTATCAACAAGTCTTTATAATCAGCAACATCTATTGTATCAGATGGTTCATATACATCAAACTTGGTAGATGTATTTTCAACCTTCTTTATTAAACTAGCTTCTAATACAGTTTTATTAAAATCAAGTATTTCTGCTTCTGCTTTTACATCCCATTTCATAACTCTTTGTAAACCTGCTATCTTTCTTTCCAAAGCTCCACAATGTTCAATATCTCTAATCTCGGGTTTGGCTTCAAATTTTAAAGAACCTTTAGCAAGACCTAATTCTTTATCCTTTATAGTGGTCATTACTGTATCTAGTCCAGTAGTTAAGTCAAATGTTCCGTAATACAGAACTGCACTATCAACCAAGATATTCATATCTTTAATATCACTCATTTCAACACGTCCTTTCTAATATTTTAAAATATAAAATTGTAGAACTATATTTTGCTTATCTTCATCTATATAACTAGAATAAAAAGCATTTTGTTTTATAATTCTACAACTTAAAAAATATGTTTTATTTAATTTTTGTTCTAATTCCATTGCCAATCTTTGCATATCTATTTTTTTATTTTTATTACCCACTAATCTTAATTCTAATGTTAAATCATTTCGATAAGTATTATCTTGGATAGAGTCACCTATCTTTGCAACTATACCTATATTGTTAACAAAATCAAAATCACTCGGTAATTCATCTAAAAATAAATTTTCATAGTTAATTAGATTAATTATATTCTCTTGTACAACTTCTAAGTCTACCATTTAAGCACCTCCTACTCTATTTCTTTTAAGTGCTTTTTAAGGATTTCTACAACTTGGTCATGGTTTTCTCTTAAGGTATCTCGTAAATAAGAGGTATTTTCAAACTCAACTTTTGGAGCATATATTAAATCAGAACCCCAAACAATTTCAGTTTTAGATCCATCTCCCTCTACAGAAGTTCCTATACTTTTTTTTAAATCTCCTGTTTTTACTGGTGTATTCGCTTGAATATTAGCTAACTCAGTAATAGAGATTTCCTCAGATGCTTCTTTTACTGCATCTTTATATTTATCCATCACTTTTTTTAAATTGTTTACTTTCTTCATGATATCACCTCCACGTCTACAGATTTAATCGCATATAGATTATATGTATTCCAAGGAATAGCTTTATCTATAGAATAAGTTTTATTATCCATAACAATAATATCCTTAACATTTAAAAGTTCATCACAATACATCTGAAAATCTGCTATTATATCTTCACCAAATGTATATTTAATAGCTTTAATATCCATCGGTTGTATATTTACTCTATAACTATTTCCATCTTTTTTATAACCTTCTACTAGTTTCCCTATTTTATTTTTCTCTTTAGTTTTAGTAGTGGTTTCTATAGTTTTATTTTTAAAAAATATCATATCATTCACCTCTACTAATAAAGCCTAATAAAAGGTCTAGGAAGTAATAATCTTACTTCTTCACTTATAAAAGAATTGGAGTTACTATTAAAACTAATAGATTGTCCTCCTTGAGAAATAGAGCTAATATTAGATATTCCATTATTAACTTCAATCATATTTTTATAGTTATCTATTATTACTTTAATTGCCATAACATAATTAGATTTAATATAATCATCTGTCCATTTTTCTTTACCTACAACATTCAAGTAATTTTTAATAGAATTTATTGCTATTGTTTCTAATTCTAAATCAGTATACATTATTATCATTCTCCTCTCTTTTTAAAAGATAGGGTAGAGGAGATTATTCCCCTACCTTTACTAATTATGTATTAAGCTTCAGTTGTTACTATTTTTACACACTTAGTTGCATCAGCAAGATATGCTACATAATGATGAGTTCCATACCAAGTTGATTTTGCATGACCTGCATCTCTGTCTTCTTCAATGTTTGTAGCCTTCTTTAATTTAATTCCTAATGCTCCTGCTTTCACAATTACATTAGTAAATTTATTAGTTACCTTTTTAACTTTTCCTGATACAACGATTTGACATCCTGCTATTTCACCGATAACACCTGTCATAACTACTTTGTCTCCCATTTCACTTGCTCTTATAAACATTGGGTCTTTTAACATAGCAGTCTTTTGGTCTGGTGCTATAAATAATACTTTTGCTTCATCATCTTCTTCACCGAATAAGCCTACACCGTCTACAATGTCATCATAAGTTAATTGAGCAACACATGTTTTAGTTAAACTAGCTGTTTTTAAAGCTGTATAACAATCACTATCAATTCCATCAAGTATAGATTTTTCTAGTTGAGACTTTCCTTCATTTACAACTTCCTGTCCTCTTCTTCCAACTTCTTCATCAGTTAATGTAAATCCATTACCTGCTTTTACAACTTTTACGTCTTGAGAAGTCATTGTTAAATCTGAAGTTGGAATTTGTCCACCTTCAGCTACCTTAACTGCTTCACCAATATATCCATATTTTTCAACGGTTATAGTATCCCCTGCTTGTCCTTGTAGAGTTGTATCTACTTTAGCTAAAGGAGCGAATTTTAATTTATTTGGAAGTGATGCTCCTATTACTTCACCTAATACTTTGTTATTAATTAATGTATTTGCCATATTACAATTACCTACCTTTTTAATTTTATAGTAGTTATTTTTCTTTAACGTCTAATTCAAACTTTTAAAAAGACATAAGGAAAGACAATTAATTGTGTATATATCATTTCAACACTCCTAATTGCCTACTTCATTATTTCTTCATATTCTTCAGGATTTTCATTTGCAAATTTCTGTTGTTCAATAAATCCCATCTTTAATAATTCATCTTTAGTCATAGTTTTTATGTTTAAATCCTTATTATTCTTAGGCTTATAACTAGATTCATTCAATCTTTCATTTACCTTCAAATTAGTATTACTAGATATTATGTCAGTAAAGAACTCTATATTTTTAGTAATATCTTCTTCGTTTTCAGATAAGATAAATTTCATTAATCTAGTATCTAAACCTTTTTCACTTAAAGTATCTTTATACTTAGATTCTAAGTCTTTCATTTTCATTTGTTTTTCCATAGCTTCATATTTGGCTTGTATTTCTTCAAGTGCTATCTGCTCTGGAGTTTTACCTTCATTTGATTTAGACTTTATAGCTTCATCAATCAGCTTTTGAAGGTTATTTTCTTTAAAAGTATTAACCCCCTTAGATACTGCTCTATCTTTTTCACTAGTCCAGTAACCTTTTATTTCTTTATTCTCTTGCAAGAGTTTTGTAAAGTCCTCTAATGCTATTCCATTAACATCAAAGTCCTTAGCTAAAGACTTTATTTCTTCATGTTCTTTTATAGTATCAAGCACTTCTGCTTCATCCTCTAAATTCTCTATTAATTTTAATAATTCATTTTTCTTCATTTTAAAATCTCCTTTCGCCCTAAGTAGTATTTATATCCTACCTAGTTCATAAAATATTTTTCTACATAAAAATAGACCCTTTAAAGGTCTTGTTCTTCTTTCCATCCCTTATAAGTTTTATAATCTATCTTCTCTTTTGTTTTATTATCTAATCGTTTTGAAGGTCTATAATTTTCATTTGGTAAACTAATATAACAACACCTACACCCGATGTGAGTATCATCAATTGGTATAGGTCTACTATCATCATCAGTTCTAAAAACCTTACCATCTAGTGATGCATCATAGTCCTCGGTCTTATCATCTAGTGTAGCTGACCACATAACATATTCAATATTATGTTCCGCTTGAAATTCTTCGTTAACTTGATTCATAACTCTAGCTGTTTCATTCTGTACTAATCTTTTAGTAACTTTGGCATTAGAATTAAATCTTGTTTTAATTACCTTCTCAATCTCATTTAGATTTATTTCACCATTTAGAAACTTTTTAACTTCTACTCTTAGAGCTTTAGCAACTTGATTTTTATTATCCCAAATCCTATCACTGTAATTTTTACCCTCAATGGTCTTTTCAATAATCCCAATGAGTGTTTTGTCAGTGACTTTTTTAAGTTTAAAATCAAGTCCTAAAGATAATGTATAGGAATTAGAATAATATTTATCTAATCCTATTGTAGTTAATACATCCTTAGCCTTAGATATTTCATCTTTTGTTTGTGATTTGAAAATATCATTTATAATATCATCTAGCTTCTTATTAAGTTTTAATTTATCAGTGCTGCTTAAATTTAAGCTATTATCTTCTATGTTATTATTTAATAATATTTTGCCTATCTCGCCTAATAATTTATCTCTATCTTTTTTATGGATGCTTAGAATTTTACTAATTTTAGCGTCACACACTTTATATAATTCTTGATTAAATTCCTCAGTTAAATCCACATAAAATTGTTGATCTTTAGATAGCTTCATCATCTTCACCTTCAATATTATCTAAATCTACGTCACCACTCATCAAGATATCATTAATTTTCTTCTGATACTCTGCTATTAATACATCTTCTTCAAGCTTCCTTATTAATTCTTCTCTACCATTAGTAACGTTTGATAGCCTTTCTAATCCAGTTTGAATGGATAATTTACCATTTAATTGGCTTACTATCTGAGCAGTTTCTACATCATTACTAGGCAAGTTTAATTGTGGCATTATAAGAACATCTTTATAGTTATAATTAGCACCATTTGCAATATTAAGATACTTAAATAGAAACTTCAATCTAGTTCTTATACAATTAATTAAACACTGATTTTGAGTCGTTATCTTTATTCTTAAACAGTTCATTCTTGTGGCTAACATAGTACCAGAAGTATTGGATTGAATTTGGGTCTGATTATCTATGTGTTGGGCAACTCTATAAATATCTTCCTTAATAATATTTCTATATGTATTATAAAAATCACTAGATATATTCTTTACTAAAAATCCTACATCACCTTTTTCTGGAACTTGTAATATACCCATTTCTTTCATCTTTCTAGCATCTTCATCCTCTATATCTGTACCTATCATTTTTAAATAAGCTAATCTAGTATCACCTATTTCGTTACTCCAATCACTCATAAGTAACTCATAATTGTCTTGTAAAGATTTAATATTATGATATAAAGTATCTGATATACTATTGGGTAAAATTGAAATTCCTACTGGACATTTTTTAAAATAGTGTTCTTTTGGTTCTTCTACCTCTTTAAAATCTTCATTAAAATGATATATATATTCATCATCTATAACATCCATATATAATGTATCATCTAAATCTTTATAGTAGAAATACATAAACATCTCCGCTTCATTATCTTGATTTTTATAAGCTATAGAATTTAAAGGGGTATATGTACTAATCTTAAATTCTCTTTCTTCATTTGCACCTTCTATATAATATAGTTCATAAGCTTCAGAAAAAGTTAGCATGGTATCAGCTAGTTCAGTATCTAGTATTTCATTATAAACATTATTATTTATCTCTTTTATCATTTCATTATTACCACTTTTACTACTATAAGTTATTGGCATCCCCACCATAAAACTAACTTCTTCAGCAATAAATGTTTTAATATAGTTGTCTTGTAATACTCTATTACTTCTATCTGTCTTAATATAACCATTTACAATATCAGTTTTTCCTATTTTATAGTTATACATTTTCTGATATGTATTTTGATTATCTTTATATTTCTTGTACATCTTTTCAGCAATTTCTTTATTATATAACATTTACTTCACCTCCTATTTTTCGCATTAAAAAAGACAACTTCTATGTAATAAAGTTATCTTACTAATTGTTTTTATTTCTTTTAATCTATTAACACATTCGGCTACTACATCTACAAAATCATCATGAACACTATACTGTTGCCCCTGAAAATCTAATATTTGTTTAATTGCATCTTTACTATCTTCACAATCTTTATTAAATATTATCTGTCCATTATTTACTTGGTCAACTATAGTAGATATTTTTTCATCCTTATTTTTACGTTGCATTTCATTAATCCATTCAAATCTTCTATTTCTTAATTTAGGATTTTCAGATATCAACTCTTTTATTTTGGTTACATCTGCTCCTTGAAAAGTATTCTTCTCAATGTAAATATGTGTTATATCTTCGTGATTTTCTAATAATTCAACTACTTTTTTACAATATTGATTAAATTCAAATTTCTGCATAACAATATCTCTAATATAATTAAATCCAGTACTAGAAGTAGATCCTATCACCATTGCCGTGTAGTCTGATTTTTTCTTAGTTGTTGAAGCAGGGTCAACACAAAGCATAGTCTTGTTATAAAAAATATCTTTAAAATAATCTTCACTTTCTTCTCTAACAGATTTAAACCACTTCTCACCTATTGAACTTGCATCATTCATTAACTCACTCATGAAGGACATTCTATTTTCCCAATAAGGAATAGCTAAATCATTAAAACAATCCCATTTTTCTTCCCATAACACAGGAAACTTCATCTTTACTTTATGGTTTATATAAAATTGTTTGGCTGTTTCTTTTGAGTTTTCATCTTTATCATTAAAGTAAAGTTTTTTACAATTCAACCATAAATCACTTTCAAAAATATCATCTACAGTTTTATCATCATTTATAATTATTGCTCTTTTTAGCATAGTAAAATAATCTTTATTTCTACTCAATCTACTCATTAGACAGTCTATATGTAATACAGTTCCAATAGAAATTATTTTTGTCGCTGATTTTATTTTTTCACCTTTTCTATATACTGCCTTATCTCCAACCTGTTCAATTTCTTTAGTCCATCTATTATATTTCTTTTCTCTAGCATCGTCTGTTAGTATATCTTTCTCGTCTTGATAATCGTCTGCTATTACTACTGTTGGTCTAATACCCTTCCAGTTAGCACCTCTAACGGATGAAGCAGAACCGATAGCCCTTATATATACACCATTAGTAAATTCAATCTCATTAGCATTTACTTTAAATTTTCTATTATTAATAAGTAATCCGAAATTATCAATTATCTTTATATTTTCTTTAAAAACCTTCTTTATTGAATCTACAAACTGAATAGCATCATCATCTTTTTTAGCTCCTAGTAAAGTGAACTTAGATTTTTTATAGCAGATTAACCATACAGAAATCGCTAAATCAAATATAGTTGTTTTCGCAAATCCACGAGGACAAATAATATTAACTTTATCATATTTATCACCTATAAAAGTATCGTTAGCTAATTCCCACATCTCATAATGTGATGATGAAAGTTGTCTAGCTTCATTGGTATCTTTAACAATAAAAATATCTGATAAATAGTATTCACAGAAAAATGCTATATCCTTTTTCCCTAATAAATTTGCAACTTCATCTAGATTATTTCTATTCTTCTCAAGAAGTGCTATAGCATCTTCATTATTATATTTCTTAGTAAGATATTTCTTAAGTAGATAAACTTCAAACTTAGATTCTGTTTCAAATTCTTTATCATCATAGTAAATCACTATAACACCTCCTATTATTTAATTTTTTGCATTAAAAAAGAACCTATATAAATAGGCTCTCTACTTGAATAGTTTAAATAAATCCCAAATACTAAAGGTAGTCTTTCTATATACTTTATTGTACATAGCTTTTTTAGGATCTCTTATCCATCCCATTCCTTTTTTACCGTAGCCAGGTATAATAGCTTTTTTAACTTTTCTTTTCAATTGACCTGTTGTCCTGGCTTTGATGGATTTCTTAATGCTAGGTTTTCTCATTCCAATTTTCATAATTATTTCCCCTCATATTCTTTTTTATATCTATAATATGTCGGCTTAGTTATTCCTAATAATCTCATGCACTCAGTTGGTTTAATATCACCAGTAAGAACTCTTTTATATTCTTTACTAAATTTATTAAAATCTAAAGCTCTTGGTCTACCATAATCCGACCATTCATTACGAGCTTTTTTAGCTTCAATTCCTTCACGTTGTCTTTTAGACCTTTTCTCCATTTCAGCATGAGCAAATGAAGCATACATTTCCAAAAGCATATTATTTATAGTTTCCATCATCATTTTAGACATATTATTATCATTAGGTAATTCAATTAAAGTAGTTGGTATTTCCAAAACCATTAATCTAATACCTTTTGATTGCATATCCCTAATTTCATTTAATGTAAGTTGCTTATTTCTACCAAGTCTATCTAATTCAGTAACTATTAACGATACTTCATTACCTTGGTTAATTTGAAATAACATTTCTTCTTTCATGCTTTTGTATCCTGGTCTTGAAAAGTTTTTTCCAGTACATTGGTCAGTAAAAATCGAATGATGAAGACTAATTTTTCTATCTTGTATAAAATCATTTATTGACTTTATACCTCTATCTAAATGTTGGTCAGTAGTTGAAGTTCTATGATAAGCAAAGTATAACATTTTAATACCTCCTTGAGTTTTAAAAATTATAAAAAATTTTATGTAGCTAACCACCACAAATTACAAGGGGTATATTTTAGAAGTACCCCCCTCTATCTTTTCTTTATAGCTATATTCTACTCTTAAGGTATCAAAATGTCAACACATACTTTCGATACTTTTTAAATTGTTTTTACCCTTTATAAATGGCTTAAGTAGGTTATCATTTTATAGTATCGTTAAGTATACATTTTGATACTACCAATACACTAAGCACCTTTAGTCTTCACCTTTGGTATTACTATATTATCTTCTTGTATCTCTTCTAATAAATCATCGAGGTCTTTAGACTTATCGTCTTTATTACTCTTATCTTCTGTAGTCTGCTCTATCTTAGTTGTAGTGTTACCTAACTTTCTATCTACTATATACTTATTAGCTTCAAATCTTTTGGGGTTATCCTTGTCATTAGCTATCTCAGCTATATTTCTAATAGCCATATCTAAGTATATTGATAATTTATTCTGTGCTTCTGTCATTCTACCATCATTAAAAACCTCTGTACGTCTTTGCAGTTCTGCCTTAAATTCACCATTATTATTTAACCAATTATAAACTGTCTTTGATGCTACTCCTACCTGACTTGCAATCTTCTCTTTGCTAAGGTTTCCCATAATTAATAAATCTATAACTTCATTTTGTTTTTCTGTTAATGCCATTATTATCACCTCCATTTTACTTACAAATTTACAATACAATTTCACCAATTTTACACACTATATATGGTATATAAATCAAATTCAAACTCATATTAACCACAATATATAGTATGCACATTATCTATTAAATAATAATTATTATTGCTGAAAATAAATAATACAAAAGAGCCTACTAATACTAGTAGGCTCTATCTACTATTTATTCTATTATATTTACCCACACTCTTAAAATACTTTTATCTTTATCATTATAAATTATCACATTATATTTTCTAAACTTGTCCTTAAACTTCTTAACTTCATCCAAGGCTCTTATGTACTCAGTATTATTAGTATAAAAATACTCATGCATATATGTCTTATTAATCTCAGCCATTATATATTCACCTCAATATCATATGTAATGAATCCATGATTATCAGCACTATAATATACAATATTATCCTCACCAAATTCACTCTTAAATACTTCTATATCACTCCAATATTTTTTCCAATCTTCATCATTGACTAAATTATAAACATGGTGATAATACTTTCTAACTTTCATTTTAGAAACACCTCTTTTTCTACACAATAAAAGACACCCATTATGGATGCCTTATTTTAATCTCTCTTTAATTTTTTGCTCTATTAATTTTATTATCATCTTCTATATCATTTATAGCAATCTCTTTAAGTATAGCAGAATTATTATTAATCTTATCCGAGATAATCATTTCATTTTCTAATTCATCTAAAACATTAATACATATATTATATGCATTAACTTTTCTTTCACTTTCTAAAAAAATACTTATTGTTTTTAAAAAGAATATATATAGCATTATACTAAACATGCAAAAGCCTATGAATAGAAAAATTTCAGACTCTTTTAATAAATTACCAAAATAAAAAGTAACGATAAATGATATAAATGATACAGTTAAACCTAAAGCCATTTGAAAATATGGTGATTTAATACTCTCTAGATTATTTTTAACTCTCTCTTTTTCTATGCGAATTTCAGACTTATTATTTAATGTTTTCAAATATATTTCTTTGCATATTTTACGTAATTCTTCATATTCACTACGTGACTTTATACTTGTTATGTCATATAATATATCCTTATATTTATCAAGACGCTTGAAATCTTTTTTAGACAAATCTATCACTCCTCATAAAATATTTAAATTTCACTAAATCTCTATATTCTACAAGAAGTTATAAAAACCTCTAAAATATTACAATTCTATACATTGTAAACTTCCAATAAAATTGCAACAACATTCCTATCTCTATCAAGAACTTCCACCGTTGAAAAATTACAATGTTGTTCCCTTAGAAGTTCAATTTCTTTTAATGCTACTTTATAATCCTCTTGTCCATTTATATCCCACGTATAATTCTTAATCATTACTTAAACACTCCAACTCTAGGCTCAATAATAGTAATAACACTTATTCTATCTTCTTCTAATTTAATATCATCAATCATGGTAGCTATATTCTCAAGAATACTTGCCTTATCATCATAAAGTTTTCTAACTATCTCTTTTCCATCTTTAGTGTTTATTCTTATTTTCTTACTCATATCTTCATATCTAATTTCTTTAGTATCAATTAAAATATCTGCTATCCACATCCCCATTTCTTCTTTAGTTTTAAATTCCTTAATTTCTTTTACTCTATCTTTATACTCAATTCTTATATATTCCATATTTCTATCTCTCCTCTATATTCTTTCTTTTATTTTCTAATTCAACTTTTTTAAGGTCTAACCAACTTCCAATAACTCCCCCAATTTTAAAGAATCCACATAATAGCATCATTGCTAAAATCCCTAATAATATAAATCCTAATCCTTCCATCATCTTTCTTACCTCTCTTTTTTTTATTTCAATTATTTATTTTCATACAACTTATTTTTTACCCATCTAGTACTCTCTAAGAGCTTAGTATAGTTACAAGTTATATCTCTAAAACCACTTTTAGCACTTAAATATTCCATAATTACATCATTGAAATTCTCTTGATTTTCATTGCATAGAAACATTACTCTTCCATTTTCATTAACAACTTCTAATTCTAAATCATTTAATCTAAACCAAATTGCTTCATCTAAATTTTTACATTCATACATTTCTTTCACCTCTTTTTATTATTATTTGACTCTCAAATGAGAATTAAAAAATATTATAAATTCTCATTACACAAAGCTTTATATTTACACTTGTAATAGTCTAGTCCTTCCCACTTTTGCCACAAATCTTCTACATCCTCATCCCACTCTTCCATATCTAAATTCTCTGCAATATTGAATCGAGGAACATTACGTTGTATAAGATTATACTCAACTAGATATGCAGTTTCTCGGTCACTACACAATATGTACTCTATTCTATCTAACTCTAATAAACTAAACCATTCCTTTAACCTTATATCCTCTAACTTATCCGACATTAATCCATTTGACATATAGTTAGCTATTCTAAGCTTCAGATTACCCGTACTGCCAATCCTTAATATCTCTCCACTTTTTGAAATAAATCTATAAACACAGTTAAACGAATCTTTGTTATTATAGAACTTCCACTTATCTTTATTTTTTTGATAATAATTTTTAAAGTATTCTGGATTATCTTCCCTTTGTCTTTTGCTTTCTCTTCTTCTTCTTTCTTTAAATAAAGGATTATTTTTATTCATTTCCTTTATTCTCTCTTTATTTTTTAAATACCACTGTCTTTTATATTCTTTTCTTTCTTCGCTTTCCATCTTCTTTCTTTCTACACCTCTTCCTAAATTAATCCAACTCTTAAATAGTCCTAACAAAATCTATAAATCTGTAATCTTGGTCAAATATCACATATCCTTGTCCCCACAAACAACTATCCATATGTACTGCATACTTGCAAAATAAACCTCTATCCTTATACTTCTCTAATTCACGAATATTAGATTTTATATCTTCCCAAGAATCCTTTAATTCAACTTCTTGTAATGCTCTATTATTATTAGCAATTTGTTGTTCAATAGTATTTACTTTTCCTATTATTTCATCATTCAAGAATTCCATATCATATTCATTCATTATGTACTCTTCAAGTTTTTCTAATGGAGTTAATTCTTCTTCAAAATAAATCATGTTATTCTACTTCCTCCACTCTATTTTCATTAAATAGAATTAAATATTTTACATCATCTTCATATAAAGTTAATATCATATCTTCACCGTTATAAACGTGATATTCTTCAATTTCACTTAAATCAAATAGGTCTACTCCTTGATGACATAACAATCCATTCATGATATAAAAATCATTATCTTCTTTACACTCTTCTAACATATCTATAAGTACTTTCTCTAATGTAGATGCTCTATGAATTTCATCATCTTTTTCTTTTAATATAAACATCACAATATCAACATACTCTTTTATTTCTAAATAACTTTTATTCTCTTGTGTTAATAATTTAATTCTTACAATTAGATAATCATAGTCATTAATGTATGCATGTAATTCACATATATTTTCTGAGTCTACAATATAATCTACTTTTCTTCTCATGTGTAACTCATCTTGTATGCTCTTACATATAGCATTAGCTACTTTTTTATTTTTCTCCATTCTTATATTTTTGTTCATTTCTTTCATTACTTTTTCTGCAATCTCTTTTCCGTTCACTTTAACTTCAAATTTAAATACTTCTTTTTCCATTCTTACATCCTTCTTTCTTTTCATTTAATTTATTTTTTTATATAATAAAAGACTCTTATACAGAGCCTTAAATATCTTATAGAAAGGTGGAGGATTTTTTAGAGAGAACCCTTCAGAAACTCTATGAGCAATCTAGCACAATTACAACTTTTTATAGTAGGTTGTTACTACTGTCAAGTGTATTATTAAAAGCACAGTTATTAAAACTGTATTAAAATTATTACTATTAACTAATAATAATCTCTAACAATCTTTAACAATCTTTAATTTGGGATATAATAAAAGACCTAGTATAAATACTAAGCCTAAAAATTGTAACATTACTTAATTTTCCATATATGTACTTTATAATATTGTATAAGATTATCTATATATTCCTTCACTAATAAAACTCTATTCTGACTACTTATATCCTGATAACATTGTAAAAAAGCCACCATTTTTATTTCATATCCGCTTAATAGTAAGCTTGGATATTTACTATATTCTTCTAACTCAAAAAAGATTACACTCAAAGAAAATCTATTTCCTAATAAATTCATTAAATAATCTTTATTTTCATTATTATTTTCAATATACTTAAAATTATTAAGTTCATCATGAATATCATTAAAATGATTTTTTAATCTTTTAGCATATTCTTCTCCTAATTCTTTAATAAAATAATTATAAGTTTTTTTATATGTATTATATTCATTAATAAATGATAACGGGTATTCATAGTTAAGATACTCATAATTTCTAAGTTCTTTATAAAATATATTAAATTCAAAAATAGCATGTGTAAGTTCATGAAATAATAATTCTTTAAAATTTACTTTTTCATCTTCCTCGTGAATATTTACATGTATTATTATAGAGCCTACAATACGCCTAAATACTGCTTCATAAGAGCCTAATCTTTTATCCTTCTCACAACATAGTTCGATTTTTCTAACTAATGAATATCCATCTATTTTAGGTTCAAAATTCATTTCATTAAAAGTTTCAATTATTAGTTTTTTATAAAACTGAATGTCTTCATAATTTAAATTTTTATCATAAATTATATCAATTCCCATAAATTTTTCTTCCATCTCTCTCTCCACCTCTCCCCCATATTTATACTTCTACAAACCTCATTATTATCCTTCATTTTACAACTCAATAATTAATTTAAACTTTTTTATAAAAAGTATTGATATTGTAATTTGTATATGATATAGTATAATTAGATAAATATAGCTCAATTTAAAACAAATAAAATAGTAGAAGACAGTTGGGGAACTGCCAACTACTGCACAAGCACATGAATGATATTCTACATATTTAATTCCCCGTCATTCTCGGAGGACTCTGTAGTAATAATCTACATATTTGTTAAACATAAAACCAATAAATTTTCTTCTTTAGATTATAAAGAGGTGGATTTTGCCACCCCTAATATCTCTAGTCGACTAGAGTTGCATATTTATTAAACGCACTCGCTAATAGCGTTAGTAAGTTACTAAATATTTTATTTTTCTCTTACTCATATACAAACAATTATAATCACCTCCAAACCCAGTAATAGAGCCATTTATCCATTAAAGGGTGTGGAGTTTTTTTGTTATTTTAAATAATCCTTAAAGCACTTAATAAAGCTATCTCTATTGTATTTATATAACATATTTAACAATTTCGTTCTAATCTGCTTGTTGCTACGTAAAAATTTATTATCTTTATCTAATGCTCTTTTTATTAACAGTGACATAGTATCTTGTTTTATATTTAATCCACATATTTTTTTAATAAATTCTCTGTATAAAAGTGAATAGTATTTATTTTCTTCTTCTGTGTCTAATTCAGCTTCACTCTTTATAAATTTAGTAGCATCAGTAAAATCTTGAGCCAGTTTTTCTACTTTTGTAGCTTGTTTTCTATCCTGTGTCTTTTTATCTCCCCATGCTACTAAAAAATTCGCATCTGGAACTCTATTCTTTGTATTAGCACTTTTTATTTTATCTATTTCTTTTAAAATCCAATTAAATGGACAATTAAAATCAACTAAGCTATTAATCATGTTTTTCTTTTCTTCCTTAATTGCTTCTTGTTTTTCTTTTTTAGATAATTGTTTAAATCCATTTTTAGTCTTTAAGCTTTTTTCTATTTCTTTATTTTCAAATTCAGAACTTGTATATTGCCAAAAGATAGGCTTTGCTTTAGCAGGTAATTCTTTTCTAATTCTATTTATTTCTTTATTTAATCCATCATCTCCATTACCAACTTTAAAAGCTCTCTTGCTACTATCCACGGATACCTGTGCAAGAACACTAAGAATACATACATTGTCTAATAATTTTTTAATTTCTTCATCTTCAGTAACTTTATCAATAAAATGATAATTATAATCTTCTATTTCTTTTGTTTCTATATCCTGTTTATTAATCATATCCCAGTATTGGCTTAAATATAATTGTGCAACATTACTAGAAGTTCCAATTGCCTTTTGACTGTTTTGTAATATACAATCCACTTTAGCTAAATCCTCCATTGTATTATTATAAGTTTTATCAGTTTGTACAAATCCATTAACGATTGTAGGATAACTTTGAGCCTTCTTACACGCTTCTAATATTAATTTATTATTAGTGCATAGCAAGAAATCTGTGTCCTCATCCATACCGTTACCCCTGTCTTGTACGTCATTTTCAAGCATATTTACTGCTATTACATTAGTACCAAAATCACTAAAATACTTGTCCATTTCTTCATCAATTACATTTTCAAAATGTAAGATATTATTTACAGAATTATGCGGAGACCTAAATGCTCCAATTTCTTCACCATCTTTAAACCTTTTACAATAACAACTATTTTTATTCGGTAATGTACTGTCTGCATATCCTTCTATAACTCCATCTTTAATATACTCATCTAATTGCCCTGTGCAATATTTCAATAGTAGCATCGGATTTGCCAAAATAGTTTCATTGTCACCCTCACAAAGCAGCTTCCCTTTTTTTAATGTATCTTTATATTTGTTAATTTCTGCTTTTCTGTTATCTTTAAAATAATAACTATTAATAAAAGTTGGATATGTAGTTGCTAAATCTGCTAATAATAAGTTGTTATTTACATCGGATTTTGTTCTCTTCAAATGTTCAACAAAGAACTTATCATCATTTTGTAGCTTATTAATATATTCTTTAGAATCTGCAAATAATTCTTCAACATTATCTTTTTTAATTGGTAGTGTTTGTATAATTTGATAACTCATTCTCTGTTTACTACCATATTTACTTGCATGATTTCTTTTACATATGCCAAATTTACAACCATTCTCTTCAACCCATTTTGCCCACTCCTCAAATGCTTCTTTAGTTACTCCTAAGAATTTCTCCCATTTCATGGCATTTTCAGTAGTTATCATTTTTATGTCTTTTACTTTAACCTCTCTATTATATCTATCTACAATAGTAGCTGTTTCATAATTCTCTTTGTAATATTCTTTAAAATACTTTTGAAAATTACAACAAAATGCTCCTGTTTTATAAAAATGATGTCTTAAACCTCTAAAGCCTTTTCCACCTTGCAACAAACACATACCATCCCAAATAGTATTTTTACATTGTTCTCTAGTATGTATAGCTTCACTCTCTCCAGTAATCTCATTTCTAATAATTTTTATTACATCTTGCATATCACTATAACTATATAAATCACTTACTACTAATATTTCACTTGGTTTAATAACTATATAATCTTCTATTGCAGATGCTACTAAACTTTTATAGGCTTCCATTTCTACTAGCTTTGCATTTATCTGGGGTAACTCAATGCCCATTCTTTGCCATTTGTCAATTTCGTCAAACAACTCAGAATTTATAAAATAATCTTCACCTTTTTTAGCTTTACCTGTTGTTCTAAACCAAAATTTATATGTTATAGTTTTATCAAATACCTTTTCTTTATTAACTGTTTTATATGTATCTAAAGAGAATCCTTCTGTATATAATAAATCTCTAATTTCATCTTTTTTATATGTATTTTCGTCTATATTTTTTTCTAGTTGTTTCATTGCATCGTTGTTATTAGAAATTTCATTTATACATTCTTTATCAATTTCAGATAATTCACTTTTATATTTTTCTAATTTGGCTTTTCTAGTTCCTATCTTTTCATTTAATTTATTTATTTCTTTTTCATCTTCAAGCAACTCAATTTCTTCTTTATATAAAACTAATTTACCTTCAGCTTTTTCTATCATTTTATTTAATTGTTTTATTCTAGCTATTGTTTCTTTATTATCTTTCTTTATTAACTTATTATTTGCTTTAATAATATTGTAATCTTCTATCATTTTATCAGCTTGTTGACTTGTATATTTATAATCAAATTTAAGTGATATTATATCATTAGTTCCGCCTTGTTTACTTATTGCTAATCCCAATTCTTTTAATTTATCTAATAATAAACTATTGCTAAATACAGCTTTACCATATTCTTCTTGTCTACCATCTTTTAATTTTAATACTTCTGCTCCATTTATAGATTTAATTTTTATTCCATTATTTTTCATTTTTCTACACTCCTTCTGAATTATTTGAATTAATTTTTGAATTATCTATTACTATGTAGTTCTTGATTTATCTCTGTTAAGTCTATATGTAATTTTTCTGTATCTTTGAATATGTAAATCCATCTGTTGTTATCCTTTAGATTCTTTTCTTTATCTAAAAGTATGTTCCCTTGTCCTATAAGCTCATAAGCTAATGATTTTTTATGTATTTTATATATTTGCATTTTGGATCTAACCTCCCTTCTATTAAAATGTTATTTTTATTGACCTGAGGTAAAGATTATTTCCCTTGGATGTCGTAAAACACGACAACTCAAAGTTAAGTAAGTAAATTGTATTTTGGATTATAAGCTTATTGATGATAGTGAGAGTCCGAAACTTGTTTTCCCGCCGTTAAGCTTACATAAGGCATCCATGTTTCGTAGTTACCAATTACACTCTTAATATCTATATGTTTCATACCCTTCCGTATTATCTTCCCTCTGGTCAGATATCGCCCTACTTAGGGCTATACGTACATTTTCGTCGGCTAAAGACCTCCTTAAATGTCAGTTGCTTTTATAATATTTTATGTATACCTTTTTATACCTTTCACACCTCTTAAACATAGTTGTATCAATGGTTTAAGGTACTTTAAAGATATTAATGGACATATATTCTAATAGAACTACTTATATAGAAACAATGTTTATTTGTAATAATAAAACCTCTGTAACGTAGTCATACCAACGGTTACATGGTTTCAAAAGGTATCTAATAGGTTAATATTTCATTAAGTACATTGTTTTTTTACTATGTTTGGTATAACCTATTTTTACTCTTTTCTTCTTCATCAACTTTATAAAATTTTCATCTTTCCATATTGCTGACCAAGTTTGTTGTGGTATTCCTAAGTTTTCATAGACATCTTTACAAGTAATTCTTTTTTTATCCCATTCGTTCTCAATCCAATTTATTATAGTTTCTTTATTTCCTGTTGGTTTTTCTTCAGTAATTTTTAAAATATCCTTAGTCATTATTCCCTCCATTTGCTCTAATGCCATTATTATTACATCCGTTTCTTTACAAAATATGTGAAATACTGCTCTAGGCTCATCATTTCTTTGTACTCTTTTTAGTCCTTGGTACATACTACTCGCCATATCACTAATCATTAATTCCTGTATGTCTTTTTTATTAGCAAATCCCCATTCGTTAATATTAATTCTTTTTACTTCAATTTCTTCATCCTTTAGTACAACATCATTAAAATACTCATACAAAAATACATAGTAAGCAGGACTTAATCTATAGGTGTGAATATAAAAACATTGTTTGTAATCTCTATATTTATTTACACCCCTCATATTTTCAAAATTTAAAATTGATATATTAGTATTATTTTTCAGATACTTTTCTTCAGTTAAAAGACTTGTACATTCTATCTTCTTCGTTAATATTAATCCTTTATTATTTTCATCTACGTGTGAATTAATATATTTAGTAATGATGTCTCTAAAGTTTTTATCAATGTTCTTTGCAGATGTAGTTGTCTTTATTTTTGTTATATTTACTTTACATTTACTGTGATTAATTATTCTTTTAGTTCCAACCACATCAAATAATTTATTCTGATACATTGTATAAAAACTTGCTGAAGCATCTAGCCAAATATTATTTTTTAACATTAAATATTTAAAATTATAATTATAGGAGTAAATCTTTCCCTCTTTCACATTTATAAGTGCAATATAATCAATTATTGATATCCATGTATTGTATATGTAGTCTATTTTATTAAGTAGTGAATTTATGGTCTCTTTTGTATTATCTTTTAACCATTCTTCATTCATAGATTTAATATCATTTTTTATAGTAAGATAATATTCATCTATAATACACTTGTCTATGTCTATCTCTTTAACTCTATGTAATTGATTTTTAGGTTTATACTCACTACTATTTAATTCCTCTAGTAATTTATCAACCAAATTTCTAAAATCATTTCCAATATTTTTATTGTATGAATTTAATAATATTTGTAACGTTTCAATTTCAGCCTTAGAAAATTCAAAGTAACCATCTTTAACAGGATTGATTTCTTCATCTATTATCAAGGTGTGAAATTTATTACTTATCACATTCCTTAACTCTTTATGTTTTTCTGTAGTTGGATTAACTATATTGCAATATGTAGAATGAGTAGTGATTATAATTTCATAATTTTTAATCTCATATATGTTATTAGTACAATACTCTGATTTCATGGTTTCATCAAATATCAATGCAATAGCTTTTTGTTTGTGAAATTTGCTATTTATCTTTTTAGTTATGTCAAGACATTCAGCCTTGAATTTACTAATAAATATGTACTTTCTTTTATTAAACGGATTTTTGATTCCTTCAATCATGGCATCTATTGATGTGGTTGTTTTTCCTCCTGCGGTTTCTATGGCAAAAGTCTTAAATTTATCTTTATTATTTCCATATGTAATTTCTTGTTTTAATAATTTTAATTCCGTATTTTCTTCTTGTAATTCGTAACATTCCATATTCGCAAAATCCTCCTATCCTAATTAATTCCATATGTATATTTATCTTTCTTAGTCCATTCCTTCAATGCATGGTCAAGTTCATCTGTCATTTTAAACAGAAATATAAGATAGTTAGGATTCATTTTATCTGTATCTATCTTTGCAATTCTAAACCCTTTTTCAGTTAAATAATTTGCTAATCTCTTACTTTTTATTACTTTCATTCTCTTACATCCTTTCTACGCAACCTTACTTTTCTTACTTATTTCTCTTATTAATTTTTCACCTTTATATGTATAATTAACATAGTTATATATCTTATAATTGCTTATATCCGTTTCTAAGGCTCTTTCTATGTACTGGTCTAGCTTATCTAAGTCCACCATACATCCGACTGCTAAAGTTATATCCTTGCTATTGTAAGTACCTTTATCACCATCCTTATAGCCTTTACAGTCACCTTCTGCGGACATTAGTTTCTGTAATCCATACACGTTAAAATCGCATGGGAATGTTAGTTTAACTTTTATACTTTCCCCTACATTACCTTTTAAACAATTATATGTATAAGCTTGTTCTAGCAGATTAAACTTCTTATATATACTTATTACATATTTATCAAATTCGGCTTTATTAGAACATTTAACAACATTTTTACTGTCCCAACGCCATCTAAACCAACATTTATGATGGCTTGTGTATCCAAACATCACTAAGGCATTTAAAAATATAATACTGCTATCTCCATTTACATCCTTAAAAAAAATATTATAATTTTCCTCTACCCATGCATGAGTTAATTCGTGTCCAATCACACCTTTTAAATACTTTTTGTTGTATTTATTTTCCCAATTATCATTTGTTTCTTTATAGTACAAATCTATTACTTTTCTATCAATTTCTATGAGCCACTTGTCCTCATTTTCATCTTTAGTTATACGACCTGCCACATTTTCTTCTAATTCACTAGATTCTTTAATTTCTACTGGTGTGTACAACAATGGCTCTCGATTATACTTTTTAACAATCTTTCTCATTTTTTTAATTTCTTTAGCCATCAATTCTTCTAATAATAGTTGTCTTTCTTCTTTATTCATTTACATTGCTCCTCTCCTAAAATATAATTCTATTTCCTATACTCATTAAATTTTCTTCTATTATCTGAGTTCTATCCCAACCGCATACTATATTATAAAAATCCTCATTCCATTCCTTAACATCATTCCAATTGAAATCATCATATTCATCTGTAAAAGTTTCACCATATTTATATTGTAAAAATTTATGATACGATTCTAATTGCTCATTATTTAAATACTCACTTATTTTCCATTCATTCATGTTGGAATACTCTCCTATTCCTTCTGCATAACCTATCATTAAAGCTTTACCATTGTTAATCAAATCTTCATCAGTTTCATAAAAGCCATCAGCTATATAAACATTACCTTCATCAGTTAAATATACATATTGCTTATAAAAATTAGGCATACCAATTATATTTTCTGCAACCTTCATATATCTTCTTTCAATTTCTTCCTTTACTTTTTTTTGGTTAATTAATTCTTCAAACTTTATTTTCATTCTTTCTCTCCTTCTGGTGCAGGTCACCATCCTTTAATATTTTAGAATCCATAACAGACTCATGCTTGTACCCTTTTTCAAAGGTACAAAATCAATCTATTATCATCTCTTAAGGTTATAAATACAATTATTTCCACCACCTCAAACCCTTGGTATGACTCATTAAAATTTCTTAACGTTATATAAGTAATTTTTCTTGACATTACGTTAAGACTACTGTAATATATAATTAAGGTGAGATAATTATATAGTTTTTAAGAGTTAAGATATAATTTAATTGTACCATATTTTGTTTGAATTGGTACATATAATTCGTTCATCAAATTTCGATTGTATGAGTAGTTATTTAACTGCTCTTTTTTAATTGTGTTAAAATTTGGATTTTATTTTAGGTATTTATTACCTCTTTGCATAATATTTGTACATATTAAGTCTTCTGTGTAAGAGTTTTAATCTTATCACGACCCAAATCCTCTATGAGTTTAGATTGTTCTTCTTGGCTCAATTTAGACCATACAGAGAGTGCTGTAGTGTACTTTACTGTACCGTCTGATATAAGCTCTTGCAGGTCTGGGGATAAAGTTTGAAGTTGCTTAAGTCTTCTCAAGGTTCTAACATCCACTCCTAATTCTTTAGCCATTTGTTCTTGAGAAATTCGGTCAATTTGTCCTAATTTATTTGGTCTACCAACTTGTATCCCACACAATTTCTCATATTCTCCAAATACTCTGCCTTGTTTAACTGGGTCTACATCACTGTTAAGAGTAAATTACCTACATATAACCTGTCAAAACTATCTTCATCCTCTTCAACATTGTTTACTGACATTGATACTTTATTTTCTCCATCCCATATATGTAGTCCTAATCCGTCATCATTGCTCCAGTTCCAATTAATGTTGCTTTTAAATACTATTACATCTTCTTCATTTTGGTTATCTATGACTAAGTTGTCCTCACCCTCTAAAATATTTACTAAGAATAAATCCATACTAAGCATGATATCCTCCACATTTTTAATTGCGTTTTTTAATACATTTTTCATCATTTTTATATTCCCCCTATTTTTTATTTGGTTTAATTGGATTAATATATTCCATCATCATTTTTATAGTATTCTCTATACAATTCTTCCATTTCTTTTTCTATTTGCTTTGCCAAATCCTCTAGCAACCTACCTATTGCTTCTCTATCCCTTCTCATTTCTTCTAGTAATTTCTTTTTTTTAAATCATTTAAGTTAATAATCATTTTTCCATCCCCTTGTTTGTTTGATTTATCCTATGATTTAATAATACTACCTTCAAACGGTATTGTCAACCGTTTATAAGTAAATAATTTATTTTTATTGAACTTTTTTCACGTCCTATGATATAATATGAACATGAAGATATGAATATGAGGTGATTAAATGATAGATATGAAATTGCATATTAAATTAGCTGAAAAGAGAATGACTCAGAAAGAATTATCTGAAGCAACAGGCATTGGTAAGAATTCAATAAGCAGGTATTGCAATGGTACTTTTGAAAAGGTAGATAAACAACATCTAAATATACTTTGTGAATTCTTTAATTGTCCTCTGTCAGAAATAATAGAATATGTAGATGAAGATTAAGGTTATACTTATGTATAGCCTTTTTCTTTTCAATAAAAAAAGAGAGCTATTAAACTCTCTTAAATTTATTTTAAAATTAAATTCTAAAATATATGTTAATTATATTCCGTATTCTATATATTTTATTTTCATTAACAAGTATCACTTTTATTTTTCTGAGGATATGAATTTAGGTGCAGATTGAAGTGCTTTAAGTTCTTATTTATTTATAAGTATTACTTTTATTTGGCTATATACCTAAATATAGTATAATTAATCTACTTTAAGTTCTTATTTATTTATAAGTATCACTTTTGTTTTCCAAAATATTTTTCTACTGGTAATATATAGATATACTACTTTAAGTTCTTGTTTATTTACAAGTATCATTTTTACCTAGTAGCCCGTAGTGGTTGCATTTGGTACGCCCTTTAAGTTCTTATTTATTTACAAGTATCATTTTTATAGCTAAAATCGTTACACCCGTTAATACATCTATATTGGAATTTAAAGTAGACTAGCTTAGAATACAATTTAATAATTTATTTACATGATGATACTGAATATTTTTAGACACCTTTACATACCTCTACCCATTGATATTTCAGTTTTTGTTATATGTCTTAAAAACAATTATTAAGAACTTACCATATTGCTATGGGGGATGTCGTAGTATAATGGCATATATACTATAACTTATCGAGACTAACAATCTCCAATCTAGTGTGCCATGGTTGTAATTTTACAATTAGATTTTAGGATGCCCAATCACCCTTACTTATGTTTAAGGTATTTATAACCTCACTACTTCATATTTTCATATATTTTATCTATTATTTCTGTTTGTCTTAATATCCTATCATTTATTTTATTTATCTTTTCTTTATTTTGGACTGATTTTAAATCATAGTGAAGTTTTAAAAATTTTTCTACCGCGTTATATAACTCAACTCCACCTTCTACATCCATTATTTTTTTCATAGGAAATTTATCTATATAGTTTTCTTTAAATAAATCTTGGATATATGATTGAATTTTTATTTTAACTTTTATATTTTCTTGTGCTATGTTTAGTGAAGCATTATAATCAGCATTTCTCTTAGCTCCACAATTAATACACATAAAATTAGATTGATTTTTTCTATTTTCTTTATGTATATACCCACAACATGAACACATCTGAGATGTATATAAAGGTGATACCTTTCTAACCTCTATATTGTACTTCTCTGCCTTATTTTTTATTTTCCTTTGTAAATCATCGTATGACCAACTATCTAGGAATTTACTATTTTTGTCCGATTTTTTAATACCTGATAAATCTTCCATCTGAATAACTCCGCATCCATGTTTTAATGCCTGATTTACTATATGTTTTGCATATTTGTGATTTGTAGTGTCTCTAAAATTCGATATTTTATTGTTTACATTCTCCAAAGGTTTCATTCTAGTTTTATATCCTCGATTCAGTCTACCTTTTCCACAATATTTAGATTGTCTTTGTAATGCTACTTTTCTACTTTCAGTTTTTCTCTTAAATTCGCTTATTTCAGAACCATCTATAAAAAATCTATCCAAGCTATTATTAAATGCTCCTACACAAGCCTTTTTTACACCTAAATCTATTCCTAAAATATTAGATTTATCTAATTCTTTAACGGAGTCCACTTCAAATTTATATGTCAATATTAAGTCATACCACGCCTTATTTCTTTTCTTTCTAATTTGCATTTTACTCCCTGCAACTTTATAAGTACCATCTAAAATTCTATGAAGTATAACCTTTTGTGTATTATCCTTTACTATCATTTCAAATAAGACACTTGTCGATTCTTTATTTCTTTCTTTTTTATAGTTCAAGTTAATCATTTTTATATTAGAATAATATTTATTATTTTCGTTATAAATTTCAATGGTATTACCTGCAACTTCAATTGGAAAATCTTTTTTATTAAATACTGAAGGTGATTTTAAACCGTTCCGTATATCTTCAATATCATTATTCCATTTATCTGCTCCTAGTTTAATGGTGGCTGATAAATTTGAAGAATACATAATTGATTCATTTTTTAATTTATCATAACAAAACCCTTGTAAATCAGTATAATCCAATATTTCATTCATCCTATTTTTATCATATGACACGTTTTTGATATATTGACTAGCTAAATTTTCATATTCCCAACATAGACAAGTTGTTTTATTTAACAAATAATTAGTTTCTTTTAATATTCTGCTATATAATATATCCCATTCTTCTGTTGTATAATCTACTGGTTTTATTTCATATTTCATAACCCTACATATTTCTTTTTTTGTTTTTTTCACCTTTTATTCACACTCTCCTTCCCCTTATATAATGTGTATATTTTATTAGATATATTCTTAATTAAATATTTCACAAAATATAAAATGACTACCTATTATCGCCAATCCTTAAATCCACATTTCTCTATTACTTATTTAGCTTTTAAAACTGCATAATTTCAATACATTCAACCCTTAATATATACCTTTTAATATAGTACAATTCTATAGGTATAATTTATTTATTATAAATCTCATCTATGAGCATAAAAAAAGAAGTGCTAATTAAACACTTCTTCTATATTATCTAAATTCCAATTCAAATTAATTATAGTTATATCTTCATATCCATTTAATTTTTTATCCCACTCATTCTTTTTTACAATTAAAATACTCGGTAAAAATCCATATTGGTTTTGAAAATAATTACTATTATATACATCTTTAATTTTATCAATGTGAGTGTTATGAGTATAGTCAATTTCAATAATCACTGGATAAGTATTTATATACTCACCATCATCTATTTCTATTTCCATAAATCCATCTATTTTACGCTTTTTATTTGGGCATAGAACCATTTTCTCCTTCTCGAATGTTATTACATTCCCAATTGTGCAAAGTCTACTATATACCTCTAATAGCTTTAAATTATGAGGTTTGAGAGGTCTATTAAGATAATATATTACTTCTGCTCCTACTTCTTTATTTCTCTTTATATATTTATTTTTATATAATATTCTCAACCTTTTTCTAGCTAAGTCATATTTATTATTAGCATTATTAAAAAACAAGTTAGCACAAATATTTATAGTGATACTTCCATGTTCCTCTATAAACTTCAGTATTTTATTATCTCTATCCTTCTTATACATTTCTACCCTGCTTAATTTCAGTTACTTCTATATTTTTAACTCTGCTAACTTTTTCTACTGCCACTTCATCTTTTTTTCTTTTAACTACTTTTTTAGATTTTTTATTTTTTAATTCTACAACCTTATTATATTGTTTCTGCTCTCTAATAGGCTCTAGGAATGTATTTAATCTATGATTTGATATACTTTCTTTAACACATTTTTTAATCATGCAATCGTCAATATAAAGACTTTTAGACCATACTTTATTGCTTCCATAAGTAGTCATAAATATTCTAGGTTGTAATCCCACTAGTTCAGTAGTATCACATATCACTAAACTACTAGCAGAATTAGTCTGAGTAAAAGATATTTTAGTACATAAGTTAGCTTTTAATGATGGATCTAAAACAGTAGTATCACTTCTTTGTAAAGCAATAATTAAAAATATACCTGCTTTTCTACCTTTTCTAACTAAGTGTTTTAATATGTTGTAACATTTAATCTTAGTTTCATAACCTTCTTCTAATTTATTGGATGGAAAATAATCTGCAAATTCATCTAAAACTAAGTAATCATAAGCCATTCTTTTGTTGGGAAACTTAGCATTATATTCTTTTATATCTGCTACATTGTTCTTTTTGAATATATCTAACCTTTTACTATACATATGATTAATATACTCAAACATCTTTAAACTTTCATCTATCTTTTCTACATAAGCTTTAACTTGTTTACATCTTATAAAATTCTTAAAATCATTAGATTCAGATATATTAGAGAAGTAAATATTAATATCTCTTTCACTATTACTATTAATAAGATTACTTAATATAAGTTTTAATTCCTGGGTTTTACCTGAACCTGTAGCTCCACTAATTAGAATATGTGGGTATTGATTAAGATTAACTATAATAGGTTCAAAGTGATTATCTAATCCTATATAAACTTCATATGGCTTTATTTCTACTGGATTAAATTTTTCATTTATTTCTTTCTTAATAACTCTAACTGTAGCAGTGCCATTATCATTTTGCTCTATTTCTATATCACCCTTAAAATTATTTTTTAGTAAATCTCTAAACCCCTCCAATTCCTTAAATTCTTTATTTTTGAGAGATATTATAAATTCAGTTCCATAGTCAGTTAATTGAGTTGCTATGATATAAAACTCTTTATCTTTTACTTTTATTGTATCTCTAAATATCTTATTTTCTTTGTAGTAATTCCTATACTTATATAAGTTATATCCTGCTACTAATGTTGTAGCTACTCCTATTTCAGTAATCATAATAGTACCTCCAAAATGAATATAATTAATAGCTTTGGTTAAGCTATATGTAGAGAGAAAGAGATGAACTCAAATTTAAGTATGGTGACTTAAATTATAATAAGAGTTCAATCTCAATTGTTAAACTAATCTATAGTTGGATTAGTATTGAATTTGAATACATTAGAAAGTTTATATTGAAGTATAATCATTCTAAGTTTCCTATTCATTTTTTTGAACTTTGATTTCGTTATGCTATGGTCGGCTAACTTATCAAATAATTCATCCTCAAAGGTATAGTATTTATTACTATATCTTTTTTTACTTTTACTTATTGCCTTGTTTAACTCTTTAATAAAGTTGCATAAAGTATCGTCATTAAATAAACAATTATCTAATACATACTTTAAATTAATTGCAACTTTTAAATAGCTCTTATAGCTATAGCAATGTTCATTAATATCGAATTTTTGAGTTTTAGGGCAATAGGTATTAACTGCTTCTCTTACTAAATAATTCATCATGTGTATTCCTTCTTTCGTTTTAAAGTGTACTATTAATTTGTACCTACTATAAATATATTCACTAGGTATAAAATATGTTCACATTTAAACAAATATTTTTTCATATTGTAAATTAAAATCACAATAAAAAAAGATATAGGTATTATTCTTTATACCATATATCTTCAATTCTCATATTTAGTCTCTCAGCTATTTGAAAAGCATTATCTAACCCAACTACTCTTTTATTGTTTTCTATCATGCTATACATACTTCTGCTAATTCCTAAGAAGTCTGCAAAATCCTTACTATTTTTATATCCCCTATTTAATCTTATCTCTAATAACCTATTTTTAAGCATATCATCACCTCTAATATATATTATTCTATCTCAGTATATTATTTCCTTTTATTGTCAAAGATTTTCATGAGGTGAGTTTATGGATTTTTTAAAATATGGTTTGAAAATATGGCTTTTAGGTTGTGGAGTTGCTTTGAATGTTTTAATAATATATATGTTAGTTACTTTAAACTAAATGAAAAAAATGGGTAGAAATTAATCTACCCACTCTTTAATTAAATCTACTATTACTGATTCTTCATTCTCTTTAAACATATTACATTTATCTTTAAATTTTTGCATTAGTTCATTCGGCACTCTTATACCCTTCAGATAAGTTGTTTCTGCTTTTCTCTTTTTAGTGTATTGTTGTGCTTTTATATCCTTCTCTAATTTCTCATCTACATCTTTTATATCCTTCAAATATGCCTTTGCTTCTTCTTCTGTCTTAAAACTCTTATATATACTCGGATATCCTTTTACTATCTTTTCACACTCTGCCCACGTTGTTACTATCTTATCTTTCGTGTTATGTCCTTTTTTAATGGCATAGTATTTACACACTTTATTCACCTTCTTAATTTCTTAACTTTAAACTTATTACTATTATTATATCTAATAAAAACTTTAAAATTAAGACTAGACTTTTGGTTTAGAACATGTTAATTTTTGGTTGGCGGTGGACACATTGCGAGTAGATATAAGAGACCTATGTTTTGTAAAAAAGCATAGAATCCCCTATATCAAACGATTTTAATTTTTGTATAGTCGGAGTTGTATCGCTCGTTTTAATATCCGTAACTGGCATATTAGTCTTAACAATTACATTCTAGCCCTACAATTGTACTTATTCTAAGTTTAACTAATTATATGCTCGTGTATCTCTACACCTAGACTTCCTAGCCTTACCTTTTATTAACCTGTCCCTCGGATTCTCACCTTAACGGTACACGACAGGGGTTTACGCCTTATAGTTACGGTTATAAGACGTAGATTATCCCTTACCCTCTAGCAACTTTTTTCATGCTGTGGGGAGTTCTACACCTCTTACGATAGGTTATTTTAAATATAGATTACTCCTTCTCAACTATAGCCTTAAATATAATAAAAACCTAAGGACTTTCCGTATTCTTTTAAATACCAAGTCATTAGGTTTATCATGTAATAACACCACTTGGTATTAATACATATTATAAGTACATTATGATTTCCTGCTACAGCCACTTCCAAGGCTCTTTTAGCTGCTTGTTGTCCTATGACATCTTCAAAATCTAATGTATAACTTTTATTTTTAAGCTCGCCTCTGTTCGTAATTGTATATGGCTTCACATCATTATAAGTAAAAAGATGAATTACTTCATTTAAATTTTTAATTGGGTATATATTTGCTCCTTCAATGCAAGCACATTCATCTTTATTCTCCATAGGTACTATAAAGTTCTTTACCCCATGTTTTATACCTTCAATTACTATAGGTAGAGCTCCCTTTATTTTATTTACACTTCCATTTAAAGATAACTCACCCATAAATATAAAATTATCTGGATTTTCTAAAAAAAGTTGATTAGTTGCTAAAAGAATCCCTACAGCTATAGGTAAATCATAGTGTGAGCCTTCCTTTCGTATATGGGCTGGAGCTAAATTTACAGTTATTCTACTAATTGGAAAATCCAAAGAAGAATTGGTTATAGCTGATCTAACTCTATCCTTAGATTCCTTTACAGCCGTATCTCCTAGGCCTACAATATTAAAATTAGGTAATCCATAAGTGATATCTACTTCCACATTAATTAATATACCTTCCACTCCGGAAAAGGCTGCGCTCTTTATTTGAATTGACACAATTTCACCTTCTAAATATAAATTTCCAACTTTATCCGATAACTAGCAGCTCTAATACTCCAATAGCACTCTGTGAAAGCGATTCGCGCCAAATCATAGATTTGGACTCTCTGCTTTTCTTCAAAGTGGGAGTAAAGAGCTGCTACGTCCCTTGATAACGATTTCTAACCTTCATAGTGAGTAAAAACACTACCTATGAAGGAAAGAACTCTGTTTATAAATGTAAGTATTGACCATTGAATTTAGAATAAATCAGTTTCATAAAAATTTTAATTAAATAAAAGTTTAACTTAAGACTATATTGTCTAATATATAAACAAGTTAATTTATATGAGGTTATTTTTAAATGAAGATTTTAAATAAAACTATAGGTAGCTATGGAGAAAATTTAGCTAGAGATTACATTAAAGAAAAGGGATATATAATATTAGAAGAAAACTTTTTATGTAAGCTAGGAGAAATTGATATTATTGCTCGGAATGACAATTATATTTGCTTTATAGAGGTAAAAACCCGATATAGTAAAAGATATGGTACCCCCTTAGAAAGCATTACAAACACTAAGAAAAAAAAGTTATATAAAACTGCTGAATATTATATTTGTTCAAAAAATATACATAAATCCTATTTTAGATTTGATGCCATAGAGGTAACTCTTATATCTTCCGGTGAAACCCCTAATATTACTCTTATTAAAAATGCTTTCTAAAAAGTAAATACCTGAATAAAAAAGTAATTAGATAACTTTTTTATTCAGGTATTTTTTATTTTATTAATTATTTGTTAAGTATATTTTTTATAAAACTTTCTCTATGAATTGGACAGCTACCATGGTGAATTATTGCATCTATATGCTCCTTGGTACCATATCCTACATTCTTATTAAAGTAATATTTTGTATATTTCTTACCATATTCTTCCATCATATTATCTCTATATACTTTAGCTATTATAGATGCACATGCAATGGCAGCACTTTTAGTGTCTCCTTTAATTACAGCTTCATTTCTAAGGTTAAATTCTCTTATAGTATATCCATCAGATAATACTATATCAGGAGTAACATTTAGTTCGTCCACCGCCATTTTAAAGATTTCATTGTTACAAAATCCTATACCTTTTTTATCTATTTCTCTGTTAGTTTTTAGTGCTATAGAATAACTTATTGCCTCTTTTTTTATTATCTCACTTAGCTCTTCTCTTACTTCTTTAGTTAGCTTCTTAGAATCATTTATTCGTAATATTAAATCCCTTGAGTTATTATCAAGAACTACTGCAGCGGCTACTATAGGCCCTGCTAGGGGTCCTCTTCCAACTTCATCTACACCTGCTACAATGTCATATCCATAGCTTTTATCAAAATCGTATAGTTTTTCTACTCTAGCATATTCATTTTTATAGTGCTCTACATACTTTTTTACGGTTTCTCCTAAAGCTCTTACATTTTTCCTATGATCCTTATTCAACACTTGATATATAGTTTCATAGTCTACTTCATGGCTACCTACATCCTTTAATGACATAAATCCTCGCACAGAAGATTTTATGTCGTTAAATCTCATAGTTTTAATTTCTTTCAAAAAATTTGTACTACTCATACTTATTTTCTATATCAGGTACCTCTAGTGAAATAGGACCTAACTTTCCCCCCCTAAATTCATCTAATAGCATTACAGCTACTCTATTATAATCTATGTTTCCACCTGAAATTATAGCACCTCTTTTTTTACCTATATTATCCATATTAGTAAGAGGATTTTCATCTAATTCTTTAAGCTTATATCTCTCCATAAGCCTTTCTCCATGGGTATTTTGAAGTCTTTCTATAAGCTTTAATGCCAACTCCTCAACATCCATTATTTCATCTTTTATAGCGCCAGTAAATGCTAAATTAAGCCCCACTGTATCATCTTCAAATTTAGGCCATAAAACTCCTGGAGTATCCATAAGTTCTATTCCCATCTTTGTTTTTATCCATTGTTTACTCTTTGTAACCCCAGGTCTATCTCCCGTTTTAGCAGCACTGTTTTTTGCCATCCTATTTATAAAGGTAGATTTTCCCACATTAGGTATTCCTACAACCATTACTCTGGTAATGATATTCACTACACCTTTACTTTTTAACCTGTCATGCTTTTCCTTTAAAAGCCCATCTAGAGTAGGTTTTATTTTGTTCAGACCTGACCCTGTAAGACAGTTAACAGACAATACTCTAGTTTTATCGTCAGATAATTTATTCACCCACTTCTTTGTTACATATTCCTCACTAAGGTCACTTTTATTAAATAATATTATTCTAGGCTTCTCACTGCAGATATCTTCAATGTCTGGATTGGAACTTGAAGAAGCTATTCTTGCATCGCGAATTTCTATTATTGCATCTACTAATTTTAGATTTTCTTTTATTTCTCTTCTGGTCTTTGCCATATGTCCAGGAAACCAGTTTATACTCATTTATCTCACTCCTAAGATTTTATAATTAGATATATTAACTATTTTAGTATTGACCACATTTAAAATAAATACTTCTATATATATAATAAAAAAAGGGACTATCTAGCCCCAATTTCTTACATTCTTTCTTTTACTTTCGCAGCCTTACCTACTCTATCTCTTAAGTAGAATAATTTAGCTCTTCTTACTTTTCCTCTTCTAACTACGTCGATTTTTTCTATAACAGGCGTATTTATTGGGAAAGTTTTTTCAACTCCAACTCCTGATGCAAATCTTCTTACTGTAAAAGTTTCTCTAGCTCCACCATTTTGTCTTTTAAGAACGGTACCTTCAAATATTTGAACTCTTTCTTTGTTACCTTCTTTGATTCTGATGTGAACTTTAACTGTATCTCCTACATTGAACTCAGGTAAGTCAGTTCTTAATTGTTCTGCTTCTATAGCTTTTATTATATCTAACATTGTGCATTCCCTCCTAAATTTTATTCTGACGTTCTTACTCACATTGGTGACAGAGGACCGCCCGTACTAGCACAATCCTCATTTTATCACATAATATTTCAATGTGCAATATTATTTATCCTTTTTATGATAATTCTCCAATAGCTTTTTATCTTCTTTAGTAAGCTCTATATTTTTATATAAGTCACTTCTTTTTTCCTTTGTAATCAGCAATGATTTAAGTCTTCGCCACTTTCTTATATTTTCGTGATGCCCAGATATTAATACCGCTGGAACTTCATCACCTTCAAAGGAAAAAGGTCTTGTATATTGAGGATATTCTAATAATCCTTCATAAAAAGATTCCTCTTCATAACTTTCATCACAGGATAAAACTCCTGGTATCATTCTAGCAATACTATCAACTACAGGTATACAAGCCATTTCCCCTCCAGTTAAAACAAAATCCCCTAGAGAAATCTCCATATCTATATATTTATATACTCTCTCATCTATACCTTCGTAATGACCACATAAAAATATTAACTCATCTTCTTTAGCAAGCTCTTTACACAATTCTTGGTTTAAAGTTTTACCTCTAGGACCTAAAAATATAACTTTTCCTTTATTTTTTTCTTTTAGATGTTTTATGGAGTTTACAATAGGTTCAGGAGTCATTACCATACCTGCTCCACCCCCATAAGGGTAATCATCAACCTTTTTATGTTTATTTGTAGAGAAGTCTCTTATATTAGTTGTATTTATAGATAATATACCTTTTTCCATGGCATTTCCTATGATGCTATGATTAAACATCTGAAACATCTCTGGAAATAAAGTTAAAATATCTATCTTCATTATTCAGACCATACCTTCACTGGTTTTATTATAATTTTATTATTTACTATGTCTACTTCTTCTACAATGGTTTTTAAAGCGGGAATTAACACGTCTTCTTTTCCTTCTGATTTAACCCAATATACATCGTTACTTCCCGTTGCAATAACATCATATACTTTTCCTAATTCTTCTCCATCTGTATCATAAACATAACAATCCATTAAGTCAGCAACATAATAGCTACCCTCTGGTAATTTTATAGCATCCTCTCTTTTAACTTGAAGATATTTATTTCTATAAAGATCAGCTTCTTCAATTGAGTCAATTCCTTCTATTTTTAATATAGCCCTATCCTTTTGAAGTTTAACTGATGTAATTTTTATCTCTTTATCATCTATGTATACCTTATCTAAGTCTCTAAATCTTTCTAAGCTATCTGTTAGAGAAAGCACCTTAACTTCTCCTCTTACTCCATGGGGCTTAGTTATCTGCCCAACACTCATCAATTCCCTCATCGTATATCTCCTCACAATTTAATTACTTAATATTATTAACACAAAAAATTTTCATAAACATTTATTTATCTAATGATTATCAGCTCTAATACTCCCATCTTCTTCAAAGTGGGACTTAAGAGCTGCTACGTCCCTGGATAACGAGTTCTAAGTATCGAAAATACTGATACTAAGAACTCTGTTTATTATAATAATTTCTTCTGATTCTTGTCAACTATAATAGATAAAAAAATAAGAGCTAGGTATTCCTAACTCTTATATTATCTCTACAACAACTCTTTTATTTTCTTTAATCGCTGCTGCTTTAACAACAGTTCTAATAGACTTAGCTATTCTTCCCTGTTTTCCAATTACTTTCCCCATATCTTCTTCAGCAACCTTTAATTCCAAAATTATAGAATGCTCTCCAGTAATTTCATTTACTTTTACAGAATCAGGGTTATCAACTAATGATTTCGCAATAATTGTAAGTAATTCTTTCATGGATTGCGCCTCCAATCAATTAAACTTTCCTATTTTATTCCTGCATTGTTGAAAAGTCTTTTAACTGTATCTGTTGGTTGAGCTCCATTTTTTACCCATTTAACTGCTTTCTCTTCATCGATTTTAACAGTTACAGGCTCTGTAGTTGGATTGTAGTATCCAATCTCTTCAACAAATCTTCCATCTCTTGGAGATCTTGAATCAGCAACAACTATTCTGTAGAAAGGAGCTTTTTTAGCACCCATTCTTCTTAATCTTATTTTTACTGCCATTATATTTTCACCTCCTTCAAAGGTTATGTTTATTTAAACTTAGAAAGGTAATTTTCCAAACAAGCCTTTTTTACCAAATTTACCAGCCTTGCCTCCAACGCCCTTCATCTGTTTCATCATTTTTTTCATCATCTCGAAGTCTTTTAAAAGCTTATTAACTGCTTGAATGTTAGAACCTGAGCCATCAGCTATTCTTTTCTTTCTAGATGGTGAAGAAGATACTATACTCGGATTTTTTCTTTCCTTTGCAGTCATGGAATGTATTATTGCTTCCATCTTCCCCATAGCCTTTTCACTTTGTGAAAAATCTACTCCCTTTAATTCCTTTGCATTGAAGCCTGGAATCATTTCAACTAACTTACCCATAGGTCCTAAATTTTTCATTTGGTTCATAGTTTCTAAAAAGTCCTCAAGATTGAATTCTTGATTCATCATTCTATTACCAAGTTCTGTAGCCTTCTTCTCATCGATAGCTGATTGAGCTTTTTCAATTAAAGAAAGTACATCACCCATACCAAGGATTCTTGATGCCATTCTCTCTGGATGAAAGATTTCTAAATCTGTCATCTTCTCACCCATACCTACATATTTTATAGGTTTTTCAGTGATTGCTTTAATAGATAGTGCAGCACCACCTCTAGTATCACCATCTAACTTGGTAATAATAACTCCTGTAATATCTAGTGTATTATTAAAGGTTTCAGCTACATTTACTGCATCTTGACCTGTCATAGCATCTACAACTAATAAAATTTCTGATGGATTTATTGAAGCTTTTATGTCTTCAAGTTCCCCCATAAGAGCTTCATCTATGTGAAGTCTTCCTGCTGTATCCACAATGACTACATTAGCTCCAATGCTCTTAGCATGTTCAATAGAAGCTTTTGCAATATCTACTGGGCTATTTTTATCTCCCATAGTGAATACTGGAACATCTATTGACTTTCCTACAACTTGTAGTTGTTTTATAGCTGCTGGTCTATAAACATCACATGCAACTAATAATGGCTTTTTATTGCTTTTTCTAAGATTTAGAGCAAGCTTTCCTGCCATGGTAGTTTTACCTGCACCTTGGAGACCAACTAACATTATCATAGTTATTCCATTGTTAACAAATTCTATTTTCTTTTCAGTAGTTCCCATTAATTCAGTTAGTTCTTCATTAACTATTTTAACTACTTGCTGACCTGGAGTTAAACTTTCCATAACCTGGTCACCAAGACATTTTTCACTAACAGACTTTACAAAGTTTTTAACAACTTTATAATTTACATCGGCTTCTAAAAGAGCAAGTTTTACTTCTCTCATAGCCTCTTTGATATCTTTCTCTGAAAGCTTACCTTTACCCTTTAGCTTTTTTATGGTCTCTTGTAATTTGGAAGATAGTCCTTCAAAAGCCATATGAAAACCTCCTATACATTCTCTTCTATATCTTTAATTATATGGTCTATTTCTTTTTTTATATTTTCTTCAGAAGTAGTACCTTTTAATTTTTGTAATTTGTTAATAATTTCAGTTTTAGAGTTTTCTATAGCTAAGGTTTTTTTCATTAAGTTAAGTTTGCCTTCATACTCTTCTAAAAGATTACCACATCTTTTAATTAAGTCATGAATTGCTTGCCTACTAGTATTATTAACTTCTGCTATTTCTGATAGAGATAAGTCATTATTATAATATAAATCCATAATATCTCTTTGTTTATCAGTAAGTAATAAGTTATAAAAATCTAGCAAAATTGATATTTCAACTCTTTTTTCCATATAATCACCCAACTCACAAAACTTATATTAACAAATTAATTTTAGGCTGTCAAGTATTTTTACTTAACAGTTAAAATAAAGCTTCTACAAAATCTCTAGAATTAAATTCTTGAAGATCATCTATGCCTTCACCTACGCCTATATATCTAACTGGAATATTTAAAGTATGTTTTATAGAGATAACTATACCACCCTTAGCTGTACCATCTAGCTTTGTTAGAATTATACCATCTATAGGGCATACCTCCATAAATTGTTTTGCTTGAATAACTGCATTTTGTCCAGTAGTAGCATCTAAAACTAATAAAGTTTCCTTTTTAGCTTCTCCATACTCTCTATCGATAACTCTATTGATCTTTCCAAGCTCATCCATAAGATTTTTCTTATTATGAAGTCTACCTGCTGTATCACAAATTAACACATCAACTTTTCTAGCTTTTGCAGCCTGTACTGCATCATATATAACAGCTGCTGGATCTGAACCTTCTTGATGTTTTATTAAATCCACATTGGCTCTATTACTCCAAACTTCTAGCTGATCTATAGCTGCTGCTCTAAAAGTATCTGCTGCTGCTAATAAAACTTTATAATTATTATTTTTAATTCTAGCAGCCATTTTTCCTATGGATGTAGTTTTTCCTACTCCATTAACACCAATGACTAATCTTACTTCCGGTATTGTCTCTGGTATTATTGAGGTATCATAGTCTCCTAGCATCTCCATAATTATAGATTTCATAGCTGGAAGTATCTCTTCAGTATCATCGATTCTTTCAGAAATAACCTTTTTTCTAAGCCTTTCAATGACCTCTATTGAGGTCTCTACTCCTATATCACTAGTTATTAATACTTCTTCTAATTCTTCATATAAATCATCATCTATAGTAACTGCAAGCTTTAATACCTGAGTCACTGCATCATTTATAGTATTTCTAGTTTTGCTAAGTCCCTGTTTTAACTTATCAAAAAATCCTCCAAACATGTTAAGCCTCCTTATTTCTTATTAAATTCCATGGATACTACCTTAGATACACCCTTTTCTTCCATAGTAACTCCATAAATCATATCACTGGTTTCCATGGTTCCTTTTCTGTGAGTTATTACTATGAACTGTATATTTTCCGAGAATTTCTTTAAAAATTCTCCATATCTAAGTACATTAGCATCATCTAATGCTGCCTCAATCTCGTCTAGTATACAGAATGGAGTTGGCTTCATCTTTAGGATTGCAAACAGTAGTGCAATGGCTGATAAAACCTTCTCTCCTCCTGATAGTAGGTTTATGTTTTGAAGTTTCTTTCCTGGTGGTTCTACATCTATTTCAATCTTACAAGTAAGTTCATCATCTCCTTGAAGACTTAAATCAGCACTTCCACCCTTAAATAACTCCTTAAAAGTCTCATTGAAGTAAATCCTAAGCTGCTTAAAATTCTCCATAAACACATCTCTCATCTTTTCAGTTATCTCGCCTATGAATTCAATTATTTCTTCCTTAGACTTAACTAAATCTTCCCTTTGTGTACTCATAAAGGTATACTTTTCATTTACTTCTTTAAATTCCTCTATGGCTCCTAGGTTAACTACTCCAAGATCACTTATTCTCTTTTTCAATTCTGCAACTTCATTCTTTAATATAGCTATATCATAACCCTCCAGCTTAAAACTTAATCCTTCTGCAAGGGTAAGATTATACTCTTCATTAAGCTTCTTTAAAAGAGCTTCTTCTTCTGATTCAATTTTAGCTAAAGAAATTTGATTTTTATGAATTTCCTTTTCTAGTTTATCTAATTGTAAATCAATATCTTCAATTTTTGAAGTTATAACTGGTATTTTCTCTTTTATTTTTATCTTTTCTACCTGGCTTTCTTCAAAGAACTGCTCTAACTCCTTAAGTAACTTAATAATCCCCTTAGTACTTTCAGTACTTTTAGATATATTTATGTTATATTCTTCCTTAGCTAAAGCAGATGCCTCTATATCTCTTAAGTTACTTTCAATTAGCCTTTTCTCTCTATCTACTGCCTGGTTCATCCTATCTAATTCTTGAATATTGTTACTGATAACTTCTAAAAGTTTTGCCTTATTTATTTTTACAGAAGTTAACTCATCTTTAATGGCATCTATATATAAGTTTTTACCCTTAGTTTTATTATTATGTTCATCATATTGCCCTTCTAATTCTCTCGCTTTCTCTTTAATCTGAGTTAATTCCTGCTCTGAAAGAGTTAATTTAGCTTTTAGACCTTTAATTTTTTCTTCTTCCTTACCCAGGTATTCACTAGCTCTTTGAAGTTCTCTTTTATTTCTTAATTCCTCTTCTGTGACCCTAGAGATTTCACCCTTAATCTTTGTAATATTAATATTCTCGTAGTGTATTTCATCTCTTAAGTTAAGGCCTCTATCATCTAGTTCTTTAATCTCAACATTAGCTGATCTTATTTCTTCATTTTTAAGAGCAACTATTCCGTGACTTTCTTCTACTTGCTCAGTTAATTTTTCAATTTCTCTCTTTCTACCAATAACATTAGCATTTTTAGAATAGCTTCCTCCTGTTAGTGAGCCGCCCGGATTAAATATTTCTCCATCTAATGTAACAATCCTATATTTATAGCCACTAATTTTAGATATATGTAGTCCATTATCCATAGTATCACATACAAGAGTTTTGCCTAAAACTTGATCAATAACACCCTTAAATTTATCCTCAAATTCTATAAGTTCACTAGCAATACCTATATACCCATTAGTATCCCTTACAGTTCTATCTACCACTAAGTTTTTACCTTTAACTATGTTTATAGGCATAAAGGTTGCTCTTCCTATTTTACTACTTTTCAAGAAATTAATAAGATTTTTAGCTATAAGTTCATCCTTAGTGACAATATTAGATATACTAGCTCCCATCGCAATCTCTATTGCCCTTTCAAACCTCTCTGGAACCTTTATTATATCTCCAAGTACATAGCAATCCTCATTTGCTTTATAATTCTTACTACTCTCTATGTGTTGCATAAGAAGTTTTACAGATCTATTATATCCTTCATAGGAATTCTCTAAAGTTATCAAAGCATTTAACCTAGCTTCTTTATTGCCTTGTTCTCTTACTATTTCTTTTAATTTTTTCTCTAAAATCTCCAAATTATGCTTACACTTAGATAGTTTTTTTCTATTTTCCTTAACTTCCTCTTCATGTTTAGCAATATTAATACCAGCCTTACTCTCTTCTTCTATTAAATGATCCTTGGTCTTGTTATTTATTAATATAGAATTTTTAAAAGTTTGAACATCTAATATTAAGTTTTCTACACTGCCACTGCTAATTTCAATGTTATTCTTTAAAATATCTATTTCGCTAGTTTTAGAATTAATATTATTATAATACTTAAATTTTACTTTCTCTAATTCCTTCAGCTTGTTATTATCACTAGTTACACTATTTAATACATTAGTTAACTCCACTTCTTTTTCTTCTATTTTATTATTTATGTCTAGTTCTTCTTCTTTTAAGGCAGCTATACTCTTTCTTTGATTTTCGATTTTTAGATGCGCCTCTTCAATATACTGATTTTTTTGTAGTATTTCGCTATTTAATCTATTTATAGTTTCTTCCAAATGTAATATTTTCTCTTCAAAGAGTTTAACTTCTCCAAGTACTCCTTGATGTTTATTTTGACTCTCATAATAAATCTTTTTCTTCTCTTCTAAAATATTATTTAAAGTCTCTAACTCTTCATTTCTCTTTTCATAAGCCAGCTTTAATTCATGTTTTTCTTTCTGCAAGGTGTCTATATTTGCAGTTACCCCATTTATGATATTGTTGTATCTATCTATGTTATTCTTAGTTTTCTCCAAAAAATCTATGATTATATTAACTTCCTTTACTTTTATCACTTCAGAAGCCTCTAAGAATATCTTAGCTTTTTCACAATCGTCTTCTAATGATGGAAGCCTTTCTTCGTAGGTAGAAATAATATCATTTATTCTAATAAGATTTTGCTCTGTATTATCAAGTTTTTTCTCAGCCTCTTCTTTTCTTGTTTTATATTTTACTATACCGGCTGCCTCTTCTAATAGCTTTCTTCTATCCTCTGACTTTGCACTTAAGATTGCATCAATTTTACCTTGGCCTATTAAGGAATATCCTTCCTTACCTATTCCTGTATCCATAAATAAAGCTTGTACATCTTTTAACCTACATACAGTATTATTTATTAAATACTCACTTTCTCCAGATCTATACAATCTTCTTGCTACGGTTACCTGGGAATAGGCTATATCTAAATCAGAGTCGCTATTATCTAAAGTAAGGGAAACTTGAGCAAGACCTACAGGTTTTCTATATTGAGTACCTGCAAAGATTACGTCTTCCATTTTGTCTCCCCTAAGATTCCTAATACTTTGTTCACCCAGAACCCACCTTACAGCATCTGAGATATTACTTTTTCCACTTCCATTGGGACCTACAACTACAGTTACTCCTTGCTTAAATGTAAGTTCCGTCTTATCTGCAAAGGATTTGAATCCTCTTATTTCGATAGATTTTAAGAACATCTATTCACACTCCTAAGCCCCTAAAATAATAGGTAAAATAAGTACTGCAGCCATAGCAATGCATATACAAGTAGTTATTATTTTTATATACTTTTCTCTTTTCTTCTTAGTAATCCTCATAAAACTCACTCCTAACTTTAATTTAATATCTTTATCTTAAATAAAGTATCCTCTTAGTTATAATAGGATACTTTAAAATATATATTTACTTCAACCTATATAATAAAAGATTTTATTGAAATTTAAGTTTTAAATAATCCTTTTGATTAATTATATCTAACTTTGTGCCATTATAAAACCCTATGGAAGACTTTTCTATATTTCTTTCTTGAATTACAGATATTTCTCTACACTTTAATTTTTTTAAAAGCAGATTAAAATATTGCTTTTTATTAGAATAAAGCTTAGATATATCTTTAGGATTTATATATATTTTGCATCCATCTATTTTTTTATCTTTATAATAGTCATAAATTATATCGCAGTATACACTACTCTCCATGAGTTCTCTAAAAGCAGGATGAAAAGGTCCATCTATCACATCTCCATCAGCACTAATCTCTTCTGTAGGTTGAAGACCTATTCGGATAACCTTTATATCATTACTCTCCATCATTCCGTAAACTATCTTACTTATATCTACAGCTTCCTCTAAAGTATATGGCTTATATTTGCCTTCCTTTAAGAGTTTTTCCATAGGTGTTGCCTTAATAACTAAGGATGGATATATTCTACAGATATCTGGACTCATAGAAATACTTTTTCTAGTAGTTTCAATATCCTTCTCTCTTGTATCACCTGGAAGTCCTAGCATTATTTGATGTCCTAAGGTAAATCCATATTCTTTTATTAACTTTGATGCCTTCTCCACATCTTCTGCACTATGACCTCTTCCTGACTTATGTAAAACTTCTTCATCTAATGATTGAACTCCTAATTCTATAATATCTACATGGAAGCTTTTAAGATGTTCTAAAATCTCTTGATCTATATAATCTGGTCTTGTAGATAATCTTATAAATTTAACCTTTCCTATTTTTTTATAGTATTGAGCTACCGATAATAATTCTCTTTGGATACACATATTAATTCCAGTAAAAGTACCACCGAAAAATGACACCTCAATTATAGCATCACTACTATCTATAGTTTCTAAGTAATCCTCTATGACTTTTTTCACATAATTTCCATCTACATTTCCTGTGCTACCAGCTACCCCTGCGTCTCCAGTAATACTATCCTGATTACAAAACACACAAGTATGAGGACACCCTATATGAGGAACAAATATAGGTATTATATAATGATTTTTACTCACTAATATCACCCCTCTTAATTAGAACCTCCCTAGCTGCCATTTGCTCAGCTTCTTTTTTACTATATCCTGAGCCATTTCCCTCAGCTTCTCCATTAATTAATACTTTCACAAAAAATTCTCTTCTGTGAGGCGGTCCTTCAAAGTTAATAAGAGTATAAGAAATATCTACATCTCCATTTTTTTGTAATGTTTCTTGAAGCTTGGTTTTGTAGTCTAAAATTATTTCATTTTTAACCGCTTTAATAATAATTGAACTAAAATTATTAAGAACAAATTCCTTAGCTACTAGAAGTCCTTGATCTAAGTACACTGCAGCAATAATAGCTTCTACAGCATCAGCTAAAATTGATACTCTGGTTCTACCACCAGTTAACTCTTCCCCCTTGCTCATATATATGTATTTTCCCAATTCCCACTTTTTAGCTATTTCAAATAAAGAATTTTCACATACAATTAAAGCTCTTACCTTAGTAAGGTACCCTTCAGTTTCGTCTTTGTGATTGGTAAACAAATATTCAGATATAATTAATTCTAAAACTGTGTCTCCTAAAAATTCTAAGCGTTCATTAAAGGCTGTATTCCTCTCATTAGCATAAGAACTATGAGTTATGGCTGTTTGTAATAAATTTAAATCTTTAAAATCAATTCCTAATTTATTTTTTAATTCAAATGTGTTTTTTAATATTTTCATCTTTTTACCTCTTTCACCAAGGTTTATTCTTCAATTTATCTAAATAATGTACTAACTTTATATCAATCTTAGTATTCAAGTAAATAAATTCAAGAATAAATCTAAAAATAAGGTTCCGCATTTCTACGGAACCTGCTGATATTATTCTTCTACTCGCGCTTTTATGTAGTCAACTACATCTCCCACGATAGTTATTTTTTCTGCATCTTCATCAGGGATTTCCATGTCAAATTCCTCTTCAAGGGCCATAATTAATTCAACTAAGTCCAATGAGTCTGCTCCTAAATCATCAACAAATCCAGAGTCCATAGTTATATCATTTTCATCTATGCTTAGTTGCTCCGCGATTTTTGCTCTTATTTTTTCAAACATTTTATTTACCTCCTAAAAATTCAATATAATATCACTATTTAATATAATAGCATATTGGATAATAATCAACTATTTATTTATAAATACTATATTATAATATACTAAACCTATGAAATTTTATTCACTTATTTTAAAATTTTATTTTTCTTCTTTAAAAGCATCTTTAACTTTATCTAGTACTTTTGTATCATAATAGGTTTTAGAAAGCTTAATTGCATTTTTTAAAGCCTTGGAATCGGAACTTCCATGAGCTTTTATGCAAATACCATCAACTCCTAAAAATGCAGCTCCACCATACTCCTTATAATCATAGTGCTTTTTAAATTTCTTAAATACAGGCTTTAGTAATAGTCCACCTATTTTTGTTGTTGTGGAACTCACTATTTCATTTTTAAGCTCACTGAATATGGTTTCTGCAACACCTTCATACATCTTTAATACGGTATTGCCTACAAAACCGTCACATACAAGGACATTTACTTCTCCTTTAGGAATTTCTCTTGGCTCTACATTTCCTATAAAGTTAATATTCTCTTGTCTTAAAAGTTGGTAAGCTTCCTTTGTTAATTCATTCCCCTTTTCTTCCTCTGATCCTATATTTATAAGACCTACACTAGGATTTGTAACAGTTAATACATTTTCAAAGTATACCTTACCCATTTGAGCAAATTGAGTTAAATAATGAGGTTTACAATCTGCATTAGCTCCTACATCTATTATCATAAATGGACCATTTTTACCCGGCATAACCGGAGCTAGTGCTGGTCTGCTTATACCTTTAATTCTCTTTACAATAAGAGTACAGCCTGCTAAGAAGGCTCCTGTACTTCCAGCAGATACAATTGCATCCGCTTCCTTATTTTTAACTAATTCCAAAGCTTTCACAAGAGATGAATCTTTTTTAGTCTTTAGCGCTTTTACTGGGGCTTCATTAGTTGAAATAACTTCTGTAGTATTTAAAATAGTTATTCTTTCCTTATTATATTCATATTTTTCTAACTCTTTTTTTATAAGCTCTTCTTGACCTGTTATTATTATATGTATATCATATTCTTTTTGTGCAAGGACACAGCCTTCTACTATAGCTTCAGGTGAATTATCTCCACCCATTCCATCAACTACAACTTTCATAGTAACCCCCTTCATGATTTTAAAATATTTAAATACATTATATATTTTTTTCATTAAAATTTCCACATAAAAAAATAAAAAGAAAGTCTATCGACTTTCTTCCTATTCCTCAGTTGAAACAACTTCTCTATTCTTGTAGTAACCACAGTTCTTACAAACTCTGTGAGCAAGCTTCATTTCGTGGCATTGAGGACACTCTACTATTCCTGGTAAGCCAAGTTTAAAAGTTTGAGCTCTTCTTGAATCTCTTCTTGCTTTTGAAAATTTTCTAGCTGGATTTCCCATTATTACACCTCCTTATGGTTAGAAAACATTTGTGATAGCTTTTCAAGTCTAGGGTCTACATAAAAATCAGTACAAGAACATTGTCCTAAATTTAAATCTTTCCCACAAGTCTGGCATAAGCCTTTGCAATCCTCTTTACATAACCTTTTAACAGGTAATTCAAGTAGAATACTGTTTTCAATAATTTCATAAATATCTATATTCTCAGTATTGGTTGAGATAATCTCACAATCATCAGTGTTTGATATTTCTTCCTCTATATGTACCTTAATTTCATAAGAAAAAGCTTTTGTACATCTAGAACAATTTAATAATACTTCAGTATCTACGTCACCAATAAGTTCTATAATTTCCTTTTTGCGACGCAAAAACCCATTAAACTTAATAGATTTGGAGTATTTTACCATTTCACTGCCATCGAAAAACTTATCTTTCTCAATTTCGATATTTATATTCTTTCTTTCATAGTTCTTATCATTTAAATCTTTAAAGTTTATAATCATAACAACACTCTGAAAAAACATAATATACGTGTTTTTTCTCATATAACTAAGACTAGTTATATATAATGCAAAATGCATAGCTTGAGTAAAGCTCCAACTTCCCTCCTTAAGTTAAGTAAATATATCATTCAAACACAAGTTATTATATAAATTATACCGATAAAAGTCAAGGTAATTTACACATGTATATTTTTTCCTTAAGGTTAAAAGCTATTTTTTTACTCAAGCACATAACAATTTAATTATTTTGAAGTAAGTTCTTTAGTATCTCTTGCTATTACTAATTCTTCATTTGTAGGAATAACAAATACTTTTACTTTAGCTCCATCTTTGCTTACTTCTGTAGCTTTTCCTCTTACATTGTTTTTAGCATCATCTATTTCAATCCCTAAGAATTCTAAGCCTTTACAGATTTGAGCTCTAGTTTCTATAGCATTTTCTCCAAGACCTGCTGTAAATACAACTGCGTCTACTCCGCCCATTGCTGCAGCATAAGCACCAATCATTTCTCTTACTCTGTAGTCATATACATCTAAAGCAAGAACTGCTCTTTCATTTCCTTCTTTAGCAGCATCTTCTATATCTCTGAAGTCACTACTTACTCCTGATAATCCAAGAACTCCTGATTGTTTGTTCATTAAATTATCAACTTCTTTAGCTGTCATTTTTCCTTCATTCATTAAGAATGTAACTATAGCAGGGTCAATGTTTCCACATCTAGTTCCCATTGCTATTCCTTCAAGTGGAGTGAATCCCATACTTGTATCTACACAGTGACCATCTTTTATAGCAGCTAAGCTAGCTCCATTTCCAAGGTGACAAGTGATGATTTTAACATCCTTTATGTCTTTGCCCATTAATTTAGCACATTCTGCTGATACATATTTGTGAGATGTTCCATGGAAACCATATTTTCTTATTCCATATTTAGTGTATAACTCATATGGTAGTGGGTACATGTAAGCAGTTTTTGGCATTGTTTGATGGAATGCTGTATCGAATACTGCAACCATTGGAGTATTTGGCATTAAGCTCTTACAAGCATTAATTCCAATTATGTTTGCTGGATTATGAAGTGGTGCAAGTTTTACACACTCTTCTAAGCTTGCCATAACCGCATCATCTATTACTACAGACTCTGAGTATTTTTCTCCACCATGAACAACTCTGTGTCCTACTGCTGATATTTCATCCATTGAAGATATAACTCCATGGTTACCATCAACTAATGCGTCTAAAACTAATTTTATTGCATCTTTGTGGTCAGCCATTGGTTGATCTATTATATATTTATCTCTTCCTGGAACCTTTTGAGTTAAAATTGAACCTTCAATTCCTATTCTTTCAACTAATCCTTGTGCTAAGCTCTCTTCTGTTTCCATGTTTATTAATTGGTATTTTAATGAAGAACTTCCACAGTTTATTACTAATACTTTCATTCTTATTTCCTCCTGACGCATTTGTAATATATTAATATATCATTATATTAGATTACAATATATTTTTAATTAAATCAATATTATATTTTCAGGTATTTATTTGCTATTTTGTGCTTGTACTGCTGTAATTGCTACAACATTTACTATGTCATCTACACTACATCCTCTTGAAAGGTCATTTATTGGTTTTGCAAATCCTTGACATACTGGACCTATAGCTTCAGCTCCTGCAAATCTTTGAACTAATTTATATCCAATATTTCCTGCTTGTAAATCTGGGAATATTAAAACGTTAGCATTTCCTGCTACTGTACTATTTGGAGCCTTAAGTCCTGCTACTTTGTCAACTATAGCTGCATCTAATTGTAATTCTCCATCTATTGCAAGATCTGGTCTAGCTTCTTTTGCCATTGTTGTAGCTTCTACAACCTTATTTACATTTTCATGTTTAGCACTTCCCATGGTTGAGAAAGATAACATTGCAACCTTTGGATCTATTCCACATAGAGTCTTTGCATTTTCTGCTGTACTTATAGCTATTGATGCAAGCTCTTCTGATGTTGGATTAGGATTAACTGCACAATCTCCAAATAATAAAGTGCCATTATCTCCATATGGTGAGTTTTGAAGTTCCATAACAAAGAAGCTTGAAACTACTTTTATTCCTGGAGCTGTTTTTATAATTTGAAGTCCTGGACGTAATAAATCACCTGTGCTATGTACTGCTCCTGAAACTAACCCATGGGCATCTTCTAGTTTAACCATCATTGTTCCATAATAAACAGGGTCTTTAACTGTTTGTAGTGCTTTTTCCTCTGTAACACCTTTATTTTTTCTAAGTTCATAAAATGCTTTTGCATACTCTGCTGTCTTTGGTGATACTTCTGGATCTACAATTTCAATTCCATCAATATTTACTCCGAAGCTCTTAGCATTTTCCTTAATTTTAGCCTCGCTACCTACTAATATAACTCTAGCTATTTTATTTTTTTGGATAATTTCTGAAGCCTTTAAATTTCTTTCTTCTTCACCTTCTGGAAGTACTATTGTCTTCATCTCTTGCTGTGCTAATTTCCATACCTTTTGTGTAAAACTCATTTTTTCTTACCCCTTTCAGTAAAAATATTCTAAATATCCCTTATTACTATACCCCTTTTTACATATATTTTTCAACCTCTATATTGAATTTTTTTTATTTAATTTAATAATATGTCTATGATAATTAACATTTTTTTGATATAATCTATGGTTATATAAGTACAGGAGGTAATTCAAATGAAAATATCAGGCATTATTGTGGAATATAATCCTCTTCATAATGGACACCTTTTTCATATAAATAAAACTAAAGAATTAACTAATAGTGATTTAATTATTGCAGTTATGAGTGGGAACTTTAATCAAAGAGGTATTCCCTCCGTAGTAGATAAGTGGAAAAAAACTTCAATGGCTTTAAATAATGGTGTAGATATTGTTTTAGAACTCCCTGCAATATACAGTCTATCTTCTGCAGAATTCTTTTCTAATGGCTCTATAAGTCTTCTTAATAGTCTAGGGATAGTAGATTCAATTTGCTTTGGAAGTGAAGCTGGAGATGTAAACTTTCTTAAGGAAGTATCTCACCTGCTAGTAGAGGAACCTCCTTTATTTAAATCCTTACTGAAAGAAGAATTGGATGAAGGATTACCATTTCCAAAGGCCCGTTCTTCAGCTTTAATTCACTATTTAGAAGGAAAAAATTATTATAATGAAAAAGATTTAGTTGATAATCTAAGTTCTTCTAATAACATTTTAGGTATTGAATACCTTAAAAGCTTAAAGAAGCTTCATAGCAATATTGTGCCATATACTATAAAAAGAGAAGGCGGGGCTTACAATAGTACTAACTTAAATAATATATTCTCAAGTGCCACTTCTATTAGAAAAATATTAAAATCAAATGCTTTAATAGAAGAATTAGTATCCCATGTTCCTCCTAGTGTTTACGAGAATATAGTAGAACTCAAGAACCTAAATTATAATTTTCCCTTTGATTATATGATGTTTCCGTATATAAAGTATAAAGCCATGACTAGCAAAGAAAACTATTTTGAATTAATTCCAGACTCTTCTGAAGGTCTCCACAATAAGATATTAACTACATTAAAAGATGCAAAAGATTATGAACACTGTATCGAAATGATAAAAAGTAAACGATATACCTATACTAGAATTAGTAGAATACTATGTCAGTACTTTCTAGGCTTTTATGAATACAATACTATAGAAATGCGTAAAGCCCCTTGTCCATACGCTCGTATTTTGGGCTTCACTAAAAATGGAGCTACAGCTTTAAAATCAATGAAGAGCAACTCTTCTATACCAATATATTCAAAACTACCAAAGGATATAAGTCCTACCTTAAGTTTGGACCTACAATGCACTAGTGGCTATAGTATTCTAAACCCTTCTATAAGTGCTAAGGAAGATTATCTACAAAGCCCTATTATATTATAGATATAAAATTTTTTCTTCAAGGAACCATATCAAAATAACCTAAATCTTAGATTAATTTTTAGTGAATTGTTTTGAGACTGTACCTTGAAGTTTTTATTTTCCTTGATTTTATATCATATATTACCATAATAAAAAATATATTTAAGTATATCAATTTAAAAGGATTATTTATATGAAGGTATTATTGTTTATTGTAATCGTACTTATTATATTGTTAATATATTTATTATTAAGAAAATCATCAAAAAACCTACTACTTACAGCGGTATTTTCTCTTTTAATTATTTACATTATACTGAATCCCCAAAATTGCATATCCTTTACTATCCGTGGAGCCAAATTGTTTTTTTACTCGGTATTTCCATCACTATTTCCTTTTTTGGTTATAGTTAATTTAATTTTTTCTTTTGGAGGTATAGAAATCTATTCTAAATTTCTAGGTAAAATCCTATGTACTCCTTTAAGACTGCCCAAGGAATGTAGTGTAGTTATTTTAGCTAGTTTATTTTGTGGATATCCTCTTGGCTCTAGATATGCTTGTGAACTCTATGAAAGGAAGATTATTGATAAACCAACCCTAGAAAGACTTTTAAATATAGCCACCAATGGAAGCCCTCTGTTTATTATAGGCACCGTTGGTACTGCAATGCTCCATAGTGCATTTTTAGGCTATATACTTCTCATTTCAAATGCTTTGTCTTGTATTGTTATGGGGTTAATATTACCTACTAAAAAGACTAGTAAATATATATCCTATAGCAATTCTTCTGTTGCTGCTACACAGATAAAAGAAAATATTAACTTTGGAGTAGCTATAAAAAATGCCCTTGAAGATGCTACTAAAACTTGCTTATCCATAGGTAGTTTTGTAGTTATCTTTTCTGTAATTATAAACATAATAAAAAGCAGTGGAATATATCACACTGCTCTTATTTCTTTATGTAATTCGGGTATTTTTAATTACGATCTCCTTGATGGAATCGTCCTTGGATTTATAGAAATTACTAACGGATGTAACATTGTAGCTACAAGCTCCTTAACCCTAAATATTAAAATTCTTATATGTAGCTTCTTAATAGGTTTTAGTGGTCTATCTATCACCTTCCAAGTATACTCCTTTGTTTACAAATATAAAGTATCAATGAAAAAATATTTATCTCTAAAACTTGTTCAGGGACTAATTTGCACCTTGATAACATTGTTATTCTTAAAGCTCCACTTTTCTCTAGCTGAGCAAGAAACCTTTTTCATGAACAATACTGTGCTATCATCTAAAACAGGATTTTTAGTCCTACTAATATTTATATTTACTCTCCCTGTTATATTTAAAAAGCTACGAGATTGTTTTTAATCATTTCCTAATTCTTTAATATTTTCTCTTACCTTAGATGTAGTGGAAGAAATTTCTTTATATAACTTTACAAGCATTTCTTCCATTTCATTTTGTATAACCTTTAAAGACTCTTCTCCTATAATATCTATATCCTTTTGTAAATTACTCAAGGTATTGTCTGCATAATTCATAACGCCAAATTTCAAATCCTTAGCTTGCTTATTAGCTTCACCTTTAATTTTTTTTGCTTCCTCATTGGCATTTTCTAATATTTCTTCTGCTTCTTTTTTAGCAGCTACTAACACATCACAGTTTTCATATTCTTGTTGTGCTCTTTTTCTACTTTCTTCCATAATATGTTTTGCTTCACTTCTTGCTTCATCTAAGATTATTTCTTTACGATTCATTAAATTTTTAGCTTCTTCAAATTCATCTGGTAACAATTTTCTCATTTCATTAAGAGTTTTTAAGACCTCTTTTTTATTAATAGATACTTTACCTACTAAATTCTTTGGTGACATATCAATAGTTTGTTGTAGATAATCTAATAGTTCTAATACCTTCACTATAATTCCCCCTCAAAACTTTTAGCTCTCTCTCTAATTTCACCCTCTAATTCTTTTGGAATTAAACCATCTAAATGTCCCTTAAACAAAGCCACTTGCTTTATAGCTGATGAGCTAAGATAAGAGTACTTAGAGTTAGTCATCATGAACATAGTTTCTTTTGTTTTATCAAGCTTTTTATTCATTAATGCCATCTGAAATTCATAATCAAAATCTGACATAGACCTAAGTCCCTTAACCATTACATCACTGTCTTCTGCTTCCATAAAATCAACTAAAAGGCCTGTAAAACTTTTTACTTTTACATTTGGCAAAGATTTAACAACTCTTTCTATTTGATCTATTCTTTCTTCGATACTAAACCACCCACTTTTGTTAGGATTTAGTAATACACCTACTGTAACTTCATCAAATACGTATGAACATCTTTTTATAATATCTAAGTGACCATTTGTTATTGGGTCAAAACTTCCTGGATAAACTGCTTTAATCATTTTTTACTCCTTAAACTCATAGAAACATACAGTGGTGTTTCCATATTTTCTTTGATCTATTAAAACAATATCTTCATAGCCTTCATAAATTTCTTCACTTGAATCTATTTTCGTTACAATTAAACCATCTCTTTGTAGTAAATTATATTTTTTTATAAGAGTTAGTGCTGGTGGAATCATTTCTTTAGCATAAGGTGGATCTATAAATATTAAATCAAAGACCCTTCCTATTCTTCCAAACTCCTCTAAGTACTTGTATGAATCACCTTTATAAGATGTGCAGAAGTCTTCAAATTTTAGATTGATAATATTTTGTTTTAAATACTTGTAAGTTACATCTCCCATGTCTATTAGATGACACTCTTTTGCTCCTCTACTTGCAGCCTCTAGCCCTAAGCTTCCTGTACCAGAAAACTGATCTAAAACTATACTACCTCTTACTTTATTTTGTATTATGTTAAAAATTGATTCTTTAATTCTATCAAGGGTAGGTCTAGTGCCCATCCCCTCTGGTGATAGTAACTTTCTCCCTTTAGCTTTTCCTGCAATTACTCTCATTCTTTCTCTCCTCTACCCTTAGTTAAAGCAAATATACTTGGTGCTTTTCTCTAAGTTAATCATTATTTCTTTAAGTATTCTTTTGTTTTCTTCATCTTCATTGTTAAAAAATTTCTTAGCTTCCTGATTTGCTATTTTAAATAGTGGAAAATCCTCTGCTAAATCGCTAAGAATCAATCCATTTTCACCAGATTGTCTAAGTCCGAACATTTCCCCACTTCCTCTTAATTTCAAATCTTGTTCTGCTATATAAAAACCATCATTACTATTTTTCATTATGTCCATTCTCTTTTTAGTTGTTTCACTTTTTATATTAGCTACAAGAACACAATAGGATTTATGTGATCCTCTTCCAACTCTTCCTCTTAACTGATGCAATTGCGATAGTCCAAAACGCTCTGCGTTTTCTATAATCATAACCGTTGCATTAGGTACATTTACACCTACTTCAATAACTGTAGTGGATATTAACACCTTGATGTTTCCTTCTTTAAATTCATTCATAATTAAATTTTTGTCTTTATTACTCATTTTACCATGAAGAATGGCGATTTCCATACTTTTAAAGTAATTTTTTTTAAGTTCTTCATATAGTGCTGTTACGGAACTCAGTTTCATATCTTCATTTTCTTCAACCAAGGGGCAAACTACATAAATCTGTCTTCCTTTTTTTATTTCCTCTAAAGCAAAATTATATATTCTTCCCTTTTCTTGAATAGGTAAATAATAGGTATCTATTGGTTTTCTTCCTGGTGGTAAAGTGTCAATTATAGATACTTCTAAGTCTCCATAGAGATATAAACATAAGGTTCTTGGAATAGGTGTAGCACTCATTACAAGTACATCAATATCTTCACGCTTATTTCCAAGTCTTGTTCTTTGTCCAACACCAAACCTATGCTGCTCATCGGTTATTATGAGCCCTAAGTTTTTAAACTGTACATTATCTTCTATCAGAGCATGAGTACCTATTATTAAATCTATTTCACCTTTTAACAATTTCTCTTTTATAAGGCTTTTATTTTTTTCTGTGGTGCTTCCTGTTAGTAATTCTATGGTGATGTTAAAACCCTTAAACACTTTGTATGCCTCATAATAATGCTGTTTTGCTAATATTTCTGTAGGTGCCATCATGGCACCTTGATATCCATTCATAATAGCATTAAAAAGGGCAATAAAAGCAACTATAGTCTTTCCACTACCTACGTCCCCTTGAACTAATCTATTCATAGGAATAGGCTTCTTTTGATCTCTTAGTATTTCTCTAACAGTTCTAGTTTGTGCATCTGTTAACTGAAAAGGTAACCTTTCCTTTAAAGCTTTCAGCTCCTTTGACATGGTAAAGGAAATTCCCTTTGAATTAATACTTCTATTTTTTAAGGCCATAAGCTTTAAAGAGTATGTAAATAACTCTTGAAACTTTAATCTTCTTCTTGCCTCTTCTAATAACTTTAAACTTTTAGGATTATGTATATTTCTTATAGCACTATCTAAAGACATAAAATCATATTCATCCAAAATTAACTTTGGTAAATTTTCTTGTATCTTAACCTGGTTTAAAGCTTCTGTAACTATTTTATTTAAAAAAGTATTAGAAATATCATCTCTCAAAGGATATCTTGCCATAATATCTGTACTCTCTGTAGTGGTATTTCTCATTATGGTTCCATTCTTAATTATAAACTCTCTACCTTGCTTCTCTATAATGCCACTTACAACATATCTACTGCCAATTCTAAAACTACTTTTCACATAGGGTTGATTAAACCATATTCCTTTAATTAATCTTCCCTTATGAATAAATCTAATGGTTGTAAGAACTTTACCTGTTTTTGTTCTTATATCAGGAAAAATTCTCTCTACTCCAACTTCTAGTATTATCTTTCCCTTAGAATCTACTTCATCTAAATCTTCAACAATAAAGATACTTTCATAGTCTCTTGGAAAGTATAGTAATAAATCTAAAATACTATATATTCCACATTTACTCAATTTCTCAGCCATTTTAGGACCTACCCCTTTAATGACTGTAATATTACTATAAATATTCACCTTATCAACTCCATATGGCTAACATAGAAAAAAAGCCCTAAGGCTTTTATTCTACTGATGTAATAAAATAGTATAATGGCTGCTCACCACTAAAACATTGAACATCCATGTCTGGGTATGCTTCTTCTAATTCTGATGCTAACTGATCAACCTTATCCTCTTCACAGTCTTCACCATAGAATATAGTAATAAGCTCGCTATCTTCATTTACCATGTTTTCTATAAGCTTCTTACATACAGCATATACATCCTGACCTATTTCATTTATTTTTCCTTCTAATAATCCTAAAATATCTCCCTCTTTAATATGTCTACCATTGTCCTCTGTATCCTTAACAGCATAAGTTACAGAACCAGAAGTAACAGTTTCTATAGCTTCATTCATAGATGCTTCATTTTCTTCTGCAATACCATCTGGATTAAACATAGTTATAGCTGTAATTCCTTGAGGGATAGTTTTGGTAGGAATTACTATAACCTTTTTATCTTCTATTAAATCTACAGCTTGCGTAGCTGCCATTATTATATTTTTATTATTTGGAAGTACAAATACTACTTCAGCATTAATTTTATTAATACTATTAACTATGTCCTCTGTACTAGGATTCATAGTCTGACCACCTTCAATAACCTCATCTACACCAAGATCTTTAAATATTGTAGAAATTCCATTACCTCTAGCTACAGTTACAAATCCATAAGCCTTAGGGTCTTCTTTGATTTCTTCTACTACTGCATCATTACTACTTTCATCTATGCCTAATAAAGATCTGTGTTGTTCTCTCATATTTTCAATCTTAATTTTTGAAAGATCCCCAAAGGCTACTGCTTTAGATAAAACGGCTCCTGGATCATTAGTATGAACATGAACCTTAGTTATATCCTCTAATCCCACAAGAACTAATGAATCACCTTGAGATTCAAGGAAATCTTTAAACTTTGGTATATCTTTTACTTCATTAAGTATGATAAATTCTGTGCAATACCCAAACTTAATATCCTCTGGAGCCATATCTAGCTCTGGAATATCATAATTATTTTCTGATTCACCTTCTAGGTCATTAATTAAAGAAACTTCACCTTTATTTTTTAAAGCTTCTACCATACCTCTTAATATTATTAATAATCCCATTCCACCAGCATCTACTACCTTAGCTTGTTTTAACTGTGGTAACATTTCTGGAGTTTTATCAAGCATCTTTTTACTTTCTTCACAAACTTCTTCTAATAATTCAACTATATTTTCAGCTTCACTACATATAGCAGCTTCTCCAGCAGCTCTAATAATAGTTAGAATCGTTCCTTCTGTTGGTCGCATAACTGCCTTATAAGCAAAATTTGAGCCTTCTACAAAGGAATTCTTAACTTCCTCTATGGTTGCATCCTCTGCATTTTCAAGTCCTTTTGCCATACCTCTTAGAATTTGAGAAAGAATAACTCCAGAGTTTCCTCTAGCTCCCATTAAAGCACCCTTAGCTAATTTTTTAGACACTTCTCCTATTCCCTTATTCTCTAAGCCTTCTATTTCTTTAGCCGCAGCCTTAAATGTTAAAGACATATTTGTTCCTGTATCTCCATCTGGTACAGGGAATACATTCAAGGAGTTTACATATTCTTTCTGCTTTTCTAATGCATTTGAAGCACTTTTTATCATATTTGAAAAATCACGTCCATTTATCTGTGTATATGCCACTTTGTGTTCCCCCTTAAACTCTAATGCCTTGAATATTAACAGTAACTTGAGAAACCTTAACGCCTGTAAGATTTTCTAAATTGTATCTAACTGTTTGTATTATATTATTAGCTATTACTGCAATTTTAGTTCCATATTCAACAATTATATATAATTCTATAGCTATAGCATTCTCTTTTTGAGTTATTTTAACTCCTTTTGCTAGGTTTTCAGCTTTTAGTAATTCCCATAAACCATCCTTAGCATTCTTTAAAGCCATGCCAACAACTCCATAGCATTCCATGGTTGATACACCTGCTATATTAGCTATTACATCTTCAGAATAGTATATATTTCCTATTTCAGTTGTTATATTAGCTTTCATAATCAATTCCTCCTTAATTATACCTTATAAACATTTTATATTAACTTAAGATTTAATTCAACTAATATAATTATATATATCATTGAATTTTATTATAACAATATGTATAATATAATGGTATGTGTTTATTTTTCTTAATACTTGCAACAATCATAATAATTATGTTAAAATAACTTGTGTTTGATTTATAGCAGTATGTTGGAATTTTGAGGAGGTGTAATATATGTCAAGAAGATGTGAAATATGCGATAAAGGTGTAGTTTCAGGAGTACAATTCTCTCACTCTCACCGTCAATCAAAAAGAAAATGGGCTCCAAACTTAAAAAAAGTTAAAGCTATAGTTAACGGTTCACCTAAGACAGTACACGTTTGTACTAGATGCTTACGTTCTGGTAAGGTTCAACGTGCCGTTTAGATGGTAAAAAAAATGCAACTACTTTTATAGTTGCATTTTTTTTATGTGCAAAATTAATAATTATGTTTTTTTCTTATAAAAATTCTAACTATCTTAGATAAAAACTTAGGTAATTTGATTACTCTTATAGTCACCCTTTAACCTCCTTAACCAATTCTTAACAAAACTTATTCATTATAAACCATCCGGCACATATAATTGCACAACCTATTGCTATCATCCACCCCCAAAATGGAATTAGCATAGCTAATACTATTCCTGCTCCTACAGAACTAACAATAAGTCCCAACCTTTTAGTTGTCCTACTCCTCATACTTAACTTCCCCCATAAGCCTTTTAGTATCATTATATGTATCGTCCTAAAAAGTGGTACATAAATAAAAAAAATTACAATCACCAATTCTAATAATGACTGTAATTTTTATTAATTAAATTTATAAGTTATATTTTAATGAATTCTAACTACTATAAGGCATCCTTTAGAAAAAGATATGCTAACTTTTTCCTCCACAAATTCATTAGATACAGTGAGATTGTTTCCTTGTGCTAGCTCAAAATCCTTTAATTTATATTTAACTCCCTCTATAGTTAAATTATGAGTATCTTCTAAATAACTAAATAAGGAAAATACATCCCCTTTTTTCCCAAAGATATTTGTAGGCTTATCTATAAGATAGATTTCATTATACTCATCTATTAAACGACAATCTATAGATTTTTTTAAACCTTCATTAAGAATACATAAGTTTGCAAAGAAATGGTCAATTCTTTTCCCTGTACACCCTAAAAAAATAATTTCTGTAGCTCCTAACTCCACTGCCTTGTTAAAAGCTATATGGCTATCTGTATAATCCTTTTCCTTTGGAAATCTAATAGTTTTAGAGTTATTGCTTATTTCTTTATAAACTTTTTCATCAATAGAGTCAAAATCCCCCAGTAAATAATTTGGATGTATTTCATGATTTAGAAGAGCGTTAGCTCCTCCGTCTGCTGCTATAATTATAGATTTTTCATTTATGTATTTATCTAAAATTTCTTTGCTTGGAGAATCTCCACCTCCAACAATAACTACTTGCATGTTAAAACCCACTTCTTATATTTATTATATTCTTTTCTATTTCATTATTTTTAAATACAGCTGAACCCGCTACTATAGAATTAGCTCCACACTTTACAACTTTACTAACATTTGTTGCATCTATACCTCCATCAACTTGTATATATAATTCTTTGTTATACTTATCCTTTAACTCTTTAACCTGTAATATTTTATCTGCTGAATACTCTATATATTTTTGACCTCCAAATCCTGGATTGACTGACATGATAAGTACCATATCTAAATCTGGAATTAAGTTTTCTATCATAGAAACAGGAGTGCCAGGATTTAATGCTACTCCAGCTTTAACTCCTAGGCTTTTAATATATTTTATAGTTCTGTCTATATGTCTATCTGCTTCATAATGAACTGTTATCATATCAGCTCCTGCATCTACAAAATCCTTTACGTATCTAGCTGGATCTTCAATCATTAAATGTACATCAAAAACTAAGGTTGTAAGACTTCTTATGGATTTTATAACAGGTACTCCAAAGGATATATTAGGTACAAACATTCCGTCCATAACATCTATATGAACCCAATCCGCTCCATGGTTTTCTATCTCTTTAACCTGCTCTCCTAGATTTGCAAAGTCTGCTGACAATATAGATGGTGATAATTTTATCATTTTCTATTCCCCCTACTTATAATTTCTTCTAAAGTTTTTATGTAGAATTCATATCTACTTTTATTTATTTCTCCAGATTCTACCTTTTCCTTTATGATACAACCTGGTTCTTTGTAATGAACACAATTATTGAACTTACATCCATCCTTAAATTCTTCAAACTCAGGAAACATATGTTGTAGTTCCTCTTTATCTATAAAATCTAACTCTAAAGAAGAAAATCCTGGTGTGTCAACTAAAAATCCATCTTCTATCCTTATGAGTTCACTATGCCTAGTTGTATGTTTTCCTCTTTTTAGTTTATCACTAATATCCCCAGTCTTCATAGCATCTCTACCTAAAACTTTATTTAATATAGTAGATTTACCAACTCCAGAAGGACCACAAAATACAGTGATATTATCCCTGATCTTTTCCTTTAATTGCTCTATACCAACACCATGTTTTCCTTGTACATACATTATTTCATATCCAGCTTCATTTAACATATTACCTATTTTCTTACTATATTCACTTTCAATGTCCATTTTATTAAAGCATATAATAGGTACTACATAATTATACTCACATAATACTAGAAATTTATATAATAAACTTAAATTTAAATCTGGATTTTTACTGGTAACTACTACAAAAGCTTGAGTTACATTAGCAACGGCAGGCCTTATAAGTTGATTTCTTCTCTTTAATATTTCAGTTATAACACCTTTTCCATTTTCTTCTTCTATGATTACTTCATCGCCAATCATAGGAGTTTCACCTTTATGTCTAAACTTTCCTCTAGCTTTACACTCTATAATTTTTTCATCAACATCCACATAGTATAATCCACCAATTCCTTTAACTATTACTCCTTGCATATATTCCTCCTAAATTTTAATTAATCCTTAGGCAAGTTTATAACTTACCTAAGGATTATATCACTTCATTTGTTAAGGTTCTTTATCTTTCTCTTTATCTTTATCATTGTCATCTACAATTGGAGCTTTTACCTGAGATGTAAGATTTATAGTACTTCCTGCAGCTACCTTCTGACCTTCAGGTACATCTTGACTTACTATAAGACCTTTTTTATCTCCAGTAATGGTTATTTTAACTCCATGTGAGTTAGCTGCTGCTTGTGCATCTTCAATGGTTTTTCCTATGAAATTAGGAACTACAACTTTACCTTCATCTGGATCCTTATATTGATAATAATTAACACTTATCTTTTCATTTTCTTGAACTGAAGTTTGAGCAGGTTCACTTTGATTGAATATCTTTCCATCTTTGCTTTTATCATCAGTTACTACCGCAGTAGTAGATCCAAGTTTAAGATTTGAAACTGCTAATACTTGCTCTGCTTCTTTAAGCGTTAACCCACTAAGATCTGGCACTGTTTTCTTCTTTATCCTAGAGCCCTTACTTATAACTATATCTACCGTATCACCTTTTTTAACCTTAGCCTTAGCTCCTGGATTAGTGCTTATTACTGCACCTTCTTCTATTTCATCAGAAAAGTCTTCTGTTATCTTTCCAACCTTAAGACCTTGAGTAACTATATGATCCTGAGCAACACTTTTACCAAGTTTCACAACATCTGGCACCTCAATCTCTCCTGGTCCTGTACTAATCCTTACTCTAACTTCACTTTCTTTTTTTACTGCAGTACCTTCTGCTGGAAATACTGCAATTATAGTTCCAGCTGGTTTATCACTAGCTTCTTCCCCTAATACTACATAAGTTAAGCCTAATTTTTCTACATCAGCTTTGGCTTCATCTGCTGTGAGTCCAATTATCTTTGGAACCTTTAATTCATCTTTTTTAACATCGCCGTTGCCTTTATTATATATACTAGTACCCACAAATATACCAACCAGAATAGTTAATAAAAGAGCTCCTCCAACTAATAGTACCTTTTTCCACGTACTTGTTTTTCTCTTTTCATGGTCATAGTCTTCATAGTCCTCGTCTTCTTCCTCGTCTTCCTCATCATCAATATTACTATCAGCTAATTTCTTTCCAAGATTACTAGCATACATGGTATTTTGAATTTGGGTTGTATCCATTACTGTAGTATAATCATTATCCATATTGGAAGGTGTTACTATATACTTATTATTATTCTCTATTTTCATTAAATCTATTAACATATCTGTGACATTATTATATCTTTTTATAACTTCCTTCTGTGTAGCCTTAATTACCAAATTATTTAGGCTATCTGGCACTTCTGGCACTAAAACCTTGGGAGGAACAATAGTATCTTGTATATGCTTAAGAGCCACTGCTACAGCGCTTTCTCCATCAAAGGGAACTCTCCCTGTCAGCATTTCATATATTACAATTCCAAAAGAATATATATCTGTCCTATTATCAACTATCTTTCCCTTAGCTTGCTCAGGAGAGAAGTAATGTGCAGAACCAATAACTTTATTAGTATGAGTTATAGTATCAGATGAAGTAGCTTTAGCTATCCCAAAATCTGTAACCTTAATTACTCCATCTTCATTTATTAATATATTATGAGGTTTTATATCTCTATGAATAATTTTATTTTTATGAGCACATTCTAAAGCTTTAGCAATTTGTATTGAAATCTTTAAAGTTGAGTCCATAGAAAGAGGTGCATTTTCTCTTATGTATTCTTTCAGAGTTTTTCCATTCACCAATTCCATTACAATATAATTAATGTTTCCTTCTGAACCTACATCGTAAATATTAACTATATTGCTATGTGAAAAAGTTGCTGTAGCTAAAGCTTCCCTTCTAAACTTTTCCATAAACTCTTTATTATTAGAGTACTCTGTCTTTAGTATTTTAATTGCTACAAATCTATTTAAAATAGTACATTTAGCCTTATATACTACTGCCATACCCCCTTCGCCAATCTTTTCTATGAGTTCATATCTATTTCCTAACATAGTTCCTATCATCTGCACTCCCACTCTCCTTTAAAAACAATGATAGAAATATTATCTCTCCCACCATTTTTCTTACTCATGTTTATTAGTTCAAAACATTGATTGCCATTATAATTTTGTAAAACTCTAAAAATATCATCCTCACTTACTTCATTAGTAAGTCCATCACTACAAAGAATAACTTTTGAAACATCTCTTATATCTAGATTATAATAATCAGCCATCACTACTGGATTAGTTCCTAAAGCCCTTGTTATAACATTTTTATTAGGATGATTCTTAGCTTCCTCATTAGTTATTGTTCCATTGTCTAATAGTTCTTGTACCAATGAATGATCTTTTGTAACCTTAACAAGCTCTCCGTCCTTTAGAACATATCCTCTACTATCTCCTATGTTTACCATAGTTAAGTTATTTCCTCTCACAAAAGCTCCTACAAGAGTAGTTCCCATTCCATTACAGCCTTCATTTAATAAACTCTCTCTATATATTTTTCTATTAGCGCTTAGGATTGCCTCATTTAAGATTTCCTCTTGAGACCTATCATTTTTATGATTAATTACATATTCAATAATGGTATCTTTAGCAATCTTACTAGCAACTTCACCAGCATTATGCCCTCCCATGCCATCAGCTACTACAAAAATACCAAAATCCTCTTCCTCATAGTAGCCAACAGAATCTTCGTTAAAAGTTCTTTTATTTCCAACATCCGTTTCTATTCCCAATAATCTCCCCATTAAAAACTACAACTCCCTTTTTTCTATATAACTTTTTCTTAGCTGACCGCAAGCAGCATTTATGTCTAAACCCATTTCTTTTCTAACAGTAGTTTCAATTCCATGTTTCATTAAAATATCTCTAAATGCTTTAACTTGTTCTGCATTTGATTTCTTTAAGTCATTTTCATCTATTTCATTTATAGGAATCAAATTTACATGACATAACATACCTCTTATTAATTTTGCTAATTCCCCAGCTTGATCTTTAGAGTCGTTTACGCCCTTTACTAATGCATATTCGAATGTAATTCTTCGTCCTGTTTTATCAATATAATATTCACAACTATCAATAAGCTCAGCTATAGAATACACCTTAGCAATAGGCATAGTTTTTACACGTAACTCATCATTAGGAGCATGTAATGAAATTGCCAGAGTTATCTGTAAATCTAAATCTGCTAAACTCTTTATCTTAGGTACAATTCCACAAGTAGAAATAGTTATATGTCGTTGTCCTATATTAAGTCCATAATCAGAATTTACATCCTTAATAAATTTTACAACATTATCATAGTTATCTAGTGGTTCTCCACTTCCCATAAGTACAATATTTGAAATTCTCTCTCCCAGTTGCTTTTGTGAAACCATAATCTGACCTAACATTTCTCCACTACTTAAACTTCTAACAGCCCCTCCAATGGTTGAAGCACAAAACTTACAACCCATATTACATCCTACCTGTGTTGATATGCATATAGAATTACCGTGATTATACTGCATAACCACTCCTTCAACTATATTACCATCATGTAAAAGAAATAAATGCTTTCGTGTATCACTGTTTTTAGAACTATATGTTTCTACTATTTTAGGTATTCCTATAAAAAAATTATTTTCTAATCTTTTCAAGGTATTTTTAGATATGTTAGTCATCTCTTTGAAGTCCCAAACTTCATTATAAATCCAAGAGAATACTTGTTTAGCTCTAAATTCTTTTTCACCATTTTCTTTCATCCATGATTTAAGTTCTTCTATGTCTAAATCTAATATATTTTTCATTTCTACTCCTATTTATTTCTACGAATTTTTGCTATAAAAAATCCATCCATATATTCATTAGGTAAAACTGTTACGCAACCCTTTTCGTCATAGACTAGATTCTCCACCTGTCCAAAATTTAAAGGCTCTATATTGAAATCTTTAAAATTACTTAAAAACCAATTTATATTTCCTTCATTCTCCGCTTTATTTATAGTACAAGTTGAATATAAAATTATTCCATCTAGTTTCACATATTTAGCTGCATTCTTCATTATTTCACGTTGAACTGCTATTAAAGATTTTAATTCTTTCTCTTTTTTTGTATATTTAATTTCTGGCTTTTTTCTTATTATTCCTAGTCCAGAGCAAGGTACATCTATAAGTACTCTATCTCCTACATCTATTAATTCTTTGCATTCTTTAGTAGCATCTAATATATCTAATTGAATATTTGTTAGCCCTAGTCTTTCACTATTACTTCTTATTAGTTCTAGCTTATGATCATAAATATCAAAAGCCTTAACTATACCTGTATTATCCATTATTTCAGCGATATGGGTAGTTTTCCCTCCCGGAGCACTACATAAATCCAATACAGTCATATGTTCCTTTAAATCCATACTAGGGGCTACTAGCATAGCACTTTCATCTTGAACAGTAATAGCTCCTTTCTTAAACAATGGATTATCCTCTACACTCTTTCCTCTTACAATTCTTATAGCTTCAGGACATATTGATCCAGCCTCTACGTTATAATCATTTTTTTCCAAATCATGAAAAACATGATCAAAATCCCCTTTTGTGGAGTTTACTCTAACTGTAACTGCTGGTCTTTTATTAAGTCCATCTAGTATTTTTTCTCCAATTTCCTCTCCATATTGCTCAATAAATAACTTTACCATCCATTGAGGACAAGAATATAAAAATGCTAATTTCTCATTAATATTTTCTTTATGATAATAATCTCTATCCTTATTTCTTAAATAACTTCTTAGTACACCATTAACTAATTTAGAAGCTCCTACAGATACATTAGTCTTAGCTAAATTAACACCTTCATTTACTGCAGCAAACTCAGGTATTTTATCTAAATATCTAAGCTGATATATACAAACCCTTAATAAATTTAAAATATATCTATCTGTTTTGTCAAATTTTTTTTCTAAAAAGGTCTTAAGTATTTTATCAATGGCATACCTATATTTTATAGTACCATAAACAAGTTCTGTAGCTAATGCTTTATCTTTATCTTCAAGATTACATTGGCTAAGGTTGTTGTTTAAAACAATATTAGAATAAGCCTTATTTTCAAAGACTTGTATTATGGTATTTACTGCTACTTCTCTAGCACTTATCATTCATATCATCCTATCTACGATTTCTAGTATCTATTAATTTTATCTATTAATCATTTCTATTTCTAATAGCAATGAGTCTTAAAAGCTGTGCAATAGCTGTAACCGCTGCAGCTACATAAGTTAATGCTGCTGCAGTCAATACATTTTTTGCTCCCTTTACTTCGTCTTCATAAAGTATATTCTTTGCACTTAATATGGCTATAGCTCTATTGGATGCATTAAACTCTACAGGTAGCGTTACTATCTGAAAAAGTACTGCTGCTGAGAATAATATAATACCAAAGTTAACTAATGGTGTAAGAGACATTACAATTCCCAAAATAAATAATATCCAAGATGCTTGAGAGCCTATATTCGCAATAGGAACCAAAGCTGTTCTTATTTTGATAGGTGCATATCCTTCCTTATGTTGAATTGCATGACCTATCTCATGGGCAGCTACCCCTATAGCTGCAATGGATGTGCCATTATATACATCATTGGATAGGTTAACTATTCTTCTACTTGGGTCATAGTGATCTGTAAGATGTCCTCCTGTAACTAATACTGGTATATCAAAAAGTCCATAGGCATCCAATATCATTCTAGCTACTTGACCTCCAGTATATCTATTTCTACTATATACTTGTGAATACTTTGCATAACTACTTTTTATTTTCATCTGAGCCCATATTGAAATAATAAGAGCTGGTATAAGAATAATCATTGTTGGATCAAAAAAACTTCTATAATAGTATCCCATATATATATCTCCTTATATAACATAATTAATTTTTACTTTTCTTTTGAATTTTTTAATATTATATTTTCTTCAATAGAATTTCCTTTTATATATTCTTCTACTTTTAATGGCTTTTTATTAGGAAATTGGACCTTTGTTATTAATATATTATTATCTTCAGTAGAAACTAGCATTCCTTCTTTATTAACTCTTAAAATAGTTCCAGGAGTTTTAGAAGACTTCTCATAAGTAAGTCTAGTTTCAATTACCTTCATTGGTTCATCTTTATAATAGGTATAAGCTATTGGGAAAGAGTAAAGTCCTCTCACAAAACTATGTATATCTTTAGAACTTTGATTCCAATTAATCTTTGCCATCTCTTTGTTTAGCATACTAGCATAACAACTTTCACTTTTTCCTTGCTTTATAGGAGTTATTTTGTCATTATAAATTCCTTCTATAGTTTCAATTAAGAGTTCAGCACCACTGTTCATAAGTTCATCATGAAGCTCTGCTGTAGTCATATTTTCTGTAATCTCCACTTTATTCTTTAAAAGCATATCTCCTGTATCTAACCCTATATCCATTAGCATAGTAGTGTTTCCACTTTCCTTTTCACCCTTCATAATAGCATAGTGAATTGGAGCTGCACCTCTGTATTTAGGAAGTAGCGAACCATGAAGATTTATGCATCCATATTTAGGTATATCTAATACTTCCTTAGATAGAATTTGCCCAAAGGCTACAACTATTATGAAGTCTAAATTCATATTTTTTAATTCTTCTATTAAACTTTTTTCATTTCTTAATTTTTCTGGTTGGTAGACCTTTATATCATGTTTAAGTGCCACCTGTTTCACTGGTGACATTGCTACAGATTTCCCTCTTCCTTTAGGTCTATCTGGTTGAGTAAATACTGCCTTAACTCCATATTTCTCAATGATTGCTTCTAATGATGGTACTGCAAAATCTGGTGTACCCATAAATACTATATTCATCTTAATACCTCCTACTTAACTGTCTTATCAGTATATACTATTCCATTTAAATGATCTATTTCATGACAAAGAGCCCTTGCCAGAAGGTCCTCCCCATGAATTTCAATAGAATTTCCATCTCTGTCTTCTGCTTTAACTTTCACATATTTAGGTCTTATAACGTATCCTTGTTGATTTGGCACACTGAGACATCCTTCTATCTCCTTTACTTCACCATTAGCCTCTACAACTTCTGGATTTATAAGCATTATTGGCCCATCTCCAATGTCTATAACAATAACTCTCTTTAAAATCCCCACTTGTGGAGCTGCAAGACCAATTCCATTAGCTTCATACATAGTATCTAGCATGTCATCAATTAAGATTTGCGTTCTCTCATCAATGTTTTTAACTACTTTACTAATCTTCCTTAATACTGGATCTTCATTAACTCTTATATTTCTTAATGCCATAATTATTCTCCCTTACAGTAAACTATTTGGATTTATATCAATACTAATCCTTATATTTTTATAATTTATCTGTTCATAGACTAAGTTTTTAATATCCATGGCATAATTATCATCAAATTCACCTTTAATTATAATTTGCCATCTATACAAACTTTTTATTTTGGAAACCCCACAAGGGCACGGTCCTAATAACTCAATTTTATCACTTTCATAGTTTTTTATCCTTACTTTATTCGCTAAATTTTGTATACATTTTATTAAATTTTCCTCGTTTTCGCTACTTAAATTTACACACAAAATTTTAGAAAAGGGTGGATAGTCCCTTAGCTTTCTTATAACTATTTCTTCTTCATAAAAACTTTTATAATCATTTCCAGTAGCATAAACTATACTATAATTATCTGGATTATAAGTCTGCAGTATTACTTTTCCAGCCTTATTTCCTCTACCTGCTCTTCCAGCTACTTGAGTTACTAATTGAAAAGTTTTTTCTGCTGCTCTATAGTCTGGTAAATTTAAAGATAAATCTGCAGCTATTATTCCTACTAGGGTTACCTCTTTAAAATCCAGGCCCTTAGCAATCATTTGCGTACCAATTAATACATTATATCTCTTTGCTGAAAAATCTCTATAAATTTTTTCATAAGAATCTTTTCCTCTTGTAGTATCAAAATCCATTCTGAGAGGTTTACTATCTAAAAAGGTCTTTCTAACACTATGTTCTACTTGCTCTGTACCTACGCCAAAATATTTCACATATTTACTTTTACATTTAGGACAAGTTTTTAAGGCTCTTTGCTTTGCTCCACAGTAGTGACAAGTTAAATTGTTATCATTATGATAGGTAAGAGAAATATCACAATTATCACACTTGAATACATAACCACACTCTCTGCAAGATACAAAAGTAGAATATCCTCTTCTATTTAAGAACATTATAGCTTGCTCTTTTTTTCCTAAACACTCTGACATCTCTTCATAAAGCTTTCTACTAAACATAGATTTATTTCCTTCTTTTAGCTCTTCCCTCATATCTACTATCTCTATAGTTGGCAGACTAGCTCCATCAGCTCTCTCATTTAAAGTAATTATATCATATTCACCTTCCGTAGCCTTATAATAAGTTTCAACTGAAGGTGTCGCAGATCCCAGTACCACTTTACAGCCTTCAATTTCAGCTTTAAAACTAGCTACATCTCTTGCATGATACTTTGGATCGCTATCTGATTTATAACTGGTTTCATGTTCCTCATCTATAACAATAAGTCCTAAATTAGAAAAAGGAAGAAAAATTGCAGATCTAGCACCTATGGCTACTTTAACATTTCCCGTTTTAACTCTCATCCATTCATCAAATCTCTCACCTATAGATAATCTACTATGGAATATAGCTATATCTCTACCAAACCTCCCTTTAAACCTTTCAACCATTTGAGGCGTTAGGGCTATCTCCGGAATTAATATTATAGAATCTTTATTGCTTTTTATCATCTCTTTTACTAAGGTCATATATATCTCGGTCTTTCCACTACCAGTTATACCATGAATAAGAAATTTATCACTGCTCCCATGCGATAATATAGTATCAACACACCTTTGTTGGATTGGATTTAATATTTTTTCCTCATATCTTCTATATGTATTTTCATTATACCTATTAACTATAGTTTTCTTAATATATAAGAATCCATGCTTAATTAACGTGTTAATCCTATATAAAGAAAAGTCAAATTCACTAGTAAGTTCTGCTTTATTATAAATTCCATTACTTTCTTTTATAAAATTTATAATGTTTATATATTCTTCTTTATTATATTTCTCTGTTAATGGTCTCCCAATAATTATACTATTTTTAGTTTTAAAGGTTGTTCCTTTTGTTATTCCACTGGGAATCATAACTTTTATACATTCCAAATAAGTACATAAATACTTTTTTCTCATAATTTCAATAAGACGTATATTATCCTCCGTAAGAAATTCCATACTGTCATCTATATCAACAATTTCTTTCAACTTAGTATTATCATCTATATCATAAAATATATCAACTATAAATCCATATATTTTCTTATTTCCATTTCCAAAGGGAACTGTAACCATTCTGCCTTTTTTAACCTTACCATATAAGCTTTCTGGCACTTTATATGTAAATATTTTATCTACTTTTACAGCTTCATTATTTACAATAATCCCTAGATACATTTTTATGCCCCCCTCTAGAGGTATATACCTCCATTCTAAATTAACTATTAACTATATTTTATTTTTAAAATTCATCAGATATATTATGTAAATAAATAATAAAAAAAGCGACTTAGTCGCTCTTTTTTATTTATTGTTTAAAATCATATTAAAAAGCTCATATCCAACTAATCTTTTACTCATATTTTCAAGAGATATTTCCTTTCCATCTCTATTTATAATGGTAACCCTGTTAGTATCACTTCCAAAGCCTGCATTACTTTCAGTTATATCATTAGCTACAATATAATCAAGATTTTTCTTTTTTAGCTTTATGTGAGCATTTTCTATTACATCATTGCTCTCAGCTGCAAATCCAACTAAAATTTGATGTTTTTTTAGGGTTCCTAATTCCTTTAGAATATCGTTATCTCTTACTAATTCTATATTTAAATTACCTGGTCCCTTTTTTATCTTCTTATCTGAATAAGTATTCGGTTTGTAATCACTTACTGCTGCAGATTTAACTACAATATCACTGGTATCAAATTCTGCTTTAACTGCATTTAACATCTCTTCATTAGTTTCTACTTTTATAATTTTAACTCCTATGGGTGCTTTTATACTGGTAGGCCCACTGACAAGAACCACTTCTGCTCCTCTATCTCTAGCCTCTTCAGCAATAGCATATCCCATCTTACCAGTAGACCTATTAGTTAAAAACCTTACTGGATCTAAGTTAGCTCTAGTAGGCCCTGCTGTTACTAGCACTTTTTTACCTAATAAGTCCTTCGGTTCATGAAGATGTGATAAAATTACTTCTGCAATTTCTTCTGTATCAGCAAGTTTCCCATCTCCCACATCTCCACAAGCTAATCGCCCACTACTAGGATTTATAAACTCATATCCATAGCTTATCAGTTTTTTTATATTTTCTTGAACTATAGGATTATTATACATATTAGTATTCATGGCTGGAGCAAAGATTACCTTTGCATTAGTAGCCATAATAGTAGTTGACAACATATCATCAGCTATGCCATTTGCTACTTTACCTATAATGTTTGCTGTAGCCGGAACTACTACTAGTACATCTGCTTTTTTAGCTAAAGATATATGCTGAATTTCAAAAGCCCTCGGTTCATCAAACATATTCTTAATTACTGCATTTTGACTTAATGATTGAAAACTTAATGGAGTAACAAACTCACAAGCAGACTTTGTCATAATAACATCCACATTTATGTCTTTCTTTTTCAATCTGCTTATAACATCTAGAGCCTTATAGACTGCAACTCCACCGGTTACTCCAACAACTACATTTTTCTTACGCATCTAAATTTGAGCCTTCTTCCGCCTCTTCATTTACCAGTTCTAGTTCTTGAACATTAGTAAACTTATCATCTGCCTCTCTAATTTCTATTACTCCTTGTTTAACTTCATTAATAGCAATAGTTAATGGCTTAGCTCCTACTCCTTGTACTTTTGGCTCTTCACCGTCAATTATTTTTCTTGCTCTTCTTGAAGTAGATACTACTAATGAATATCTGTTATCCACTTTTTCTAATAGCTCTACAATAGATGGATTAATCATTGAATTGCTTTTTGAATTACTCATATTTTTTAGAACCTCCCTAATAGCTCATCTTTTATTTTAAAAACTCTACATTTTTCTGCAATTATTATACTTTCAATTTTTTTAACTGCATCTTCAACCTTATCATTTACAACGGCATAGTCATATTTAGATGCAAAGCTTATTTCATCATAAGCACACTCCATTCTAGTCTTTAATGACTCTGGAGTTTCACTTCCTCTATTTGTTATTCTATTTCTAAGTTCTTCCATCGATGGAGGCATAATAAATATAAATATTCCTTTAGGATATGAAGATTTAATCTTTAATGCACCCTGGATATCTATTTCTAATATTACATCTTTACCTTCTTCTAACATCTTTAAAACCTCAGACTTAGGTGTTCCGTAAAAATTCCCATAAACCTCTGCATATTCTAGAAAATCTTCTTTATCGATCCTTTTTAAAAATTCTTCTCTATCTATAAAGAAATAATTTACTCCTTCTACTTCACCTTCTCTTGGTTTACGTGTAGTGCAAGATGTAGAAATCCATATTGGATTTTTTTCAATTAGCGCCTTACATACAGTCCCTTTGCCTGCTCCTGATGGGCCAGATATAACTAATAATTGTCCTTTACTTCCCATATTAATCCTCTACCTCGTCTATAGCATCATCTCCCTTAGAGGATAATCTATGTGCTACTGTTTCAGGCTGAACAGCAGATAGTATTACATGGTCGCTATCAGTTATTATAACTGCCCTAGTTCTTCTTCCATAGGTAGCATCTATAAGCATACCTCTATCCCTAGCCTCTTGAATTATTCTTTTTATAGGCGCTGATTCTGGACTAACAATAGCTACTAATCTATTTGCTGAAACAATATTTCCAAATCCAATATTTATAAGTTTTATACCCATTCCCTACCTCCTAAATTTATTCTATGTTTTGAACCTGTTCTCTAATTTTTTCTATATCACTTTTTATATCAAGTGCTATATTAGTTAAATCCAGGTCGTTAACTTTAGACGCAATTGTATTTGCTTCTCTGTTCATTTCTTGAACAATGAAGTCTAATTTTCTACCTATTGGCTCTCCTAGTTTAAAAGTCTTGATAACTTGCGCTACATGGCTTTTAAGTCTAACAATTTCTTCATCAACACAGGTTTTATCCGCTTGAAGAACTACTTCCATGATAATACGATTTTCATCAATATTTTTTTCTGTTAAAATTTCTTCCACTTTCTTTAGAAGTCTTGCTCTGTACTCCTCTGTAACTTCAGGCACCCTTTTATTAATTATATCAACATTACTTGAAATACATTCACATCTCTTTGTAATATCTATCAAAAGTTTTTCACCTTCTTGTTCCCTCATGGATACAAGATTATGTACTGCCTCTTCCACTGCTGGTAATAATATCTTCCATGTATTTTCTAAATCTTCTTCCTTTTGTTCTAATTTTAGAACCTCTGGAAACCTTGCTAAGGTTGTAGCAGAAATATCATCTCTTAAATCATATTTATCCCTTAAATTATGTAATACTTCCACATAATTCTCAGCTAAACTCTCATTTATCACTACAGCCATATCCTCGTTAGCTCCTTGATTTTGAGTAATAAATATATCTACCTTACCCCTTTTAATCTTGTCATTCACATATTTTCTTATACCATCTTCTAAAGATATTAAAGTTCTTGGCATTCTAACATTAAGTTCAAAGTACCTGTGATTTACTGTCTTTATTTCCACAATAAAACTAGATGCTTTGCCCTCTGATGTACCTCTTCCAAATCCAGTCATGCTTTTTATCATATACAACGCACCCTTCTAGACCTTCTTAAATTCTTTATTTATTATACATAAAGTATGTGGCTTATTTCAACCCATAAACAAAAGAATTTTAAAGAAAAATGAAATATTCTTTAGAAAACCTTAGAAAAACCCCTTTATTTTACTTATACATTAAAATAAAGAATCTGTGAACTTGCAAGTTCACAGATTCTTTATTTATTTAATCATATATTTTCATTCTAAGTTATAAAAATATAACGTACAAACTAGATAACATAAATACTTTATATTATAGTGCTGTAATTATAATATTTAGTAAAAACAGAACTGCTGAAACATACATTATTGGATGAACGTCTTTAGCTTTTCCAGTAGATATTTTAGCTACACAGTAAAATATAAATCCTACCGCTATACCAGTTGATATACTATAAGCTAACGGCATAAATATTGCAATAAAAAATGCAGGCATAGCTTCTGTGAAATCAGACCAGTTTATTTTACCGAAAGATTCCATCATTAATATTCCAACAACTATTAAAGCTGGTGCAGTAGCTGCTCCTGGAACCATCCCCATTAATGGTGACAGGAAAATTGATAGTAAAAATAACACACCTACTGTAACAGAAGTCAACCCTGTTCTACCACCGGCACCAATTCCTGCTGCACTTTCTACATAGGTTGTAGTGTTACTTGTTCCTAATAATGCACCAATAGATGTAGCAGTTGCATCCGCAAATAAAGCTCTTTCTAATTTAGATGATCTATTATTTCCTTGATTAAATAACTTTTCATCATTTTCATCAAATATACCTGCTTTTCTTCCAGTTCCTAAAAAAGTCCCTATAGTATCAAATGTATCAGAGATAGAAAAAGCAAATATAGTAGTAATTACAAAGAAAATTTTAGATGGATCACTAAATAATCCTGCAAAATCTAACTTAAAAAATGTTGGTGCTAAACTTGGTATTGATAATCCTATTGTTGAAAAATCAGGAACTTGAGTAACTCCAGTAAATATACCAATAATCGTAGTTCCTATAATTCCTATAAGAATAGAACCTTTAACCTTAAGTAACATTAAAATAATTGTTATTACCAATCCTATTAGAGCTAGTTGCGCAATTGGATCTGTAAAATTTGTTAATGATGGTAATATATCAAAATATTTAATTGATGCATCTGTTGCAAACACTTGGTTAACAGCATCTCCTGTAAAGTTTAAGAAATGTGATTGTTTAATTCCAATATAAGCTATAAATAATCCAATTCCTCCTGATATAGCATACTGTAGTGATAGCGGTATTGCATTAATTATCATTTTTCTAACTTTAGTTACTGTAATTAAAATATTAATTATTCCACATATAAATACCATAGCAAGAGCTTGTTGCCATGTAAAACCTAACCCTAAAACAACAGTAAAAGTAAAGAAAGCATTTAACCCCATGCCTGGTGCTTGAGCAAAAGGAACATTAGCAACAAACCCCATAATAAAAGTTCCTATAGCCGCTGCAAGTATTGTTGCTAAAAATACAGCACCTTTATCCATTCCTGTAATAGATAATATTTGTGGATTTACGAATAAAATATACGCCATAGTTAAAAAAGTAGTAATTCCAGCTGTTATTTCAGTCTTGACATCAGTTCCATTTTCCTTTAGCTTAAAAAATTTTTCCATAAAGCTTGTCCTCCTATAAATATATATTATTGCAAAAAAATAGCCACCGGATAAGAATTCCAGTGACAGCTTTTTTAACATAGGAATTCTCATAGTCGGATTTTATCGGTATCCGGTAGAAACATCTAATCCATCGTATTAGACCTATATGAAAATTAGTGGTTATTTCTTTTTACATGATTATATTATCAACTTTCTTTACCTATGTCAATGATTTTCCGTATATTTATTTTATTTTTATTTATATTGTTCGTGTATTAATAATGTCCTTTTTCAAATATGTCTCTTATTTCATCTAAATTTCTTGTTTTACCAAGAGCTAAAATCATCTTTATTCTGGCCTTTTGCCCTGGCATACTATCTCCAAATATTACTCCCATATTTCTTAACTGTTTTCCTCCCCCTTCATAGCCATAACTATCTAGAACTCTCCCTTTATAGCATCTAGAAACTATTACTACTGCCACACCTTTATTTATAGCTTTTCCTACAGAGTCAGCCATTAATGGTGGAATATTACCTCTCCCCATGGCTTCTATTACTAATCCCTTAGCTCCTTGACTAATACAATAATCTATAAGGGTTCCATCCATTCCTGCACATGACTTAATAAGCTGAACATTATTTTCTATTACATCAGTATTTATATATTCCTTTGTAGTGCTTTCTCTATAAAACCTTACTTCATTACTGTCAACAATACCTATAGGTCCAAATTCTGGACTTTGAAAAGTGTTAAGGTGCATAGAGTGTGACTTTGTAACCTCACTGGCACAATTTAGCTCATTGTTTAAACATACAATTACTCCACGATTTCTTGATTCTTTAGATGTAGCCGTACAAATTGATGCTGCTAAATTAGCAGGTCCATCGTATCCAAGCTCAGAACTATTTCTCATAGAACCTGTAACTACTACTGGTTTTTCACTATTTATAGTGAGCTGTAAAAAGTATGCTGTTTCCTCTAGGGTATCTGTTCCATGGGTAACTACTATACCATCTACATCTTCTCTTTCTAAAAAATTCTTAACATAATTTGATAATTCTAGCATTATATCTGGAGTCATATGCGGACTTGGAAGACTAGAAAATGTATATGATTCTACTTCGGCATAAGATTCAATACCTGTTACCATGGACATTATTTCTTCACCTGTTAAATTAGGTACTGCTGCTTTTATTTTCTCATCAACCTTCATAGATATAGTTCCGCCATTAAATATTACTACAACTTTACTCATGCTTTATGTACCTCCTAAATATTTTTTATTTACAATCCCAAATAAAAGATCATTACACTTAAATTCAATTTTAATTATATATCTTTCTCAAGTGTATTGTAAATATGCCCTATATATTATAAATATTCTCAATAAAATCTTTTACATCGTTAAATATATTGCAATGATGGTAATTGTGCAATAAAAAATATAGTTTTGAAATTAATATTAATTTCAAAACTATATTTTTGAATTTGAAGAAAAAGCTTTATTATTCATTAGATAATTATGCAGATAAGTCCACCATTTCCCTCATTAATAATTTTTTGAAGTGTTTTCTGAAGTTTAATTTGAACATCCTCAGGCATTTTGTAAAGTTTATTTTGAAGCCCTTCTTTAACTAGTTCTTCTAAAGACTTGCCAAACATGTTACTTTGCCAAATTTGCGATGGATCATTTTCAAATTGCTCCAGAATTGATTTATAGAACTCTTCACTTTGCTTTTCACTACCCATTATTGGTTGAATTTCCGTTTCAATATCAGCTTTAATTAAATGCAGTGATGGAGCTGAAGCTTTTAGTTTAACTCCATATTGATTGCCCTTTTTAACAATTTCAGGCTCTTCTAACTTCATTTCAGTAAGTTGTGGTGCAACTAGACCATAACCAGTTTCATTAACCTCCTTCAACGCTTCCTCAACCTTATCATATTCTATTTTAGCCTTATAGAAATTCTCCATAATGTTTAATAAATCATTTTCATTTTTTATATCAGTATTACAAATCTCTCCAAGAATTTTATAGAATAATTCATGTTTTGGATTAATATCCACACAGGAAGTACCTTCTCCCATATTCATTTCTTTAACTTTTATGTCTGATAAGAATTCAATTCCCTTAAAGGCATCAAGGCATCTCTTAACATCTCTAACTTTATAGATATCTTTACACATGGCTTTTAGAATAGTCATTATGTTTACCTTTAACCAATGAGATGAATTTAAACTCTCCATCCACTGAGGCATATCAATATTTATTTCTTTTATTGGGAACTCTCTTAATACTGTATCAAATATTTCTGTAATTTCCTTATTTCCTATATTCATTACATCCATAATTTTTACAGGTACATCATACTTTTCTTCTAGTTCCCTTTGTAGTTCTTTGCTCTCCTCTGAATTAGGATTTACAGTGTTTAGAATGATTATAAATGGCTTATTTATCTCTTTAAGCTCCTTTATAACTCTCTCCTCAGCATCTACATAATCCTCTCTATCTAAGCCTGTAATACTTCCGTCTGTAGTTACAACTATGCCTATTGTAGAGTGATCCGTTATTACCTTCTTAGTTCCTATTTCTGCTGCTTGCTCAAATGGAATTTCATAATCATGCCATGGAGTAGAAACCATTTTAGGGGCATCAGCCTCTGTATAGCCTAATGCATTCTTTACTATATATCCAACACAGTCAACCATTCTAACTTTAAATTTTACTCCATCCTCAAACTGAATTTCTACAGCCTCGTTAGGAACAAATTTAGGTTCTGTAGTATGAATAGATTTTCCCGATCCACTCTGTGGCAATTCATCTTTTGCTCTGTCCTTCTTATGAGGATTTTCTATGTTCGGTATAACCATTAGTTCCATGAACTTTTTAATAAAAGTAGATTTACCTGTTCTAACTGGTCCTACTACCCCTACATATATATCCCCTTGAGTTCTTTCTGCTATATCTTTATATATATCAAAATTTTCCAAGGCTACCCTCCCGCAACTACATATTAACATTATATATATATTGATATAAAATTAATATTATGCCTTAATAAAATAAAAAAAGTTCTCCTTTTTATTTTAAAAGGAAAACTTTTAATACTTGATACGGTTTTAAATTAAACTATTCACTTTTAGCATAATCAAGTAATTCTTCTAAGGTTAGGCCCTTATCGTGACAAAGTTTACTGATAGTTTTATTTCCAACATATCTATAATGCCATGGCTCATATTTATATCCAGTTATATCTTCTTTAGTCTTGGTATATCTTAAGATAAACCCATACTTATACGCATTTTCTAAAGCCCAAGCACCCTCTTTTGTATTTTCAAAGGATTGGTTTAATTCAAAAGACATATCACTGCTGGTAATATCAATGGCTAATCCAAGTTGATGTTCGCTTTCACCAGGCTTTGCAACATATTCACTATGCTTACTATCTTTATTTTGAATCTCTTCATTGTAAATATATACCTGAGACTCATATCCCCTAAATCCATTACTTAAAAATAAATTCATCCCCTCTGCTTGAGCATCATAAAACATCTGCTCTAAATCCTTAACCATAGCCGCACTAACTAAGTTTTTTTCATTGCTTCTTTCAGATACTAAGTTGATATTAGGAATAACTAAATTCTCTGGCATATAATCCTTAGAAAGTAGATTCCCTTTATTTACCAATGTGTATAACCCTGTTGTATCACTATTAATAATCTCTTTTATTTCATCTATCTCTTCTTTTGTTAAGGTAGAGCTAACCATAGAATCACTTAAATCAGGTGCTTCTTCTAAATTGCCATATTCATTGCCACTACTACCCCTAGAGGGTGTTGTTTTTCCTGAATTATAATTAGAAGTTTCACTCTCATAATCATTGTTTAATATATTAGCTACATTAAGGATTTTTGAATCTTCCTTTAATACAAGTCCAATCATTATACCCACTAAAAATAATAAACCTATAATTATTGTAGTTCCCTTATTAAACCCTGATTTCTTTTTATAGAAAATATCCTGCTTTTTATAAAATGCATTTTTTCTCTTTTGATAGCTTTTATTATTCAACATACGTTTTTGTTAGCCTCCTACCTTTATTTTCAATATTTCATTGAAAATAAACTTGATTCTCATTTATCTAATTTATATTATTATATCAAATATTAATCTATTCTCAAAATAAAATATTTAAATTAAATAAATGTTTATAATTTAATGCTTTCATCTTTATATTTTCTTCCCATTAATTCCATTACGCACTCTTTAGCATTCTTACCATTAAAAAGAAGTTCATACAACGCAGTGGTTATTGGCATATCTACACCTGTTTTAGACTTTAATTCGTAAAAGGCTTTAACAGCCTCAATTCCCTCTATGACCATGCCTATCTCTTTTATAGCTTCTTCCATTGTCTTTCCACTTCCAATTAAAATTCCCGCTCTTCTATTTCTACTATGCATACTTGTACAAGTAACTATTAAGTCACCCATTCCTGTAAGCCCATAGAATGTCTCTGCTTTTCCTGAAAGCTTAGTTCCAACCCTTATTATTTCACTCATTCCTCTTGTCATTAAAGCTGCCTTTGTATTATCTCCATATCCAATACCATCTGAAATACCAGCAGCAAGAGCAATTATATTTTTAAACGCTCCACCTATTTCAACTCCAATTAGGTCATTATTCGTATAAACTCTAAATGTATTATTACTGAATATATCTTGGATTTTTTTTGCAGCTTCCATATCCTTTGACGCTACAGTTACTGTAGTAGGTATATCCCTTGCTACTTCTTCTGCATGACTAGGACCTGATAGAACTACTATAGGATGATCCTTTATTTCATCTTCAATTATTTCTGACATTCTTTTTAATGTATGATTTTCTATTCCCTTAGCTACAGTTACAATTATTTCATCACCTTTAAGAAAAGGTTCTATTTTTTTCGAAATTTCTCTAATAGCCTTTGAAGGTACTGCAAGAACTATTATGTTACTATTCTTTATAGTTTCTTCAAGATCACCATAGGCAGTAACTTTTTCTGGTATGGTAATTCCCTTAAGATACTTTGTATTTTCTCTTTCTATATTAATATCATTAACTGTGTTTTCACTATGGCACCATACAGAACATTCTAATCCTTTCTTAGAAAGTAATATAGCTAAAGCGGTACCAAAACTTCCTCCTCCTATAAATGAAATCTTATTCACCATATCCCTGCTTTCTTAAATTATATATTTAATTCTATAAAATAATGAGAATAAATATTATATTATTTATTCTCATTATTTATATTAATTCCTTCATAATTTACTGAAAATACATTTGCAACAGAGAATAAAAATATTTTACTAATCTTCTTTTCTCTTTCTAAATATAATTTTTATTCCAGTACCTTTAAAATCAAAACTTTCCCTTAGCTTATTTTCTAAATATCTCTCATAAGAGAAATGTAATAAGGCCGGGTCATTTACAAAAAATATAAATGTAGGCGGTTTTATATCAACTTGAGTTACATAGTAAATCTTAAGTCTTCTTAATGCCACTACTGGTGGTTCATTCATAAGTACAGCCTTACTTACCACATCATTTAATACTCCTGTAGCTATCCTCTTAGTATAATTATTGTAGCACTCTTTAGCTACATTTAAAACTTTGTTTACCCTTTGACCTGTTAAAGCAGATATAAACAGATAATTAGCATACGGCATAAAAGATAATCCTCTACCGATTCTAGTTTTATAATCATTCATAGTCTTATCATCTTTTTCAATCAAATCCCATTTATTAACTATTACAACTATAGCCTTATTAAGTTCATGGGCATATCCTATAATCTTTTCATCTTGATCACTTAGCTCTTCTGTAGCATCAAGAATCAATATACACACATCTGCTCTCTCTATGGCTGTAAGAGTTCTTATAACACTATATCTTTCTATCTCTTCCTTAATCTTACTTTTTCTTCTCAATCCTGCAGTATCTATTAATATAAATTTACCCTCTTCAGTTTCTAATTTACTATCAATAGCATCCCTTGTAGTACCTGGAATATTACTTACTATATTTCTATTTTCACCTAACAACTTATTTATAAGTGATGACTTTCCAACATTAGGCTTACCGACCATGGCAATTTTTATGTAATCTTCATCTTCTTCACTACTTCCTAACTCATCAAAATGAGCTACAACTTCATCTAGCATATCTCCAAGCCCTAGCGCTTGAGTAGCTGAGATAGTTACCGGATTACCTATACCTAAGTTATAAAACTCATAAGCATTATCTTCTAATTCTCTTCTATCAATTTTATTTACTACTAATGTTATTGGTTTTCCTGATTTTCTAAGCATCTGTGCTACTTCATAATCTGATGGATGAAGACCGGCTTTACCATCTACTATAAATATAATTACATCTGCAGTTTCTATAGCAATATTTGCTTGCCTTCTCATTTGAACCATTATGATATCTTCATTTTCTGGCTCAATCCCACCAGTATCAATAATTGTAAAGTTATGTCTTAGCCATTCAGCCTCAGCATAAATTCTATCCCTTGTAACTCCTGGTGTATCTTCTACTATAGCTATTCTCTTTCCTGCTAGTTTATTAAAAAGTGTAGACTTTCCTACATTTGGTCTTCCAACAATAGCAACTACTGGTTTTCCCATATTAATCCTCCCTTAAATGTTCATTTATTATAGTTATTAAATCATCTCCTGTGAAATCACAAATAATAACTTTTCTATTTAGTTCTCTAGATAAATCTTCCACAGTATAATCATCTAATAGTATGGCTTCATCTGAATTAGAAAGTTCATATCCTTTTCTAAGTACGTTATCAGGTATTATTATATAATCGCCAACTTCTCTTTCTTTAAGTGTGTTTATTATATCTATTCCTGTTAAAAGCCCTGTTACTGTAATAGTTTCTCCAAAAAACTTATTTGGTATCTTCTCTACATTAATATTTATCTTATTATTTAACCTTTGAATTTTATCTTTTATATGTACTATTTCAGGATAAACTAAAGCCCCTGTTACAAAGGTAAAAGATCCCACTCCATCTTTCTTTAAATCTGAAAGTGTAGTATCTATGGTATCTTTTAATAGAGTTACCATTCCTACACCATCTTCGATTTGATCAAATCCTTGGTAATGCTCAGAGTCTGGTAATGATTCCCCTGATACTATATAAAATTCATCTGACAATCTAACAAAGGGTGTTCCACTTTCTTTATAGTACTTTTCTTGTAGCACTTTAACTAAATTAATTTGTTCTAAAGAAGTTTCTTGTGTAAATAAATTTAACTTCCTTAATCCTTCTCTATGCTTAGTTATTCCTAATGGTACCACTGCTACACTATTAACATTAGGATAAAGACTATATAAATCTTCTATAGTGCTAACCAATTCTTCTCCATCATTAATTCCTGGACAGCAAACAATTTGGGTGTTCATCTTTATTCCCGCTGCTGCTAACCTCTTAAGTATATCATATATTTTACCTGCAAATCTATTGTTGAGCATTCTAACTCTAAGTTCTGGATTTGTAGTATGTACAGATACATTTATTGGACTTATCTTATATTTTATTATCCTCTCTATATCCTCTTCTTTCATATTAGTTAAAGTTAAAAAATTTCCTTGTAGAAAGGATAATCTAGAGTCATCATCTTTAAAATATAAAGTTTCCCTCATTCCTTTAGGCAACTGGTCTATAAAACAAAAAACACAGTCATTATGACATGTCATAGGTTTATCAATAATTCCTTCTCTAAATACTATCCCTAAATCTTCATCATAATCCTTCTCTATTTCAATTTCCCAAATCTCTCCATCTTTCTTCTCTACTTCCAAAAGTAGTACCTCATCAGTAATAAGAAATTTATAATCTATTATATCTTTAACATAATTTTCATTTATCCTTAAAAGTCTATCTCCAACTTCAATATCTACTTCCTCTGCAATGGAACCTGGGATAACCTTACTTATTTCATTTTTCATACTTGTATCTCCTTCATTAATATAGCATGATTATACCACTATTATGTTATATTATCTTAATTATATTCCCTAGTCAATGCACCTCATTAAGATTACCTCAAAGCTTCCTATTTTTCAACAAAAATCTAACTTTATTTTTAATCAAATAAAAAAGCTGACTATACATAGCCAACTTATAATTCGAAGGTGGATTTCGATTAATTTAATTTTAGTTTTTCTCCTGACTCTAAATATATAGTCCATTCACAAATATTAGTAGTATGGTCCGCCATACGTTCTAAGAACTTACATACAAACAAAAATTGACTAGCCTGATTTATTGTAGTTTGATCATTTCTCATTATTACAAGTAATTCAGCAAATATACTCTTAAATAGTATATCTACCTCATCATCCTTTTTACTTACTTCATATGCTCTACTTATATCTCTATTTATATATACCTCTAAAGAATCTTTAATCATTTTCTCCACAATTTTAGCCATTTTAGGTATATCTATAAGTTCCTTAATATAAGTTTCTCCTATAAGTTTTTTAGCTATCTTAGCTATATCTACAGCATGATCTCCCATTCTTTCTAAATCTGTTATGATTTTGGTAGTTATAAATATTCTTCTTAAATCACCAGCTAATGGTTGTTCTGTAGCCATTAGTTTTACACATTTATCTTCTATTTCTTCTTCAAACTTATCTATGACATCGTCTTTTTCAATTACTTTTTCTGCTAAGTCTTTATCCTGATCCTTTAATGCATTAATACTATCCTCTATCTGTTTAACCACAGCTTCACCCATAGCCATTAAATCTTCATGAAGCTGTTGTAATTTTAGATCAAAACTATTTCTTGTCATCTTCTTCACCTACACTTTATAAATTTTAACTTTTAATTACCACATAATTCCATTCTTTTACTAACCAAATCTTCCTGTTATATAATCTTCTGTTCTCTTATCCTTTGGTATATGAAACATTTCTTCTGTCTTTCCATACTCAATAATTTCTCCATTTAGGAAGAAGGCGGTTTTATCTGATATACGTCCAGCTTGTTGCATATTATGAGTTACTATTACTATTGTATATTTTTCTTTAAGTACATCCATAAGTTCCTCTACCTTAGAAGTTGATATTGGGTCTAGGGCAGAAGTTGGTTCGTCCATTAGTATAACCTCTGGTTCAACAGCTATAGTCCTGGCAATACATAATCTTTGTTGTTGACCTCCCGACAATCCCATAGCACTTTTTTTCAATCTATCCTTTACCTCTTTCCAAAGAGCTGCTCCTTGAAGAGATTTTTCTACAATTTCGTCTAGCTTCTTTTTATCCTTTATTCCATGAATTCTAGGTCCATAGGCAATATTATCGTAGATAGACATTGGAAATGGATTTGGTTTTTGAAATACCATTCCTATTCTTTTTCTTAGCTCTATTTCATTTAACTCTTTATATATATTTTTATCTTCAAAAAGAACTTGCCCTTCTATTTTCACATCATCAATTAAATCATTCATTCTATTTAACGTTCTAAGAAAGGTTGATTTTCCACATCCTGATGGTCCTATTAAAGCTGTAACACTATTCTTATCAATTTCTATATTTATATTTTTAAGAGCATGATTTGTTCCATAGAACAAGTTAAGATCTTTTACAGAAATTATTGACATATTATTTCCCCCTAGTTATATTCTAGTAATTAAAATTTTTCCTTATTTATTGTTTTAGTAATTCCCTTAGCTATTAAACTTAGAGCTAATATTATAAATATCAATATTACTCCAATTGCAGATGCAAGTTCTATATTACCCGCTTCCTTAGTAACTAGATAAGCATGAACAGTAAGAGTTCTACCACTAGATAAAAGATTTTTTGGCATAGAAGCCACAGTTCCAGCTGTTAAAAGAATTGCTGCTGACTCTCCTATAATTCTTCCAATGGATAATATTACTCCTGATAAAACTCCTGGCATCGCACTAGGAACTATTATTTTGTATAGTACTTCAAATTTAGTTGAACCTAAAGCTACTGCACCCTCTCTATAACTTTGAGGAACTGTCTTTAAGGCTTCTTCTGTGGTTCTTATAATTACAGGTAGTACAATAATAGCTAATGTTAACGAACCTGATAAAATTGAAAATTGTAATTTGAGAGTAGATACAAAAAATACTGTTCCAAATAACCCATATATTATGGATGGTATACCTGCAAGACTTTCTGTTGCGAACCTAATTAATTTAACTCCTCTTCCTTGCTTTGCATACTCTTGTAGATATATAGCTCCACAAATACCTATGGGAATTGATATCAATAATGATACTATTACTGTGAGTAAAGTAGTAACAATCATCGGAAATATGCCACCACCATTTGTAGGAGAATAATCTCCAAAAATGAAGTTAAAATCTATAAGCTTAAATCCTTTTTTAAATATATATCCGACTATAGTTGCAATAATTAGAACTGTAATAGCTGCAGATAACCATAGAATAAATTTTAGCATATTATCTTTTACTTTTCTCATATTAATTACCTGCCTTTTCTGCTATTTTGGCTATTACAAAATTTAATAGTAAAATAAAGGAAAATAGAATTACTCCCGTTGCAAAAAGCATTTCTTGATGAGTTCCAAAGGCATATCCCATTTCCAAAGCTATATTTGTTGTAAGGGGTCTTACACTATCTGTTATATTAGTTGGTATTATAGGGCTATTCCCAGCAACCAGGATAACTGCCATAGTTTCTCCTATAGCTCTTCCCATTCCTAAGACTATAGCTGTTAAAATTCCAGACTTAGCCGCGGGTAAAATCACCTTAAATATAGTTTCAATTTGAGATGCCCCTAAGGCTAAAGATGCCTCTTTGTATTGTTTGGGCACTGATCTAATAGCTGTTTCTGCCACTGAAATTATAGTTGGTAGCATCATTACTGAAAGTACTATTATAATTGCAAGCAAACTTTGACCTTTAGGAAGAGCTAATTTACTTTGAATAGCTGGTACTATTACTCCAAGGGCAAAAACTCCAAATAATACAGAAGGAATTCCTGCTAATAACTCCACTCCCTGAGACATTATCTTTGCTACTGATTTAGGTGCTATTTCCACAATAAAAATAGATGCTAATATTCCTATAGGTACCCCTATTACAAGGGAACCTAATGTTCCATATATAGAAGCAATGATCATAGGAAGAATTCCATACTTATCTGAACTTGGTATCCACTCTGTTCCTAGTAAAAATTCTCTAAAGGAATACCCTTTAGATATGAATGGTGTTAACCCCTTATAGAACACAAAACCTATTATTAAGATTAAACTTATTACTGCTACTAAAGCACATACTTTAAAAATATTCTCTGATATACTATCAATGATATATTTTATACCCTTTGGTTTTTGTAGTTTTTCCGTATTAACTGATTTTACTGACATATATTTGACCTCCAATTTAAATTCAATAGACCTTTAATATAAATTTTATCTCAAAGGTCTATATCCATTGTGGCACATAGATTATCTATTTTACTTTTATTCCACCAGCCTCTTCAACAATCGCCTGACCTTTGTCACTTAAAATATAATCTATAAATTTCTTTCCACCTTCTGTTAGCTTATCTTCTTTATAAACTACTAAGAAAGGTCTTGATAATTTATATTCCTTATTTAAAACTTTTTCTGGAATTGCTTCTATTCCCTCAACCTTTAAATCCTTTACTGAATCACCTAATTGCTCAAAAGATATATATCCAATGGCATTTTCATTAGTTGAAACTGTAGTTTTAACACTTCCATTACCTTCTGCTATAGTTGCCTTTTTATCTAGCTCTTCTGATGTATATCCTGCAATCTCTTGGAAAGCTTCTCTGGTTCCTGAACCATCTTCTCTTGAAACTACTACTATTGGAGCATCTTTTCCTCCAACTTCCTTCCAGTTTGTTATAGCTCCTGTATATATGCCTTTAATTTGTTCTATAGTTAGATTTTCAGCTTCATTTGATGGATGAACTACTAAAGCTATTCCATCATAAGCTATTACAGTTTCGGCAACCTCTGATTTTTCTGCATCCTTTAACTCACGAGAAGACATACCTATTTCACTAACACCTTCTATAGCATTTTTTATTCCTGCAGAAGATCCTATTTGTTGAACCTCAACAGTAGTCTTTGGATTTTCTTCTTTGTAGCCCATTGCTTCTTTTTCCATTAATGGTCCTACAGAAGTTGAGCCTGATATTTTAATTGTTACACTATCACTGCTATTATCTGAATTGGAAGTATCCTTTCCTCCACAACCTACTAATAATCCCATAGTTATTGTTGCAACTATTCCTGCTATTAATATTTTTATTGATTTCTTTTTCATATTATTTCCCTCCAATTTACTTTTAATTTATCTTACAATACTTATTTTAGTCTTTATTAGTTAACCCATTATTATACCTTTATTAAAAAAACTTTACTTAAGTTAATTATAGTTAACACAAATGGAAAGATTCATCAATTTAAGTTATGATTTTATTAGTAATTTTCACAAGAAAAGGGCTAGAGGATTCCCTCTAGCCCTTAACAAATTTACTATATAATATTTTAATTTTATTTTTCTGTATAATATGGAATTGTAATAATAAATTTAGTTCCAACCCCTAAAGTGCTTTCTACATCTATATTACCATTAAATCCAATGATTATATGTTTAACTATAGCAAGACCTAATCCAGTTCCACCCTTTGCCCTAGACCTTGCTTTATCAACCCTATAGAACCTTTCAAAAAGTCTTGGTATATATTCCTCGGCAATTCCCATACCAGTATCTTCTACCATAACTTTAAAATAGGTATCATAAACAATCTTTGTAATTACTACTGTATCAAAAGCTTCACTATATTTTATTGCATTATCCACTAAATTTATAAGCATTTGTTTAAACTTATCCTTATCTCCTAAAATATCTGGTATCTCATCTCCTACTATGCTGACATATACTTGCTTTTGTTCTCCAGTATTCTTCATTAAATAGAATACATCCTCTATAGCCTTATTTGCATTAAACACTTCTTTCTTGAACTCTTGTTTATGTTCAATCTGAGATAACAATAATATATCTGATATAAGTGCTGTAAGTCTTTCTGCCTCTTCATTTATTATAGTTAAGAACTTTTTCTTAGTCGCTTCATCATCAACCTCTTTTAAAGTTTCAGCAAAGCCCCTTATAGATGTAAGAGGTGTTTTAAGTTCATGAGATACGTTAGCCACAAATTCAGTCCTCATACTTTCTAGCTTTTTTAAGTCTGTAATATCTTGTATTACTGCTACAGCTCCAATATGTTGATGATTATGAACTATAATATCTGCAGTTCTAACCCTTAGAAATTTCATAGTAGGAACATTTAACTTAAACTCCTTAATATCTCTATCTCTCATAGAAAACATGAATTTTAAATTTACTTCGTTACATATATTTTCAACTGGCTTTCCTACTACATCTTGTTTAATATTAAAAATTTTCTTTGCATAGTTGTTTATCATTATAATATTATGACTATTATCTATAGCTATTACTCCACTTTCCATGCTTTGAAGTATTGCTGAAAGTCTATTTTGCTTTTCACTTACTTCATGTAAACTATTTTCAAGTCTGTCTGCCATCTGATTAAAATTCAAAGCTAACTTACCAAGTTCGTCATTGGTAGTAATCTTAATTCTTCTACTTAAATTTCCATTAATAACCATGGAAGTAACAACATCTAAATCTCTAATTGGTTTAACAATTATATATGATAACTTATTGGCAATCCAAAGAGAAATAAGAATCGTTATAAGTATAGCACCACCATACCATAATATATATGCACTATTTAATTCATGAGTTCCTTTCACAGGGGTCGAAGTTCTAATCACTGTACCATCTGCTATAGCTACAGCATAATAAATAACATATGTACCTTCCCTATCACTGTATCTAGTAGCAGTTCCTTCTCCCTTAGATTTAGCCATGATAACTTCATCTCTATGATTCAGATTTATTAATTTTTTTTCACTACCTAAAGAATCAAACTCAACAGTACCATTGCTATTTATAATGGTAATTCTAACATTCAAATTTTTCATTTTATCTACTATCTTAGAAAAATTATCTTGGTCAATATTATGTAACTGTTCACTTATTAGATAAGCATATACACTTAATCGCTCTTTTGCATTATCTTCACTTTCATAGGTAGCTATTGCATAAAATACTGTGGTTATAAATCCCAATACAAAAACTAATGCTACAAAAACACTTAGCATTAGTCTTTTTTTCATAGTTCTTTGTGAATTATCTTTCATAACTTTCTCCATAATTAAATTTATATCCTATACCTCTAATAGTTTGGATATAAATTGGATTCTTATCATTCTCCTCTATCTTTTGTCTCAGATGTCTTACATGGACATCTACAGTTCTAGTTTCTCCTACATATTCATATCCCCATATCTTATCCAAAAGAAAATCTCTTGTCATAACTTTGCCTTTATTTTTTATGAGTATTTCTAAGAGTTCAAACTCCTTTAATGTAAGTTCTATTCTTTCTTTTCCTTTATATACTTCGTGTTTTTGATAATCTATACTTATATCTCCAAATTTATAGCTATTATCCTCTTGTTTAAAACTAGTTCTTCTTAATATAGCTTTAGCTCTAGCTACTAATTCTCTAACCGAAAAAGGTTTCGTTATATAATCATCTGCGCCTAACTCTAATCCTAAAATCTTGTCTAGCTCCTCACCTTTAGCTGTAATCATAATTATTGGAGTAGACTCTATCGATGATTTTTTTCTAATAGACTTACATACTTCTAATCCATCCATCCCTGGCAACATAAGGTCTAAAAATATTAGATCTGGCTTTTCATCCTCAGCTATTTTTAATGCATCAATTCCATTATCAGCAGTTATAACTTTAAATCCATTTTTAATTAAATTAAATTTGATTAGCTCTTGAATATGTGCCTCATCATCAACTACTAATATTGTTTTCTCCATAAATATCACTCCTTAATCTCATGAATAAATGCAAAGGAAAATAACCTCCCATGAGATTCTTCTTTTTTTCTATAGGAATATAATTTTTTATTCCTGCTACAGTATGTACATAAGTTTAAACATACTATACTACTTTTTTTTATTCCTTCATTTGTTAACTGTATTTCAACACATTTTTGTAAATCTAAGTTTCTACCGTAATTAATCTGTTTATTTTTAAATAAATCATAATCTTTAAAAGTATCTATAAGCTCCCGGCTTACTTCATAGCAACAACTTTTATTATGAGGTCCTATAAAAGCTTTAATATAGCTCTCATCACAACCGTAATTTTCCTTCATAACTTTAACACCCTGAGAAACTATATTATTTAAAGTTCCTTTCCAACCACTATGAAGAGCTGCTATTACTTTATTTTTAGTATCCACTAGAACTATCGGTACACAGTCCGCTGTAAATACTCCTACAGCCACATTTTTTTCTTTTGTTACAACACCATCTCCATTATAGTTTACTATAGACACATTTTTATCATAAGAATATACTTTAGTTCCATGAACTTGATTTAAAAATACAACATCATTAACTCCAAACCATTTTTTTAAATTATTCAAATTGGATTTTCCTTCATCAAGAGCTTTATTGAAGTTTAAGTCATATTTTGCTGTAGAAAATCCAATGGTTACATCACCTAAATCATAGGTTAGAAATTCATAATTTTCTATATTAGAAGATTTCATATTACTTATCACCACTTAATCCCTTTATCTCTTCTATGAAGCTATTAATATCATCAAACTTTCTATATACAGATGCAAATCTTATATAAGCAACTTCATCCATACTTTTCAATTTCTCCAATATTAATTCTCCTATTTCCTCAGAATTTATTTCACTAGTCATGGTATTATTAAGTCTTTTTTCAATCGAATTTACTAAGTTTTCTATTTCTAGTCTTGATACAGGTCTTTTCTCACAGGCTCTTATAACCCCACTTATGATTTTATCTCTGTTAAATACCTCTCTAGTTAAATTTCTTTTAATAACAAATATTTGTATATCCTCTATTTTTTCATAGGTAGTATATCTTTTATTGCAATTAAGACATTCTCTTCTTCGTCTAATTGCACCATCATCTTCTGTTGCTCTCGAATCTACAACTTTACTTTCTTCTCCATTGCAATAAGGACACTTCACTTTAATCACATCCTCTAAGTTTTTCTGTTTATACTACGATTATACACAAAGTATTCACTATTTGTATATAATTAATTCTTTTCTTCTAATTATTTTCAACAATTCCCTCTCCATCTACTAAAATAACATCTACTCCAATTTTTTTAATTCTCTCCCAAGGTAATTCTATGTCTTCATTTTTGGAAAACCATCCAGATTTCTGCGTTGGAAGTATGATAGCTTCTAATTTATATTCTTCACAATTAACTTTAAAATCTTTTATATACCCAAGCTTAGTACCTGTATTAATATCTATAATTTCCATGGTTTTCAAACTATTTACCGCAAACATTGAAGTCTCCATAAAAAACTCCCTCCTTAAATTTCATATCATTTTATCTATATTCTTTTTAAAATAGTATAGAACAAAAAAGGGAGCTTGGACTCTTTTTTATACTAAAGAAAGTTTATTTATTTCTTCTATTACAAAAGATCGTTTATCTATATTTACTAAAACAACTATATAATCTCCACCAATTAACTTTACAGTACCTGTTGGTATTATTTCTTTATCTCCTCTTTTTATAGATACAAGAAGACATCCTTTTGGCCAATTAACTTCATTTATAAATTTTCCTTCCACTATACTTCCCATTTCAATACAAAATTCTAGTATAGTCTTTTTGCTATTATTTTCTTCTTTAGTTAATCCGACCTTTTTAAGTAGTCTTTCTAATAGTACTTCATAAATAGGTTCATTTCTTAACAATTCTGAAGTAATGTATGAAATTATAACTACCACTGATAAAGACAATAAATGATTAAACGAACCAGTCATTTCCATTATAAGAATAATTCCCGTTATAGGAGCTTTAACTACAGCAGCAAAATATCCAGCCATACCTAATGCTATAAAGTTGATAATAAACGAATTATTTATTCCAAAAATATCTATTGAAAGATCTCCAACTATGGCTCCTATAATTGATCCTAATAATAACATTGGAAGGAATATACCTCCTGGTACTCCAGATCCAAAACAAATTAAAAGCAACAAAAATTTAACTATGTATACTGTTATTAAAAATAAAATTGATTTTTCTCCTAATGATAAATCTAATATTAATTCATGACCGCCACCTAATAACATAGGTGCTACTAATCCAGTAATCGCTGTTATTATAAATGGTATCATTACTTTAACTTCTTGAGGTATATTTTTAAATTTAGAGTATATATCTTGAAATAAATATATCCCCTTTGAAAATATAACTCCCATTATTCCCGTTAGAATACCTAATATAATTAAAATCCAATAATAATTTAATGGTAAGGCTTCCATTGCACCAACAGTTAATGCTGGTTCAATGCCTAAAAACCTTTTTGATACAAAATCTGCAGTTATAGCAGCTGGCATAACTGTCAATAATACTAGTGGAGAAAAATTTCTGTGAATTTCTTCTAACGCAAATATTATACCGGATAAAGGTGAATTAAATGCAGCAGACAACCCTGCTGATGCTCCTGCTGTTATCAAAAATTCCTTTTTAACTGGCATCTTTTTATAAGTTTTTTCTGCAACTCCTTCTCCTATAGAAGCTCCAATTTGAACCGATGGGCCTTCTCTTCCAACAGAAAGTCCTGCTGCTAAGGATAAAAATCCCCCAATAAATTTATATATTAATATTCTAAGCCAATTCATTTTTAATTTATTTATAACTCTTCCTTTTACCTGTGGAATACCACTCCCTGAAATCATCCCTTCCTGCCTTACCATAATTCCAACTAATAATCCAATGGAAGCTAAAACTCCTATTACTATAGTTGCTTTTAGTAAATCTTTACTTCCCCATAAATATAATTTATTAAAGGACATAGACAATTTGTTTATCAATACCCGGTTTATTACTATTACTCCTCCAGTTACTAAGCCTATAATAATTCCTTGAATCACCAATCTAAACTTCATATTTTTCCTATGCATCAGAATTTCCTTTACTTTTTCTCCTTCCATTCTTCCACCACCTTATCTAAATTTTTAATTAGTAAAATATTGTAGTATAACTAATCCTATTAATAACTTCTATTGTGATTGAATCACAATACCCTATTTTTTATATTAAGATAATAAATTCATGAAGAACTTTAACACACTAAATCAAATAATATCTATCATAAAAATATTTTAACAGAACAACTATCTTTTAATCAAATTTTATCTAATTTTTAATCTTAATAGCACATAACCTCTTTATATAGTTCATTGAATAATTTATAAATATTTATCTATATATGAAAACTTATATCCAATTATTCACATATTTTAAATCTATAATATCCTATAAAGCAAAAAGGAGCCTAGGCTCCTTTTTGCTTACTTATAAATTTCAATTTTAACTTTTTTGCAATATAAATTTCTAATATACTATGAATTAATTACATAAAATATTGCATCTAGTTTTAATTCTAAAATTAAGCTACCTACCTGTAAATATTCATATCACACGTGTTTTCTCATATGTTTAAGTGCTGTCTTCTCTAACCTTGAAACCTGAGCTTGAGATATTCCAATTTCATCAGCAACCTCCATTTGGGTCCTTCCTTGAAAAAATCTTAAATTTAAGATTAATTTTTCCCTATCTGTAAGCTTCTTCATGCCTTCTTTTATTGATATATTTTCAAGCCATCCATCATCTAAATTCTTGCTATCACTAATTTGGTCCATAACAAATATGGCATCTCCACCATCATGGTAAATAGGTTCAAATAATGAAATCGGGTCTTGAATTGCATCTAGTGCAAATACTACCTCTTCTTTAGGCATTTCTAGTTCTTTTGCAATTTGAGAGATAGTTGGCTCCTTATTATCCTTGTTAACAAGCTTATCTCTTACTTGTAATGCCTTATAAGCAATATCTCTTAAAGATCTACTTACTCTAATAGAGTTATTATCCCGAAGGTATCTTCTAATTTCTCCAATTATCATCGGTACTGCATAAGTGGAAAATCTAACATTTTGACTTAAATCAAAATTATCAATAGCCTTCATAAGACCTATGCAGCCTACTTGAAATAAGTCATCCACATTTTCCCCTCTGTTATTAAATCTTTGAATCACACTTAACACTAACCTTAGATTTCCTTTTATAAAATCCTCTCTACAGCCCTTATCACCTTGCTTTATCTTGATTAGTAGTTCCCTCATTTCCTTCTCTTTTAATACAGGTAGTTTCGAAGTATTCACTCCACAAATTTCTACTTTATTAATCATCATAAGGTCTCATTCCCTTCAGAATAATTACATTAAAATTATCTCCTGATGTAGTTTTTTTATACTAAAGACAACCTTATAACATTTTATTAATTTCTTTTTTAAGTCTCTTAATTATTCTTTTTTCTAGCCTAGAAATGTAGGATTGAGATATACCAAGCATATCAGCAACTTCCTTTTGGGTTTTTTCTGTAATTCCATTTAGTCCAAATCTCAACTCTATTATTTCTTTCTCCCGACTATTTAATTTATTCATAGCAATTCCAAGAAGTTGCTTATCCACCTCTTCTTCTATATAGTTATATACTACATTGCTATCAGTCCCTAATATATCTGATAATAATAGTTCATTTCCATCCCAATCAATATTTAACGGCTCATAAAAAGATATTTCTGTTTTTATCTTGTTATTTCTTCTTAGGTACATAAGTATTTCATTTTCTATACATCTAGAAGAATATGTTGCTAACTTGATCTTCTTTTCAGGAGCAAAGGTATTTACAGCCTTTATAAGTCCTATAGTTCCTACTGATATCAAGTCCTCTACATTTACTCCTGTATTTTCAAATTTTCTTGCTATATAAACTACTAATCTCAAGTTACGTTCAATTAGGATAGATCTTATACTTTCATCCCCCATTTCTAAGTTTTCTACCAAAATTTCTTCTTCCTCTTTAGTCAACGGTGGTGGCAATGCATCATTTCCCCCTATGTAGTATATTGATTTGGCAAACCCCTTAAACTTACTTAAAAATCTACTTAATATACTCTGCAACCTATTTCTCATTTCTAAAAATCTTTTTAATAGCTTATTCATAAAAATTCCTCCTATTCTATAATCCCCCTTGGTAAAAGTCCATTATAATCACTATGTTTGCTAAGCTTTTTATCACAAAATGCCAATATCAAACTTTCTTCTCTTATATCCCCATTAATATTTATTTTCACGCTATCTGGTCTAATTCCAATAAGTTTTCCATTACCTCCACTGACAACGGAATAAGGGATATTATATATGTTATGGGTTTTTAAATTTAAATCTTTAAAAAACTTCTTTTCTACAATTATTACAGGTAAATTAGTTGCTGGCTCTCTAAGTTCATTACCTGTATCTAGAAATGCTTTTATTATAGTCTTAACATTATCTATACATATTTCTGTGGTGTACACATAATTAGTTAAGGATCGTCTATCTTTTACATATACAACCAACTTATAAATTAATATATAAACAATCATTAAAGACAATATAAGATTTTTATAAGAAAAATTATATATCATAGCACTTGATGATAAAGATGGATTATCCTTTATAGCTATATAAAAAGCCATTCCTGCAAGAAGTACAGAATATAGTATAAATATTCCTGTAGCCTTTAATACTTCAAACATACTTTTATCTTTAACGGATATTATTATCATTAGTATTGCTACTATTATTTTAAAGGGTGTAGACGTAAACAACTGTAGTTTCGGAATTACTATCGCTAAAACATATGAAGCACCAATAGCTGAACTTAACATTAATCTTCCCATTGAAACCTTCTTTTTTATAGTTTGCATGGTTATTGTTAGTAAAAATAAATTTACTAAAAAGTTTTCCAGCAAAAGTATATCTAAGTACACTACCATTTTATTTACCCCCTTAAAGATTATTATATAGATTAGTCACGGTAAAATTTGTAAAATTCTATTGTAAAACTTCATCTTATTACTAGAAAATTATGTCATTTTACGATTTATTTTTTAAATTAGGTATTTATTCAAAAATAAACTGTGCAATTTAAACATAAACTGCTTAAAAAAATAAAAGGCTTAAATAGAATATGATTAATTCTATTTAAGTCTTTTCCATTGATTTTTATAAAATTTAAATAAAAAGGGGCTATTGCAGAATGATTAAAAATCATTCTGCAATAGCCCCTCTATAAAATACGTACTTATATTATCTCATGCTTTTTCTAAGCCATGTAGGAACTGTAAAATCTTCACTTTCCTCTTTAGAAGGTGTAGTAGCTTCACTTGATTGAGTTGCTGCTACCTCTGATTTAGGACTCTGACTTTTAATAGAGTCAAAGCTTACTCCACTTTCCATTTTAGCTTTTTCACAATCAAATCCCGTAGCAATAACTGTTATTCTTATTTCATCATTTAAGCTCTCATCAATTACAGCCCCAAATATAATATTTGCATCTGGGTCTGCTTCTTCCTGTACTATTTGCGCTGCTTCATTAATTTCTAATAAAGATAAATCAGATCCTCCAGTAACATTTAAGAGCACTCCAGTAGCTCCTATAATTGAAGTTTCTAAAAGTGGGCTAGCTATTGCTTCTCTTGCAGCATCTTGTGCTCTATTATCACCAGTTCCAACACCTACTCCCATATGAGCAAGACCTTTATTAACCATGATAGTACTGATATCTGCAAAGTCAAGGTTAATTAATCCTGGTATAGTTATTAAGTCAGATATACCTTGTACACCTTGTTTTAAAACATCATCAGCTTTTCTAAAAGATTCTACAAGGGTAGTTTTTTTATCTACAAGAGATAATAGTCTTTCATTTGGAATTGTAACTAATGTATCAACAGATTCCTTTAAAGCCTTAATCCCAGCTTCTGCATGAATCATTCTTTTTCTTCCTTCAAAAGGGAAAGGCTTAGTTACAACACCTACAGTTAAAATCCCCATAGATTTTGCTATTTCTGCTACTACCGGTGCAGCTCCTGTACCGGTTCCTCCACCCATTCCACAAGTAACAAATACCATATCTGCACCCTTTAGTGCTTCAATTATTTCTTCTTTACTTTCTTCTGCAGCTTTTCTTCCTATTTCAGGATTAGCACCTGCACCTAAACCTCTAGTAAGCTTGTCTCCTAATTGAATTTTAAACTCTGCTTTAGATAAAACTAGTGCTTGTTTATCTGTATTAATACCTATAAATTCAACATTTTTAAGTCCTTCTTCAATCATTCTATTTACAGCGTTGTTCCCACCGCCACCACAGCCTACAACTTTAATTTTGCATAAATCATCATTTTGAACATCGAAATCAATCACTTTATTACCTCCTCATTAGAAAAACTCTTTAGAATTCCTTTTATTCTTGTTATAAACTTATTTTCTTTATTTCCATTATTGCTACTACTTAAATTTTCATTACTACTTTCACAGGAACTATTTTCATTATTAAATAATTGTTCTTTACTTAAAACATCTCTTATGATTCCTGTAGCTGTTGAATATATTGGATTTGCTGCTCCAACATAACTTGGAACACCTATTCTAACTGGCTTTCCTAATAGCTCTGAAGCTATAGTCGTAATGTCTCTAAATAAAGATATTCCACCTCCAACAATTACGAAATTGCCAATTTGATCACTTAATTGCTCTTTTTCAATGCGCTTACTTATTATTTCAAGTAGTTCTTTAACTCTTTCACCTATTATATCCACTAACATTTCATAATTAATTTCAACTATACTATCTCCGTTAGTGTTAATCTTTATTGTATGATTTCCTATGGAGTTTTCTTTCAATAAAGTATTGCATTTAAATTTTAGTCTTTCACTATCTTGTAATGACAACTTTAGGCAGATAGAAATATCATTTGTAATATTCTTACCACCTAAGGATACTGAAAAGCAATCTAAGAATCTATTATTCTTAAAAACTGTAACTTCCATATTAGAACTTCCGATATCAATGACTGCTACACCTTTAGCAAGCTCAAAATCTTCAATTATATCCTTGCCTATACCTATAGCATTTACTACCCATCCCTTTACTTCAATTCCAGCTTCTTTTAAACATTTTTTATATCCATCAACATATTTTTTACTTAGTATAAATGCGTTGCCTTCTGATTCTAGTACTTTTCCTTTCATTCCTAATGGATTAGTAATATTCTTCATAGAATCAACTATGTATTCTTCAATATCAACTTGGACAATTTCTTGATCCTTGCCAACACAAAACCTTGCAACTTCTCCTACATTTAATATGTCTTCTTTGCTAATCTCTTTTATTTCAGGGAATGACAAAACCCCTTTAGTCTTTACAATTTCACATAAGGAAATTGGTACAGATAAGTATGCTTCTTCTAATGGTGAATTTACAATTTCCTTTAAACGCTCTACTACATTGCGCAATATATAAGAAATATCCTCTTCATCCAACATTACATTATCTTTAATTCCTTCATAATCTGAAGTAGTAATGCCCACAATTTGTATTTTTTTTTCTTGATCTAATCTCCCAACTACTCCACACACCTTTGAAGAACTTATATCTATCCCAACAATGTAATTATTCATATATCATATTCCTCCCACATTCTACTTCCTAAGAAGTTTACAGTGTACAAAGGTATATTCAACATAAAAGTTGAAATTCCTTCAAAATAGAAGGATATTTTCAGAATAAATTTATATACTGTCTAGTCTCTATAATACCACCCTACAATATGCATGTAATTAATGAAATTATTTCAATAGAATATAAATATGCCATTTAATCATTTATATTCTATCTATAGTATAAAACTTAATTTTAAAAAACACAATAGTTAAATTCCCCATACCATTGATATTATAGGTTTTCATCAACATAACCCTATCATTTTATAACTCTTCTTTATCTATATATCTATTAATTTTACTTATAGCCATTTCCATAGTTTGCATACCATATTTTGATGAAGTTTCCATAGCTGATGGTATTTGATGTATTTTTCCTTCCCTAATTAAATTTTGAACTGCTGGGGTATTAACCATTACTTCTAGAGCTGCAATTCTTCCACTACCATCCATCTTCTTAAATAATCTTTGACATACTATCCCTCTTAACACCGTAGAAAGTTGATTTCGTATCCTTAATTGCTGTTCTGAGGGAAAATAATTTATAATTCTATCAATAGTTTTGTAAGCGCTAATGGTGTGTAATGTAGAAATTACTAGATGTCCTGTCTCTGCTGCTAGAAGCACTGCTGACATAGTTTCTAAATCTCTTATCTCTCCTACTAAAATCACATCTGGATCTTCTCTAAGGATAGCTCTTAGTCCACTATCATAACTTTCAGTATCTCTTCCTATTTCCCGTTGATTTATCAGTGATTTTTTATGACTATGTAAATACTCTATAGGATCCTCCAAAGTTACAATGTGAGTTTTTTTATTTGAATTTATCTCATTTATCATAGCAGCCATGGTAGTACTCTTACCACTTCCTGTTGGACCAGTTATAAGAATTAGGCCATCTTTTTTATTTGTAAATTCCTTTATAATTGTAGGCATATTCAAATCTTCTATAGTGGGAACTTTTACTGGTATTACTCTAATTGCAATAGTATCAAAACCCCTCTCCTTATATATATTAACCCTATACCTTCCTACATCAGGTAGAGTATATAGTATATCCATCTCCCCTACTTCATTATATATCAAATAATTTTCTCCAAGGATTTCCTTACTGTATTTCTTAACTATTTCTCGGGATAAAACTTCTTCTATTACATTTAATAGTTCTCCATTTTTTCTTTGAATTGGTGGTGCTCCTACAGACAGGTGCAGATCTGAACCTTCATTTTCAACCACATATTTTAAAAGTTCCTTTAACTCCATTTGTTATCTCCTTATACATCATAAAATATATTTCCACCTACATTATTACATTTCTAATTTTTTATTTCACTTTAAGTTTACTATAATTTTCATTAGCTTATCAATGTATATAATCGTATTAAATTTATTTATATTTATATTGGCATTTAAAATTTCTTTAATTTCTTTAATTTCTTTAATTTCTTTAGTATTAGACTAAAAGTTTCTAAAAAATATGATATGTATTGATTCATAATCTCTTTATGAATCAATACATATCAATATCTTTAACAGTATAAAAACAATTATATGTCAAATATTTAATTAAGATACATTATTAACTTTCGCCAAAATTTAATTCTTTAAGTAGTTTCTTTAATGCTCTTTTTTCTATTCTCGATACATAAGATCTTGAAATACCTAATATTGAAGCTATTTCTCGTTGAGTTTTTGGTTTTCCATCTATTAACCCATACCTCATTTCTATTATTTTTCTCTCTCTTTCTTGAAGACACGTTTCCAGTATACAATATAACTTTTTCACTTGTATTTTATTTTCTACTACCTCCAAAATGGAATCTTTATCACTACTTAATATGTCCATAAGAGATATTTCATTTCCTTCTTTGTCTAAACCTATAGGATCTTGCAAATATACTTCACTTCGAATTTTCTTGTTGTTTCTGATGAGCATAAGAATCTCATTCTCTATACATCTTGCAGCATAAGTTGCTAACCTAGTTCCCTTATCCATATCAAATGAATCTATAGCCTTAATTAATCCTACAGTTCCAATTGATATTAAATCGTCTACTTCTTTCCCAGGAAATGAATATTTTTTAACTATATGTGCTACTAATCTTAGATTTCTTTCAACTAAGACACCTTTTGCTTCAGGCTCTCCATCTTTTAATCTTTGTAAATATTCTTTTTCTTCTACTTCTGTAAGTGGTTGTGGAAAAGAGTTATTTCCTGAAACATATCCTGTAAGTAAGGCATATTCGCTAATTACGTTTAATAACCAACTCAAGCAAAACATTTATGCTCCCCCTAATAGTGCTTATTATTATAATATGTTTACTTTAGGGGAAAAGTGACTATATTGAAATATTTATTTAAAAGAAAAATTTCAAATTTTAGGTATATCATATAACATGAAATCTAACTTTAATTTAATTGCATATAATTACCTTGAATTAAATTTTCTATTATATCCTTAAATATAGAACATGCAACTTGACTACTTCCACTCTTTTCTTCTATTTGTGGTAAAAATATAGCCATTGAATAGTATTTGTTATCGTATTTAAAAAAACCTGCAAACCACCCATCAGAACACTTTTTATCTCCTTCAAAATATTCAGTAGTTCCAGTTTTTCCACCAACTTCTATATTATCTATTTTAGCATTACTTCCTGTACCAAGATCATCATTTACTACACCTATCATACCTGCTTTAATTATGTTAGCAGTACTTTCACTAAACACCTTTCTAGATTCACTTTCATACTTCTTTAAAGTTTTACCTTTTTCACTTACAATTTCCTTTATAATTTTAGGTTTAATATACTTACCACCATTAACTACTGTATTGGGAATAGATAAAGCTGCTATAGGTGTAGTTCTCACTGTTTGCCCTATAGAAGTATTAGTAATAATATCTAAGTTGTTTTCTACCTTATATCCTTCTATAGTTCCACTTTTCTCATCCTGAAGATTTAGGGTCTTATTAAATAATCCTAATCTATTAGATAATTCATATATTCTATCCATTCCAACCTTCCACCCAATCTGAGCAAACGTATCATTGGATGATGCTATATATGCTTGTTCCATATTATATGAACCTAACTTTTCAATACTTTTAGGGAAAATCCCCTTTAAATAAAACTTTTCATCTATTCCTATTAGTTGATTTTCCAATGCTGCTTCATATACTATAGTTTTAAAAGTAGAACCAAGTAGAAAACCATTTCCACTAGGTATTCCAATATTTACATTAGATAAACTATCATTTTTCTGCGCCATTGATAATATATCACCAGTGCCGCTTTCCATTAATACTGCTCCAATTTGACCATATTCTTCATAATTTTTACTTTTTAAAATTTCTTCTATCTTTCTTTGAATATTATAATCTAAGGTTGTAACTACATTATTATTACCTTTTATATCACTAAATACTTCTTTAATAATATTACCACTAACATCCTTTTCAAGCTTTAATTGTTCTTTTTTATTATCCTTCGTATATTCATATATTTCTCTTTCTAAAGTTCCCTCATCTTTCATCTTGGAATTATCAGAATATTTTACTCCACTAGCTATTATATTTTTTATATTCCAATCATTATTCTTCTTATATTCAGTATATTCATATACATACATTCCTTTTACATCTTCTATATTTTTTAATTTTTCATAGCATTCTTTATCAATCTCATATTGTTTATTTCCATTCTCCATTTCATACTGTAATAAAGAGATATCGTAATCTTTCTTAAAACTTCGTAGTATATAGGATACATTTTTCATTGAAATAAAAGCTACTTCTTCGTTTAGTGTATAAAAGGTTAATGGATCTATCACTACATAATATTTTAATGTACTCTCAAAAAGATTATTATTATTTCTATCAAGCAATTTAAAATTAATATTATTTATATCCTCTTCATAGTAATATTGTTCATTAGCAGATACTAAAAGTGTAGGCCCTTCCATTAATTGAACATGGATAAACCTTATAATTAATCCTATAAACATTAATACAATAATAGATAATAGGCAATAGTTTCTAGCAGTTATCTGCCTTTTGAAACTTTTTTGAAACAATAAAAACACCTCCTTTAGTATAATCTTTGACTAAAGAAAGGTGTTTAATACCAAATTTTGAAACTTGTATACACTGAATTATATTTTATTTAATCTTGTCTTGCTAATATCTGATGTATATTTCCTTTAATAACTTCTATAGCTACTTTATTATGGCCACCCTCTGGTATAATAATGTCTGCATATTTCTTGGTGTTTTCTGTAAACTGTTCATGCATCTGCTTAACCACAGTTAAATATTGAGTTATTACTGAATCTACAGTTCTTCCTCTTTCATTAATATCTCTTACTAGCCTTCTTATAAATCTTACATCTGCATCAGTATCTACATATATTTTTATGTCTAGCATATCTCTAAGCGATTCATCCTCAAGGACAAGGATTCCTTCAACTATTACTATTTCTCTTGGCTCCACTAGAATAGTTTCTTTTTTTCTGTTATGTACCTCAAAGTCATACTGAGGCTTTTCAATAGCTTTACCATCATTTATAGACTTTAAATGACTTACTAATAAGGCTGTATCGAAGGCATATGGATGATCATAGTTTGTCTTTACTCTGTCCTCCATAGTTAAATGGCTTTGGTCCTTATAATAACAATCTTGTTCTATCATAGCTATGCAATTTCCATCAAAGCTTTTACATATTTCCTTTGCTATGGTACTTTTCCCTGAACCAGTTCCACCTGTTATTCCTATTATAACTGGACGTTTCATTAAACTTCCTCCTTAGCCTTTATAATAATATCATTTTCTTCTAATTCTTCATCAACTTTAGCAGTATATATCATTTTAGCACTAGGTGCTGACTCAATTTTATTTCCTTTTTCATCATGAAGATCTCTTAGTACAACTTGCTTATTTGAGCCTATTGGTCTTAAAACTTCAACTTGAGATCCTTCGACTACTTTATTTCTATGCTCAATGGTAACTATTTCCGTTTCTTTGTTATAATCCTTAACTATACCTATAATGTCATAATTTCTTACATAAGCTGAGCTATCTTGAACTTGTTTATTTTCTTCATTCAAATAGAATCCAGTATAATATTGTCTATGACTAGGTTTATTTAAATCTTCTAGCCATCTTGGATTAAATTTATATTCTGCTGGTGATCTCATGTATTCATCTATAGCTTCTCTATATGCTTTAACAACACTTGCAACGTAGTAAGTGCTCTTCATTCTACCTTCTATTTTAAATGATAGTGCTCCAGTTCCCATTAATTCTGGAATGTGTTCAATCATACATAAATCCTTAGAATTCATTATATATGTTCCTTTATCATCTTCCACGATAGGATAATACTCTCCTTCGCGCTTTTCCTCTACTAGATGATATTTATACCTGCATGGTTGTGCACAAGATCCCCTATTAGAATCCCTTCCTACCATATAGTTTGATATAAGACATCTTCCTGAATATGCCATACACATAGAACCATGAACAAATATCTCTAAATCCATAGTTTCAGGTATTTTATCTTGTACTTTTTTAATTTCTGCAAGAGATAATTCTCTAGCTAAAACAACTCTTTTAACGCCCATCTTGTGCCAAAACTCACAAGTCTTCCAGTTAACAGTATTTGCTTGAGTACTTAAATGTAACTCCATATCTGGTACTGTTTCTCTAGCCATCATAATTATACCAGGATCTGAAACTATAATTGCATCTACTCCTGCTTCATATAATTCTTTTAGATATTCTTCTAACCCTTCTAAATCATCATTGTGTGGAAATACATTTAAAGTTACATAAACTTTTTTTCCTTTTGAGTGAGCAAATTCTATACCTTCTAATAATTCTTCATTACTAAAATTATCTGCAAAGGCTCTAAGATTTAACTTGCTACCACCTAGATATATTGCATCTGCTCCAAAATTTATTGCTGCTTTAAGCTTCTCCAAGTTCCCTGCTGGAGCTAATAGTTCCGGTGTTTTCATTTTCATTCCTCCTAACTGTCAATGCTATACCATCTCCCATTGGTATTACTGTTGTAAGTAAGTTTTCATCCTTTGAGATTGTCTCCATATATTTCTTCATTCTTTTTACTATAGTAATCTTTCTTTTTATCATCAGGTCTTTACATGCAACCATACCTCTAAATAATACATTATCTGATATAATTATTCCATCCTTTGATAACATTCTTATGCAATGAGGTAAAAACTCACAATAATGACCTTTTCCTGCGTCCATAAAAATTAAGTCATACTCATCATCTAAGTTCTCAAGAACTTCCAAACAATCACCTTGTATTATTGATATCTTATCATTTAAACCTGCCTTTTTTATATTTTCAATTGCTATGTTTACCATTTTTTCATCTCTTTCAATGGTAGTTATAGTAACATTATTTTCCGATGCTAAGGACATTAAAATGGAGGAGTATCCTATTGCCGTTCCAAGCTCAAGTATTTTTTTAGGTTTTTTCAAATTAATCATAAACTCTATTAATCTAGCAGTTTCCTTTTGAACTATAGGTACTGCATTTTCTTCCGCAAAATCTTCTAATTCTTTTAACATCCCTTTAGAATCTCCTATGAGACCTCTTAAGTACTTTTCCATATAATCATATGTAATACCGCTCATATCTTCCTCCATATAATCCTATATAATTTAATTTTTATTTATACACTATATTCAAAACCTCTTATCCATATCATATACACTTATTACTAAGAATATAATAACTACATAGATTAAAGTTTTCCTTATAATTTTTTTAGTACAAAGTTATAAGCTCAAAATTATTGAGCTTATAACTTCTTATGATAAATTTAATATTTTAGTATCCTAATTCTTTTTTCTTATTCTCAAAGTCCTCATAATTATCAGTAAAATAATGATGCATTTTATCTTTTTCTAAAACGTAAAATAAGTAGTCAGTACTTTCAGGCTTAACTGCTGCTAAAATTGATGATAACCCTGGACTAGATATAGGACCTATTGGCAACCCATTAATTTTATAAGTATTATAAGGTGAATCTATCTCCAAATGCTTGTATAAAACTGTATCTACATGCTCACCTAAAGCATATATAACTGTAGCATCAATCTGTAGCTTCTTCGTATCTTCACTCTTTAACCTATTGTATATAACTGATGAAACTAATGGTCTTTCTTCCTCAACTCTAGTTTCATTTTCTATAAGAGAAGCTATAGTTATTATATCGTAAACATTAGTTCCTTCAGGAATAATACTCTTAATTTTAGAATTAAAAGCATTATTCATAGTAGCAATAACTTCATTAGGCTTAACCCCTGGATTAAAGAAATATGTATCAGGAAATAAAAATCCTTCTAAATCATATCTTCTTCCTTCCTTTGCTGGAATATAATCTGGAGCTGGATATTCCTTTACTGCTTTCAAAAACTCATCCTTAGTAAATAATCCTTTTTCATCAAATAATATAGCCATTTTTTCTATATCATATCCTTCTGGAATAGTTACAGATATAGATCCTTCATTGTTTTTATTTTCTAAAACAGCAATTATTTCCTCAAAACTTGATTTACCTGACACCTTAAATGTTCCTGGTACAAGTTCCACTGAAGTATTATGCAACTTCATATAAACCTTGGTTAACATTTTATTTTTTACTAATCCTTGATTATCTAACCTATCTAATATGTTGTAAAGCGAATCCCCCTCATTTACAACTATGGTGACTTCATCACCTTTTAATGGAGACTTTGTCGCATAAATGTAATAAAAGCCACTGGCTGTTAATATTGCTATTAGCACTATTACAACTATACCTACAATTTTCTTCATATTACACCCCCATGAATGGAAATATTATTTTTTTAATGCTGCTCTCTTTCTTAGGGTTGGATCTAGTATTTTCTTTCTTAATCTTATAGTTTTTGGAGTAACCTCTACAAGCTCATCAGAAGCTATAAATTCTATACATTGTTCTAATGACATATTAGGTACTGGTATTAATTTTAATGCATCATCTGATCCCGAAGATCTTGTGTTTGAAAGATGTTTTTTCTTACATACGTTAACTTCGATATCTTCATTTCTAGAACATTCTCCACAAACCATTCCCTGATATACTGGTACTCCTGGTCCTATAAATAATCTTCCTCTTTCTTGTGCATTGAATAATCCATATCCAATAGACTCTCCAGATTCAAAAACAACTAGAGATCCTCTGTTTCTCTCAACTATGTCACCTTTGTATTTTTCATAACCGACTAAAACGTGGTTCATTATTCCATTTCCTCTAGTTTCAGTCATAAACTCATTTCTTAATCCAATTATTCCTCTTGATGGAACTTTAAATTCAAGTCTTGTGTATCCATTAACAGCACTTGTCATGTTAACCATCTCTGCTTTTCTAGGACCCATCTTTTCCATAACAACTCCCATATACTCTTCTGGTACGTCCATTGTTAAGTTTTCCATAGGCTCTAAAAGTTCTCCATTTTCATGTTTGTATATAACGGATGGCTTAGATACTTGGAATTCATATCCTTCTCTTCTCATAGTTTCAATAAGAATTGAAAGGTGAAGTTCGCCTCTTCCACTAACTTTAAATGAGTCTGCTGAATCAGTTTCTTCAACTCTTAAACTTACATTAGTTTCAAGTTCTTTCATAAGTCTATCTCTTAAGTGTCTAGATGTAACAAAGTCTCCATCTTGACCTGCAAAAGGTGAGTTATTAACTATAAAGTTCATACTAAGAGTTGGCTCATCAATATCTACAAATGGTAATGCTTCTGGGTTTGCAGCATCTGCTATTGTTTCTCCAATATTGATACCAGGAATTCCTGATATAGCTATAATATCACCAAGTTTAGCTTCTTCTACCTCAACTCTTTTTAATCCATCGTAAGTATAAACATTTGATACTTTTACATTTTTCTTTGATCCGTCCTTTGACATTTGAGCTACTGTTTGATTCTTTTTAATAGCTCCTCTTTCAATCTTACCTATTCCAATTTTACCAACATATTCGTTGTAATCTATTGATGTTACTAGCATTTGTAATGGCTCGTCTATGTAACCTTTTGGTGGGTGCACATTTTCAATAATTGCTTCGAATAGTGGAACCATATCTACAGGTTCATCTTCAAGTTCTGATACAGCAACTCCATCTCTAGCAGATGCATATATTACTTTAAAATCTAATTGCTCATCTGTAGCACCTAACTCTACAAATAAGTCAAAGATTTCATCTATAACGGCCTCTGGTCTTGCATCTTTTCTATCAATTTTATTGATAACAACCATTGGATCTAGTCCAAGCTCAAGGGCCTTTTTTAGAACGAACTTAGTTTGTGGCATAGCTCCTTCATAAGCATCTACTACAAGTAAAACACTATCTACCATTTTAAGTACACGCTCAACTTCTCCACCAAAATCAGCATGGCCTGGAGTATCTATAATGTTTATTTTAACTCCATTATACATTACTGCAGTATTTTTTGAAAGAATAGTTATTCCTCTTTCTCTCTCTAAGTCATTTGAGTCCATAACTCTTTCCTGCATTACTTCATTTTCTCTAAACACTTTACTTTGCTTTAAAAGTGCATCCACTAAAGTTGTCTTACCGTGGTCAACGTGGGCTATTATAGCAATGTTTCTTATATCTTCTCTTGTATATAAATTCATATTTTTCCTCCAAAATTTTATTTTAATAATAAACTACAAAATAAAATTGGATACTTAAGTATCCAATTTAAATTAACTATTTCAATTCTAATATTATGTGGATAAAAAGTCAATGTTATTAAAACATTATTAAATCCCAATACAGAATAGATTTATCATTAATTACTATTTGTGTAATCTTCTCTTAAAGCAATTAATGAAAAATGAAACTTGTTTAAACTTCCATAATTATAGGTAAAATCATTGGTCTTCGCTTAGTCTTTTCATATAGATACTCTCTTAGAGCTTCTCTAATTGTTGCTTTTATAGTAGGCCATTCTGTAATGTGTTTTTCTTCACAATGTGCAAGAGCCTCTTTAACAACCTCTCTAGCCTTATCCATTAAATCTTCAGATTCTCTAACATAGACAAAGCCTCTTGAAATTATATCTGGACCTGCAATAACACTTCCAGTACCTTTACCCATAGTAACTACAACAGTTAAAATACCATCCTGTGATAGATGTTTTCTATCTCTTAGAACAATATTTCCTACATCTCCAACTCCAAGTCCATCTACAAAGACTTGACCTGAAGCTACTGTACCTGCTTTTCTTATAGATGTTCTACTAACTTCAATAAGATCTCCATTTTCTCCTATATACACATTTTTTTCTGGCAATCCTAACTTAACAGCTAGTTCACCATGTTGCTTTAAATGTCTATATTCCCCATGAACCGGGATGAAGAATCTTGGTTTTACTAAAGACTGCATAAGTTTTAACTCTTCCTGGCAGGCATGACCTGATACATGGACTTCTGCTAGGGATTCATATACTACTTCTGCCCCCTGTTTAAACAATTGGTTTATAACCTTAGAAACTAATTTCTCATTTCCCGGTATTGGCGATGCAGATAATATTACTAGGTCTCCCTTTTGTATATTTACCTTTTTATGCTCAGAAGCCGCCATTCTTGAAAGAGCTGCCATAGGTTCACCTTGACTTCCAGTAGTTATCATAACTATTTCATCATCACGATATTTCCCTATAGAATCTATACTTATTAATGCATCTTCTTCTATAGTAATATATCCAAGATCTATAGCAACCGCAATAATATTTTCCATGCTCCTACCTGAAAGAGCAACTTTTCTATTATACTTTTTAGCTGCTGTAATTATCTGTTGAACCCTATGAATATTAGAAGCAAAGGTTGCAACAATAACTCTTCCCTTAGCACCATGGAAAATTTTTTCAAAACTTTCCCCAACTATACTTTCAGACATAGTATATCCTGGTCTCTCTACATTAGTACTATCTGCTAGAAGTACTGTTACTCCCTTTTTTCCTAGCTCTGCAAATCTAGTTAAATCTGTAACCTTGCCATCTATAGGTGTAAAGTCAATCTTAAAATCTCCAGTATGAAGTACTACACCTAATGGTGTATGTATAGCTATAGCTACCGAATCTGCTATACTGTGATTTGTTTTAATAAATTCTACAGATACACTAGTAAGCTTTAAGATATCTTTTGGTTTAACTTCTCTTAAGTCAACCACTCCTAATAATGCATGCTCTCTTAATTTACTTTCCACGATTCCCAGTGTAAGTTTAGTCCCATAAACAGGAACATTAATTTGCTTTAATACATATGGTAGAGCACCAATATGATCTTCATGAGCATGGGTTAAGAATATTCCAGTTACTCTATCAGCATTCTTAACTAGATAGGTAACATCTGGTATAACTACGTCAATTCCCAACATCTCATCATCTGGAAATTTAAGTCCGCAGTCGATAACAACTATATCATTCTTATATTCTATAGCAGTTAGGTTCTTACCTATCTCATTTAATCCCCCTAAAGGAATTATTTTAATCTTCTCTTTTTCTTTTTTCAAAACTCTACCCTCCTTTTCTACATAATTTACTTTATGCTCTGCCAACTTTATTAATAAAAGATAAGTTTTTTTGAGCATCTTAATTTAATCTGCACATATAGATATTTAATTCTTAATAGAAATTTAAATATCATATAGTATAGATTTATATAACATCTCTACTAATAATAAAGTTCTTATTATTGTAAAGAACAATTATCACAAATTCCATAAAACTTTAAACTATGATTTTTAATTTTAAAGTTGTATTTTTTTTCTATTATCTGTTCTAACTCCTCTAAAAGATCTCCTTCAACCTCAATGACTTTACCACAATTTTGACAAATCAAATGATGATGTTGATGACTTTCATCTTCATCACAAAGTTCGTATCTACTGCATCCATCATCTAAATCAAGTTTATATAGAACTCCCATTTCTTCTAATAACTGAACAGTTCTATATACAGTTGCAAGTCCAATCTCTGGACAATTAACCTTTACTAAATCATATATTTCTTCTGTGGTTAAGTGGCTACCTTCATTTTTAATAATTTCATCAAGTATAGACCTTCTTTGAGGTGTCAATTTATAGCCCTTTTCTTTTAGAATAAGTTTTAAATTTTCAATTTTCACATTAGACATAAATTAACACAACTCCTTCCACCACTAGGTGAAGTATATTTATTCTATAACCCCTTCATCATATAGAGTTTCAAAAGCATCATTAACTATGTTAAACTCTTCTTCATCCTCTACTGTTGCAAAGTATTCTTCTCCATCTTCATCCTTTACAACTTTTAGTGCAATTGCATCCTCATTTTCATCATCAATAGGTGCTACTATAAAATACTCTGTCTCTTCTATTTCTAACTTGGTTATAACTTCAAACTCAACATCATTACCCTCTTCGTCAGTCAATGTTATATTTTCTAAAAAATTTTCCATGAAAATTCCCTCCTTCTATATCTTCGTGATATTTTTCTTTCTATATAAAACTTATCCATAATATAATTCCATTATGTAAGTTATAATTACCTAATTAAATTTATACTATATATAATCTTAGACATGTAACTACTATTTACTAAGACTATCTAAGTATCCTTGCAAAATATATGTAGCCGCTATCTTATCAACTAAACCTTTTCTTTTTTTTCTTGACATATCAGCTTCTAACATAGCCATATGGGCCGCCCTAGTAGTAAGTCTTTCATCCCAAAATTTAATTTCTATATTTACATGTTCCTTTAAAGCTTCACAAAATCTTTGTACCTTCTCTGCTTGCTCACCTATAGTACCATTCATATTCTTAGGTAGTCCCGAAATTATAGTATCAACATTATATTCGTTACATATTTTTATAATTTCTTCTATATCTGCCTCTTCCTTTTTTCGTCTAATGGTAGTAATTCCTTGAGCTGTAAAGCCTAGTGGGTCACTTATAGCTACTCCAATAGTTCTGTCACCCACGTCTAATCCAAGTACTCTCATGTCCTTCTCCTCACTGCATATTGCGAACATAGGAAATCCATTATGATAAACCTCTTCTTTATCCTTATATAGATGCCCCTTATTCTGCTCATTACAAATTAATAATTTTATACTGTTATAATTAACATTAATGAATAAAATTAATTTATTCTTCCAACACTATATACATCTTTAATGAACCATATTACACTTTTACATATTCTATATTATGTGTAATTTTAAAATAAAAATGCCTTAAAAGGCATTTTTATTTTATATCTAGATAAGATTTTAAAACTTCTTCTAATATCTCGTCTCTCTCTAGTTTACTTACTAATGCTCTTGCGCCATTATAGTTAGTTATATAAGTTGGGTCGCCAGATATAAGATATCCTACTAACTGGTTAACTGGATTATAGCCCTTCTCAATTAGAGCATCATATACATCAGTTAGTATAACTTTTGTCATATCTTTCTTATCTTTCATTACATCAAACTGAACTGTATGTTGTTTATCCATTATATCACCTTCTTACCCTTACTTTATTTTCTATTATACCATCATTGAATGCAAAAAGTATACTATTTTACTAAAGTTTCTACTATTTGACTTACCTTTGAAATTGCTTCATCTAGTTTTTCTGGTTTCTTTCCACCTGCTTGTGCCATGTCAGGTCTTCCGCCACCGCCACCGCCAGTGATGATAGCTACCTCTTTAATAATCTTTCCAGCATGGGCACCCTTTGCAACTGCTTCCTTACTAGCCATTACTACAAACTGAACCTTCCCAGCAACTCTACTACCAAGAACTACTACTGCATCTGAAACCTTACTTCTAAGTTTATCACATAAGTTTCTAAGTGCATCTCCTTCAATATCATCTAAAGCAGCTGCAATCACATTGATTCCTTTAATATTTTCAGCCTCATTAATTATTTCATCTTCAATACCACTAGCTAGTTTTTCTTTTAATCCTTGTATTTCTTTTTCTTTTTCTTTTAAAGTAGAAAGTAATCCATTTAACTTATTTAATAAATCTTTTTCTCCACATTTTAATGTTGCAGATATTTCTTTTAATAATTCTTCTTTTTCATTTACATAGCTTTCAGATTTAATACCTGTAACAGCTTCAATCCTTCTAATTCCAGCTGCTACTCCACTCTCACTTAGAATTTTAAACAGCCCAATTTCTCCTGAATTTTTAACGTGAGTTCCACCACATAGCTCCTTGCTATATTCACCTACAGATACAACTCTTACATCCTCTTTATACTTATCATCAAATAGAGCTACAGCTCCCTTTTCTTTAGCTTCATCTATAGTCATAACTTCCGTATTTACATCATAAGCTTTAAGAATTTCACTATTTAAATTCTCTTCTACCTCTTTAAGTTGTTCTGGAGTCATAGCCGAGAAGTGAGTAAAGTCAAATCTTAATCTATCTCCATCAACATAAGAACCTGCTTGATTTACATGATCTCCCAAAACTTCCTTTAAAGATTCATGAAGCATATGAGTAGCTGTATGATTTTTACATATATTACTTCTCATAGCTGAATCTACTAATAGCTCAGTTATATCATTTATTCTAAGCTCACCTTTAATAACTTCCACAAAGTGAAGTATATGACCTCTAGTACTCTTTTTACAATCGTAGACTCTTCCTTGGAATTTATCAGTGTATATAGTTCCTACGTCTCCTACTTGGCCACCCATTTCTGCATAAAATGGAGTTTTATCAGTAACAACTACAAATTTTTCACCTTCGCCTACCTGGTTTATAAACTCATCATCTTTTATCATAAATAATACTTTACCCTTACTACTTATGGCATCATATCCTAAAAACTCAGTAGTTATTTCCATTGGAATATTATTTAATGCACCTTCATCATTTCCCATGTAGTTTGAAGTACCTCTTGCAGCTCTTGCTGTATTTCTTTGATTTTCCATTTCTTTGTGGAAAGCCTCAAAGTCAATTTCCATTCCTTTTTCAACTAAAATTTCTTCAGTAAGCTCCACAGGAAACCCAAATGTATCATAAAGTTTAAATGCTTTTTCGCCGCTTAAAATCTTTGTATTTTCTGTATTCATCTCATCAATATAAGACTTTAATATATCCATACCCTGATCTATAGTCTCTTCAAATCTCTCTTCTTCTAAACCTATAACCTTTTTAATATAATCTTTTTTCTCTTCTAGCTCTCCGTAAGCATCCTTTGAACTTTTAATAACTACATCACAAAGTTCATTTAAGAATATACCTGAAATTCCTAAAATTCTTCCGTGTCGTGCAGCTCTTCTTAGAAGTCTTCTTAAGACATATCCTCTACCTTCATTAGATGGTAAAATTCCATCTCCAATCATAAAAGTTAAACTTCTTATATGATCAGTGATTATTCTTATAGATACATCTAAGTCTTTATTATCACCATAGATTTTACCAGATTTTTTACAAACTGCATTTAAAACATCTTTAATTGTGTCTACTTCAAATATATTATCCACACCTTGCATTATAGTAGATATTCTCTCTAATCCCATTCCTGTGTCTATATTAGGATTGGCTAATCTCTCATATCCACCTTTACCATCTCCATCAAATTGTGTGAAAACTAAGTTCCAAAATTCAATTATTCTATCCTCATCACTAGCTTTAATGAATTCTTCAGTAGTCTTTATTTGTTGAAGATCTGATTGTCTATCATAGTGAATTTCTGTACACGGACCACATGGACCAGCACCATGCTCCCAGAAGTTATCTTCTTTGCCTAATCTAAAAATTTTACTTGGATCTATGTCAGTTTTTGCAGTCCAAATATCAAATGCTTCATCATCCTCAAGATATATAGTTACATATAGTTTATCCTTTGATATTTTTAAAATCTCCGTTATATATTCCCAAGCCCATACTATAATTTCTTCTTTAAAATAATCTCCAAAAGAAAAGTTTCCTAACATCTCAAAAAAAGTACCGTGTCTTGAAGTTTTACCTACGTTTTCAATATCACCAGTTCTTATACACTTTTGACAAGTTGTAACTCTTTTACTTGGCGGTGTCTGAATACCAGTAAAGTATGGCTTTAAAGGTGCCATACCAGCATTTATTAGTAAAAGACTCTTATCATTTTTAGGCACTAAAGAAAAACTATTTAATCTTAAATGTTCTTTACTTTCAAAGAACTTTAAAAAACTTTCTCTTATTTCATTTAAACTCATACTATTCATATTACATTCCTCCTAATTCTTTCTAATATCAATGACTTTTATTCAATTTTTACTAAAATAAAATAAAAAAAACTTCCATCCCTGAAAAGGGACGAAAGTTTTCCGCGTTACCACCCTAATTATACTAGATTAACTAGTATCTCTTAATTAATTATAGCTCCAAGACAGCTTCAATATGTTTCACTGAAAGTTTTCACCAACCACTTTCTCTCTGAAAGCTTCCCATATCTACTAATTCTTATCATAACTTCATATTTATTTATATGAAACTCGACTCACTACGTTCGCTGAGTAAGTGATTCACACCAAATCGTAAATTTGGGTTCTCTACTTATATGATAAATTATATTTAGCATTTCAGCAATTGTCAACAATTCTAAACTAAAATAAATAATAATCTATTTCACATACTACTATTTTAATCATTACCCATACTGGAATTACAATAATCATCCCTAAAATTCCACCTATACTCCCACCTATTATAAGTAGTAATAATATGGTTACTGGATGAGAATCTACAGTTTCACCTAAAATTTTAGGACATATAATATCTCCTTCTAACTGTTGAATTACAAATAACCAAAATACAACTATAATAGCTTTCTTAGTAGATGTCAAAAGTGCTATTAGAATTATGGGAATGGCTCCTATAACTGGTCCAAAGTATGGTATTATATTAAACACTGCATTTACTAAAGATAATATTAAAGCATATTTTATACCACTTATCTTTAGTGCTATAAAAGTTAATACACCAATTATTCCACATAATTCAAATTGAGTTATTATATACCTTTCCATTACCTTATCTATATGATTTAAAGCTCTTCTAATGGCGTGTTTATTGTTAAAAGGCATATATTTCATGATTCCCTTTGAAATGCTATCTCCGTCACTTAAAAAGAAATATACTAAAGTTGGTATTATAAATAACAATAGCATATTTTCAGCTATGGATACAATTTTTGATAATAAATTCGTTACAATTATCATAAGTGTATCTTTAAATTTTCCGTAGGAATTATATAATACCTCCTTAACAAAAGGACTATCAGTAACATATTTAATATTTCCGGTAATTCTTTCATAATAACTTTTCATCTCACCTATTACTTCTGTAAAATTAGCGCTTTCATTATATATCCATGGAATTAAAATAGAAAATATTATAACTACAAATAATAAAATAGAGAGAATTACTATTAAAGCACTTAACTTTCTATTAACGCCCCTTTTTATAAAAAGCTTATGAAAAGGTCTAATACTATATGAAATTATAAAGGATATTGTCACCACTCCTAATACCTCTGTAAAAATAGGAAATTTCCATAATAAAAATATTATTATACCTATGCTTAATAGAGCTATTGCTAACTTACCTAATATACTCCAATTCCAATCAATCTTATTCATAATATACATCCTTATTAGTAGCTTTTTTCTTTCCCACATTAGGCATACATTTCAAATCGATATTGATATTTTCAGCTGTATATAGTATATACTCATCTCCTAGTATTAAATTTGATTTTAATAGAATACTTCTACTTTTAAACATACTGAATATATTATAATCCTTTATTGCAAGTCCTTTTATTTGAAAGTCATCATCAAATATAATCTCACTTACTAAACCTAATATATTTGAATATTTGTCTATGACATGCATATTCATAATAGTTGAAAATTCCAAATACCTATCCTTAACTATATTGTTAATTATTAACTGAGACTTGTAATATACTATATTCTCTTTTAGTATGTTAAACTCCTTACCCAGTAGCCTATATGGATTAATTTTAAATCCTATCACTTCCCCCTTATTAAAATCAACTAATAAATCCTTTATATATCCTACATTTTTTCCTTGGATATTCATTACATCCATATAGATGTAATCTCTACTTTTAGCCATAAAATAAACTCCCTTCAATAGGAAATGATATTTCTATCCTTGCCTATTTAAAGAGAGTTTATACTAATATTAAACTGGACTATGATGTATAACTATAAATATCATCTATTACTTGTCATACTTATCTTTCCACTTTTCAAGACCAGAAGATTCTCTATAGTTATTAATAGCCTTATGTATAGTTTGTTCTGCAAGTACAGAGCAATGAATCTTAGAAGATGGTAACCCATCTAACGCTTCTATAACAGATTCATTAGTAAGATTCCATGCTTGTTCTAGAGTCTTTCCAATAATAAGTTCTGTGGCAATACTAGATGAGGCAATAGCAGATCCACAACCAAAGGTCATAAATTTAGCATTTTTAATCACATTATCTTCTATGATTAAATATATCTTCATAACATCTCCACACTTTACATCTCCACACTCACCTATACCATCAGCATCAGGTAAAGTACCTACATTTCTTGGTGCATAAAAATGTTCTAGAACTTTATCACTGTAATCCATAAAAATACCTCCTAGAATAGCATCAAGGATTGCCTTAAAGATTATACTAAGCTTACATTATTAATAGGCCTAAATAAATACTTTAAGACAACCCTGACATATTATTCAATACTTTTTTATTGTGCTTTAAAATCAAGTATAATTTATTATTTTACAACAGTCTCAATAATTCCCCCACCAACAACTATGTTACCATGGTAGCAAACAACAGACTGCCCTTTAGTTATAGCTCGCTGAGGGGTTTCAAACTCTAACTTAATATGATTTTCATCTAATTGTGCTAGCCTTGCAGGAGCTGGTTTAGCTGAATATCTTACCTTAGCCTGAACCATAATCTCTCCTTCTATTCTATCCCTAGGAATTAAATTTATATTTTTAGCGATAAGGGTAGTATTAAAGATTTCTGACTCTTCTCCTAAAACTACTTCATTTCTTTCCGGGATTATGTTAGTTACAAATACAGGCTTTCCAAGAGCAATTCCAAGACCTTTTCTCTGCCCTATAGTATAATAAACTATGCCCTTATGTTTTCCTAAAACTCTTCCAGTACTATCTACAAAATTTCCTGGTACAACTTCTCTTCCACTAAATCTAGAAATATAACTACCATGATTGTTATCAGGTATGAAACAAATCTCTTGAGAGTCTTTTTTTCTAAAGACTTCTAGACCTATCTTTTCAGCAATAGCTCTGATTTCTGTTTTAGAATAAGCTCCACAAGGCATTAAGGTATGTGCTAATTGATCTTGTGTTAGAGTATATAAAGCATAGGTTTGATCTTTTCTATCATCTTCTGAGCGCTTTAATCTATATCTTCCCTCTTCAAAGTCTATAGTAGCATAATGCCCAGTAGCAATATAATCAGCACCTAACCCTTGAACTTTTCTTAAAAACTCTTCAAACTTTATTTTTCTATTACATTCTATACATGGATTTGGGGTCCTTCCGCTGAAATATTCCTCTACAAAATTGTCCACTACATGCTCTTTAAAAGGAGCTTTAAAATTCATAACATAGAAGGGTATATCTAAAACATCTGCTACTCGTCTAGCATCATTAACTGCTGAAAGAGAGCAGCATCCTCCTTCATTTTCCGCATATTCAGGATTATCTGGGGCAAGCTTCATCATAATTCCAGTTACATCATATCCTTGTTCTTTTAAAAGATATGCTGCTACAGAACTATCAACTCCTCCACTCATCCCTATTACAACTTTTTTCTTCATTTAAGTATCACACCTATTCTCCATGGACTTGATCATGTATATCATCATGCTCTTCGTAATCCCAAGTCTGTAATCCTTGTTTCTCTCTGTAATCATTTATAGCTTTATGAATAGCTTCTTCTGCAAGAACTGAGCAGTGCATTTTAACTGGTGGAAGTCCATCTAAAGCTTCTGCTACAGCTACATTTGTAAGTGTCCATGCTTCATCTAAACTTTTTCCTTTTATTAGCTCTGTAGCCATACTTGAAGAAGCTATGGCAGATCCACATCCAAAAGTTTTGAATTTACAGTCTACGATTTTATTATCTTCAACTTTTAAATAAACTCTCATTATATCTCCACATTTAGCATTTCCAACTTCTCCAATTCCGCTAGCATTTTCTATTTCTCCAACGTTTCTTGGATTTGTAAAATGATCCATTACCTTTTCACTATATATCATAATTATTTATCCTCCTTATTAAAAAAACTTTTAATTTTTCCATTTAAGAAACTGTCATATAATGGTGACATATCTCTAAGTCTTTGTACTATTGCAGGTACAGTTTCTATTACATAATCTACTTCTTCTTCTGTTGTTTTAGCACCCATAGTAAGTCTTAATGAACCATGAGCAACTTCATGAGGAAGTCCTATAGCCAATAATACGTGAGATGGATCTAAAGATCCAGATGTACATGCACTTCCACTAGAAGCACATATTCCTTTTGCATCAAGCATTAAAAGAACTGATTCACCTTCGATAAATTCGAAACTAATATTTACGTTTCCTGGAAGTCTTCTATCTCCTACAGAACCATTAAGTTTGGAATATGGAATTTCTAACAATCCCTTTATAAGTTTATCCCTTAGGTAAATTAATCTTTCTTTTTCTTTGGTTAAGTTTTCCATAGCTAGTTCTATAGCTTTTCCTAAGCCAACTATTCCAGCTACATTTTCTGTTCCCGCTCTTCTATTTTTCTCTTGAGCTCCACCATGAAGTAAGTTATGAATTCTTATACCTTTTCTAAGGTATAAAACTCCAACACCTTTAGGACCATAAATTTTATGTCCTGATAAAGATAATGCATCTATATCCATATTTTTAACATCCATCTCTATATGACCTATAGCTTGAACTGCATCTGTATGGAAGAAAACTTTTCTTTCCTTACATATAGCACCTATTTCTTTAATAGGTTGTACAGTACCAATCTCATTATTAGCAGTCATTATAGTTACTAATATAGTATTGGGCTTAATAGCATTTTTAAGTTCTTCTAATCTAATAAGTCCTTCTTCATCTACATCCAAATAAGTTACTTCAAACCCTTGTTTTTCAAGATATTCACAAGTGTGAAGTACAGCATGATGTTCTATTTTAGTAGTTATGATATGATTTCCTTTATTTTGGTTAGCAAGTGCTATTCCTTTGATTACCCAGTTATCTGCTTCTGATCCACCGCCAGTGAAATATATTTCCATTGGATCGGCGTTAATAGCTTTTGCCACTCTATTTCTTGCTTTATCTATAGCTTTTTTAGTTTCCCTTGAAATCGAATATATAGATGATGGGTTACCATAGAACTCCGTAAAGTAAGGTATCATCTCCTCTAATACTTCTGGTTTTGTGTATGTTGTTGCCGCATAATCCATATAAACTGTTTTATTCATTTAGGTCCACTCCTTTAATTTTCAATATGTTAGAATAATCATCTACAATATCCTGTAAAGTTATTGCCATTGTTACAGAGTCAATACTATCCTTAATTTTTTTCCATACTATTCTAGTTGCACAACAATCAATATTGTTGCAGCCATCACTATCTAGGCATGTTGAAATTTCAATAGGCCCTTCCAACACATCCAATATTTGATATACCGTGATTTCCTTTGGATCCTTGGCTAGAATATATCCTCCATTGGCTCCTCTTATACTTTTTATTAGCTCTGATTTTCTTAAAACAGAAAATAACTGTTCAAGATAATATTCTGAAATATTTTGTCTGTTTGAAATACTCTTAATAGATATGGGACTCTTTCCAAAGTTAATAGCTAGATCGACCATAGCTTTAACTCCGTATCTTCCCTTGGTTGATAACTTCATAAACATCATTCCTTAATGTTGAGTACTTTACTATGGTTTAATAATATCAAATCAGAGTGTTTATGTCAACTATTCTTTTAATATCTGCACCAATAAAATATATCTTTAATAATATATAATAACAACTATTTATTTAAGGAGGTAAAAAATGAGTAACTTTAAGGATAACCCGTATAGAGAGTTAGTTTATGGAGTAAATATTAAAGTTCCATTATTAGATAAATCATATTGCATAGGTATCAATTTCGATAATGCAGCTACAACGCCTCCATTAAAATCTGTAATTGATGAAGTAATAAATTTTTCTCCTTATTACTCCTCAATACATCGAGGAGATGGATATAAATCACAATTATCCACCTATATGTATGAGACCTCAAGAGAAATTGTGAAATTTTTCATAAATGATTATAGCGATATGATGGATGTTATATATGTAAAAAACTGTACTGAAGCTATAAATAAGCTAGCTGGTATATTATCTAGTCAATATAAGGAATCAATTATTCTATCCACTTCTATGGAGCATCATTCTAATGATTTGCCATGGAGAAAAAACTTTGAAGTTAAATATGTAGAAGTAGATGATGACGGTTATTTAGATATGAATGACTTAAAATCTAAACTAGAACTATATAATGGAAGAATTTCTTTAGTTGCAATAACTGGAGCTTCGAATGTTACTGGTATTAAAAACCCTATATATACCATAGCAAATTTAGCTCATAGTTATGGAGCTAAGATTTTAGTGGATGGAGCTCAACTAATTCCTCACAGTAAATTTTCTGTAGGACTTCAACTCCCTTTAGGACCTATTGATTTTGTTGCTTTTTCAGCACATAAGATGTATGCCCCATTTGGTTGTGGTGTATTAATTGGACCTAAAGATTTTTTTAATGAGTATGAACCTGACCATACCGGTGGAGGAACCATTAAATTCGTATCTCACGATAAAGTAATATGGACTGCTTCCCCTGATAAGGAAGAAGCTGGCTCTCCAAACCTTATTGGTTCAATAGCTTTAGGTGCTGCTATAAATCAGCTTTCACAAATTGGAATGTCAAATATAGATGAATATGAAAAATATTTAACTGTATATACTACAAAACATCTTCAATCTATACATTCAGTAACAATATATAGCAATTATTCCGACTTTCAAAATAAAGTTAGCATTATTCCATTTAATATAGAGGGAATGCATCATACTATAGTTGCTAAAATACTGGCTTATGAATTTGGCATTGCTGTAAGAAGTGGATGTTTCTGTGCTCATCCATATCTACAAAGGCTTTTAAAAATTCCTGACTCCATGATAGAAAAATTGACTCTTGTATCTAAAGATATTCAGCCTGGTATGGTTAGAGTTAGTTTTGGAATTTACAATACAATAGATGAAATCGATAAGTTTTTATATGCCATAAAAAAAATTACAGATAATAAGGGTTATTATCTTAAAAAATATAGCTCAATACAAAGTAGCTTAATATAGAAAGCCGTCCCAGAATCCACTAAGTTTTACTCTGTGTTGAAATTGAATTTAAGTAGTTTAAGTTCAATTTCAACATTAATGTAACACATAGGCAAGTTATCTGAGACAGCTTTTATATTTTAATTAAACTAATTTGTTATTTCGATTTAAAGTGCTAATAATGCATCTGTTAATATTCCTCATCCAGATATATTTATACTCTTAAAAGTCAGAATCCCTTCAAACTTACATGAATAGAATAACTATTTACCTAGTTTCCTATATTAATATTTATATAGTAAACTAGGTAAAATTTTCATACTCAAAGTAAAATAAAAGCATTTCATTTATAAAATTATATGATTAAATTAGCAACAGCTTAAATGTACTAATTAAGAAGTTTACTTATAGTAGACACATCCTTGTCACCTCGTCCTGAAAGACTTACTACTATCACTTCATTTTGTTTTAGAGTTTTTGCTAATTTAATAGTGTAAGCAATAGCATGAGCACTTTCAACGGCTGGTATTATTCCCTCTAACTTTGATAAAGTCATAAAAGCATTTATAGCTTCATTATCTGTAATATATTTATATCTTGCTCTACCAATTTCACTTAAAAATGCATGTTCAGGACCAACTCCTGGATAGTCAAGTCCAGGGGAAATAGAATACGCTTCTTTAACATCTCCACTATCATTCTTTAAAACAAGGGTATTCATACCATGAATAATAGCCTCTCTTCCTTTTGTTATTGTAGCAGCATGCATTTCTGTTTCTACTCCATAACCTGCTGCCTCTACTCCAACAAGATTAACATCTTTATCTTCTAGGAAGGCTGTAAATATTCCAATGGCATTACTTCCTCCCCCAACACAGGCAACTACATAATTAGGAAGTTTATTTTCCTTTTCTAATATTTGTTTTCTAGCCTCTTCACCAATTATTTTCTGAAATTCCTTAACAATCCTTGGGTAAGGATGGGGTCCAACTGCAGAACCAAGGACATAAAAAGTATCTGAAATATTTTTAACCCATTTTTCTAAAGCTTCATTCACTGCATCATTTAATGTTTTAGTACCACTATTTGCTGGAGTAACTTTTGCTCCTAATATTTTCATTTTAAACACATTAAGCTCTTGTCTTTTTATATCTTCCTCCCCCATTACGATTTCACATTCCATTCCAAATTTTGCGGCTAAAGTAGCTGTGGCAACTCCATGTTGACCAGCCCCTGTTTCTGCAATTACTTTATTTTTACCCATTCTCTTAGCCAATAGTATTTGTCCTAAAACATTATTTATTTTATGGGCTCCTGTATGATTTAAATCTTCCCTCTTTAAATACACTTTAGCTCCTCCGCAAAACTTTGTTAGGTTCTCAGCAAAATATAATGGTGTTTCCCTACCACTATAATCTTTTAAATAATAATTATACTCCCTCATAAATTCCTTATCTTCAATAGCTTTTTCAAAAGCTTCTTCCAACTCACCTAAAGCCTTTTTCACATCATCTGAAACATAGGCTCCACCATATTTACCAAAGTATCCTTTCATAATAAACTCTCCTTTTCTCAAAAAATAATTCTATAATTTTTATTAAATCTATTAAGTTTTTCTTTAACTTCTTCCCACTCTCATTTCATACATACCACCACCTAAAACAATCCAAATACTCCCACACAATAATAAAAAGCAATAAAAAAACTCCGTCCTATAAAAATAGGACGGAGATAGTTCCGTGGTGCCACCTAAATTGCCATCGATAAATACACTAATACAAATTTATCAATATGCCTCTTAATTTCAAGTACTTACATACTCCATCTACTATAACGTGTAGCCTACGATATCAAGTACTCTCACCATTGATTTCCTCTTATTTCTCAAAGGTCCATTCATCTAATTCCTTCATGCTAGGATTCCACCATCCCCAACTCTCTTTATCAAAGCTAAATTAAACTACTCTTCCTTATCATCAAACTAAATTATATTTATTTTTTACCATTGTATGTTTTTTCTATTATATATTTTATACAGTGGACATGTCAACACTATATAAAAAAACTATAGTACTTTCATCAACGATTATTAGTTATTATATAATAATCACTTGTTAAGTTATAATTCATATAAATTCTTCTACCATAACAGTATACTTTAACATAATATGGATATATTTTTTTGTGAGGTGTTATTGTATGAATTTTATTAAATTTACAACTAAATCAGAAATTATAACTTCAAGATCTATAAGAAAAAAATTACTTTTTATTTTCTTTTTAAATATTAGTGATTTATTTTTTACTTGGATCTTTGTCGGCAAGTATGGAGGCCTATTTTTTGAGGCTAATGTTATGGCAAAAAATATTGTGACTAATATTCCTTTATCTTTCTTTTTAAAAATGTCTATAGTATTGTTAGTTATCCTTTACTGGAATTATCGACTAAAAAGTGCAACATTAAATGGTCTATTAATTTCAAATATCACTGCTAATTTAGTACTTACAATGTATATAATAATCAATCTTCTTCATGGCTTTAATCTTATAGTTTTATTATATACAAAGAGAATACTATTTTAATAGCACTTATAACTAACTATCCATTTTCCATTCCATAATTAATTCATTTTTACCTGTAGCTTCATCAATTTGTGAAAGAATAATATTGAACCCTTCTCTTTTATAAAATTTTACTGCTCGTATATTCTCTTCATAAACAGTAAGTGATAGCTTATTATATCTTTCCTTGACATAGTTAATAAGTGCTTTACCTATACCTTTTGATTGATAATTAACATTTACAAAAACTGCACCTATAAACTCACCCTTCATTATACTTAAAAACCCCTTCACTTTGCCTTCCTCTTCATAAATATATGTTTCAGAATTTGGTATATATTGAGTTTTCACTAATTCATAATTAGAATTCCAATAATCTTCATGTATAAAATTGTGAGCTGCTATATTGCTATTTAGCCATATAGCCACTACTTCCTCTAAATCTTCTATATTGAATTCTCTTATACTCATAGCATTACCACCCTCTACTTTTTATTTTATCATTAAATTTTTCATATAATTTTATCATATTAACCTCGTTACTATATTTGTAGATTTCATCAATAGGAAGCCATTTAACTCCACTATTTTCATCTTCTTTAATTTTAACTTCTTCCTCTTCATCAGCTTCTAGCAAATATGCAAGGGATAGATGAAGATGTGCTGATACATATTTTCCTCTTTTATAATGTCCAATAACCTCTATTATGTCTAGAGATAATATCTCTGGAGTAATAGGTCTTATATCTTCTACTCCTGTTTCTTCCTTAGCTTCTTTTATTGCTACATGAAGTAAATCTTCATCCCCATCAGCGTGACCACCTGTCCAACACCAAGTTTTATAAATATTATGATGAACCATTAAAACTTTAGTTCTACGATTATTTACAATATAACCTGAACTGGTTACATGAATTAATGGATTTTCTCTAGTCAACAAATTATTAAATTGACTTATACTTAATAAAGCCACATTTTTATCTTTTTCTTCTTCCTCATTATGTGGAATATAATTTTTTATCTCCTCAATCCATCCCATGGTTAAGCCTCCTTTATAGCATTTTATAATTTAAAATTATTTACTTTATAGTAACATAAAGGTTCAATACAGTATAGATAAACTGCATTGAACCTCCTATCAATCTAAACTTATATGACAATATCCATTAGGATTTTTCTTTAAATACCTTTGATGGTATTCTTCGGCTTTATAATAACTTTCTAAGGGTTTTATTTCTGTTGCTATCTTCTTTATATAGTTCTTTTGTAATTTCTCCATGGCTTTTATAATTATTTCTTCATCTGATTTATCAACATAATAAACTCCAGTTCTATATTGACTTCCTATATCATTTCCCTGTCTATTCAGTGTGGTTGGATCTATAATTGACCAAAATTTATTTAATATTTCTTCTAAGGGAATTATACTTTCATCAAAATCTACCATACATACTTCTGCAAAATATGTATTTCCATAGCAAACATCTTCATATATAGGATTTGTTGTCCTACCATTGGCATATCCCACTTCTGTATTTATTACACCATGAATTCTAGAAAAAAACTCCTCTACTCCCCAAAAGCATCCTCCTGCTAGTACAATTCTTTTCATTTTATTAACTCCTTTATACACTTTCTTTAATACCTATAATTTTTCTTACTATTACATATGTCTTATCTTATTATTAAAGTCTTCATATAACTTCAATACAGCTTCTATACTTTCCTTCTTGACATCTTCATTTTTCTCATAGACCATTAATACCCTATATCCTACTTCTATCACATATTTATTATTAATGGCTATAAATTTATTAATTTCTTCATCATTATATTGAAGATTTCTCATATAAAGCTTTTGACATAAAAGAGTTGAATGAATAATCAAATCTCTTATTTCATGAATCTGCTTATTACTTTTCAAAAATTCCATACTATCTTCTATGAGCTTTTTATTCAGCCTAGCAATTTTATCTATAAGTTGTTCCACTCCATCCTTTAGCCTATATGGGAAAACAACTCTATTGGCTATAACGACAATAATTACCCCTATAATTACGTATACTATTCTATATGAAATCAATACATTTATATTTTCTGTGAAAGATGCTATACATATGGATGCGATAGCCGTAAATAGTGATATTTTATAATATTCTTTAAAAGCATAAATTAAGTAAAGAGAAATAGTTAAAATTCCTAAAGTAACTATTCTAGAATCCACCAGATTAATAAATATTCCTGTAAATAAAATGCCTAATATATTTCCTATAACTCTCTCTCTAGCCTTTTTAATAGTATCTTCATAATAAGGTTGCATAATAGACATTACAGTTATTGCTGCCCATATTACTTTATAAAAACCTAAAAACTCTCCAATAAGTAGTGCTATAGTAAGGGTTATTGCCATTCTAATAGCAAATTTAAATCTTATAGTATTAGGTCTAAAATATTCTTTGAAGGTCACTCTGGTTTTATCTATGTCAGCTCTAGCCCACTCTTTGTATACTTTATTAGAACCTCTTTTCTCTATGGAGTTCAATTCCTTAATACTACTAAGAAGGTTTTCTAGTATTAAGGACATCTCTAAGTGATATTCCTCATCTTTATTCCACTCTTTTATAAAGTTCTCAATAGATTTTTTTATAGTTTGTAGCTCTAAATCATCTTTGCATAACTCTATTATATCTTCTACTATTTCTTTTAATTTTTCTATATATTCCCAAGAAATACTTGAATTTTTAATACCTCCATACACTTGAATCATGTATAAATTAAAGTATTCTACATTAATAAATATTTGAAATTGAACTTTCCCTAGGTTAGTGGTTAAGTATCTTCTATGTCTTGTTACATATACTTTATAAGCAATATCTCTCATTATTTTGGAACATTTATCTTCTATGGTATTATCATACTCTCCCCTTAAGATATTTTTAAATTGCTTGTTTATTAAAATAAAGGCCTCTTGCATGCTTTTTCCTAAAATAGACCTTTCATTTACTCTATTTATATAACTTGCTCCTACTACTATTAAAACTCCAAAGATTACAGATAAAATTCTTAAAGGTAGTTCTCCTAATGATACCTGCGCATATTGAGTAAATACATATAGCATTATAAAGGGTTTATAAAAAGTTAAATCATAGGGCGATACTATAGTATACATTATAAGAAAAATAGCAAAAAAGTTTATAGGTATCCCCCAAAATATATTTATAGATGAAAAATATGCTGTTAGAACAATAACTAAATCAATAAGGATTATTTTAATGGCTTTATTAAAGGTTTTAACCTGAAAATTTTGTCTTCCCATAACCGTTGAAGTAAGGGCTATAGGGAACGCAATCATTATATTCTTAACTCCAAATAATATGCCTACTCCAAACAGAGTTATTACAGCTACTGAGCCATGCTTTATCATTGAATATGTATTCATATTAAATTTCTTTACTAGTTTATTATACATAACACTAACATCCTTATTATAAATATTTATCTACTTATTATTAGCTAAATTAACTTATGTATTCTATATAATATTGTAATAACTAAAAAAAGACATCCTAAAATTTAGGATGTCTTTTTACATAATAATTAATTTAAATATGTATCTTCCAGTGTTAAGTCCTAGAACTATAGCAGCTCTAAAAAAGCCTATGGCAGCAATACCTGCAAAAATTCCTGTTAATAACCTTCTTATATTATTACTAGTCCAATAACCATAAAATTGTCCCATGCCGTCAATAGCTAATGGCATGATAAGTAAAATCTCAATTAAAAGATGAGGTTTTTCAGAAAATATAATATATATAATTCCAAATAAATATCCTATAAGTATTCCAGTACATCTTGCACATATTGGAAACTGCTTTCCCTTATAAAAAAAAGATCTTTCAGGTATTCTATGACACAGAAACATATAATGTAGTAATTTATCTATAGACTTCATTTGATTTTAATAGTAATACATTGCTTCTGATGCAAAGCCTATAACAATGCATAAAATATAGAACACTATCCAAGCTACTACTCCACCTATCATCCAGTAACAAAGTGTTTTAGCTGACTTAGGTTTTTCATCTTTCCATAAGAAATATAAAATTATTCCTACTATCGGAAAACAACATGATGCTATACCCGCTAAATGAGATGGATTATCTACAGCCCCCGATTTGGCTTCCTTTACTCTTACTCCACACAACGGACATATTTCTGCATTATTGTCTATTTCTTTTCCACAATTTTTACAAAACATCCTTTTTACCCCCTTAATGTTTAATATTATTTTATTTTCTACATTTTCTATTAACATTATATAAATTTTTTATTAATATTGCAACAAAAATTTCCAAGTTATAGTATATACATAGGAAATATATTACTTCTTTTATATCATTAAGACCCTAACTTCATCTTCAGTAAGATATCTCCACATACCTTTCTCTATTCCTTCTACATTTATAGAACAAATTCTTATTCTTTTTAAATCTATCACATTATATCCTAAGACTTTACTCATTCTTCTAATCTGTCTATTTAGTCCTTGAGTTAATATAATTTTAAAGGTATATTCATCTACTTTTATAATGCTGCAAGGTCGAGTCTTTTCTCCCAGAATACATACACCTGTAGACATGTTACTTACAAAATTATCATCTATAGGTTTATCTACCTTTACTACATACTCCTTTTCGTGATAATTATCTGAATTTAATATTTTATTTGCTAGTTCACCATCATTAGTCATGAGAATTAATCCATGAGATTCTTTATCTAATCTTCCTACTGGAAATATATATTCTTCATAATTTATGAAATCAATGATGTTATTTTCCACATCACTAGCTGCAGTGCATGTAACTCCTATGGGCTTATTAAAGGCTATATAAATTTTCTTCCTAGCTGTAATAGGCCTATTGTCAATTAAAATTTCATCCTCTAGTTCTACCCATTGCCCAGGAATAGAAAGTATTCCATTTACTTTTACCCTTCCCTCTTCTATAAGCCTATTAGTCTCTCTTCTTGAACAGATTCCAAGATTACTAAATAATTTATTAATTCTCATATGTTGTCCTTTCCTTTGTCATACTAATATTTATCCGATGACTACCAGCTCTAATACGCCATCTTCTTCAAAGTGGGAGTAAAGAGCTGCTACGTCCCTGGATAACGATTTCTACACTTCAGAGGGAGTAAAATCTCCCTCTGAAGCAAAGAACTCTGTTTATTTAATCCATTAAATAAAAAATATGATTACCATATATTTCAACATAGTAATCATACTTAAAATAATTATATCACTTTATATTTATATTTTCCTAAAGTTTTTTAGTGAGATATCAAAGGCCTTTACAGAATGAGTTAATTCTCCAGATGAAATATAATCTACTCCAGTTTTACCGTAGTCTAACACTGTTTCTAAGGTAATATTACCTGAACACTCTGTTAAAGCTCTTCCATTTATTAGTTCAACCATATTTCCTGCTAAATCTGGGCTCATATTATCAAGCATAATTATATCAGCTCCTGCTTCTAGAGCCTCCAAAACCTGCTCTCTAGTTTCAGTTTCAACTTCTATTTTTCTTACAAAAGAAGAATTCTTTTTAGCTAACTCAATGGCTTCTTTTATACTACCTGCATATCCAATGTGATTATCTTTAATAAGTATTCCATCGGATAAGGAAAATCTATGATTTACTCCTCCTCCAATTTTAACTGCATACTTTTCAAGAACTCTTAAATTAGGTGTAGTTTTTCTAGTATCTAATATTTTTGTATTAAGTCCCTCTAGTTTCTTTACATATCTGTTAGTTAAAGTAGAAATACCACTCATTCTTTGAAGTAAATTAAGGGCTATTCTTTCTCCTACTAATATGTTGCCCGCATTTCCTGTTACTTTACCGATAACCATAGTATTCTTTACTAAGTCTCCATCCTTAACAAACAAGTTAACTTCAACTTCTCCTAAGATTTCAAATACCCTTTTAAAAATATCTAATCCACAAATTATACCTTCCTCTTTAGCTATTAAATCAACCTCAGCTCTTTCTAGCGGAGAAACTATAGCTGATACAGTTACATCCCCATAGGGACTATCTTCTTTTAAAGCTCTCTTAATAATATCATCAACAATTAAAAAGTTTAACATATTCACCATTTACCTTTCCCTTCAAATAACTAATAAACTTATACTTATATTCCTCATTTGCATTTTTAACACCACTTATAGCCTTAAGATTTATTCTTTCAACCAATTCGCCACTTAGCTTATCTTCACCTTCATCTACAAGTAAATTAACATGCTGTGCTGCCTTTCTACTAAAAACTAAACCCTCTAATAAAGAATTGCTTGCTAATCTATTGCTACCATGTACACCTGTACAGCTAACCTCACCTATAGCATATAAATCTTTCATGGAGGTTTTTGAATTTAAATCAACCTTAATTCCTCCCATACAATAATGATGGGCTGGAGCAATTGGCAATAAATTCTTCTCCATCTTATATCCACGTTTTAAACATTGCTCATAAATATATGGAAATCTATTGATTAAAAATTCCTTAGATTTATTAGTCATATCTAAGTAAACATAGGGTGTTTGAGGTGTCTTACATGTCTCCTTTAAAATCTCTCTTGAAACTATATCTCTAGGTAATAGAGGATTTACAAATTTCTCTCCCAATGCATTTCTTATTACTCCACCTTCTCCTCTAAGGGATTCTGATAGCAATAACTTACGCCCTCTTACCTCTTCTTCATATAATACGGTAGGATGAAGTTGAAGATAGGATATATCCTTCATAAGAACATTATGCTTTAATGCAATACTAAGACCATCCCCTGTGATAGTTTCTATATTTGTGGTAGAATTAAAGATCCCCCCAATGCCACCAGTAGCTAATACTGTAGCTTTAGCATTTATTGTTATAATCTCATTATCGTATTCTATAACTCCACCTATACACCTATTTTTATATTGAATTATATCTAGTAATGTAGCATCTTCTAATATAGTTATATTTTCTTTACTAGAAACATAATTGATTAGCTTCTCTATTACTTCCTTCCCGGTTTCATCTTTAGAATGTACTATTCTATACTTACTATGACCGCCTTCTCTAGTATAGTTTAACTCATGAGTATCCTTATCAAAATCTACTCCTAAACTCAATAGTCTATTAATATTGTCAGTAGAATTTTCAACTATCTGGGTAACAGCATCCACTTTATTTTTGTAATTACCAGCTTTTAAAGTATCCTCTATAAAAGCTTCCTTGTCTTCAATATCCCTTAGGGTTGAAATACCACCTTGAGCTAGATAACTGTTGCAATCTCTTAACTTATTTTTAGTTATTATTAAAACCCTAAGATTATCCTTCAAATTACAAGCAGTATAAAGGCCTGCAATACCTGTCCCTATAATTAATACATCATATTTTATATTCATTTTACTTATTAGATAGAAGATGCATATTTTCTAAAGATTTATGTGCTTTCAATCTTAGCTCCTCTTCAATATGCACTTCAAACTCCTCATTAATTAAGCAATTATATAAATCTTCCATTGATATTTTTTTCATATTGGGACAAATCATTCCACTTTCTATAGGGATAAAGGTTTTATTGGGACTTTTTTCTTTCATCTGATAAAGAACGCCTTCCTCTGTTACTACTATAAATCCATTAGTTCCATCTTGAACACTATATTCTATAAGTTCAGAAGTACTTCCTATAAAATCTCCCAAATCTCTTACTTTTTTAGAGCACTCTGGATGAACTAGTACCTTAAAATTTGGATATCTATTCTTTAAAGTTAAAACCTCTTCCTCTTCAACTCTTTCATGAACTGGACAAAACCCATCATAAAGTATAAATTTCTTGCTCTGTATATTTTCTTGCAAATAACTACCTAGATTTCTATCTGGAAGGAATATTATTTCTTCTTCCTCTATGTTATTTAAAATTGACTTAGCAGAGGATGATGTAACACAAACGTCAGATAATGCTTTAATATCTCCATTTGAATTTATATATGTTACTACCTTTGCTTTAGGATTTCTTAATTTCATAGCTTTTAATTTATCTACTGTAGCCATATCTGCCATTGGACATGTAGTATCATTTACTGGAATTAATATCCTTTTATTAGGTGATAATATTTTGGCACTCTCAGCCATAAATTTTACTCCACAAAATACTATTATATCTTTAGAACTTTCCATAGCTTTCTTGCTTAAAAAATATGAGTCTCCTACTATGTCTGCAACTTCCTGTATTTCTGCTTTTTCATAAAGATGAGCTAAAACTAAAGCATTCTTCTCTTTTTTTAACTTTAATATGTCTTCTTTTAAACCCAAATTTTACACACCTCCGTCATGTAACTATACATCTGTATATACACCTAGTATAGCACCATCTTGGAGCTTGTCAATAATATGTGAAGTTATCATAGAAAATGTTTATATAAAATTTAAGCTGTTACTAACTACTAGCAAGATGTAGCCAAACCTCTCCTCTTGGTGTAGTTCCAAAGCTACAATCTGCCATTAAATATCCATTACCATGACCTACTGCCATTTTTAAAAGATCCTTAATTTTTAAGTTTATAAGATTATCTGATGGACATATTTGAGCATCTTCAAGAAATAATTCTAATACTCTATCATCTAGAGATAAAAGTCCTTCATCTACTGTAATTCCAACTGCTGTAGACGTAAAACTCTTAGTCACATAATTATCTATTTATATTCTCAACATCTTGCCAACAAGCAGAAAGCAAAATTATACTCCCCAGAATAAATATAACTAAAATTCCAAACATCCAATTTAAATTATTAAGAGTATCAATATTAAAAACTTCTATTCCTAACATACATAGTTCCATTAAAATTATATTCCCTAATATAATTCCTGACATAGCCTTATACCATTTTATTCTTTTAGCATAAACTAATATAATTGCTGCTATCACTTGCATTTGTAATACTAATAGAAATACTATAATAGCTATTGATTGTAAAATGGAACACAAATAAACTCTTCCAGAGGTTTCAGTTTTTATACTAACTAATAAGCCTACTAGTATACCCACTAAAAGATATATTGGAAAAATCATAAGCCATCCCTTAATTCCCTTCCAAAATAACTGCTTCTTACTAAAAGGCAAATTAGAAGTATTCAAATATATCTTTTCTTTTCCCATTTGTGGACATATAGCTCCAAAAGCAAAGAAAGGATATATAGAAAAACCAAATAATGACATATTAAATATTTGATTATATATAGTTTTTATAACTCGAAATTCTTCTTTGGTTATTGGCTTAATATTTATAAAAAGTAATGAAACTACGCCTATTACTACTGCACTACTCATAAAAATTAGTATAACTGTATTTACATCATATAACCAATTCCTTTTAATTTTTACCATTCCCATACACCTCCTTATAAAGCTTAACCACTGATTTCCCTTCCATTCTTAGATCTTCTACCAGTAGATTTTTTTCTATCTTCCCATTCTTCAAAAGAATAACTCTATCAAGCATTCTTTCTATATCTGCTACTAAATGACTTGAAATTATCATAGTGCTTTCTGAACTAAAATTTTCTAAGACTATACTTATAACTTCTTCTCTAGCAATTAAATCAATAGATGCAAGAGGTTCATCCATGATGTATAACACTCCATCTATTCCTAATGCTAGTGCTAGATGTAGCTTTTCATTTTCTCCTTTTGACAAGTTCTTAACTTTATTATTCAAATCCAAATTAAACCTTTTTAGCATATTTAATGATTTTTCCACATTAAAGGTTTTAAAATATTCCTCATAATAATCTACACATTCACTTACCTTCCAGCTATGTGGCATTATTGGTGTATCATTCATATATCCAATTAGTCCTTTGTCCTTATAATTAAAGGCTTTACCTTGAAAATAATATTCCCCACTATCAAAGGATATCTGACCTCCCAATATTTTAAGAAAAGTACTTTTCCCCTCTGCATTAGGAGCTAAAAGTCCTATTATTTCCCCCTTATTTATTTCTATATTTACATTATCAAGGATAACTTTATTATCATATACCTTATTTATATTAATTAATTTAATCACCATCAATTCCCCCTATGCTATCTTTAATTTATCTATTTTTTTTAGAATATAGCAGCCTTCAATGATGCTTATTATAAAAAGTAACCTATCAACTACACGTTGTCCCATTCCCTGAGTATCTAATGAAATCATAATAATTAAAATAGCTATACCTGTTAATAGTATTAGCATAGCTCCCCAAAACATATTTCCATAAGTTTCGAGTAATTCGCTCTTACCTTTCACATCTGCAATAATAAGAGGCAGTATTATAGCTCCACCTGATCCTATTCTACTAATATAATGTACCATTATTTTAATTATATTTACTTCTTCAATTCCGCCTATTAAAATCGCAAATATAATAGAAATTGCCATATACATTAGATAATACATACCATAAATTAAAAATAAATTACTTATTTTTTTCCTATTACTTATAGGTGTTATATTTATTCTTATGGCCTTATATGAAAATATTTTCAAGTAATTTGTAAAAAGTATGATCCCCAGTACTATGGGCATAATTTCTTCCAATAAACCAGTAATAATATGAATTGGATAAATTAAGTTGTTTGCAACTGAACTTCCTGTTAAAGCTAAATAAACTTCATCTTTAATACCTACTAATCCATTTAAATATGCAATGTAAAGTATCCCATAGCAAATTCCATAGATTGCAATAGCAATTAACATCCCCTTGTTATATCCACTTAAAATTAAAGATTTTTTAAACCCCATTTTCATTTACTCTTCCTCCATTAATTCAATAATTTTTAAAGCTCTTTTCTTTGATATGCCTATAGATTTCATATCTTTAAGAAATTTTTTTGCTATTTCTTTTCCCATTTTATCCTGAAGATCATCTGAATTCGCTTTTTCTTCGGATACAAAGGAACCCATTCCTCTTTTAGTATAAGTTACTCCCAACCTTTCAAGCTCTCCATAAGCTCTCTGAAGAGTATTAGGATTGACTCCCAATGATGCTGACATTTCTCTAACTGAAGGTAGCTTATCTCCAGGCTTCAATTCTCCAGTTGCAATGGATTTCTTTATTAACTCAATTATTTGAAAGTATATGGGTTCATTATTATTAAATTCAAAATTATTTATGTTCAAAGTTACTTCTTCACCTCCACCGTACTACTGTATTACTTAAATAGTACAGTAGTATTTTATGAAAGTCAAGGATAATTTTCCATTTAAATTCAACCACCTAGTTTTATTTATAAATATGGTATATACTAATAATAAATTTCTAATTGTTGTAAAAATGTAGATATATTTGAAAATAGAACGGAGGAATAATTTTGAGTACTCAAATTATAATTGTTTTAGTTTTAAATTTTATAATTTCCATAATCGGAACATTAGCTTATTCTGTGAGACTTGTAGGTGTTAGAACAGGTAAAATAGCAATAACCTTTGCTGTATTTAATGTATTATCTTTAGTATCAAGAACAGCCTTAACTTTTCAAGCCCCTCTGTTAACAAAGTTTGTTGAGAATAGTACAGGGGGAAGTGATGTATTAAACCTTTTTAATTTAATCATTATAGTTTCTGGTATAGCTACCCTAGTAGGTGCATTTCTAATTCCTACTTTTCAGAAATTATTTTATAAAGGGGTTATCCGTTTTTCAATTGATAAATCTATACCCAAGCTGATTATGCACAGTTTTTCAAAGGCAGGTGTCCATTATATGAGAGACTGCATTTCAATTCCAGTGAAAGAAAGTGTAACTAAAATTAATTTTAAAAAGTTACCTTTAAAAATAATAATTTATAATATAATTGCAGTTGCAATATTAACTGTAGGATCGTTAGCACCAATTTATGCTGGTACCATAGTTCCTGATTTAAGGGCAACTTGTATAACCCTATCCTCAGTGATAAATGGATTTGCTACAATCCTAATGTCTATTTTTATAGATCCACAACTATCCATTATGACTGATGATGTTATAGATGGTAAGTGCCCTGAAGAAGATTTCCGTAGCTGTGTTATTGCCATGATAGGAAGTAAAACTATAGGAACCTTTGCTGCTCTTCCACTACTTATCCCAGCTTCTTATATAATAGTATTAGTAGCTAAAATTCTTTAATATAATGAGAGGTGTTCAATTTGTATAAAATATATGAAACCGAAAGACTTATTTTAAAGGTTATAGATGAATCCTATGCTAACCTGGTACTAGATTATTTCAATCGTAATAGGGAACATTTAAAGAAATTTGATCCGCTGAGAAATGAAAGCTTTTATACCATAGAAAATCGAAAAAAAGCCTTAACACAAGAATTAATTGATATAGATAATGGAACTCAATTAAGACTTTGGATATTTAAAAAGGATGATACAAATTTTAGAAATATCATAGGTACTATATGCTTTAATCATATAATAAGAGGTTACTTTCAATCTTGTCATGTAGGTTATAGCATTGATTATAAAGAAATCAATAAGGGGTACATTACAGAGGTACTAAAAAAAGGAATAGAAATTATGTTTAATGAGTATAACCTCCATAGAATCGAGGCTACCGTTATGCCTAATAATTATTCTTCTTTAAATGTACTAAATAAGCTTAAATTTCAAGATGAAGGTTTATCTAAAAAATATCAAAAAATTAATGGAAAGTGGGAGGACCATGTACATATGGCCTTACTAAATCCTTTCATTGAATAATCGCTTATACTTTTAACTAGACCTTCTAGTAAAATTTAATTTACAATATAAAAGTAGCTAGGCTTGTATCAATACAAACCTAGCTACTTTACATTTTTAGAGAGTCTATTTCACTATTTTGTACCATAAGATATAAGGGTACATGGTGTTTGAATAATATAGGCACTATCTTTATTTCTCATAACATATTCACCTATTTTTGACTCACCATTTAAGTACATTTTAGCTTCCTGCTCACTTAAACCTCTATTTATAAGAGAATTTATATAGTCAACTTTTTCATTCTCCGATAGTTGTTTATTCCAATTCCAAGCCGTAGTAATTGCATCAAACTGCTTAGCATGTTCTTCTTTATTACCATGGGGATTAATAAATTTAACCCTATCATTCATTCGCACACCAACATTGTGTAACCCTAACTCTTGCATAATTTCAGGAATTTTAACACCAACTCTATAGTCTCTACCTCCATTTTCTAATTCTTTCTTATACATTTTTCGATGTAAAGGTATCATTCCAAGTTCAATGTAATCTAATCCACTAAAATATTGACCTGTCTTTTCTATTTCTAGATCTGCCTCCATACAAACAACTAAACCACCACTTACAACTGATTGTATCATTTTTTCAAGAATATTCTTTGTATTTGGAATATGTCTTAAGACTGCTTGCGATATAGCTATGTCATAATCTTCAGTTGGTGTATACTCATTCAAATCCGCCTTTATAAATTTTGTTATATAACCTGAATTTGCAAAAATGTTTTTTGCATCATCTAAGAGTGTATCACTAATATCAATACCTGTATATGTACTTCCTTTAGGTAATATGGGCAATAATAGTAATCCAACATATCCAAAGCCACAACCAAAATCAATGATATTTACAGGCTTACTAATTTTCCAAACCTTCTCTACAAGGAATTCTATATAATCATCATTGCACCAGCCAGTACGTATGGCTTTTAAAAAATCCAATCTTCCATTCCAATATAACTCATTCATAATTTTTCCCCTTTAATAAAATTATGGTAATATTACCTGTTCTGTCTACTCAACAAGCTCCTCAAATTATTTTTTTTTAAAAGATTTTTTATTCCATATAATTAAAATTTATTATTTATATGGTAGCATTTTCTATTATAAATATCTATACATTAAAAAGAAACTACTTCAAAATCTATTTATTTTGAAGTAGTTTCACTATATTAATATGCTTTAAAATTTATACTTTTTACTAATTTCCTTTAATCATTTTTTTACTTCCGAAATATGTTGCTAAGAAGTAACCACCATAAACAATAACTAGTACAAAGGCTGCAATAAATACATGCTCTACCATACTTGCTCCTCCCCATATTGCTACTATATCGGAAGCTAGTTTTAGTCCTACTATGGAATGAATTATAGCTAAGGATAGAGGCGTCATAAAATAAATTGCTACTTGAGTCAATATAGAGTGATTTATCATAGCTTCCTCTACTCCAACCTTTCTTAAAAGGTTATATCTTTCTGTATTATCTGCAGATTCTGATAGCTGTTGAAGTGCTAATACTGCTGCTGATGTGATTAGGAATATGATTCCCATGTATATTGCTAGATATGAAGCTAAAGCTCCTAGTCCAGTAGACTGTTCTATTATTTCATTCCTGATTAAATAATAAGTCTGTAGATTTCCATCTGCATAGTTCCCTCTAATATTCTCTTCTAAGTCTTTTATTATTTCACTTCCATCATCACTAAAGTTTATATTTAAATTACCCATAATAGGTGTTAGATTTTCTACTAGTGAGTCCTCTACTAAAAATGTACAAATATTATGCTTCATCATAGAAGAGTAAATTACTACATCTAAAGCCTTTCCATTGTAAGGTCTAAGTTTGTTGCTGCCTATACTGATTTCTCTGCCATTATCTAAAGCTTCTTGTAGATTTTTAGTCATATCACTTATATCACCAAAAACTGCATACTCTCCAGCTTTAAGACTTATTTCTTCTTTATTTAGCATTTTCATTAGCTTATTGAAATCAGATACTTTCATGACATTAATGTTTAAATTCTTAGATACAGGATAATAATTGTCTCCATTCTTTAATCCATTTTTACTTAAAAAATCTTTATAGCTAACTCCACTATCATAATACTTAAAACTTACATAGTTATCTTCATATTTTGATACATCTACATTGTGCTCCTTTAACACTGCTTCTATATCTGCTCCTCCATTATCCCAAAAGCTCATATCGAACTGTGTTAGATCTTTAATCTTAGCATTCATAGCTGTACTTATTCCAAGTCCTCCTGAAAGAGTACAAATAGCTACAAATAGCATTAGACATATAAAGGTCATAGATATAAATGTGGTATTAATCTTGCTGTTAATTTGTCTTAATACAAACATATTTAAATTTCTTAAATATATCTTCTTACTACTTTGAACAACCTTAAGTAAAAATCCTGCAAGGGAGAAGAAAAACAGGAATGTTCCCACAGCTCCAAGTCCAATAGCTATTAATAGATTTTTATCAAAAGTAGATATTCCATTTTTAAGCACTATGTAATATGCATAACCTATAGTTACTACACTAATTATGAATATCACCACAGAAGTCCATACATTTTTAATCTTCACTTTTTCATTAACCTTAGCAGAAGTCAATAAATTTATTAGCCTTACCTTTCTTACAGTAATAGAGTTAACGATAAGAATTATAAAATATATAGCTCCAAAGCAAATAATAGTTTTTATAAATGCATCCATAGAAAATATAAATTTAAAAGTAGTTAAGTCTACTTTGAAAAGTTTTGCCGTAACAACAGATAGTCCTTGTGATAAAAATATTCCTAATATAAGACCTAATCCCAGAGAAACTACTCCTATCATCATAGTTTCTATAAATAATAAAGAGGATAACTTAGAGTTTTCCATACCTAAAGTCATATAAACTCCAAACTCTTTTTTTCTTCTTTTAATTAAATAACTGTTAGCATAGACTATCAAAAATCCTAATATGAAGGAAATAAATATAGATGCTACTCCCATAATGTTGCTTATTAGATGAAACATATTTTTATGCATTTCACTAACTTCCATTAAAATGCTTTGAGCTTCAATGGAGTTAAAGGTGTAAAATATACATACACCAAATACTAATGTTAAGAAGTAAATAGTATAATCCTTAAAACTTCTTTTTAAATTTCTAGCAGCTAATTTAAAATACATCTCTTTGGTCACCTCCAAGTAGAGTTACCACTTCAATGATCTTATTAAAGAATTCCTTCCTTGAATCCTTTCCTCTAATTAATTCATTAAATATCTTTCCGTCCTTAATAAATAAAATTCTATTTGCATAACTAGCTGTAAAGGCATCATGGGTTACCATCATTATAGTAGCTCTTAATTTACAATTTAAATCTTCTAAACTCTCTAGTAACATCTTTGCAGATTTTGAATCTAAAGCACCTGTAGGTTCATCTGCAAGTACTAAAGATGGCTTTGTTATAATGGCTCTAGCTGATGCCACTCTTTGTTTTTGACCACCTGACATTTGGTAAGGATACTTGTTTAAAACTTCTTCTATATTTAAGCTCTTAGCAACTTCTTCAACCCTACTATTAATTTCTTTGTGATTTACCTTTCCAATAGTTAGTGCTAGTGCAATATTTTCATAGGCAGTTAAGGTATCTAAAAGATTAAAATCTTGAAATATAAACCCTAAATTTTCTCTTCTAAATTTAGCTAATCCCTTAGAATTTATTGAAGTTACATCCTTTCCTTCAATATGAATATGACCACTAGTTACCTTATCTATGGTAGATATGCAGTTTAATAAGGTTGTTTTCCCACTACCAGAAGCCCCCATTATTCCTATGAATTCTCCTTCTTCTACAGAAAAACTAATGTTATTTATAGCCTTAGTTATATTTCCATTACTTCCATAATACTTTTCTATATTACTTACTTTTAATACTTCTTTATTCATTTTCTTTCCTCCTGTTCTCTATACCTATATATTACATGTATAGAAAATCTCCATCCATAGAAAAACCTAACAGAAAACTTACATTTTTGTTAGGTTAACTTTTTAATATGAACATTTTATTTATAGGAAACAAAATGGATACTGTAGTACCTTCACCAACCTTAGACCTTATCTTTATACCAAGTCCTAGCTTTTCACAAAGATTTTTGCAAAGGTATAATCCTATTCCTGTGGATTTTCCAAAGATTCTTCCGTTTTCTCCGGTATACCCTTTTTCAAATACTTTACCTATGGAGCTTTCACCAATGCCTATACCATTGTCTTCTATATTTAAAATAATGTCTCCTGCTTTTTCTATGCAGTATATTTTAATAGTATCTTGTTTTTTATTTCCTTTACTTGATGACTTCTCCCTACTACTCTTAGGAAATTTCATATATTTAATTGAATTTGATATGATCTGATTTAATATAAATTCTACCCATTTACTATCTGCATAGACTGTTTTATCTACATTATCCATTTCAATTTTAATTCCTTTTTCAATAAGGATTCTCGCATTTCTTTTTATAGTTGTGCTAATAGAGTTTTTAAGATTAATCTCTCTAATCATATAATCCTTCTCTATATTATTACTTCTAGTATAAAAAAGAGCTTGCTCTATATAATTTTCTACCTTATCTAAATCCTCTTCTATACTCTGAGTCACAGAGGATGGATTATTTTCTATTGTCAATCTACTGGATGCTATAGGTGTTTTAATTTCGTGAACCCATAGCTCTATATAATCCTTGTATTCACTATTTTTAATATTCAAAGCAGATATTTCATCATTCATGGCTTTATCTGTCTCTTGAATTACTTCATATAAAATTCTTCCTTCTAAGAAATTTGGCTCTCCTATTATTTCAGATATAAGATATTTCTTATCTAAATTATTTAACCCTTGTAAAAGATTATTATAATATTTTCTTTTATTAAAATAATCATATATATAAAACAAGGATGCTCCTATAAAGTTTAAAACTCCAACAAAAATAATAGCATAACTATCTACCTTTAGTGCTTTTAACAAGATTCCTGTGAATAGAAGAGTTATTAAGTTTATAACTAAAAAAATCATCTTTTCTTTTATATATTCTCTAAACTTCATAAAACTGTCCTTCCTTTAGCTTTAATTCATCCTAATATTTTAAGCTAAAATATATCCCTGCCCTCTTTTAGTTTGTAAATAGCCAACAGCTCCTATTTCCTCTATTTTTTTTCTTAATCTATTTATGTTTACAGTTAGGGTATTGTCATCTACAAACTCATCAGATTGCCATAGACATTTCATAAGTTCATCTCTAGAAACTATTTTTTCCTTACTTTTAATTAATGTATATAGAATTTTACTTTCATTTTTAGTTAATTCTTGTTTTTCATCATTAAACTCTATTTCACTAGTAGAAAGATTATATTTAAGTCCTCTACAAGTAAAAATCTCCATATCATTACTGCTATAGGTTCTTCTAATAATTGATGCAATTCTAGCTAAAAGTATTTGAGTATTATAGGGTTTAGTAATGAAATCATCAGCCCCTAGATTCATACTCATTAATTCATCCATATCACTATCTCTGCTAGTTACAACAATAATAGGCACACTAGAAGTTTTTCTTATTTCTCTGCAAATGTAGTATCCATCATAATAAGGTAAATTAATATCTAATAATACTAAATTAGGCTCTGCTTCTAAAGCCTCTTCTACTATATCTTCAAAATTATCAGAAGTCACAATGTCATATCCATATCTACTTAAAAAAGTGCCTAGCTCTCTTCTAATCTTTTCTTCATCTTCGATAATGAAAATTTTTTCTTTCATAAGTTAATCACCTCTTCTATGATTATATCTAATTTGGTGTATTTTAACAAAACTTATTGTGCTTTTATCTTTTTTTAAGGATTTTTTGATTTATTCTAATCTGTCCATACTCTCTTAATATCTATAATACTATTTATATCATTACTTTTAAATCTCAATAAATATACATCAGGATTACTTAAGTTTTTCCAAAAATCAAAACCTGAAACTTTATTAAAGTACCTCATTATCAAGGAAAATAACTCTCCATGGGTCACTATTGCTACATTTTCCTCTTCTAGTTTTAAAATATCAGTTAAAGCTTCGGTGGCTCTTTTAGTAGCTTGATTTGAAGATTCTCCTCCATGAAAGGTTATATCCATATCTTCATAGGCTGCTAATAAATAGGGGGTATAATCCTCTACTACATAAGGTAGTAATAATTTTTCTCTTACCCTTTCATCAATATTTATTTTTAAATCTAAGTGTTCTGCAAAGGGTGTTATTGTCTTTATAGCCCTTACATAGGGACTAGATACTATATAATTAATATTATATTTTAATAAATAATTCTTTAATTCTATTGCTTGACCAATGCCGACCTCTGTTAACTCTGCCTCAGCCGGCTGTCCAAATGCCTTACAATGTCTAATTAGATAAATGTTCTTCATGCTATCACTCCTATATTGTCATTTAAAATTCCTTATTTTCGTCTATTAAAATTTGAATTTGTCCTAAAGCTTTTTCTTCTTTATCTATTCCGCATCTTGTCATTATGTATATCTCATAAAAAGTTCCACTAACTATTATATTATTTTTTTCAATATACTCAACTAACTTTCTGTAATATTTGCTTGTATCTTTATAATCATCATCAAAATTTATTGTAATATAATTTCCAGACTTTAATGTAATTACTTTTTTCTCATCTATGTCCATATTTTCATTTATACTTATCATCAAATTATTGTATGTTAACTTTTCTTGATTTTTAAAATCTACATAGGATGTTGGAAAAACTAGTTCTTTATTAGTACTTCCATATTTTTTTTCTATATATCCTAAGGTTTTAGATAGGTTTATTTCAAATTCTTCTGTATATCTATGTGTATTACTATATTTTATAAATTTTCTTTCACCACAGTATTTTATAAAAGGCTCATCTACCCCCTCTTTTAATACTGTTTGAATTCTATCCTCTAAAAAACATATATTATTTTTTATGTTATCCAACTCTTTTATCTTCTCTTCTACTATTTCTTTTTGCTTTGTTATTATATCTAAAATAGAGTTAATAGAAGTATAATTATTTACTAGTATCTTTATTTCATCTAGAGATAACCCCATTGCTTTACATTGTTTTATCAAATCTAAAATTATAAAGTGTTTTACTGAATAATATCTATATTTGCTCTTTTCATTTACATATACAGGCTTTAGTAAGCCAATTTTGTCATAGTGCCTCAATGTTTGTATAGAAATATTATGAAGTTTAGATACTTCACCAATTGAAAATCTTGTATCCATATACTATCACCTCCATACTATTATATCCTAAATTTCCAAAATAGGCTGTCCAAAAACATTTAAATTTTGGACAGCCTTACTATGCTAAATTCTATACACTTAATACTTCTTTGGTAGAAACTCTTATATTTGCCATTATACTTATAGTTATAAATGTAAGGCTTTCTGACAATATTGTACCTGCCCAGATTCCATTTGCTCCAAATATTTTATAGAGTATCATTAATGAAATCGGTAAGTATATAACAGACCTTAAAAGACAACTTAAATTTGAATACTTTGGTGTTTCTAAAGCTTGAAAATAAACTAATGTATTTAAATTTATTCCAACTACGAAATAACTTATACTTGCTATTCTAAGTGCTATGTATGCAAGGTTTGCAATGACAGGATCTGCCGTGAATATACCTATGAGTGTTGGCCCAAACACAAAACATACTACAACAGAAAATCCACTTATCAATGTGGAGAATATACATGTTACTTTAAAGAATCCTAACATCTTTTCCCCATCTTTTTTACCAAAATTATAACTGATAAGAGGTTGTACCCCTAAAGTTAATCCATAAAGAACCATATATATATTTGTTGTTATATAGTTAATTATACTATAAGCTGAAATTCCCATTTCTCCAATGAAATTAACTAAAACAATATTATGTATTAACACCATTATTGAATAACTCCCTTGGGCGAAAAACGATGGGAATCCTATTAAGCAGAACTCTTTTAAATCACTTTTATTTATTCTTACATTCCCAAAGGTTAAGTAACCTTTCTTCATAATAAAATGTGGCAATAATACAGATACTGTGACAATTTGACCAAGTCCTGTAGCTATTGCAGCTCCCTTTATACCTAATCCAAACTTAAATATAAATACATAGTCTAGTACAATATTAGTTATTGCTCCTGCAATTGTTGATATCATTGCAAGTTTTGGTCTTCCATCATTTCTAACAAAACTACTTAGTACTATCCCTATTAAGTTAGGTATACAAAAGATTGCATAAAATCTTAGATATTCTACAGCTAACCCTTTTAAATTTGATGTTGCTCCTAACATAGTTACTATTTGTTCTGTGAATATAATACATATAATACTTATAATACCACTAGCTATTAAAAGAAACTTAAATACTTGTCTAAAAATGCTTACTGCTCTATCTATATTCTTTGCACCTATGTTTTTAGATACTAAAGCTCCTCCACCTATTGCAAACATTGAAGCCAGTCCAAATAACATCACTGTAAACGGAAGTACAATATTTACTGCTGCTAATGCTAAATCACCCACACCTTGTCCTACAAATATTCCATCTACTACTGTATATAAAGATGATATAAACATGGCAAGTGCAGAAGGTACTGCATACTTAAAAAACTCTTTTAACATATTATCTTTTTCCATACTTTATTCTCCTTCGTTTTTTATCCTACCTTATACATAATAAAGTCTATCCTTAGTATAGAGTCAATAGTTTTTTCAAATATATCCATAAATTTATATACTTATTTTCCCTATAAATCATAAAGCTGTTTTAGCATTAACTAAAAAAATTAGTTCTGAAACAGCCCCATTAAACATCCAACAAAATAGATTAGAAAATTTAATTTTCTAATCTATATCCTACCTTAAAAATAGTTTTTATAGAGTTCTTTAAATCAAGTTTATCTTATCTAAATCCTTACTATTAGCCTTATAACTTAAAGCTTCACAAGCATTTATAACACATTCCTCTATATTCAGTTCATCTAAAGATATTTTTTCTTCTCTAAGTAATATTAATTTTAATTATGTATCTTTATTTCATTGTAACATTCTTATTTTTTCATTTCTATGTACTCTTCTAGAGTAATTTTATTTTTCATTATTTCCTCTGCTACTTTTTTTCCTACATATCTTAAATGCCACGGTTCATAATTATAGCCTGTGATATTCTCCTTACCTTTAGGATATCTTATAATAAATCCATATTTACTACAGTTTTTCTCTATCCACCTATAGGCATCAGTGTTCTTAAATCCATCATCTAATACCTGATAGTCCTCTGAAAGTATATCCATTGCTAATCCTGTTTGATGTTCACTAGTACCAGGCTTTGCAGTATACTTATCTGCATATGCTTTTCCTGAACTCATAACTGCATTATCATAGAGTTTTTTCTGATAATTATAATCTCTATAACCAGATACTCCAAGTAGATTTATCCCTTCATCCTTGACATCCTGAAAAAGATTTTCTAATGCTCTTGCTGCAACTGCTTCTAACTTATTAACATTAGGATCACCATTACCTATAAATTTAGTATTAGGTTTAACTAAATTTTTAGGTACAAAATTCTTATCTAAAGGGTTATCTCTATTTACCATTAGAATCTCTTTATCCTCTAAAACTTTTTCTTTATTTTCAACTTTTGATAAGTTATATTTTTCCATATTTTTTTCCACTAATAATTTGATACCTTTTTCACTTAAACTTATACCAACTATAAATATTATAAGTATTATACTAAACCTTGCTTTATTTTTAATTTTCTTTTTACTCTTTCTTTTTTTCATTTGTACCCTCCTCCTTTTCTTATATTAAATATACAAAGGAGATTTCTCATCATCTCTATATTTTTGTTTCAAAGTTGTAAAATGCAGCTTTTACTGAATGTATTCTTCATTTGATTATATAAAAGTTATACTTGTATTATTTCTAATGTACTACAGTGTTATTATTTTTCCCAAATAAGCATATAACTGAGTAAATTTCACAATTGTAAATTTACTTTTTAAAATTTTTTAGGAAAACAAACTTAATTTTCATATAGTAAAGCTAGGCATATATTTGACAGTGGATTATAGGTATCAGTATTGCCCTTTTATAATAAAAACAACACTTTAGTATTATAAAAACTTCCTAATACCAAAGTGTTGTTTAATTAAAATATATAATTTTTAAATTTCATCCTCTAACATGGATAAAAGCTGATCAAACCTATTAATTGTATCTTCTAATGGTTTTGGTGTAGTCATGTCTACCCCAGCTTTTTTTAGTATTTCAATTGGATAGTCGCTACACCCAGCTTTTAAGAAGCTCTTATATTTCTCTACTGCTCCTTCCCCTTCATTAAGAATTTTTTCATAGAAGGAGTTAGCAGCTGCAAAGCCTGTTACATATTGATATACATAAAAATCTCTATAGAAGTGAGGAATTCTTGCCCATTCAATGTCTATTTCACTATCTACTACCATAGCTTCTCCAAAGTAGTTAACATTTAAGTCATGATAGATTTGACATAAATCATCACTAGATAAAGCCTCACCCTGCTCCATCTTTTCATGGACTATCATTTCAAACTCTGCAAACATAGTCTGTCTGAATACAGTAGTTCTAATTCCTTCAAGTTGTTGATTTATTAAATATAATCTTTTAGCTTTATCTTCTTCATTTTTTATTAAATAGTCTATTAATAAACACTCATTAGTAGTAGATGCCACCTCAGCACAGAATAACTCATAATCTGCATAGGTATATGGTTGATTGTTTCTTGAATAATGTGAATGTATACTATGACCCATTTCATGGATTAAAGTAGATACATCATTCACTTGATTTTTATAGTTTAATAAGATATATGGCATAGAAGTATAACTTCCACTAGAGTAGGCTCCTCCTCTTTTTCCCTTATTCTCATATACATCAATCCAACCTTCTTTAACACCTTTATCAAAGATATCTATATACTCTTTTCCCATTGGCTTTAGAGCCTTTTCACAAAGAGCTACTCCTTCTTCAAACGTTATATTAAACTTTGGTGCATCAATAATTGGAACATATAGGTCATACATATGAATTTCATCTAAGTTAAGTAATTTCTTTTTTAACTCTACATATCTATGAAGAGAGTCTATTCTTTTATTAACTGTATTAACTACATTTTTATATACTTCTACAGGAATTTTATTAGGTTTCAAAGATGCTTCAAGACAAGAGTTGTATTTTCTAATTTTACTTTCAAAAATAAAGTTCTTTACAGCGGCAGTATAAGAAGTTGATACTGTATTTTCATACTTCTTATAGGTATTAAACAGTGCCTCAAAGGCTTCTTTTCTGACTTTTCTGTCTTTACTTGTTATAAATACTGAATAATTTGAAGCAGTAAGTTCTACTTCATTTCCATCTTCATCTTTTATTTTTGGGAAGGTTATATCAGCATTAGTAAGCATAGTGAATATGTTGCTTGGTGCACTTAGACAATCACTAACATTTGCTAATATATTTTCTTCTGCTTCACTTAAAATATGAGGTTTTCCTTCAAAAATATTAGTAATATATCTTTCATAATGTTTTAAGCCAGCAGTATTTTCTATAAGTTTCTTAACTTCTTCAACTTCCATGGATAAAAGTTCTGGTAGGAAAAATGAAACTATTCCACTGAGTTCAGCTCCAAAAGTAGATATTTTATCCATCATAACTTGATATTTAGAGTTAGATTTATCTTCATCACTTCTTAAGTGAGCATATACTACTAAATCCTCATATAGGCTCCCTAATTCTTCATATTGATGTAAATAATCTAAAAGTTTAGGTCCCACATTAAGCTGACCCTTAAATCCCAAAAGACTCGGAGCCTTTTCCTTTAAATTTTTAAAATCTTCTTCCCACTTTTCATCAGTAGCATACATTTTATCTACTTTCCACTTATATTTTTCTTCTACTTCATCTCTTGTCTTTACTTTTTCTAATGTTGCCATATTGCACCTCCATATTGTTATTTAATAATGAATTTAATTATTTATAAACAGAATTCTTAGAAATCGTTATCCAGGGACGCAACAGCTCTTTACTCCCACTTTGAAGAAGGTGGGAGCATTAGCGCTGGTAGTCATCGGATTAACAGAGTTCTTAGCTTCTGCGAAGCTTTAGAAATCGTTATCCAGAGACGTAGCAGCTCTTCACTCCCACTTTGAAGAAGATGGGAGTATTAGAGCTGGTAGTCATAGGATAAAATTTTTCCTAAATACCATTATACCCTAATATACATTTTTGTAAAATATCTACTTATTTTTATAGAAGCTTCTAGTATTTTCAATAACAGCAACCCTAATTCTCTCCTTTATGTATGGATTCTTATATACATGATCAGAGTTAAACTTGCAGCTATTCATTAAAGAAATAAAAGTAATTCTTCTATTCCCTTTATTTAATCTAGCTATAGCTCTATCTACTTTTTTATTTATAGCTTGAATTTCCTTTTCAAACTTTATTTTCTCTAAAATATATCCTCTTAATTCAGGATACTTAAAAACAGTTATGTTAGTAATATCCGCTACCTTTACTACACTAGCAAAAACTAATCTATCTTCTTTAAAAATGATAGTTCTAATTGCTTCATCTATGTCTGACTTATACTCATTTAATTTTTCTAAATTTTCCACATCATTATAAAACTCATTATCTTTAGTTATATAGTTTTCCATTTTAAGCTCCTTTTTAATCGTCCTATGTATTTGCCTTTTTAACTTGTTATACTAATAAAATGAGCTAACAATATAGCTATTGCGCTTCATATATTAGCATGTTTTTACTCCTCTATTTAAATGGCAAACCCCCGAAACCCGCATGAACAGAACAACTATTTAAATAGTTATATATTTATATAGTTTTCTATATAAATAGGTATAATTTTAAATAGCTTCATATTTAAACAGTTTAAATTAAAAAACTAAATATTTATGTACGTAAAATATTTAGCTCAAGGGATTTTCTTCGCAAAAATTATATATTTAACTATGACAATAGTTTCCCCTAAATTATCATTACTAATAACCATTATAACTTATTTTATTAATACTTTAAAACCTAAAGTTCATTATAAATTTAACATAAAAGGATATCTTAAGCCTATTAACTTTAATAGCCTTAAGATATCCTTTTTATATTATTCTTTTAAGCTTTTCTTTTTTAAGTTTCTTTCATATATGATGGAAGTTATTACTGAACTAATGAGAATCAACGCTGATATTATAATCAAGCCTCTATTATTATCTATAGGACATACTCCTGAAGGTATCATAGCTCTTTCCTTATAGATTTGATAATAACCTATAATCCCTAAAATTATTCCTATATAAAATAGAAAATTAGAAAACTTATTTAAACTAAATTTTATTTTATTCATCTTGCTTTCTCCTTATTTTTATTAAAGTCTTACTTGCAAGGTAAATTTTTTTCTCCCCACAAAATCATTTGCTCAATAGCTGGAAGTAGGGCTTTTCCCTTAGGTGTAAGATAATAAATTGACTCTACTTGATTGTTGTTTATCTCTTTTTCATTATCTATGATTTCACTATTTATAAGAATTTCTAACTGCTGAGATAGCATTTTCTTACTACATCCCTTCATGCGACGCTTTAATTCTCCAAATCTTTTACTATCTTTCCTTAGTGACCAAATTATATTAGCTACCCATTTCTTTCCTAAAATATTGGCTAAAGCTTCTACCGGGCAGTGATATTCTTCATTATTTGCTACAAACATAACTTCTCTCCTTTAGTATATACCTCTATGAAATACTGTCATATAATTAAGTCAGTATACGCTATTAAGTATCTATTATACCTGTATTATTTTTCTTTAGCTACCCTTAATAAATTTTTTCACTAATTGTTAATAGTATTGTCTATTTCTTAATTCTCCCTATCATTTCATCTAAAAATTCTTCATTCACTACCCCAACTCTATCTATTTCAATAAATCCATCCTTATCAATAAAAACAGTTCTTGGTATACCTGAAATATTATATTTCATAGCAGCATCTAAGTCCTTATCATATAAGGTAATCATATCATATCCATTATCTTCCATAAACTTTTTAGCACTTTCTACAGTTTCTCTTTGTCCATCTGTCATATTTATCATTAAAATCTTGACATCTTCTCCATATTTATCATATGCTTTCTTGAAGTGAGGCATTTCACTCTGGCAAGGTCCACACCAACTAGCCCAAAAATTTAACACTATAGGTATTCCCTTATAATCTGATAGTTTAACTACTTTTCCTTCTTCATCATATACTGTAAAATCTGTAGCCTCCACCTTTGTATCTTCCGCACTACCATCCTCACCTTGGTTAAGATTATCACTTATTTCTTTGTTGTCATTTGTTTTATTTTTTTCATATCTAGATGATAGTTCATTATATCCTAGATAAACCACTATAAAAAATATAATGAAGCCTATTATCCATATAATTATGTTTTTATTTTTCATAATTACCTCCTAAAAACTTAAAATTGAAAGTATTTTATTTAAATAACCCGTCATCATTGCAATTCCTATGACTACAAGAATTATTCCAGAAATCCCATTGATTATTTTATAATTTCTTTTTATGAAATCTAAGGTTTCCTTTAACTTCCCTATTAAAATAGCAGACATAATAAATGGGATTCCTAATCCTATACTATAGACAAACAGCATTAAAGCTCCCTTTAAAACATGCTGACTATTAGCAGCAATCATAAGGGCTGAGCCTAAAAATGTACCTACACATGGTGTCCATCCAATTGCAAAAACTACTCCAAATAAAATTGAAGATATAAATTTAAGGGATTTTATTTTCATATCCATCTTAAAGCTTCTCTCTAAAATTGGAATTCTAAATAACCCCATATAGTTTAGACCAAATATAACTATTATTCCTCCACCTATTATATTTAGTAGTGTATAGTAATTTCTAATAAAGCTTCCAAAGGTTCCCGCTAAGGTTCCTAATAAGGTAAATATTATTGTAAAACCAATTACAAATCCTAGAGCATTTATTAAAGCGTTATTTTTCTTTTCATCTTCTAAATTATTATCTCCCGCAAAGTAAGAAATATAAATAGGCAACATTGGTAAAATACATGGAGATATAAAGGTTATAATTCCTTCTAAAAATAATAAAATATATTCCATATCTTACTCCTCTCAAAATTATTTACAATAAATATATCAATATACATCTAACCTTTCAATTGGTCACTTTTTGGTAACCTTCTATTATAATGCATATAAATTTAATAATTAATTCTTATTTGTGTTAAACTTTATAAATTCATTGAAACATATTAAATAAACTTAAATACACTAATATTAAGTAATGAATAGGAGTGTATTTATGAGTGATTTTAAAAGATCTTGTATAGATTTATATCCAGCTCTAACAAATACAGAAAAAGGAAGCTTCTATGGATATATTGATTCTAAAGGAAATTTTATTATATCACCTGATTTTTCTAAAGCAGCAAGCTTCGATGAAAATAAACTAGCTATAGTTTGCAAAGATGATAATTGTGGTGTTATTAACATTAATGGAGAATATGTAATTCCACCTGTATATAATTCTATAGAGCCTTTCGTAGAATCTAGAGCTGTATATGTACAAGAAGATATTATGGGTGTTATAGATGAAAGTGGAAAAATAATTACTAAAAAACCATATGTCTTCGTCTCTAGCTATAGTGATTCTTTAGCCCTTGTTAATATTAAAACTTCCTCCGATGAACATCTCTATGGTTATATAGATAGAGATGGTAATGAAGTAATTCCACCAAATTATTTAGAAGGTAGTGACTTTAAAAATAACTATGCATTAGTTAAATCCCGTGACTGTACCTATCAGGTAATTGATAAAAGTGGAGCTATTCTTACAACCTTTCCTTATAAATTTGTAGGTAATTATAATGAAAATGTATTAACTTTTTCCGAAACCCTAGGAGGGCTTATTGGGTATGTAGATATATACGGTCATGTTCTTATAAAACCTAAATTTACATCTGCTTCCCCTGTAAATGATGGGTACATGGTAGTAAGTACCTCGCCTAATTATATAGGTGGATATGGTGTTGTAACCTTATCTGACCATATTTTATATCCTTTCCTTTATGACCACATAAAATATGTTGGAGAAAATAGATTTGCATTAGGTATTTATCGTGGTACTAATGCTGATATCTTTATGAATAATATATACGCATTAGGTGATAACAAAGGTAATATCCTTACAGATTTCAACTTTTTGGATGTGGAAAAATTTAAAAATGGATTAGCCTCTGCCTATAATCTTGAAAATAGTTTCTTTATAGACCTTAATGGTAGAATAGCTAGAAATCTTCCTATAGTTAAAGGCACCGGTATCTTAGATCTTCAGTGTGACATAGTTTATGCCAATATAGACTATGTTCCGTATTACATGAGTAAGAATGGTGATATAATTTATGAACCTAATAATAGAATTAATTTAAATGATCAATATACTCTACTGAAGCTTAAGTATAAACCTAATGTAAATTATTTAGTATATTATCCTCAAATTCACAAGTCTACCCCATCTATAGTAATAGAAAATATCAATTCAAGATTAAGGGAATTATGCGCTCTTAAGGTAGTTGATAGTAATGAAGTCTTAGACTATAATCTCTATGGAAATTTTGAAACTTTATTCTTTAAAAAAGATTTATATGTTCCAGAAATAAATACCTATTATTATCCCTTTGGTGCTGCTCATGGTATGACAACTAGAAGTACACCAAATATTAACTTAAAAACTGGAGAATTTTATTCCTTATCTGATTTATTTAGTTGTACTACTTATTGGATAAATGAAATAAATAAAATCATAAAGAATATGATAGAAACTGATCCTCAATATTCTTATGTATATGAAGATGGCTTTAAAAGTATTACTATTGATCAAAGCTTTTATGTAGATGAAGATAATCTTTATATATATTTTGCACCTTATGAGATTGCACCTTATGCTGCTGGTTTTGTTACCTTCAAAATTCCTTTTAAATATGTAGATTCTATGCTTTGCAAAGAGGGAAGTTTTTATAACTCATTTAATTAATAATAAATAAGGATGTCTCCAAAGCCTTACACTAAGTTTATCTAAAAAACTTATACTTTGGAGACATACTTTCATATCCTTAAGTTTTAATGTTAAAAGTTTTATTTGTCAGTTTCAGTATATATGAATATAGCATCTCTTAAAAAAGCTGCCATCCCTGGTTGTTTTGCATCATAATATGCAGTAAACCTTTCATCATCTACATACATTTGAGCTAGTCCTGCATGGGCTTCTTTACTATAACTACTCCAGTAATATTCTATCCATTTGCGATGTAATTCTGCTGTTTTTTGAGCTAGTTCTCCAGCTGGATTACCAGTTTTAAAAGCCGCTTCTAAAGTATTTATAATTTCTTCTGCAAGGTTTGTCACTTCCTCATATTCTTTTTCTGACATACCTTTCACTCTTGCATTAGATTTATTTATTTCCTCATCGCCATATTTTTCTCTTATTTCTTTACCGTACTTCTTCTCATTTTCATCTATTAGTTTTTGTTTGAAGCCTTCAAACTTTTCTTTATTACTCATCTTAATTCCTCCTTTTTTATTAGCTATAGTCTTTTCAACATTAGCTATTAACAAATCTATCTGTTTTCTTTTTTCAAGGAGTTTCTGATGATGTTCTATAAGTGCATTAAAACCATCAAAGGAAGATTCATTTATTATATTTTTTATATCCGTTAAATTAACCCCTAATTCCCTATAAAACAATATTTGTTGTAGTCTATCCACTTCTTCTTGCCCATAAATTCTATATCCTGATGAATTAATTCTTGCCGGCTTAAGAATTCCTATTTCATCATAATATCTAAGGGTTCTTGTGCTTATTCCTGCTAACGTACCTAATTTTTGCACTGTATATTCCATATTCTCACTCCTCTCAATATTTAATATACAGCTTTACGCAGCGTGAATGTCAACAGCTTTTATAAAAATTATTTTCCCTTTAAATTTTAATCTATTTATATTATGCCTTTCTTCCATAATGTTCTTATATTTCACTTACTTTATTATAACTTATCTTTTCTTCAACTACCTTGTATATAGTTCCTAATGTTATACCTATTAGTGCAGGTACAACCCACCCTAATCCTTTAGAATAAAGAGGTAACTTGTTAAATAAATTCACAATAAAACTCCATTCTATTCCAACTTGTCCTAATGCATCAATAACACTTACAACTCCTGTAAATAATATTGTTAATCCATATACAAATGTACTTCCATTAAATAACTTATCTAACATTGCAAGGACTATAAGCATTATTGCTATTGGATAAATTGCATTTAATACCGGCACTGATATAGCAAGAATTTTTGTTAATCCCATATTGGCAAGGGTCATACTAGAAATTGATAATATTCTAACCCAAGTTTTATATGATAATTTACTAGTTAATGTAGAAAAGTATTGACTGCAGGAAGTTATAAGTCCAACACAAGTTGTTAGACAAGCCAATGTAAATATCACTGCTAAAAGTACAGCTCCTGGTTTTCCAAATATATAGGTCATGATATTAGTTAAAGTTTGTGCTCCATTTTCAGTAGCTCCAAATCTTCCTCCACTGGTTGCTCCTAAGTGTGCCAGTATAGAATAAATTACTATTAATAATATCCCTGCTATTATACCAGCCTTTACAGAAGCTGAAATAATTATTTTTTCCTCTTTAATCCCTTTAGATTTTATAGCTAAGGCTATAACTATTCCAAAGTTTAAAGCAGCTATAGTATCCATAGTTAAATATCCTTCTAGAAATCCCTTAACAAAAGGCGAATTTATATATTCTTCTGTGGCTATCCCATAGCTACCTAAGGGTTTAAAAATTGTAGCTATGAAGATTAGAGAGATTAATATTAGTAAAGTAGGGGTTAAAATTTTTCCCATACGATCTACTAGTTTCGCAGGTGTTAATGAAATCCAGTAGGCTATTGAAAAGAATACTAGGGTAAAGATAAATAGAGCCCCTGGTTTTGAAACACTCTGTGGTAAGTATGGTGCTATTGCCATTTCAAAGGGTAAACTTCCTGCTCTAGGAATACCTAAACAAGGACCTATAGATAAATAAATAAGTACTGTAAATATACTTGCAAATAAAGGATTAACTCTTTTTGCTAGATTATACAATCCACCTGATTTAGCCACTGCAACTACTCCTAAAACTGGAAATCCTACTGCTGTTATAAAAAATCCTGCCATAGAAATCCAAGTTGCTCCCCCAGCTGATTGTCCTAAAAATGGTGGAAATATTAAATTCCCTGCTCCAAAAAATAATGAGAAAAGCATTAAGCTTATTAATACTAAATCTTTTTTCGATAAGTTGTTCACTCTTGTCTCCCCCTTGTTTATACTATAAATTTTATATTAAGGCATCTTCATTATCCATAATATCTCCTCCTTTTTTATTTAATTAGAATCCTAAGACTCTTTCTGTAGTGATGATATATATTCAAAATATTTTCTATGTCTCTGTTAAACTACATTCATACTTTAGATCTCTAATGCAAACAAAAAACCCGTCCCTTGAAAAACAAGGGACGGGTTAAACCGCGTTACCACCCTAATTTTGTAAGCAAATTTATATAAATAGATTCACTTACAACACTTAGCTACGTATCCAACAATACGCTTTTCTTTTAACGGTGAAAAACTCCGGCAAAACCTACTAAAATATTTCGGCGTCGCTTCTCAGAGATGATTTTCAGTTGTATATTGAACATTGGCTTTCAGCAAGATGCCAACTCTCTTTGGAGCAAAAATACTACTTACTTTTTCTCTTCATAGAATTTATTGAATTTATATGTTATTCATAATATACGCAAATTAAACTTATGTCAATATTTTTTTATACTTTTATAATTTTTTATTTTCTAATGATTCCTAATACATAAGCCTTAAATTCATCAAAACTACATTTTTCTATAGATGCACCCTTATTGATTTTTCCACTTGTAAAATTATATTCTGTATATCCGTAATTAAAGGCCGCTGATGAAACTAAAATACTTGTATCAGTAATTCCATAAGTAATTTTATTATCTAGAACTTCTTTGCAAAACTCTAATATATCCTCACAACCTTGAACTTTGCCTTCTAAAACCATAGTTAAAGTAAAATAGAATAAATTATATCCTCTTATAAGTTCCACCATTTCACCATTTTTTATATAAAATATCTTTCCTGTATTATAAAAATATCTCATGGATTCAAAGGCTATAGTTTTATATTCACTATTTATTTCTAATCTTTCATCTTTAACTTCCATTAAATTTTCTTCAATACTATCCCAACTAGTAGCCTTTGCTACTGAGTTATTTTTTACAACCATTTTAAACTTTTCAAACGAATCTTCTATATTATCATAAGTATTAATAACTGTCTCATTTATACATATACTATATTCACCATTTTCATATAATAAAGCTACTTTACTCTCCATAATACTCTCCTTACTCTATTTAATAATAATTATTATATCATACTTTTTATTGTTTATATATTAGGCATCTGAAAATAAATAATAAGTCAAAGATTGGAAGTATATTTTAAGTTAGACAAGGAAACAGGTTCCGCAGATAGTAGCACTATCTAAGGGTTCTGTTAACGCAGTATAAACAGAGTTCTTTGCTTCAGAGGGGGTTTTTACTCCCACTGAAGGTTACTAACAGACTTCTAAGTATCAGTATTTTTGATACTTAGAAGTCGTTGTCCTTTAGGGGAAATCGTTATCTAGGGTCGTAGCCGCTCTTTACTCCCACTTTTAAGAAGATGGGAGTATTAGAGCGGATAGTCATCAGATAATACAAAATAGACGAGCATTCTGACTTACTTATTTTTTGAAGATGCCTTAATTGTATAAATATTTAGAAGTCGCTACCTGCTAAATATCCTGTAGAAAATGCTATCTGAAGATTATATCCTCCTGTTTCTGCATCTACATCTACTACTTCTCCACCAAAGAAAAGATTCTTTATTATTTTAGATTCCATAGTGGAAGATTTTATTTCCTTTACCTCTACCCCTCCACTAGTTACCATAGCAGCTTTTATAGTCAGTGTTTCTTTAACGGTAAGTTTCATTTCTTTTATATAATCTATAAGCTTTCTTTCGTCCTCTTTCTTTAAATCCCTAGGTTTAGTTTCTGCTAATTCTAGTAAGTTTAATATCTCTTTTATAAAGTTTTGAGGTAGAATCCCCTTTAAATTATTTAATATATCTTTATTAGGATTACTTCTAATTATATCCGACAGCTCTTCTTTAGATTTGCTTTCTAAAAAGTCTAAAGCAATCTCTATCTCACCATTCTCTAATTCCTTATTTATGTATGAAGAGAACTTTAAAACTCCTGGCCCTGATATTCCAAAATGAGTAAATATAATATCACCAAAGATTTCTATCTTTTTCTTTTTTATTTTTGTCTTAAGAACTACTTCCTTCATGGATACCCCTTGTAGGTTTTTTATGAAGTCTTCCTTTATGACTAGTGGAATTAGTGCTGGATATAGTGGTTTTATAGTATGTCCATATTTCCTTAATATACTATATATAGCTCCATCTGATCCTGTAGTTGGATGGCTCTTCCCACCTGTTGTTACTATAATTTTATCACCATATATTCTTTCTTCTTTATTAATGACAACTCCTTTTATGGTGTTATCTTCAACTATAAAATCTTCAACCATAGTATTATATAAAATCTTCACTCCATTTTTTAGGAGATCATTTTTAAGAACTTCTATAACATCATCAGCTTTATCACTTTTTGTATATACCTTCTCATCATATTCAATCTTATACTCTAGGTTATTTTTTGAAAAATAATCTAATAAATCTTCATTAGAAAAAGTATAAAAAGCACTATATAGAAATTTTTTATTATTTACTACTTTATTAAACAGCTCTTCTATAGGTCTATTATTTGTTATATTACATCTTCCCCCTCCTGTAAGCTTTAATTTCTTACCTATCTCATTATTTCTTTCAATTAATAATACCTCATTATTTTTTGCTGCACTAAGGGCTGCCATAATCCCAGCAGGTCCTCCTCCAACAACTATAACCTTTGCCATATACTTCTCTCCTCACTAATCTTCTATTACTCTTATGAACATGTAGCTCTTATAATTTTTATATGTATTAATTTTTTCTCTTAGACCAAGAATTCTATGTACATTTCACTTATATAATACCCTATAACACTTTAATTTAAAACTATAACATAATCTATAAAAACTTAGATTATTCACTACATAAAAAAACCTAGTTCATCTAGATTTCTCTTTAAAAATCAACCTGAAGTGAACTAGGTTATTTATACTATTTTATTTTGCTTATTCCATATGCCTCATTTTAGAGTTTAGCCTATTACATACTCCTTATACTTTTCATAATCTATGTTAGAACACTCAATAGACAACTCTGTACCATCATTGCTATATTTTCTATCTATAACTCTTGCATTATCATTTAAATAAGATAACAAATTCCCTTTGTCATAAGGTATAAACATATTACAATTTATATAATCATTAAATACCTTGCTAGATATAGTCTCTATAAGTTTATCTATCCCTAACTTCTTCTTTGCTGATATATAAACTCCATTTTCTTCAGCTAAATAACCATCTAATAAATCGATCTTATTATAAACATAAATCATAGGAACTGATTCTGCTCCTATTTCTTTTAAAGTTTCATTGGTTACTTTAAGTTGATGTTTATAATCTGGATTAGAGATATCTACAACATGAAGTAATAAGTCTGCTTCACAAACTTCTTCTAAAGTAGAACGAAAGGCCTTTATTAAATCGTGTGGTAGGTTACTTACGAATCCTACTGTATCAGATAATAAGAACTTTTTATTATCCTCTAGCTGTATACTCCTTATAGATGTTTCTAAGGTTGCAAATAACATATCCTTTTCAAAAACCTTCTTTTCTTCACTATCTCTAAATGTATCTATCATACTATTCATAATTGATGATTTTCCTGCATTAGTATATCCTACTAAAGCTATTCTTGGCACACTAGACTTTCTTCTTAAATTACGCTGTGTTTCTCTTTGATGTTTTAACTCTTCAAGCTCTTTATTTAGTGCAGCTATTTTTTCCTCAATCTTCCTACGATCAAGCTCTAATTTTTTCTCTCCAGCACCTTTATTTCTTGTTCCTACACCACCACTTTGACGCCCTAAATTTTCATTAGCACCGATTAGTCTTGGCAATAAATACTGAAGCCTTGCTACCTCTACCTGAAGCTTTGCTTCTCTAGTTTTCGCTCTTTCTGCAAATATATCTAGTATTAATGCCGTTCTGTCCATAACTTCACATTCTATACTCTTTTCTATATTTCTCAATTGAGATGAGGATAATTCATTATTAATAATTACTATGTCAGCTTCTTCTCTATTTACTAAACTTCTTAATTCATCAAGCTTTCCACTTCCAATATAATGTGCCTTGTTAATTTGTTTTGAATTTTGTACAAGTTCTCCTACAACTTCAATATTGCAAGCCATACATAAATTCTTAAGCTCAACTATAGATTCTTCAAATCCACTTTCATTATTTATATTTATCCCTACTACTATTCCTATTTTTTTCATTTCCATAATCTCCTTAATCATACTATTTTTAATTCCTATAGTACGGATTTATGATTATAGAATTTTAACTTTAAAGTTAATATCCTTTAAAGAAATCTCCATGATATATCTTAGGAGCAAATTCTACTATCTAAATTACACTTTAGATAGCCACATCTAAGGCCAAATCATAAAACCGCCTTTTAACCTCTTAGTCTAACACTAAAAATACTACTCTTAATTCTCATTTTTACATCCTCCAAATCTAAAAATTTAATATAATAATAAAAAAATACCTTGGCATAGAAAGTTATCCATTTCTCTGCTCAAGGTATTATAATTACTTAATTAATAACATAATAAATTACATAAATAAAGCCTTAAATAACCTTATCTTTATAAGCAGTATGGATTTTATTAAATTTCTTTAAAACTATAAATAATTTTTTCATTTCATACCGCTCCTTTTCTTTGTAATCATTTACCAATAATATAGCATACATTGCTTAAGTTGTAAACATTATAATGACTTATTAATAAATAAATTATTTTATAAACCTATAAAATATATATTTTAAATTTCTTACATACTATCATTTAAATGAATTATTAATTGCAAATCACTTTCATTTTATGTATAATACATGTTAAATAACATAAACTTACCTAGAGGAGGTAATAAAATGTCAGTATATCAAATAACTTATTATATAGCTGAAACTCATAACCATGAATGTGACCATGATCACGAACATGATGAAAATTGCAACCACGAGCATCATCATCACCATAGTAATCTACCTAGAAAAATTAAATCTTTGGGATCTTGGGCAAATATTATGCCAACTACATTTCTTTTACATACTGAAATGAATTCTAAGGATATAAAGATAGCTTTAGATGAAGTAAAAGAAGATAATGAAATATTCTTCATTTCTCAAGTTACTTTAGACAATGATGGTTCTATGTACCCAGGTGCCCTAGCTTGGATTGAATCTCGTCTTAAATAAACAGATTTCTTAGCTTCTCTGAAGCTTACTAACAGAATTCTAAGTATCAGTATTTTTGATACTTAGAATTCGTTGTCCTTTATGGGAAAGCGTTATCCAGAGACGTAACAGCTCTTAACTCCCACTCTAAAAAAGTTGGAGTATTAGAGCTGGTAGTCATCGGATAAAGAAATTTACTCTAAATTAAGAGGTTCACTAGAATATTAATTTTAGTGAACCTCTTTTAACAGTTACATATTGGGTTTAACTATAGATTTAATTTTTTCAATTACATTTCCATGAACATTTTCATATCATCTTCTACGGTAGTTATTCCACCTATACCAAAGTTTTCAACTAAAACATTAGCTACGTTTGGTGATAGGAATGCTGGAAGTGTTGGTCCTAAGTGAATGTTTTTAACTCCTAAGTGTAGTAGAGATAATAAAACTATTACTGCCTTTTGCTCATACCATGCAATGTTAAATGCTATTGGTAATTCATTTATATCTTCTAACTCAAATACTTCTTTTAATTTTAAAGCAATTAGTGCTAGTGAGTATGAGTCATTACATTGACCTGCATCAAGTACTCTTGGAATTCCTCCAATGTCTCCTAAATCTAACTTGTTATATTTATATTTTGCACAACCTGCAGTTAAGATTACTGTATCTTGTGGTAATGCCTTTGCAAAGTCAGTGTAGTATTCTCTTTTCTTTTGTCTACCATCACAACCTGCCATTACAAAGAATTTCTTTATAGCTCCAGTTTTTACTGCTTCTACAATTTTATCAGCTAAGGCTAATACTTGATTGTGTGCAAAACCTCCAATGATTTCTCCGTGTTCAATTTCTATTGGAGCTTCACAAGTTTTTGCTAATTCTATCAATGCTGAAAAATCTTTATTTCCTTTTTCATCAGCTGCAATATGTGTGCATCCTGTATATCCTGCAGCACCTGTAGTAAACACTCTTGCTTTGTAGCTATCTTTAGGTGGTACTATACAGTTTGTAGTCATAAGAATTGGTCCATTAAAGCTTTCAAATTCTTCTGTTTGCTTCCACCATGCATTTCCATAGTTTCCTATGAAGTGTGAGTACTTTTTAAATGCTGGATAGTAGTGAGCTGGTAACATCTCTGAGTGAGTGTATACATCTACTCCTGTACCCTCTGTTTGAATTAACAATTGCTCTAAGTCTTTTAAGTCGTGTCCAGAAACAAGAATTCCAGGCTTATTACTTACTCCAATATTTACTTTTGTAATTTCTGGGTGTCCATAGCTTTCAGTATTAGCTTTATCAAGTAATGCCATACCATCTACTCCAACTTTACCAGTTTCTAATGTTAATGCTATATATTCATCTACTGTTATCTTATTGTCTGCTGTTGCAGCTAAAGCTTTTTGCATAAATGCACATATAGCTTCATCATCATATCCTAGTGCATTAGCATGTTTAACATATGCAGCTAATCCTTTTAATCCGTAAGTTATCATTTCTCTTAGACTTCTAATATCTTCATTGTCAGTAGCCAATACTCCTACTAAGCCAGCTTTACTATCCATTTCTGCTTCTGCTTCAGCTGTCCATAATGCAGCACTACTTAAACCTTCTTTGTTACTTAATTTTGAAAGTAATTCTTCCTTAAGATTTAAAGTTTCTTTGACCATTTTATAGAATACTGCATCATCAAAGTTTGCATTTGTAATTGTAGTGAAAAGATTCATAGTTACAGCTCTATTTATTATATTAGAAACAGTTACTCCTTCTTCTCTAGCTCTTGTAGCAACTTCTGATAATCCTCTTGTAGTGTATATTAATAAATCCTGAAGTTTTGCAAGATCAGGTGTCTTACCACAAACTCCTCTTACAGTACATCCGCTGCAACCTGCTGCTTCTTGACATTGAAAACAAAACATCTTATTCTCCATATTTAACTCCCCTTTATTTCTTAATAATATTTTTATTTTACTAATTTAATAATTGAATTCATCTGAACTATGGTATTATTGTACATAAAAAAATTATAGGAGTCCGTAACCTATGTTACGAATTCCTATAATAATATATATTTTTTTACAAGATTTTATTAAATATCTAGGATTTCATAATACTTATTGCTTGCATCATGTTTAATTAAACATTTCTTCCTCTAAAGCTTCTATGTCTAATACTTTTATATTGCTTCTATCAAAATCTATATATCCCATATCCCTAAGATTTATAAGCTCTCTTGACAAAGAAGGTCTTGGAATTCCTAAAGCTGCTGCAATACTTTCTTTGTTTTCTTTTAATTTAACTACGTTACCCTTCTGCAATTTCATAGCTTCTAGTATGTAATTTATAACTCTATGTTTTATATTCTTAAAGGATATATTTTTAATTTTAGAATTTAACATTAGCACCTTATTGCTAAGAAGTTCTAAGAAATTTTCAAGTATTCTTTTTTCCCTTGAAAATAGTTCTAGCATGTCTCCTTTATTTATGTATAATATACTACATTGATTTAGTGCTATAACTGTAGCTGGATAGTTACCCTGCTTTGAAAATATTATAGCTTCTCCAAACACATCACCAACAGAAAGCTTGTTTAAAACTATATATTTACCACTAGGATATATCCTTTGGAGCTCAATGTTTCCTTCTAAAATAAGCCCTACAGTACTACACTCTTCTTCCTCATGAGCAATAATTTCTCCTTTATTATATTTATTAATATGGTATTTTGTTTCCTCATAAATATTTTTCAAATTCTCAGAATCAATTCCTTTAAAAAGAAAGTTATTCTGTAATGCATTTAATATATCTTTCATTGTACATCCTCTTCTTTTCTTATATTAACTTATTTTATTCTCTTATATGATTACCTAATTTATTTGACCTTAATACACTTCTGGCTATCCATAAAATTACACCAATAATCCAAGGTATTATAAAGTAATATAGTCTAAATAAAAGTGTTATTGACAAAGCTGAGTTAGGCGAATATCCCATAGCTTTAAGTCCCATTATAGCTACTAAATCAAAGGAACCTACACCTCCTGGTATAAAACTTATAAGTGCAGCAATACAGGCCAATATATTTACTCCTGTAACTGATAAAAAGCTTACATCACCTTTAAAATATTTAGATATGGTAAAAAACATTATACTTCTTACTATCCACTCACAGGTAGATAGAAGTGTTAATCTTATCTTTAAATTTACACTTCCTTCAAAGTATAAATTTAATTTTTCAAGTTTATTGCTTAACCAAGTAAACCTATCTAAAAAATAATATATAGGCAAAAAGGCACAGAATATTAATATCACTATCCAGAGCCACTTTTGACTATGTAACAGTGGATATATTTTAAATACATTTAATACTCCTAAATAGCACATTACAGATAATCCTACTATAGTGGTTGGTATTAGTATCATGTTAAAATTTATCATGTCCTTAGTATCAATATTTTCATCTTTAAATAAAACTGTTCTAAGTGTAGCTCCTGTAAGCCCACCAAAACCTATTATGTCATTAAAGCTATGAGCAATCCAGGCAACTACAAATACCTTAAACTTATTTATATTATATTTATAATGATCGGCTAGTACTACATCATAAAAGCACAAAAATGATATAGATATAATTGCAGATATTAAAAATATTACAAGATATGTATTAGGTATATTTCTTAATATATCTAGAACCTGATTTATATCTATCTCCTTAAATATACTTCTAGCCTCATAAATTACAAAAAACATAATTATTATAGGAACTAAAATCTTTCCTCCACTTTTCACTTTGCTTTTTCCTTGACCACCACTCACATTACGTCCCCCTAATCCAATTTGAAAGCTAAATAAAATATTTATACATATTTTATTTAGCTTATATCTTCAACATATTACCATTCTACTACTTATATGCATTAAAATCTATATTTTAGATTATATGGTATACTTTTATTGATTTATTTCGGCTCCTTGAAGGAGAGACTTTAAATCTCTCCAACCTTTGTGTTACTCGAGGATTTTTCTAAGTATTGTATGATACTCATTTAAAACCACATCGAGTTTTTGGCTTGCGATAATTACTTCTGGATCTAGTAAATTAGTTTTTTCACTAATTAACTTTTGTAAATTTTGTCTCATTTCACAAACCTTTTTATCCATTTTATCAATTTTTTCCATATCGCCCCTCCTTTCGCTATAATTATAGCAATAAGAGGGTTTCTTCTTTATAAAAAATAATTAATTTTAACACTTATTTAAAATTAATTATTTTATACTATTGTAATTAATAAAATAAATAAAGCAAATCTACTTATTAATAAAGTAAATTTGCTTCTCTTAATATATAATTATTTCACTATGTTAATCTTCTAATGTGTTGTAAAGATATCCTTCACCTTTTTCTATGGAATTTTCTATAGATTCCTTGTTCCTCTTTGTGTTAGCTTCACTTTTTAATTCATTATCACTAACTATATTTCTTACTTCATTTCCAAGGTCTCTTTCTATAGTCCCTGGATTATTTTGTAATAGAGAATGATGTTCATTTTTTAAAGTCATAATTTTACCTCCTAAAATGTAATTTATATTATTATCTTCAATAAGTAAGATTCATATACCCATTTATATAATCCAAAAATTCAAATATTATCTATTCTTTGAAAGTAATTTTCAATATAAAAATTAAAAGGATTTAGCTTTAATAGCTAAATCCTTTTATTAATATGGTAGCCTGTAGGGGGATCGAACCCCTGTTTCCACCGTGAGAGGGTGGCGTCTTGACCACTTGACCAACAAGCCTTATTAACAGTTAAGTTATCTGTTCTCTTTACCTGTTAATAATATCATATTATCTAATTAAATTCCATATTATGAATTATTTTATTATACAATAGATTTATTAATATCTATTGGGATTTGTGATTGAATGACTTTCTTAAAATTCATAGGTTTTTTATACTGATGCAATTTCCTTATCTATCTCAATATTAGCATCAACATCTTTAGGCTTAATATGAAGTTCCCTTTCCTCTAGCTGTTCCTTAGCAATGGCAAGCATAAGTTTAATTCTATTTTCTTGATTTACTCTAGTAGCACCAGGGTCATAATCTATAGGCACAATATTTACATCATGGTGATTATTTTTTATTTTTCTTACCATTCCCTTACCTACTATGTGGTTTGGCAGGCATCCAAAAGGTTGAGTGCAAATAATGTTTTTATATCCTAAATTATTTAACTCTAACATTTCTGCTGTAAGAAGCCACCCTTCTCCCATATTATTACCATATCCAACTACACCCTTTGCTAACTTTTTAGTCTCTTTAAAGGATGATGGTGGTATAAAATCTGAATTTTCCTTTACTGAAGATATAAGTAAACTCTCAATTTTCATTAGGTAATTCATAAATTTTTGAACAATGAACTTAACTACCTTACTTCCACCATAAAGATTTATATTGTCTATTCTTTCGTCCGTACAATAAAATACAAATCCAAGAATTCCTGGTATCATAACTTCACAATTCTGTGTAGCTAAAAATGCTTCCAAATCATTATTTCCTAAACTTGCATATTTAATATATATCTCTCCTACTATACCAACTTTTACTTTAGGAGTTTTTTCTATTTTTATATTTGCAAAATCTTTTGTTATATTATCCATATTAGCCTTAATTTTTCTTATGGAAAAAGCCTTATTATTTTTAAATTGCAAAGTTAATTCTTCAATCCATCTTTTTACTACTTTTTCACCTTCACCTTTATTTATTTCATAAGGTCTAACTTGATTGCCTAAATGCATTAAAAGATCTCCATAAATAATTCCTGATAACATTTTATGAACCATAGGCAATGTAATTTTAAAGCCACTATCTTTTTCCATTCCAGCTAAATTAAAAGAAATAACAGGAACCTGTCCATACCCAGCCTTTTTTAAAGCTTTTCTAAGTAAGTATATATAGTTGGATGCTCTACATCCTCCACCAGTTTGAGTGATAATTAAAGCTGTTTTATTAATATTATACTTTCCACTATTTAAAGCATCTATCATTTGACCTATAACAAGTAAAGCTGGATAGCAAGTGTCATTATGAACATATTTTAGTCCTGTTTGTACTACAGATTCACCTTTATTAGTTAAAAGTTCTATGTGATATTTACTATTTACAAATACATTTTTTAAAATTTCAAAATGTATAGGTGCCATCATGGGCATTAATATAGTATAATCTTTACTCATCTCTTTAGTAAAGGTTACTTTATTTTCCTTATCCATTAATTATTCACCCTCCCCTTGATGGATTGCTGCAAATAAACTACGAAGTCTTATTTGTACCGCTCCTAAATTAGTAATTTCATCTATCTTAATTTGGGTGTATATCTTATTTGAATCTTCTAAAATTTCTCTTACTTCATCTGTAGTTATTGCATCTACACCACAACCAAAGGAAACCAACTGAACTAAATTCATGTTAGGCTTGTCTGTTATATACTTAGCTGCCTTATATAATCTAGCATGATATGTCCATTGATTTAATACCTGAAGATTTAACTTATCTACCTTATGAGAAATCACATCTTCAGATATAACTGCAGCTCCATAGCTATTAATATACTTATCAATTCCATGATTAATTTCACTATCTATATGATAAGGTCTACCTGCAAGGATAATTATATCTTTACCTTCCTTTCCTGCTTGCTCAATAATTTCCTCACCTTTTATCCTTACTTTTTCAAAATATCTTTCATATTCTTTGTAAGCAAGAGCAGTTGCTTCCTTAACTTCCTTTAAAGATATATTCTTAAAATATTTCATCAATATTTTATGCATCTTCTTTGGAAAATCCTTAGGTCTATGAATTCCTATATAATCATAAATATAGGTTACCTTTGAAACATCCGGCATATTTCCTTCAATTACTTCAGAGTAATATGCAACTACAGGGCAGTTATAACAGTTATCAGCTGAACTATCTTGTATATTATAGGTCATGCATGGATAAAAAATTGTATCTACTCCACCATTTATTAATGACTGTATATGTCCATGAATTAATTTTGCTGGAAAACATACAGTATCTGATGGTATAGTGGTTTGCCCCATTAGATAAACTTCCCTTGAGGATGGCTCGGATTTTTCTACTTCAAATTGTAAACTTGTAAAAAACTTATACCAAAATGGATATAATTCATACATATTTAATCCCATTGGAATTCCAATTTTTCCTCTTTTACCTGAAATTCTAGGATAACTATCTAGCAAACGTCTCTTATACTCATATATATTAGTCACTTCTCCATGATTTTTATTATTTATAGGTCTCTCACAGCGATTTCCTCCAATATACTTTCTACTTTCTCCAAAGGTATTTATAGTTAATCTACAATGATTATTACATAGCCCACAGTTAGTCATTTTTACTTCATGGTTAAAATTTCTTAGTTCATTCTTATTAAGAAGAGTACTCTTCTCTTTATTTTTTTCCTTAGCATATAAAGCTGCTCCATAAGCACCCATAAGCCCAGAAATTGTAGGTCTAAGAACTTGTACATTTAATTCTTGTTCAAAGGCACGAAGCACAGCATCATTTAGAAAAGTTCCTCCTTGAACTACAATGTTTTTTCCTAAGGATTCTGCATTACTGGCACGAATTACTTTATAAAGTGCATTTTTAACCACACTAACAGATAATCCTGCTGATATATCTTCTATGGTAGCCCCATCCTTCTGCACCTGCTTTACTGAAGAATTCATAAATACAGTACATCTAGAACCTAAATCTACTGGATTTTTAGAGAATAATCCTAATTGAGCGAATTCTTCCACTGAATATCCTAGAGCATTAGCAAATGTCTGTAAGAAAGAACCGCACCCTGACGAACAAGCTTCATTTAAAAATATATTATCTATAGCTCCATTATGTATCTTAAAACATTTTATATCTTGTCCTCCTATATCAATAATAAAGTCAACATTAGACATAAAATGTTTAGCTGCTGTAAAATGAGCTACAGTTTCTACAATACCATAATCCGCTTTAAAGGCATTTTTTATTAATTGTTCACCATATCCAGTTGCTGCAACAGCTGAAATTTTAACTTCTGGATATGTATTATATAAATTTTCTAAGTATTCCTTGACTACCTCTACAGCATTTCCACTATTAGGTCTATAAATTGAAGATACAATTTCTTTATTATCATTAATAGCAACAATCTTTATAGTAGTAGAACCAGAATCTATTCCTATAGTTATTGGTGATGAAATATCTATTCCATCCTTTATCAATACCTTACTTTTTTCATGTCTAAGCTTAAACTCATCATAGGCTTCTTTTGTTGTAAATAGTGGTGGTGCCATAGTATAAGTCTCTTCTTCCTTATAACTATTTAAAGTAATAATCAAGTTATCTATATCTACTTTTTCACTTGCATAGTAGGCTGCTCCTAAAGCAACATAATATAGTGAATTATCTGGACACTTTCCTGTTAACCTCAAAGTTTTATCAAAGGCTTTTCTCAATTCTGAGTTAAAGCTTAGTGGTCCTCCAAGATATAATACATTACCTTTTATAACTCTACCTTGAGCTAACCCTGCAATAGTTTGATTTACAACAGCAAAGAAAATACTCGCAGATAAATCACTTTTTACTACCCCTTGATTTAAAAGAGGTTGAATATCTGACTTAGCAAAAACTCCGCATCTAGAAGCAATAGTATAAATCTTATTATAATGCTTAGCAGCTTCATTCATTTCTTCTAAGGACATATTTAACAAAGTAGCCATTTGGTCAATAAATGCTCCTGTTCCACCTGCGCATGAGCCATTCATCCTTACTTCCATACCATCCTTTAAAAATAGTATTTTAGCATCTTCTCCCCCTAATTCAATGATAACATCCACATCATCTTCTAAAGTAGTTGCAGCAATCCTTGTTGCATAAACCTCTTGAACAAAGGGTACCTTCCATTTTTCTGCCATCCCCATAGCAGCAGATCCAGAGATGCTTAGTTCCATGGATTTCTCCCTTGGATACTTGTCTCTAATTTTCTTTAGCAATTCTGAAGTCTTTTCTTTTATATTACAATAATGACGTTCATATGATTGATAAATAACTTCTCCAAAGTTATTTAAAACCACAGATTTAATTGTGGTTGAGCCCACATCAATTCCTATTTTCATAGTACCCCCCCCTAAATCAATGCCATACTATATAGCTTTTAACCTTTTAAAACAAAAAATTAAAGATTTAGTTATATAAATCTTATAAATATTATCTAAACAACATATGATAACATATTTTTTTACTAAATAATATATATTTAACTATTATTTAACATACCGCAAATAACTATTTCTCCTTCTTTAGAAATTATAGTTTTTTAATTTCATAAATATTACTTTATTATTAAATATTTATAAATATACAATCATATACTTTAATTTATATTACTTATATAAAATATTTTCAAGTTACTGTTAATGTACTTTAAGCCGTTATTTCATGATATTTATAATAAAAAACAAGATATAGAATGACTTTCTTTCTATATCTTGCTTAAGCTCTATTCATCCATTTTCATCCAAAAATTTTCTATTTTTCTTATATCATTAGTTCTATTTTTAATAGGGAGAGATTCAAATACTATATCTTTATATGGTCTATTTGACAATTCACCAATTCTAGAATCTAAGATTGCTACTATCCCCTTATCATCATGCTTTCTTATTAGCCTTCCTACTCCTTGTCTAAGTTTTACTATCATTAACGGTACACTTATCTCCATTAAAAAATCTTCTGATAAAGTCCTCTTATATTCTATAATTGGATCTGGTACCGGAAATGGTAGCTTAAATATAATTAAATTTGATAATGATTTTCCAGGCATATCTATTCCTTCCCAAAATGTTCCTGTAGCTAATAATACGGAATTCTCATCTTTTTTAAATTCTTCAAGTATATCATCCTGAGAAGACATATGCTGTTGTTTTAAAAGACTATATCCTAAATTTTTATGTTTTAGTATTTCATAAACTTCCTTAAGATCACTTTTAGAAGTAAATAAAACTAAAGCTTTTCCCTTTGTAATATTCAGAAGCCTTACTATTTTTTCCGCTCCAATTTTTATAAACCCTTCTCTCTCTTCTACTGGATGAGGCATATTTTCTGTATAGTATATCATGGCATTATCATTGTAAGGAAAAGGTGATGGTTTTGGTGGTGATAAAAATCCTGAATTTGTTGGAAATCCTGTACTTTTAATAAAATACTCATATCTCTCTTCTTCACTACCTTGGTTCTTATCTGCAATGGTTGCTGAAGTTAATATAGTAGTTTTTAACTTGTCAAAATATAAAGAATTTATCTCCTTACTTATATCTTTAGGACATGCAAATATATGAATATCTTTAAAGTTTTCTAACCAAAATAAATTCTTACTCTTTATATCTATCAAACTTTTTATAAATTCTCTAAGATTCTCTAACTCCTCTAATATTTCTTCACATAAATTATTATCACTATAAAATTGTATCTTATAATTTATTAAATCAATTTTACTATTCAAAAGTAAAAGCTCTTCTCGTATTTCATCTATGTTAATAAAAAACTTTTCCATTTCTTCACCCTTAGGTGATGAATTAATTTGTTTTTTTACTTGATTACTTAGTTTATTGAAAATAATATTTAAAGTATCGGTTACATTCATAAAAATTTCGTAACTTTCTCTTCTTACTGATGATATTTTTATAGTTTCAATTATATCTTTTAAAATAGATTTTATTTTATATTTGTTATAACTTTCAATTAAAGATGCTCTAACCTTTTCCTCTAAATTATGAGCTTCATCTATAACAATTAAATCTATCTTCTCATTTAAAAGCCCCTTTTGTCCATTCTTTAACTTTTGAAAATGTACGGTTAATAAGTCCTGATTACATAAAATTACACCATCCGTATTTAGCATATCTCTTCTTAGAGACATAAAACTACAACTATTATAATGTTCACAACTATTGTGATCTGTTGCCTTTACATTTACATTGTCCCATATACTATTATCTACATCTAATTTGATATTTTTTCTATCGACTACTCCATTATTTATATAATTACATAATATTTCCATATCATCATTAAAATCTTTTCTATGAATCTCTTTAAAATATTTATCTACTCTACTTTTGCATGCAAAATGAGTCATGCCTTTAGCTAAAACTATTTCTGGTTTATGATTTATATAGGAACAAATTCTTTTAACATCTTTAATAAGTTGCTCTTGCAAAGCTATAGTTGATGTAGCAATTAATACAGGTTTATTAAAAAGCTTATTATAATAAAGTAAGGGAACTATATATGCATAGGATTTTCCTATTCCTACTCCTGCTTCCACTATAGTATGTTCTCTATCAGCTATGGCATTACATATATCTAAAGCCATGTCTTCTTGTCCTTCTCTTTGCTCAAAACCTAGCTTAGGAATTTTATTCATAAAAAAATTCCATACTAGCTGTTGTAATTCATCTTCCTTAGAAAATTTCATCTCCAATGTCTTACTATCTTCTGAAAACCAAAACATATATATCCCTCCTCTTGTTAAACCTTTTAATAACATAGCTATATTTTCACATTTTTCTTCTTAAAATACAACCGTAGATTTCTATATTTAATTTCTTAAACATAGAAAAAGATGTGATTAAATAGATAAATCTATTTAATCACATCTTAATGCCATACTCTCATCTGTACATTTATTTATCTAGTAAATCTAAGTACTCTTCATATCCCTCTTCCTTCATCTTATCACTTTGAATAAATTTAAGTGAAGCTGAATTTATACAATACCTTAATCCACCTAGTTCATCAGGTCCATCACAGAATACATGCCCTAAGTGAGAATCTCCATTTTTACTTCTCACTTCCGTCCTAACCACTCCATGACTTTTATCTATATTTTCTTTAATAAAATCTCTATCAATTGGCTTTGAAAAAGCTGGCCATCCACATCCTGAATTAAACTTATCACTAGATATAAATAAAGGTTCTCCTGTTGTTATATCTACATAAATACCTTCTTCATAAAAATCAAAGTATTCATTTATATAAGGTAGCTCAGTTCCATTTTCTTGAGTTACGTTATATTGCTCCTTGGTTAATATTTTTTTCAACTCTTCCTTACTTCTTTTCATATATTTATTATCCATACCATATTAACCTCCTAAATACAAAACAGTTTTTTTATTTAATATTTCACAAATGTGTTATCCTATCAATATCTTTCCTTCTGGATACTTGTAATTGGCGCCTTTCTTTCTGCTTACTATAGCCATTACTACAGTAAGTGGACCTACTCTTCCTAAATACATTAACGTGATAATTATGATTTTTCCCGGTTCACTCAGCCTCTGAGTTACACCTGTAGTTAATCCTACTGTTCCAAAAGCTGATGTAGCTTCGTATAATACATCTAAAAAGGCTTCATTTGGCTCAGCTATAGTAAGCATCATGGTAACTGTCATTACTAATCCCATTCCTATAATTAAAAGAGTAATAGCTTTTAATTGTAATCCTCTAGGAATCGTCCTGCCGAATATGTCAGCATTTTCTTTTCCTCTAATTACGGAAATAGCTGTACATAAAATTATACCCAAGGTGGAAGTTTTTAATCCACCTGCTGTAGAGCCTGGGGAACCTCCAATAAACATAAGTATAACAGTTACAAACTTTGATGTTGTAGTCATCTTATCTATTGGTACACTATTAATTCCTGCTGTTCTTGGACTTATGGAAGCTACAATAGAGTTTACTATTTTGTCCTTAAAATTCATATTTCCTATAGTATTAGGATTATTGTATTCTAGAATAAACATGACTATAGTTCCTCCCACTATTAGTATAGCAGTTATTAATAACACTAACTTAGAGTGTAAAGATAACTTTTTTGTATTTCTATAGTTATAAAGATCTAACAATACAATAAAGCCTAATCCTCCAATAGCTATTAATGCACTTACAGTTAAAAGTATAATAGAATTATCATAATATCCTGTATAACTATTAAAATTTCCAAATAAATCGAATCCAGCATTGCAAAAGGTAGATATAGAGCTAAATATACTAATATATAAACCTCTAGCTGCACCAAACTCTGGTATTAGCTGAGTCGATAGTATCAATGCTCCTATAAACTGTATAATAAAAGTAAATAGCATAACCTTTTTAAGCATTTTTACTAACCCTTGAATATTAAAAGTATTCATAGCTTCTTGCATTAATAGTCTACTCTTTAAAGTAATTCTTCTTCCTATTAATACAGATATAAAAGTGGCAAAAGACATAAATCCAAGACCACCGATTTCGATTAGTATCATAATAATCGTCTGCCCAAATAAGTTCCAATGAGTACCTGTATCTACTGTAACTAACCCTGTAACACAGGTAGCAGATGTAGCCGTAAATAGTGAATCCAAGAAATTTGTAGCCTCTCCACTAGCAGATGATATGGGTAAACTTAATATTGTACCTCCAATAAAAATTACTATAAAAAACCCAAGAGCTAATACCTGCACTTCACTCAATTTAGTTTTCTTTAAAATTTTAAGACTTTCCATAAAATTACCCCCAGTCTATAAGTCTTCAAATAAACATCTTCTTATTTTAAATTTAATGATTTGTAATTGATTTCCTTCATACATCATATATAATTTATACACCTTATTAAATAGACTTTGTGATAAAATTTAACTATTTAACACGGATTTAACATTGCTATATATAATTTAAATTTAATATATCAACTTTAGTATACACAACTATTTCTATGTACATGTGTGTATATTTTTATACAATTAATTTTTTTAAACTTAACCTAAATAAAAAAAGATAAACTTATATTATTTAAATCAATAAAGCTTATCTTTTTTATATGTTTATGCAATAAGGCTTTTTAATTGTTTTTTTCTAATATATCTTTTATAATTGCTATTCTATCTTCCTCTAGTATATTCGCAATCTTTATTTCAACATCGCCATTTTTAAAGAATCTTTCTACATTGGAATCTACAATTTTAATAACCTTATCTGATAATTTATCGTAGGTCATTAAATCATCTCTGTATAAATCTACAATGTCTCTTAAACAAGCACCTAATTCCTTAGGATTTTTATAAATTGTTCTCATGCTATAATCCTCCATAGTTTTACAATAATAATTATAATATTAATGTATTAGCAAAAATTTATTTATTAGCTACTACATTGACAATATACATATTATACCCTACATTATTTTTAATTACCAAGGTTTATTTTACATAAAAATATGGATTATATCATTAAAATATAATCCATATTAAAAATATTAAATTTTCTTGACTTATCTAGCTGAGGTAAATATATTTTAGCCTAAGAATATTATGGTTTATATAAATATTTCTATACCCATTTTTTCTATAATCTAACTTATATACTTTTCTATCAATTTTATAACTTCCTCTCTGGAGAAAATGATACCTATAAGCTGTTCTTCAATTTTCCTTAAATCGATATTCTCCAAAGTGTCTGAAAATATTTTAACCCTTACTATTTTTCCTGACTCCACTGTTAAATTTATGTCCACATTTCCTATGCCAGTTTTTTCTTCCAAGACTACATCATATTGTGGACTTTCACCATAATTCCACAGCTTACTAGAATATTCATCATATAGTTTAGGTACATAGTTGCTCATATTATAAATATCTATTTTTTGAAAATTTCCATAAATATTTTTAAAGGAACTTACCAATGACTGTATTAAATTTTCTACTGTTAATTCACTACAAATATCTATTAAATTTATCACTCTACTTTTTACCGATTCTATGCCTTTAGATTTTAGTTTTAACTTAGATGGAGTAAGAACTTTTTCAAGTTTAGTAATATCTACATCTATCATAAGAGTACCATGGTGAAAATAATTACCATCTTCACAATAAAACGCATGTCCTGAAAATTTTCTATTATTCAAAAGTAAATCATTTCTTCCTGAAAACTCAACCTTAAAACCATACTCCTCTACAGCATCCTTTATAATCTGAAGTTGTTTATCTAAATTACTATCAATTTCCTTTGTTATAAAAGTAAAGTTTAAATTTCCCAAATCATGAAAAACTGCTCCTCCTCCAGATATTCTCCTTGCTAATATGATATTTTTTTCCTTCATATAACCTAAATCGCATTCTTTATAAGGATTTTGATTTCTTCCAATAACTACAGTATTTTCGTTTTGCCAAAGATATAATATGGTTTCTCCTGACTTTATATTTCTAAACAAATCTTCTTCTAGAGCTAAATTATAATAGGGATTAACTTCCTTTGATATAATTACTTTATTCATTATAATGTATTGCTCCTATAGATAATCCTAATACTGCCTCATGAATACCTTCACCTGTAGTTGGATGTGCAAATACAGTTTCTGCTATGCTCTCTTCTGATATGTTCTGCTGAATAATAAGAGTTAGAGTACTTATTAGTGATGAAGCATCTGGACCTATTATTGACCCTCCAACAATTTTACCTGAATCTAAATCTTTTATTATTTTAATAAATCCATACTCTTGACCCATAGTTAATGCTTTTCCGTTGGCTGCAAAAGGGAACTTGCTTATTTTTATATTAATATTTTTATCAATACATTGTTTTTCTGTAAGACCAACTGAAGCAATTTCTGGGGCTGTAAATATTACATTAGGTATGCATTCATACTGCATCTCTTTATTTTCTCCTAATATGTTATCAACTGATACAATTCCTTGGTGTGAAGCTACATGGGCTAATTGGATCTTGTTATTAACATCTCCAATGGCATATATACCTTCCACATTCGTCTTTAAATTACTTTCAACCTTTATACCTCTATTTCTATCATTCAGTTCTATATCAGTATTTTCAAGATTTAGTCCTTCCACATTAGGCTCTCTGCCAATTGCAACTAATACTTTTTCTGAAACTAAAAGCTTTTCATTACCTTCATTTTCAAATATAACTATACCTTCACCTGATTCAGATTTTTCAATTCTAGTAACCTTTGAGCTTGTATATATACCTATGCCCTTTGATTTTGCTATATCAAGTATTTCCTCAGAAACATCTAAATCCACCATATTAAGAATTCTATTTTCGTATTCAACCACGTTTACTTTAACTCCAAAATTTGAATACAAGAATGCAAATTCCATACCAATAACTCCACCACCAATTATAGTAATTGATTTTGGTAATTCTGTGTTACTAAGAGCTTCTGTACTATTTAATACAAAAGGTAGTTCTATACCTGGAATACTTATTTTTGATATTTTAGAACCAGTAGCAATAATAATGTTTTTAGCTTCAATAGTATATTCATCTTTACCTTTTTTCACTAATACTTTATGATTATCTATAAAGGATGCTTCTCCCTTTATAAGTCTTATATTGTTTTTATTTAATAGATAATCTATACCACCAACTAAATTATTTCTAATTTTATCTTTTCTAGCTATAACCTTTTTCATATCTAGCTTTATATCTTTTGCTTCAAATCCAAATTCTTCTCCGTTCAATGCTTCATTGTATGCTTCAGAAGATTTAACTAAAGATTTTGTAGGAATACATCCTACATTAAGACAAGTTCCTCCTAAATTATCCTTTTCCACTAATATAGTGTTTAATCCTTTTTTAGCTCCATATATAGCAGAAACATACCCTCCAGGTCCTGCACCTACTACTAAAAGGTCTATATTTAAATTTTCTTTTTTACCCTGTATTAAGCTACCAAAGTAATCAACTTTTTTAGTTTCTTTTGCTATAACTTCTCCACTTACTATAAGTAATGTATCTCCAACCTTTACTTCTTGTCCCTCTGTAACCTTTATTTCTTCAATTTTATAGCTTCCTTTAGCTTTTACAGGTGAATTTCCTTTATTTGTTTCTATCTGAAATAATACATCATTTAACTTAACGTTATCTCCAACCTGTATATTAATTTTACCTACTTTAGCAGATTTACTTTTTCCTGATAGACTTTCTAACTTAATATCCATTTCAACATCTCCTTTAATACTAAAAATATATATTAATTTAAGATTCTGTATTTAAGACCCTGAGCATAATACTCAGGGTCTTAAATTTAAAATCTTAATTAGTTAAAATCTTTTTCGAATTCGTCAATAGCATCTTTTAGTAGTGTGACAGAATATGCCATGCTTGGACCACCACCAAAGGCAACAGATACCATAGCAGCTTCCATTATTTCAGCTCTTATTGCTCCTGCTTCTAAAGCTTTATAAACATGGAAAACTATGCAATATTCACATCTGTTATAAGCTGCAATTCCAACACTAATTAATTCTTTTGTTTTAGTATCTAATGCACCTTCTGCGTATGTTGTACCTAATAATCCCATGAAAGCGTTAACATTCTCTCCATTAGTTTCTCCTAATTCACCTAGTCCATTCATGAAGTCATTTAACATTTCTCTTACATCTTTTTTCATATCTATACCCCCATATCGTTTAATAGTTGCTAGTGCAATTATTAGCACTGCAAGTATTTATGATATAAAAATACCACCATGGGGTGGTATTGTCAATAGCTAAGATATATTATATGTCATCCTTTGTAAAACCTCTTTAAAAACTTCTAGATTTTCTTTTGATATTCCCTTTACTACATCATTCTGAAACTCTTGTCCTATAGGCATCAATTCTTCTTTTAAAAATTTGCCTCTATCAGTTAATATTATCTTTGTTATTCTTCTATCTTCAGAATCCTTTCTTCTCTCTACCAACTCTTCCTTTTCCATTCTGTCTATAAGTCTTACCATTGAGGACTCTTTTATATCCATATAATCCGAAAGTTCTTTTTGAGAAATTTCTCCTGCTTTTCCTATATAAAATAAAGCTATCCATTGTACTCTAGTTGTACCATTCTCTTGTAATCTTCTATTAAATTCGTCAGCTAATTTCTTTGCACTTTTATTTGTTATAAATGCAATGCAATCATCTAAATCAAACATATATAATTTACATTCCCTTCTATACTTATTTAAAATAGCTAAATCATTAAAACCTATTACCTATATAATTAATTATCTTACTAAATATATAAATAGTGGAATAGTTATTACGGATAAAAGTGTAGTTATAAATATACACTGTGAGCCATACTTACCATCTCCACCAGAAGATAATGCAATTACAGGTCCTACCACCGCTCCTGGCATAGCCATAAGTAAAGTGCATATAGCTACCAACATTGAATCTATATTAAACATATTCATAGTAAAATATGTTGCTATAGGAACTAAAATTAGTCTAACAATAGATAAATAGTATAAACTAAAATCTCCTATCATTTCCTTTATGTTAGAACCACAAAGCATAGAGCCAATGATTATCATAGATATTGGAGTGGTCATATTTCCTACACTTTTTACCGTTGAGTTAATGGCAAAGGGTAGTTTAATTTGACCTACAAATATTATAATTCCTATAATTACAGCCCATATAGATGGATTTTTTAAAATGCTTTTACTAGCTTCCTTCATAGATATTTTCCCTGTAAACAAAGATACCCCTATGGTCCACACTAAAGCAGTGAATACCATAGTAAAAATTGAAGCATAAAACACTCCTATTTCTCCAAAAATACTGTTTAATACTGGATATCCCATAAATGCACAGTTAGAAAAAGATGTTGTAAATATAAGTAACGGTTTCTTTCTATCATTAGCTTTAAAATATATACATCTTGATAAAATAAGTAGTACTAAATGTATAACTATAGAATATAAAAATATCTTTATAGCATTTCCCATAATATCTTTATCAAATTCTAAGCAAAAACTATTTATTATCATTAACGGTAAAGTTATATTGATTAATATTGCACTTAATCCCTTCTCTACTCTATCATCTATAAAGCCTTTCTTTCTAGCATATATTCCTATAACCATCATAATGGATAGAACTAAAACTTGATTTACTGCATCCATTAAATTATCCCCCATACATAAAAAATTAAATTTCATACTAATTATACTCTATTTTCTTTGGTTTTTAATTATTATTTTATATTTATTGTTAAACTTAATTATTATTTAAATTAAATACACTTTTATTGCTTTTTATTTTTATATAATATAAATTAAATATATAAATACTTTAGGAGGTCTTATGTTTAATAATTTTATTCTATATTTAGTAGTAATAAACCTAATTGGATTTTTTATAATGTTAATAGATAAAAGGAAGGCTATAAAAAGACAATGGAGAGTTAGTGAAAAAGCTCTTATCTGTATATCTATAATAGGAGGTTCCATTGGTATGTTAGCTGGTATGAGCACTTTTAGACATAAAACTAAGCATAAAAAATTCACTATTGGTATTCCTCTTATCCTTGTTATACAAATAGCTATATTAACTTATTTTAGCAGTTTATAATTATAGAAATGGCTTCTTGATCCTTGAACTTTCAGTATGTTTTCACTGGTATTATATAGTAAACCCCTGAAACCCGCATGAATAGAACAAATAGTTAACTAGTTATATAGTTTTATAGCTTCATAGTTAACTATTTTTATAGTTCCATATAAAAATAGCTTCCTATACAAATATTTATATAGGAAGCTATTAATTCAATTTAAAATACAGTTTTATAGTTTATAGCAAGCTCCTACTTCACCTACATATAATACATGATAGTCCTCTGCTGGATAGCTTGAGCTCTTTATTGAATCAGATAAAAACTCTGGATTCATTTCTTGTTTATAAACTATTTTACATTCATAAGTCAATACATTAGATTTTTCTATTATTGGAGTATCTACAGTTTTAGCTGGAATTAGTTTTAAATTACATTCCTTAAATTTATCATAGTCTCTTCCTGATTTAGTACCGCAGAATTTAATTTCCTCCTTTAAGCTATCATCAAGAGGAATTGTTACAGTAAAGTTATCAGCTTTTTCTATAATAGAAAAGGTATGTCTATGCTTTCTTACTAGTACTGTAAATATAGGTTTTCCCCATTGGAAGCCAACATTTCCCCAACCTATTGTCATAGTATTAACTTCATCTCCAGCCTTTACAGTTAAAAAGGCACCTTTTTCATGTAGATTCCTTATTGCTACATTTAAGTCTTCAGTAAATAATTTAAAATCAACCATTCAAATCTCTCCTTAAAATTATTTTTTTATTTACATTATACACTTATTTATATAGGATGAGGTCATTGAAGATAATAATGCTCCATAATCTACATCAAAGGAAATTATATCACCAACTTTGTAGTTAGCTTCACTTTCCGTTACATCTAATAAAAGATGATCACTACTGCCACCTAATATTCTTATTTTTTCATCTCTAGGAGTTATTCCATCAATTTTTACGTCTTGTCTTCCCATTGAAATTATAGCTCTTTTTATTGTTCCTCTATCCTTAAAGGTTGGAACCTCACCAAAAGCATCCATGCCAATATTTCCTATTGGTACTGATGGCTTATCCTTAATTTCTATGATTTCACCTTTTAAGGTAAACACATCTTTAAACATTCCTGGAATATCTCTTCCATAAGCAGTTTCTCTTCCTAAAACCACTGACTCCCCAAGTCTTAAATTATTAATTCCTTCTGGAATAGTTTTATTCATTACCATATACAAACTACTAGAATTTCCTCCTGATACTATAGGTATCTTAATATTTAATTCTTCTTCTATAGTGTTTTTTATTTTAAGCAACCTTCCTAAATTTACTTCATCGGGTATTACTCCTCCATAGCAAGTTAAATTTGTTCCTATCCCCATAAGCTTTATATTAGGCAATTTAATAATTTCCCTGGACATTTCTAGTGCATCTTTCTCTAAAACACCTTCCCTTAAATCTCCTAAATCCACCATTAAAATTATTTTATGAGTTTTCTTAGCTCTTATAGCTTCCTTTGATAATGCCTTAATTGTATCTATCTCTGAATTAAGGGAAATATCACTATACATGATCACTTCCCTTACTTCACTAAGAGCTGGAATTCTAAGCAGTAGCTTTTCACAATTTAAATTTGCTATCTTTTTTAAATTTGCCACTCTTGAATCTCCTATGGTTTTTACCCCTGCATCTAAAACACCTTGAACTATATCGTGGTGTGAACAAAATACCTTAGTTACTACAGCTACATCTATCATCTTTCCATTACACATATTTAATAAAAATTTAGTATTATAGGTTAATTTTTTTAAATCAATTTCAATTCTAGGATATCTATACTTTACTTCTTCTTTCCATAACTTTTGTTCAATGGCAGTATTATAAGTTAAATTTTCTTGATTTAATTCTACTTCTGAATAACATTTTTCCATTCTCTAACTCCCCCTCCTTTACAGAAACTAAAAATTTAATTTGTCATTATAAATTTAAACTAGCTTTAAGCAATTCTATTGCAGCTTCCTTATTTTCTCTACTTAAAACTCCAGCACAGGCCATGATATACATATTATCTAGTAGTACCCTTGCATCTTTTGTGGGACGCATGGTAATGTCTCCCTTAACATCCTTTATACTCTCTAGCATTTCCTTGCCTTTACCTAACCTAGTTAGAGCACCCCCTGTACCTATGATATATTTAACCATTGATAAATCCTTTCCATAGGCACTAAACTTTCTTCCTGAATTGTATACTCTTTTAATTTGCCCTACATGTCTATCTATGGCAGTGTTTACAGCCTTTTGAGCAAGGACCCTACTCCAATATTTCTCTTCTTCTGTAGTTGGAATAGGTTTAATAAAACTACTTATACTATCCTTAGTTCTTCCTTCTAATTCGTGATGTTGTAAAAGCTCTAATACATTTTCTCTATTTACATATACCCCTAAATCACCTTCTACGGTACGCTTTGCTTTTGGTTCTGGAGTCACTAATATATCTAAAATTTCCACACTACCTTCTGTTACCGAATGAACATCTGTAGTAGCTCCTCCAACATCCACAACTATTACATCACCAATTATTTCATAGAGTAACTTTGTGGCTTCCATTACAGCTCCAGGAGTTGGCATTATAGCTCCATCCACCATTTCCTTAATTTTATCCATGCCACCCGCTTTAACAATATTTACTTCAAAAGCATCTTGAATTATTCCTCTAGCAGGCTCAACATTTAATTCATCTACCCTAGGATATACATTATCTATTACATAAAGTTCTCTACCTTCAAATATCTCTTTTATTTCCTCTTGGTTAGCTATATTACCACAATAAACCACAGGGATATTTAGCTCAGCATCTCTTATAATTTCAGCATTGTCTAAGGCAGTTTCCCTCTCTCCATAGTCTGTCCCCCCTGCAATCATTATAAGATTAGGATTTATTTCTTTTATTTTTTTAATATCCGTTCTTCTAAGCCTACCTGCTGTTACCATTTTTATAATTCCACCTGCACCCAGGGCTGCTTCCTTTGCAGCTTTAACTGTCATATCTTGTACTAATCCATGAACAGTTATCTTTAAGCCTCCTGCGGCGCTACTAGTACCTATCATTCTGTCATATTCAATGGATTCTCCTAACTGTTCCTCCATTTCATTAATTGCATTTCTAAGTCCAATAGTTACATCACCTTGTAAAACAGAAGTAAAGGCTTTACCTTGTCCTACAACCTCAACTCCTTTTTTAAAATTAAAGGCTGTTACTACAGTGGTTGTACTTCCGATTTCCGCTATTAAATATTCAACTCTCATAGCTGCCCTCCTAGTTTAAAGGGGATACCTCAAAATTTTACTAAGCATTAATCTATCCTTAAGGTAAACTTAGTTTAATTATTTGAGACACCCCCAGTACTTTATATAAATATCATATATTTTTTATTATTTAATCTAGTTTATCTAATAATAAATCTTCAAATTATTATTGTTCTTTTTTCATTAAGGTTTCAATGATAAAGGATGCAACATTATTTCCATGAGTTCCTCTACCAAAGCCTGCATCCATACCATGAGCTACAGCAATCTCATTAGTTACTTGAGTTCCTCCACAAGCTATTATGAATTTGTCTCTTACACCTTTTTCTATGCATAAATCATGAATCTTTTGCATGTTCTTAGTGTGTACATCATTGTGAGTGATAATAGTACTCATTATTATAGCTTGAGCCTTTGTTTCAATAGCTGCATCTATTAATTTTTCTACTGGACAAGAAGTTCCAAGATATACTACATCTATACCATATCTTTCAATACCACCATGCTTAATATCTATAATTTCTCTTAGCCCAACAGAGTGTTCATCTTCTCCAACAGTAGCAGCTACCACTCTAATAGGATTATTCTTAACGTAATCTCTCATTACATCATCTGGTAAAAGCTCTTGCTTTTCTGGAATCTTAAGTTCATCTTTTTTAATTGCAAAGCTTACTCTACCTTTGATTTCTACTAAAGTACCTTCTGCATCTTGCATAACTTGTTTATGAATAACTTCTACATCAGTTAAATTCATTCGTCTTCCTATTTCAAGGGCTGCAGCCTCTGCTATATTTTCCTCTTCAGTTAGGAATAATGTTGTAGATACATAGCCATCATTCTTCCACTCTACTTCTGGAATTATAGTTCCTTCCTCTTTACTATTTTTAGCCATTCTTACATTAACATTATCTTCTTCATCAAGTTCATCTATATAAACTATTTTGCTATGATTACATAATGTACATTCATCTATTGCATCACATGGTTTGTTATATTCTTCTGGAACATTATTATATCCAAAGTGAGCACATACTGGAGCAAAGTATTCTTTATCTCTTGGAACTACTGTATCAACAGCAATACCTCCATCTATCTTTCTTACAATACCATCACTATTTCTTTCTGGATATTCTCCTGAATCTACAAAGAATCCATCTTCTACAGCTTTGAAGTATCCACCATTTTCAATCATTTCCTCTAGGAATAATACTGCTCTTTCCTTAAGTTCTCTAACCTTCCCCGGAAGATATCCATCCTTTTTAAGCTCTATCATATCCATTAAGCCATCCATACCAATTAAAGCTTGCTTAGCTGTATTTACAGCATGGATATTATTATAATGCCAAGGTACATTTCTTCCTTCATCAGGAGTGATTGTACTTTGAATATCTGCTGAAGTAAGTTCAGATATTAACAAGTTTAATGAATGGGTTACTGTAGCTTCTCTAGTACAAGATGCCATGTATTTTGTGTTCATCTGTGCTCTCATTTTATAGTTTTTAAATAAATCTCTAAGTGCTACAGCATAAGGTAAATCATATCTTAAACATGGAGCTGGTGGTGCTGTTGGTGGTACTGTAGATAGTGATATATTGCTTTGTTTCATACCAACCTTCTCAGAGAATTTTGAATTTATAGCATGTTGAACCATAAGTTCAGGCATTACCTTATAGCCCTTCATTGCAGTTGCATTTGCATTATGTGCTCCATCTATTTGTAAAATATCAGCCCATGCCATTATATGTTTTGCTACTGCTGCATCCACGAAGGATCTAACCATATTTATGTTTCTGTAAAGTACATTATATTGAGGATCCTGGTGAGCTCCATTTATTCCTTCCTCTGCAAACATTACAGCAATATCTGGACCTGCAACCCCTGATACATAGGAGTGGAAATTTATTGGTCTTCCTACTTCTTCCTCTATCATATCAAGAGCTTTTCTTGTAGCTCTAACTTCTTTTCTAGTTATTGGAACTCCACCAGTTCCTTCTGGACTTCCTTCAATTAAACTATCATAGTGACTTTGTCCTGATGTTCTTATAACCATTATATGATCTGCACCATGCCAAGCTGCCATTCTCATTCTTCTAATATCATCTTCAAATCTTCCTGAAGCTATTTCTGAAGTTATTACAGCTTTTGGTTGAGGGTCTATATTAGCAAAGCTAGTTGCTGATGGAAGTGCTTTACTATTTTTTAGTGGTTTTGATATCTCCTTATATTCAAACTCTCCCATTGGCTCTTTATATTCTTCTCTCCAATGCCAACCTCTTCTTTTAGGTTCATACTTATCTAAGTCCTTAAGTATTTCTGCTACATCTATTTTCTTATTTATATCTAGCATTATTTATCCCCCCCAAATAAATTAGTTACTTCATTCCAGCCTTTTCCTTCTCCAAGTTCTCTACCAGCTTCTAAATATGGCACACTCTTTAATTTTGCATATTTTAAAACTACGTTTCCCATACCTTTTCCAAGAAGTCCTGATTTTAAGCCTTCTTGAACTATAGCTTGAGATTCTATACTTGAAAAGCCCATTCTAAGAAGTACTGACCTTTCTATAGAGGATGAGGTATTTCCATATGCTAAATCCACCATAGGATTTACTATTTCTTCTGTCAATTTCCAAAACCTTTCATATAATTCTTCATCGCTTAAACTTTCTAAATGTTTTCTTCTTACTTCAAAATCGTCTTCTCTTTTCACTACTTCTCTCCCCCTAATGGTTTTTTTATTATTTCACACATTATTTATCTTTACCCTATTTACTTATTAACCCTATTTCACATTAACCCCAAATTCTTTAAGCATATCTATTACTGTTTCTTTTCTAAGTTTTGTTTCCTCACATAAGAAATCTAAATCTACCTGTCCAATTTCCTTTTCCTCTAAAAGCTTTACTGTGTTTTTAATTAATGATTTTCTATAATCATCTAGCTCTTTATTATCTATTTGCAAATAAGATGGATCCTCTGGAAGTATAATATTTTCTCCCGGAACTTCATCCATTGGATTACCTCTAAGCACTTTAATTCCATTTTCCTTTGCAAAGGTTAATTGTGGAACTATATGCTTCCCAGCACCAGTGTACTCAGTCTCCTGAACTACTAAGATTGCGTCATCTTCCATCTCTTGAGCTATGACAAAGGCTGCTGCTAAAGAAGTGTTTCCAGCTGGTCCTCTTTCAAGTCCTTCAAGCTGTGCTAAAAGCTCAGTCATGTAGAAAACTTCCCCTTGTGGCAAGGTTACATATCTATCTAAATATCTAAGAGGTCTTGCTGCACTTCTTGGTACGTCACTTCTATCTGGCCATACCATGAATGGAATACCAAATCCAGTGTGTCCAGTAGTAAAGGATTTTCTATTAAAGGCTTTATCACTTGCCATATGAAGACCTTGTAAATTTACAGAAGCTCCAATAACTTTTGTATTACTTGCTCCTGCCTTTATAAGTCCTCTTGCTGTACCAGTAACATTACCACCACCTGCATGGGTAATTACTACAGCTTCTGGATCCTTTCCAAATCTCTCTCTACATTCTGTAGCTATCTCATAACCTAAAGTTTCAACTCCAGCTATTCCATAGGCAGAATATAAGGATGCATTATAAAAACCTGTTTCTTCTAAAGTCTGCAAATATGTGTAGAATAATTCTGGTCCTACTGTTAATTGTAAAACTTCAGCCCCTAACCATTCACATTTTCTGCCCTTCTCTAGAATTTCTGGTTGTCCTACTTTTTTAGAGTCATAACATTCTTGAACAATGGTACATTTTAATCCTTTCATAGCTGCTTGAGATGCTACTGCCGCTCCATAGTTTCCAGAAGTAGCTGATGCAACACCTTTATAGCCTCTTTCCTTAGCATCATACACAGATACAGATGCTCTTCTATCTTTAAAACTTCCAGATGGATTACAACTTTCATCCTTTACAAATATTCTAGCTGCTTTTCCAGTCTTTGATACCTTTCTTGCCAAGGCAGTAATATTTCTTAATTCTAAGAGAGGTGTATTTCCAACTCCTACTTCTCGTTGAATTTTCATAATATCACTTAGGGAATATCCTATATCTCTCATCATTGCTTCATAATCAAAAGCTATACTTCCCTTTTCATATTTGTCAAAATCCATTCCTACAGACTTAATCATAATTTGATTTTTTCTGCTCATAACTTCTTCGTACTTATTCATATCAATCACCTACTTTCTGTATAACTAATTATTGAAAATCATTTCCTTAGCTTGTTTTCCAATATAGGTTATTTCACTTACATAGCTACCAAAATTATGAGAATATGAAGGTTCTACCACCTTAGCTATACCCCTCATAGTTCTTCCAATAGTTGTAGTGATTTCAACTTCATCGCCCAGCTCACAATCTGAATTTACGAAACCCCTAACCCACATTTTAAGTGGAGTTTCCTTTGTATCTTCTGGAATTGCTGGTGATCTATCTTCACATTGTAATACAACTGTTTCTATTTCAATAAATGTACCCTTCTTAATCAACATCTTCACCTCCGAAGCAAATTTATAATTAAATAAGTTTATCTATCTATAAAATTTCTAAAGTCTCCCATTATAGCCCTTGGTACTGGTAAATCTATCATTGTTTTTAATCCAGGATTAGCATTAATTACATGAGGAATCATATTAACGCACATAGCAATTGTTCCAAGTCCACCATCAACTTCTGGTTTAATTGACATATTAACTTCTGGTGTACCCTTAATTGTTATATAATCTCCAGTAAATGTACCTTCCATTTCAGGTTCGATTTGTTGTGGATGAATCATATCTATTTTTACTTCTCCATCAACATATCCTTGACCTGTCATATTAACTCCTGCTACATCTCCAGCAGCTGCAAAGCCATAAGGTGATTTTCTATCTACAGTAGTTACTATTGGAGCCATTTGCTGTTCAAATTTATCAACTTTCCATCCCATGGCATCTGCTATCATATTTACAGATTCTATAAAACCAACATGACCTGCTAAGCTTCCATCTTTAACTCCTGCATTGAAATCCTCAACCTTCATACCAACTCCTTGCTCTTCCATAACGGCTGGTCCAAATGGAGATAAGCTATTTACTCTCTTAGCTTCTACATGAGTTACTTCAGTCATACAACCGGTTAAGCATACAACAAGTAAATCCATAATTAATCCTGGGTTTATACCTGTTCCAAGAATCGTAACTCCATTTTCCTTTGCAATTCTGTTTAATTCTGCAGCTAGCTCAGGATTTTTAGCTTGAGGATAAGACATTTCCTCTGCTGTAGAAATAACATTTATTTTCTTTTCAAGTACAGATTTTAATTTTGGAAAAGCATTTTTAGTGAAAGAATCTGTTGCACATAAACAAATGTCACAGCATTTTTCTGTTAATACTTCATCTATGTTAGCTTTTATTATTACATCTTTTCTATCGCCTCTCTCTACTCCTAGAACTTCAAAAATACTTTTTCCAGCTCTGTCAGGGTGCATATCACAAACACCTATTATATCTACACCTTTTTTAGTTAGAAGCATCTTTGCCATTCCACTTCCCATAGCTCCAAAGCCCCAAATTGCTACTTTAACATTTTCCATTTTTTAATCCCCCTTATGATTAAATTATTTTTATATATTTCACTAATATCTATTACAGCAACTTTCATGCCAATAAAATTATAGAATTCTCTATATTTTCTAACTCTTATTATGATAAATGTATATAATTCCAATATTTTTTAAATTTTACTGCAAAAAATTTTTCTATATATACTCGATTTTATCTATGAAAAAAGCGTGTGCAAATAATTTTGCATACGCTTTGCCGAATTTTAGGCATATTTACTTTTTAATTTTTTTAATATTTAATTTATTCTTTTATTAACATATTATTTATATTTTCTGCATATATTCATTCCTAAATAGTAAGTAATTAGAGTAACTCATATTTTTTTAGTTTGTATTGAAGGTTCTGTCTGGATATTTTTAATTCCTCTGAAGTTTTTGTTATGTTATTATTGTTCTTTTGGTAACTCTTCTCTATTATATTTTTTTCAATATTATCTATATATTCATTTAAAGAGATATCTCCTCTAAATCCCTCTTCTGCAGTTACTTCTACTACGGAATTAATCTTATTACCAAAGCACTCCTTTGTTAGTATTTCTCCATCTTCCACCATGTTCATAGCACTTTCTATATTATTTTTAAGTTCTCTTATATTTCCAGGCCAACTATAATTTAAAAATCCCTCCATAACATCTTCACTAATCCCTTTTACATTTCTACATAGAATGCCATTATAGTACTTTATAAAGAAGTCACATAAATCGCTTATATCTTCTTTACGTTCTCTAAGAGGTGGTATGATTAATTTAATTACACTTAATCTATAATAAAAGTCTTTTCTAAGCTTTCCTTCTCTTATAAGTTTATCCGCTTCCTCATTTATTGTTGCTATAATCCTTACATCTATATCAATAATCTTATTACTTCCTAGTGGCCTAATATATCCATCTTGAAGTACTCTTAATAATTTAGATTGTAAATATGGATCCATAGAATTTATTTCATCAAGTAGAATAGTTCCTCTATGAGCTTCTTCGAACAGTCCTTTTTTATTTTCTGCTCCTGTAAAGCTACCTTTAACCGTCCCAAATAGCATACCCTCTAAGAGTGTACTTGGTATCGCTGCACAGTTAATAGCTATAAAAGGCTTGTCTCTTCTTATTCCTTCATAATGTATACCTTGAGCAAATAATTCCTTACCACATCCAGTTTCTCCATATATGAGCACAGAAGAATTAGATATACTTGCTCTTTTACTTTTTAAAATTTCTTCGTTTAGTATCTTACTACTTCCTATGATGTCATTAAAGGTATAATAATTTCTCTTTGATTTACTTTTGTTTTCTAACTGACATATAGTTTCATTTAATTTTTTTATCTGAGTCATATCTCTAGCTATCTCAATTACTGCCTCAACCTTTCCATCTACCATTACTGGAATAGTAGAATTTACACTAGTTATTATCTTACCTGCCCCATTACTATAGTTTTGTATAGTATCTCTATAGGTATGTCCACCTTTTAAACTTCCTAGTATAGTTGAATGTTCTATATCCTTAAGATACTCATGAATTTCTTTTCCCATAACATCTTCACTTTTCATACCTTCTATATTTTCCATGGCATGATTATAGTAGATGGTCTTTCCCTTATCATCAACTATGTGAAGCCCCTCTTTTAAGTTACTAATTAGACTTTCTAATAATATATTTACATTATCCATAAAATCCCCCTTAGCTATCCCATATAATTAAACCTAAAATTGAAAACAATTTCATATTGAAAGTTATCTTTGATTATTGTAGCCCTATAATATTTACCTATATAATAAATTTAACACAATATTGTAATATAATAAATTTATTATTCTAACAATTATACATTATCTTGTTTTTTGTTCTATAATATCTTTAATGAATGTTAATAATAAGATATTGCATATGTTTTAGTTTATATAACAAAAGGAGTACTACTATGATTACTGATAATATAGTAAACCTGGCTGCAGAAGCCGGAAAAATAATGCTTGAAAATGGTGGTGAAACCTACAGGGTTGAACAAACAATAAATATGATATGTCAATCTTATGGCGTAGTTAATGCTGAAAGCTTTGTTTCTCCTACAGCAATAATCACTTCAACTATGGATGAAAATGGTAGGAACAGTACAATAATTAAGAGAATTACTTCTAGGTCCACTGATTTAGAAAAGGTAGCCTTAATTAACAATTTATCTCGTCAAATACAAGGCAACCCTTTAACTTTAGATGAACTAAAAAAAGAATTGAAATATATAAGAAGCTTTCCAAAATACTCTAACAAGATAAAAACTTTTTTTGCTGGAGTAACCACTGGTACATTTACCCTACTTTTTGGTGGTAGCTTTAATGACTTTATTATATCATTTGGTGCAGGAATTTTAATTAATTTATTATCTTCTATGTTATCTCGTTTAAGTGTTAATGACTTTTTTATTAATGTGTCAGGTGGTGCTTTAGCGGCTATAATTGGAATTTTCTTTTCCTATATAAATCCTATATTTCATCAAGATAAGATAATTATAGGTTCAATTATGTTGCTTGTTCCGGGTCTTGTTATCACCAATGCTATTCGTGATACCATAGCTGGAGACTTACTTTCAGGCCTTTCAAGAACTCTAGAAGCTATAATGATAGCTGGAGCCATTGCTATTGGAGCTGCTTTTAGTTTCAAAATATGGATGTTTATTCTGGGAGGGATGTAAAATGTTTTTTCAAGTTGTATATGCATTTATTGTTTCCTTAGGCTTTGGGGTTCTCTTTAATGTAAGAGATAGGAATTTGTTCTTTGCCGCTCTAGGAGGAGCCGTGGGGTGGTTCTTTTATAGTCTAACTTTAAACCTATCAAGCTCTAACGTATTGGCTATGCTAATAGCCTCTATTAGCATTAGTGTCTATGCTGAAATTTTCTCTAGGGTTTTAAAAAATCCTGTTACATTATTTTTAGTTTGTTCTCTTATTCCTTTAGTTCCTGGAAGTGGAATGTATTATACAGTTTTTGAGGCAGTTAAAGGTAATGTAGATAAATCATTAAATTATGGTATTGAAACCATTTCTTTGGCAGGGGTTATAGCTGTTGGAATTATTTTAGTATCTACATTAAGTAGATTGATGCAAAAATTAAAAATCAGAAGAAATCAACGAAAACTTGAAAATGTTAAATAATAACTAAAGAGAAAAGAACACATAACTAGATGTGATTTTTCTCTTTAATTACTCATATTTAATCCTTACGATTTTTTCTAATTACTCCATAAGTCTTCATTGCTCCGTAGATTACAAAAGGCATCAATACAATAATAAAAATTATCTTGAATTTACTAATAATATGGGTACTTTCATATCCATTAGAAACTATTTGCATTGAATCACAGTGTATATCCATATCTCCACCATGTTCTTTGCAGGCTCTATTGAAAACCCCTGTAACTCTTACTGAATCTCCAATCTTATGGTAATTTCCATAAGATTTAATCATCTCTCCATCTATAGTTTTTAAATAAATACCTATGGCAGAGGTTCCATCATTCATATTAACAAATGAATATTCCCCTCTTTCTAAAAGTTCACCAATAGCCTCACCTTGAATATTTATAACTTTAGAGTCATATTTGTGACCATTATCAATAAGATCGCTTACAGAAGTTGTAACCTCACTAGCTAGTACCGTTAATGAAGAAAAAATCACTGTAATAATTGTAATTAACATTATTTTTTGTATCTTACACATAACTTTTTAATTCCTCCTATAAAATACCCTATTAATGCAAATACTGAAATAAACTCTAATCTACCTAGATACATAATAACGATATAACAAATCTTTAGTGGTATAGGCATCGTTATAGAAGTTACTCCTATAGATAATCCAACATTTCCAGCTACAGAAGCTGCCTCAAAAGCTGATTCTACAAGTGAGTAGCCATAATATGTTCCAAGTAAAGTTGCAAAAATAAACATAGCAATATAACAAAGTATTATAAGCATTGATGATTTTACTAAACTATCATCTAAAATTATATCCTTAATGTGATGAACTTTTGTAGTTAAAATCTTTTTATCAGAACTAAGAACTCTTTTTATATCTGCAATTATTCCCTTACAGACAATACCCATCCTTAGTCCCTTAAATCCACCGGCTGTTGAACATGCACTTCCTCCAATAAGCATTGCAATTGTCATAATAAAAATTGCAAAATCTCCCCATTCAAATAATAGTTGCCTAGCATAAAGGTTGCCAAATCCAGTGGTGGTATGTGCAGATAAAAGCTGATAAGCACCCTTTCTAAATAGGGAAACAGCATCTGTGTATACTCCTGTCTTTGATAAGAACATAACTAATAATCCTGTAAGAATAAAAGAAGTTATAAAAAAGCTTTGTGCTTCAACATTTTTAAAAATTTCTTTTCTATTTCCCTTTATAACTGCAAAATGAAGACCAAAATTTAACGAACCAATTATGAACAATACCATTGTAATTAATTCATATGAAAAACTATGATAATACAATATATTTTGAGACATTGGAGCAAATCCACCAGTACTCCAACTTGATGCAAATATAAATAGTCCATGCATAAATGAATTAGATGGTGATAATCCTATAAATAAACCATCAATTGTAAGTGCTAATGTACCAATTACTAAATATATCATACTAATTTTCCAAATGGCCTTGGAAGTTCCCTTAATATTAGGTAAAAGTCCAATATCTTTTCCTTCACCTACATACATCTTATATCCACCAGAAAAATTTTTAATTAGTATTGATAAAGCTAATACGACCATGCCTTGCCCACCTACAAATGTTAGTATATGTCTCCACATATTAACTCCAAGAGACATATGATCTATATCCTGCATAAGAAATACTCCAGTTGTAGTAAAGCCACTCATCACATCGAAACAAGCATCTAAATAAGATTTTGCATGTCCACTAAAAACATAAGGAAGGGCACATAAAAGCATTAAAATCAGCCATGAATACGATGCAATAATAAGGCCGTGTTTCCATTCAATTTTGTTATTTTCTTTTTCGTCTTTTCCCGAAAGAATCAGAGAAAATGCTATAGATAATCCAATAAATAGAGCGAGAATAAAATCTACAAGCGAACTCCACTCTTTATAAAAAATAGTTACGATGATAGGGATAAGCATTAAGGAAATTGTTCCCAATATAATAATTCCAACATAATAATTTATGACTTTAAAGTCCTTTAAATATTTTTCACTCATTTCATCACCCTAAAAAACTCAAAAGAAAAATTACTATAATATATATTCCTACAACTAGGATTTCAAATAATATTCCCTTAAAATAATCCGAATTTCTTACCATTACTACCATCTCCATAAATAGATTTTCTTAATGTATGAGATACACTGGTATTTGTTATCAGTACAACCGTATCGTCAAGTAAGATTTTTGTATATCCTCTAGGATAGATAATCTCGTTATTTCTTAAAATAGAAACTATTATACTGTCATTTGGTAAAATTAAGCTTTTAATGTCCATATCTCTCCAGTAGGAATTTTTATCTATATAAGCTTCAATTATTACCATTTCTCCTCTATCTAAAGTTTTTACAATTTTAAAATTATCCTCTACAAGTTCATTTTCAATTAAAGTTGAAATAACTTCTGTACTACAAACAGTAGATGTTATACCTAATTTACTAAATAACTGTCTGTTTTTAGGATTGTTAATTCTTGCAATAGCACTTTTAATAGAGAAATTACGCTTGCTCATTTGGCAAATGATCAAATTTTCCTCATCTTTACCTGTAACTGCTGCAACAATAGTATTTGTTCCTTCAATGGCTTCTGATAATTCTTCTAAATTTGATCCATCACCACATATTACTTCAATATCTAATTCATTAGATATTTTCTTACATATATCATAATTCTTTTCTATCAAAGTTATTAAACATCCAATATTTAATAGGTTTTTTATTAAGTAATAACCAACCTTACCTCCACCAATTACAACTGCTCGCATTTTATATCCTCCTTAATATTTCCAACAGCTAGTTTTATAGGATTAATAGTTTTAATGCCTAAGGAATTATAAATGTGACACCTATCATCATTAAATACTCTTCCAATTACAGTTGGAACCTTATAAATATTCTGTGCTATTTCACAGGCAACAATATTTATATTATCGTTTTGAGTTAGAGCTAGTAGTACATCAGCTTCCTCAATACCTGCTTCTTCTAGTAAATCAATATCAATTTCAACCCCATTTAGTATCCTTCCATTAAATCCCGAACCTAGTTTATCCGTTTTCTCCTCGTCTCTATCTATTACACATATATCATGAGATGTTTCAGCTAAGTCTGTAGCCAATTTGCTTCCCATCTTACCACATCCAATAATAATAATATACATATTTAAACTGCTCCTTTTTCTAAAAATTTATATAAAGTTTCTTTTGCATAGCAATTAAAATCTATTACGTCTAAAACTCCAATTGAAGTAAAAATATCTTTATTGTTTGAATTATTAATTAATGTAATAACCTTTTTAGTTTCATAAAAAGTTTTACAAACCTTTGAAATATAGAAATTAAACTGATCTTTAGGTGTAATAATCACTACCACATCTGCTCTTTTTAATAAGTAATTATTAAAGATATCGGAAAATGCTGGTGAAAGTTCTTGTGGTGAAATTACATTCGAGAAATCTAAGTTTAAATCGTCTAAACTTTCCTTATATAAATTAATAAATTTGCTTTCACTAATAACGACAACAAACAAATTAAATTCCCTCCTTACCTAATGGTTCAAAGAAATCTTGAAGATATGAATTTTTATTACCATTGGTAGATATCTTTTCTAATGCTCTAAAATTATAAACAACTTGTACATTATTTAAATATTTCAAAGTATCTTCAATCATTAAATTTAAATAATCATCTTCAGTTATTATAAAAACATGTGATAACATTGCTTTCGATGACTTATCCAGTATCTGTTTCATATCAGTTATATCCACTTGATAATAATAAAGAAATTTATTCTTTATTTGAATTTCTTCTGATGGTTTATCATCAATTAAAAATACAACTTTTTCTTTATATATAAGTGATTTAATTAAGTTGATACTTGAGTTATTGTAACCTATAATTAAGTTATACATAATATTACCTTCCTACGTAATTTTTACTACCTACTAATTCTAATCTTATTAGATATAAATATCAAAGTAAGCTAAAAGTACTATTAACAATTATCCATACTTCAGAAATTGAAGTTTTTAAATTAGCTTAATTAATCTTAGCTTTGCTATATTTTGCTTTACTTTACTATAAGAATTAACTGAAGGAGTGAAAACTATGATTAAAACCTTAAATGGAAAACTATCACTTATTTATATTGTTATAATCCTAGCAATGTCATTGCTAGGATTAGTTTCAGTTAGAAACTTAATTACAATTTCAAATGATATAGATGGGCTTTTAACTAACAATTATAAAAGTATTCAATCTGTTGAAAATATGAAGGATGCACTTTATAATCAACAACAGAGCTTATTTCTTTACATATCTGGTGATAAAGAAGAAGCTCTCTCTGAATATTCTAAAAATAGCTCTTTATTTTTAGACAATTTTTACTTTGAAAAAAATAATATAACTGAAGATGGAGAAATGGAATATGTAAATAACCTAGATACTTACTATCTTCAGTATAGCCAGAATTTTTTTACCTTATCGGAAATTGTTCAAAATGATGGTAAAGAATCAGGATATACTTTCTTCCTCGATGAAATTAAAGTTAATTATGATATAATTGTAAAAACTCTAGATAATATAAGTAGCCTAAATGAAACTATGATGATTAATTCAAAAGCTAGAGTTGAAAATAAAACCAAAATTATAATAAATACAACAATATTTTTTACTTTAGCTTCAATACTAATTTCATTTTGCTTATCCAGACATCTTCTTAAAAAGATATTATATCCATTGAATAATATTATTGATGCTATTAAAGATATAAAAACTAACTCTACATATAAAGAATTAGAAATAACAACAAAAGATGAACTAGGAGAATTAGCAAAGCAATTTAACTTAATGGCAAAAAGAATTGAAAGTTTTGAAAAAAGCACATTAGGTCAAATATTAAAAGAAAGAAATAATTCAAATGCCATATTAAGAAGTATAGATTCACCAATGGTAGTTATTGATAAAGATTATAAAGTTACAATGGTTAACGAAAATTTTATTAATGCCTTTGGCATTAGTGATGAAAAACCAGAAGGACGATATTTAACTCATTTGGTTAATGATAGAAGCTTTTTTTCAGTTATATATGATATAACATTGAATAACTGCCAATGGGATTTTTTGAATATCATCACTTTAAAAAACCAAAATGGAGATGTACTCTATTACAATATATCAATTAAAGAAATTAAAGAAGTGGATCTTCAAGTTGGCTACGTAATTCTATTAAAGGATGTAACACACTTAAAAGAAATAGAGCAAATTAGCAAGGATTTCTTTGCGACAATTTCACATGAATTTAAAACTCCATTAACTTCAATTATGATTGGTACAGGTTTACTAGAAAGTAGTAAATTAGGAGATTTAAGTGACGAACAAAGAAAAATATTAACCACTATTAAGGAAGATGGCGAAAGATTAAATTTACTTGTTTCAAATATGCTTTTATTATCAAAATTGGAATCCTCAACTGAGATTTATAAGAAAGAATATAATTCCATTGAGGATTTGATAAAAGCCTCAGTCTCTAGTAATAAAAGTATTTCAAATTATAGTGGAATTATTCTTGAATACTATGTAGATACAAATGTAAAACCATTATCCTGTGACGGTGAAAAGTTAGTGTGGGTACTTAATAATTTAATAATAAATGCCATTAGACACTGCAAGGATGGCGATTTAATTTCTATAAGAGGATTCTTAAAAGATAATAAATTAAACATAACTGTAACTGATACTGGTGTTGGAATTTTAAAGGATAATACTACAAAAATATTTGATAAATATACTCAATTAACTAATAAAGACATTAAAAATAACTCTGGTCTTGGTCTCTGGATATGTAAAGATATAATAACTTCTCACAATGGAGAAATAACATGTGAAAGTGATTTAGGTGAAGGTGCAACATTTACAATTATTATTCCATATAATTAGGAGGTACTATGAAAAAAGCACTTGTAGTTGATGATACTAAAAATATAAGAAAATTATTAAAAACATCATTAGAATTGAATGAATACATTGTCACTGAGGCTCTAAATGGAGTAGATGCATTAGAAATATTATCTAAAGAACCCTTTGATTTAATCTTTTTAGATATTAAAATGCCAACATTAAGTGGCACTGAAGTATTGAAAAGAATTAGGGAAGATGGAATATTTTCTACGGTAATAATCATGACAGCTTTTCCAACGGTTAAAAATGCTGTTGATTGTACTAAATTAGGAGCTGTTGAATATTTACTTAAGCCATTTACCACAGACAAAATTAATTCACTAATCTATAGACTAAATAATCTTACTGAAGACACAAAGATTCTTGAAAATATAATAAAGGGAGTATCAAAGTTAATGTCTCTAAAAAAATATGACGATTCAATACTGTTATTAAATAAAGCTTTATCTATCGATGCAACTAATTCTAATGTATATAAGCTTCTTTCGGAATGTTATGAAGGTCTAGGAGATAATGCTAATAAAGATAAATTTTTAAATTGCTATATTACATTTAAGAAATAGTTGCTGTAAAACTAAAATTCTTAGTTATTTAATAACTATTGTACAAAGTGGCTATATAATTATGTAGCCACTTTAAATTATAAGTCTCCTCTTTTATCCAATAGGCTTATAATTTTCTTTATCAATTTTATTATTTATATTTCCTCCCTTGTTTCACTTGCTTTTTAATTTTTCAATAATACGCATGAATATCAAAATAAAAAAGAGTAAATACAAAGTATTTACTCCTTAATGTTAAAACTATTGATACCCACCGTGCCGTCTTAATGGGATATTTGAACCCTGTCTACCAGGGGTGGAATCGCCTCAATACTTCTGGTACCAACTATAAAATAGCCAGTCTACACTCCATAATGAGAACATCAGCCACAATGTTTAAATGTTGGCTCAACATAAACCATCTCCACGCACACAGCAGAATATTCTTTAGTATTATTATATAGCAATTACAATTAAATTGCAATTATAAAATAAATATTAATCACTAAGTATCAATAGTTTTATAAAGTTATTATAACCATAAAAGGTTGTATTATTCTCTTTAATAATACAACCTTTTATTAAATTATTTTTCTACTTTACTTATTTCTATTCCTAAGTCGTTCAATTGCTTCTTATCAACAACATTAGGTGCTTCACTCATTGGACAATAAGCATTTTGATTCTTAGGGAAGGTAATAACATCTTTTATATTATCAGTTCCTGCAAGGAACATTACCATTCTATCTAAACCATATGCAAGTCCGCCATGTGGTGGTGGGCCATATTTGAATGCTTCTAGTAAGAATCCAAATCTTTCCCATGCACTTTCATCAGTAAAGCCTAAAAGATTAAATATTTTTTGTTGAAGTTTTGTATCGTGAATTCTTATACTTCCTCCACCAAGTTCCTCTCCGTTTAATACTATATCATAAGCCTTAGCACGAGCTCTTCCTGGATCTGTTTCTAGAAGTTCTAAATCTTCATCCATAGGTGCTGTGAATGGATGGTGAAGAGCTACGAATCTCTTCTCTTCTTCGTCATACTCAAACATTGGGAATTCAGTAATCCATACAAAGTTAAATTCTTTGCTTCCGTCTAAGATTCCAAGTTCCTTAGCAAGTTCTAATCTTAAAGCTCCAAGAGATTGAAGTACTACACTATCAACATCTGCAACTATTAAAACTAAATCTCCTACTTCTGCTCCAGCAGCATTTAATAATTTAGCCATATCTTCTTCTGAGAAGAATTTAGCTATTGGAGATTTTATTTCTCCTTCTTTATAAGCTATCCAAGCAAGGCCTTTTGCTTTATAAGTTTTAACAAACTCACCTAGTTTATCAATTTTCTTTCTCCCCATGTCTGCACAGTTTTTAGCTACAATAGCTCTTACTGAACCACCATTTTCAATGGCTCCTTTAAACACAGCAAAATCTGTACCTCTTACTGCCTCAGTAATATCTTGTATCTCCATACCAAATCTTAAATCTGGCTTGTCACTACCATATTTATTCATAGCTTCTACATAAGGCATTCTCTTTATTGGAAGTTGTACATCTACATCTATAACTTCTTTAAATACTCTTTTTAAAAGACCTTCATTTAAGGCTATGATATCATCCATTTCAACAAAGCTCATCTCTAAATCTATTTGCGTAAACTCTGGTTGTCTATTAGCTCTTAAATCTTCATCTCTAAAACATTTAACAATTTGAAAATACTTGTCATATCCAGAAACCATTAATAATTGCTTAAATATTTGTGGAGATTGAGGTAATGCATAAAACATTCCTGGGTAATTTCTACTAGGCACTAAGTAATCTCTAGCTCCTTCTGGAGTGCTCTTAGTAAGCATTGGTGTTTCCATTTCTAAGAATCCATTTTCATCTAGATAATCTCTTACTACTTTTCCAGCTTTATGTCTAATCATTAATATTTTTTGCATATCTGGTCTTCTAAGATCTAGATATCTATATTTTAATCTAATATTTTCACTAGCATCCAAGTTTTCTTTAATATATATAGGTGGAGTTTCTGATTCTGAAAGTATTTTAATATTTTCTCCTTTAAGCTCTACCATTCCTGTTGGTAAATTTTTATTAGGAGATTCTCTTCTGATAACCTCTCCAGTAACAGCTATGCAGTACTCAGATTTAACTAAATCAGCTTTTTCAAAGGCTTCCCTATTTATTTCTTCACCAAATACAACTTGTAATAATCCAGTTCTGTCTCTTAAATCTACAAAAACTAAACTTCCTAAATTTCTTTTTCTTTGGACCCAACCCATAACAGTGATTTTTTCAGAGATATTTGATTCTCTTACTTCACCACACATAATGGTTCTTTTAAGTCCATTAAGTGATTCTCCCATTTAAATTCCTCCTATTTAATTATTATGTCTAATTTATATTATAATATCATTACCCAAATGAAATTTTATTTAAAACCTATGTACATAATTGTTTTAATATAGTGTATTGAGTAATTCTATCTTTCTAGCTATCATCTCGTCTATTCTACTATTATACTCTTTTACATCCTTAACATTTGCAAATCGCTCTATTCTATTTTCATCTAAGAAAACAACCTTTGAAACTCCATCTGCTCCGAGAGCTATAATAGTTTGCTTTTCCTCAATCATCTGAATATTATATATACATATTTTTTCATCTCTACAGTAGCCTACATTCTCCATGTTCCCTACCATATTTTTTTGTCTATACATATAATAGGGTTTCATATTCAAATCTAAAGAAAGCTTTTTGGTAGCTTCATACATAGCATTTAACTCATGCTGATTAGGAATAGTAAACTGTCCCTTATTAACTAGATTTTCATGTAGCCTAGAGCCTCTTTTAATAGACATACCATGAATAGTTATGCTGTCTGGATTCAGTTTAAGTATTTCTTCACAACTTCTATGTATGTGACTTAAATCTTCTCCTGGAAGCCCAACTATCATATCCATATTTATATTATCAAAACCTAGACTTCGTGCTAGATTAAAGCAGTTTTCTACATCCTTGCTACTATGATTTCTACCAATGTTTTTTAAAGTATCATCATTCATACTTTGAGGATTTATACTGATTCTATGAACCTTATATCTTTTCATAGATTGAAGTTTTCCTTCTGTTATACTATCCACTCTTCCACATTCTACAGTAAATTCTTTAATACCCTTACCTTCAACAAATCCCTTATATATCTTATTCATTATATCTTCAAATTCTTCATCATTTATAGAAGTAGGAGTACCTCCACCAAAATAAACGGTCTCTATAGTTAAATTCTTTTCTGATACATATTTACTTATAGATTTTATTTCCTTGGTAATAGCATTAAGATATTCTTTAACTAAAGCTGACTTTCCTCCTATAGGATTTGAAGTAAAAGAACAATAAACACATCTAGTTGGACAAAATGGCATACCCACATATATACTTATAGTATCTTTATCTTTGTTGACTACACTTTTCTCGTACTTAGCTACATCTATACAAAGCTTTGTCTTCTCCTTGCTAGTTTCATGTCTATCCTTAAATTCTTTTATTACTTCCTCTTCACTATATCCTTTTTCTAAAAGGTCTAGTGCTTTTTTAGAAGGCCTTATACCAACTAAAGTTCCCCATGGAAGAACCTTTCCTGTTATATTTCTAATATATATGAATAAGGACTTTTTAACTTCCTCTGAAAGCTTATAATTTCTATTGATTTCATAATTAAAAAATCCTTCACTTCCTTTAATTATGATATTTCCTGCTTCTTCATCTATATCTATAGATAAATCAAATTCCTCATTTACAAATTCTATATTAATAAAACTAAAAAATAGATTTATCATAAGAAATACATCATATCTAAAGTTCATATTACTTAGCTTTACTTTTATAGACTTCATATCCTTTGTCATATTTATCAAATCCTTATTTCAAATTACCTTCTTATAACCAAATATACAGTTTATAATTTTACCTATAAAAATGGATTTTCCATTCTTTCTTGGCCTATGGTACTACTTGGTCCATGCCCTGGGTGAACTGCCACGCTATCATTAAGTGGCATTAAATTATTTTTAATACTTGCTATAAGCTCATTGTGATCTCCACCAGCTAAATCACTTCTTCCAACCGATCCTTTAAATAAAGTATCCCCTGTAAAAACATTTCCATCTACTAAAAGGCTTATTCCTCCTGGTGTGTGTCCTGGTGTTGCTAAAACTTTTATTTTATAATTACCAAACTTTAATACATCATCATGTTTTAATAAAAGTTCTGCCCCTCCTTCAATAAGTGGTCCATAATACATAATATTATTTAAAATCATATCATTATCTTCTTTAGCCATAGCTACAGTTGCTCCTGTTTCAGCCTTTAATCCATCTACTCCTGTAGTATGATCAAAGTGACCATGAGTTAATATGATATACTTAACCTTAGCTTCTAATTGATTAAGAGCCTTGCATACATCATCTATGTCTCCACCTGGGTCTAAAACTACAGTTTCCTTTGTTTCTTCATCAAATAATATATAACAGTTAGCAGCATAAACTCCTGCCATCATTCTTTTTATAATCATATTATCACCTCAAAATGCTATATGTTTCTTAAAATTTTTAAAACTCCTTTTTACTCTCTAGTAAAAGTGTTACTGGTCCATCATTTATAATTTCCACCTTCATATCGGCTCCAAACTCCCCTGTTTGAAGATTAGGTATTTCTTTTTTGAAGGTTTCTACCAGCTCATTATATAATGCTCTAGCAGCATCTCCACCTTGTGCCTTCATAAAATCAGGTCTCTTACCCTTTCTACAATCACCATATAGGGTAAATTGAGATATTAATAATAGCTCCCCACCTATATCTTGAAGTGAAAAGTTCATTCTTTCATTTTCATCTTCAAAAATTCTCATTCCAAGAACTTTCCTTACTATATAATCTATATCTTCTTTAGTGTCTTCCTTACTTATTCCCACAAGCAAGTTAATTCCTTTTCCTATTTCACTAATAACTTTATTATCTACTTCAACCTTTGAAGATTTAACTCTTTGCACAACAGCTCTCATATTAAGCACTCCTTTTTACTGTTTCTTCCTATAGACATCCTTAACATCCTTGATTTTCCTAAGTTTAGCTTGAATGTCCTTTAAATGCTCTATACTAGAAATATTTATTTTCAAACTTACAACAGCTATATTTTGTTTATTTGTTACAGCGCTTATTGATAAAATATTAGCTTTGACAAGCCCTAATATTTCTATAATATCTGTGAGAAGACCTAGTCTATCCTCAGCTATTACTTCTATATCAGCAATATATTTATCTTTATTTTCTTTTCCCCAAGCTACTTCAACTATTTTGTGACCTTCCTTTTCCTGTAAGTTAATTACATTTTTACAGTCACTTCTATGAATAGATACACCCTTTCCTCTTGTAATATATCCAATAATATCATCTCCATATACAGGACTACAACATTTTGCAAATCTTACTTGAATATTAGACATATCCTTAACTGTAACTCCAGAATAACTATCATTCTTTTGTTTTTTGTTTTTATCCTCATGAATTAGCCTTAGCTCATCAAGTTTTAACTGCTTAGAGTTCTCTTTATCATGAGCATCCTTTAGTTTACTTATCATATTATTAGGATTTATGTCACCAATACCTACTCCATGGTATAGGTCATCCATATTTTTTAGGTTGTATCTTCTAACAATCTTTTCTATAATATCTTCATTAATTATTTGGGAAAATATACAATTCTGCTTCTTACACTCTTTATCTACTAATTCTTTCCCCTTTGCTATGGTCTCTTCTCTATTTGCCTTTTTAAACCAAAGCTTAATTTTACTCCTTGCTTGATTACTCTTTACTATATTAAGCCAATCAATGCTAGGTCCTTTTGAATTAGTAGCTGTAATTACCTCTACAATTTCCCCCGTTCTAAGCTTATAATCTAGAGGTACTATCTTTCCATTTACCTTACCTCCAACACACTTATGACCTACTGCAGTATGAATAGCATAGGCAAAATCTATAGGTGTAGAGTCATTCGGTAAATTTATAACATCACCCTTTGGAGTAAACACAAATACTTCATCAGAAAATAAATCTATCTTAAACCCTTCCATAAACTCTTCAGCGTCAGAAGTTTCTCCTTGCCATTCTAGCATTTCTCTAAGCCAATATAGCTTTGAATCTAAAGATTTATCTTCATCTTGAACACTTTCCTTATATTTCCAGTGAGCTGCAATACCATATTCAGCAGTTCTATGCATTTCAAATGTTCTAATTTGTATTTCAAAGGGTTTTCCGAAAGGCCCTATTACCGTTGAATGAAGAGACTGATACATATTAGGTTTAGGCATAGCAATATAGTCCTTAAATCTACCTGGTATAGGCTTATACATAGTATGTACTATTCCCAATGCTGCATAACAATTTCCAATATCATCTACTAATATCCTCACTGCTGTAAGATCAAATATTTGATCTATGGTTTTACTACTTTTAATCATTTTTCTATAAATACTATAGAAGTGCTTTGGTCTACCTTCTATTTCTGCTGTAATTCCACCCATATTAAGATTTAATTTAAGTTGTGATATAATATGACTTATTTGCTCTTCCCTTTCATTTCTCTTATCTGAAATCAACTTAACTAAGTCATAATATTCTGTTGGATTTAAGTATCTTAATGCTAAATCCTCTAGTTCCCACTTTATTTTTGATATACCTAACCTGTGAGCTAACGGTGCATATATATCTAAAGTTTCCTTAGCCTTTTCTTTCTGTTTATTCTCAGGCATGTATTTTAACGTTCTTAAGTTATGTAATCTATCAGCCAATTTTATAAGTATTACTCTTATATCTTTGGCCATAGCAAGAAGCATTTTTCTAACATTATCTGCTTGCTGTTCTTCTTTTGACTTATATTTTATTTTACCTAGCTTAGATACCCCTTCTACTAAATCTGCCACTTCTATAGAGAAGATGTTACAAACATCTTCATATGTATATTCTGTATCTTCAATTACATCATGTAAAAGACCTGCCACTATAGTAGAGGTATCAAGTCCTAGTTCAGCCAAAATACAAGCTACTTCTAAAGGATGAATTATATAAGGCTCTCCTGACTCTCTTCTTTGATCTTTATGGGCATTTACAGAAAATTCATAGGCCTTATTTACAAAATTGATATCTACATTGTGACAATTACTATTAATTTTTTCTATCAATTTATCAATCATTGTAATACACTCCTAAAATTAAAGGCTGGTTAATGAACCAGCCACCTATTTAAACTCAGTAATAATTATATACTATAACCCAAATTATTTCAATTTATGTTCAATTCTAAAATGGATAGTCTATAACAGACATAATATCATATTGTGCTATTTTTTCTCTACCTTTAAGTTCTGTAAGTTCTATTAAAAAGTCTATGGCTACAACTTCCCCACCAGATTCCTCAACAAGCTTTGCAACAGCAGATACAGTTCCTCCTGTAGCAAGTAAATCATCAACAATTGCTACTCTCTGGCCCTTTTTAATAGCATCCTTATGAATTTCTAACACATCACTACCATATTCTAAATCATAAGAAGTTTGAATAGTTTCATAGGGTAATTTACCTGGTTTTCTAACTGGTACAAAACCAGCTCCTAAAGCATAAGCCACTGGTACTCCAAATAAAAAGCCCCTAGCCTCTGGTCCTATTACGATATCAATTTTTTTCTCTTTTAAATGATTGGCAATAACATCTATGGACGCTCTTAATGCTTCTCCATCTTGAAGTAAAGTAGTTACATCTTTAAAACTTATACCTTCTTTTGGAAATCCGTCTATTATTCTAACTTTATCCTTTAAATTCATCTTTTACTCCTCCTAAACCCTTAACCAAACACATCTTTACATAACTAAATTATATATTAACCTTGATATTTAATGCAATACTTTCGAAAATATGTATATTAAATAGATTTTCTGTAAATAAGCTATTCAAAACTCATCATAACCTCTTTATATAAGAATTTTGATATTTGCTTTGCTCTATAACTATCATTAGTAGTAAAAAGTTCAACGATTATTCTTGCATTATCTAGCTTATTCTTTGAAATCATCTTTGGCAAAAGCTTTATGATACCTTCATCATAAAACTTCATAATACCACCATAATTCCGTTCATGTTCTCTTATTAATGCCTTAACTCCATAGTTATTAGTTTTCTTTAACTTTTTACACCCTTCTTCTACAAAATATCGATTTTCTTCTTCTATTTCTATCCCTGTTGTAATTATACCCATCATTACTAAATCTAAATACTTTTGTGTGCAACTTATCTTATAATAAGAAGCTATAACTTCTATGAATTTATATATAAGCGAACAACCTGTAAAATCCTTAAAAGGATAATTACAATTAGTTTGACAGGTGTTTATGGTTATACAATTCTTATCCTCTACTATGTGATTATGATAATCCGTTACAATTATATCAATATTGTTTTTCTTACAAAGTTGTATTTCTTCTTTAGATTTAACTCCACAACCAACAGTTATAATTAAATTTGCTCCAAGACATAATAAATTATTCTCTATATCTTCTTTATTTAAATTTCTATCATTTCTATATACACTGGGTATATAATATTCTACATCACTGTTTACATATCGTAATACTAGCATAAGAAGAGATATGGCACATACGCTATCAAAGTCATGATAGCCATATATAACTATCTTTTCTCTCTCATTGATAGCTTTAACAATTCTGTTTAATGCAATTTTCATATTTCCTAATAGAAATGGATCATTATCTTTCCTATTCATACTATACTCCATATGTGCTCCTCCAAATTAGTTCCATGAGTAGTTACTTGATCCCTTATATTTTCATTTTATATTTTAGCGATCATATTCTCTTGAACAAAAACTTCTAACCCCATATCACTTGTACATATTATGGAGTCTAAGAAATCTATTTATAGAAAACAAATATATTATAATTTAAAACTGACAATTTTACAAACAAATTATTATAAAAATGACGAAAAACATGATAAAATGTCTTTCGTCATAGAATTTTTTATATTATGCTACTGTCTTAGCTTTCTTTTTTTTCTTAGCATTTTTAATTATTACCCATAACGGTGAAGCTATAAATATTGAAGAATACGCTCCACAAGCAATTCCCACTATAAGCGGAAGTGAAAACTCTCTTATGGATGGCACAAAAATATAAACTGCCACTATAGTTATAAGTGTTGTTAATGATGTATTTATACTTCTAGTCATAGTTTCTGTGATACTAATATTAGCAACTTCTTTTGAATCCATTCTTCTATTCTTCTTAACATTTTCCCTTATTCTATCAAATATAACAATAGTATCATTGATAGAATATCCTACTATAGTTAAAATAGCTGCTATAAATGGTGTATTAGCTTGAATATCAAATATAGCATAGAAGGAAAGTGTAATAAATACATCATGAAGTAAAGCTATAATAGCCGCTGCTGCATAGCTAAATTCAAATCTAGCCGTGATATATATAAGCATAGCAATAGATGCTACCCCTAATGCTAATAGTGCCTTTTTCTTTAATTCATTTCCTACAGTAGATCCTATACTTTCTTTACCTATAAGAGCACTATCCTCTAAAGAATATTTTCCTTTTATTTCATCAACAAGAGCATTGGTTTTTGCTTCATCTAATACTCCTTCTTGAACAATAATTTGTATTTCTTTACCCTCATTAGCTAACTTTGTAGAGTACTTACCCTTAGCATACTTATCAATAATAGTATTTACATCATCCTTATTAAATTGTTGATTCATATCTAAAGTAATTAATGTACCACCTTTAAAATCTATACCATAGTTTAAGCCTCTAGTTGCTAAAAACCCAACTCCTATAACAGTTATAATAATCGATATAGCAAACCATATTTTGGTATTCTCTATTATTTTAAGGCTACTAAATTCACGTTTTTTTCCTTCTCTCACGCCAAAATATGATGGTTTATTTATCCAACCTGCATTTACAGCATTATTGAGTAGAAACTTTGTAACAAAGAGAGCAGTAAATATACTTACAATAATACCTATAAGTAGTGTTACTGCAAATCCCTTAACAGAACCTGATCCTAAGAAGTATAGCGCTAATGCTGCAATAATTGTAGTTATATTAGAGTCTAAAATCGATGATAGTGCTCTACTATAACCAACTTCCACAGAAGTCTTTATAGATTTACCTAACCTTAGCTCTTCCTTTGTTCTTTCAAATATAAGTACATTAGCATCCACAGCCATACCTATGGTAAGAATTAAACCTGCAATACCTGATAAAGTTAATACTACTCCAAATTGAGCGAATATGACAAGTAATAAACTTACATATAAAACTATAGCCACAGAAGCAATAATTCCTGGCACTCTATAGTATGCAACCATAAATAATATTATACAAGCTATTCCTATCATCGCAGCTTTTTTACTAAGTGACAATGCCTCTGCTCCAATAGTTGGTCCTACAGTTTTAACTGAGCTTACTTCTAGTTTAACTGGAAGAGCTCCAGAAGTTATGATGTTAGCAATAGAATTTGCTTCTTCTAGAGAACTCATACCTTCAATAACTGCCTTTCCATCACTTATAACAGCATTAACCGTTGGATTAGTCAAAATTTCACCATCCATTTTTATAGCTATATTTTTATTTAAGAATGTCTTAGTTGCTTCCGCAAACTTTGCAGTTCCCTCTTCATTTAATTCAAGATTAACAACATACTTATTATCTTGGGATATATATGCTCCTGCTTCTTTAACTTCCTTACCCGTTAAAATTACATTACCTTCCGGGTCTTCAAAGGTTAATTCTCCAGTTTTACCGATGGTCTCTAAAACCTTATCTGTATCAAACTCACCCGGAATTTCTATTCTAATTCTATTTTCGCCTTCTTGAGTTATAGGAATTTCACTTACTCCTTCTTTATTTATCCTCATAGAAATAAGCTCTATAGTTCTATCTATAACAGCTTGATCTACCTTCTCCTCCTTTATCTCCATTAAAAGAGAAGTTCCTCCTACTAAATCTAATCCCTTATCAATACCACTTTCAAAGGTTTTGATTCTATAATTCCCTAAATCCACACCATAAAGACCAGCGTATGCAAAAAGACCTATTACTATTATTGCTATGATAACTAGAATTCCACTTTTTCTATTTTTATTCCTCATGGTTATCCCCTTTCCTGTTATTTAATTGTATTTTTCTATTTGTCTATTTATTATTTATTTTACAGGTATTATATGGATAAAATCAAGTGTATATAATTTAATTTTCTGTATATTCCTCATTTTTCTTAAAATAAGGATAGAATTCTTAATTCTATCCTTTAAAACACAATTATTTATTCATTGTTTTAGCTTTTAAAGCAATAGCACACTCTATTCTCTTCTTTTGCATCTTACAACCTAATTCATATGGAATGTGAACATCTCCATTAAAGTTAAAGTTGTTAGCTTGGCATCCTCCACTACAATAGAATCTTGCCCAGCAATTTTTACATGTAGGTTTATTATATATGTGAGCATCCTTAAGATTTTGAACTATAGAAAAGTCCTTAACCCCTTCATATATATCTCCCATAAGAAAATCTTCGTTTCCTACAAATTGATGACAAGGATATATTTCTCCATCTGGAGTAACTGCTACATATTCGTGTCCAGCTCCACATCCTGAAATTCTCTTATAGATGCATGGACCTCCTTGTAAATCTACATTAAAGTGATAGAATTTAAAGGATTTTCCTGCCTCATATTTTTCAACCATATATTCATATAATTTATCATATTGATTAAAAATTGTAGAAAGATCCTCTTCTCTTAATGAAAGTTCATGGTCATCAGGAAGTACTACTGGTTCAATAGATACTTCATCAAAGCCTAAATCTACCATATGCTTTACATCTTCAAAGAAATCTGTATTTTCTCTTGTAAAAGTACCCCTTACATAATAAGTCTTAGACTTATCTCTTATATCTACCATTTTCTTTATTTTAGGTAATATGGATTCATAGGTACCAGTTCCATCAAATCTTATTCTTACTTTATCATTGACTTCTTTTCTTCCATCTATACTTAAAATTATATTTCCCATGTTTTTATCAAGGTAGTCTATTATTTCATCATTTAAAAGGGTAGCGTTAGTAGTCATAGTAAACCTAATATTTTTATTGTGAAGTTTTTCTTGTTCCCTACCATAATCTACTATTTCCTTTATGATGTCAAAGGCCATAAGTGGCTCTCCACCAAATAAGTCAATCTCTATATTTTTTCTTTTTCCTGAGTTTTTTATAACGAAATCTATAGCGTCTTTACCAGTTTGCGCGCTCATGGTTTTTCTACAACCCTTATATTCTCCTTCATCAGCAAAACAATATTTGCACTTCAAATTACAATCATGAATTATATTAAGACAAAGGGCTTTAATAGCTACCTCTGCTTGTCCACTCATCATTGCTATATTTTCATATAAATCTTTAGAATAAAGTATTTCTTCATGAACTAAAGATTCTAATTCCTCATATACCTCATCAATTTCTTCACTGGAGTATCTATCCTTATATATTTCTTTTAACTCGTCTTTAGTTTTAAGTTTATCTGAGTCTAGCATGTCATATACAAGCTCATCTACTTCATGAACTGCACCTGAATTTACATCTATTACATAAAAATCATTACCTTGTATAAATTTATGAATTAATTCCATTGTTTTTCCTCCTAACTAAACACAAAGCAGTAACTTTTTGTTACTGCCTTTAAAATGATTAGTTTTCACACTCTAAATTAGCTACTGTACAAGAAGTTTTACAAGCTGATTGACATGAATTAGCACACTCTTTACAACCTGGTTTCTTTAAACTTTCTTTAATGTTAGATTTGTTGATAGTTTTTATATGTTTCATTTCTATTCCTCCTAAAATTGATAATATCTATAGATTCACTCCTAGCATTCCTGACAGTGATCCTGCTGCTAATGCTAAAATTAATCTAACTACGTCTTTTCCTCCTAATGCCAAGTTATTACCAAAGCATAAAGATACTATATAAAGTATTAACATATAAAATACTGCTACTAGCAATCCCACCAGCCATCCCTTGCTTCCCATTTTTAATGTAGCATATATAGCTCCATATACCACACTAGCCAATGTAGCTATAACTAAAAATACTGATGTGACTGTGTCACTAAACGGGAAATATGAAGTAACTAATGAATATACTAAAACGCAAATTATTGTTAAAATTGATGCTCTTAGCACCCCTACTCCAATAGTAGAATAATTAATTTTTTTATACATACCCAAAACCCCCTTATATTAATAAATATGTTTATATAAGGGGCTTTATGATGATTATTCCTTTATTTCTTCTGGTTCATTAGCTGATTTAGTAACTGAAGCAATACCTAGTTTGCTCATTTTTATTCTTGCTCTATCTGGGCCACTTTCTAAAATAACATATTCTTCTTGAATATTTATTATTCTTCCCATGATTCCACCTTTAGTCATAATCTCATCATTTATAGCTAAAGAATTCAACATATCATTGTATTGTTTCTTTCTTTTCTTTTCTGGCATGAAAATCATGAAGTAAAACAACACAAGTACAAGTACCATCGGAAGAAACGCCATTAAGTTTTGCATAATATCTCTCCTTTCACTAGTTATGTATATATTAAAATAATAGATACCTAATTATTTTTTTCCCCACTCTGAAAGTCTTTGATTTTTAAATTCTTCAAAGTAGTCTCCATCAATTGCATTTCTTATGTCTTCCATTAATTTATTATAGAAATACAAGTTATGAAGTACACAAAGTCTCATCGCTAACATTTCCTTAGCTTTAAATAAGTGTCTTATATATCCTCTTGTATAATGTCTACATGTTGGACAATCACAACCTTCATTTATAGGACTTTTATCTAGTTCATATTTGGCATTCATGATGTTTATTTTACCATACTTAGTAAACACATGTCCATGCCTTCCATTTCTAGCAGGTAATACACAGTCAAAGAAATCTACCCCTCTTGAAACCGCCTCTAATATATTTTCAGGAGTTCCTACTCCCATAAGATAAATTGGCTTATCCTCTGGAAGATGAGGAACCACAGCATCAATAATTCTGTACATATCCTCATGGCTTTCACCAACAGCTAATCCTCCAATTGCATATCCATCCAGATCTAGTTTTCTAATAGTTTTAGCATGTTCTATTCTAATATCCTCGTAAACTCCACCTTGATTTATGCCAAATAGCATTTGCTTTTTATTTATAGTATTGGGATCTGAATTTAATCTTTCCATTTCAACTTTACATCTTTCAAGCCATCTAGTGGTTCTTGCTACAGAGTTTTCTACATATTCTCTTGACGATGGATTTGGGATACATTCATCAAATGCCATAGCAATTGTTGAAGCTAAATTACTTTGAATTTGCATGCTTTCTTCAGGGCCCATAAATATTTTTCTACCATCAATATGAGAGCTAAAATATACACCCTCTTCTTTAATTTTTCTCATACTTGCTAATGAGAATACTTGAAATCCACCTGAATCTGTGAGAATTGGTCTATCCCAATTCATAAATTCATGAAGTCCTCCCATTTTTTTAACTACTTCATCTCCTGGTCTTAAATGAAGATGATATGTATTTGATAATTCTACTTGACACCCAATTTCTTTTAAATCCATAGATGATACTGCTCCCTTTATGGCAGCCAAAGTACCAACATTCATGAACACAGGGGTCTGTATCGTACCATGAGGAGTAACAAATTCCCCACGTCTAACTTTTCCACTCTTTTTTAGTAATTTATACACCTATTCATCGTCCTTCCTATTCATGGATAAACATAGCATCACCAAAACTAAAGAATCTATATTTATTTTCTACTGCAATTTTATAAGCATTCATCACTATTTCCCTAGTTGAAAATGCACTTATAAGCATTATTAATGTAGATTCTGGTAAATGAAAATTAGTTATTATGGCATCTACTATTTTAAATTTATACCCTGGATATATGAATATACTAGTATATCCTGATTGCTCTTTAACTTGACCTTCTTCATTAGCTATACTTTCAAGAGTTCTATTAGATGTGGTTCCCACAGCTATAACTCTTTTACCACTTCTTTTAGTACTATTTATTATTTCAGCATTTTCCTTATCTAAAATATAATACTCCGAATGCATTTCATGATCTTGAATTTCTTCAGCTTTTACCGGTCTAAAGGTTCCAAGGCCTACATGCAAAGTTACAAAAGCTATATTTATCCCCTTTTTCTTGATAGTCTGAAGTAGTTCCTCTGTGAAGTGTAATCCAGCTGTAGGGGCTGCTGCAGAACCTACTTCCTTTGAGTAAACCGTTTGATACCTCTCTCTATCTTCTAGCTTTTCTTCTATATATGGTGGTAGTGGCATTTCACCTAGTCTATCTAATACTTCTTCAAAAATACCCTCATAGTGAAACTTTACTTTTCTATTTCCATTTTCTAAAACTTCTACTACCTCAGCCTCTAGTTCTCCATTTCCAAAGACAAATTTAGCTCCTACTTTTCCTCTTTTGCCAGGCTTAACTAAGGTTTCCCATATATCATCTTCATGCCTATTTAAAAGCAAAAACTCCATTTTACCACCGGAGCCTTCTTTAGCTCCATAAAGTCTAGCTGGCATAACTCTCGTGTCATTTAATACAAGACAATCTCCTTGATTTAAATAATCTATAATATCTTTAAACACTTTATGTTCTATTTCACCACTTTTTTTATTTAGAACCATAAGCCTCGATTCATCTCTTTTTTCTAAAGGATGCTGAGCTATTAATTCCTTTGGTAAATCAAAATAAAAATCCTTTACTTTCAAAGTCTATACACTTCCCTATTCTATCTATATGTTTATCATTATTTCTATAATATATGCTCTGGAATAATTCTTCCTAAATGTTCATAGGCTTTTTTTGCTGCCATTCTTCCCCTTGGAGTTCTCACAATAAACCCCTTTTGTATAAGATATGGTTCGTATACATCTTCAATGGTACTGACTTCTTCACCTATAAAATAAGCTAGAGTTTCAACGCCAACGGGTCCCCCATTAAAGTTATCTACTATGGCTTCTAATATCTTATTATCTAATCTATCAAAGCCTTCTCTATCAACTTCTAAAAGTTCCGCTGCCTGCTCCACCATATTACTGTCAATTATATCTATACCTTTAACCATAGAGTAATCTCTAACTCTTTTTAATAACCTATTTGCTATCCTTGGTGTTCCTCTAGATCTCATTCCTAGACTTAAAGCGCCGTCCTTATCAATTTCCACTCCTAATATTTCAGATGACCTTAAAACAATTTCTTTAAGTTCATCATGATTATAATATTCCATTGAACAGAGTACTCCAAATCTATCTCTTAAAGGTGCAGTCAAAAGTCCTACCCTAGTAGTTGCGCCTATTAAAGTAAATTTAGGTAAATCTAGTCTTATAGATTTTGCTGATGCCCCCTTACCAATAACAATATCTAAAGCGAAATCTTCCATGGCTGGATATAAAATTTCTTCTACAGACCTATTCAATCTATGAATTTCATCTATGAATAATACATCGTTAGTATTTAAATTCGTTAACAATGCCGCTAAATCTCCAGCTCTCTCTATAGCCGGTCCAGAGGTAATTTTTAAATTCCCCCCCATCTCCTTTGCTACGATGTTAGCCAATGTGGTTTTACCAAGTCCTGGTGGGCCATATAAAAGTAAATGATCTAATGGTTCTTTTCTCATTTTTGCAGCTTTTAAAAATATATCTAACTTATTTTTAACTTTTTCTTGTCCTATATATTCCTTAAGGCGCTGAGGTCTTAAGGAATATTCTACTTCTATATCTTCCTCAATAATATTAGATGTAATAAATCTATCTTCCATAATCCCCCTCCTTAACTACAAAACCTTACTAATGTTACTAACCCATTAATATTTTCAAACATTCCTTTATAATATCTTCAACATTCTTACTTTTATCAGCTTTTTCTACTGCTTTTTCTGCCTCTTTATCAGAGTATCCAAGCGCTATAAGTGCACCCACTGCTTCTGATAGTTTTTCGTTATCTATATCAATATGATTAATAGTAGCTCCCTCTGGTATGGCATCTCCTACATTTATCTTATCTTTAAGCTCCAATATAATCCTTTGAGCAGTTTTCTTACCAATGCCTGGAGCCTTAGTTATTAATTTATCATCATCAGTAATTATAGCATACTTTAATGTAGAAACATTGGCAATAGACATAAGTGATAGTGCTGCCTTAGGCCCTACCCCATTAATGGAAATAAGAAGATTAAACATGGATATTTCTTCTCTAGTTAAAAAACCATAAAGTCCAATAAAATCTTCTCTTACAATTTGATGAGTATAAATCTTTACTTGTTGATCTATCGGTGGAATATTAGAAATTGTACTGCCTGATGTAAAAATCTTATATCCAATATTTCCACATTCTATAACTATATATTCCTTTTCTATGGACTTAAAAATTCCTTTTATATATTCATACATGCTCAATCACCTATCTTTTTATTAAACCATTTGCTGATTCTTCATTACTTTATAGATATCCTCCACAAGTTTAAAGCCATATCTATTATATACCTAAATATAATTATATTAAACTTAACTCATTAATTATATTAATGTCAATTGTAACTATATTATACTTTACCATCTACAATGTAACAATTCAATAAAAACTATTTTAAACTTAATTTAAATTAAATTCATACCATTCATGCAACTTCTCATAAAAAAAGAGTGCTTCAAAAATTCATTTTGAAACACTTCTTTTCTGATACTATGTGCTACAAAGAGCCTGAGCATATTCCATAGCCTCTTGTATATTGGAAAACTGATAATCTTTATGTCCTTCGTAGAATGTCCTCAAAAGATTACCTTTGTTCTCTATGTCGTTAGTTTTTAAATACGACTGTCCACTATCATCTTTAGGATTCAATATCTTCTCTTCTACTATTTTTATTGTTCCATTAGAATCCTTACTATAAATAACAATATTTTCATCCTCTATTCCTATAAAATAAGAATCTTTTTTATAGTCATACCCTTCTATATCCTTTACAAATATAACATCTTCCTTTGTGAATTTTTCTATGTTATATCCGAAACTAGAAAATATCTTTTCAGCTTGCTCCTGATTAAGACCAATCAAATTACCTTTTTCTACTTTATTTATATTTTGATCTAATTTATCATTAACCTTTATCTTATCTAAGGAGTTTTTATAGTTTAACATGAACTCTATATTACTTTTATCAGAAATTACTACATCATTCATATTTAAAAAACTTGCTTGAGTTGCTTCACCTAAAATTCCAGATCCTCCATCCTTGGAACTTCTTAAGAAGGCTATGCTCACAGTATAGCTAAGTAAAAAAACTATTATACCTACAGAGGCTACAAAAATATATAATCCTTTATTTTTTTTATATCTTTCAATCATACAATCCCTCCTACTAGGGATTGTATCCAGTTTTGATATGTTTATACACTATTACTTACAAAAATTTATAAATTATACATCTCTATTATTCTTCCATTAAAGAGTATATGGAATTAATCTAAAAATATACATAATTATTTAATTACATATCACATTGTTCAACTTCTACAGCAAAACTCTTACAACTTTCACACATAATAATAGATACAATATAACTTTCATCAATCTTTTTTATTCGTTCTAATTGAGAATAAGTAGTGGTTTCAAATTCATTACTTATATTACTCATTATATATTTGCCTTCTTTAGTAAAGACATAAAAATGGTATTCTAAAAATCTATAGTGTTTTTTATCTATAGCTTCACTATTTCCACATGCTTCGCAGTTATCAGCATAATATTCATAGTCAAATTCTATCTTATTCTTACCTTCTTCTAAGATTTCTAATACTTTTTCTATAGTAAAATCTTGAATCTCCTCAGCTTCCATATAAGAAAGGTTATTCTCTGATAAAATAAACTCTTCATCCTTATGTTTAAATTTAAAATTATTCATATTATTTCTCCTTAAATCTTTAATTTATTCCCAAATATCATATTATTATTATATATTATTTGAAACTATTTAAACAGTTTTATTCATAATATAAAAACTTTTATATTCCAATTCCATATAATGCACTAATGAAAATATGAATTTTTCACATTTCCATCTTGCTTTTTTAACACTAATTTCTTCTATCAGCATATTCTATTATTAAATTGGGATAAGTTAGTAGGAGGCTACAAATGATTGAATTAACCGTAATACACTATATTTATTTAATTCTTATAATATTGATTTTAATAACAATGATAAAAAAACTAGATTGTTCCCTTATATGTATTCTTGGAGTAGTATTAATTGCATTAATTAGCACTAAATCTATTCCTGCATCTCTAATTAGCATTTTTAATAGTTTTATCTACTCCATTACAGAATTACTGCCAACAATACTTATAATATCTATAATTGCTGGATTAAGTAAAGCATTATCTTATATTGGTATAAGTAAAGTTATGATAGAACCCTTTAGTAGGTTTATGAAAAATGATTTTATAGCCTTTTGGGGTATAGGCATAATAATGATGATTATTTCTTATTTCTTTTGGCCATCTCCAGCTGTTGCATTAGTTGGAGCTGTATTAGTGCCTGTGGCTATTAAATCTGGTCTACCTGCCATAGGTGCTGCCATAGCTATGAACCTTTTTGGTCATGGTATTGCCTTGTCTACAGACTTTGTAATTCAAGCTGCTCCAAAATTAACTGCTGATGCAGCTGGTATTCCTGTATCTGCAGTAGTTAAAGCCAGTATTCCTCTTATAATTATTATGGGAGCTGTGACTACCGTTACAGCCTTTATCCTGTTAAAGAGGGATATGAAAAATGGAACTCTTGAAAATCTCACCTATACTGAATATTCAGAAGAGGTTGAGTCTACAGATGAAACTCTTTTAAGCAAAGGCTGGAAATCCTTTTTTGCTATATTAATTCCACTTTTATTTACTATTGATGTGTTTTTAATGGTTTTTTTAAACTTAAAGGGTCGAGATGCTACAGCACTAATTGGTGGCACATCCTTAATTACACTCATATTAATATCCATAAAAGCATATAAAAAAGCTTCTCTTGATAAAATCACTAGCCATCTGGTAGAAGGACTACAATTTGGCTTTAAGGTTTTCGGAATTGTAGTTCCAATTGCTGCCTTTTTCTATGTAGGTGGTGATGGATTTACATCTATCATCGGTAATTATTTACCTACTGGTTCTTTGGGTATAGTTAATGACTTGGGATTTGCTCTTTCTAATGCAGTTCCACTAAACAATTTCTTAAGTGCTTTTGGTGCTACTACTGTAGGTGCAATCACCGGACTAGATGGTTCTGGATTTTCTGGTATCGCTCTAGCTGGCTCCACTGCAAATTTATTTGGAACTGCCACTGGAGGTAATATCGCTACTTTAACAGCTCTTGGACAGTTAGGTGCTATTTGGGTAGGTGGAGGTACTTTAATACCTTGGGCCATAATCCCCGTTTCCGCTATATGCAAGGTATCTCCTTTCGAACTTGCAAAACACAACTTTAAACCAGTAGTTTTAGGTTTAATTGTTACTACTTTAGCAGCACTATTCTTCTTATAGTATCTAATTCAGCTAAGCTTCATAAACAGAGTTCTTTGCTTCAGATGGAGTTTTTACTCCCTCTGAATGTTAGAAATCGTTATTCAGGGTCGTAGCCACTCTTTACTCCAACTTTGAAGAAGATGGGAGTATTAGAGCGGGTAGTCATTGGATAAAATCTTTTGTTTTCATTGAAGTTTAGTTGAATTAATTTTCTTTAAAGTACAATACAATATTTCAAGCAGAAAAATTTTTTTATTATTCATTGACACATTTGTAACTATATCGTATTATATGAATATAGTGATATGGAGGTGTATAAAACATGATTGAAAATGACACATTTTTAACTAACCCAAAGCTCTTTGAAGAAAAAGCAAATATTTTAAAGGCATTAGCTCACCCAGTAAGACTCTGTATTGTTAAAGGTCTCATTGAGACTGGTGGAAGTAATGTTACTAATATGCAAAATTGCTTAGATATGCCTCAATCAACTATATCTCAACACATTGCAAAGCTAAAAGCTTTTGGTATTATAGATTGGCAACGTAACGGTCTAGAGATTATATATAGTGTTAGTGATGAAAATATAAAAAAATTAATAGAAGTATTATTTTAACTATTAAGAAGTCAAAATGCTTTGGACTTCTTTTTTATAAAAAACTTGTATCGTATTATCATGATATATGAATATTAAGATTCAAGTGGTTCTGAATATTGTAATGGCTATACTGTTTATACTATTTATATTGTTTAATATTGAAAGGAGATTTTAATATGAGTAAAAAAGTAATTATCGTTGGTGGAGTTGCAGGTGGGGCTTCCACTGCTGCACGTTTAAAAAGACTAGATGAATCTTTAGAAATAATTATGTTTGAAAAAGGGGAATATATTTCTTTTGCCAATTGTGGACTTCCTTATTATATTGGCGAAACTATAAAGGACAGAGATAACCTTCTTGTACAAACTGTAAAAGGAATGAGTACTAGATTTAATATTGATATAAGAAACTTTAGTGAAGTTATTAAAATTGATAAAGATGCTAAAAAAGTTACTGTAAAAAATCATAGCTCTTCTCAAGTTTATGAAGAGAGTTATGATGTATTAGTTTTATCCCCTGGTGCTAACCCAATAACTCCACCTATTCCTGGTCTTAAAGAGGCAAACAATTTATTTACTCTTAGAAATATACCAGATACAGATAAGATTAAAGCCTATATTGATAATAACTCTCCAAATGAAGCTGTAATTGTTGGTGGTGGCTTTATAGGTCTTGAAATGGCTGAAAACCTTAATGAAAGAGGAGTTTCTGTAACTCTTGTAGAGATGGCAGATCAAGTAATGGCTCCTCTAGATTACGAGATGGCAGCTATAGTTCATGAACATTTACTTCAAAATGGAGTTAATTTAATTCTTAAAGATGGTGTTAAATCCTTTGAAAACAATGGTAGAAAAGTAGTTTTAAATAGCGGTAAAGAAATCGTTACAGATATGATTGTTTTATCAATAGGAGTTTCTCCTGAAAGTAAAATTGCTATAGATGCCGGTCTAGAAGTCAACAATAGAAAAGCAATCGTTGTAAATAAAGAAATGAAAACCTCTGATGAAAACATCTATGCTCTTGGTGATGCTGTAGAAGTAACTGATTATATAAATGGTAATCCAACTATGATTCCACTTGCATGGCCAGCCAATAGACAAGGACATATTGTAGCTGACAATATCTGTGGCAAAAAAGCTGAATATAATGGTACTTTAGGTTCTTCTGTAGCAAAGGTGTTTTCACTAACTGTTGCAACTACAGGTAATAATGAAAAAACTTTAAAAAGACTTAACTTAGAATATAAGGCAATCCATTTACATCCAAATTCTCATGCCGGTTACTATCCTGGTGCCTTCCCTATTTCTCTTAAGCTTTTATTTAATCCAAAAGACGGAAGAATATTAGGAGCACAAGGTGTAGGTTTAGATGGAGTAGAAAAACGTATAGATGTTATAGCTACTGCTATAAAAGGTAATCTAAAAGTTACAGATTTACCCGAATTAGAATTATGCTATGCTCCACCATATTCTTCTGCAAAAGACCCTGTTAATATGGCTGGATATATAGGAACTAATATAATGGATAATTTAGTTAGTATAGTTCAATGGGATGAAGTTGATGATTTAATAGCTAACAATGAATTTATACTAGATGTAAGAGAAGAGATGGAGTTTGAAGTTGGTCATATAGAAAATGCTATAAATATTCCTCTAGGTACTCTTAGAAATGATTTAAATAAAATACCTAAGGACAAAACAATCTATGTTTATTGTCAAGTAGGTCTTCGTGGATACATTGGCTGTAGAATACTTTCTCAATATGGATTTAATTGTGTAAACTTAGATGGTGGCTATAAAACCTATTCTACCGTTAAATCTTCCTTAACTTCTTTTAAGGATAAATATACTCAATCTAATTCAAAAGATAAAACTGAAGAATGTACTTGTGAAGCTAGTGATTCTTCAAATATAGAAGAGACTACTAAAGTTACTGTAAGTCTTGATGCTTGTGGACTTCAATGTCCAGGTCCTATTAGAAGAGTTTTTGAGGAAATGGGCAAAATAAAGGATGGAGATATATTAGAAGTTAAAGCTTCTGATCCTGGTTTCAAAAAGGATATTGATAGCTGGTGTAATAAAACAGGAAATACTCTTGTAAAAGGTACATTCGATAAAAAAGAAAAAGCTTTTGTAGCACTAATAAAGAAAGGTACCTCTCAGGACCTAACAAGAAATGCATCTCCTATTAGTTGTGATGTTTCTAAAAAAGATGGTGCAACCCTTGTAGTTTTTAGTGGCGACCTTGATAAAGCTATAGCATCCTTTATAATAGCTACTGGAGCAGCATCCATGGGTAAACCAGTTACCATGTTCTTTACCTTCTGGGGACTTAACATCTTAAAAAGAAAAGATAAACCTTCTGTTAAAAAAGATACTATGGAAAAAATGTTTGATATAATGCTTCCAAGTAGCACTGGAAAACTACCATTATCTAAGATGAATATGGCTGGTATGGGACCTGCTATGATTAAAAATATTATGGCTAAAAACAATGTAGATGACCTTGATACTCTTATCACTAACGCTCTTAAAATGGGAGTTAAAATCATTGCTTGTGCTATGTCTATGGATTTAATGGGTATTAAACATGAAGAATTAATTCCTGAAGTTGAGGTTGGCGGAGTTGCAACTTATTTAGCTTCTACAGAAGATGCAGGACTTAACTTATTTATCTAATGTATAATTCATATATTTATCTACCTTTAGATGAATAGTTCCATAATTAAAACTTTATGTTTCTGTTTAAGTAAATGACTATCTCTTTATTGAGATAGTCATCTACTTATTCAAAATAACCTATACCTTACGTAAATATATTAAGCTATTCTTTTTCCTTAGGAGATTTAATTCCTGCCTTTGAAGATATATGATCTTTTACATTTCCAGTCTTAGGATTACTTGGAGTATGTTCATGCTTTTTATGATTTTTAGCCATTTTTAATACCTCCCATATAATTTTATTGTCAATATTATTATGTGTCCAAACATTCAATATATACCTCTAATAAAATGGTAATGTTTCTTTCTAAGGAATCTAATCCTTTACTTTCCTTAATAATTTCTTACTTTAAGGACAAAATAATTGTGTAGTTATCCTTTATATAATTTAAGGAGGTGTTTTTATGGTTGATAATAATAAAAGTCGTCTTAAAGATCAAAAAAGAAGTCAAGCTGAACTAAGAAAAATGTATCCTAAGGATGGTGCAGATGTAGGAATAATAGATGGAGTTAAAATAGGTTCCTACGCTAATAGCAAAGATCATTCTGAGAAGGATGAAATAACTTATTAATAAAAAATCAGGAAATTTTAAATAATTTCCTGATTTTTTTACTATCAATAATTTAGTTTCTAATTAAATTTATTTTATAATATAATAATTGCATTTATACATTATTACTTAAAATGGAGTTATTGTGCCATTAAAAATAAGAATTAAAGATAATACAGCCATAGCAACTATTATTCCAAGGATAACTTTATCCTTCACAGTTTCAAAACTTTTTTCCCCTTTTTCCTTTTTAGCTTTCATATATACTAATGTACCTGGAGCATATAAAATGGCTGTTATTAGTAATCCAGTAAGTCCACTAGCATAGATTAGCCAACATCCATATATAGTTCCAAGAATCCCTATAAATCTAGCCATATTTATAGTTTTAGCATTTTCTCCTACAAATCCATCCTTTCGAAATGCAATTAATAAATAGTACATTGCACTTAAAAGGTATGGAATCATAATCATACTAGCTGAAATTGTATAGAATATTTGATAGGTTGATTCATTTAAATAAGTTATTATAAGGAATAATTGAATTATTCCATTTGTTAAAAAGAGTGCATTTATAGGAGCTCCATTTTTATTCTCCTTAGCAAAAGACTTAGAAAACACTCCATTTTTAGCTGCTAAATAAGGACACTCTGAAGCTATTATTGTATATCCTAAAGTAGCTCCAGCAAGAGATATAATTACTCCTATATTTACAAGAGCTGCTCCCCAAGGTCCAACTACACTTGATAATATAGCTGCCATAGGTGGATTACCTAGTTCTGCAAGTTCTGCCCTTGGCATAACTCCCATACTAAGCATAGATACCATTATATAAATTGCTATTACAGCTAAAAATGCTGTTATTGTAGCTTTTCCAACATCTTTAGAACGTTTAGCTCTTCCTGAAATAACTACTGCTCCTTCAATACCTATAAAAGCCCATACTGTAGTTCCAGAAGTTGCCTTAACTTGCTCTATAAAGGATAAACCTCCCGGTTCTCCCCAGAAATTAGCCATAAATATAGCTGGATCAAAGGCTCTTATAAACATTACTGCAACTATAAACACAAGGATAGGAATAACCTTACTGATAGTTACTACTAAATTTATACCAGCTGCCTCTTTTACACCTCTTAATACCAAATAATTCATGAACCAAATAACTAATGATGCACATAATATAGACCACAGATTATTACCTGTCCCGAATATAGGTATAAAGTAAGCTATAGCTGCAAATAGTAAAGTTGCATAGGATACATTGGCAAGCAGTGCACTTATCCAATATCCCCAGGCAGAGTTAAAACCTACATAATCTCCCCAACCTTCATTAGCATAGCTATATATTCCTCCTGTTAAGTGAGGCTTAATTTTATTTAATCCAAAAAAACACATAGTAAGAGCTAGCATACCTATTCCACAAATTATCCATCCTACTATTACAGCGGCAGTATTTGCCCCATTTGCTGCCATATCCCCTGCTAAGCTAAATACTCCTCCACCTATAGTTGCACCTATAGCAACAGCTGCAAGTCTTGCATATCCTAAGCCAGTTGATTTATCTTTTAAATTGGTGTTATTCACCATATAAAATCCCCCTATTATTAATTAAAACCTAAGTGATAAGCAGCTTAATCCACCATCAATTTTTCTATATTCAGAAGTGTCTACTTCTTTAACTTCATAGCCTGCATCCTCTATAGCTTTTTTAGTTGTTGGATAACCTGCCGGAACGATAACTGCATCATTTACCCAAATGCAGTTAGCAGAATAATTTTCATCATCATTAATTATGATTTTATTAAACTCTTTGAATATTGGACTAGTAACAAATTCTCCAGCTACAAGTAAATTATTATTCTCTATATAAGAAAGTCCTGTTTTAAGGTGTAACACTTCTTTCAAAGGCACAACTGAACCATCTAAACTATATTTTCTAAGTATCTCAATAATTTGTTTCGCACCTTCTTCATTAGTTCTAGCGGAAAGTCCAATATAAAAATGATCTCCTACCATCATTATGTCTCCTGCTTCAACAGTACCTGGCTCTTTAATATATTCAACATTTTCATAGAAATTCTCTAAAGCTTCCTGCATGTCTCTTTGGAGAATTTCATTTCTTCTACTTAATGCACCAGGACGTGTAACAATTGCACATTTTCTTGTACAAAGTGCAACATCCTCTACAAAACAAGAATCAGGAAATTCTTCATTTGCTTCTAATACTGTTACATTTACGCCACATTCTCTGAGTGTTTCAATATACTTATCATGCTGTTTTAATGCCAATTCATAATCAGGCTTTCCTAGATTAGCTGTAGTTATTCCCTCTACTAGGCCTTTGCATGGTCTTCTTACAATTATATTTTTAAACATCTCGATTCCCCCTATAAACTTTATTTCTATATACTTCATTTCTATATAAAAATATGAAACTTGTTACATTTATATTCTTTAATTATATAAAAAAACTATATAGCTTTAGAAATTTTTTCTATGCCATATAGTTTATTAACTTTAATTATATACTATAACTAATTTGAATTTTTATCTGACTTAACCATTATATATACTATTATGATTCTCTGTACTGATACTTTTCAATTACCTTATCCACGTATATCTTTATAACTCCCATAATTGGTACTGATAAAATCATTCCCATTATGCCAAAAAATCCTCCACCAATAGTTACTGCAAGAAGGGTCAGTATTGGACTAAGACCTAATCTACCACCAACAAACTTAGGCTCAATAATGTTACCTTCAATTTGTTGAAGAATCACTAAAAATACTAAAGAACCCATTGCCACAGAAGGCTTGTAGAATATGTTAATTAGCACTGCCGGTACCATTCCTATAATAGGTCCAAAGTAAGGTATCATATTAGTTATACCACATATAATTCCAAGTAGTGATGCATATTTAGACCCTATCAGTGATAATCCAATAAAGCTTACTAGTCCTACAAAGAAAGAATCTATAGATTTAGCTACAATATAAGTTCCCACATTAGAATTAAAGGTTTTGCATACATCAATAACTAAGCTTGCTCTTTCTTTTTTTAAAATTATATTAATAACCTTCTTAAAGTAATTTAATATATTCTCTTTATCTATAATAACGTAAATAGATATTATTAACCCTAAAACTACATTTACAATTAAAGTAGTTAAAGATACAGTAGTGCTTAGTATATAGTCTAATATAAATTTAGCAAACTCGCCGAATTGAGGAATTATAGAAAGTAACACCTCTTGAATTTTAGTCATATAAGTACTTTCAATTCCACTTGCAATACTTAAAATCCATGTTTCTACTTCTTTTGAGTATTCCGGAATTTGATTTATTATCTCTATAATACTATTTGTAATAGACGGTACTATCATTATTATAAATATAACAATACTGCTTATCGCTACTCCATAAATTATAAGTATGGTTATCCACCTTTTACTTTTTAACTTTTTCTCCATAAAGTCTACTAACGGAGATAATATATAGGCCAGAATCATTCCTATGAAAAAAGGAGTTAATAGAGATAATAATTTAGAAATTATTCCCCAAAAATAACTATAATTGTCCACAAATCGAATTAAAATATATGATATAAGAAAGGTAATAATTAATCCTGTATAAAACTTTATATTCTTCAATAAAACACATCCTTATTACTTAATAGCATTTATAATACCATAGACTTCTAATTAACTTCAATAAAATTTATTTTTTTCTTATTTTAACTTGAAACTTATTGTAAAAAATTTCTCATTTTTAGTATTAATATTATAAGTTTAAAAGATGTAAAAGAGCATAATAAACACTTAAAATAAGTATGTATTAGCTAAAATTTTCCCTATATAAATAGTTATATAGGGAAAATTTTAACTATATACCTATTTAACTAGTTGTTCTGCCCATGCAGATTCCATGGGTTTTTGTATTGGGATGTTATGATTTTTCATAGCTTCCTCCTAATAGCTTTGCTCTAGAAGCTAAAATTAGTCCTATCAACACTTTTCACATGAAAGAACACAAAAATGCCTGCTTAACAGATGATAACATGTTATACTCAGAATTTTAATAAACTTGAATATAATGATCTTTTTTAAATGATGTGGGAATATGATTCATCTAAATATATTATAAAGAATAATGATAGCTCTATTAATGAAGAAAGTAATATCTCGTTACTACACTGATTTTATATTATACATTATAATTTTTACAGAGCATCAATAGAAATCCAAAGTTGCCTTCATAATTTCTTTGTAAGTAAATTTACCATTACATTTTTTAATCATAAATTACCTTCTCAATTTTCTCTGAACTACTTAACATCTGATATATTAATTATACTTATTAAAGAGTGTTTAATTTTTAATTTGTAAGCCTAAAATAAAAATTCCTTAAATTTTTCTCATATAATTTTTTAGTTCCTCTACATCCTTTCTTAGATCTTCTACATCTTTTTTTACTTCATCTACTATCCTCAATTTATCGGTAAGGTGTGATATTACATCTTGATAGTTTTTTTCTCTTTCTTCTTGCTTCACATCTCTTTTTTCTTGAGCTTTTAGTATATAAAACAATAAAAATATACTTAGTACAGCCCAAATACCTTGTGATAATGCTACCTTTAGAATTTCATTTTCCATCATTTATTTCACACTCCTTACTTGAGATATTTCTTTATTAGTAGGACTGTAATGATATTTTTCTAAGAGAACACATTTTTGCCTATTGCTTATAATCTTTAGGTTTACAAGTTCATATATAAGAGTTTTATACTTAATGAACTTGTAATTATCTGATAATTCTGAAAATTTATTAGGCATTTTAACTTCATTGAATCTATAGATTTCATTTAACCTATGATATTCTCTAAATAAGGATTCCTTGATGTAATTTACTAATGCTCCGTCAGATAAGTTAAATATACTTGCTAATTGAATTGAATAAATCATTTTTATGAAAAATATAATCAAGTCAGTTTTAACACAGTCATATCCTAGCTTCCTTAATAAGTTATTAATAGTAGGATTAAATTTAATTAACAATGATTGCATACTATTCTTCTCATAAGATCTTGCTTTCTTTACTAGCGTCACTATTGATTCCATTACACACATCCTCCTTAATATTACTTAATAAAATAGAGATGGTAATTTTATGTAAAAGACAACTGATGAAATTATCACTTTTAATATTTTGTTATAGTTTATGCTAGAATCAACAGGAATAAAACTAATAAAGCATGAAAGGTAATAAAAATAGCATGAAATTCATTAAGAATATCTTATATACTATTATATTGTTTTATTGCATAATAAATGTATATTTATAAAATTAGAGGCATTGGTATTTGAGAATTTAAAACAACATTTACTGAAGGGATCTATAGTAGTACTAACTGAACCACCTAAGACACAGAGGGTTCATACTAAATAAACCTCTCTGTTTAAATCCATACCAGTTTTATTTTTTAAATAAAATAATAAACATGTTGACATCTATTTATAAATCGTATATTATGAAGTTAACTTCACATGAAATAAACTTCACATGAAGTTAAGTTCATAATAGTTAGGAGTGATTTATTTGGGAAATAAATTTATACAACGTATTCTAGTATCACTAATGCTTATTCTAATGGGTGGTATTGAAATAATATTCAATACATCACTAGGATTCAATTTTGGATATTTAAATATATTTATAGGTGGAATACTTTTGATAATTTCTATGGTCTCTTATATTAAATATAGGAGTAATAAAAAAGAGATAGACAAGGAACTATCGAAAGACTATGACGAAAGAGATGATTTAATAGATGGGAAAGTTGCTAAGTCCACTTTAAGGATTTTAATATTTGTGATTTTAATTATTATGTTCCTTTCTAATTGGATTATGATTCAAACAAATGCTGCTTTGTTTACTATTTTGGTATCTCTTATGGTTACTGAATTTTTATCTAGAAAATATTATAACCATGCCATCTAATTAGGAGTGATTTAATGAAAAATCGAGTTAAAGAGTTACGCTTAGAGAGTGGATTAACACAACAAGAATTAGCTGATAGAGTATGTGTGTCTTCAAGAACAATTATTTCTTTGGAGAAACAAAAGTATAACCCATCTGTTCTACTTGCATATAAAATAGCTTCAGTTTTTGATTTATCAATTGAAGAAACTTTTATATTTGAAGATGGTGACAAGTAAAAATAAGAAATGGAGAGATGAAAATGATTAGAGTATTATTTATAATTTTTGGAGTATTACTAACACTTTGGGGAATACATAGAATGAGAACTGATGATGGACTCTTCGGAAAAAGCCAGAAAAGTAAAAATATCTTTAACCTAATATTAATGGGCCAAGCATCTGGAATAGGACAATTTTTAAGTGGAATTGCATGTATAATTATAGGGATATTATCTTTTGTAATTACGTAAGTAAAAAAGAGGACTTTAAAGCTTAAAGTCCTCTTTTTAAGAAAATTTTATAGCCTAGTCTATTGTTTATTTGTATAGTTCATCAATGTTATTTCACCTGTCCTTACTTATTTTGTAGTATTGCTACTCACTCTCTGGTTTCGTGATTAAATCTATTGCTTTTTCTATAACCTCATCCCTACCCTCTGCAATTCCTTTCACGGTTTGTTTTACAGTTATATCAGGTTTAAGACCTATTCTTTGTGTCTGACTTCCATCCATATATGTTATTCCTTGTCCTGATATACGTGTCTTTATACACCCTGGAAGTGTAATTTCCATAACATCGCCATTAGCTCCTGCTGAAGGAGTTCCTATTACCGTTGCATTTGGTGCATCCATAAAAGACATAGCCATTGTTTCCAAGTAGCTTTGCGTACATTCATTCATCAGTATGATTACCTTACCATTATATTGATATCTATTTTTTACTTTACCTGATAAGGTTCTAATAATGCCGTTATCAAATATTTTGCTAAATGTAATTGAATCACTAAATGTAATTGAATCAAAATCTTCGTCCAATTGTTCCTCTATGAATCCTTTCCCTGAACTTTTAATGGTTGATTTGATAAATTTCCCTGGTTCGAAACTATTACTTGAATAAAATTGTTCATATTCAGAAACTTTAGGTTTTATATATTCACCTATAGGATAATTAATAAGTTTCATATATCCACTCATTTTTGCATTATCGTATCGCAAATCAATAATCAACCCTTCTGTCCCTTGAAATTTTTTCATTAATTTATCTAAATCTCCACTTCCAAGTGTAGCTACATTAATAAAACCTATTTTCTTGTCTCCCATGAAGCCACTTTTCTCATATTGACCCAGTTTTTTTACATCATAATTGCTATTATAATAGCATGGAACATTCAATCTTAACTTTTCACCATTTCTTATTACCTCTATTTCAGCTATTTCTTTTGTAGAGCGCAAAAGATAATAGTCAAAAGCATTTGTAAAACGATTTTTATCTGATACTGATATATATTTGTTGCACTCCTCTATTATCTTTTCTATAGGAGTTCCATCCATAGCTACCACAATATCTCCTAGCTTTAAAGGTGACTTATCTTCCCTGCCATCAATGACAATCTGACCATCTATATTAACTATTGACGCTTTTGCTTTGTATGCTCCAAAGTGTTGTGGTAGCACCATAAAGTTATCATTAAAACCTCCATGAGAGTCATGAATATATGTGGTAAGATTTGCAATAGATAATACATATGATTCCTTATCACTTTGAAGTGCTAACTCAGGAATCTTGTCATAAAGTACTTGATCCCAATCTTCATCCATGAGATTTTTATATGGATAGAAATATTCTATAATATTCCAATAACGAAACAATCCAAGTAATCTCATTCCTGTGTCTTCATACTTAATAGAATTCTCCATAAGAGAATCTGAAGATACATCAACAATATGCCCTCCTTCAAAAACAGCATATCCATTATCATTATCAGTTACTTTTACTCTTGATAAATTTTCAAGATAGTTAGCAAGGTTATTTCCAAGAACTTGTTTATTCTTTGTCCATGAGAATTCTACATCTAAGTATGCCTTCTCTTCTATTTGATTATATAGAGCATCTTGTTCTTTACTAAGTGTATTAACCTCAAATGGAAACTGATTTAACCATGTAGCCATGATATCTCCAGCTTCTTCCGTGGTGGTTGCCTCAAGTACCTTTGGCATAACTCTAAATAATTCTGAATCCCAATTAATATTTCCCGCTGTAATGTCTGGATGACGATATTTAGTAAATCCCCAGACCTTTGCTAAAGTATGCAAATTCTTCTGTTGGACTTCACTTAAACTTACTATTCTAACTCCACTATCTGATGCAAACTCTGTATCTTGGCATCTTTTAAGATCCTTTTCTTCAGTTTTATCCGAATTGGTACAAGATGTAAATGTTAGAGCCATAACTATAAATATAAAACTAATTATTATTCTTTTACTAAATACATTCATTTTAACTTCTCTTTTTTTCATACTTTCCACCTACTTTTTTAGTATTGTCAAATTTTATTTTTAACTATAACCATGATATAATAAATCTTTCTCAATATCTTTTATCAAATTGAATGTCCAAAAATTATCAACCTTTGTTGATTTTTTTGTTTTATCTAAATTAACAATAGATTCATCTGAATCAGCAAAAATTCTCATGTAAATGTTTGCAAATAATCCATAAGGAGTTGTCTCAATTTCACAAAAATTTCAATATATCTCTTTACTTTCACCTATAGGTATAGCATATTTTTAGACTTGATTTTCATTACCTATTTTAATAATTGTATTAATGATTGTATCATATATGTTATTACTAAAAGAAGTAGTATCAACCTTAATTATGTTCCAATTAGCTTCAATAATATAAGAATCTTCAATAGGATCATAAATAGATTCATCGTAATTTTCAATTAGCATATTTTTATATTCAGAATAATTTGTTGGATAAATGTGACCTGGATGTCTTTCTCCAGATTCATCTCGTTTTATGGCTCTTTCAAACAAGATTTCTTTATCTGCATAGCACTTAATTAATATAAGTTTATAATTATATTTTTCACACATGTCTTTTAGATTTTCGTTTATAAAATTACTTTCAATTATAAAAGTTCTCCCAGTAGATAATAACTTTTCGGTAAAAAAGTATAATAGAGAATAGCTTGCACGGCCTAGTTTATAGCACCACTCTCGGTCACTCCACCCTAGGTCATCAAATAATAATTCTTTAATGTCATCTCTGCTGATAAGAGGTATATCTAATCTAGTAGAAATTTTTCTCCCCATTGTTGTCTTTCCAGCTCCACAGGGTCCATAAATCACTATAATAAATCTATCTTTCATCATGTATATCCTCCCTATTAATCTAAACTTTAACTTTATTGGATATATTACATCATTTTACACAATATTACAAGGGCTGTTGCACTTAGTGCAACAGCCCCACGAATTTAAATAGTTATTTTTAATATAATGATGACTGTAAACAGAGTTTTTTGCTTCAGATGGGGTTTTCACTCCCACTAAAGCTTACTAACAGAATTCTTAGTATCAGTATTTTTGATACTAAGAATTTGTTGTCCTTTAGAGGAAATCGTTATCCATGGGTGTAGCCGCTCTTTACTCCCACTTTGAAGAAGATGGGCGTATTAGAGCGAGTAGCCATCGAATAAATATATACACTTAATTTTTAAAAAATAATTTAATTTTAACTTTTAAAATTCCATTGTCTCCAGTAGATATTTCAAGTAGCATCACCTGGTGTAGTGGTAAGAAAAAGGGGACTAACTGTAGCAGTTGGTCCCCCTTTTTCACACTTCCAATTACTTTTATTTAGGCTATGTTTGGTATGATGTTTATAATGTATTATTTTTTTTAATTGCTTGTAAAAAAGCCCTCTTAATTTATATTTAAAAGATATCGTAAAGGAAATCTGATATAGATTATGCTGGTTATCACCAATTGTCTATTATTGTATTTGTACATTGATGGTAAGCTTCTCTTTCTTATAAACTTCATCATATGGTTATATAGCAATTGTTCATAAACTTTATTATTTATTTTTCAATTTCCTTCATCTTGTTTTAAAATTCCATATATTATACCTAAATTTATTACTGGATTATAAGATGAATAATTATGAGATTTCGCTTATTAAATATGAATGATTTAGATGTAATTCATAGACAATTCAAGGTGGTTTATTCTTAATATTACTATTAACATTAATAGTGTTACTTATAGAAAAAATCTCAAAAATAGTAGCCCCATGTCGCAATTGGTTGCTACTATTTTTTATAACTAAATTTTAGTGACACCAGTTGCCTAAGCAACTAGAATTATATACTATAGGGTGTTCGCAGCACCCTATTTTTATTTTCTTTAATTACTATTTATATTATATCAAAATTTTTCTAATTGTTTAGTATAGAATACAATCTTATTATTTATAACTCATCTGAACATCAGTTAAATCAAGGATTTCAAAGAAAGTCTACTTTATTTATGATACGGTTCTCTGTATCAATTATAAACGATATTTTTTTCATATAAAGTTAAATAAGAAGGCTTTTGCCAACTATCTTCTTATTTAATTCAGTCATATTTATTTATATTCATTTATATATTTTAAAACTTTATTACGGTATTCACACTTCTTCTTCTGCATCAAAAACAGCCCTAAGATAGTATTTTCTAAACCTGATAGGTGATGTTTAATTTCTATGTTGCCTAATCCATTGTGACCATGTAGTTTTAAAGTTGTCATTATTTTCAAAACAATACCTATAAAATCTTTTTATTAATTTAGCTCTTTTCTCGGAGCGATTCATTGGGAGCTGTTCCTCCCTAAGTAGGTTCTTTCCTCCTAGTAAGACCTGCCTATGCATTATATCTTGGAGACTGACATTTTTAGCGTTTTTCATCATATCATACATTACAATAAAAGTAGTTGTTCTTCCTACCCCAGCTTTGCAATGAAAATGTAGCCAGGTATTTGGAAGCAATGAATTAACGAATTCTATAAAATAATCAACCATGTCATTATTAGGGATTTCTTTATCTGTTACTGGTATACGCATATATGACATACGATGGCTTTGAACTAATTTTTTTTCATTTTCAATTTTTTTAGGTATTAATGTTTTATCACCAATATATATTGGTTTGTTTAATGAGATGCTTTGTAATCTTGTATTTTCATCATATAAAACTTCTTCTTTAGTCAAGCCTTTATTGGCCTTGTTATGGTCATCTACCCAACTTACCGCTACACCGTTGATAAATCCATGTGATTCTTGTCTTAAGTCAACTATAATTATTGGCATAGCATTGCCTATGGATTGTTTAGCTAATATAAGACCATTTTCTGAAAATTGTCCACTAGCAGATGCATTTAAATTAGCTAATCCATTTAAGTTTATAAATCTATAATCTTTAAGATTAGATAAGTCAGTAGTTTTGCGAAAGTGTCTAGGTAGCCTTTTTACATTATCAGCATTTATAGAAAGGCGTAAATTATTATTTCGAGGTTCATAATAAGGTTCTTGTATCATTCCATCATTCATATGCCATCCATATTCATATAAAGATGGATGCCTATAAGTAGGTGCTTTATATTGGCAATAGTATAAATAATAAGGATAGGGACATTTATGGCAATAAGAATACCATAAATGATGGTCATATCTAAAACGATCTTCAATTGAATCGTAATTTGTAAAGTGATCTAAAGCTATTTCATTTTGTTTCATATATAATTCTCCATAATAATTTTCCACATTATATTATATGGTATTAACTCACATTGTGCTTAACTATTTCTACCAGTCTTATGGTTTTATTATGGAATTAATATTTTTTACTATTTAATATATAGATATTCAACACCAAAATTAAACATTAAGAAATAAACAGCTTCATCAAAAAACCACATTTACTTAATCCACTATTATATATATTAAATCTTCTACGCCTTAGTTTTCTTTAATACATCTAGAAAAAATGTGTGAGTAACATTTATTTATTTTTCGTTACCTGCCTTTTTAAATACTCAATCTCTTTATCCTTAAGCGCTATTATCTTTTCATACTTTTGTTCCATTTCCATCAAGTTTTTGCTTAGCATATTTATAAAGGATGCCATCTCATCGGAACTTCCTGCTATACGGTTAAATAACAAAAGGTTTGATGATAAAACCTCTGGAATCTCTTTGTGAGAATATCTAAGTTGATGGTCAATCTCTCCATAGCCTTCTTCAAATATAGTTCTTACTTGAATTTCTGCTATGACCTTTTGATTAGTTGGAAAAAATTCTATAAGATAATGGACAGAACGGTATCCTGATTTTCTAGAATTAATTTGTATATTTAACTCTTCAAATCTTTTTGTATCATCGCCTTCTCGAACATTAGCAGTTATCTCAACAACCTTCCAAGTACATAGAATAAAATTATGTATATCTTCCCAATCATCCTTGAAAATATGTATGGCTCGAATACCTATCAAATCATTTATTTCTTCTTTATAGTTAGAAACGGAAAATTGAAAATTCTCTCCATACTTTGATTTTCTATCGGTTGTCTTTCTAATAATCTTTTCAATAAGCCTTTCAGAGTCCTTTACTCTAGATTTTACCGTATGTATTTTCTTATGTGCCCTAAGAGTATTTGCTATAAATTCTGCTTGTGTCTCATAAGTCTCTTTATAAATATTGAAATCCTTATATATTTCTTCTAGAGTGTCCCAAACTATTCCACTCTTTATAATCTCCTCTTCCTTAAGATGATATTTACTTAAAAAAGTTTCTTTATCTAAAACCATAAACTTTGCCACCTCTAGTTTTACTTATTTTGTCCATAGTAAATATATTTTAAACTTATGCATCTTCAAAAAATAAATAAGTCAGAATGCTCGTCTATTTTGTGTTATCTGATGACTACCCGCTCTAATACTCCCATCTTCTTCAAAGTGGGAGTAAAGAGCGGCTACGACCCTAGATAACGATTTCTAAGCTTCAGTAGGAGTAAAAACCTCCCTCTGAAGCAAAGAACTCTGTTTATACTGCGTCAACAGAACCCTTAGATAGTGCTACTATCTGCGGAACCTTGTTTCCTTGCCTAACTCAAAATATACTTCTCACCTTTGACTTGTTATTTATTTTCAGATACCTTATTGTAACGCAAAATTATAAAAGATATCAATTAATTACTAAAAATTTTACTCCTGCACACTATATGCAAGCTTAAAGAATATAGGTTAATTTTTTCCACAACATCTTGTTCTAATATATTAATTTGATTCATATGATTTAATGAATCAAAGGTCTAATAATTATTATATATCTAATATACTCGTTATGATTTTCAATTTTTATTGCATATTTATAGAATTATTACATCAACGTGTAATTATCTATTGTAGCCAAAGGTCACAAGACCTATTTTTTATTAAATGGAGGTTGTATAATTACAAAATAAATAAGCCTACAAATGAGCCTATAAAGAGTTATGTTACTGGTACATCTGAAAGACTAGAATTAAAAACCGCGTTAGACAAGCTATACAATACCCAAACAGATATTTCTTTAATTATAGATGGAAAGGAAGTTTTCACAAATATCACTGAAGAGTTTATTATTCCTCATGAAAAAGGTCATGTGCTAGCTCGTTATCACAAAGCTACAGAAATGGAAAAAACCTTAGACCTTTGTGATACAACATCTGTCTATGGACTTACAGGGGCTATCTTCTCTAATAATCGCTATAATATAGAACACATGCTTTACAAACTAAGAAACTCTGCGGGTAACTTCTATATCAATGATAAACCAACTAGAGCTGTTGTTGGTCAGCAACCATTTGGTGGTGCTAGAGCATCTGGAACTAATGATAAAGCTGGTAGTCATCTTAACCTGCTTAGATGGGTATCACCTAGAACTATAAAGGAAACTCTATGTCAACCTACTAACTTCGAATCTCCATATATGTCAGATACACAACCTGAAAAATCTAAACCAGAAGATGAATCTTACTTTGGTCTTGATTTTATAAGCATATAAGGTATTTGAAAATAATTAATAAAAGAGTGGCTATGCATATTGATTTATATACTATGCATAGCCACTCTTTTAAATTGCTTCTATACTTGATTTGTCTACAAATCTATCAATAACAAAAAAGTTAATATTTAATTGGCCACTTCAAACTGACTGTAATAAAGAGAAGCATAGAACCCATTTTGTGCTAGAAGATTCTCATGATTTCCTCTCTCCACAATATCTCCATCCTTTACAACCAAAATCATATCTGCATTTTGGATAGTTGACAATCTGTGAGCTATGACAAAGCTTGTTTTATCCTTCATAAGCTTTGTTAAAGCTTTTTGAAGTTCTACTTCTGTTCTTGTATCTACGCTGGAAGTTGCTTCATCCAATATCATAATTGTAGGATTAGTCATCATGGCACGAGCAATAGTTAAAAGTTGCATCTGTCCTTGAGATACATTAGATGTCTCACTAGAGATTATAGTATCATATCCTTGTGGAAGTGTACGAATAAAATGGTCGCAGCAGGCTGCTTTGGCAGCAGCTACACTCTCCTCTCGTGTAGCATCCATCTTACCATAAGCAATATTCTCAGCTATTGTGCCTTCAAATAGCCATGTGTCTTGAAGTACCATACCAATTTGTCGACGCAATGTACTACGAGAAATCTCAGTAATATTAACCCCATCAATGGATATTAAGCCACCATTCAACTCATAAAAACGCATGATCAGGTTAATTAATGTAGTTTTTCCTCCACCTGTTGGACCAACAATGGCTACCATTTCATTAGGCTTTACTTCCAAATTCAAGTTCTTTATTAAAGTTCTCTCTGGTGTGTATCCAAACTTTACATTCTCAAAAGTCACTCTGCCATTAGATATTGGGAATGTACTAGATGCGTTGTCTGTAATCTCTTCCTCTTCATCTAATAGTTCAAAAACTCTCTCAGCTCCGGCTATAGCAGACTGTAGAGACATAATAACATAAGCAGCCTGAGTAACAGGCTCAGAAACTTGATTTACATATTGTAAAAATGCCTGAATCCCACCTAAGGAAATCTGTCCACTAAGTGTCATGATTCCTCCTACAATAGCTGTTGCAACGAAACCTAATTGATTCAAAAGCCTTATGGTTGGATATATAGCAAAATCAACGAACTGTGCCTTTCTATTTGCTTCAAACTGCTTGTGATTTAACTGAGAAATCTCTTCAATAACATCAGATTGTTGATTAAATACCTTGATAATGCGATTACCTGAATATACTTCTTCAATTTTTCCGCTTAAGGCACCCATGGCATCAAAATTCTCTGCATAATAACGCTGACTCAATTGGGATACAAAATTTGTTGCAATAGCACTGATACTAACAAATATAAGAACCAAAAGAGCTAACTTTGGATTTAAGATAACCATGGCAATAATGGTGAGTATAATTGTAAAGCAAGAAGATATAAACTGCATGAAGCCCACCTGCATCACCATGGATACTTTTTCAAGATCATTTGTTACTCTACTCATAACATCTCCTGTTTTATGTGAATCAAAGTAACGTAATGGTAGTTTATTGATTTTCTCGCTGATATCCTGGCGCAGAGATAAGGTTAAGTTTTCACCGATGCTAGCTATGATGTACTGCTGCATATAAGAAAGTAAACTGCTAGCAATGGAAGCTAATATTAAAAGTAAAACTGGTATAGCTAGTGCATTTGTCACCGCAGATAGAACACTTACAGAACCATCAAAGCTACGGATTACATTTACTAGATTATCAATGGCTACTCCAACCATAAGGGGCATAGCTGCATAGGCTGAACTGCTGATTAATGCTGATACTCCAACAATCATTAACTTTTTCTTCTGTGGTGCCAAGTGGCTCATTAATCTCTTAATAGTCTTTTTTGTATTTTGAGGGATATCCTCACTGAATGACAATGTGTCACTGTTTTTTTTCTTATCCTTCTTCATGAAATCAAGCCTCCTTTAGATTCATCTGACTTTTAGCAATTGCCCGATATACAGAACAGTTTTTCATTAGAGTATCATGTTTTCCAATTCCCACTAGTTTTCCCTCATCCAGTACAAGGATTTGGTCTGCATCCATAATGGTGCTTACCCTCTGGGCAATTATAATCTTAACTGCGTCAGTCATATTTTCTTTCAGTGATTTGCGCAGTGCAGCATCGGTTTTTAAGTCTAGAGCAGAAAAGCTATCGTCAAAAATATATACTGGAACCTTTTTTATAAGAGCCCTTGCAATGGCCAAACGCTGTTTCTGTCCACCTGAAAAGTTAGAGCCACCTTGGGCAACTGGAGAGCCTAATCCAAGAGGTAATTTCTCTACAAAAGAATCTGCTTGAGAAATACTTAATGCCCTTATCATATCTTCCTTAGTTGCAGCTTTATAACCCATTCTAAGGTTGTCCTCGATTGTCCCACTGAATAAGAAAGCCTTCTGAGGAACAGAACCAATACTGTCCCTTAATTCTTGTTGCGATAAGTTTCGTATATCCAAACCCTTGAGCCTAATCTCACCCTCATCTATGTCATGTAGTCGAAGAATAAGATTAGCGATAGTACTCTTACCAGAACCGGTACTTCCAATGATGGCCGTGGTCTGTCCTACGTTGCAACAGAATGATAGTTTTTTTATAACAGGCTCCTCTGCTCCATGATAAAAGAAGGATACATTTTCAAATTCCACCACCGGTGCATTTCCTCTTACGCCTCCTAAATTTTTGTTTAAATCCTGAATTTCTGGATTAATATCTAATACCTCTTCAATACGATTTAGACATGAGTACATTTTAGGAAGGGTAACACTTGTTGTTGTAGCCATGATTAGATAGCTCAATGTAATAATAGAGTATTCCGTAACTGCAGTGATTTGTCCGATTTCCATAGCACCTTTCATAGAAAGTAGTCCTCCTAACCAAACTATGATCGCCACGGACAAACCAATAATTAGCCATATGATAGGATTCAACACAGCAAATAGCTTGTTTAGTTTTATCATATCTGTAGCATAATTCTCAAAGGCTTTACCAGCTCTACCTTCCTCGTATTTCTCATTTCCAAAAGCACGTATAACACGGATTCCAGTGATAGACTCTCTTATTACTTGGTTAATACGATCTAATTTAGCTTGAACCCTCTGAGAAATATAATTTGATTTCTTAAGGACCACTCCAGCAAAAACCATAAATATCACCACACTGAAAATCAGTATGAATGCTAGAGCCAAACTAGTATCTGCTGTCATAACAATAGATGCCCCAATAATAAGGGGAGCTGGAACAATCAATTGCAAGACCAAGCCAAAAGTCATTTGTAGATTAGAAATATCCGCAGTTGTACGTGTAATCATAGAAGAAACACCAATGGTGTCAAATTCATGGATAGATAATTCTTGGCTCTTACGAAAAATTTTATCTCTCATGTCATAGCCAAAAACTGCAGCTAAATCAGCAGAATGGTAGCTTCCCAAAACAGCTGCCACCGTTGTCACTAGTACAACTACTAGCATTTGAACTCCTATACGAAGAATCTCCGTCATATCTCCTTTTAAAATTCCATTGTCTACAATACCCGCAATTAGAAATGGAATCAGTAATGTTCCGACTACCTGTCCTAAAAGCATAATTAACGTTATTGCTACTTTTCCTTTTCTCTCTTTTAAGAACAGTTTTAAATATTTCATAATGTACCTCCGTTATGTAAATTAGTTTGCAGAAATTCCTGTTCAGTGGTATTATAAACCTTAAAGTGACTTTAAGGTCAATAGTTTATTAAAAATTTGGGGGTCCTTATGAAGTATAAATCTTATATGACAATCAGTGAATTTTCCCGTATCACTGGTATTAAAAGTGAGAATCTAAGATATTATGATCAAATTGGGTTACTGTCTCCAGAATGTCGTGGTGAAAACGGTTATCGATATTATACTCGAAGGCAGCTTAATACCTCATATTTAATAGTTTCTCTCAGGGAACTTGGTATTGGTATAGAAGAAATCAAGAAGTATGTAGATAGACGTACTCCTGAGCAGATGTTTTCTTTGTTTAAATCACAGAAAAAACATATATTAAAGGAAATGAAAAAACTTCAGCGCATGCTTGAGGTTATGAACTTATACATGGATATGGCAGAGGATGCTCTTAAATATGAGGAGAACAGCATAAATATAGAATATAAAAAGAAAGAGCCCATTTTTTTAGGACCAATACTTTCTACTGATGATCTAGATGCTTCTTTCATTTCATTTTATGATTTTGCTGCTGAAAATGGAATTGATTTAGGATATCCCCTTGGCACTATTATATATAAAGAAAATATTCAATCTGGAGAGCCTCTATTACTTTCACAATGTTATTTTAAAGTAGAAAACGACCCAAATGCATATAAGCCAGAAGGCAAATATGCAGTGATCTATGGCAGATGTGCTTATGGAGAAGCAGATAGGTTCTATCAAAAGCTATTTACATTTATAGAAGAAAATAAACTACGCATTTGTGGTCATGCCTATGAGGAATATCCTCTAAATGAACTTTCCACTGAGGATGAACAACAATACTGTGTAAAGATAGAAATTATGGTGGATGATATTTGATTTCTTCTTCAATGCTCCTTACCAGATTCCTAACTTCCACACTTCCGGTATTCCACCCCATTTAAACCATTGACATAGCTAAGATTATGGCGCCTAGATGGAAAGTACACTTTTATAAACAGGGTTCTTTGCTTTAGAAGGTGTTTTTACTCCCACTGAAGCTTACTAACAGACTTCTAAGTATCAGTATTTTTAATACGTAGAAGTCATTGTCCTTTATGGGAAATCTTTATTCATGGACGTAGTCGCTCTTTACTCCTGATTTGAAGAAGATAGGATTATTAGAGCGGGTAGTCATCAGATAAATTCAGTTTGTTAATAATCTTCTTTAAATGTAAATCAAGGGAACCTTTTATAACGAGTTCCTTAAAATATATGAAGGAGGAAGTAACTCCTGCAATGCTACTTGGGATAGCAGATAAACCATTTACTTTGGAAAATATAATTTATTTTATGTAGAAGAAAGTGCGAAATACCAAGTTCCTCACACTTTTATGATTAGGTCAAAACATTAGAAGATATAGCATTATATTCATATAAAATATGAAGTGTCGCAGATTGCATTTTACAAATGGCATTCTTATACTTCCTAGCTTATAGTATAAATTCTTTCATTTTACTTTTATAAAGCTCTACTGTTTCACGATAATCCATAATAATTCCTTCCTCTCTGACAAAATTTCCATAGCCTCTCGGCTCGCCTTTTAATCGAGGGAAAAGTTGAAAATGTAAATGATTCCTTTTGCCGTCACATATTGTACACATATATACTTTTTCTGCACCAATAATTTCTTTATGAAGTTTAATTATTTCACTTGATATTTTTAATATATATGTTCCTAATTCAAGAGGCATTTCAGAAATGTCTTCATAATGTTCCTTTGATACAATGATTGTCTGCCCAGTTGCTCTTGGATATTTTTCAAATTGACACGTCCTCGTAAAAAATTAAACCCTCGTTAGGGAATATATCTCCTGTATTAAAGTTATAACATCCGAAGCATATGCCTTTTTCTTGAAATTCTTTTATCTTTTCAAATCTTTGATTTAGTGCTTTTTCTTCGTTTTCTGACAATTGTTTAACGTACAATTTAACCCCATCCTTTTCACATCATTAATAAATATATATTACTATCATAAACCCAATGTTATATTCTTTAAACTCATAAATTTGGTATTTGAACATAATATATAATAAGATAATATCACCTAGTGGAAATTTTAAAAAAGTGGATCAACTATAAAAGTTGGTCCACTTTTTCTCATACTTACAATTTATATTTGTTAACTGTGATTATATTGTAGAATTTAAATACTCTCTTTATTTTCATTGTGCAATATCTTTTTCTTCAGCTAAACCAATTCTCCATTGTCCCGCTTTACTCCTTGCAGAGTAATATAGCAAATATCTATTTTTCAATCTTACTAAACTTGATTTATATAGAGTACCGTTATCAAAAGACTCTTCACCTTCTGAAGGATTGAATAAATTTTTCATTGGTAAAAAATT
>NZ_BAAACI010000002.1:0-279185 GCF_039521425.1 Clostridium subterminale
TAACACTCAGCCGGCTATGAGTTTTTGTTAATATATTCAAGCTATATTTTTATATTACACTATGACGTGGTGCTAGGGTCAACACTTTACAAAAGAATTATATATCATTAATTTTCTTCTTAAAGCAAAATAAGAAGGAGAACCTCCTCCCTCTAGATTTGGTTCTCCTCCAATACTTAAATACGTTGTATTGAAAATTATCTGCAATTGAAGTTTAAAAAACATAAGGGATTGTCTCAAAACCTCTGATCCAGCATGTTTCAAGACCGTCCCTTTTTATTAAACTAAAAAACAAATCAGCTTACAATTTTATAATAAACTCGTGAAGTGAGGAAATAAACAATAGCATAGAAAATGGCAAAGACAAAAATTGTTCCTGCTGTACAGATTACAAATAATGTAACATTAGTGAGATTTAATACTGCAAGAAGCTTCACGATAACCTTAAAGGCAAAGGCAATATGAATAATTGCTGTTACAAGTGGCAAGAAGAACACCATAAGCACTTGGTTGCCAATTGATTTTTTAATTTCTTCTTTGCTCATGCCAACCTTCTGCATAATTTCAAAGCGTTCCTTATCATCATAGCCTTCTGAAATCTGCTTGTAGTATATAATAAGAACAGTAGCCATAATAAAGAGTGCTCCAAGGAATATACCTAGGAAGAAAAGCCCTCCGTATAGAGAAAAGAAGGATTCTCTGGATTCTTCCAAACCTTCACAACGTGCATCAATAGATAATTGCTTTATTTTGCTGTTAATTTCATTAGTTAAAGCAATTTCCTTTTCCGCATTATCATCAGTATCAAAGGCAAAGTAATAAGATAAATCCTCTATTTTGCCATCAACCTGAGTGCTGGAAGCATATATTTTTTCAATTGTCTTTTCATCAGGTACGATAATAAAATAGCCGTTAGCAACTACTGCGGATGCTATTCCATCCACTGTCATGCTATTTATACGTTCTTTTATTTTAAACTCATTGCCTAGAATATTAATGCTGTCTTCAGCTATTTCCCCTCTATAAGTAAAGAGCAACACTTCATTTTCCTTTAAAGTAATAGACTTATTTTCCAAGTCATTATATTCACTTAATGGTATAAACTCTAGGAAGCTTAAATTGTTTGCGTCCAAATAACTGCCGTTATCTGTGAAATAATTCTTATCTTGTATCATAGGTAGAGACAAGGAGCGATATTTAACTATATTTTTCATGAGTATATCGTCCTTATCCCCCTGTTCTTTTATCATATTATTAAGCACTTCTGTCTTTTCTTTTGATACATTTCTTGCGCTTATCGAAATATCTCTTGGAAATCTTGTTCTAAGCACATCTTCCATACCAATATACAGTGACACTGTTGTGGATAACATCACTAGAACAGTAGTTGAAAGAATACAAATGTTAGCAAGTCCTACTGCATTCTGTTTCATTCGATAAATCATGCCAGACACATTTATAAAATGATTGGTCTTATAATAAAACTTCTTATTTTTTCTAAGCATTTTTAAAAGAGCAATACTTCCTGCAGTAAATAAAGACCAAGTTCCTATCATAACAAGAATTGCTGCCAGAAAGAACATATTAAGTGCAGCTAGAGGCGATTCTGTAGTTAAGGCAATATAGTAGCCTGCTCCAAGACTGAGAACTCCAATTAAAGTAAGAATCCACTTTGTTTTTGGCTCCTTTTCACCAACCTGACCGCCCTTAAGAAGCTCAACAGGTTTTGCAAGATGAATTTGTCTCATATTATTTATAAGAGTTAAGACAAAAATAAAGCCAAAAAGAATAACCGTTTTAACTATGGAGTTAGTTGATATAACAAATCCCATTGTAACCTTAAAGTTTAAAATCTTAAGAAGTACTAAAAACATAAGCTTGCTTACTGCAATTCCAGATATCAGTCCCAATATCATGCTTATAATTACCACGAAAATGGTTTCCCAAAGCAACAATTTAGCAATATGCTTTTTCTCCATACCCAAAATATTATATAAACCCAGCTCTTTTTTACGCCTCTTTATAAGAAAGCTGTTAGTATAAAAAAGAAAAACCACTGAGAAAAAACCAATAACATAAGTACCTAAATTGAGTATTATTTTAAGTTCCCTTCCACCAGACATACTATTTAGTCCATCATTTACTGATATAAAGTGCATGATATAAAACATGGCAATAGTGCTTATACAAGTTAGTATATATGGAAAATATGTCTTTCCATTCTTTTTAATGTTATTTACAGCCAGCTTTTGATAGAACATCTTACTCATTTTTTACACCGCCTGTAGCAATTATAGTAAGTGTATCGGAAATTTTTTGATACATTTCTTCTTGAGACATGGAGGCTCTATATAGCTGATGAAACACCTCTCCATCCTTTATAAAAAGCACACGGCTTGCATGGCTGGCTGCTTTAGTGCTGTGAGTAACCATTATTATGGTTTCTCCTTCTTTATTAATATCATTAAACAGGTGAAGAAGCTCATCACTTGAATGAGAATCCAATGCTCCAGTAGGTTCGTCTGCAAGAATAAGCTGCGGATGAGTAATTAATGCCCTAGCAACGGCAGCTCTCTGCTTTTGACCTCCAGAAACTTCATAAGGATATTTTTGCAAAATATCATCTATTCCAAGCTTCTTTGCAATAGGTTTTAAACGATTATTCATTTCATTAAAGGACTTACCAGATAAAACAAGGGGTAAAAATATATTATCCTGCAAAGAAAAGGTATCAAGAAGATTAAAATCTTGAAACACAAAGCCTAAATTATCACGACGAAACTTAGAAATTTCCTTTTCTTTAAGATTCATACTGCTTATACCGCTCAGCACTACCTCGCCGCTTGAGGGCTTATCTAGAGATGCAATAATATTTAAAAGGGTAGTCTTACCTGAGCCAGACTCACCCATAATAGCTAAGTACTCACCCTTCTCAACTGAAAAGGACACATCGGATAAAGCCTGAACATGGTTTGTACCAAAACGGCTGGTATATACTTTTTTAAGTTTTTTTACTTCTAATATTGACATAATTTTCTCCTTTCAAACACTGAGTATTTCTATCATGTTCAGTATAACAAAAGGAAGAAATATCTGCCTTAACTTTGGCTTACATTTCTTCCTTTAACCTTACGCCGTTGTAAGGTTGTAGCATAATCTTATTCTATATTTACTTCAATTGTTGCCAGATTAATCATTACTTTTGTCCCTTTATCAAGACTCGATTCTATAGCTATGCTGTGAGAGAGCTTGCTTAAAATCTGCTTGCATAAATATAATCCAAGGCCTGTAGACTTTTTATCCCATCGACCATTATAGCCTGTAAAACCTCTTTCACATATACGATTTAGGTCTTCTTCCCTTATGCCAATACCCGTATCTTCTATAACAAGAGTCTTTTCACTGAAATTATCCATGTATATTGAAATAGCTCCCTCTTTAGTATACTTCAACGCGTTTGATAGAATCTGCTCAATAACAAATACCAACCACTTTTCATCCGTTAAAATCTCACAGCTTAATTCTTCAAAATCTAACTTAATTTTCTTTCTTACAAACATTCTTGCATATTTTCGTACTGCCTGTTTTACTATATCATCAAGACTATATTTTTTTAACACAAGGTCAGAAGACATGCTCTCAAGCCTTAGATACTGCAGCACAAACTCTACATACTGCTCAATCTTAAAAAGTTCCATGGAAAGTTCTGAGTTTAACTCATTTTCCTCAGACTGAAGAATTAGACTCATTGCTGAAATAGGTACTTTAATTTGATGCGCCCATAAAGTATAGTAGTCTATTAAATTACTTCGGCTCATATCTGCACTATGGGCGATCTGAATATTATTGCTATAGAGGATAGTAAGCAGCTCCTTATAGTCCTTTTCAATTATATCTTTAGGCTCAGGGAGTTTATCAAAGCTTAAGGTAATGCTACTTTTTAAGTCTTGAAGCAATTTATGTCTATTATATAACCTTATAAAATCTATTATAAGGAATATAATACCTATGCATGCACATAGTACACTAGCATAAACTATCGGTTCTACGAGGAGATTATATAAAGAAAATACAAGTGCAAAGGTGATACAAAACAAACCTAATAGAATAATTCCTTTAACACGCATTTTAAAATAGGAAATCACAAACTTAAAAACCTCTGTTTTCTTCATATCATTCCACCATATACCCTATACCTTTTTTGGTCGTAATAAAATCAGACAGTCCTACCTCCTGCAGCTTTTTGCGAAGTCTTGTTATATTAACGGTTAAGGTATTGTCATCGATATAGCTGTCAGTTTCCCAAAGCCTTGTCATAATGGTATCCCTGGACACAGCCTTGCCTTTATTTTCGAGAAGAATCTGCAGTATCTTGTTTTCATTCTTTGAAAGCTCAATTTTTCTGTCGTGATAATTTAAGGTAGCATCACTTATATTAAGTATTGAACCTTTATGCTCAAGCAAGTTAGTCTGTCCTGTAAAATCATAGGTTCGACGTAATAAAGCCTGTACCTTTGCAGTCAGCACATTAAGGTCAAAAGGCTTTGCAATAAAATCGTCTCCCCCCATATTCATAGCCATAACTATGTTCATACTATCTGAGACTGATGAAATAAAAATAATAGGAACCTTAGAAACCTTTCTAATCTCGCTACACCAATGATAGCCATTAAAAAATGGCAAGGTAATATCTAAAAGAACAAGCTGCGGACTATAGGAAACAAATGTAGCAAGTACATCCTTAAAATCAGTCACACATTCTGCCTCAAATCCCCAAGACCTTATGTGATTCTTCACTGTTTTAGCAATTATCAAATCATCTTCTACTATAAGAATTTTATACATTTATTGTTCACCCTACTTTTCTATATATATAACAACCTAATTATACCATAATCAAGTCTATATATTGATTTAGCTTAGGCATCTGAAAATAAATAATAAGTCAAAGATGGGAAGTATATTTTGCGTTAGACAAGGAAACAGGTTCCGCAGATAGTAGCACTATCTAAGGGTTCTGTTGACGCAGTATAACACAAAATAGACGAGCATTCTGACTTATCTATTTTTTGAAGATGCCTTATACCCATCATTGAAGAAGGTTTCAACGGGCAGAATAGGTGCTAGGAAAAGATTATTATCCTTCCCAATTCATCTGGCTGTCAGGTATTCCAAGCTTTATGCACTCTTCACATACAATTTGTTTTTCTTTTTCATTTCCTATTTCATATCTTAAAATTTTATTTCTAAAGACAATAATTTTTATGTTACCTGATTTCATATCTACAAACCAGTTTCCAACCTCTTCGTTAGAAATTATCACCTTAGATAATAACTCTGCTCAAGTTGCAATTATGCAACCATAGATTATATTGCTATTTGGAAATTAGTCTTAAGTATACTCAAATATTAATATAGAAGGTTATACTTTGATGAGTATTAAATTGTTATTTAACAACTAATTTTATATTGTATGCTACAGTTTCCAAAAGGTCTAAGTTGAAATTTTCATGGGTAATTAGAGTTCTTTCAAACTCATAATCTTTTTGAATCATAGCCATTTTAAGAAAACAAAGATATATTCCCATGTCTATGGAATTATAATAAGGAAGCTTACTAGGTAGGCTTTAAAGTTATTTTAGGTATAAATATAGACTTACACTCATTTATGTAAGCCAAATTTTAAAATTTACTATTAAGACGTTTTGGATTTAAAAGAAGAAAAATCCAAATTCATTTTATTAAGGCTATGTTTAAGATAAGTGGTTAAATATTTGAATAATCATATTACTATGTTGTATAATTAAATACAGACACAATAGTAGATTAATGTGGCTATAAAAGATGTAAAACAACTCAACAAATAGTAATTTATAGAGGTGATTTTTATGGAAGACTTAGTATTAAAGAAAGTAGCAATAGAATATGGTGATGACATATTCTCATATAAGAATGAATTTATTAAAAATAATGAATCAATGGATGGAACAGGTTTCTTAAGAAATTCGAGTTCACCACAAGAATATATTGAAAAGTCATTATTGAATGAAACAGAAGAAGTAGATGGAAGAAAAGTTACATCAACACAATTATTAGCAATTAGAAAAAGTGATAATTGCATTGTAGGAATGATACAAATAAGGCATTTTTTAAATGATTATCTTTTACAATATGGTGGACATATAGGATATTCTGTAAGAAAGTCTGAAAGAAACAAAGGATATGCAAAAGAAGAATTAAGACAAGCATTAATTTATTGTAAGGACATATTACAACTAAGTAGAATTTTACTAACTTGTGATAATGATAATTTGGCTTCTCAGAAAACCATATTATCCCAAGGTGGAAAAAAAGAAAATGAAGTATTAATTAAAGATGAGAATTGTGTTGTTGAACGATATTGGATAGATTTATAAATTCCAATTTGTAGGGCTGATGTAACATAATTTTAGATTCAGTTCTGTCGTATCTTTCTTTAAATATGAATTAATGGAAGCCATTTTTGATTTCCCTTAAAAATTGCCATATTATCAACACTGCTATTAAACATAGCCTTTATTAAAAGATATTACTTGCTATTTAATTTCTAAAGCCATTTTCCATGCATTATAAAAATCGCTAATTGATTGATAACGTTGATTTCTATCATTACTTATAGCTTTTTGGGCAACCTGAAACAGCTTTTCTGATGCTTTCCATTCTTCAATACTTCTATTATAATTATTGCCTAATAATTCAAAAGAGGCTGCTCCCATTGTAAATACATTAGTAATCTCATCAATAGTTGCTCCTAATTCAAATTCCTCTGGTGACATAAATCTTGATGAACCCCACATACGTCCCATTTCATTTTTGAATGGTGATTTTGAATAAAAATCAATATCACAAATTGTTGTTGTATTGACATCAAAATCATACATTATACTACCATCAGAGCAACCTCATTCTTTCAATGATCTCAGGTTCTATTCCAATCTTAGCAACATATTCTACCAGATTAATCATCAAATTTGATGTCATAATATAAGCTCCATCTCTCTTCGACATTTCTAACATAGGGTTTCCATCATTTGATATACATTGCAAGCTCCAATCATATGGATGATCAAAAAATGAAATGTCCATATTCAGATTCTCTCTAAACTTTTTAAAATTCTCAATTCTCAATAACTGTTTTAAATGAGTATGTTGCTTCCTATTGAGTTTAATTCCTTTAGTAGTATATCCACCCTGAAAATTATCGTAAGTAATTTCTAGTTCGCCACATATCATATTAACTTTAAACCCATATGTTAATTTGTCCAAAGCTTCTGCATTAAAAACAACTTTTATATAATACATAATTTGCTCTCCTAGTCTCAATGGAATATGCTTGCTCATTTGAGCCGTAAACTCAGTGTAAATTGCTTTTTTTTTACACTTCCTTTCTTCACTATTACTATTTATCTTATACTTGAAAGATTTATTGCTATTCCTCTAAACATACTTATTATAACATTTTTTGTAAATAATTCATATAAAGCTTATTTCATTACATTACTTATGATATGGTATTTTTACTTATAAAAATAGTCCTAACCAAGCAATATCAATGGCTAAGACTAATTTTTACACTTATTTATGATAAGGTTCACCGTATCAGCAGCAAGTGAGGTATATATACACCTACACTTGTTAAGAGCAATACATAGCCTTTAAAATCCATCAATCTATGTTCATATTAAATAACTATTTTCTTGACTTATATTTATATAATTTAAATATATACTAATATTTAAAATCTAAAAGCTTATTTTTTAATTGATTTTCAATATTTCTTAATTCTACTTCAGCTTCCCTACGTTTTTGACGTCCTTCTGTTTGTATATTAAGTATTTCATCAAGAGTTGAAATTAATGACTCATTCGTAGCTCTAAGTGTTTCAATATCAACAATTCCTCTTTCAGACTCTTTTGCAGTTTCTATAGTTGAAGTTTTTAATATTTCTGCATTTTTACGTAAAAGTTCATTTGTCATATCTGTTACTTCTCTTTGAACTCTTGCAGCATTAGCAGCGTGAGCAACTCCAAGTGCTAAAACCATTTGATTTTTCCAAAGTGGAATAGTATTTATAATTGTAGATTGTATTTTTTCAGACATTAATGAATCATTATTTTGAATTAAACGAATTTGAGGAGCCATTTGTAAAGAAATCATTTTAGTTAATTCTAAATCATGAATTTTCTTTTCAAAGCGATTGCAAAGAGCCACAAAATCATTTAATTCTTGAGCATCCTGAGGGTTCCCACTATTTCTTGCTTTCTCTTGCAATTTAGGAAGTTCTTCCTTTTCTAGTTTTTGAAGTTTCTTTTTTCCAGCTAAGATATACATAGAAAGCTCTTTAAAATATACTTTATTTATTTCATACATCTTATCTAGCATAGCAATATCTTTTAAAAGCTGTATTTGATGCGATTCAAGAACATTACACATTTTACCAATATTGTTATCTACATTTTCATATTTTATTTTCATTTGGGAAATCTTATCCTTACCTTTTTTAAAGAAACCTAAAATTCCTTTTTTCTCTTCGGATTCTTCAAAGTTCTTTAATTCATGAACTACACCAGATAGTATTTCCCCAATTTCACCTAAATCTTTAGTTTTTACATTATTCAATGCTGACTGTGAAAAATCAGAAATTTTCTTTTGAGCACCTACCCCATATTGTAAAATAGAATTTGAATTATTTATCTCTATTTTATCTACAAATTGATCAACCATTTTTTTTTCTTCTTCTGTAAGTTGGATTTCATCAATTATTTCTTCTTCTATTTTTTCTTCTTTTACTTTTACATCAAGAACTTCATCTTGGAATGGTTGAAAAGTTAATTCTGGTTTTATATCAATAAACTCTTCTTTGAATTCATCACTCATTTTTAATGCCTCCCTCTTATTTAAAACTTACTTTTTAAAATCGTCTTCTGCTAATCCCTCTTGTTTAAATAATGTTTTAAGAACAGAAATATCTGTAGAAATATCTAAAACAACATCTTCAAATAAATCATCTAATAAATTTTCAAAAGCGTTATTAATAAGATCAATACTCTTTTCAATTTCACTTTTAGCATTTTCTATATTGTCGCCTTGAACTAATTGATTATTTATCTCTTTATATGAATTAATTAATTTTATAGTAATAGGAAGATAATGATTTATAAATTTATTAACTTCTTGTATCTTTTTAGGATTTTTTTCAACATGACAAAGGATTTGATTTGCAATGTTTCCTAATTTATCTAACTTTATAGCTATTTCTTCTTTATAAAGCTCATTTCTTACATTTTTTATTTGTTCAATATAATTTCTTCCTATTTCAATTGTAGATTCTATTTCTTCTTTTTCCGAATTATATATTTCTTCATTTAATTTTTCATTATTGCTTTCTTTAGCCATTTGTTGCTTTTTTAAATTTAAATAGTCACCATAGACTTCATCATTTAACATAAAATAAGTTTTTTCTTCATCTACATGCCCTTCTAAAAACATACCTAAATCAATCATTTTACTTAGGTCTTTAACAACAAAACTCTCTTTCTCTTTGGCAAATTTTGCCAAGTCCTTAATTAAGAAATAACTATTGTCATCAATAAATCTTACATACTTCTTAAAACGCTTTACTCTTTTTCTTAAATTTATTCCTCTTAATAATAAACCTAAACTTGCTGCAAAGAATAAAAATAAAACTCCAAAAATAATATGGCTACTTATAATAACACCACTAAAGAATATCTTAAATATTAGAAATATCAACATTGAAAAAACATAAATTAAACTTCCACTCACGCCGAATAATATATAAAGTATTCCTGATATACTTCCAGCTGGTCTTTTACTAATATATGTTGATACATCATTCTTAGCTTTTTTATTTAAACTCATATGTTTTTCACTATATCCATTAAACTTTGATTTAAATTGATTTAAGGTATTCTCAGTTTTATCGTTAATATCCCTTTTCAAATTAGCAAAATCTATTGCTTTAAGTGCATTGCTAACTGTAGACATAATTTGATCTTCTAAATTAGAAAAATCCTTTTTATCCATTATCTTGCCTCCAGATTATTTTTCTTATAATTAACATAACTCTAGATATATACTATACCGTTATGTTAATATTTTAAGTTTATTATATCTTATAATTTAGCTAATTGTAACTGCTAACTTAAAAATGTACTTTTGGAGTCATTTTAAAATCCTGTTTAGTCTTGAAGATAAATAGTATATAAAAAGTAATTTCTTTAAGTGGTAAATTCTTATCTCTGTTCATATTATGGATAACTCAGATTTCTTACAAAAACGTGCTGCAATAAGAACTCAAGGTTTTATAAGATACTTATTTAAAAGAACGTTAATTTGGGCTATCATACTAATTTCTGTCGAACTTATAGTAATACAATGAAAAGGAATATAATAAATTTATATATATGCCAATAACTTTTCTTGTTATTCTAATCCTTCAAATACACAAATCTATCTACTCTCCACTCTTATCTTAAATATAGCGATTTATTATAATATATTTTATAAATATATTATTACTTATGCTACGGTATTTTTCTATAAAAAATAGCCCTAGGCAAGCTATATCAATACCTAAAGCTAAAAGTATCCCTTACTTGTGATACGGTTCACCACGACTAACTCTAAATTTATAAATTTAATTTTTTCGCTGACGACTTTTGTTAGCGAATGTACATTTATATGCATTGAAAAATACGCAGATTCAATGCTGCGTATTCTTAAATAAATTTCTATATTTAACAATTCCAATTTATTTTTGCTGGATTAGGCTCATCTATTATAGCAACTTTACGTAAAGCCTCCTCCATATTCCTGCACTCTCTTGCTGCAATCTCATCATAAACTTCAACCTTCTCATTAACACCAATAGATGAATATGCTATGGCTGCAGCACCGTAAAATGCAAGTCCTAAAGAACTCGTTATAGTATTAATCGTTGCCGTTGTTGCTCCAATTGCCCTAGCTGCAGCTTGTGCAGCTGGATTCCCTTCTACTTCTCTTGCAGCTATTTGAGCTTCCTTAATAACTTTCTTTGCCTCTGTTAATTTCATTTTTCCTTCTAGCCATTCATTAGATGCATTTAATGCATTTTTTAAATTAATAATCTCATCATAAGCAATTTTATATCTTATATTATTATACCTTCAAAATGATCCACTTCATGCTGAATAATCTGTGCAATAAATCCAATAAATGTTTGTTTATGCTTCTTAAAGTCTCTATCAAAATATTCTACCTCAATTGTTTTATACCTTATTGTTTTTCTAAAGCCAGTTAAAGATAAACAGCTTTCTTCTGACTCATAACTCTCCTCTTTCTTTAATATAACTGGATTCACCATAGGAACTATAATATCACCTATACTAAATACCAATATACGTTTTTTGACTCCTATCATATTAGCAGCCATGCCAACACAATACTCTAAATTTGCTCTTAATGTATCTACTAAATCATCAATAACAGCTACATCATCTTTAGTCGCAGGTTCTGATTTCTGTCCTAAGAATACTATATCCTTTACAACTGGTCTTATCATAATTAATCCAACCTTTCTAATTTCTTTGTCTAAACAATCTTAGTAAATAAAATATTAGCCTCTCTATCCTTCTTGTATCTATTCCAATCTTCTACTCCTCAATTATACACAATATATGATAGGTTTTCTAAAGCTCTTAATATTTTTTATAAAAAATTAACTTACAAAATCGTGCAATAAAAGAAAGGATATTTTTTTATCATATTAAACTTCATTTAGTAGGCGATGATATGGAGTGGTTAAAGAAACTAAGTCAATCTATAGATTATATAGAAAATAATTTGGATGAAACTATTTCTTATGATGAAATAGCAAAGATAGCAGGTTGTTCTACTTACTCTTTCCAACGCATGTTTACCTATATTGCAGGTATTCCACTATCTGAATATATAAGACGTAGACGTATGACAATTGCTACATTTGAAATACAAACCAAAGAAATTAAAATTATGGACATAGCTCTGAAGTATGGTTATACCTCACCAACTGCTTTTAATCGTGCATTTCAAAGTGTTCATGGGGTGGCACCAACTCTTGCTAGGACAGAAGGAACTCTATTAGAAGCATATCCAAGAATCAGTTTTTCAATATCAATTATGGGAGGTGAAGGTATGAAGTATAGAATAGAAAAAAAGACCCTATTCGAATTGTAGGAATAAGAACTAGTTTACAAGATTATTGAATATTAGGGGGATTGCTGTAAATAAAAATGGAAACGGCGATACCTCCTTGATACCGCCGTGTCTCTGCAAGTCGTCATAGATTTGTGTAAATGCAAAGAAACAGTGGCTCTGAAAATCAAAGCCGCCGCTTCATAAGCGCGTGAAAATATGTCTGCTGTACGACGGCTTTTTTTCTTTTGCCGTCGTACAACAGGTTTTAGAGTATTCGATTTGGTTTAATCTTCTTTATCAATTTCATAAATAATTCTATTACAATTCATTTATCGTTTCCGTTACAGATATATTCCGAATCCGTTTTGACGGAGCATAAACCGCAGTGATAGCTGCAACAAAAACAAACAGAAGTATAATCATTATTGGTATAACAGGTAAGCTCCAAGTAGCGTAGTTCCAATGAGTGGTAATAATATTGTCATATAACAGTTTACTAATCAACAGACCAACTGCACAACCGACAACACAACCGGACAAAGCATAGGTAAACGCTTCAGCGGCTATCATTTTTGTTATCTGACGTTCATCCATACCAACCGCACGCATTGCTCCGTATTGTTTTATTTTTGCGGACACACTCATAGAAATGCTGTTCACAATATTCAATACAGTAACCAAAGTAATAATTGCCAAAAATCCATATACAAACAACATGAATGCAATATATGTGCTGGTAGTCTGATAGTCGCGCTGGTCACTAAACGTGTACTCTTCACCTACTGCATTACGGATTGCTTCAACATTCTCGTCCGTCGCGTCTCTTGTCGTCTGTATCATAATAAGTGAATAATCGGTTACACCCGTTATGCGCGTAAATGTTTCTCTAGAAGTAATAAGCGTTATTTTTCCATTCATGCTGCCGTCACTGCTGAAAGGGTCAAATTTCAGCATACCTGCAATTTCAAGTTCTTCATTGTCAACCCGTATTTTATCACCTATCTCTAACGGACTATCTTTGTCCCATGTTGTAAGTACATAATTACTGTCCCCATATACTTTTGAAATATTGCTACCTTTTCTAAGTTCCTTATCCTTTGTAAGACAGTCTAAATCATATTCATCATAGGAAATAATATCAATCGTATTCGACAGTTGATTATCTTTATTTACTTCTGCCGGAATATCAAAACAATTCCTACGACCGAAAACACATTTTACACCTTCCATGCTGCTAATCTTATCAAGCAGCTCACTGTCTATCGAATTTGAACTGTCATTGCTTGAAATACTAATGTCGAAAGCATTCGATGGCTGGGGCATAAGGTAACCAACCAAATCTATCAAAACTGAAAAACTCAAAAAAAGGATAATGCTGAGTGCAAATGAGCTTGTCATAAGTAATAGGTTTTTCTTTGCTGATACTGCATGATGAATGCCGAGAGCAGTTTCAATTTTTGAAAAACGTGTATTTACCCCATGGTGCATATTTTTTGTGCTTTCTGAATTACCCGATACTGCTGTCACAGGTGATACTTTAGCGGCCCGTTTCGCTGGAGACCTGGCGGAAATCAGTACCGTAACAATCCCCACAATTACTCCGCTGATAATACCGATTGGGCTAACTTCAAAAAGAGGCATATCAGAGAACTCCCCGCCGACAAGGAACCGTATTGCAGCACATAATCCCCATGTGATTACAATTCCGAGTATGACACCTACCGGAACCGCAGTTTTGCACCAGTTAAGAGCTTCCAACCTTACGAAACGGATAATCTGCTGTCTGCTCATTCCAATACAGCGCATCATTCCGAAAAATTTTGTCCTTTGGGCGACATTACTGTTTATGCTGCTTGAAATCATCAGTACCCCTGCAATCAGTATCAGTACAAACAGTACTACCGCGGCAGAATATAATGCCTGCACAGTTGTATTTCCGCTAAAGCCCGATGATCCTAAAGTGGCTGCGTTTTCATCTATATTTTCGTCTGTCAACCCGTATTGTTCCTTTATACCTGCAATCTGTTTGCTTATTTCTGTATTCTCATGAAACTGAACATAATATACAGGGGCAAGCTCTCTATCATTCATGGCACAAATTTTATAAAATGCTGTTTGGTTCATATATGTACTAATTGTATCATACCGCGAATTGGAACCTACGTCGTCTTCACCAAAGCCGGATACAGTATAATTCATGCTTCCAGAAGGGGTATTTATTGTAACACTGTCGCCTATATTGATACCGAGAACAGTTTTGGCATTTGGACTAAGCATGATTTCTGTATCACTCTGCGGATAAGAACCCTCTGCCAAGCAGTTCCGTATATCAGTGATGTACATTTCATCAACACCGTATAAAACCGCTTTTCTATCGCCTATATAATAATCATCTTCTCGATTGTAATTTATTACATCGTACCACGACATGGCGGCAATGTCGGTGCGCGAACCAATTTGTTCCGTAACACTTTCGGATATATTTTTAAGCTGTATGTGCCAGTTTCCATGTTTGTTAAGTAAAGTTGTTTTCTCCATTCTGACACCCATATCTGCCATACTGAAAACAACCGTTACTAAAAATACAGCAAAAATGATACATAGGAGCGTCATACAGTTCTGCCGCCTGTGTACTTTTGCAGAAATTGGAATAAGACTAAGGTAGCTCTTCATTGACGGCACCTCCCAAAATCGGTCAGGACACCGTCTGACACCTGCAATACACGGTCTGCGGTCTGCGCTATACTGCGGTTATGCGTAATCATAATAATCGTCTGCTCATACTTCTTTGAGGTTTCTTTCAGTAGAGCGATTACTTCGCTGCTGTTCTGGGAATCCAGATTACCCGTCGGCTCGTCCGCAAGAATCAGAGACGGTCTTGTAATCAGTGCGCGTCCGATTGCTACTCTCTGTTGCTGGCCGCCTGATAATTGACTGGGTAGGTGATGACGGCGTTCCTTCAAATTTAGTACCGTCAGTAGTTCTTCCAGATACTTTTTATTGGGCTTCTGATAGTCCAGCAATATAGGAAAAATTATATTCTGCTCGACTGTCAGTTCAGGAATTAAGTTGAAAGCCTGAAAAATAAACCCGATATTTCTGCGGCGGAAAATCGTAAGCGCACTGTCTTTCATGGCCAAAATATCCTTGCCGTCAATCAGCACTTCGCCAGAGGTTGGGGTGTCAAGCGCACCTAGCATATTGAGAAGCGTACTCTTACCAGAACCCGATTCTCCGACTATTGCCACAAATTCGCCCTTCGGAACTGAGAAGCTGGCGTTTTTTAATGCGTGAACGGCTGTTTCACCACTGCCGTAAGTTTTAGAAATTGATTTAACTTCTAATAAATTCATAGTATAAGCACCTCTTTCTGTATTTGAATCATATTGGAAGTATATCATCTATACCCTACAGCAAGATGACCGTAAGACTACAATTTTGTAGGAATCAAAAAATTTATAACAAAAGTAGTACCAACTCCCAATTCACTGTCAACCTCAACCGTGCCGTTGTGTGCTTCAATAATTGCTTTCGCAAGTGGCAAACCAAGTCCGATACCCTGAATATCCTTTGAAAAGCGGCTACGATAAAACCTCTTAAAAATATGGGGCAAATCCTCTTGGTAGATTCCACTCCCATTATCTTTCACTATAATCTGAACAACAGTCATAAACTGTTTCCATTCAATATGAATTAAATCCCCTCTTTGAGTATGGTCAAGAGCATTTTTTACGATATTGTCTATGGCCTCGATGACCCAATCGCGATCACAAAGAAGAGAGATGTTCTCGGCACCAGATAAGACAATTTCTTTTTGTTCCTGTTTAGCCCGGTATGCAAAATGTAATTCAATGTCATTCATCATATCTGCCACATTTTCAGGAGCCTTTTCAATCACAATGGAACCCGCGTCCAGCTTTGTAATTTTCAACAGATTTTGTACCAGCGTTTCAATCCGGTCGAGTTCCTGTTCTGATAACGTGGCAAATTCTTTAATCGTAGGTAGTTCTTCTGCTTCGCCTTGTAATAGCCCGTTATAAATATTCAAGGCTGCAAGAGGTGTTTTTAGTTGATGTGAAATATCGGATATTGTATTTTTCAAAAACTGTTTCGCTTTCCCTTCATTTTCAGCGTGGGCGTTCAAAATGGAAACTAGAGAATTTACTTCATGAAATAGTCTGTATAACTCGCCCTCATCATCGCATTCAATACGCGCTGTACGATTGCCGGAAATATATTCTGTAATTTGTGTCACGGCATTTTCCATGATTTCGTTCTGTTCCTTGAAATATCTGTAACAGGCTATCAATATTCCAATTCCCATACATAGAGAACATATCAATATATAAAATGCCGCATTTTCAAATTTAAGGCTCATGAAAGACGCAGACAGTAAGGTAAATATCAGTATACACATCAATATCCTATAAAATAGGGTCTTTATTTTTCTGTTTGACAGTATTTTCATTATACACCTCAATTAGAAGTATTCCATTTATAACCCATACGGCGGACGGTTATTATCATTTTTGGGTTACCTGGCTCATCTTCAATTTTTTTGCGTAGCCTGCGTATATATACAGTAAGGCTATTATTATCTATATAGTCTTCATTACAATCCCATAATCTGCTTAAAATCTGTTCTGGCGAAAGTACAATATCGGGATTTTCCATAAACAAGCACAGCAATTTATATTCATTTGCCGTTAAGTCAAGCTGTTTCCCATTTTTATATGCTTCTCCTTTTAGCAGTTGTACCTTTATATCATTAGAATTCAGTTCTGTATCTGCCTGACTGAAATTATTACTTCTGCGGAGCAAGGCGTTTATCCTCGACATAAACACAGCCAACTTAAAGGGCTTTGTAATATAGTCGTCGCCACCAATATCAAGCCCCATTATGATGTCTGTTTCCTCATCAGCAGCAGTAAGGAACATAATGGGTACTTGTGATGTTTGGCGTATTTTTCTGCATATATCAAAACCGGAACCGTCGGGAAGCGATACATCTAAAATTATCAACTCATATTTCCCGTCCGCCCATAAGGTATCTGCTTCAAGGCTTGTACGGGCAATATCTATCTCATATCCTTGCTTTTTGATAGCAAAAGACAGTCCACTTATTAAACTCAAATCATCCTCAACTAAAAATATCCGTTGCATTTATTTTCACCATCCTTTACTTTACTGCTTCTATATCGTCCGTCAGCTAGTTTTTCAGCGTCAACCGGAACAAGCCATGTATTTCCCAGTTTTTTAGCTCCCTTAATCCGTCCAGCAGCGCAATGGTACACTACCATTCTGTCTGTGATTCCCCAATTTTTTGCTGCTTCTTTTGTCGTTATATAATCCATGCATAATACCTCCATAATTTTATTATATTTCTTTTGACATAAATATACAAACTGAGGTATAAAACAAAAAATGCAGGAGTGTGGAAAGTAGTTCACGCTCCAGCTTAACAAACCTCGCCGAACCTGTTACCATAAGTATATTTCAATTTTGTGGGCAGATTTTAAGACAAGAGAAAAGCCGTAGGACTTAAAAATCCTACGGCAAATCTCAAGAACTTAAAACATCCTTATTGAACCTGGGACATTCAGATTGCACTTTTTCTTAATAAATATTTTTTACTTAGTTACTTATTTATAAGCTTTATTATCTCATCAATTTTTTTAGCGCCAAAATAAATGTCATCATCATTTACAATTATAGCTGGAACACTCATAACATTAAATTTATCTTTTATATCTTTAAAGCTAGCAATATCTATCATTTCAGCTTCTACCTTTGAATTTTCTATGGCAATTCTTTGAGATGATACCACTACATCCGGGCATAGATGGCAAGCTAGTGATACACATACTTTAATGTTAATTTCCTTATCGATATTCTTAATATTTTTTAATGTCTCTTCTGAAATTTGTTGTCCTGGTCCACCAAGGTTATATATAGCTAACAAAAATGAATTTAACTCATGTCCACCTGGCACCCCATGGAACTTAACTCCACTATAGTTTTTATCTTTGTCTAGTAGTGCAACTACAGGATATTTATCGGAATTTATTTTGCTTTCAATATCTAGATTTTCACCTTTAACATAAATTTCAGCAGAAACCTTTTCTCCTAAGGCTGAGATATCTAATACTAAATCTCTTAGCTCTAAGGACTTACTGTTATCTTCGTCAACTATGGATACAAGGGTAACTTCATCCTCTAATCTATCTAATACGCCCTTTAATTGAAGTCTTAAATCATCATTTAAAAGCTTACTCTTTCTTGAAACTTCCTCTAAACTAGTCTTAATACTTGCTTTCTTCTCTACTTTTTTAGGCTCATATTCCTCTTTTATTCCTAGCCTATCCTTTAATTCAATGATATATCTTTCTGCTGAAGTTGCAGCAATAGCTCCATCTGCTACAGCAGTTACTATTTGTCTCAATTGTTTTGGTCTAAGGTCTCCTGCCACATAAACACCCTTTATATTAGTTTCCATATTTTCATTAGTATTTATATAGCCAAACTTGTCTAAGTCTAAAATTCCTTTAAGTAAAACACTTTGTGGCGAATAACCTACAAATACAAATATACCAAAAGCACCATCTTCCTCTTTAGCATTATATTCAAAGCCTTCACCAGTTTTATTATTGATAAACTTAGCATAGTTTACCATCTTGTCGCCCTTAGCTTCTAATATTTCTGTATTAAATTTAACTTCTATCTTAGGATGTGCCAAAACCTTATCTGCTATAGATTTTGCACAAGTAAATTCAGGCTCTCTAGCTATTACCGTAACTTTAGTAGCAAACTTAGTTAAAAATATTGCTTCCTCTGCTGCTGCAAATCCAGCTCCAATTACAAAAACCTCTAATCCTTCAAAGAATTGTCCATCACAAGTTGAACAGTAGGCTACACCCCTACCTGTAAATTCTTCTTCACCTATAAAACCTAACTTTCTTGGAGAAGCTCCAGTTGCAACCACCACAGCTCTTCCCTTTATTTCTCCTCTATCAGTTTCAATAATCTTTGTATCTCCATCTAAACTAACACTTAATACTTCAGCGGACATAAAATTTACACCAAAATCTTCAGCTTGATGTCTCATTTCTTCCATAAGCTTTGGCCCATTACTATTTCTAGCTCCTGGATAGTTAGAAATGTCATAAGTTTTATTTACCTGACCACCAAATTCAGCTTTTTCTATAATTAATGTATTTAATTTAGCTCTCCCTGCATATATACCAGTCGAAAGTCCTGCTGGACCTGCACCTATTACTAATAAATCATATATTTTATCCACATTCATCCTCCTATTATTTTCAAAATGCTACCTTTTAGCATCATTACTTTTTAAACATTATTTGAAACATTATATTTTTAAAGGATTATTAAAATCTTATCTGTGTTTTATCTAAATAAAACTTTAATAATACTTTAAAGTAATGGTGAATTAATAAACCTATTAATTCACCATTACATTTAAATATTAATATTATAGCTTACCAACTAAATCTAGGCTTGGTACTAATGTTGCTTCACCTGGTTGCCATTTTGCTGGGCAAACTTGATCTCCATGCTCTGCAACAAATTGAGCAGCTTGAACTTTTCTTAATAATTCTTCTGCACTTCTTCCAATTCCTAAATCATGAACTTCATAAGCTTTAACTTCTCCTTCTGGATTAACTACGAAAGAACCTCTTAAAGCTAAACCTTCTTCTTCTATTAAAACTTCGAAATCTCTAGCTAATTTACCTGTTGGATCTCCTAACATTGGATATTTGATTTTAGCAATTGTTTCTGAAGCATCTGCCCATGCTTTATGAACAAAGTGAGTGTCTTCAGATACTGAGTAAACTTCGCAACCAATTTCTTGGAATTTAGCATAGTTATCAGCTAATTCTCCTAATTCTGTTGGGCATACAAAAGTAAAGTCTGCTGGATAGAATACAAATACTGACCAGTGTCCTTTAACTGAATCTAGTGTTACTTCCTTAAACTCCCCATTATGATAAGCTTGAACTTTGAAATCTGAAACTTTTTTATTTATTAATGACATTTTAAACGCCTCCTTGATATTTATTTTCATTTGATATATATTATCATCTCTCTATGTAATTAATAATAATTATTATTAAACAATTTGTCAACACTTATTTGAAAAAACTTTTTACTTTTTTAAATTACCTTGTAAAAACCCTTTAAAATACTAGTATTCTAGCTAAGTGTTTACTAGTTAAACTTATAAATTGTAAAATAAAACTATGATTTAAAACATTAATATGTCTGTTAGGTGTTAGTGGATAATAAATAGCTAATTATTAGTAGTATAGGAAATAGAACTAATCTCTTTACTATACTCTGCTAAAAATTGTAATAATATCATTTATAATAAAACTTTTATAAATAAAAAAAGTATTTATCCTTATAGGATAAACACTTTCTAACTAAGATTTTATAAAAACTCTTTAATCTATCTTTGCCCTAATTTTAAGTTTGGTACTGCATTTAAGGTTAAATCTGCAATTCTACCAGCTTTATACTCATAATAAGCAGCACTTCCGATCATAGCAGCATTATCTGTACATAAAATTGGTGCTGGGAATAAAACTTTTATCCCTTCCTTTTCTCCTCTTTCCATGAGCTTTGCTCTAAGATAAGAGTTAGATGCAACCCCTCCAGATATAGCTATCTTATCTACTTGCTTCTCTTTGCAAGCCTTCATAGCATTATCAACTAATACATCTACTACAGCCTTTTGGAAGGAAGCAGCTACATCAGCTTGGTTGTAGCTTTCACCCTTCATTTGAAGAGAGTTTAAGTAGTTAAGTACTGCTGATTTAACTCCACTAAAGGAGAAATCTAGTGTCTTATCATGGAAATTTGCCCTTGGAAACTTAATGGCATTTTCATTTCCCTCTTTAGCAATCTTATCAATTTTAGGTCCACCAGGATATCCAAGTCCAATAGCTCTAGCTACCTTATCATAGGCTTCTCCAGCTGCATCATCCCTAGTTTCTCCTAAAACCTCAAAACTACCATAATCCTTCATATGAACAATAAAAGTATGTCCTCCTGATACTACTAAAGTAACAAAAGGTGGTTTTAGATCCTTATGTTCAATAAAGTTTGCACTTATATGCCCTTCAATATGATTTACACCTATAAGCGGAATATTTAATCCATATGCCAAAGCCTTAGCATATTGAAGCCCCACAAGTAAAGCTCCCACAAGACCTGGCCCATAGGTAACGCCCACTGCATCTATATCTTGAAAAGTTAAATTTGCTTCTCTAAGTGCCTCTTCTACCACAGCACTAATGGCTTCTATGTGCATTCTTGAAGCTACCTCTGGTACAACTCCACCAAATTTTTTATGTATATCAATTTGAGAAGCTATAACATTAGATAAAACTTCTCTTCCATTTACTACTACTGAAGCTGCTGTTTCATCGCAACTTGACTCTATAGCAAGTATTTTAAAATTTTCTTTTACTTCATTTACTTCTTTCATATTTTTCACCTACTTTTAAATAATTTACACACTATGAAAGTTTATATTAAAAGTTTGCCCCTAAGGTACTAACTTAAACTTATCATTTCATTTTTATCCGATGACTACCAGCTCTAATACGCCCATCTTCTTTAAAAGTGGGAGTTAAGAGCTGTTACGTCCCTGGATAACGATTTCTAAAGCTTCAAAGAAGCTAAGAACTCTGTTTATCCACATGTTAAAATAATATATCCACACATTTAAACAATTATATCAACAAATGTGATTACTTTATACATTTTATCATTTTTTAAGTTTTAATTACACATCTTTTACTTAATTCTTATACAACAATCAATGAACCACTGCAACGGTTTGGACAAATACTTATCGTGATGATAACAAATAGAGTTATAATTTAAAAGCCTCATATCTTTAATAGCTAGCTTTACTATGTCTCCTTCTTTAACTTGTTGAGTAACAAGTAAATCTGGAAGAACACTTATTCCAAAATCACACTTTACAGCCTGAATAAGAGCTTGTGAATTTACACTTGTCATCATAGGATCTACATAAATACGCTTAAGTAATAAAGCACTATCAAGGGTATCTCTTATGGCAGACCCCTTTTCTCTGAGTAGTAATGGTTGCGTGACAAACTCTTCTACCGTGATTTCTGACCTTCCACTTTTAGCAAAGTCATGATTAGAGGAACATATAACTGACATTTCATAAGAAGAAACCTCATGGCTAATCAATTGTTTATTATGAATAGCTCCCTCCATTAGTGCAATATCTATTTCATTGTTTAATAGTTTTTCTTCAATATTAGCAGCACTATCCACTTGAATCTTTAATGGGGTTCTTTCATATTTTTGCCTCCACTCTTTAATCCATTTCTGGAGCCAGAAATTAGCGATAGTAATGCTAGAGCCAATTCGAATAGTTACTAATTCCTCTTGGTCTTTAAAACCATTCTCTAAATCCTCATGAAGTTCAATTATCCGTATCACCTTATGTAGTAGTATTTCACCAGTTCCTGTAAGATAGATTTTCCTCCCGATTCGTTCAAAAAGTTTTCCACCTATCTCCTCTTCTAAATCATTTATAACATGAGAAACAGCTGGTTGTGTCATATATAACTTTTTTGCTGTCTTAGTAAAGCTTAACTCTTCACATACCTCTTTGAAAATATACATCTGCCTCAAATTCATTATAAATCTCACCCCTTTACATTACTTTTTAGTAATGTATTTCATAAAATTTTATCATTTTATTTATCTATGTACAAGTAATATAATTGTGTAAGTTAGAGAAAGGGGGATTCCATGAATTATTTAAATAAGAATTCAAAATATAAAACTTGCCTTTGGCTTTTTGGAGTTAACTTCTTCATTAGTGCATTCACCTTTGGAGGAGGTTATGTAGTAATTCTTATGATTCGTAAATACTTTGTCGAGAAAAAACAATACTTTGGTGAGGAAGAGTTACTAGATATGGCAGCAATAGCTCAGTCTTCTCCTGGAGCCATAGCTGTAAATCTATCAGTATTATCAGGATATCGCATAGCTGGCTTTTTAGGTGCTGTTATTAGCTGTATTTCTGCTGTGCTTCCTCCACTTATAATACTATCTTTAATTTCTACCTGCTATGGCTTTTTCCGTGATAATGCCACTATTTCATCTATCTTAAAGGGAATGGAAGCAGGAGTTGCCGCTTTGATTGTAGATTTAGTAGTAACCATGATTCAGACTGTTACAAAAGAAAAAAATGCTTTACTTTCTTTAATGATTCCTGTAGTTTTCATAGCTAGTTTTATTTTTAATATAAACGTTATGGTTATTCTATTAAGTTGCGTTATCCTTTGTCTCATTTTTAAAAATAAATTTTAGGAGGAAGGTTTATGTATAACTCTATTTTTAAACTTTTTCTTAGCTTTTTACAAATAGGCTTCTTTAGTATAGGCGGTGGATATGCAACTATTCCTTTAATACAAGAGCAAGTAGTAGAGAAATATAACTGGCTTACTATGCAAGAATTCACAGATATTATTACCATATCTCAAATGACTCCTGGTCCATTAGCCGTTAATACTTCCACCTTCGTAGGAATTCAAATTAACGGAATTTCCGGTGCCATTGTAGCTACCTTAGGATGTGTTATCTCTGGCTTTTTCATCTCTCTCTTTTTATATAAATTTTTTCAGAGTCATGATAAGTCTAAAAATATTTCAAATATTTTAAAAGGACTTCGTTCAGCTTCCATAGGACTTATCGCTTCTTCTGCTGGTACTATATTAATGCTTTCTTTCCTAGGAACCTCAACATGGAATTTAGTAAAAATGAGTCTTCAAATAAAATCTGTAATTATTTTTGCAATCTGTCTCTTTCTACTTAGAAAGTTTAAACTAAACCCTATGGTAGCAATAATACTCTCAGGCACTGCAGGAATACTATTTTAAAATTATATAAAATAATCTAACCTCTAACTAAAATATTTTTGTTTCACTCAAACATCAGTTCTTATGGTATAATAATACTTATTTAATGAAGTTATTTTAAATCTACAATTAATCACACAATCATAGAAAGAGGAATTAAGATGAAAGATGTTAACTATGCTAAAGTTGTGGTAAAGGGATCACCAATTTCTAAATCTAACTTTAAACTTTTTAATAGCAGCAATAGAGCTATTTTACCATATAACTCCGGAAAATATCATGATAGATATGCACTATACGAAGAGGAAATAGCCTACGAATGTAGGGTTCAAAACCCAAGTATAACCTTAACAGAAGCCCTTATAGCTGTCCTTAAGGTTTATTATAAAAGTGAAAAACGTCATCCAGACACAAACAACATAACTAAAAGCATTTTGGATGGTGTTGAAAAAAGTGGTCTCATCATAAATGATGCCCAAGTAAGAAGACTTATTATAGAAGAATTTTATGATAAAGAAAATCCACGGTTTGAACTTGAACTCTTTGGAGAAAGCTCCTATGCCATGGATTATAAAATAGTTAAACTAGAAGAAAAGAGACCTATGATAAATTATGAACCTCCTAGCAACAAAAAAAATAAAACCATAGATGGCTATAATGCCTCAGGTTTATGCAAAGAGCTTTCTCATGAAGATATCAACCTCTCTTCCAGTAAAAGCTCTAGACAAATCTGTGAACTTTGCCTAAAGGAAGTCTCAAAAGATAACATCATGTCCTGTAATAAAGGAAAAACTTTGATCTGTAAAAGCTGCTTTAAAAAACTATTCTAAAAAACACAAGGGCTTTCGCAAGATAAATTAATCTAAAAAATATTGAGCCTGCACTTATATTATTAAAGTACATGCTCAACATTTTATATAAGATTAGTTATATATCTTACAAAAGCCCTTAATTTTATTTAATAGTTCGACCATTAACAAGGATTACTCGTTTAGAAAACATCCCATGAACAACTTTAACCTCTTCACCTCGATAAACATAAGGATAACAATAAGTTCTATAGGTAATTTCTCTTTTATTTTTAAAGTCAGTAACATATACAGTCCAATACTCCCTTCTATCTTCACTTTCAGATGCTTCTGTTATCCCAGTGCATATACCTGTTAAAGATGTATATAGTCCTAAAATATACTCTATAAGAGAAAAAAACTCTATAATTGCAATTATTAAAAATACAATCTTGAATATATCATGTTTCTTACTTTCTAATATAAAATATCCAAATATTAACATAAGAATAATGTTATATAATCCAATGCTTCTTTTATTAAATGGAACTTTTTCAATAGGCATAAACCAAAGTTTAAATCTCCAAAGTATACTACTTCCTTCTACGTCATAGCTTGTACCATTTACTGCTGCACACCACTTCATTTGATAGTCATTAAGCCCTAACACTATGATTTTCTCTGTAATGAATATTACATTTACATAAATACCCAACATTATAAATCCAGCTATAATAAAATATAGTTCCTTTATTACTAATGCTGAGAAAAGAATATATAAAATGAAAAAAGCAGTGCCTAATTGCATTAATCTCATTTTAAGCCTAATCTCATCCTTAGCCTCTTGGGATATATCTTCAGCCCTATTTAATGCGCTTCCAATTGCAGTAGCCACAAAAATAAAAAAGAAAAAGTGAACATAATTTTTTATATTTATTTTTTGAATTATACTAATTTCATATCCTAAATCCTGAATTATATTAACATCATATCCAAAGTATCGAAGTACAAGTAGTGTATTAATTACTATACTTATTAGCAACATACTTACTGAAAAATTTCTTACAGATTTCAAACCACGTTGATCTAACATTATTTTACTCCTTTACTATATTTATATAATCATTTAAATTATATATTTTTTCCTACAATATGTAAATAACCATAGAGTTATACCCCATGGTTAATATAATTAATCTATATCTTGAGCTTTCATTTTATCTAGTTCAGCTTCTTTTTCTTTTTTGTATCTCTTACGTCCATATTCCCATTCTGCCAATAACATATTAGTCATTATGAGAAATGGAAATAAATTTCTAAAGCTAAGTGTTAGTTTTGTAAATTTAAACACACATATTGCAAAAATCACTGATATTAAAGGTATAATCCCTCCTAATAAAAAGTTCTTTTGTTTACCAAGAAAATATTCAACTCCTAAGAGTGCACCTGCAATTACAAATGCAATAATAATAGTACTTATATCTGACATGGTTATTCTCATAATCTATAATATATTTTGTTGTTTTGCTAAATACAATTGCAGATTTCAATTGGATTTTTAAAATATAAGTGCCAGGATCATCTTCTAGTTATAACTTAACTCCCCTAGCCAATAAGAACTCTCCATGTCTTTTCAAAATATTTACTGATAAATTATTCTATAATTCTACCATACTTCCTTTATTAAAGCTCATTTATAAACCAAGGCATTATAGGAAATACTAATTACGATTTACAATAGACTTTTTAATAAAATAACGGAGGAAAAAATCTATGGAAAACCTAGTCAGAGCAATTGACAGAATAAAAATACTTGAATGCCCAACAGGAGAATTAGAAAATCGGGTTGCAGGTATTCTTGAGAATTATAGGGTTGCGGATAAAAATAAAATAACTATAAATAGAGCTAGACAATTAGATTCAGATGGTGCAGAAGCTTATAGTGCTAAAATTTCAAGCAATTCACCACAGTCTTTTACTATACTAGCAAAGTCAGGGCTGGATGGTTATGTAGATAAAGTAATTGATGTATCTATGGGGTAAGTTACAGTAATATGTAAATCCTAATAAAACTTTCAAATTAAGATGCCTTATATTAACTTATTAAGAATATGCTAAATAAAAAATGCTTTTGCCTAAAGTTCAGCAAAAGCATTTTTTAAAGGTAAAAGGTATTTCATTACTTTTTCAAATTAAGCCTGTTCTATCTTTTCTACTATATAACCTGCATCTTCAATAGCACACTTCATTTGTCTATCTTCAACTGAGTCTGTTCCATCAACAACTACAATTTGAGATTTTAGATGTACATCTACATTATTAACCCCATTAACTCCTTGTAGCGCTGTTTTCACATTACTAACACACTGTCCACAAGTCATACCTTCAACTGTTAATCTTTTTTTCATTTTTATTTCCCCTTTCATTATTTAGCATATACATAGTATGAATATATTAATGAAAAATTATTGATAAAATAATTAAAAGTGTTAGTATAGTATTATAGGCACATAATTCTAAATTTTTTAAACATAATAAAGTATACGATTTCATTGGAGAAAATAGAGGATTATGTTAACCAGACATTTTAAAACAACAAATAAAAAGTTAATTTTAATAGGGGGAGATTTGGTAATGGAAAAAGAATTTAATTGGAAAGAATTAGGGTTCAATTACCTAAAAGCAGATTTTAATTTTATTTCTCATTATAAAGATGGACAATGGGATGAAGGAAACTTAGTTGAGGATGATAAAATAACAATTAGCCAAGGTTCAACATGTTTGCACTATGGACAACAATGTTTTGAAGGGTTAAAAGCATATACTCATAAAGATGGAAAAGTATGCTTATTTAGACCTGACCAAAATGCTAAAAGATTAAATGAAAGCTGTAGAAGAGTTTTAATGCCAGAAGTACCAGTAGAATTTTTCTTAGATGCTTGCAGAAGAATTGTTAAAGCAAATAAAAGACTTATTCCACCATATGGAAGTGGTGCAACACTATATCTTAGACCTTACGTAATAGGAGTAGGCGACAATGTAGGTGTTCGTCCTGCTAGTGAGTATATATTTGGAATCTTTGTTACACCAGTTGGTCCATACTTCAAAGGTGGAATGGCTCCAGTTAACTTCATAACTTCTGACTTTGACAGAGCTGCTCCTATGGGAACTGGTGCTGCTAAAGTTGGCGGTAACTATGCTGGAAGCTTATTACCTCATGCAGAAGCTGTTAAAGCAGGATTTGCTGATTGTATCTATTTAGATCCAGCAACCCACACAAAGATTGAAGAAGTAGGTGCTGCAAACTTCTTTGGAATAACTAAAGATGGTGCCTTTATTACACCTAAATCTCCATCTATACTACCAAGTATAACTAAGAGATCTCTATTATATATAGCTGAACATAACTTAGGTATGAAAGTAGAAGAAAGAGATGTACTAATTGATAAATTAGACGAATTTGCAGAAGCTGGAGCTTGTGGTACTGCAGCTGTAATTACTCCAATCGGTGCAATTCAACATAAAGAAAATAAACACGTTTTCTACAGTGAAACAGAAGTTGGTCCAATGACTAAAAAACTTTATGAGACTTTATTAGGAATTCAAGCTGGTGATGTAGAAGCACCAGAAGGATGGATATTCAACGTAGAAATTTAATAAAATATTTAGGGCTCACCATAGAAAAATTATGGTGAGCCTCTTTTATATTCAATGAACAACATAAATTGTAGCATAATACCAAAACCTTTAAAACTTTTTCCTTAAATATTTTAAAGCTTTAGCTTTTCTCTTATATCTTTCCTAACTTTCACAAATTCATCAAACTCATAAAAAAATCTTATTTTCTGCTCTGGAAGAGTATTCCCCTTTGGCTTGTCTTCTAATACAAATAAAGCAAAGGATTCTGCAATATCTTCTGCTGGAGATGTAGAACAATACTGGTTTGCAAAATCATTTAAGTGTCTCATATAAAAACAACTTTTAGCTTCTTCTGGCTCTTCTGACATATCAGTCATAATTAAATTTTCATAAATATCAGCCCAGTATCTTTTGTAAAATTCATTTAAATAAGAGTTTTCCTTAGCTAATAAATACCCCTCTTCATAATAATAATTTGGATCCACCCTTTCTGTATACTCTACTTCTTCTCCATTAGTAGTGAGTACATGTCCAAATTCATGTATTACTGTTACTCTAAATTCATTATCCTCATTTTTCACATCTTTATAATCTATACTTAAATTGTATTTTAATAAATCATCTTCCATTACTGCTACATAAGCCAATGTGTCATACTCACCATCAGAAAAAATAGTAAATTCTTCAAAGTGCTTCATTTCATCTTCAGGAAGTATTTCTTTAATCTTACTCCATATAGCATTGGCTTCTTTTATAACTTCCTCTGATGGCTTCTCTGGAGTCAATAATTTGATTGGCTGATAACTTATAGAAAGGTCTTCATTCACTTTAAATACACCCTTTATCTCTTTAGGCTGTATAATTTGCCCTATAATCATTTGAGAATCTAACTCGTTATATTTGTTAAAGATATTGCCTATGTCACATTCAAAGTCAAAATCCTCCCCAGCTTTAAATCTTTCTACTAAATCTATTATATTTTCATAATCATCACTACTTATATAATCTTTTAAATCGTTTATAATCTTTTCGCTATATTGATTATTTAGCGCTTCTTTTTCTTCATCTTCAACAGCTTTTATTTCGTACATACTATCATCTATTAGTTCTATCTCATTTTCGCTTAAAAGCCTCCTAATATATTTTTCTGTTAGTTTATCTAATCTTTTATTAAACTGTAATTTTAAATGCTCTTCTCTTTCACTCCTATCACTTATTCCATCTTCTAATTTCTGTTTTTCAATTGTATGTATCTCTTCATACAGTTCATATAACTTCTTTTTTTCAACAGGATTTATATAATTAGCAAGTTCACCTAAATTATTGGAGAACCCTTGAGCATAGTCTTTTTCTACTCTTACTTGATAAAAACTTAAAAAGCTAAATAGTATAACTGCAACTACATCTACTGGAATTAATAATTTTTTCATAAGAACTCCCCTTCCTTACCTATAATTTTACCATAAATTCGGAATGGATGGGGTCAGGCTCAATACAAATTGACCTCATACAAATTGCATAAACAAATAGAGCTGCATATATAGTATTAAGGGATATTTTGAACATGAGTAAAAGTTTAAATAATATCCTAATTAAATTTAGGGGGGGTATTAAAGTAAATGGAAGCTGAAATATTGAAAATAGCTCTATCCCAAGGTATATGGGCAGTACTCAGCATGTTTCTACTGTTCTATATATTGAAAGCTCAAGAAAAAAGAGATGAAAAGCAAGAAGAAAGGGAAAAGAACTATCAAGAGATAATATCAAAAATAACAGATAAATTAAGCTTAATAGAAGATGTAAAAAAGGATGTTGAAGATATAAAACAGCATATTATAAAGAATAAATAAAAGTTAAGCCAATGGCATTAAAGGTGCCATTGGCTTATTTGTTATTAAGTTAAGTCTACTTTTTCATGTATTTCCTCTTTTATGCCATCAATTCTATATGTTGATGTTAATCCTGTAAGACTTAACTGTTATATGATCATCTTTATTATTTAAATACATCTCATCTTGAAGTTAATCTTTGTAAAAAGTATTCATGCCATGAATATTTTACGATTTAAATACAGCTCATGTTGAAGTTAATCGCGTTAAATCATCAGTATTTTCGTAGAAATATCCATATTTAAATACATCTCATGTTGAAGTTAATCCGAAGCAGAAAATTTATTACGACATTTACTACACTTATTTAAATACATCTCATGTTGAAGTTAATCATTCACATTCTATGCAGAAACTCCATTTTTAGCAAATTTAAATACATCTCATGTTGAAGTTAATTTATAGATTACTACAGATGGAAAATGCTTTTATAGTATTTAAATACATCTCATGTTGAAGTTAATCTCCTGCCTCTTGACTTATGTATATTCTATTAGTTTCATTTAAATACATCTCATGTTGAAGTTAATCAAAGATGAATATAGCACAACAAAAAATACTGTAAAATTTAAATACATCTCATGTTGAAGTTAATCATACAAATTTAAAAAGGTTTAATATGGAGGTATTATTAATTTAAATACATCTCATGTTGAAGTTAATCAAAGGATATTCAGAATAATTACAATAGAACTGTTTCATTTAAATACATCTCATGTTGAAGTTAATCGGACTTATATTGATTTATTGGCAATCCACAAACAACTATTTAAATACATCTCATGTTGAAGTTAATCAATAATACCCCAGCCTCTTATTTGGCTATTTCGTCATTTAAATACATCTCATGTTGAAGTTAATCCAAATAATATTAAAAATGGTATAACAATAAAGGCATTTAAATACATCTCATGTTGAAGTTAATCTTGAAATTTTTAAGAATAAATTTCCATCACAATAATGATTTAAATACATCTCATGTTGAAGTTAATCCTGTATAATATTTGTATGGGGGGATGCAAAGTGTATTTAAATACATCTCATGTTGAAGTTAATCACTCTATCAGCTCTTAAGTATCCTTCAACTATCAAATTTAAATACATCTCATGTTGAAGTTAATCTTTGATTTCACTATAAAAATTACTATCCTTAGGAACATTTAAATACATCTCATGTTGAAGTTAATCGAACGATACAACGAAGAAAGAATTGCAGAGAAGCTATTTAAATACATCTCATGTTGAAGTTAATCTATTACCCTTACCTGGCAAAATGTCAAAATCAAAATATTTAAATACATCTCATGTTGAAGTTAATCAGTATTATTAACAGGATTATAAGGTACTGCAACTTGATTTAAATACATCTCATGTTGAAGTTAATCTTTAGCAACTGTATAAACTTTATGGTAATTAGCCTATTTAAATACATCTCATGTTGAAGTTAATCGTATTTGTACCTTCATCTCCGCCTCGACCTTTACCATTTAAATACATCTCATGTTGAAGTTAATCTAAGAGAAACCGCAGATGTTAACAAGATGTATGGCAATTTAAATACATCTCATGTTGAAGTTAATCTTGAGATGTAATAAATCTCTTAATAGCATTACTTTCATTTAAATACATCTCATGTTGAAGTTAATCAGCACCATTTACAGCCTTTTCACCCTCGTTTTCGATATTTAAATACATCTCATGTTGAAGTTAATCCATTGTAATTAAGCCATTCTCTAAAATAAATATATTCTAAACTCCTTGTAAAATCAAGGTTCTAAAATATTTTACCAGCCAAATTTGTTTTATTGATATATATTTTTAAAATTAGTATAAGCTATTGAAACTACTAGACTTTTATAAATTAATATGATAATTTACCTGGTAAATTATATAATTAGGTCTTCTCCCGTATTATTTCTTTGATTACCCAATATTTCTTCTCCATATACATTGTCATTCATAAGTTTTATTATGCATATGAAGTCCTCATCCTCATCTATTATCTTATTTAAATCCTTTTTTAATAATATCAATTTAGATGGTGTAAGTTCTCCCCTAAAAACAGAGTTTTGAAAGTGTGATAGATATTTCTTACACACCTTAAAGACTTTATTTACCCTTTTCTCATTTACATCATAAAATAAAAATGCATAATTGTAATTTAAATTTTTAGCTATATTAAACACCTTCCTTTAGATTAAATGGAGTAAATTCTTTATCCTCCATTATAAACTTTATTAGTTTATAAGCATCCAATTTTATTGCAGTTCTATAACTTACCTTTCTTTTAAGTTTTGGATGAATAAATACACTTTCTAGTCTTTCCTCAAAGGCCTTGATAAAAATGTTTCTTCCCTCTTCATTTAGTAAACAATAATTAACCTTTTTATCAAAATGCTTAGATACCTGCAGTTTTTTATTATTAACAAGTTCAAATATAGTCTTATAGACTATGGCTGGTTTAAATACTTCACTTAAATCTAAGCTTAAGGAGAATCTTCCTTCTGAAGGTTCATGTAAAAAGCTTATCCTTTGGTCTAGATGTGTTCTATAGATTCCAGAAATAGTTTTAGTATAAAGAAGAGAATTACCAAAGGATATAAGGGCATTTATAGGATTATCTGGCGGCCTTTTTACGCGTTTATTCAGTATAAAATCTTCTGGCAAAATATTTTTAAACTCTCCATAAAACCTTTGCCATACCTCTCCTTCTACAGCCATAAGCTCTTTTATTCCTGGAGCATTATCTACTCTAACTTTAAAGTCACCTCTTATCCAGTCAATGGTGCCTTTTACTTCTTTTTTATCATGTTTATAATAATGATATAATACTTCACTTATATTTACTCCAATAGTTCTTACTATGGATTTAGCTATAATAAGTCTATTATTATTAAAAGCTTCTACCTGTTTTATAAGTAATTTTCCACTATTGTATTTATCCTTTGGATAGAAAGTGCCGCTATAACCTTCATAATAATTAAAAAAGTGAATCACTATGTTATTACTTGAAATGAAGTCTAATAATTTAGTATTAATAGTTACTTCATTTAAACAATATATCTCAGTGGTATTTTCCACTGGAATATAGACATTTTTTCCATCCTTCCTGAAACAAAGAGAATTATCTTTTCTTGTTAACTCTCCCATAGATGTTATATATCGTGTACTCCCCATTTCCTCCTCCTAAATATAACAATACTCATAATAAGCACATTTTTTGCAAGTAGGCTTATTAATTGCACTTGGTATTTCTTCCATATTAATCAAATCTTCTATAGATTTCACTACATTATCTAACTTAGTTTCTGATTCTTCATCCAGTTCCACATATAAAGTTTTATTTTTGCTTTTGTTCTTTTCAACAAACTCTAGCTTTCCTTTTCTATCTATACCTTTTCCTTTTAGTATTTTTAGATAAAGTAATAGCTGCCACTTTGATGCTTCTACATCTGCATCTGACTTTTTAACTTCTACTAGATATTCATTAGTTAATTTATCAATCTTTACATTATCTATTGTTAACTCTGTATTTTTCCCTTGTTCGGCCTTTTCTTCATGAATAGCTTTTCCTATCTTTACTACTTCACTATTATCTTCTAGATTTAATCTATTTCCATGAAGCCAGCATTGCCTCTTACAATGAAAATAATAATTAATCAATGTTCCATTAACTTTCATATCTTTCTCCTATATAAAATCTCCAATACCCATTTTGAACAATTCTTTATTAAACTTATCATCTTTGAAAAATCGCTCTCCATCTCCTATGAAATATATTTCACCTATTTTACTGCCAATTTTATCTCCATAGGTAAAACCCTTAGCTCCTCTTATTTTATATATAAAATAATTTAATTTAGCTCTCACTTCAGATAGCTTTACCTTTTTTTCAGAGAATTCCATTTCCTCATTTCTAAGCAAAGCTTTATACTCATACCACAATTCATCACCATAAATTAAAGTTCCATCTTTGTCTTCAATTACTCTACTTAAAAATAATGTTATTTCATCTTTATCATCATCTATTAACTTCATCCTTTTCTCTATTTCACTAAACTCAAGGTTTCCTACCTTTTCATTTAAAAAACGCTCTATATTACCATCATTACATTGTGATGTATTTGCTATAATTTCCTTGAGAATATTATCATAAAACTTACTAAACTCTTTATTTTTAAGTATTTCTCTCATCTCATCATTAATCAAAGTATATTTCTCATACTTTCTTACATCCCCTTTATATATTGTATCTGCTTTATCTAAATTAAAGAAATAAACTTTTGATCCATCCTTTTTACAAGATCTATTTATTCTACCTAGAAATTGTTCATCCCCATCTAAAATTGATATATCCTTAAATCCAATATCCATATCAATATCTACTCCAGCCTCTATTACCTGAGTAGCAATCAATATTACACTATACCTAGATTTAATTTTATTTAGCACCAACTCCCTATCTATAGAATTATCATCACCTGTTATTAATAGTGTCTCTGGAAGTATTTCAAAGTCTTCTTTTAATCTTTCATAAAAATCATAAGCACTTTTCTTACTTATAAACTCAACTACTATCTTCTTATTATTAGAACTTGATATCTCTTTTACCTTTTTATATAGCTCCTCTTTAATATCTACAGATTCTAATAAACTATAGTCAAGGTCTACTCTATTTTTGAATACTGGACTTTGAAAGTATCTAAATGAGTTTTTTATAAGTCTAACTGTATTTTCTTCTGTTTTTACAAGCTTATTAAGATTTGGGAGAGTTGCAGACATTATAATAAACTTAATATTTAATAATTCAGAGTAAGTTTTTAAAAACATTATTATTTCTTTCCATAGTATATTTTTATAGCTTTGAATCTCATCTAGGACTATTACACTATTAGTCATGTGAATTAACGGAAATGAGTCTTCTTTTCCAGCTCCAAATAAATAATTAAATATACTGACATGAGTTGTTAATACCATTGGATAATGAAGGAACTGTCTATTTAATACTGACTCATCATAATTCACTTTTTCTTCATCTTGATTCCTATATACCTTCTTTATAGGAACTAATGAATTTATAACAGACACTTGCTGAATAAGGTCAGAGTTTTCTCCAAAGGTTTTATTAATATTATTAATATTTTGTTCTACTAATGTATTAAAAGGATATACATAAAATATTTTGTTAAGGTTCGTATTCTCTTTTATAAGTTTAAAACTCAAATTCATTGAGATATTACTCTTTCCCCCACCTGTTGGAGCCTCTAAATAAAAAATACCACTATCAAAATTTCCCTCTAAAACTCTCTCTGCTTCTAAAAACATTTCATTTCTTAAAATATTTATATCCTTAACCTGTGCGAAATCCGTTACCTTTCCAAGTTCTTCTTTCTCATACTTTCTTATCCATGCCATAACTTCAGTGTCCTTATAAACATCATAGAACTTGTCTATATCATTCATTTCACCTAAAGAATTTATGCTGTTACCTGTCATGAATTCAGTTGTTGAGTAAAAATCACAAGCAAGCAATAGTGAAAATATTAGCTTTTCATATATAAAGTTAATTATTTTACCTTCGCTATTTATTTTATTAATGTAAATATCATAAATTTTAAATGAATTCCTTATTTTACTTTCTGTAATAGTTATTTCTGTTAAATATATATCCTCTATTATAGTGAAATTATCTTGTATTAACTTCCATCCCTCACCATCTACACCTATAAGCCTATCTGAAAATGCCTTAAAAGAATCCAGATTTCCATGGTGCTTAGATATAATATAACTATTCATTAGCATAATAGGTATAAATAGCTTTTGATTTTCTTTGTCTAATTTCTTTATTACTTTATAATAATAGTCCATATAAATAATTGCTGATAGCATAGAATGATTAGAATAATTTGATGCCACCGCTTCATTAAGTCCTAAATTATTATTCATCTTTTTTAATTGAAAACATGGATTTATCTTTCCTATATCATGGATAAACACTAAATTTAATATCATTTCTCTAAAAAGTTCCCTTAATTCATAAGATATATCTCTACCTAAAATTTTATCTTCCATATTTATAAAGATACTCTTTAATTTCTTTTCCCTAACTATTCTATATAAATTCTCTTCTGCTAAAGTTAAATGCTCCTCTAAAGTTTCTTTTTTCTTTAAATTTCCTTCTTTCTCCTTAATGTGAGCGTAAAACTTATAAGAAGAATTTACATAGTCTTCTAACTTAAACCTCTTATCCTTATTAAAATACACAATCTTCATTCTCCTAGCTTTTTATTTTATTCCATTGCTGCTATTTATATTATTAAAGGAGGGTTCCCCCTCCTTTAACATCTAAAGTTTTATACTAATACAAAGGTACTTATTAAAAGAAAAATATATTTTCTTTATTAACCCTATAAACTAAGCCTTCTTTAACTTGTTTCACCTTAGAATTAGTACATACAAAGCTTTCTAATTCATACTTATTAGTTGTTTCTTCGAGGGAACAAGGTAACTTCTCTTCATATTTCCATATTGGTTCTTGGTCATCATCTTCATCTTCAAATGGATCTTCATAATTATCTAAGAGAAAGTTGCTCTTCTTAAATATACTTCTAATATCAACAGCACTATTTATTTTCTCAATATGTTCTACTAAGGTTACACCTTCTATATTTGCAATGTGATCATTTTTACCTAAATACGGAATATATTGAAACTGAGATTCTAATAGTCTAGATTTTAGTGTAGACACTACCTCTGCTAACGCTTCTGCAACTTCATTATGGTTTTGAAGTAATATATATATATCCCATCTAGGATTTTCTAACCATTGCTCCTTTATTATCAAATTCCCACCTTGTTCCTTTGATGCATAGCCTACTGAATTATTAAAAGTTTGTACTTTTTTATTTATATATCCTTTAGTATTTAGTGGCACAATCCCTATCTTTAAATCATTTAACTTACTATAAAATTCAGGATATATATCTTCCTTTTTCATTGAATTATACCCTCTATATCCACATATAGCTCCAAAGATTCCAAGTAAAGCTATCTTATGAATACATCCATAGGTAAAATAATAATAACTATTAACATCTGGCTTCTTAAAAAACGCTGTATCTCCTCTTAAAGTAAACTTGATGGCATCCATATCTATACCTCTTCTTTTGTAAATATATTAAATATTTTCACCTTATTTATATCTGATACAATTTCAGTTGTATATGGATTATAATAAATCTCTACATTTAATATTCTATCTTCTAGTTTGTTTAATAAATCTCCACACTTAACGGAAATTTTATTTTTCATATCTCCTTTTTCAAAATTTATATATCTTGAAAGGTCTGGAAGATATAAATTTTCTTCTGTCTCTACAAATATGGCAAATTCATTTTCACATCCCACCTTAGCATTGGTAGCAAATGATGTTGCTGACACTAATGAAGTTTCTTTAAAATTGTTGTAATCTTCATCTGTATACCCATCAGTAACTTCCATGTACACAAATTCATCATAGGCCTTAGAATTAATGCTAAATGGATAGAAATAATGAGCTTCATCACTAACAATTTTAGTTCCTAATGTTGAATTTTTAGCTTCTTCATCAGAGCTTTTATTCCCTTTATCAGATGCATCTCTAAAAGGAGATAATATCTGTTGCTCCTCTGCTCTAGAATCTTCATATTTATTAAATCCTTGACCTATTTGTACTGCTCCTGTTATAGATATATTGTTTCCTTCTTCAGCAAATGTAGCTCCAAAGTTTTTAACATCTACAGCTTTAAATAGGTTTGTAAGAACAACTCTACTATCCTTATTTTTCTTTAAATCTTCTTCATTAAATATATACTCATACCTTTCTTTTAATGATCGAGGTACAATTGTGACTTCACCTTTTTTCCCTTCTGATATTTTCATTGATTTTATATATAAAACTTTTTCTCCTTTGTCATTCCACATTTTTTTCATTGGATACTTTAGAGCCTTATCACTTCCAAATATATCTCCAGAAGATGTAGTCTTTGGATATCCTGTGAAATCCGCATTCCAATTACTCATTACTGAAACTATTCCTAAAACACCATACACTCTTTTATTCATTTTCTACACCTTCCTTATTTATACTTTCATATATTAAACTACTGTGTAAATATCCAGCAACAATTAAATCTTCATTTATTTCACCTTCTGGTTCATAAGATTTAACTAGTGCAAACATATTATTAAATCTTTTACTATTGTTATCTATATCGTAATTATACTTTTTATATAACCTTGATAACTGCTCCTTTAGTCTCTCATCACTCTTTACATTTATTATAGGGTTTACTAGTGATTGCGGCTTTTTCCTTCCTTTACTCTTAGATATGAAGAAATTAGCAAGTTGGCCAACAGCAAAGAAGTATTCCCTGTCATTTTCTATTTGTCCAGTGTTCTTTTCTGCTATTTTTTGTCTCAAACTCTCTTTTACACTTTGTAATATATCTGCCATTTTTTCTCCTCCTTCAAAATATTCTTGCAGAGCAACTCTTAAATTAAACTGCTCCACTGCCTTTGGGTAATATCCATTATTAATTGAACCTTTGATTACACTTAAAGATGCCCTATCCAAAGATTTCCATACTGAACTCTTTGAACCTTTATAAAACCACGTAAATAATGAATTCCTGGCTAATAATAGATTTCTTTTTATATTGGCATCATTAAGAGTTATATCTTTGGCCTCTGTAAAATAATTTGAAATTAAAAATTTACTAAAAAATACTTCATGAATTAAATTTTGCACAGAATTTAAGGTACTTACTTTTCCATATTGTTGTTTTAAAATAGCAACATCTGCATTAAGAACATTTTCAAAGTCTAAATTATTAATCTTAGGATTATAACTTGTTATAGTATCTATATCATGAATTTCTACTTCTTTGCCCTTTTTAATCCTTAAATATATTCCTGTAAATTCCTCTTCTATCAGCTCACCATTTACCTTAGGAATAACAATTTCCTCATTTATATAAATATTGTTATTCCCAGCAGCTACTTGATTCATCAAATAATCAAAAAACTTCTTTTGTAGTAATACCTCTTCTTGACTAATCAAATATGGAACCTTATTTTTTCTTGTCTTATTCTCTAAGTAAGGCTTTTTAGAATTTAACCCCATATTATCATTAGGTAATCCATATACGGCCTCTCCTATGGTTATATTAAAATCGGTACTATTGTATATGTTAGGAATTAAATACTTTTCACTTTCTTTTCTAAACTCATCTAAATCGTATTTAAATAATATTTTTAAGTAATTTTTATCAGCACTATCTTTATCTACTAATAAAAATATATTATTTTTAATCCACAGCTTTATTTTATCTAGCCTCTCTAGATTAACCTTTCCATTTTTTTCTTCCACTAAATCATATAATTCTATAGCCTTCTTAGACTTTTCATATTTCTTCCTAGTATTGCTTAATACTTCATAATAATTATCAATAATTTCATCTGTAAGTTTTATTTCACCTTTTTCCTTATCTGGTACTAAACTATCTTTTTTAACCATAAAGCTTAGATAATTATTACTGTGGATGACTTTTTTACTGTCAATTGGCTTATTCATGTCAATTAATTTACTCATATAATCAGCCTTAGCTATAAAGTCAAATCCCTCTTGAATTCTATCAATTGCCCTGGTTTTTTTATCCATCTTAACCTTGACTCTACATACTTCTTTTAACTCATTATTAATTTCTTCAACAACTATATACTCTCCATCACTAGGAATGTATGACTCTGTAATTAACTTATCCCCTTCTTCTTCATACATCCTTTTAAAAGTATCTAATACTTGATTTAACATCTATTAGCCTCCCTTACATCCAAAGATAGTTGGCAAACCCAAATCCCCTGCTATTCATTTCAGCAAGGCCTGTCCCTAGACTCATGTATGCCAAATTTTGGGATATAGGGTCTTCTGAAAGAACTAAGCTAATCTTATCTCCTAACAATCGTTTCCCTTTGTACATTATGGCAATAGGTTTTCTATTTTTTATCTCTATAGCTGTATACAATTGAAAATCCTCATCAATTTTTACATCATTAATAGCGTTATATTTCTTTATAAGATTTTCTTTTATTCTTCTATCAAAGTCTTCAAAGGTTAAAGAGTTTTTCCAATATCCATCATCAGTTTTAATAACTAATGGAGTTATGTTGTAAAGTTTTTCTATATGTTTCTTAGGAATAATCTTAATATTAGTAATTAATCCTTTGATAAAATCCGTATACTCATTAGTTAAGGTTTTATTAAAATAATCTGATAGCTCTTTATCTATTGTTCTAATCTTAATGTCATATATATTGCCAACTTTATATATTCCATCCTTTTCTAATGGAAAGAATGAATTGAAACAATAGTTTTTAAAACTGTTTCTCCTATGAAAATCTAAAAATTTTTTATCACTAGCTAATGCCTTATCAAGTAATTCTGCTATTCTCTGTTGTGATTCTTCAACTGTAATATTTCTAAGAAGATACACCTTTAGAGTTATTTCATACACCTTCACCAAATCCCCTCCTTTTATTACTTAATTATACTATATTCCCAACATTTTATATATAAATATTTGTAATACAGTATTACATCTCATGTTATGGTTAATGCATTTATACAAGCTATATATTCTTTATATAAATTAAATTTAAATACACCTCGTGTTTCTAATTCTATATTATATTGATATTTAAATAATTTTCTTTTTATATTAAATCTTGGTTATTAACTTATAGCCACCGTATCTTCCTCTTATGGAAATAATGTAATGTCCAGCTAATTCTAAATCCTGTATATAAGTTCTAATCATTCTCTCATCTACCTCTACTTTATTAGCTAATTCTTTTCCACTGTGAATTCTTCCATCAGATAATACTTTTAAGACTATCAATTCATTAGATGTTTTACTCATTTGTTACTTCCTTTCTGATATACATTATTTTTATATATTCTTTATATATATTAATGACTAATATATATTACATAATCATCATTGCCAAATTTCTATTTGCTATTCATTAATTTAATTATAAATGTTAATTAGGAACTATATCTGCACATTAAAAAATACACCATAGGTAATTTTTTACTTATGGTGTATATAATATAGCAGTATTAATTTTCTTTATCTCTGTTTCTACTATAACTATTATTCTTCTATAAACGGTAACTCCTCTTTAAAATTACCACTTACTAGTATATACTTTATATATAAACTAGAAATAATTATAAAACTTCAAAGAATATAAAACTCGGGAGGCACTATGAAAAAATTTAAGGCATTATTAACTACTGTATCTTTTATGTCAATTTTATATATATTTTACATGGTTTTTTACACCAATAATAAAAATGATACTACCTTTAGGATACTATCTATATTTTGTTTAATCACAGCAGCTACACTTGGATTTTTAGACGGTTTAGAATATATTTACAAGAAAAATTCTAAAAAAATAGGATATACAATTTGTATACTAACAGTTATCATAACACTGACCTTTATATTTTATATATATAAAGTTACTATGTAAGCTATAATATAACTTATACTTATATTTCTAATAAATTTATTATAAAGTACTTAAAAAAATAGCTATCCATACTAAAATGGATAGCTACTATTTTATATTTAATTTTTATTATTTATTTTTCTCCATCCTTACCTAGTGCTGAAGAATCTCCACTCTCAATAACTTCTCCCGTAGCTTTATCTTTAAAATTTACTATAGTTTTTGCTGTATCAAAAGATTTTCCATCCATAGCTTGATACATATTTCCAGACATATAAAATCCTACTGCTACAAAAGGTTGAAGTCCACCATAGGACGCTTTATCAACCATAATATCAAATTCTGTCAAGTCATCATTATATTTTATCTCTGTAAAAGAAGGATAATTTTCTTTGTCAGCTAAAGTCTTCTTAATACTTTCATCAATTGACTGTTTCATACTTGCTAATAACTCTTTATGAGTTTTCTTATCCATAATATATGTTACAGAACCATCTTCATTGACTTTCACTTCATGTACACCTTTTGCTTTTGCTTCTGTCTCAATTGCGGACTTGTCCGTATCTTTAAAAAAGGCTGCAGGCAATGTTACTTCTACATCAAATAAATTCTTTTGTGAAGACATCTCTCCCCCATTACTTTCTGTTTTCTTTTCCGCCTTAGCTCCCTCTTCTGAACCCTTTGAACCACATCCTACCATTGTAATTGCCATTGTAGTTACAAGTAGTAATGCTAAAATTTTCTTTTTCATAATTTTTACCCCCATATTTAGCTAATTATTGCCTTATTTTTATGTTATTTAACATAATTCTTATAAATATAATATAAAAATATTATATTTTTTATATTATACTTAAAATATAACACAAATAACATTTTATATCATTAATACTACTCAAAAGTATAAATTTATTACATAAGATTATCTATTAAAGACTCTACTCAAGCCCCAAAACTCTCTGATACTTTCCAATCCATCCTAGATTTATATTCTTTACTTCACCATTTCTATTTTTACCTATGATAATTTCCATGATTTCCTTAGGCTCCTCCTCCTCTTCATCCTTATTTTTATCTTTATTTTCAGTATCATAATAACTTTCTCTATAAGGAAAGAGCACCATATCTGCATCTTGCTCTATAGAGCCTGATTCTCTTAGATCTGATAGCATTGGTCTTGGATCGTTTCTGCTTTCTGCTGCTCTTGAAAGCTGAGCTAATGCTATGACGGTAATTTTTAAAGATTTTGCCATTGCCTTTAACTCTCTTGATATCTTTGCAACTTCTTGCTCTCTAGATGAACTTACTCCAACAGATTCTATGAGCTGAAGATAGTCTATTATTATTACATCTAAACCTTCTTTATATTTTAAGGTCTTTGCCTTTCCCCTTATGGTTGAAAGTGTAGTTGATGTATCATCTATGAAAATTTTTCTCTCTGAAAGTTCTGAAGCTCCTACCATAAGCTTATCTAGCTGTCCTTCTTTTAGGTTTCCACTTTGTATATTTTTAAGAGAAATCAAGCATCTAGCAGAAAGCATTCTTTGTACAAGCTGATTCTTTGGCATTTCTAAAGAGAATAGTCCCACCTTTGCCTCTTTTGATACATGTTGGGCAAGATTTAAAACAAAGGCTGTCTTTCCCATGGAGGGTCTTGCTGCTATAATAACTAAGTCCCCAGATTTTAATCCTGAAGTTACTTCATCTAGATCCTTATACCCCGTAGATATACCTTCAATGGCCTTTTTATCAAGATATCTTTTCTCAATGTGGCTCATGGTATCCTGCAAAGTATCCATAATTGGCTCCATATCTTCCATGGCTGCACTGCTATAGGCTTTATGGATATTATCCTCTAAGCCTTCCACCACCATATCTACAAGAGACTCCCCATTACTCTCATCAATTGCCTTCCTACAAGCTTTTATAACCCTTCTTCTGCTAGCTTTATCTATGATAATTTCACAGTAACTTCTTATATTACTTAGATATATAGCAGAACTTGATAGCTCTGAAAGATATGTTATGCCATTGCATTTTTCTAAAACTCCCCTAGATTTTAGCTCTTCGGAAAGGGTGATTAAATCTATATTTATATCCCTAGCTCTAAGATTTAAAATTCCTCTATAAATCACTTTATGATTTTCATAATAAAAATCCTCTAGATTTAAAATATCCTCTACTTCATAAATTTTATCTTTATCATTAATTATCACCCCAAGGACTACTTGCTCTGCCTCTAGGCTATGTGGCATCACCATATCCATGCTACATGTCCTCCTTCAAAACCATCTTCTTCAACTTTTCCTTTAGATGAGCTTTATTTTTTTCATCACTAAGAATCATATTTCCTCTTTTAAATTTTCCATCAACCTCTTTTTCTACTTTCCTGTCTTGATTTAGGTAGGTCTCAAATTTATTTCCAAAGAGGGTAGTGGGAACTAAATATTGCTGGAACTTAGTGCCTGTCCATCTATATTTCATATTATCAATTACGGTTTTAAAGTCTTCTAGAGTAAAACCTTCATTAAGCCTTGCTTTAATAAGCCTAATAGTTATCTTTGTGGTGCTTCTAAAGTTTTTTCCCGTTTCTAAATTTAAGTATTCTATTATCTCAAAAGCCGTTTTCTGCAAGGAAACACTTTTATTTATTTTATTAGATGAATCTTTAGTAGATGGATTATTTGTTGTAGATATTAATCCATACCCCTTAGAATCTTCACTGATACCCTTTGAGTTTTCATCCATATCCTTAATGAAGCCATTATCTCCATAATTCTCTTCCGGCTCTAAGGAAAATTTGTTTTTCTCATAATTCTCCTTATGGTCTATATCTTTATTCTCTACGCATTTATTCTTAATATTCTTATGCTCTATGCCTTTATACTCTATATCTGTATCTCTAGTTATAAGTTCTTCATAGTTTTCACCTATACCAAAATAGGAGTATGTTCCCTTTTCTCTTACAACAAGATGAGTAAGTACTCCTGCATCTCTTAATTTAAAAAATCTAGATTGAACTGTGCATTTCTTCATTCTAAAAATAGGAAACTCCTTTAAAACTGCATCATAACGAAGCCAATAATAAAGCTTTCCATCTACTTTCCTTGTATTCATTCCATTACTATCTTTAAAATCAATAAAATATCTAAGAATACTTGCATCAATAATATCAAGACCTAGCTTAACTAATTTCTCTTGTCTAAAACCCATAATTGTATGTTTCATAAATTTTTCCCCCTCTATCCTTACTTAAATAAAACTCTCTATAGAATAGATAAGCACTAAGGATAAAAAGTGGAAAAAATTTTTTATAACAAATAAAAATAAACAACCTAGGGTCAAACCCCAGGTTGTCCAAAAACTCTTTAATTTAGTTTTATACATTACTATTTCTTTTTCTTCATAATAAAAATAAAAGCAATTAATAAAACAATAACTATAGCAATAAAAATAAAAATTGTATTTTCACTAATATTTTTTTGTCCGTTTATCATCAACATCATAATCATTAGAATAATCAATATTATGATATTAAATAAAAACATAATTTTCCCTTTCATAGTCCTTCTCCTCCTATGAAACATTGTTAGTCCAAGGTTTTCGCAAAATTTTTTAAAATATATCCCTAAATCAGATAGAATTTCACCTATGAAACTATTTATCTAGGAAACTATATACCTATAAAAATATATAAATATGGTTATATAAAGCTAGTTAAATATTGAAATAGTTAACTAGTTGTTCGGTTCATGCGGATTTCATGAATTTCACTAATAAGATCATCTATGCTAAATGTTAATTATATTTATAATACTTTCTCAAACTCTGTTAAATAAACATCTTCGCTTATCTCTATATCTTTTACCCTTATATAGCCATTTTTTAAATACAAATTAACAGCAGGCAAATTGTCCTTTCCAGTGCATACTACTATCTTATTTACGCAGTTATTAATTTTCTCTACAAAATGAAGTAAACTTTCACCAATTCTCTTTCTAAAAAAATTAGGATGTACTGAAACTCTATGTATATCCAAAACATTCTCAATAACTTTGTATGAAATTATTCCTGCTAAAACATCATCAATATAATATCCATAAAAAATTTCGTTACATTCTCTCAAACTATCTACAGTATCTTTTAATGGTGGAATATCATAAAAGCCTATAATTTCAGCTTCAATTTTATATGAATCTTTCTGTAGTGCCAGTATATTTCTTGTTATTTCTCTATCATGTAAATTAAGTTTTTTAATTATATTTGTATTCATTTTTATTTCTAATTCCAAGTTGTCTACTCCTTCTTATTTAAGATAATTAGCTTTTAAATATTTTAAATAATTCTTTATTGTTAATGACCTATTGAGTTTTACTACTATACCCTCCCATATCTTTCAATAATAAAATAATAAAATATATGGCAAGTAATACGTAGCCTAAATTAAATGTAATTAATAAATATTTATTATCAATTATTTTACTAATAGGCTGGTGTAATATAGCTATAGATAAAATCAGAATATTTCTATTTAAGTGTTCTTCTGTACCTTTTTTACCCTCTCTATTTTTCATAACCATTTCTCCTCAACTTCATTTTTAACAATCACTTTATGCTTTCTTCTGGGTTCAGCCCCCTAACATTCTCTGGGGTCTATCCTCACATATTTATATTTGTTAAGTTCATTATAATGTATATAATATTTCATATTCCATAATAATACATGAAAGTATCATTTTTTTGCATAAGATTACAATTTTATATAATAGATTCCCAGTAAATATTATCCATGTAGCTTTCTTATCATTGGAGTTTCAGTGAATTTTATTAATAATAGCATATATATTAAATGTTAATTAATTTAGAAGGAGGATTCCCATGAAAAAAGATAATAAAATTAGTAATCCTATAGATGAATCTAATTTTGAAGATGACTTAAATGAATTCAATGGTATCTGTGAGGACATCACAGGAACCCCAATATCATCCTTTAATTTTTCAAAAGAAACTACACCTAAGGAATGTTTCTCCACAGCCACTTTAGCCCCTGCATCACACTATAATGATAACTTTACTGATAACCGCAAGCTTAAAACTGAAGCACCTGAAATAACTCCCCCCATAAATGGTGAACCCTTTGATACTCAGAGATGTTATAAGATAAGAAATTCTACAGCTAGAATGCTTAATGAAATTAAAGCTATTCATCCTAATGTTAATGTGTATATGAATACTATTGTGGATGCAGCAATTAGAAATTACTATGATTATATTTTCAATAAAGATGGAATTAAAACTTTATAATTATTCAATATTTATGTTTTCCACTTATCTTTTAACATGCATATATAATCATTGAAACCGTTAATAAGGAGGTGAATCTCATGGCTGTAAATAAAGTTTTAAACACCACTTCTTTTCATATCGAAGTAGAAAACGGAACTGATAAGACTGGAGCTACAATTTATAAGAAAAAAACTTTTTCTGGAGTAAAACCTAGTGTTGATCCTCAAAATGTTTTTGATGTAGCTGAAGCTATTAAGGATGTTTTAAGTGCTTCTACTAGAGATAGTTACTTAAATGAATCTTCAAAATTAGTTAATGCTTAAGGAGTATTAACTGTCATTTAACCTAGGGAAAGGAGGAAATTCAGGTATGGAATATTCATTATTAATGACTTTTATTAATACCAGTGGAGATAAAGTAAACCTATCAATTTCAGGGGTTAAGCAAGATATCACTGAACCTCAGGTATCAACTCTTATGGATACAATAATTGCTAAGGATGTTTTTCTTAGTAAAGGAGGCTCACTAGCTTCTAAATACGGAGCGCAGCTTACTCAAAGACAAACTACTAAGTTTAGTCTTGCGTAAACCTAAATTGCTTCCTCTTTTATCATAAAAAACTTCAGTGGAAGTGCTATCTTCCACTGAAGTTTTTTATTTTTAAATTCTTATTTTATACTTTCAACAACACCTACGGCAAACCATTCTCCCTCAAAAGGGATTAAATCACGTTCACTTTTTTCTCCTATCGATTCTCCAATGGTTACCATGTCTGTCCTATCAAAGTTTGCTTCAATTTCAACCCCTCTTATTAAAAAATATATAACAAGTAAACACACTTCCCATAACACAAATAATTACCATTGTTAAAATTAATGATATACTACTAGACAAAAACTTATTTAAAATAAAACATATAACCATTCCCAAAATGAAGCATATAGACATTCCAATGAGTAATAGCATAATGCTTATATTCAATATATCTTTTTTCATATCTTTACGCCTCCAAAGTTGTCTTGTCATCATAATGCTCCTTACTATCATATTTACTTACTAGCCCTCTTAGAGTTGATTACTACAGACATTTTCTAGTCTAATTATAATGTATATAAAGTTTTATATTCCATAAAAATACATGAAAGTATCAATTCATTGCATAAGAATATATATGTTAAATACTAACTAACTAAAATATACAAATTTTAAGGGAAGTCATTATTATTTTGACTTCCCTTGATCCATATTTTTATTTATTTCTTTAAAGTATTAACAATTTCAAATAGTTCATATTAATAGGGTATACCCTCCATACTCCCTAAATCCTTATGCTTCTTCAATAAGTGATTTCATATTATCTTTTATTGAAAGTAATTCATTCTCTACAGTTGTAAGCTTTTCTTCAAGAGATTTTATTATATCCTCTACGTTATATACAACATTGCATACGCCCTTTAAAGAGTCACTGATTTTTGATTGTACAATCCAATCAGATATAAGACCATCAAAAAAGTAATCTACAAAAGTTTCAAAAGAGCCAATATTTATATCAATATTCATTGTTAAATCTACATCTGACAATTCATTTCGAAATTTCATCAATGCAATTTTTGTATTCTGAGCAAAACTTTTAGCTTTATCAATATCGGAGTGCTTAGCTGCTGTGGCAATAATACCTCCACCTAGTATATCCCATGTTCCCCATCCCTCAGCACTTTTGAGAGAATCTACTACATATTGAAGTTCATTTCGAGCAGTGTTACCAGCGTCTATTGCTTCCAGTAGCTCTTTCTTCTTAACTTCAATAGCAGCTACATTGTCCATAATTTCAAGTAGTTTTTTAGAATTCTCATTATTTAAACCTATTATAAACTCTTCTTTTTTCTTTAATACAGCTTCATATTCAGCCTCTGCACCAAGTAAACTGTTTAATGACTCTTTATAAGATTCAAGATCTCTTTCTAAAACTAAAACTGAGTGACAACATTCATCATACTTTAACTTAGCTGCAAGGAACTCTTGTCTCTCTTTATCAAGCTGCTGTTCCTTACTACCAAGTATAGAATAAAATATGTTAGTAATACTTAATGATTCAAGTTTTTTTACATCCTTATCCTCGTCTTTAAGAATGTTTTCAAGCTCTTTCTTTCTATTCAACTCTATTTCAAAGGTTTCCTCAGTATGATTAATCGAACCTTCAAGTTTCTCTTTTCTCCTCAAATTTTCCTTGGCATCTATAAGTTCTTTATTAATATATTCAAACATATTAAATTTCCTTTCTGCTCTTACTGGGGTCATACCCAATTAGTCCTAGTGACATTATAATGTATCCAGTGCTTTGTCTTCCAAGATAATACATGAAAGTATTAATTTATTTCATGAAAATTTACAGTCTACTAGTTTATTATATTTACCATGGCTTCAGTAATTTTATGAATACTATTTATCTAAATACATATTTGTAAACTTAACCCCTGAGAAAAATCCCATTTTATGGTACAACCCTTCAGCTGGATTGCCTATAGTAACGCATAATATTGATGCAGGAGATATTTTCTTTAAATTTGTTAATGCTCGCTTTATCATATTCGAAGCAATTCCCAGTTTTCTATATGCTGGCTTTACTGCAATTTCACCAATTTCTGAAAAATCATTATCACAATATCCACTAATTCCCGCTAAGCATGCTCCTATTAACTCGTTTGTGTTTTTATTGAAAACAAGAGTTGAGCCATCAAGAATATTGTTTGATTTATATATATCTAAGACTTTCTCAACATTCATAGTAACTTCATCTAAACTCTGATTCCCAAAAACTTTATAATCGATACCCCCACTATAACTTTCGAAAAATAACTTTCCTATCTCAGGAATATCAAATGTATTTGGTACTCTAATAGTTAAATCATCACTCCAGCTGATATTATCAAATACCTCTGTTGGTCGAATCATTACTCTTCTTTCACATTTTATCCTATATCCAAGTTTATGAAAATGTTCTATATCTCTAGGCGTAACACCATATACTCTAACCTTGTCATCATCTGACCATTGTAGTAATGCATCATTAAGAGCACTAATAACTATAAATCTATCAATAATATAAGGTGCTTCCATAAAAAAAGCTCCCATTAATTTAGGATTAATATGCACTCCTCCAACTCTTTCTCCATCCTTAAATATCCAAAAATGACTATTATAATCTATTTTATCTACAGTTTGCTTTTTCCAACTATAACTTAGCTCTAAATCTACATTTGAATATATTGTTTCATGAATTCCAAAATCACGTTTATCAGCTTTTTTAAGCATAAGCCCATTACTCAACATATATTCTTCTTTTTCCTCTTGCCACCTTTCTATTTTCCCCATGAAAATACCCCCTGCTTTGAATAATCATCTCAATTAAAATATTTTTTTATTATATAGAAAGTTTTATCTTGTCATATCTACAAATCATTCTTAAATGAAAAATACTTCAACAAATGGATTTATGAAATAGAAATATAAATAAGAACTATCCAAGGTTAATAATCCACATACATTTCTATATATTTCATTTTCTCCTCTCCCTAGTGGTAAGGTTCTATTAATTTGATTGTAACACTTATTTCTGCCTAATGTATATATATTGTATATAAGTTAATATATTCTACACATAAAGTAAAATCAATTTCAAAAATGCTATGTTTTTTATACATATGATTTTTAAAATTGATTTTATAAAATTACTACCATATTACGTTATTTATTATTTTATGCTATTATACTTCATTACATAAAATTCACCAAAGCCAATTTTGGTTTTCTGATTTTTTGTTTCAATTATTTCAAAGCCTTGAGATTTATAACAACTTATTGCTCTCTTATTCCATGTCCTAACCTCTAATAAAATAGGCTTATTAGGAAATCTTTTTTCACTTTCAATTAGAGCCATATTTATTATTGCTTTACCTATACCTTTATTACAATAATTAGGCTTTACACCAATTCCAAAGAACACAGACTCTCCTTTATCTAATAAATTAACAAAGCCTACTAATTCTTTTTTCTTATTTATAAACCCTATGAATCTTTTTCTTTTTATACTGTCACATAAAGAATACTTTTCCTTTATCATGGTATCCCATGAGGGTAGATTATAGATTGAATACTCTTCAGGATATTCCCAACTTGATATCTCCTTTGCGTGTTCTTCTGAAACTCTCTGTGGCGTTAGCTCCATTATTATTCCTCCTCTTATTAAAACTAATAAATGATTTAAACTTAATAAAAAAGAGTAAACTTCAATTATATTTTATATCCTTCCGATAAGTACTACTGCTATAAGATGTATTGGATAAAAACAGTAAAACATCCATTTAGTAAACTTATTATTAATACCTAATTTTCCGTTATACATTAGTATAGGAATTATAGCAAACACCATCATCCATTGATAATCCCAAACTAATATAGATTCTAAAAATAATTCTCCATTTCCAAGGGCCGTAAATACAGGAAGAATACTAGAGATTATATATACTAAAGCCATAACACCCTTTTTCTCTCTTAAGAAGTAAAATATCAATATCATTGAAACACCATAAAGTGAAGCCTCAGTAAACAACTCTAATGCTAATGCAATTACAGAAAACATTACCCATATAATATAATTTTCGTTATTTCTACGTGTCTCCTTAGCTTTATCAATACATATTAAAAGTGCTACTGAAAGTCCAAGAGATAAAAATATATTATTATGAATACCTAGCATGTAATCTACAACTAGCATTACTCCGCTAAAAGCAAATAGCCTTAGCATGTACTTATTTTTACTTCTAGTATGGAAAAATCCTTCAACTATTAAGAAAAAGAATATAGGTGCGGCACTCTTTCCAAAATATCCAAACCATATTGGAATACTTACCCCTCCATAAGTTCCTATATAAGTTAGAATATGATCCATAAGCATAAATATCATAGCTATAATCTTTAAAGTAAAAGAATCTAATTTTCTCATAAAATTTAACCTCCAAAATAAATTATCTACTGCTATGATTATAGGTAATAAGTATACTTTTTCATATTTATTTACATTACGTGAAGATTACAAAAGTGTAAGATAAAATTTTCATAGACTTTTAAGTGAAGTAATTATTTTTTCATCATAGTCTATCAAACATACTTCTGCAAAATATGTATTGCCATAACACATCTACTCTATTTCAAAATAAAAATACCGCATATGCATTTGAATAATACGGTATCTAAAAAATATTTATTCTTTTTATTTTATAAAATATCTAAAGGAATCTATCATCATGAGTATAAACATAATTTATTCCAAAACAAACCTGCCTTTTCCTTCTTCCTTTAACCACTTCTTAGCTTGTTTTCTTATATTTCCACTTAATCCAGCAGAATATTTAGTATCATATAAGGCTTTTTTTGCATATTTAGTTGGGAATATTTCCATTACAGATTCTTCATAATTAATGCCATACTCAGCCTCTTTATATTCAACAACACTATACTTGCCATCATTCTTCTTTAAAGTCATGAATACTGGATGTGAATATTCCTCTCTTATATAAAACTTTTTATTACCAAGTGAGTATCCTCTGCATAATGAATACATATAGACATTAATTACATTATCTTTCTCTTCAATACCATAAATCTTATGTGCTTCAAATTGCTTATAGCCAGCATTAAAGTTACCAAGACTACAATTTGATATTGCTTTATCTAGTTCTTCATCTACATTAACTGATTCTTTCGAAGTGATATATCCCATATAAATAATAGATAATATTATTACTGTAACTAATAAAATATGCTTTTTTAAAAATTGTTTCAACCGCAATTTACTCCTTAGAATATTTTATACGCATACTTTATGTTAAGTTATACAATGGAGTATATGTGAAAATATTGAACATTATCATTATCTTTAATTAGAATCCAATTCTTTTCCTGTAATCAGTTCAAACAATTCTACTGACACACGTTCACTAACCTTAACAAACTTAGTCTCACTATCAATAACAAGCTCTACTTTACCTTTATCAGGACTTATCCACAATTCATAAACTATTTCATTTATTTTCCCATTAGCGTCTTCAAAATAGAACTTATAGTGAGGAGGACATACCATGCTAACCGCTCCATTTTTCCAATTAATGTTACCTAGAATATCCTTTACCTTTTTTACTTCTTCGCTATCAGTGATGTCATTGTAGTGTTCATATTTATCTTCTTCGCCAACTCGCTTTTCAACGCCAATTATATTTCCTTTATTTTCAATACCATTTGAACAACCTACTACCATAAGCAAAAATACTGAAATAAAAATAATTAATATTTTGGTGAATTTCAAAATTACCCCACCTTTACAATTTATAATTTATACGATAAAACATTAAAGTTAGTTCACATTATCTTTATCCATGATTCTTATTTAGGCACTATTAAAATAATTCACCCCTAATAATCAAATTTAAAATGTAATAGTTTGATTGCATATCACTTAACTGTTTCCCAAGCTGATTCCCATAAAGTAATCAGTTTCTGTGATAACTGAATCTGATTTAACTCGACCGCAGCTTTATTATAATAAGTTAGGAAATATTTTAGATTAATAATACATTGAAGGACTTCTTCTTTTCCGAAAGCTCTATCTATTGTTCTTACCATTTCTTGTCCAATTAATTTATCTAATGAAGGCTTCATCCCTTGCATGAATGTATATGTGTGAACTTTTTTTCTTAAAGTATCCAATTCTCCGACTTCTTCAAATAACTGTTTCAAAAATAAATCTAACTCTACTATTCTATCTACTACTTTTAATTTTTCTTGATTATGAACCGATGTCATTTTCTCGCACTGCTCTTTACCTATTATTTTGCTTCCAATGATTTTCATTACTTCTTTGTCTACTTGATTATCAAAAAAATATACTGCACTACCTTCATCGAATATGGAACCAACTAATTTAATTGCTAAACTAATAGAATCATTTTTATTAATTAATTCCATTCTTTTTTTATCCTTGCCTCTCCAATACCTAGACCCTATATGGTGAAATTCATGCGCCATCCCATAAATTCCAAAGGAATAAAAATAATTAGGGTATAACATAGTTATACATTGAGTATAGTTATTCATGCCAATAATAGTTCCTCCATTGAAGCCATCAACTATGAAATGTAAGTTTAATTCCATATCCGTATCCTCAGGAAGATACAATGAAACAAGTTTCTCAATCTTAGAATAGTCAATTTTTTGAGCATAATTTAAATTAATTTCTAAAGAACTTGTATTCTCAAGTATTAATTTAAATCTCTTATAAATACTTTCAAGTTTACCATTATATTCACTTCCATTAATAATGCTATACCAAACATGTAAATATTCTTGTTTAGGGATTAAAGGTTCCAACGCATTTAACCATATTCTGTATGCTTCTGTTGTTTCTAAAATATTATTAATATCTTCAATTTTAACTAATTCTTTATTTGATACTGCAGTAAAAATCTTAGCCATCTTTTTTGCTCCATCATAAGTTACATTTATCTTCATTTTGCCACTCCTTTTACCTAAGTATTAAAATACAATTGATTATTAAATTATAAATTAATTATATACTAATAAAAGGTAAATAAAAATAATTTTACCATACTGCAAATTTCTATTAATTGATCTTCATTCTCCAATTAGGAAAAATCAAATTATAAACACCTAACCCAAACTATATTAATTCCTTCTTTAAACGAAATAGTTGTGGAGGAATTATCAAATACATCTTTCTATTCAAACATTCATAATATATCCTCACCTAGCATAAACATTAAAAAGATAATTTTGGGGGTGATTATTTTGAAAAATTCCAAGATAAAAAAGTTTTTTTCCTTTTTTAAAAAGATTAAGATTATAATTTTTATAATAGCTATAATTGCTGCTTGTTTATTTATAAGTTCTTTGACTACTAAAAATAATCTAGAGAAAAAGAGTGATTTTGTATCAGAAAAGCTTATATCTATATCCGAGCTGGCTACTTCTCGTTATGATTATTCTAATGTTATCTCTGTGAAGAATAGCTTAAGTTTTAAAGATATTACTATTCCTTTTACTGAAAAATCCTTTGTGATTAAATATAATGGATACATTACTGCTGGGTTAGATTTAAGTGCTGCTACTTTCTCTATAGATAAAAATATACTCACCATAACTATTCCACCTTGTTCTATCCTTACTCATAATGTAAATGAAGATGAAGTCTTTATCTTTGATGAAAAGAACTCCATATTTAATAAGCTAACTATGGATGATATGCTAAATGAAATTGTAGCAGAAAAGTCTAAGACTGAGGAAAGAGTAATAAAAGATGGCTTCCTTGATAAAGTTACTGTAGATACTTTGCAGCTTCTTAAAGACATTTTCTTAAATTGTGGTTTTGATGAGGTAAAGGTTAAGGTTGCAGCACAAGGGAACTAATAAATCATTATTTTGTTGTAGTAACATAATTTATTAAAACACTTAAGAAATTTGTAATGAATTCCTTAAGTGTTTTAATCTATAATTATATTTAAGAAGTTAGTTATACTTAAATTTATAATAAGTATATTAAGCTTCTTCCATTAATAAAGATAAATTTTAAGGAGGAACTCTTTTGAAAAAAACAAAATTTAGTGCTAAAAAACTTTTGTTTATTATAATTCTTATAGCTTTTAGCACATTAATCATACATTCTTTTAACAATACCCCCAATCAACAAGAAGAAACCTTTCAAATTAAATATAAAGATTCTATCAATAAATACTGTAAAGAATATGGGGTAGATAAATATTTAGTATTTGCAATGATAAAACAGGAAAGCAATTTTAATAATGAAGCTGTGTCTTCAGCTGAAGCAAGAGGTTTAATGCAGATGACAGAAGATACTTTTAACTGGCTAAAACCTCAGCTAGGAGAAAGCTCTACTACCTTTGATGATTTATTTGATCCAGATACCAATATTAGATATGGTGTATTTTTCATTTCAGTTCTTGAGAAAAATTTTTCTGAGCAAAACACAGTAGTGGCAGCATATAATGCAGGAATGAATATTACTACTAAATGGTTACAAGATAATAATTATTCTAATGATGGAGCCACATTGCATAACATACCATATAAAGAAACAGCCAATTATGTTGATATAGTGGACTATAATTATAAAAAATATTTAGAAATATATAAAGATAAGTAACCTACTAAATATGAAACTTCTAAACACTTATTAAGCATTTTATCAACATTTTGTATTATATATTATAATTTTCTTAAGTTAATTCTAGTATTATACTGAGAGTATAGATTATTTATTTTATGGAGGAAAGTTAGTTATGAGGATACAAAGATGCAATAATTCAGACATTAAGCTGGTAATTGAGGCAATTACGAAAGTAAAAGCAGAAGAAAATCATGTGTTATTAAATGAACCTGCCATTAAAAATTTTCTCACTCATGAAAATAACTATTTCCTGGTTGCCATAGAGAATGAATGTGTTGTAGGATATGCAATCAGTTATAGTCAAAATCGTATAGATATGTTAAATGATATGATGTGCTTATATGAGATTGGTGTATTAAAAAAATTTAGGCAACAAGGTATTGGTCGAAGGTTAATCAATGAACTCATGGATATATGTCAGAAAATAAATGCTATAAAAATGTGGGTGCCAACGAATAAACATAATATTTCTGCCTGTACCCTTTATGAAAAAACTGGTGGAATTGCCTCAGTTTCAGGAGATGACATTATATACACCTACAGATTATTAGAATAAGGCGTATTTTAAAAATACTACTGTGAAATTTTAAAATAAAATATAGATTTTATATGAGAGTAGATAGGTTTGTGTAAAGCAAATTTATCTATTCTCTTTTTGTATGATGAGTTGGGTATATTTCCATTATTTAAAAATATTGTAAGAATTGCTTAAGTGTTTCTTAAACAATTAAATGTAAAATATATTTAACAATATAAAATAAGTTTTGTGAAAGGGGTATTTACAATGGGGCTATTACTTTTAATAACAATAGGAATTATATTATATAATATTTTCATAGTAAAATATTTAAGTAAAAATGAAATACAAGTTTCAAAGCTATTTATTGTAGGAATGTATATATTCACCTACTATTTATGGGCTATGCTTAACATTATAGGACCTGGAAATTTATTAGATATAGGTTCTCAAAGAAACATAACTATTAGTTTAATACCATTTAAATGGCAAATGGAAAATATGTTTGGATTAATTACAAATACAATTCTTTTTATTCCATTAGGTGTATTGTTGCCAAGTCTTTGGAAAAGGTATGAGAGTTTTTCCAAAACTGTACTAATGGGCTTTGGATTATCATTAATAGTTGAACTCCTTCAATTGTTGAATATAAGAGCTACGGATATTGATGATTTAATAATGAATACATTAGGAACTATTATAGGTTATATAATTTATTCTTTATTATTTAAGAAATTTACTTCAAGTTTTAAATTAAAGAATAATACTAGTGATAATTTACTGATTAAATATAATGCTGAAATTTTTATCAGTTCAATACTTTTATTAAATTTCTTTATAGTACCTTTTCTTGATAGAATACTAATTAGGATTATAATTGGACTTAGTTACTAATGTACCAAATAGAGTAGACACTAAAAAAGTCTACCCTATTTGGTTTTTAATTTATAGTAGTATTATTCATTCTGTTAAGTTATTCTATTTCTTTACTACCGGATACCATAATTCAATATAACCATATTCATTATTTCCACCATAAATTTCAAATTCGGCACCTTCAATCTTTTCGTAATTTGAAGTCGGTAACCATTCAGTATAAAACCTTCTTTCCAGTGTGTTTAGAATTCTTGCTAAATCTTCATCCCATTTAAATCTTTTAGATGGAAAAATAGCATAGGTTTGTGCTGGAATATGAGCGATACTATAACCCTCTGTATTACTATTTTTACCTATAAAAGAACAAAGCATATAAGGAAATGTATTTTCTTCTGTTTTTCTATAGTTTACTACACCATGAATTTTACATAAATCCTGTGAAATAAATGATGGTAAATTACCTGAGTCCTTAAATAACTTTTCATACAGTCCATTTTTGTGACACTCTTGCCAAAGTTCAGCGGGACTTTGATATCTTTCATCTCCAATTGAAGATCCAATAGTTTCAATTCCAAAAATATCAAAAGCCTGTTTTGTTTCAATTCTGTATTCCATCTCACTCTCTCCTTTAATAGAAATTTGAAAGGATATTTGTGGATAGGCTTTAAGTACAACTCCACCATCCCGTACCAATGATGGTGCTATACCATGCAATGCCTGAAATGCTCTGGTAAATGAAATGGGTGATTCATAACCATACTTTAAGGCAACATCCATTATTTTTATATCACTATTTTGAATTTCAAAGGCTGCAAGGGTTAATCTCCTACGTCTTATATATTCAACAAGTGATATTTCAGTTATAAATGAAAACATTTTTTGAAAATCATATGGTGAGCATAATGCCATTTGAGACACGATATTCATGTCAATTTCATTTGTTAGATTGCCATCAACATAGTCCAATGCACGATTCATCCTCTTTAGCCAATCCATATAAAAATCTCCTTTCAAGAAAAAGTATATCTAAAATACAGGTTATTGTCGCAACTATTTTTATACAGAAAATGTTTGGTTTATATAATAATCTAAGTCAGCTTCATATTAATCCACATTACATTCAATCAATAGAACGAAGTCCCCTATGGGACTTAATAGTCTCTTTTTTTATCTTCATACCTAAATTTTACATCTTTATATCAAATTAATCCAATACAATGTGGTGTGTTAGCGTATATCTTCACCCTCGCATTTATTAAGATAGTATGCACTTTTTCTAATCCAAGAGAGAGTTACCTATGGTAAAATTATTTTGTTTTTACTTTTATTGGCGTATAATTAATCTATAAGCTAGTTTTTAATTATAAAAATAGTAAATTTATAATAATGTGGCTACAAAATACGGCATGAAATATCGAGTATGGATATTTGAAAGAAGATACTATTGAATTGGGAGTGAGAAGAATGGATTGGATTAAAAATTTAAATGAGTCGATAACCTATATAGAAGAAAACCTTGAGGGTGAAATATCCTATGAAACTATTTCAAAAATTGCTGAATGTTCTGTCTACAATTTCCAAAGAATGTTTTCGTATATAGCAGACAAGCCTTTATCAGAATATATAAGAAACAGGCGATTAACAATGGCAGCCTTTGATTTATTAAATAGCACTGAAAGAATAATTGATATTTCTTTAAAGTATGGATATGAATCTCAAGATTCATTTACTAGAGCATTTAAAAAGTTTCATGGAGTACTGCCTTCAAGTGTCAGGAATGAAACCGTGCAGTTAAAATCCTGTCCTAAGCTCTCCTTTCAAATTTCAATAAAAGGAGAAAATCATATGAATTATCAAATTGAACAGTGGCCTGAATTTAGAGTAATGGGAGTATCACATAAAGTAAAAACAGCCGAAGCCTTTGAAGTAATTCCTCAGATTTGGGAAAACTCATGGAAGGATGGAACTATGAAAATGTTCCTTGACAACTTTCCTGACTATAGACCGGCAGGTTTTTTAGGAATTGCTCAAGGAGGACAATGGGGCGAGTCAGAAGAAATGGAATACATCATAGCAGTGACAAATCATGTTGATGTACCAAACTGTAAACATGTTCCGGTACTTGAAGGAATGAAGGAGTTTACTTACCCTGCTACAACATGGGCAATTTTTGAAGCTAATGGAGAACTACCGGATGCAACTCAAAAGGTTTATAAACAGTTTTATAGTGAATGGCTTCCTAATTCAGGATATGAATTAGCCGATCTTCCTGTAATTGAATGCTATATGCAAGAAAATCATCAGGAAGTTTGGATTGCTATTATTAAAAAATAACGAAAATCATAATTATTGGAAAAACTTTTAAAACCTCTTGCAATTGACGTAGTGTCAAATGATATTATTTTCTTATGAGGAACCTCATATATTCAAAAAGGAGGTGGTTGAATGAGCCATTTTGAACCAATTCACCAGGTATCGGAACAACTTGGAGTGACGAGCCGTACCCTTCGTCATTGGGAAGACAAGGGACTTTTCTACAGTCAACGAGATCCCCAATCTGGTTGGCGTATGTACAACAATGAAGTACTACAGAGAATACGTCTTGTAATATTGCTGAGAGAGCTGGATATTCCTTTAAAATTAGTAAAAGTCATCCTTGACAGTGTAGACCCACAAATAGCTTCAAAAATTATTATGAATCAGATTAGCAAACTCAATGAAGAAAATATTGTGATTGTTAAGCGAAAAAATTTGCTAATTAAATATCTTGCAATTTTAAATTCCATGGAACCTCCATCTGATGCTTCCGAATATCTTGTGCATATGGAAGAAACGCTGGCACTTCAGATCATTTCTAAAAATAATATGATAGAACAATGGGAGGATATTATTATGACAAATAGTACAATTACTCCAGGAGCATTACGAATTGTTAGTTTACCTGATATGAGAGTGGCAGTATGTAATGTGATAAGCACTTCTCCAGAGGATGAGGCACTTAAAAAGGTATTAGATTGGGCAGAGTCAGAAAACTTAATGGGTACTGCTAGAATTTTTGGATTCAATACAACTGCATATAGTCCAGGATGTACAGAATATGGATGGGCAGCTTGTGTTACTGTACCAGAGCAGGTTGTTTTACCCGAATATCTTGAGGAAAAAAGACTACCCGGTGGTCTATATGCATCACTAAATAGCACAAATGAAGTATATGATTCATGGCAAACATTAATGCGATTATTAAAAGAAAATAACTCATATGTTGTTGATGAAAGTCGTTTATGTCTTGAGGAACACATCCCTAGTGGTGAAGATAAAGGCGAAGGAAATGATTTTTATTTAAATCTGCTAGAACCAATAACTAAAAAATAGCCTAATAATATATTTATTTAACTATAAATGAAAATACCCAATAGGGAGACCATTTAGTGTCTACTCTATTGGGTACATTTTAATTTCTGAATAGTACGGTATTTTTGTTCTATCAATTGAGTTATTGTACTTGTTTTGATTTATGAACGCAAGATATTGCAAAAACTATAAGTCCTGAGATAAGTGCAATAAACACAAATAGCCAAGCTATTGGTATTAAGAAAAATGGTTCTACTAAAGTTCCGTCTGCAAGGACTTCAGATCCTATAACATTGTAAGCAATTAGACATATAATACTTATAAAAATCGAAATTAAAGATACTAAATATTTTTTCATTTTTATTCAACCTACTTTCTTCATGTTCTTTAAATATATTATACAACAAATTATTTATAATATCAATAATATTTTATTGATATTCAATATATTTTTATCTTTAATATCTAATTTCTACTTGTTTCACATTAAAAAAGATGCTTATATCTAACCTTTTTTTCCTAAACTACAAATATGTATAGTCTTATTGTTATTACATAAAATAAGACTGAAAGGAGGTTGTTTTATGAAAAAATTTACTATAATATTATTAATTTTAGTAACTCTTATATTTAGTACATCTATTACAACTCCTGCATTTGCAGAAAATCTATTTAAGGAAGGTTTTTATAGAATATCAGATTTTAATCCTTCAAAAGATGGTTTTTATTATGTTGAAAATGTTTCATCAGATGGTGTTTATGTTATTATTTTTAATGAAAATCTCATTGCAACACAAGTATTATATCTAGAACCAAAATCACGAAAATATAACTTAGTTCCTCTTAAACCTGAACATAGAATTATAATAGTTGGTAATGGTCAAGTGTATATTGATACAGGGATACAATAATGTGTTCCTGTATTTTTTCATTTTTATTCTCAATATCTAATTTTACATTAAAAGAGATGCTTATATCTAACCTTTTTTTTCCTAAACCACAAATATGTATAGTCTTATTGTTATTACATAAAATAAGACTGAAAGGTGGTTATTCTATGAAAAGATTTACTATAATATTATTAATTTTGGTAACTCTTATATTTAGTACATCTATTACAACTCCTGCATTTGCAGAAAATCTATTTAAGGAAGGTTTTTATGAAATATCAGATTTTAATCCTTCAAAAAATGGTTTTTATCATGCTAAAAATATTTCAACAAATGATATTTATATTATTATTTTTAATGAAAAACTCATTGCAACACAAGTATTATATCTAGGACCGAAATCACTACAATATAATCTAGTTCCTCTTACCTCTGAACATACAGTTATAATAGTTGGTGATGGTCAAGTACATATTGACACAGGGACACGGTAATGTGTTCCTTTATTTTTGCAATCTCTATGGTAAAATTATTTTATTTTTACTTTTATTGGGGTATAATTGATTTGTATGTCGATGTTTAATGGTAGGATAAGATGAATTAAATATTACTTATATAGTAAGGGGATGGGAAATTGAAGTACACAAAAATAGTATTTGCGATTTTAGTTATTATTGTGAAGGAGAGTTTTAATGAGAGTTTTTGATATTATTATTCCAGTGCTTTTTATTTCAATTATTATAAAACATTTAAAATATATGAAAGTATTAATAATACCAACAAGAAAAAGGCCTATAGAAGTTATTACTGTATTGTTTGGTATTATGATTTTCATAGGTATTATGTTTTTTTATGCTAATACTTGGATTCATTATATAACAGGAGTATTAGGTATTTTAATGTTCATAAGCATTTGGATTAAACAAGGAATTAACTCAAAGGGTTTCATATCCATGTATACCTATAAAGAGCGTATAGTATGGAATGAAATTGAAAAAGTTGTAATAACTAATTCAAAGGATGTAAAAGTAAAACTATTTGGAGGTTTTATGGAGCAAACATTTCATTTTAAAAACAGTGACTACCATAAAGTTATTACTATTCTAAAAGAAAATTTGTCTGAACAAGCACAGTTACAAATAAACCTTAATAAATGATGAATTTGTGAAGAGCTGTTGTTTCTATGTGGATTAACATAGAGAAAAATATAATATTTTTTAAAAGGAGTTATGGTTATGGGCATTGATTATGGTGCAATTTTAATTTTCACTATTATAGGAATATATTTTATAGTTCAGTATATCAAAAATAAAAAGGCAGCTAATTTACTTATAATTTTTATGGCCATTACAGGAATATTTTATAAACGATCTTATAGTTTGTATGACAATGTAGGGGAATTAGCACAAATAATTATTAATATAATTTATTGGACTTCTATCCTAATTTTATTGGTAGTTGGTTTTATTAATAGAAAGAGTAAGAGAGAAAAATAATCTCTTAAACATAAGGAATATTTACCCTAATTAGATTGAGTATGAAATGCTAGATGCTGAGGAGCAAATATATGTTTCATAACATATATTCAAATACCAAAATGTACAACCTCAAAGCTTACGCACATAAGGGTGCTATCTTGGCAAGAGAAACATTGACATCATTGCAAATAACAAATAAGGACGAAACTAAACTTTACATTTATAACTTAACAATAAAAAGTAACATTATACACATACAATTAATATAATAATAGCGATAAGTATTTTATATTAAGAGAGGTAAGCTATGCTATCTACTAATGAATTTATACGACAATCATTGGAGTTGCATCTTTTTTTTGCTAGGATTATGAAGGAGCATTCATTTTTTTTGCAAATAGGTTTTACACCAAAGAACTCAAAACTTATGGAGCAAGCAGACATGTTTAGAATGGAGTTTGATAAATTTTTATACGATGTTATATCACTTTCAAACGGTGTTGTTAGCCCTAGTGTTTTAAGGTCTGGTGAGGTGGTAACACCATTTACATTAAATGCTGAAATGGCATCAGCATATTATACAGGAGTAGATATTCCTACCAGTTTGACTGAGGCTGAGGAGGAATTGATGGGAGCTCCGCCGATGAAATATGATCAAAGGCTAGAACAGAGGGTACGTAGACTTAACGAGATTGGAATGGAATTAGTTAGAGGTTTAATACGATTTAAAAAGAGATTGTTATCAGATGTTTTAGAGTGCAAAGTATTCACAGTTAACTATCCTTTACTTATTGATCATATTTTAAGAGAAGCAAATTTTTATTTAAAAACGATACAGAGATTGCAAAATGATGAAGAGATAGACTTAGAAAGAGAAGCTTATGAGCAAGAAACTTTTTGGAATAGAATTATGGCTGAGCATTCAAAATTTATTCGTGGATTGCTTGACCCAACTGAAGAGGAACTTATAAAGACAGCAAATAATTTTGCAAATGAATTTGATGAGTTACTAATGGAATCAAAGAATGCCATGAACAAGTCAATGGCAATTCCTGAAATTACAGACGAAAGCCTCGAGGCAACTATGGCAATCAGCAAATTCAAAGCACAAGGTACGCAAGGAATATTGGAATGTAAGGTTAAATCCATAATAATACCTTTGTTGGGAGATCATACTTTACGTGAGGCTAATCACTATTTGCGCTTACTGAAAATATTTAAAAAAAGTATGTAAAATTTAAGTAATAAATAGAAACTATACTTTTAATCTAAAGGTATTATTTTATAAATTATTGAGAGTGTGAAATCATTTCTGTAAATAGCTTTCTATGATAATTATTTTAAAGGCATGGAGGTCATGATATGGCTACCATGCCTTAATTTTAATGTAACAATAAATAATTTACATATAATGAAAACTCTTGAAACGTGTGTACTTTTTTATTAGTGTGTCAATCACATAGCCAAAAGTAAGGGCGTATCCACCGCGTAAACAATACTATATTCCAATAAGTGAAATTAAACCATTTGCTAAAGTTTCTTCCTATTATAAATAATCATGTCCACTATTAAAATATTCAAAGTCAACAGTATATCCTTTTGATATTAGTACATCTTTTAATTTTATATTTGTACCAATAATCCCTTCTTTATGTTCAAGAACACCTACATTTAAATAAAACTTAAGAGACAATATATATCTAAAAATTATATTTAAAATATTTCTTAACGAAATTAGCCATAGGATTTTTTTCATCTTCTTCTCCTATATAATCTTGGTCTCCATCATAAAAATACAAGTATGCTATACTTTTTTTCTCTTCAGATATTCCAATCATTCCAAAGGATTTAGGAAATTCCGTATTAGAAGTACCCTTTTCATCTATAACTCTAAAATCATAACTCTCTACTGAAAACTCATATTCAGGAATGTAATACTTACTTTCATTAAAATCAGACTTGATTTTTTTATCTAAAAAAGTATATTGTTCATCTAATTTCTTTTTTTCACCCTCAAATGTATTATCATCATAGCTCACAATAAGGGCAACGGAGTGAGATTCAAAAATTAACAGGGGAATATGTGTATATTTGTATTCGATATCCTCATATTCAGGTAACTCCTCTAGCTCTGGCATAATGTCTTTCGCCTTTGAATCAATTGATGTCCCACTATTAAGATAACTTTCAATATTTGAACTTGAATTACTGCAACTAGTAATACAAAGAATAAAAGTAATTACTATAACAGTTAAACATTTTTTTATCATTTTAAATTACCTCTCTAAAAATAAATTATACTTACTTCATAATACTTTATCATTATTCATAAGACTATATTTTAATTATACAGTAATAAAATGTAATTTTAAATAAATTTACCATTTTTGAATATATTATCTCTCTTATTTTAAAATCACTATTTACTGAAAATCCATTTGATCCAACGTTTATCTAAAAGGCTTCAAAAATGAGCCACATGTTGAATATTAATTCCAACATGTGGCCTTTCTTGTTTCTATTATTATTTTTAGTAGTTGCAAATAATTTTAGAACAATGTTACTTAACTACAACCGTTAATTCTTATTCTTTCGATGATAAAATTTATCCGATGACTACCGCTCTAATACTCCCATCTTCTTCAAAGTGGGAGTAAAGAGCGGCTACGACCCTGAATAACGATTTCTCCTAAAGGACAACAAGTTCTAAGTATCGAAAATACTGATACTTAGAACTCTGTTAGTAAGCTTCAGTGGGAGTAAAAACTCCCTCTGAAGCAAAGAACTCCGTTTATGTTTATAACTTTCGTAGAATATATTTAGTAAAATCTTTTACTATATCATCATCAATTTGGTTTAAAACTTTGTTTTTAAAGAGCAATGCTAAGATTAGCAACCCCATAAAAATATTTATATATACATCTTTTAAGTCAAAGGTAAAAAACCCATTTACTAATATATAATCTAAACTACCATTCCAAAAAATCTTGTCAATTAATGAACACATAGCACCAGAAAATATGAAAGCATACATAATATTAATAGTTTTGTTAGGTCCAAATTGCTTATTTAGATATTTATAAAACAGATATATTAATATACTCATAATTGCTACTATTGAAATATGAATCCATTTACTGATCCCTAATTGCAACATAGAATTAAACCATGAATAGTCCCTATTGAACATAGGCTTAAAATATAATAAAGGAGGCAATATAGGAAATTTTTTGTCAAGAAAATTGTTGTTAATTACTATTTTAATAGCCTGCTCTATTGTTACTAAAATAAGCACTGCTATACCTGTTTTTTTGTTTTGAATTTTCATATTTATTCTACACCACCTAATATAGACAATCTTAGCATAATTTACAAAACTTTGAAATGATTATTTTCTTTTAAAACTCCCCTACTCCCAAAGCTTATTATGAAAAGAATCACTGCAAGTACCATAAAAGCTACCTTTAATGAACTTAATTGTCCTATAAAACCTAGTAGTGGAAATATCATAATCATAAATATGCTAAAACATATACTTTGAACAGATATTAAGGTTGCTCTTTGGGCTGATGGAATAAGCTTATTTATATAGTTAGAGCTAACAGGATATAAAATATTTATGCTTATAGAAAACATAATAAATCCTATGATAGCAGTTATATTTTTACTGTTACTAAGAATTATAAGCCACACGCCTCCTAACATTGGGACTATATAAAGCATGGATTTCTTTAATTTCCTTTCTACTTTATAGGCGAGTTTTGCTCCTATGGCACAGCCTATACTTGATATTACATAGATTATTGCTATGAAACTTCTAGAGTATCCCATTTCACTAAAATACTGTTGAGTATAAAAATGAGTAGTTGTGCCGGTCATAAATATTAATTCAAAAAACATCATTATTAGTATAATTTTTTTATTAGATTTCATCACTTCATAACAGCTTTTAAAATGGCCTACTATAGTCACTCTTTCCTTTGCTTCTTCATGGAATTCTGGTTCTTTAAATCCAAAAGAAATTCCTAATGCACATATACTTATAATGGCTGATAATCCATAGCTATATGTAAAGGAGTAATCTGATAATATTCCTCCAACTAATACAGCTATTCCTTGAGCTACTTCAATTATAAAATTTAAATTTCCATTTATCTTTAAATATTTTTCCTCTTCTCCTATAACTTTTAAGGAGTCATAAACTAAGGCTTCCTCTGAACCTGAGTTTAAATTATAAGATATGGCGGATATTACAAAGGCGATGGCAAACCCTAAAAAACTATTACAAAACAGCATTAAGATTGCTCCAATTGAAGACATTATCCTTCCAAGTATTATAGTATTTTTTCTTCCCATAATATCAGCAAAAGCTCCTGTAGGAACTTCGCATATTAAACTAGTTATATGGTGAACTGATTCTAAAAGTCCTATTTCTATAAGAGACATGCCTTTATGAGCTAAATATAATACCCAAATGGCAGAGCTTATATCTATGGAAGATAAAAATTTATACATATAATCAATTTTTATATTTTTCTTTATCCTAGCTAAGTAATCTACTCTCTTCCCTTTATTAATCTTATTTATATTTAAACTTTCTTTTACGTTATTCATTGTAACTCCCCCTAATGATTTTTATGAGCATAATAAAAGACTCTATTATGAAGAATTTAATCTTTATAATAAAGCCTTGGAGTTACTTTTGAAACTGAAGGACTATTATTCCTGCAAAATCATCTTAAAAAAAGATAAAGTAACCCCTTGGTTGGCAATATTGCAGTTTTAAACATAGAACTGCTGCTCATTGGGGTATATCCTTTTTTTATATTAAGATATCTCACAGTTGTTTCCTCCATTTTTTCTAATATATTCTATTATATCATATGGGTAATATTTTAGTATACATTATTATCCTATTTTTTATACAATTTAAATATTTACATAGATATTTGTTTCTCTTCTTTATAATTATCAGTTCCATAGTTTCCCCAGCAAGGGGTTTCAATTCCTATATCTAGAGAGTTAAATTTTGCGCCCTTAGTACTGTTATAATTATCTAAAGTCTTAAATACAATTTTACATCCCAATAACAGTATAGGCACATTGGCATATACAACTAGTATATTTACTAAGTCAGATATGTACCATAAATTACCAAGTTCTAATCCTGATAAAACTGTTAAACAACCAAAAGGTACAAATATTAAAGCACCTAAACTTCTTATAGTATTAATACATTTCTTACTTTTTGATATAAAGTTCCCGGATATTTCTGCAAATAGAATCATTCCAAGTAGAGTTGTAAATGCAAATAATCCATAACATAAAGATATTATTACAGTAGCAATTGAATCAAAGGCCGTACCTGGAATTAAATATTGTACAGAAGTTAAATAAACTGTTAGTTTAGAACCTTTTATGCTCTCCCAAGCCACTCCTGAATCAGCTGCCCAAAGACTTGCCATAACTACTACTATTCCTGTCATTGTAGCAATTATCATAGTATCTAAAAATACTCCTAAGGCTTGTACTAAACCTTGCTCAACGGGATGATCATTATCTGCTGTAGCTGCAGCCATAGTTATAGTACCTTGTCCAGCTTCATTTGACATAAGGCCTCTTTTTATACCCTGAGCAAGTGCTACACCAAAGGCACCACCGAAGATAGCTTGAGGTTTAAAAGCCCCAGCAAATACGGCAGTAAAAAATAGAGGAACTTTATCTAAGTTAAATATAATTATTACTAATGTTATCCCTACATAGATTATAGCCATTATAGGAACTAATTTATCTGTAACCTTAGTAACTCCATTTATACCTTTAAATACAGTAACTACAACTGAAGCTATTAATAATATGGTAATTGCATAATATAGCAATGATTGCCTTTCATAGACAGTTCCAGTGATTGTTTCTACTATAGAACTTAAACTAGTTACAATATTGAAAGTCTGCGCTGGTATACAAAACATTGCATATACAATAAATAAAACTGCTAGTATTATTCCTATTGATCTTTTATTTCCTAAAATTTTCATTCCATAGAAAGGTAATCCACCAACAAACTCATCATCTTTTTTCTCTTTAAATATTTGAGCTAAAACTGCTTCTACAAAGGCTGTTGCCATTCCAAAGAAAGCAGAAACCCACATCCAAAAGATAGCTCCTGGACCTCCTACACTAATGGCTCCAGTAACACCTACTATGTTACCAGGTCCTATTCTCATAGCTGAACTTAATAGAAATGATGCTAAAGGACTAATTCCTGCTTCATGTGCTTTCTTCTCTGCAAGTATTTTAATCCCTTTTTTAAACTTAGTACATTGAACAAATCCCATTTTAAACGTAAAATATATGCCTGACCCTACTAAAAGTAAGATAGCTAAAGAAAACTTTCCTATTATAGGAATGTTAGAATACCATTGAAAATTAGTTGGAAAATCCCATAAAAAGTCTGCTACTGGTACTATAAACTCAAATATTTTATTTATCGAGTTAAAAAATCCTTCCATCGTTATATCCCCCCAAAATTTTATAATTCATACTTATTATCTCATATCACCCATATTTAAACTAGAATTATTAAATTACATCCATGGAAATTAAATCCTCGTAACTTTCACGTCTTACGATAATTCTCTCTTGTCCATCTTTTATCATCACTACAGCTGGCTTTGGAATTTTATTATAATTGCTAGCCATGGAGTAATTATATGCTCCAGTACTCATAACTGAAAGAATATCTCCTCTTTCTATAGAATTAGGTACCATCAAATCCCATATTAGTATATCGCCTGATTCACAACATTTCCCAGCTATTGTAACAGTTTTATTTCTTTCATTATCCATTTTATTTGCTAAATAAGCTTGATATTTTGCTGTATATAATGCGGTTCTTGGATTGTCCGGTAATCCTCCATCTATAGATACATAGGTTCTTACTCCTGGAATATCCTTAATGGTTCCCACAGTGTAAAGAGTTATTCCAGCTTCTCCAACCATCCATCTTCCAGGCTCAATGAAAACCTTAGGCATTTTAAGTCCATTTTTATAAGTATTTTTCTTAATTAATTCCATTATTGCATCAATAAAATAGCTTAGGGGTTTTGGTTCATCACTTTCTAGATATTTTATCCCAAAACCTCCTCCAACGTTTAATTCTTCTACATCTATATCTAAATCTAATTTAAGATTTTTCATTAATTCAACTGCATTTTCTACAGCCTTTAGATGAGATGAATTGTGAAAGAGTTGTGAACCTACATGAAAATGAATTCCTCTAAAATTTATATTTTTTGATGTTTTAGCTATAGTTATAGCTTCCTTTATAATCTCACCATCTAGTGGAATACCAAATTTAGAATCCTTTTGACCAGTACTTATATACTTATGAGTATTGCAATCTATATTCGGAGTTATCCTAAATAAAATATCTACAACTTTATTTGCTTCATAAGCAAGCTTCTCTAGTACCTGTAGTTCATCTACACTATCAACTACTATTCTTCCCACACTATACTCTATGGCCATTTTTAATTCTGCAGTTGTCTTATTATTACCATGAAACATGATATCTTTTGGATTAATTCCAGCTCTAATTGCTACAAAAAGTTCCCCTCCTGATACTACATCTATTCCCATGCCTTCTTCTTTCATTATCTTACACATTTCTAAAGTCAAAAATGCTTTACTAGCATAGAATACCTTAGTATTTGGATACTTTTCTGTAAAACTATCCTTTAATTCTTTACATTTGTTTCTTATGCAATCCTCAGATATTACATACAAAGGTGTACCGTACTTTTGTGCTAATTCTTCAACATTGCATCCATTAAAATATAATTTTCCATCTTTAATGCTATTTTGTAACATATATTATTGCCTCCTATTAAAATTCTTACTTTATAAGTAAAGCAATAACTATGCCATTTTTTTAAACGCAACTTACTAAATTAATTGCTTTAAAATAGCCATTTTTATATTTATCTTTAAGTATAGTTTATATGGTTTTCCATTTTTTCGAACTATTCTAAATATTTATTCCCAATGACTTGATTTTACTCAATATACATAGAATTTCAATGTTCACTTTTCCGAACTCCATTCCACATTTACGGAATATTTATATTTAATTTTATTTATAATCGTTTATATTAATATTATATTTTTTTATTTTATCGTAAAAGCTTGTTTTTCCAATTTCTAATGTGTTCAAGGACTCTTTTATATTTCCTTTATAAGCCCTTAAACAGTTAATTATTATTTTCTTTTCAGCTTCTTCTAAGCTAACTTTTAAACTTTCACTTACTTGTTTTGTTTCATTCTCTGTATTATATACTAATATGTCCTTAGAATATATTACATTAGAATCATTTAAACTTATTGTTCTTTCAAGAACATTTTCTAATTCCCTTATATTCCCTGACCAAGACAGGCACATTAATTTATTCATTGCTTCTCTAGTTATAGTAATGTGTTCTCGTTTTAATTTTTCAGATAAATTTATAATTAACTTGTCCACCAATATAGGTATATCTTCAATTCTATTTCTAAGTGGCTCAATATATATAGGTATAATATTGATTCTATAATATAAATCTTCTCTAAATTCCTTTTCTTTTATTGACTGTTCTAGATTTTTATTTGTAGCACATATAATTCTGGTATCTACCCTAATTTCTTCTATTCCTCCAATTCTATAAAAGGTTTTATTTTGTAAGAAATTAAGCAATTTACCTTGAATCTTTAATGGCATTTCTCCTATTTCATCTAAAAATACAGTTCCATTATTAGCTAATTCAAATAGTCCCGGTTTACCTGACTTTTTTGAATTAGTAAATGCTCCACCTTCATACCCAAAAAGCTCACTTTCTAAAAGACTTTCTGGTAAAGATGCACAATTTATATGGAGAAACTTACTATTTTTCCTATTACTGAGATTATGAATTTCTTCTGCTAAAGTACTTTTTCCCGTTCCACTTTCCCCTAGTATCAATACTGTCGAATCTGTTTTTGATGATTTGTAAGCTATTTTCTTAATATCATTTATATGAGTGCTTACCCCTTGAAACTTTTTAAAACTTCTTGCTATATTTTCATCTTCTAATAACTTTTCTGTTTTTTTAAGATTCTTTAATAAAATATTTCTTTCTTCTATTACTTCTTTCAGTTCCGTTATGTCTTCAACTCTTAATATAGCACCAATTTTATTTTCTTCTGAATATAGTGGTATAATTGATGATAATGTAGCTATACCATTAATATTCATAAATTCGTTTGTAACTATATTATCTTCTTTAGTAGCACACCTATAGAACTTGTCCATCTCATTATTTCTTTCATGCACATTAAAAATAAAATCTCCAATAGGATTTATAGCCTTTGCATTCTTCCCTTTTTCTCTAAAAACTCGCTCTGCTAATATGTATCTTAAACTTTCATTTCTAGCTGTATAACCTTTACTTTGATAAAATACCAATTCATTATTCCTAATTATCACCATATGACCAACAGCATATCTATAACCCATACTATATCTTGTCTCATTTATACATATCTCTAATATTTTTTTACTATAATCTATGCTCAGCTTATATTTTAAACCATTATATACTCCATCAAGATATACTTTCCCACTTTGATCACTAACATCTATAACTTTATAATTCACATCACCATTACTAGAACTTTTATATGTGCCAAAGGCTAAAATAGAATCTCTCTTTTTAATTTTCTTATCATAGATACCTATTTTTTCAAAGGATTTATAATCTAGTTCACCATCATCTTCACCAATTTTATTATCTACAATAAAAACTAAATCATCTTTTCTAAGTTTATCTGCCTTATGACTAATTTTTGAGGATTCAAATATTCCAAATATCTCCTTAGCCTTCTTATTATAAGTTGTTATTATTCCTTCTGTGTTAATAACAATAACACCTTGTGAAATATTATCTAGTATTTCATTTAAAACTTCACCCATAAGAACTTCCCCCATGTCTTATCCTATAAATAAACTCCAATCCAAATTTAAAAATGAGATTGGAGTTTTTTATTGTTTAATTTTATTTATTCATTAGCTCTGTATAAGCTACATACTTAGATAGTTTTTTTATAACATTTTCTCTATAGGATAAAGCCTATAGCTTCATTAATTCCACATGCATGCAATCTTCTACTTCTATGTTAAAGCCTAATTTTTTAGCTTCTTCTATAACTTCCTCATTAAAGGAACCTGGTTGGAACCATACATTTTTGATTCCCTTTGCTTTTATTTTAGGAAGAGATTCTAAAGCAATTTTAGGATTAACTATTATGTTTATTCCATCTATTACTTCTGGTAATTCTTCTATAGACTTATATAGCTTTATTCCATCTATTGATGCATATTTAGGATTAATTCCATACACAGTATATCCTTTATCCTCTAATTCTCTAAAAATTTTGTATCCAAATCTTGTAGTATCATTTGTAGCACCAAGTAAAGCCCAGCGTTTAAGGTTAAGCATTTTATTCATATTAATCACTCCTTATCTTATTTTATAAATAGTTTGTTTAATTCTTATAGTTATTATTCTTTAATCCTATCATGTAAAATACGCCTTTTCAATTACTTTAAATGTAATTTGTATCTTTATTGACATAGCAGTAAAGTGTACTATAATATATGTTAAATATAACTGAGTATTTAGGCATCTTCAAAAAATAAATAAGTCAAAATGCTAATCTATTTCGTGTTATACTACGTCAACAGAACCCTTAGATAGTTGCTAACCATCTGCGAAACCTATTTCCTTGTCTAACTCAAAATATACTTCCCACCTTTGACTTGTTATTTATTTTCAGATGCCTTATATATATTTGAGAGGAGCAATAAAATGGCCAAGATAACCTTTAATAACATTATGAAGAAATATGATGGAAATGTTGTTGCTGTCAAAGACCTTAACTTAGATATAAGGGATAAGGAATTTATTATTTTAGTTGGGCCATCAGGCTGTGGAAAATCCACCACTTTAAGAATGATTGCAGGCCTTGAAGATATTACAGAGGGTGAATTATTCATTGGTGATAATTTAGTAAACAATGTTGCTCCTAAGGATAGAGATATTGCCATGGTGTTTCAAAACTATGCCCTATATCCCCACATGACCGTATATAAGAACATGGCTTTTGGCCTTAAAATGAGAAAAGTACCAAAGGATGAAATTCATAGAAAAATTACTGAAGTTGCTAAAACTCTAGACATTGAAGATCTCCTTTACCGTAAACCTAAGCAGTTATCAGGAGGCCAACGTCAAAGAGTTGCCTTAGGCCGTGCTATTGTTCGTAATCCATCAGTATTCTTACTTGATGAGCCACTATCAAATTTAGATGCAAAGCTTAGGACACAAATGAGAACAGAGATAACTAAGCTACATAAAACTTTAGGTACGACCTTTGTATATGTTACCCATGATCAAACAGAAGCAATGACTATGGGTGATAGAATTGTAGTAATGAAGGATGGATTTATTCAACAGGTGGATACGCCTATGGGTCTATACACCAAGCCTTGTAACCTATTTGTAGGTGAATTCATGGGATCTCCTAAAATGAATACATTAGAAGTTTCTCTAGTAAATAAACCTGACGGTTTTTATGCTGAATTTCATGGAAATGTCCTTAAGTTACCTAATACTGAAGAAATTAAGGCGCTGTTTGATAAATACATAAATAAAGCTATTATCCTTGGTTTTAGACCTGAAGATGTATATGTTGAAAATAACTCTACTAAGGATAATCTAAGTAATGTGATATCAACTAAGGTTGACATCGTTGAACTAATGGGCTCAGAAGTATACTTATATCTAGACTGTAATGGTAAAAAGCTAATTGCAAAAGCTTCATTTCCTACAAGCATAAAATCAGAAGAAAAAATAAATGTAGCTGTTGACACAAGTAAGCTTCACTTCTTTAATAAAGATACAGAAAAAAGAATAATCTTTTAATATATTAGCATTCCCTAGGGTAATATATAATTTAAAGAAAACTTTGCATTAAATTAAATACTTATTTTGTGAAATAATTAATTTAGGACGTAGCAACTTTAATGTTTGTTACGTCCTAATCTAAATTTTGTAATATCTCAAATTGCATATTATCCTTTTGTTGAGCCCCCGTCATACCAGCTACTAGAAATTTCCTAAATATCAATGCTATCAGTTCAAGAGGAGCTATCGCAATCAACCCTGCTGTTTTAAAATGCTCTTTATTATAATGAGCAATTCTGTAATCATTGGCATATGGAGCTGCCAAAACTTTCCCATCAATTTAGAATGTTTCCAATATAGGGATGTCTGCTTTATCTTCATCAGAAAAATCAAGTGGTTCCAACCAATACCAAACTTAAAAGAGTACTTAATGGTTTCTTTTTCATAATCCTTTCCTCCTTAAACTCATATATTTCAACTAGTAGTATATATTATTCTACATTATCAATAAATAACCCCTCAATTTATACATAAATTTGGTGTTATTATAATATTTTGCAACAACTTTCCTAATTCAAACTTTCCGTCTATCCTATTAGAAAATTATATAAATTTAATGTATAATATCTGTATACAATAATTATAATATAGCATATTACATATAACTATATAGATAGTTATTTGCTAAGAAGGAGATTGTTATGGGCGGAACTTGTGAAATAAGTGCTGATATAATTGAAAAAGATTTGAAATACCTAGAACTTCTTTCTCATAATTTTCCTACAATATCAGATGCATGCACTGAAATAATAAATTTGGAGGCAATATTAAACTTGCCTAAAGGTACAGAACACTTTTTAACGGATCTTCATGGAGAACATGAAGCTTTTCAGCATGTGCTTAAAAATGCTTCAGGGGTTATAAAAAGAAAGGTTAATGACATCTTTGGTAATACCCTTAGAGAATCTGAAAAAAAAGCATTATGCACCCTTATATATTATCCTGAACAATATATAGATATTGCTCTTGCTAAAGAAGTTGATCATGATGATTGGTACAAAATTACCCTTAACCAATTAATTCAAGTATGTAGAAATGTATCTTCTAAATATACTCGTTCTAAGGTTAGAAAGGCTCTTCCTGCAGACTTCTCATATATCATAGAAGAGCTACTTCATGAATCTGAAGCAAGACCCAATAAACAAAATTACTTTAATGGAATACTAGATACAATCATTTCCATTGGTAGAGCTGGAGATTTTATAACTGCAATCTGCAATGTTATTCAAAGATTAACTATAGATTCTCTTCATATAGTAGGAGATATCTATGATAGAGGTCCTGGTGCTCACATAATTATGGATATTCTTTGTAATTATCATTCCTTTGATATTCAATGGGGTAATCATGATATTCTTTGGATGGGTGCTGCTGCTGGAAATGACAGCTGCATTTGTAATGTTATAAGAATATGTACTAGGTATGCTAATCTAGAGACCTTAGAAGATGGCTATGGTATAAATATTTTACCTTTAGCACGTTTTGCCATGGATGTATATTCTAATGATCAATGTAAATCATTTAAACCAAAAGTTAATGTTAATTATTATAAAGAAAAAGATTTAAAACTTATGGCTCAAATGCATAAGGCAATTTCTGTTATTCAATTTAAATTAGAAGGTGAAATTATTAAAAGACACCCTGAATTTGACATGGATGATAGAAGACTTCTTGATAAAGTTAATTATGAAAAAGGAACAATTCTTATAGATGGAAAAGAGTATCCACTAAATGATACTAACTTCCCAACTATAGATATTAACAATCCTTATAAATTAACAGATGAAGAAAAAGAATTAATATCTAAGCTTCATACCTCTTTTTTAAATAGTGAAAAGCTTGAGAAACATATTAGATGTCTTTACTCTAAGGGGAGCCTTTATTTAAAGAGTAATTCTAATCTTTTATATCATGCTTCTATTCCTTTAAATGAAGATGGTACCTTCAAGAAAGTTAAACTTGGAAATCAAGAGTTATGTGGCAAAGAATATTTAGATAAGGTAGATAGAATAGCTAGGGAAGCATATTTTAATGAATGTAATAGCAAAAATGATCATTATGCTTTAGATTACATGTGGTATCTATGGTGTGGTCCTGATTCGCCTCTCTTTGGTAAGGATAAAATGGCTACCTTTGAAAGATATTTTATAAGTGATAGGGTTACTCATAAAGAAAATAAATGCCCTTACTTCATCCTTAGAGATAATGAAGAAGTGTGTAATGAAATACTATTAGAATTTGGTCTTTCTCCTAAGTATTCTCATATAATTAATGGACATGTACCTGTTAAAACTATTAAAGGTGAAACTCCTATTAAAGCTAATGGAAAACTTTTAGTTATAGATGGAGGGTTCTCAAAGGCTTATCAACCTGAGACAGGCATTGCAGGCTATACTTTAATTTATAATTCCTATGGACTTCAATTAGTTCAGCATGAACCTTTTGAGTCAACTCAAACTGCCATTGATGAAGGTAAAGATATTATCTCTACTAACTTCATTCTAGAATATAACTCTAGAAGGCTAAAGATTAAAGATACTGATATAGGTAAGGAGCTTATAAGCCAAATTCATTACCTTCAAATGCTTTTAAATGCATATAGAAAAGGTATGATTAAGGAAAGAAAATAATTTAAGGCATCTGAAAATAAATAATAAGTCAAAGATGGAAAGTATATTTTGAGTTAGACAAGGAAACAGGTTCTGCAGATAGTAGAACTATCTAAGGGTTCTGTTGACGCAGTATAATACAAAATAGACGAGCATTCTGACTTATTTATTTTTTGAAGATGCCTAAATGCTTATAATATAAACTTAGGGAGCTTTTTTGAAATAAGCTCCCTTAAATATTTTTATAATCCATATAAGTATTTTATTAATTTTTAATCCCAAGCCCAGTCACATTTGACCATACATATTTCCCTGCGAACCACTAACTATTTGAGCAAATTCACCCGTAGATAGCTCTAACCTTACCTTTGTTGTATTTTCCTCATGCATATTATCTATAATACTCTCTAATTCCTTTTGAACAGAATCAAGAAATAATATTTCATTTTCAGAAATAACCTTATCTTCCCAGAATCCATAACAAATTCTTTCACCATCTAAAACTATCCCTTCCTCAACAGATTTTTTAATCGACCTAAAAGATTGAGAAAGATTATATAAAGTCTCTATCTGCACTACATCATCGAACATATAATAAGTTCCTTCATCACAGGCATTAATCATTGAACCAAGGTCTTCTAATACATGCTTAAAAGGACTAGCTTCATCTTTATTTTTATTTACATTGTCAATATTACCTTTTATTGTTTATATATGGTACATAGTCCCAACCATCTTATTATGTTATGCATTCCCCTTAGATAACATATCTTGTCCCAATTATATTTTTTCGTAGTACTATACTTCATCCCCAATTCAAATTAAGCAATCGATGACACAGTTACTATAATAATTATTATAATATATTTTTTTATCTTCATATTTATCCCCCACTACATTTTTATGTAGTTATATCGTAATATGTATTATAATATTTGAAATAATAGTAATTATAAATTTTTCCAACTAACTATTCAGTAATAGGTATGTCTAGACCAATAATATAAATCTACTCACTATTCTTAGTTAAGAGAGACTTTTGCAAAATAAACTAATCTAAATAAATATTGAATACTCACTTATATTGTTAATGCTCAGCCGTTTCGGAATATTGATAAAACGTACTATAAACTACTAAAAACTAAGCATTGAACCTGTAAAACCAATTGTTCTGATTATATGTAAAATCAAATTTTTTATAGAAATTATCCAGTTCATTCTTTGCAATCAAACCAACAATAGAACCATCTACACAGTTTTTATTAATATAATCCATTATTTTTTCCATAATTAGTGTACCAATCTTCTGTTTTTGATAGGAAGGTATAACTATTACATCTTGTATATAAAAAACCGTTCCACCATCTCCAACAATTCTTCCAAACCCAATTATCTTATCTTGGTCTTCTATACAAACGCAGTAGGTTGAACTATTCAATCCTTTTTCTATTTTGTCGTGTTGTAATACCCTCCAACCAACAGAATTTCTTAAATAAATATATTCTTCAATTGAAGGCTTCCTTTCGCTTACAATAATACTTTTCATATTTAAACCTTCCCTCCACATTAAATTTCAAAAAATGCTACTACATATTATACTAATAGAAACAACCTTCTTAAATTATAATATATATTTCTAACTCATGTTATAATTAAAAACGTTTTCTCTCGTTGCATTTGTCAAATAGAACATAAAAATAATGAAATCCCCCATACTAATATCAATGAAATGACGCACCACATTGTATTATAGCTAGTTGCTTCATCATTTTTTATCTTCTTTAATATTGATATAAAATTGTTTAGAAATACTATTATAGAAATAATCCCTATAAATAAAAGTAAAGCTATCATCCTTAATACCTCCTATAAAAATTATAATTATATTATGTGGTAATTTCTCAATAAGTTCAATGTAACCTTTTAGTATACCGTATTAAATAATCTTAACTTAATTAATATGTATCTTCTACTATTATAATTTTAACATATGATTTTTATAAAAATAAAAGAATAGCAAAGAATTAACCCCATTCCTCTTTAACTTATAAATATTTATATTAAAACATATTTTTATATAATACAATTTATATTTTTACATTTAATGTATAAATTAAAAATTAAGTGTCTATAATTTAATTAAATTTATTCTCCAAATTATGTGCTACAAAAGAGAAAGAAGCTAGTAAGGATTTTCCCTACTAGCTTTTAATTTTATTCTATTTTATCTTTTAAATATATACTATCTTTTTTAAAACATTTTGAAGTACTTGTGAACAGTTTACTTTCTTTTCCTTCATTAACTTATTAAGCCATGATGGTATAATTAAAGTTTTTATTGCTTTATTATAATATATTTTTAATATATTTTTAATATTTTTTATAGTTATATTATAAACTACAAAAATATATAAATATATAAATATGTATTTTAATAACCTTTATTGCAAAAATAATTGATATTTGGTAAATTTTATTATATCATATAATTGCTTTAAATAAGAATTATCTAAATAAAAACAATTTACAGATTTTAAAAACAAAGGGGAATTACATATGAAAAAATTTATAAAACCTAGTATTCTTTGTATCGTTATGTTATTAAGTCTTTCATCAATTTTTTTAGGATGCAGTAAAAAGACTATTCCTATTGAACAAACTGCAAAAGCTTTTTATGACTTAGTTATTTTACAAGATAGCGCCGAATTTGAAAAACTTGGTGTGACAAATGATGAAATTACATCTATGGCAGAAATTCAAAAAAAATCAATGAATGAAGCTACTAAAGCTGGTTTTGTACAAGCTGGTCTACCTATTACTGATGAGCAGTTAGATCAAATTTATAACGTTCAAATAGAAGCTTTAAAAAAATTAAAACCTACTGTAGAAGTTGTTTCTAGTGATAAAGAAATATCTCAAGTTAAAATATCAACTACATATGTTAATATGGTTGAAGCAAGTACTAAAGCTGGTAATGATACTATTTCTGAAGTACAAAGTAACCAAATTACTGATATGACTAAAATATCAGAAATTTTCATCAAAAAAATAATTGAAAATATTAATGCATTAACTCCTTCAACTGATGTTAAATCAAATACTTTTGAATTTGAAAAAGTAAAAATGAACTTTGGTAAGAAAACTGAAGAAGTTTGGGTTCCAAAAGATTCCATTTCATTTGGTAATGATTTAGCTAATATGTGTATAGGAAATAATTAATAAATTTAAATGGGCAATTTTTGTTTAAAGTAGAAAGAAGCTGTCGCACTAAAAAATTAGTGCGACAGTTTTTTACGTAAAAAATGAATCTCCCACTCAGAAGAGTGAGAGACTTATGGTAAAATTAACATATGACCAAATACATTAATTTAAATAAAAATTATACCTCAGATCGTGGAAATTATCAGTTAAAACTTCCACTAAATATTGAGTACGTGATTCCAGATAATGATTCGGTGCGTTTGCTAAGTCAGTTTGTAGCGGAGATGACTTTAACAGATTTATATTTGACTTATTCACGAATAAGGAAAAATCAGACCACACCTCGTCAGATGTTGAAGATTGTACTTTATTCTTACATGAATCATAGATATTCTTCTAGGGAAATGGAAACCTCCTGCAAAAGAGATGTAAATTTCATGTACCTTTTAGAAGGTTCACCAGTGCCAGATCATTCTACTTTTGCAAGATTTCGAAGTATCCATTTTGCTCCGTGTTGAGAAATAATAATGACTGAAGAATATATAGTATGGCTTACTATTGGCGATCAGCCTACAGATACAACAACATTAATCCCATTTATAAAAAGTATGGAGAATTTTTTGTACTTTAAATATTTTAAAATTGTTGGGACAACGCTCTACAGGAGTCATTTTTCTGGCATTTAAAAGATGAGACAAATCTAAAAGATTTGTGAAACCTTTGAAGATGTATTATGTGAAATTGAGTATTACATGGATTATCATAATAATTAAAGAGGCCAATGGAACTTAGAAAAGATGACTCATGTTCAATTCAGAAATCATCTTTTATCTTAGAACCTTTTTTAAAATTTCCTTCACTTAAGGTACATTTTAATGTTCAACTACCATTTAATTTATATAGATATTTTATTTTTATCAATTCTTAAGTCCTATACTATGAATATTGCTTGTACTATACCTTAATGTAAATCCTCTAGATATTTTATCAAACGCCTCCATAGATAACTCAGCCTCTACTGCATTTATTTTTTCATTACATATATTATATCTGATACTCTCCAACTCCTTCTGAAAAGAATCTAGAAATAACATTTCATTTTCAGAAACAACCTTATCATCCCAGAAACCATAACAAATTCTTTCATCATTTAAAACTATCCCAGATTCAATACCAATTTTAATCAATTCAAAAGAGTCGGAAAGAAAATCTAAAATATATATGTTATCTGTATCTAACATATAATAGTATCCTTCATCACAGGTATTCTTCATTAAATTAATTCTTTCTAATATATCTTTAAATGGATTAGCTGTATCTTTCTCTTGATTTATATCATTAATGGCATATTTCATTGATGTTATAGCTGATATAGTAAAATCTATTTCAAAATACATTTGATTTAAATAATACTCCTTATCCTTATTATACTTCTTCACAGTACTATACTTCATACCTAAGCCGAATGAAACAATTACTATAATAATTACTATAATACGCCTTTTAAACTTCATATTATCCCCCCAATTATTATATTACCCATATAATAATCACAAGTATTTGTATATAATTTTCTCTTTAGATTTACCTATACCAATAATTTAGTCATTGCAATATACCTTTTCAAGCCTTGTACCCAATCTGCTCAATAATTCATTTGTTATTGTGTTATCATGATATGCCATTTCTTCTGCTGAAACAGTAAGTCCTTTTTCCTGACCTATAAGTGTGACTATATCACCCTGCTTTACACTTTTTATATTAGTTATGTCAATCATAAGTTGATCCATGCAAATATTACCAATAATTTTTGCAAATTTTCCTTTAACAATAGTTTTTTGCCCAACTAAACTTCTTGGTATACCATCAGCATAACCAATAGTTACAGTAGCTACAGTTCTTTTATTTACAGCTCTAAATTTTCTTTCATATCCAACGCTTTCTCCTGCATCTATTTCATGAATAGATGCAATTCTAGCTTTAATGGAAAGTACGGCCTTTAAATCCAAAGAAACTTTTGTTTTAATGTTCATACTACTTTGAATACCATAAAGAATAATGCCTGGTCTTACATAATTGCAGTCAATCTCTTGATAGTTTAAAATTCCATAACTAGACTGTAAATGCGTCTTTATATTATGGTATCCATGTTCATTTAAAAATTCTCTTACCTGGCAAAAACACCTTATTTGTTGATTGGTAAAACTAATATCTGTGTCTGATAAACTGTCAGACACACATAAGTGAGAGTATATCCCTCTAATATCTAAATTTTCGAATTCTAAAAGTCCTTTTATTACATTCATATCTCGAAAATCTAAACCGAGGCGGTGCATTCCCGTATCTATCTTGATATGTACCATAACTTTTTCACCAAAAGTATTCAATTGTTTAGCATAATCAGCATCCACCACAGTTTGTATCAGATCATGATATACAATGTCATTAAAATATTCTATATGAGTATATCCTAATATTAATATATATCCTTTTATACCACTTTTTCTTAAACGTATGCCTTCATCTAACGTGGCAACCGCAAAAGTATCTATTCCCATCTGGTTTAAATATTCAGCAATTTGAATATCTCCATGTCCATAAGCATTTGCTTTTACAACTGCCATAATCCTACATTGTTCTGGTATCATGTTTTTAATGCTCTTTATGTTATGCTCTAAAGCCTTTAAATTTATTTCTATCCATGCCCTATTCATTTCTTTCCCCTTCTTTGTATGCTTATAATTTTTATAGATAAATATGAAAAAACTGTTGTTGAAACTAGAACCACTATGTAGTGCATGAAACTGTTATCAACAATTAGCCAAGTGAATTCTGTTATTTTTGCAAACCCTCTTACCAATATAATAAAGAGAGGATGAAAAATATAAATAAGAATTGCTACATTTTTAATACCTCGATTTCTTTTTCCTTCTACAAATAATAAAGTATTAAACAGATATAACATACAGGGAATTAAGAAAATATACATACTGTCATGCCGTTGTATATGATAAATGTACAGAAGTATTCCTTCTACATTGAGGAGAAGAAATGATAAGAAAAAGCCTTTTATAGAGGATATAAAATTTATACTTTGCTTTTTTAACTGCGTTTTAGTTATGTACGTACAATATCCTAATAAAATAAAAATAGGTGAAAAAAATATTCCATTCCTTGTATAGTCTGAAAAGAAAAATACACCTTGATAAAATAATTTAAAGAAACTTATTTTTTCTACGAAGCCATAATAACTATCTCCGAATAATCCGATAAGATATAAGATGATTGCAATGAAAAATGTCTTTTTATAGCTGAATTTTTTTAGTAAGAAATAAATAATCATCGTTCCTAGTATGGAAGCTGGAAGATACCAAAGATGATAAAATGTACCGTCAAAAATAATATCTTTTACAATATTAAGCAATAGATGAGATTGGTTGAAATATTTAGCATACGTGTTGATAGGTATATATAAAATAGTAGCAAGCACGTAAATTTTACTTATCTTTACGATATATTTTTTGAGCCTTATATCCTTATATTCTCCTTTTAAGCATTTAGGTAAAATAAAATATCCTGTTATCATGAAAAAAAATGGAACTGCCATCCGTGCCCATATTCGAGTGAAAATAAAATCTATGTTCCCATTAAAAGAAGCAAATGGTGACGTATGAATGGCTATTACTAGAAATGCTGATATTATTTTAAAGTAATTAATGCCTACATATTCTTTTCTATCTCTCATATTTCATTTTCCATACAGCTATGATAAAACCATCCACATTGTTCCCTGATATTTCATAAGATAAATCTTTTGTTAAACATAATTCTTTTAATCCATCTTCATATTTTTGATAAAATACTTCAATCCATCTGTAGGAATCTTCATAAATATATGGGTTCTTATACTCTGCTTCTCTCAAAAAATCTATGTATTCCTCCAATGTTTTTTCTTCTCTTTTCATGATAATTGAATGCGGGATTCCCACATATCGAAAATGCCAAGGCTCTGCTCCAATTCCAGTAATACTTTCTTTATGTATAGGATAACGTTCTATAAATCCATATTCATATGCTTTTTCTCGGAACCTTTGGCAAATACCATAATAGGGAAAATCCGGCCTGATAAAATCTATGTGTTCGCTATTTTGTCCTAAGTCTATTGCTAACCCTGTTTGATGTTCACTGCAATTTGGAAAGGCCACATATTTGCGGGTAAATGCTTCTCCATTTTCTTTTAAGGAATTAGTATAAATATTTTCTTGTTCTACATGATTTCTATATCCACTTACAGGTATGATCTCTCCATTTGCAAAAACTGCAGCAAGTAATTCTCGAAGCATTATCGATGAGTTTCGTTCAAGTAAAATGGTGGGTTTTGTTTCAGTGACAGGCATTAACGTTGCTTGGTCCACCTTCGACTTAATAGGATGATTTCTATTTACAAGAATTAGATTTCCTTTATAAATCTCTTCTTCTTGAATTGGCACTCTATTCATTATCTACCGCCGTCCTTATTAATTGTTCTATAATTTCCTCAAATTTCATTCCAATACCTTTTAGCATATTAGGGTATCTGCTATGAGAAGTGAAGCCTGGAATTGTATTGACTTCATTAAAGACAATTGTTCCATCTGCTTTTAAAAATACATCTACCCTTGCAAATCCTGAACATCCTAAAGCTCTATAGATAGTACAAGCTGTCTTCTTGACGCGTTTTGCCATATCATTTGGTATACGTGCAGGCATGTGTATTTTTGATGATTTCAAAGTATATTTTTCAGTGTAATCGAAAAACCCTTGTGATAATTCAATTTCATCAGTTTCACCTATAATTAGCTTGTGATTTCCTAATATTGCACAACCCATTTCAAAACCTTCAATATTCTCCTCAATAATGACTTCATTATCATGGGTAAAGGCTACTTCTACTGCTTGGAATAATTCTTCCTTTTGCTGTACCTTTGTTATGCCAAATGATGATCCAGATTTTACGGGCTTTACGAATAAAGGCATATTTAAATATCTTATTTTCTTATATAATAGTGCTTCATCTAGACGTTCTTTTAGGATAACTGACTTTGGAACTTCAATCCCTCTTGATTGTACAATTAAATGTGCTTTGTATTTATCCATGCATAATGCAGAACATAAGGTGTCGCAACCGATAATTGGTACCCCTGCAAGTTCACAAAGTCCTTGCACTGTACCATCTTCTCCATTTTTTCCATGTAGAACTGGAAAGATAGCATCTATCCTGATTTTTTCAATATGGTATGGGTGTAATACAAAAATTCCATGATCACATTTATTTGGCGAAATCATGACAGGTAGACATGATTTATCGTCCATCCATTTATTTTTTATAATCTTGTCCAGTACTCCTCCATATAGATACCATGTTCCTTCTTTTGTTATTCCAATCGGTATTATCTCATAAAAATCTTGGTTTATGTGCTCTATAATTGTATATGCAGACTTCAAAGAAACTTCATACTCTGTAGAACACCCACCAAATAAGATTACAACTTTTTTTCTATTCATTTTTTTATTTCTCCTTTATAAATATCTGTATCGGTAACAATTATAGTTTATATAATTCGATGAAAAACTTTGTATATATTTACTTATTAACTTCTTAAGAATTACTTATGAAATACTTAATATTTTTAATAAGCATTATTTTGAAAAACTTGATTATAGATATTAAATGCATCTAAAATATTGAACTGCTCCGTTTCAGGATTTCCGTTTGCATTAGCGGTCACTAAAATATATTCCTTGCCATTTATTTTTGCCAAACTTGCAAGGCACAATTTAGCTTCTTCCGTATACCCAGTTTTTCCACCTTCAATACTCCCTTTATTTACATATTCTGTATCCATGTGTTTGAACATTGTACTTTGAAAAGTTATTCCATCTGGATTAATATTCGTTGATTTTGTCGTATAACTTTTTGAAGTATATGCTTCTCGGAATGTATCATTTTGTAATGCATATTGTAGTAGTTTTGCAATATCATTTACAGTACTGTAATGCTTCCTGTGATGTAGTCCTGTAGAATTTGTAAAGTGAGTATCATTCATTCCTAGTTTTTTAGCTTTTTCATTCATTAACTTTACATAATTTTCTTCTGAGCCTGCTATTTCATTGGCTAATCCAATACAACTTTCTGCACCAGAAGGTAATAGTACCCCATAAATTAAATCAATTGCTTCTACCCTTTCATTTGGTGAAAATCCAGCCATAGAAGCATCTTCAGAATACAATTCCTTAAACATCTCCTCCGATAGATAAACCTTTTCGTGTAAATCTGGCAAATTTTCAATTGCTAATATTGCGGTCATAATTTTTGTGAGGGAAGCTGGATAGATCCTTTCATCACCTGATCTATTTAGTAAGATCTGATTATCACCTAAGGAAATGAGAATAGCATTTGAACTGTATAAATTATTAGCTGTAATCCCATTAACCTCATAGCTGGTTCTTGCTTCTTGAGTTTTAAAAGTTGATTCTATTTTGAAGTTATTTTTACTTATTAGATGATTTGACAAAAATAAAGCTATGATACATACCCCACATACACATGGTATTGAAAGAACATATTTTATCTTTCTCTTTTTTCTTTTACAATTTTGTCTATATGCTGTCATTTCAATATTCCTCCTTAAATATAAATTACAATGTTGTCTTACAATATAATTCTAATAAAATTGAATATGTTTTGTATAAACAGCGGCTTATAAACTTATTAAGATTTTCTTAAGGACTGCTTAATATTTTAAGTATTTTAAAATATAACAAAAATAAAAAACACTATTCCTCTATGAATTTTCATATCATAAAGGAATAGTGTTTCTTAATTATTGATTACTCCAGGCATTTTTATATGGAATACTGTATAATCATTATTGCTTTCAGCATAAATTTCACCTTCATGCAAAATTACAATTTCCTTAGCTATAGCAAGACCTAACCCTGCATTACCTGTCTCAGTTCCTCTGGATTCATCCAGTCTATAAAATTTTTCAAATATACTATTTAGCTTTTGCTTTGGAATATTTTTTCCATAGTTTTTGAAAGATATAATGGCATCTTGTGATTGTCTATGGACATCTATTGTAATTTTGCTATTTTTATCACCATATGCAATTGCATTTTTAAATACATTATTGAAGACTCGTGCAAGTTTATTTGAATCACCATAAAACATAATATTATCTTCTGCATTTACCATAACCTCTTGGTTTTTTTCAGAAAGCATTGGATAAAATTCATCTGCCATTTGAAATAACATATAGGATAGATTAAAACTTCCTTTCTCTAATATAATAGTTTGAAGATTATATCTGGTAATTTCAAAAAATTCATTGATAAGTTTTTCAAGTCGATTTGCTTTTTCTAAAGTAATATCCATATATTTTGCCCTTTGTTCAATAGGCATATCTGGTATCTCTGACATTAAGTCTAAGTATCCTATAACCGAAGTAAGAGGGGTCTTTATATCATGTGCCAGATAAACAACCAAATCATTTTTCCTTTGTTCTGCCTGTTTTGCATCTCTTTCTCTTTTCTCCAAAATATGTTTACACATATTTAATTTAGTTTCCATAAATCTCATTTCTGGAGATAGCTCAATTTCCTTATCTGAACCCTTCATTAAATCGTCCATACCACCACTAATTTCATCAAAATATTCTGTAACCCAGTACATAGCTAATCGAAAAATAATTAAGAAAAAAATAGCACTTGAAACTAACATAATTTTATCAATGTTATTACGGAATATATAATGGTGAATAATCGCTGCATCTGAATTAGACAAATAAAATGTATCTTGTAGGAAATCCACAATCCAATCACCAAAGTGCCCTCTTAACGCCAAGCTTAATAACATTAAAAATCCACCGCTTGCTAAAATAAGTATTAATACTTTTAAAAATACTTTTCGTTTAAATGCTAAATAATCATTTTCCCTAGTTTTATTATTTTTGTTAGTTTTCAATTCTATAACCAACTCCCCATACTGTTTTAATATATTTTGGATTTTCAGCGGAATCATTCATCTTTTCTCTCAAATGTCTAATATGAACCATAATGGTGTTATTACTGTTGCTAAAGTATTTATCCCCCCAAACTTCATGGAATAACTTGTCGGAGCTTATGACCTGCCCTTTGTTTTCACACAGAACCCATAGAATAGAAAATTCTGTAGGGGTCAAAGATAATGGTCTTTCATTTAAAAAGCATTCATGATTCTTTTTATCTACTACAAGCCCTCCTATAGAAATCAGGTTTTCTTTTTGAGATTTATTTAGTTGATTGTACTTTGTGAATCTTCTCAATTGTGCCTTTACTCGCGCCACTAGCTCTAAGGGTCGAAATGGTTTTGTAATATAATCATCTGCACCTAATGTTAAACCTGTAATTTTATCCATTTCTTCATCTTTTGCCGTCAACATAATGATTGGGAAATTATAAGAATCTCGTATTTTTTGGCAAATAGTAAATCCATCTATATCTGGAAGCATAATATCTAAAATAGCCATATCTAGTTTTTCCGTTTCTATAACTTTCATCGCTTCTGTTCCTGTATAACATTTGAACACTATAAAATTTTCATTTTTTAGATACAATTCGATTAAATTAGCGATTGTTTTTTCATCTTCAACCACTAAAATTTTAGTATCCATATATTCACCTTCCTTTTATATTTGATGATGAGGATCTTTCCCACCTTACACTGACTTATTTTCATTTTGAATACATAGCTTTATAAGAGTATAGCCTATCTCTTAATACATCTAATTATTCTTTAAGTTCCTTATTTTTATTTTCTAATTCTATAATCTTTTTATTTTTTACCATAATCAAAACTACCACAATTCAAACAACGCATCATTTGTTATTTATAATGAGTTTTAGAAGATTTGAAAGGTACTCTTGCAACATCTAGTTTCTTATTAGTGTTTTCTACCTCCTTGTTCTACATATTCTTTAACCCTTGTGTGTCTTAATAGATAAACTATGAAAATAATATATCTCACAATTATCATTAGTTATTTTCGGGCGATCACATCTTGTACATATACTAGATTTAAAGAGTTCACTTATCTATCTAAATTTAATTATTTAATTCTTAATCTTGTATATGAAAATTCAATAATTAAATATCCTTTAATAGTAATTTATATCATTATAGTAAATTAACTCTATTTTGAACATCTGTAGTTTTCTTATCCATAATATCCAACTCTTTATTTTAATATAAATAACATATAAAGGCTATTCTGAAAAAACTAAATTCTTATTAAGCGAAATGTGTAAGATTGTAGGTATTGCCCGTTCAGCTTACTATAAATGGCTTAATCGCTCCGAAAGTCAACATGATAAGGAAAATACAATAATTCTCGATACAATTAGTTAAACTTTATACAGAAGTTGATGGTATTTATGGTTATCGCCGTATGCAATTAAATATAATACTAGAAAAAATATAAACATATTCATCGTGTAATGAAATCTACAAATATAAAGTCTGTTATTCCCAAAAATAAAAAACTATATTCCAAGCATACCACAAGTTACTGCTGAAAATATACCCAATAGGCGACTCTATGCTAGTAAGCCTAACCAAAAATGGTTGACAGATGTAACAAAGACTTATCTGAGTACCATACTAGATCTACATGATAATAGTGTTATTTCTTATGTACTTAGACGTTCAAATAATAATCCGCTTGTATTTGAAACCTTTGAAAAAGCAATTGCTGCTAACCCTAATGTAATCCCTCTTTTTTAATAGTGACAGAGACTTTCAATATACAAGTAAACTATTTAAAAAGAAACTAGATGATATAGGTGCAACACAAAACATGTCCCGTGTTAGCAGGTGTATTGACAATTGTCCAATGGAAGAATTTTGGGAAATCATTAAATCAGATATGTATTAATTGTGAAAGTTTCATGATTTTGATGAACTGAAGCAAGGGATTAATGCATACATAGATTTTTATAATGCAATAAGGTTGCAGGTAAATTAAAATGTCTGACTCCTATAGACTATAGGAGTCAGACATTTTAATTTTTATTATTTTGCCTGTCTACTTGACATAGAGCAGTTCTATATCCTACTAACCTTTACTTTTAGCTATTTTGACTTATTCTTTTTTACCAGTAAACCTATGCCGCCTAAAATTATTAATCCTCCAATGGTGAATGCAATTCTAGTTCCAAATGAACCACCAGTTTTAGGGAGAACTTTTGTTACTTTATTAACAACATTTTTAACTTTCTCTTTAACTTTGTCTTTAATAACAATTTCTTCTGCTTCATTTTTAAAGGTAAACTTTTGAATTTCTACAGAATTAACCTTAACTTGTAATTCTTCTTTACTTAAAATATATCCCTTAGGCGCTTTAGTTTCTTTAATAGTATAACTACCATAATCCACATCATTAAAAGCTGCAATACCATCCTTATCAGAAACTGCAGTCGCTACTTCTTTGCCGTCTCTGTCATATAAGGTAAACTCTGCACCTTTAAGTAGCTTTCCATTCATATCAGTTTTAGTAATTATAATACTACCCTTAATTCTGTTATTTACTACCTCATAAGTATATAGCTCACTATCTTTATCCACAAATACCTTTATTGTACCTTCTGAAGCTAAATATCCTTCAGGAACTTTTGTTTCTTTTATTGTATATTCTCCATAAAGAATATCCTTAAACAACACAGTACCATCTTCTCCTGATACAGAAGTTTCAATTTCTTTACCCTCTGAATCGTATAATGTAAATTCTGCTCCTTTTAAAGGCTTTTTATCTTGATCTAATTTTTTAACTTGAATCGAAGCTCTAATTCTTGTGTTAGAAATACTTTCAGGATTTGCTTTTACAGTACTACCATTTTCAGTTATATTAGCAGTTAGCACTTCCTGTGAAATAACATATCCCTCTGGAGCTTTTGTTTCTTTTATAGTGTACTTACCATACTCTACATTTTCAAATTGTACCTTCCCATTTTCGTCACTTATAGCTGTTGCTATAGTATTTTCAAACTTCGTATCAACTTCTTTATAAAGCTTGAATTCTGCTCCTTGTAATGGGTTTTTATCTTCATCTAGTTTAGTAAACTCTATGCTTCCTCTAATTTTTGTGTTAGAAATACTTTCAGGATTTGCTTTTATAGTGCCACCATTTTCAGTTATATTAGCAGTTAGCACTTCTTCTGAAATAACATATCCTTCCGGAGCTTTTGTTTCTTTTATAGTGTACTTACCATACTCTACATTTTCAAATTGCACCTTCCCATTTTCGTCACTTATAGCTGTTGCTATAGGATTTTCAAACTTCGTATCAATTTCTTTATAAAGCTTGAATTCTGATCCTTGTAATGGGTTTTTATCTTCTCCTAGTTTAGTAAACTCTATGCTTCCTCTGATTTTTGTATTTGAAATACTTTCAGGGTTTGCTTTTACTACTTTTCCATTTTCAATTACATTAGCAGTTATCAATTCCTCTGAAATAACATATCCTTCTGGAGCTTTTGTTTCTTTTATAATGTACTTGCCATATTCTACATTTTCAAATTGTACTTTTCCACTTTCATCACTTATAGCTGTTGCTATAGGATTTTCAAACTTTGTATCAATTTCTTTATAAAGCTTGAATTCTGCTCCTTGTAATGGATTTTTATCTTCATCTAGTTTAGTAAACTCTATGCTTCCTCTAATTTTTGTATTTGAAATACTTTCAGGATTTGCTTTTATAGTTTTACCATTTTCAATTATATCAGCAGTTAGCACCTCATCTGAAATAACATATCCTTCTGGAGCTTTTGTTTCTTTTATAGTGTACTTACCATACTCTACATTTTTAAATTGCACTTTTCCATTTTCATCACTTATAGCTGTTGCTATAGGATTTGTATAAGCTGTATCTGAAAAGTCATAAAGTGTAAACTCTGCTCCTTTAAGAGGATTATTATTTTCCCCATTTTTAAAGAATTCAATTTCACCTTTAATCTTTTCATCTTTATAATTATAGACTATATTCTTTTCATCTTGGGTATTTTTAATTTGAAATTTATATGATTCACTACTTAGTGTATATCCTGTTGGAGCAAGCTTTTCTCTAACATAGTAGTCTATATCAAATCTCAATTTATTAAATACAACCTCTCCATTTGCTCCCGTTGGTTCTGAAGTTCTTATAATATTTTGATACTTATCAAGAAGTTCAAATACTGCCCCTTCTAGTTTTATACTTTCGTTATTTTTATCTACCTTTGTGACTTTGATGCTACCAGTTTCACCAACGCCACCACCGCCAGCACCTTGGAATATAACATCAACACTTCCAGAAGTAGATGTTCCATCTATTCCTGTACCTTTAAAAGATATAGAGTTAGTAAATGGTGACTTACTCTTATCTACTACATTAGTTCTAAAGGTTAAAATATATGCTTCTTCTGTTAAAGAAGGCAATGTAAACGTAAACTCTCTTGTTGAATTATTATATTTTACATTTCTTTGATCTAAAATAACCTCTTCACCTTTTTCAAGGCTTCCATTAGACTTCAAAATCTGCTTATACAGTTTTACAGAAGTAGTATCAAGTTCAAGACCTTCTTGAAGTATATCTGTTAATACAGCATCTTTAATTAATATTTTGTTAGAATTAACGGTTACATTCCAGTCAATATAAGAATTGCCTTTTGTATAGTCAGCTTTCTTATCTATTAAAGTGCTTTTTATAGTCCCTTTGCCTGTGCTTTCTACCCCACCAGATAATAAATCAGTTATTAGTTTTGCAGTATTCTTAAATTCCTTTTGTCCATTAGTATTAAATATAGAAGTATCTGTTACTTTAGTTTTAAAAGTTATTTCCTGCTCATCTTTAATTTCACTAGGGAAATTATATCTTAGAGTTTTAGTGGCTTCATCATAAACATAATCTGACTCTTTTGCTTGATTTCCATTAATCATAACGGATTTAGGAACAAATTCTTGTCCTTCCTTTATAACATCTGTAACATAGGCATTGGGAAGGGTCATTTTGTTTTTATTAACTACTATCTTCCATGTAATTTCTCTAGCAACATAGTTATAGTCTTTACTAGATTTATTTATAACTTGGCTCTGTACTTTCTGTGTGCCTTGGTAGGTGGAAGGTTTTATATTATCGCCAGTTAATTCAGCAACATTATAATAGGTCTCATTCCTATTTCCTGCATAAACCTTAGGGTCTGTTACTTTTGTTTTAAATCTTATTATATAGGTTTCATTAATATCTTTACCAAAGGTATAGGTTAGTGTTCCAGTTTTTTCTGCATCGTTTACTTCTGGTACATAGTTAAAGCTTCCTCCTGGAACATCTTTATCTATAGTAGCAGAACCATCTACATACTCTTGTCCTAATTTTATTTTATCAGTGAAAATTGGATTTTTTATGGTTCCGCTGTTCCAGTTAATCATAACTTCCCAAGTTATTTCTCCTGTAGCTGGGTTATATCCTACTCCTTGCTTAGAAATAACGTTACTAGGTACGTCAACTCCCTTTTCATCTAAAGCGTTACCTGGAACCCCTTCTCCTGTAATAGTTGCCTTATTATTATAGGTTTTCCATTCATTAGAATTAAATATATCATCAGATACATCTGTTGAAAATTCAATTTTATGAGGTTCATTAATAGCTGTTGGAAAAGTGTAGGTGAATTTTTGTCCATTTATAGTATAATTGTCGTTAGTTGGATTTCCATCTATTTTTACGCTACCTTGTGTAACAGTTAATCCACTAGGTATATCATCTGTAACTACAGCATTGGGAATGCTTAGAGCATTGTTATTTACATAAATAACCCAATTTATTCTCTTTGTTGCTGCATCATAGTTTCCATCTTTTCTAATGAAGTCTGTAAAAATACTAACTGATGCCTCATTAGAATCTACACTAGTTCCATCATGATTAAAGATTGCTTTATTATATTCATATATTGTAGCTCCTTCACTTTCAAAAACTTTTGGATTTACTACCTTAGTTTTGAAGGTAATTACTTGATATGTGTCTATAACACTTGGAAAGCTATAAGTTAATTTTTTATTGCTATAATCATAGTTATAATTTGCTTCATCTGCATTAGCTCCATTTATGGTAACAGAACCTGGTATAAATTCTTGTCCCTCTGGAATGTTGTCCACAATTTCAGCATTATTAACCTTAACTCCTTCTGAATTAGCAATTACCTCCCAGGTAATCTCATTTTTAGAAGGGTCATAACTTCCTTCCTTCATAACAGAAGCATCAGGAATTTCAGGTTGCTCAAAATTCACATTAACTATAACTGGTGAAGAATTTCCTCCAATTTCAAATTTAATAGGGACTGGATTATCTCCTCCTATTTGATCAGGATCAAATTGAGTATCAATATAAAAGAATCCTGAAACATTGGAATTATTCTCAGCAAATTCAGTAAAAGTAATGGTAACATTGCCATTGGTTTCTATTTTAACATTTGCAATTGTATCACCATTATCAAGTGTAATAGGGAAATTTAGTGTACTTATTATTTGTATTTCCTTAGGTATTTTAATTGTATAAATATCACCTTTTTTTACTGTACCCTGATTTGGTACAGTAAATTTATAAGTTAGTTTAACTTCTTCATTCTTACTTATTGGATTTGATGACTCATTTATAGGTTTACCATCGCCATCAGTTAAAGTTACTTCAGTTATAAATGGAAAATTACTTGTAATATCCATAGCATCAGCTTGTGCTATAGGAATAATATTAAAAATTTGGCAAACTGCAATAGCTAAAGCCATAAAAACAGATAATCTCTTCTTTAGTTTAGACCTAAGTTTAAATTTCATTTTCTTCATAATCTTCCTCCTTAATAAATTTTTACAAACAAAAAACCGACCCCATGCCAATCTTATATAAATATAAGATTGGTTATAAAGGTCGGTTGCACCACTAACTCCGTATATACAAAGTGCCCAAATTAGTATATACTTCAATGTTTCCTTATAACTTTTAGTAAATTATATTCAATATTTTGTGGAATAAAATTAAATCAATATATGCTTCTCTTCATTTTAGTATAAAAATAGATAGTTTCTTCTTTGGCTTAGGGGTAGGTTTAAATTTTATTTTCTTCATAATCTTCCTCCTTAATGAATTTTTACAAACAAAAAACCGACCTTAAATTAATAACGGTCGGTTGCACTACTAACTCTGTATATACAAAGTGCCCAAATTAGTATATACTTCAATGTTTCCTTATAACTTTTAGTAAATTGTATTCAATATTTTGTGGAACAAAATTAAATCAATCTATGCTTCTCTTCATTTTAGTATAAAAATAGATAGTTTCTCCTTTAGCTTAGGGTAGGTTTAAATTTTATTTTCTTCATAATCTTCCTCCTTAATGAATTTTTACAAACAAAAAACCGACCTTAAATTAATAACGGTCGGTTGCACTACTAACTCTGTATATACAAAGTGCCCAAATTAGTATATACTTCAATGTTTCCTTATAACTTTTAGTAAATTGTATTCAAAAATTTATAAACAAATCCAAATCATTTAATATCTATTATTATTTAACATACTTTATTAATTAAGTATAACTTTATATTTAGTATTTGTCTATACATTTTTTACTTTTATACTAATATTTCCTATACTCAGTTTTTAAATTTTAAATATAATATATAAATATAATGCAATTATTTTTAGGTTGAGCGCTACTCTAATTCCTTATTCTATCCATTTATTAAATACAGCCCCATATAACCTATTTAATTTATATTGCTTTACAAGAAAATCTCTATTAAATTTTTCAACTTATATAACAAAAACCGACCCTACTAATCTTATACCTATCTACGTTTGATTATAAAGGTCGGTTACACTACTAACTCCATATATATATATTATGCGCCCAAATTAATATATACTTCAATGTTTCCTTAAAACTCTTACTAAATTATATATGCTATTTCATATGAGAATATAGCATATATAATTGTATCAGTCAATAAATTAATTACATAAAATACATAATTATCTATAAATATTATCAAAAGTAATATATGTTTGTTTATTGTTTTAACGTATAATATCTTATATATTAACAATGTTATGATTCATATCTAAAAAATAATAGGCATGAAACATTGATAACTCAAGCTTCATGCCTATTGAAATTTTATAATATTATAATTAGGGGATAATTATAATTATTAACTTAATTATTCTACTACTAAAGTAGCTTGCATTGTTTGACCTTTTCTTATAAATTCTATAGGAATACTATCTCCTTCTTTAAAGGACTCTTTTTCCTTATTTAACTCTTCAACTGTCTTAACAGTTTTCTTACCAATTTTAGTAATTACATCTCCAGGTTGTAGTCCACCCTTTTGGGCAATACTAAAGTCTTCTACAGATTGAATATACACACCTACTGGTAAGTTAAATTGTTTTGATAAATCTTCAGTTATATCTCTAACTGCTATACCTAGTTTTACTTTTTGTTTTACTAGAGTATCTAATTTTTCAGTGGCATCGTTAATCGGAATTGCAAAACCTATTCCTTCTACTCCACTAGCATCTATCTTAGCTGTATTTATACCTACAACTTGACCTTGAGAATTTATTAATGGCCCTCCACTATTCCCTGGATTTATAGCAGTATCTGTTTGGATAAGATTCATTTTCTCTCCACCTTCAGTTAAAGCTACTCCTCTATTAACAGCGCTTATGATTCCTGTCGTTACAGATCCTAAATATTCTTTTCCAAGGGGATTTCCTATAGCTATAACTTGTTCTCCTGCTTGAAGGCTATCAGAATCACCTAGTTCTACTACCCCTGGCATTTCAACATTATCAGTAATCTTAACAACTGCTAAATCTGCATCTTCCTGATAGTTTACAACCTTAGCATTTACTTCTTTACCTGTGCTAAAAATAACTTTAACTTGACTAGCATTTTTAACTACATGATAGTTGGTAAGTACATAACCATCTTTCGAGAATATAAATCCTGATCCAATGCCTTCTTGTTTACCCATATCAAATCCAAATACATTAGTTGAAACTGAGGTAGTTGATACGCCAACTACAGCTGGAGAAACCTTTGCTACAACTTCTGGTATGTTCATACTACTTATAGGATTAACATTTGCTGTAGAGCCACCGGTATTTGTATTATTTTTACCCTGTTTAACTGCTGACTGTATAGTACTTCTCATAGCACCATAAGTAACACCTGTACCTATTGCTCCTCCTAATATAGAGCAAATTAGAGCTATGGCAATATAAGATTTGGCTGACCCCTTCCCTTTGCTCTTTTTATCTTTTTTCTTATTTTTCTTTTCCTCTTCTTCTTGCCATGATGAAGTATTAGCTTCATTCATATTCAAGTTATCATTTGTTGTATATTCTACATCTTGAATTACAGTATAGTTTAAATTCTCATTAGTATTATTGTCATTGTTATTGCTATTGATACTAGTATTTTCATTTAAGTTATTATCCCTATTAACTTCATTATTATTTAATTCATTATTGTTTAGTTCATTATTATTTATATCTTTATTCATATTAAATCTTCCCCCTTATTAAAAACTGATTTATTTATTTTTCTTATCTCTATGTATATTATTATCAACACTTATGTGTCAATTCAGTGACTAAAATATGAAAGAATTCTTAATTGTCCCTTGAAGAAATAAATTTTCTAAAACTTTATATGTAAACTTAATATTCTAAAAAACTACTAAAACCTTATAGCTTCAGTAGTTCCCTATATAAAAGCAATTCTCTATTTTAAATTATGTCCAAAATAAGTCCTAAATTAACTTAGAGGAAGAATAAATTCTTCCTCTAAGAAATATTAAAATAATTTTTTCTTAGCATAATCTCCATAATCATTACCATGATCACTCATGTCTACCTCATCTATAATGGAATCAAAGTCAACTTCACTTTCGCTTTTTATGTCTTCACTTAAATTCTCAAAAGCAATTTCTTCACTAGTCTCCATATCGTAAGTTCTTCGATTTCTTGCTTTTGCAGCTTCTATCTCAGCTTCTCTTACATTCTCCCAAACTGTATCAGCCATAGGTGTCATACTTCTAAAATCACCAAAATAGTTATGCGTATCTGGTGGATATATTGGTTTTGATTTATCGTTACTCATAGTATACCTCCTCAGTTACTTTACTATAGTGTGTATTAAGGAAGCACTTTTTATGTATATTTATAATATAAATTATGAAGTTTTTATTTGTAAACTTTTCTGCTAAAATATACCGCTTCCTAAGAAGAAAAACTTCCTAAAAAGCGGTTAATAATCTTACTATAAAACAAACTTTTATCTAAAAAAGCTTTATTTATTTTTCTGCATAAAGAGTTATTATCTTAACTATAGTTTCTACAGCCTTTTCCATTGACTCTACAGGAATGAACTCAAATTTTCCGTGGAAGTTGTGTCCACCTGTGAATATATTTGGTGTTGGAAGCCCCATGAATGATAATCTTGCTCCATCTGTACCTCCTCTGATAGGAACTATGATTGGCTCGATATCAAGAGCATTCATTGCTTCAACAGCTGTATCTACTACATGTATTACTGGTTCTACTTTTTCTTTCATGTTGTAGTACTGATCTTCCATTGAAATTTCTACAGTACCTTCACCATATTTTTTATTAAGAAGTTCTACTATTTCATTAATCAAAACTTTCTTTTCTTCAAAAGTATCTCTAAAGAAATCTCTTATAATATAAGACATAGTTGTCTTTTCTACAGTTCCTACCATATCGCAAAGCATGAAGAAACCTTCATATCCTTCTGTATACTCTGGTCTTGCATTAACAGGTAATAATCCGTTTAATTCCATAGCTATTTGTTGAGTATTCACCATTTTATTTTTAGCACTTCCTGGGTGAACATTTCTTCCATTGATAACTATCTCAGCACCAGCAGCATTGAAGTTTTCATATTCAATTTCACCAACTGCTCCACCGTCTACTGTGTAAGCGAAATCTGCAGCAAATTTTTCTACATCAAAGTGATCTGCCCCTTCTCCAATTTCTTCATCTGGAGTAAATCCAACTTTAATTGTACCGTGTTTTATATCTGGATTTGCAATTAAATACTCCATAGCAGTAACGATTTCTGATATACCAGCTTTGTCATCTGCTCCTAATAAGGTAGTTCCATCTGTTGTAATAAGAGTTTTACCTATATAGTTATTAAGTTCTGGGAAATCTACTGGAGATAACACTGTGTTCTCATTTAATTTAATATCTCCACCTTTATAATCCACCATTTGAGGTTTAACCTCTTTACCTGAATAGTCTGGAGCAGTATCCATATGAGATACAAAACCTATAGTTGGTATTTTTTTATCTGTATTAGCAGGCAATGTAGCCATTACGTAATTGTTTTCATCAATAGTAACATCACTCATACCTATTCTTTTTAATTCTTCAAATATAGCTTCACCTAGAACTCTTTGGCTAGCTGTACTTGGAGTTGTTCCTGTAGAAGTACTTGATTGTGTGTCATACTTCACATATCCTAAAAATCTTTCTATAACTTTTGACATAATATCGCCGCCTTTTTTAAAATTTTATAATTATATTATATTGTTTATATTTTATTATGTTTATTTTGTCTTATAATCATAGTATATAAAACTCTAATTTTTTTTACAAGTTAATAAATTGTATATATCTACTATTTATCATCTTTATTTGTTATAATAATCATGAACAAGCTATGTCTATACAGTAATATTTATCCGATGACTACCCGCTCTAATACTCCATATCTTTTTAAGGTGGGAGTAAAGAGCGGCTACGTCCCTGGATAACGATTTCTAAGCTTCAGCGGCCTCTGAAGCTTAGAACTCTGTTAATGCTTTACTAACATAATGTATTATATTAAATAAATTTAATTTAATACAATACATTCTAATTTATAAAAGCCAAAATTTAATTAGAAGTAATTGGAGGGTAAGATAATATGTTAGATTTTAATAAAGCCTTAAGCTTTGAGGAGTATGTAGAAAAACAACATGACAAATATGGGAATATCCAAGATAAGACCTATGAAGACACTGAGCTTTCTAACGATACCAAGGAACAAATTAAAAAATTAGACAAAGTTGTTCACGCTGCAATATTTACAGAAGGTTTTTGCCCTGATTGTATCGTAACTATTCCTTTTGTACAAAAACTTTCAGAACAAAACCAAAATTTAAAGGTTCATTTATTTCCTAGAACCGGTTACGAAGGTTTTCTTGAAGAAGCAGTAGGGTGCAAAAATATTCCTGCAGTAATCACTTTTACTGAAGAAATGGATCCTAAAGGTGCATATGTAGAGATGCCTAAGGAATTATTTAAAAAACTTCCTATAATCTCTAATGATGAGAGAAAAGTTCTTGTAGCAGAATATAGATCTGGAAAATATAATGATTTAATAGAAAAAAACCTTTTAGATATAATACTGTAATTTTTATTACATTTTAAAACTCATTCCTATATTTATTCATATATGGATGAGTTTTTTGTATTAATATTTATTATAAATTATTAATGAGGTGATATTATGGGTTATAAAATAGAAATAATAACAAAGGATAAAATTAAAACCTCCAATTGGAGTGGCGGCACTACTAATGAAATATATATTTATCCTAAAGACTCTCATTATAAATCTTTAAACTTTAGCTGGAGAATTAGTTCTGCTACTGTAGAGCTAGAACACTCTATCTTCACTAATTTACCAAAAATTTACAGATATATAACAACCTTAAAAGGTTCCATGGATCTTTGCCACGATAAAGGTCCTTTAATTCATTTAGATCCTTTTGAAGTTCATGGATTTTCCGGTGAAGTAAACACTGAAAGCTTTGGAAAGGTTACAGACTTTAACTTAATGATAGGACCTGAATGTGATGGTATAATGAACAACTTAAAATTAACTGATGGCTCTTCATTGAAGCTAAAACTAAATAGTAGAAAAAATAAATATTCATACCATAATTATATATTCTTCTCACCTAATTCAGACTTAAGCTTCACACTAGATGGGGATAATATTTTTCTTCCTAAAAATGACACCTTAATCATTGAAGACTGTGAGGAAGATAGCCTTTCTTCCATAAAAATTGCCTCCCAACAACCTTGTGATGTTATTAGTATAGAAGTTGGTTGTATAAAGTAATTTATCTAAACTTATAAAGGGGCTTTCACAAAATATATCACTAATCTTATATAAAATGTTGAGCATTTACTTAGATTAGTTTATTTTGCGAAAGCCCGTATATTTTAGTTTCTAAAGACTTGCTACTCCCATTTCTCTAGCTATTCTCATAACCTCTTCTGCTACCTTATCTGCTACTCTTTTATCTAGGGCATTTGGAATTATATTTTCATCATTCAATTCTTCCTCTGGGATTAAGTTCGCTAAAGCTCTTGCTGCAGCTAATTTCATCTCATCATTTATTTCTCTTGCTCTAACTGTAAGGGCTCCTTTAAATATACCTGGAAATACTAAAACATTATTAATTTGATTAGCAAAATCTGAACGGCCTGTTGCTACTACTCTAGCTCCCCCTAACTTGGCTTCATCTGGCATGATTTCTGGAGTTGGGTTAGCCATAGCAAAGATAATTGCATCTGAATTCATAGTTTTTACATCTTCTGAATTTATCATATTAGGTCCAGATACTCCTATAAATACATCAGCTCCTACTAAAACTTCTTTTAATGAACCTGATTCTTTATTTTTATTAGTAACCTTTGCTATTTGCTCATGAGACTCAAATAAACAGTTGCCACCATCATAAATAGCACCATTCCTATCACACATAATTATATTTTGTGCTCCAGCTTTTAAAAGCAGTTTGCATATAGCAATTCCAGCAGAACCTGCACCATTTATTATGATTTTAATATCTTTAATATTTTTCTTAGTTAATTTTAATGCATTATATAACCCTGATAATACAACTACTGCAGTTCCATGTTGGTCATCATGAAATACAGGAATATTTAGCTCTCTCTTTAAAGTTTCTTCTATGTAAAAACACTCAGGAGCCTTTATATCTTCAAGATTTATTCCTCCAAATACAGGAGATATTAACTCTACAGTTTTAATTACCTCTTCTGGATCTTCACTATCAATACATATTGGGAAAGCATCTACTCCAGCAAATTCTTTAAATAATAATGCCTTTCCTTCCATTACTGGAATTGAAGCTTCTGCACCTATATTTCCAAGGCCTAATACTGCTGTTCCATTAGAAACTATAGCTACAGTGTTTGCTTTTATTGTATAATCATAAACTTTATCCTTATCCTTAGATATTTCAACACAAGGCTCAGCAACTCCAGGAGTATAGGCTATAGATAAATCCTCTCTTGTATTAACAGGAATTTTACTTATAACCTCTAGTTTCCCCTTCTTTTCCTTGTGCATCTTTAAAGATTGCTCACCATATGACATAATTAAATCCTCCCATTTAAAATAATCTATTTGCTTTTAGGCATATGAAAATAAATAATAACTCAAAATATACGAGCATTCTAACTTATTTATTTTTCGAAGATGCCTTATTTAAGTAATCACAATAAGGTGCTATAGGACATTCATGACACTTTGGTTTTCTAGCATCACATATTTTTCTTCCATGCCAAATTATATAGTGATGTGCATCACTCCACATACTTTTAGGTATGTGTTTCATAAGCTTCTCTTCAACAATTTCTACATTATCTCCAGGTGCAAAACCTGTTCTATTAGAAATTCTAAATACATGGGTATCTACAGCTATAGCTGGCACACCAAAAGCATTAGATAAAACCACATTGGCTGTTTTCCTACCTACACCTGGAAGGGCTATAAGTTCTTCCATAGTTTTTGGCACCTGACCATTATGTTTTTCCACAATAGCTTTACATGCTCCTAATATATTTTTACTTTTATTTTTATAGAATCCACAACTATGAATTTTTTCACCTAACTCTTCCTCACTCAAGGTTAATATAGCTTCTGGAGTATTGTACTCCTTATATAATTCCTTTGTAACCTTGTTAACCCTTTCATCTGTACACTGAGCAGAAAGTATAGTAGATATTAAAAGCTCAAAGGGGCTGTTAAAGTCTAATCCACATGAAGCACCTCTATAAGTTTCCTCTAATATTTCTAAAATCTTCTTTCGTTTTTCTTTATTCATAAAATCACCTCAATTAATTTCAATGATTGTAGTATTCCTATTTAGTTCACTTCTATTATATCAGATTTTCAATATTTTACTTCATTAAACAAAGGTTTAATTGTTATAACTTCTCTTATAGGTGAATAATATTATTCTATACACAAATACTATAAAAAACTTAATACAATGAGGAGGATTATTAAATGGATAATTCTATGTTCTGCTATCAATGTGAACAAACCGTGGGGGGAAAGGGCTGTACTAAGCTTGGCGTTTGTGGTAAAACTCCTGAAATAGCCAATTTGCAAGACTTGTTAATCTATCAGCTAAAAGGAATTAGTTGTTATGCTAAAGACTTACTTGATAAAGATCAAGTTATAGATAAATCAGTAGTTAGTTTTGTAGAAAATGCTCTATTTACAACTTTAACAAATGTTAACTTTGATGCTGCAAGTCATATCAATCTACTTAAAGAGTCACAAAAGATAAAAGAGAACCTAAGAAGCAAGGCATCTACTGATAAGGAGTACCCTGAACAAGCTACCTATAACTTAAGTAAAACTAAAGAAGAAATGCTTAAGGATGCTGTTAAAGCCGGTATTATGTACGATGGAGATTTAGATGCTGATATGCGTTCTTTAAGACAAACTATTATTTATGGTCTAAAGGGTATAAGTGCCTATGGACACCAAGCTAGATTTTTAGACTATTATGATGGCCAAGTTGATAATTTTTATTTTCTAGGATTAGAATGTACAACTAATGATAACTTATCAATAGAAGAATTAATAAGAATGACTATGAGAACTGGTGATATGAGTGTAGCTGTCATGAAAAAACTTGATGAAGCTAATACTGAAACTTATGAAAACCCAACTCCTCATTTAGTTAATATTAAAGTAGAAAAAGGACCTTTTATAATTGTTTCTGGCCATGATTTAAAGGATTTAGAAATGCTATTAAAGCAAACTGAAGGTATGGGCATAAATATATATACACATGGTGAAATGCTTCCTGCTCATGGTTATCCAGAACTAAAAAAATATCCTCACCTTGTAGGAAATTATGGTAGCGCATGGCAAAATCAACAAACTGAATTTGATAACATTCCTGGATGTATATTAATGACTACTAACTGTCTTATGAGACCTAGAGAAACCTATAAGGATAGAATATTTACAACTAACGTTGTTGGATGGGATGGAGTTAAACATATTCGTATTAAAGAAGATGGAACAAAGGACTTCTCTGAAATTATAAATAAAGCTTTAGAGTTAGGTGGTTTTACTGCTTCCGAGGACGCAAAAGAAATTCTTGTAGGCTTTGGTCATAAAGCTACTTTAAGTAATGCAGGTAAAATTGTTGATGCAGTTAAAAAAGGTGAAGTACGCCATTTCTTCTTAATTGGTGGCTGTGATGGTGCAAGGCCTGGAAGAAACTACTATACAGATTTTGCAAAATTAGTTCCTAATGATTGTATTATCCTTACCTTAGCTTGTGGAAAATATAGATTTAACAAACTTGAATTTGGTGAAGTAGCTGGACTTCCAAGACTTCTTGATGTAGGTCAGTGTAATGATGCTTATTCTGCAGTAAGAATTGCTACTGCTTTAGCTGATGCCTTTGAAACTGATGTGAATGGCTTACCATTATCTATGGTATTATCTTGGTATGAACAAAAGGCTGTGGCTGATTTGCTAGCTTTATTGTCCTTAGGAGTTAAAAACATATTCCTTGGACCTTCCCTTCCTGCATTTATAAGTCCAAATGTACTACAATACTTAGTAGATACTTTCCAATTAACACCTATAAGTACACCAGAAGAAGATTTAAAAACTTGTCTTAAACAAAGAGTTTAACTAAAATATTAAATGGTAGTCCATAGGACTACCATTTAATATTTATAGCTTTATATAATGCACAAAACTTACCCTTGTGCAATCAGCTTGTCTTTTTCAAGAATATGACTTACTAACCACTGATTTATAAATTCTAATAAATCAATAATATATTTATGTTGATTTTCATCTATTTCATTTAAATCTATTTCATTTAACTTTTTTATAAAATTATCATGATCTATTTTTTGCGTAAACATTTTTTTATAATTTATACTTTCCATGTATGCTTCTTCATCTCTAAAGTGAAGAGCTGCATACCCTTTTAATTCTTGAATCAGATTTACTATTCTATCATATTTATCAATAATAAACTCATTATTCAATAACTCATAAATTTTATCAGCTATTTCAAAAAGCATTTTATGTTCATTATCAATAATTTCTATACCCGTTTTAAATTCTTCCTTCATTTCATACATTTAAATTATCCTCCAGTTCCTATCAATAGTACTAGTAAAAATACGTTCAATATCACTTTTCTTAAATATTTTGTTTTAGACCTATATAATACCATATAAAGAAATATTTTTCTATGACTTCAAGTAATATATTACTATACGCTATTATAAACTTAAACCTCTAATACTTATTATTTATTTCATCTATAATTTTATCTTGAGCCCTAAATATTTCATCTACCTGAATATTTCCGATTTTTTTTCTTTCCTCTAAAAAATCAATGTCTGGAAATATGTTTTGTATGTAATCTATCACCCTTGATGAAGCCCCTATGATAGCTTTACATATAGTATCAATATCCAAAGTTAATAGAATTGTTTTAACCCTATACTTATCCATATTAATAATATCCTCAAAACTAAACAATTTTGTGGACATTTTGTTAAATAAATATATGTCATTTTCTTGTATCGTCATCATTAATCTAGATTTTTCAACATCTTCAAGATTCCTTAGAAGCTCTGTTATATGTTCCTCAACATTAAAGATAGCTCTATATCTTTTCTCTAAATATTCAGATACTTCCTTCCAAAACCCTTCCTCTACTTGTCCATTTTTAATTATTTCTTCATAATACTTAGTCCTTAGCTCCTCTGATAGCAAGGACACAAAAAAAGTTAGATTCATAAAAATTCCCCCATAAAACCCAATTCATATAAAAAATATATACATTTATACATTCGTATCATTTACCTACATATGAAATAGTATCCTGTAATTGTTTAAAAAAATTAACATTTCCATAATAATTAATAAAGTAAGCTTTGTATAGTAAATTATAACTACTAAATGATATACGTTAACTCTTTTGGGCATACTAGAGTAAAATCATGAAAGGAGAATGATATTGTGCTAAATGAAAATACTCATAAAAAAGCCAATAGATTAATTAATGAAAAGTCCCCCTACCTTCTTCAGCATGCCCATAATCCCGTAAATTGGTATCCTTGGTGCGAGGAAGCTTTTGAAAAGGCTGAAAAAGAGGATAAACCAATATTTTTAAGTATAGGTTACTCTACTTGCCATTGGTGCCACGTTATGGAAAGAGAAAGCTTTGAAGATGACGAAGTAGCTAGGGTTCTCAATGAAAACTTTGTTTCTATAAAGGTTGATAGAGAAGAACGTCCCGATATAGATACTATATATATGGATACTTGTCAGCTCTTAACAGGTCACGGTGGATGGCCTTTAACTATTTTTGCACTACCAAATAAAAAACCATTCTATTCAGGAACCTATTTCCCAAAGGAAGATTCTCAGTATATGGATGGTTTAATTACTCTTCTTAATAAAATAATTAGTGCTTGGAAAGATAGCAAAGACAAAATTTTAGAGTCTTCTGATGAAATAGTAAAGTCTCTTCACAATATGACAGACTTTGGAGAAGCAAGAGCTGATACTCCTAAAAAAACTTATGATAAAAACGAGTTTTTAAAAGAGAGTTTTTATAACCTTAAAAGTAGCTTTGATAGCAAATATGGTGGCTTTGGAAGTAAGCCTAAATTCCCAACTCCTCACAATTTATGGTTTCTTTTAGAGTATTATAAAACTAATAATGATAGAGATGCTCTTAATATGGTAGAAACCACCTTAGATGCTATGTATGCTGGAGGGATATACGATCATATTGGCTTTGGATTTAGTAGGTATTCCACAGATAGACTTTGGCTTGTTCCACATTTTGAAAAGATGCTATATGACAACGCATTATTAGCTATATTATATTCAAAGGCTTATGAAACCACCAAGAAAGAAAAATATAAATCTGTAGCAAATGAAATTTTTACCTACCTTCTAAGAGATATGAAAGATGAAAAGGGTGGCTTTTATTCTGCAGAGGATGCAGATTCTGAAGGTGTAGAAGGAAAATTTTATGTTTGGTCTTTAGATGAAATTTATCAGGTTCTAGGTAAGGATGATGGTGAAAAGTTTGCATCCTACTTTAATATTACTGAAAAAAGTAATTTTGAAGGTTTTAATATTCCTAATTTAATTAATAAAACCTTACCTGAAAACACTGAGTTTATAAATAGATGTAGGCAAGAATTATTTAATTATAGAGATAAAAGAATTCATCCATATAAGGATAATAAAATTCTTACCTCTTGGAATGGCCTCGCCATTGCAGCCTTTGCCTTGGGCGGTAGACTTCTTAGCAATAATGAATACACCTTTGCTGCTGAATCAGCTTTAGAATTTATATATAAATACTTATTTACTGAAGATGGAAAACTATTAGCTAGATATCGTGAAGGTGAATCTAAAATATATGGTTATGTAGATGATTATGCCTTTTTAACATGGGCACTTCTTGAATTATATGAAAGTACTAATCAAGAAAATTTCTTACAGCAAGCTATTAATTTAACTTCTGACTTTGTTAAATTCTTTTGGGATAATGAAAAAGATGGCTTCTTCCTCTATGGTAGCCATGGTGAACAATTAATAACTAGACCTAAGAAAATATATGATGGTGCTATTCCTTCTGGTAACTCAGTAGCATCTTTAAACTTCTTAAGACTATATAAACTTACCTCTAACAAAGAATATCTAAATAAAGCTACTGCTATTTTTAATATCTTTAGTAGTGAAGTAAGTCAACATCCATCGGCATACTGCTTCTTATTACTAGCTATGATTTTCTATGAATCTTTAGAGAAATAAAAAATCACTGTCTCAAAAGTATTTGATAATCTTTAATAAATGCTTTAAAACCACTGAAGTTAATACTATGAATGCATGCTTAGCATTAATTTTAGATTTTATTTATTTTGAGACAGTTCTTTCAATTTTATAAATGTATTTAAGTTAATTTTTCACTTCTTCTAGTTTACCCATAAATAGTATGATTCCACTTTCTTCATCTTCTATAATAAATACAAAAGGTCTATCAGCTATAAACTCTTTAGGGTCATTAATTATTGGCATTGCAGTTTCCCTAACTTCAACTATAGTAACTGCAGCTGCTTCACTTCCCTTTTCATTTACTTCTATTTTCCCTTGATGTAAAACGCTACTAACATATATATTTTCCCTTATTCCACTAAGATTAGCTCTATCACTAAAAATATCCTTCATTCCTAGGGCCACTAGAGGTCCTTTTAATTCTTTAGTTCCATATTCCATTTCAAACTTAGGAAAGCTTACATTAACAGCTTCCTTCTCTTTTCCAATGGATTTTTTTATAGAATTCCACTTATTCATATCTAAATTATTTATAAAATTATCTATACTTGAATCTTCCTTTGGTAGTACTGCATACATAGATACTTTTCCACTATCATAAGGCATTTTTATAGCTTTAAAATCATCCTTTTCTCCATAAAAGGTTTTATCATCAGCCGCAATCTTCCTCATAAAGTCTATCTCTATTTTATCTCCCTTTGAATTTGTAAACTCACCTATAATATTATTGTTTGTATCAAAAGGTTCTTGCCATTGTCCCTTGAAATATATAGCATTAATTAAATACATAATAACATTACCATCAATAGGCCCTTTTAGCATATCCTTAATCATTTTACTAGTAGATTTTTCAATCCAATTATTAATTTTATCCACAGATGAGGATTTAGAGAAGTCCAAGTTATCCACTTTTGCACCAAAGATATCCTTATTAATGTTTATAAATTCTTTATTTATATTCTGACCCTCTCTTATCCATATAGAATTACTTATATTTAGCTTTATATTTTCATCTATATTCTCCAAGTAACTATGAAGAATTTTGTAACTATTATTTATCTTATCATCAGTCATTCCTTCATAGCCTAGTACCTTATTCATCTCTGTTTTTGTATTCTCTTTAGCTCCATTATAGGTCATAGTAAGTGCCATGGAAATGCTCAAAGGAGATATAAATACATTCTTATTATTTTCATCCTTTGAAATTTCTTTGAATATATTAAATGCAAATTTATTATTGCCCTCAACCACTTCTTTATCCACCTCTTTAGCTGAAATTTCTTCCTTATTTTTACTAGGAAGTTTCTCACATCCAATTAAAGAAGTAGCTATTATAGCTATAAGCATTAAAGAAATTATCTTTTTTAATTTCATAACCTCACCTCTAAATTTAGTTTCACTTTATATACGCTGTTAAAGTGTTATAGTGCTATTTTTTATATTATTATAAATCTAATAATCAATTGATTAAATTATTTTCTATTGTATAATGGACATGTAATGCCTTAATAATTACCTATATTTTGAAAGCATTTTACTAAATTTAAATATAGGTATTACTAAATTATGATATAAAAAATGTTAATGTAGAATAAAAATATTGAATTAATAAAGTGAGGTTTTTATGACTAAGGATTTAACTAAAGGAAATGAAACCAAAGCTATAATAAGCTTTGCCATTCCCCTTATTATAGGAAATATATTTCAACAATTATATAATATAGCCGACTCCATAATCGTTGGTAAATATATCGGTGCATCTGCTTTAGCATCAGTTGGATCTTCTTTTACTATTATAGTATTTTTGACATCTATTATTCTGGGACTTTGTATGGGCGCATCCGTTGTATTTTCTCAATGCTTTGGAGCTAAAGATAATGCGAAATTTAAAAGTAGTATTTTTACTGCCTTTATTTTTATTGGTTTTATAACTATCATAATTAATTTATGTGCTATTTTCTTTACTGACAATATTTTAATTTTTATGAATACCCCACAGAGTTTATTTAATGATGTTAAACAATATATAGTTATAATCTTTTACGGAATAAGCTTTACCTTTATCTATAATTATTTTTGCTGTTTACTTCGTTCTGTTGGAAATTCCTTTATACCTCTTGTATTCTTAATAATAGCAGCCATAATTAATATAGTTCTTGATATTGTTTTTATAACTGTGTTTAATCTTGGTATTGCAGGTGCAGCTTATGCCACCATAATAGCTCAAGGCATCTCTGGAATTTCAACAGCCATATATTGTTTTGTTAAACTACCTGAAATCAGATTTAAAAAATGTGACCTTAAAATAGATATAAAGATTTTAAAGTTAGTAGCAAATTATAGCCTTCTAACAAGTATCCAACAATCTATAATGAATTTCGGGATTTTATTAATTCAAGGCCTAGTAAACTCCTTTGGAGTATCAATAATGGCAGCCTTTGCCGCAGCTGTTAAAATAGACGCCTTTGCTTATATGCCTGTTCAGGATTTTGGTAATGCATTTTCCACCTATATTGCTCAAAATAAAGGTGCCGGTGAAGCTTTAAGAATAAAAAAAGGAGTAAAATCTTCTTTCAAGATTATTACCTTATTTTGTATCATAATCTCAGCAATTGTAGTAATATTTTCAAAACAATTAATGACTATATTTATATCTCCATCAGAAGTTGAAATTATAGCTTACGGCTCTCAATATCTATGTATAGTAAGTGTATTTTACTTTCTCATTGGATATCTTTTCATGTTCTATGGTTTTTATAGAGGTATAGGTTCCACTAATATATCTATTTTACTTACTATTATCTCCTTAGGACTTCGTGTAGGAATTGCTTATTGGCTAGCTCCTACTTTGGGTGTAACTGCAATTTGGTGGTCTATCCCTATAGGTTGGCTCATTGCGGATATAGTAGGTATATCCTTTATAAAAAAATTTGTAAGAAATATAAATAAGTAAATAATAAAAACCGCTTATAGATTACTAGTTTTAAGTATCTATAAGCGGTTTTAATATGATATTTTAAATTTACACTTTAGGAATCTTCAAAAATAAATAAGTCAGAATGCTCGTCTATCTCAAAATATACTTTCCACCTTTGACTTATTATTTATTTTCAGATGCTTTATAAACTAACAGTAGTTTCTTTTTCCGTAGATATATTTACTTTATTGGCTGATTTAAATATTATAAGTCCAAAAATAAACATTACCACAATTCCTGCTACCCCAGCCTTAGAGCTTCCTGTTATATGGGTTGCTATACTCATAAGCATGGTTCCCATGAAGGCAGCCCCTTTGCCAAATATATCATATAGTCCAAAGTATTCACTAGATTTCTCCTTAGGAATAATTTTTGAGAAATAAGATCTTGATAGTGCTTGAATTGCCCCTTGAAATACTGCAACACATACTGCAAGAATCCAGAATTCCCATGCTTTATCTAGCTGTAATGCAAATATGGTTATTGCTATATAACCCATAATTGAAGTTGCTATTAACTTATCACTTTTAAATTTTTTAGATAATCTTCCAAATAAAATAGCACAAGGAAAGGCAACTACCTGAGTTAAAAGTAATGCTAATAGTAAATTACTATCTGTAATTCCAACATCTTTTCCATAGGATGTGGACATGCTTATAATTGTATGAACTCCATCTATATAGAAGAAAAATGCAAGGAGGAATAAGAAAATCTTCTTGTTTTTTCTAATGTTTAAAAGAACCTTACCTAGCCTCTTAAAACTTTCTGCCACTGGCTTATTTCCTTTTTCAACATAATACTTTTGTTTATAGTTCTTTAGTAGGGGCATTGTTATTAGTAACCACCATAAAGCAGTTAATATAAAAGCTGTCCCCGTTGCCATGGCAGTTGTAAGTCCAATTTTATCTGCAAAAAGTACAAGGAGTAAACTTACTGTAAAAGGAATACAACTTCCGATATACCCCCAAGCAAATCCATGAGATGATATCTCATCCATTCTATCATCAGTAGTTATGTCATTGAGCATGGCATCATAAAAAATAAGACTTCCTGAAAAACCAACCTTTCCTATGACAAATATAGCTAGGAATACAATCCATGGTACTGGAAGAGCTAAAGCTGCACAACCTAACACTCCAAACATCATGAATAATGAAAATAGTGGTTTTTTATAACCTTTAGTGTCCGCTACGGTTCCAAGAATAGGTCCAAGTATTGCTACAATAATTGTAGATAAGGATACAGCATAACCCCAGTAAGCTGTTGAATCTGCTGGTGAAATTCCTGATAAACTTGCAACATTTTTAAAGTAAATAGGAATTATAGTAGACACCAACATGGTGAAAGCTGAGTTTCCTACATCATATAGAATCCACTGCTTTTCTAACTTAGTAAATTTACTCATTTTACCCCTCCTATAGAAAATTTCTATTGAAGAATTCCCCCAGGTTGTCATTACTTTTTATAGCACTATAGTACTCTTCAACTCTATGTACTGCCTCATCTATAGCCTCTTCATAAAGATTTAAAAGCTTTTTATTTATTTCTATACACTTTATATTTGGCTCTACATTAATTATCATACGGCTAAAGCCTTCTCCACCTTTAATTAAGCCTAATAAGCCTTTTATAATCTTTCTTTTCAAATTGTTTTCACATAATAGTAGTTTATTATAAAACCTTACAGACTTAAGGCATTTATATATTTCTTTTCCACTAACATTATCATAAATGCTAGCAATATGTGCTGCTATAACCTTATTAGGAATAATATGAGCTCCTGCACTATGCCTTTGTGGACTTAAATTATTTCTCCTCATTAATGCTCCATCTAACTCTGCTTCTATTTCAGCATGGGATATATTACTTTCCTTCATAGCTTCTGCAATGAAAGGATGACAACTACTATCAAGGACAAAGTGGCATACAAATCCTAAAATATAAGAGAGACAAATCTCATCCTTACTTTCTTTAATATACTTTTTCGACCTTTCTAAAAATCCATAGGCCTTTTCATCATGTAATCTATGTCCATACTTATTTATTTCATTTTTAAATAGTGGCTTGTAATAGAAAAGTATATCTGGACCATTAAGCCCTATATAATATGCTTCTTTATTTTGTATTATAATATCTTTTATCCCATGGGGCAGTTTTTCTAAGACAGTATGTCCAAAACTATAGTGAGTATAACTTGCGGGCATATAAATCCACCTTTCAAATTTCATAAATATTCTGACTTCTATTATAATTATATATTTTTTATGTTTTCAGTGAGTTATATTAAGGTAAAATTCTTGTAAATCCTTATACTATTAATATTCCTAATTTAATTATAAAAGCACCAACTAATTAAAGCTAGTGCTTTTATAATTTATTCCACTATGAACTGCCAATTACCCTCTTGATGAACTAAAATATTATTTACATCTATATATATTTTTCTTAAAAATCTCTCTGTAATACTTAAATCTTCATTATCTAGGTATACCTCACCTTGCTGATTTTCCATATCACCCATGGCACCACCAGTTCTAAAATTTTCTCTTACCATAAATATTGTTCTGCTTTCATCATAATTATTACTAAAGTCAAAGTGTATAGTATACTCTCCACCTTTATTTGTGATAGAAGCAGCTTTAATACTATCTTGAAGCCCTTTAAGTTTAAGGTCTTCATTTATTTCAGAAGTTTCACCCTTCTTAGGAATTTTTATAGCTAATTTACCTCCTTCTTTTAAAACATAATTTATATCTATATCCTTTATTTTTATATCTAATTTGCCTTTGTACGGATCTAATATTTTAAAAGCTCTCCCAGTTCCATCATTAGCATTTTCTATAGATAATAAAGTACCTTCTTCATCTCTAACTTCAACTTTTCCAATGGCATCTAAACTAATGGTGTAATCTTCACGCTGCTGGTAATCTATATTGCTCCATATTTTAAAGTATCTTTCTCCCTCTTCATAATAACTAGTTGCCCCTAAAAGAACTTCTTTATCTATGGCATTTCCACCAATTTCATCATAACTATTTTTAAAATCTACCTTTTTTAAATTAAACTCACCTATATCTTTATCCTTATAGTGCAACTTAAAATCTGTTATTAAACCCTCACCCTGCTGAAAAGCAAATCCTGCATATCCTCCACTTGCAAAGCTAGTTAATCCTACATTATACATATTTCCATCACTAGTCTTTAATTTTAAGTTGTTTATTATTTCTCTTTGATTCCCAATGTCTTCAGCTTCTGCATCCTGGTTAAACCACATTTCAACATATATATTCTCACCATCATTTGTAATACTTTTTACTAATGCAGAACTATCATCAATATTAATTCTTACTGGTTCTTCTAGCATATATAGCTCTTTATCTGCTTGCTGTTTTATAATGCCTTGGGAAGGAGTAAATATTAGTTTTTCAGCTATCTGCGCAATGACTTCCTTGCCTAAAGGGGACATGCCTATTAATAGGGCTAATATAGCAACCACTGCAGCCACTTTATACATCTTCATAGCCCTTTTCATTTTCCCATTTTTCTCTTGATTAGACTGTATTTTTTCTTCCTCACTTTTCTCTTTATTTACTTCTGTTAAATCAATGCTATCATTGTTGTCGTAATTATCTATATCTACTAATTTCTCTTTCAAGGATTTCTTTAATCTCTGTTTTTCAACTTCATCCATAGGAACTTCTTCAAAATTACTTACATCAAAATCAATTTCATTAAATTTATCATATATATCCTTATTATCCATGACTATACCCCCTCCCTAGCTTCCGTATAATACTCTCTTCTTATCTTTTCTTTTCCTCTACTAATTCTAGTATTTATATTACTTACAGAAAGCTTTAGCGCTTCACTAATACTGTTACTTTTCTCTCCAAGTAAAAATTTCATTATAAATATAGTTTTATCTGGTTCATCCATATTTTCTATAATACTTACTAATCTACTATTATACATGTCGTCAAGATAACGATCTTCTGCACTTTTGCCATCAGTTATAGATTCATCCACAAGCTCATTATTTTCTTTTTTACAATACTTTCTGAAGTAATCAATTGCTTTAAATTTTGTGATAGCCCCTATCCAACTTTTAAACTTAGAACTATCCCCAGTAAACTTATACCCATTAACCCAAATTGCCATAAATACATCTGATATACATTCCTCAACTAGTCCTTTATCTTCTATAGAATATAAGGTTTTAGATATGATTCCTTTTATTAAGGGCCCATATATATCAATGATATAATCAAGAGCTTTAGGATTTTTTCTTTTTAATTCTGCAATAAAATTATCTTTATTCACCCTCATTAAATCTCCTCCAAATTTTCTTCTTCACCCTATATATCGAAAGTAATATAGTTTATCTTACAAAAATATAAAAATTAACATAAAAAGGTGTCTCAAAATATACTATACCTTAGCTTTTACTAAAATATAATCTAATATTTTAAGACACCCTTAAATTAAATACTATTTAGTTATTTACTTTTTTAATCTACAGAATCCGTTTCCTCTAGTGGTTTAAAGAAACTTTTATCTCTTCTACAAATAGGACATCTCCAGTCTTCTTTTAATTCTGCAAAAGGTACCTCTTCTTGGCTTTCATCATACAAGTATCCACATACACTACATTTGTAAATTTTCATATTAATTCCTCCTCAACTATAAAATTATATTAATAAACTTCTTATGTTAGCTAATTTACTAACACTAAGATTATTAATTTCTTATATTTTTAATATAGTTTTAATCATTCTATTGGAATATTAAAACTCCTGAAATCCCCATGAATAGAACAACTATTTAAATAGTTATATATATTCCTAGTTATAAAGTTATATATTTTCATATTTGTATAGGTACATATTTACTCTTTTCAACACTCTATGGCTCTATCTGTATAACAGCATTTCCTCCAGAGTACCCCCACTTATTAAGGCTACCATTATTATTAATTACCGTCATAGAGTAATATTTATATTTAAATCCATAGGTGTCCTGAACCTCAACCAAAACATCTAACATATCTCCATTTTTTAATTTATAATTTTCTTTAAGATCTCCAGTATAATGGCTATATTCACTTGAAACTTCATTACTTTTCTCTAATTTAATTTCATCTATAACTTCCTCATTTATTCTTATCTTACATAAAGCTTCTTCTACACGATTTTCTTCTATAGAACTTGGATAAATCCTACATTCAATCCTCCCATCAATTATAACTTCATCACCCTTTGTTTTATATTCTCCTTTAAAATCTTGAGGCATAATTTGAAGTTGATACTCCATTCGATCTATATATTCATCTTCCCATATTTCTTTTTTCACTTCTTCTCCATAGTCTAAAGTAAATCTGAATTTAACAGAACTCCTTATTGGAACTGTTATCTTTGCACTATAGTTTAGAGCTTTATCTAATTTGCCTTCAACACTCTTATTATCCCCATTGCTACATTCATAATTAAAATAAAACTTTAATCCTTCCTTATATATTTTAGGAGTCCCTTTAAGATTAATAATAATGGCCTTATTTTCTATATCTAGCCCTTCTACAGAATAACTAAAGTCACTTAAAATACTCCCTTGCTTTTTTAGATTTTCTTCTACGATGGTATTAATGCTACTTAAGGATGTCCTCATATCATTATACTGATTATATATATCACCTCGTAAGCTGTCTAGATCTTGTCGAAGAGAATTAACTTTTATCAAACCCCACAGATTAAGCAATATCAAAACTATAAAACCTATAATAATTCTTTTTTTTACTTTTTTATTTTTCTCTAATAATTTATTATCTTCCACTTTCATTCCCTTTCACAATTATACTTCTATCCATCTATCTTCTAATGCTTTATTAACCATATCTTCATCACATAAATATTTCCTTAATATATCTCTTATGTATCTATCATCATATTTATGATTAGAATTATTCTTTAAATCTTTATATCCAGAACCTCTATGAAGATAATCAGAGCTACTTACCCTATAAACTTTATCTTCCATAATAGGTTGTCCATTTATAATAACCTCTAATACTTCTCTTTCCCTGTATTTAATCTTTACATTTCTAGAAAAATGAAGTCTTCCTACATATTTTCCTCTAAAGCCTGGTCCCCTACCATCAGCTAAAACTATGTCTCCATCTAAACTTTCCTTAATAGCTTCTAATATATATTTACCTTCAATTTCAAAGTATGTAGGATTTAATGGGGATGGCTCTATTTGTAATAGCTTAAGATTAGTTACTACACCTTTTTTTACTCCTCCATTTAATACTCCGCTATTTATACAAGCAAAATCACAATTATAAACTTTAGATAGTCCATCTGCTAATAAGTTAGTGATAGGATTTTCTTCTATTACATCATGCCATAAATTTTCTTTAACTTTATATAGTAGTATAGAAAGATTATTTAAAGCTATCTCTTTGTTTCTCTTTAATACTTTAATTATACCTTCATCCATATCTAAGTCTTCTATATTTATATTCTCGCCTTTTACTAAACTTACTTTATTATCTTTTATGGATAGTTTTAATACTCCCAAGTGCTCTCCAAACTGTCCTGAGGTATGGATTATCGTATTATTTATAATCTTAGGCTCCTCCATAAGGATATGAAAATGTCCTCCTATTATTACATCTACCTCTGAAATCTTTGTTGCAATCTCTTCATCCTTATCCATACCTAAATGAGATAGAACTATACATATATCATATTTACCCTTATTATCATTTATCTCCTTATTTATTCCCTCCAGATAATCTAAAATATCTAATCCGCAGCTTGTACTAAACTCATTTAAATTAGGAGAAGCACCTATAATTAATATTCTTAATCCACCTCTATTAATTATTATACTTTTATTTAATCCTTCTATATCTTCACCATTAAGTTTTCTTATATGACAACTTAAAAAAGGTATCCTTCCATCAGATGTTAAGCCTTCTAATGTATGAATTCCATCAAAGGTCTCATTATTTCCAATAGATATAGCATCGTATTTAGCTTCCTGTAGTAAATCTATTGCAACCATACCCTTAGTTCCATTAACTTCTACTCTTTTAAAATCTGCTAAATCACCTGCGTCTAATATAATTGTATCTTCGCTTTTTAACTCATTAATTTTTGTAGCTATTTTTGCTAAACTTTCAAAGTTACTATGTATATCATTAGTGTGTAATATTTGTAATTCCATAATATATCTCCTTTATGTATGTTTATAAAATATTTTAAGGCTCACATAAAAAGTAAGCTTTAAATAACCTCAATAGCCATTACATTTCATTTATATAAATATTTTACAACACATTAGAAAATATTTATATGGAAATTTTATTGAAATTGAAGTTTGCTTTCACAAATATTACATATATAACATAACATACTATTAGGTAGAAATTAATTCAAGGAGAAAACGAATGAACAACTATAGTAATTACTCACATAGAAAAATGGAATACGCTTGTGCTTTTGTATTACCTCAAGTATATGAAAATTTATTTTTAATTAAAGATGCTCTATCAAAGGGCACAATATTTAAGGATTTATATAAACCTTACAATGAGAAGAAACACTCAAGATGGGAATAAAGAGGTGAGATATTATGTATGATCAAGAATTATTAAATAATATAAGAAAACTTCAATTTTATTGTATAGATTTAAATCTATATCTAGATAACTTCCCTGATAATGAGGAAGCTACTAAGGATCTACAAACCGTATCTCACAAGCTCGGAATATTAGTACGTGAATATGAAGAAAAATATGGCCCACTTACTAATTTCGGCTCAGCCTCTGTTGAAAGTCCAATGTGCTGGACTTCATTACCATGGCCTTGGGAAAACTATTAACGTAGGAGGATTATAATATGTGGTATTATACAAAAACATTAGAATATCCAATAAATCTTAAATCTAAGGATCTTAGGATGGCAAAATTTCTAGTAGCTCAATATGGTGGCCCTGATGGAGAATTAAGTGCAGCACTTAGATATTTGAATCAACGCTATACTATGCCTACTGGAAAATCTAAAGCATTATTAACTGATATAGGTACAGAAGAGATGGCTCACGTTGAAATGATAGCTACTATGATCTATCAACTTATGAGCAATGCTACTCTAGAAGAACTTGAAGAAGTAGGACTTGGTGGTCACTATACAAATCATGGAAGAGCTTTATTCTACACAGACCCTGATGGAGTACCTTGGACAGCAGCATATATTCAAGCTAAAGATGATGTAGTTGCAGATCTTCATGAAGATTTAGCTGCAGAAGAAAAAGCAAGAGCAACCTATGAATGGTTAATAAATCAAAGTGATGATTATCAAATTAAAGAAATCTTGAAATTCTTAAGGGAAAGAGAAATTGTTCACTTCCAAAGATTTGGTGAGGCTCTAGATGACGTACAAGACTGTTTTAAAAGAAAACCATTGCTAGATCCATTGAATAGATAAACTTAAAATTTATATTCTAAGTGAATATACTTATATAATTAAAAAGGCTGTGTCAAACAGTCTTTTTATTTTAATCTATGTTAGGTAACTTTGTTATAATTATAATAAAATTTTATATAATATAATAATTAATAAAAGAGGAGATTAATGATGGATAAGAGTCAAATTAAATCCTTAATTAAATGTGTTGTTTGGGGAATAATCTGGTCTATTATTTTAGTGTTAATTGGATTAGGCATTGTTAACTTTACTACTCATAACTTAAAAGATGCTTTATTCATTGAAGGTATAATATTAGTTATTTTAGGAGTTTCTTCTTTCCTAGGAGGAAATCCAACTGGATTATCCCTTCAAGGAATGGGTCAAACTAATGCTCAGTATATTGCAAATGCAAATCTTGAAGTAACTAGAATGGAAAAAGAAAAAACTACTACTTCTATTAATAACAGTTTTAAGACTATTATAAATACGGTTTCATTAATTATCGGTGGATTAATATGTATTATAATCAACTTCATCATTTAGATTTTAAGAGTATTATAGGGGATATCAATAAATAAACTTCTAATCTTTCATTATGTTGAGCTTGTACTTATATTAGATGACAAGCTCAACATTAACTTAAGATTTAGCTTATTTTGAGATATCTCCTTTCTTAAATCAGAAGTTTTAGCTAATTATAGCTGAATCTCCATTACTACTTCTCCCCACATTATCTTTCCAGTTTTTCTGAAACCTACAGCTTCATATAATTTTTCAGCAACACTATTTTCTGGTTCAAAGCTTGTATAAACTTTTATATTTCCATGGTCTTCTTTTAATAATTTTAAAAGTTTTAGTATAGTAGCTCTACCATATCCCTTTCCTTGATATTTTTTGTCCATCATAAGTCTACACATCCACCAGCTATTATCATCACTATCAAAGCTATACATTAAAAATCCTACCATAACTTCTCCATCATATATTGCTAAAGGATAGTTTCCTTCTTCAAATTTAGACTCCAATATAGAGTATGAGTTTGATGCTACGAAACACTTCTGGTTTTCTTCTACAGAAAGCTCAATACATTCTCTCCAATTGTCATTGTCTATCACTTTAAAAATAATCTCCATAAATATTTTCCCCCTAATATTATATTTTTTTCTTATAAAAAACCTCATCCTCAGCTTCAAATCCAGTTATAAACTGCCTAAAGCCAAAACTAGAGTATAGATTTTTTGTTACTATATTCTCTGGATGAAAGCTTAAATATATAGTTTTATATTTAGACTTTTTCTTGATATCTTCTAATACTAATGATAATGCTTTTCTACCATAACCCTTTCCTTGATATCTTTCATCTATCATAAACCTTCTTAATTCTGCCATTTCATCATCATCCTCATCTCCATGCATAGCAAATCCAATAATTTCATCATCCTTATAAATTCCTAACAGTATATAATTAGGATAAAATCTTGATTCTGCAATAGACTTCAAATTAGAGTGAGGCAAGTATGTCTCTTGCTCCTCTGATATTTTTAGTTTAGTACATTCTTCCCAATTTTCTAGATTTATATCTTTAATGCTAATATTCATTTATTCACCTACCTAAAGCTATTTAATTTTGAAAACACAACTCTATCCTCATATTTATCATTTCCTTTGTTATAAATTTATTATTCTTATTTCATACTTCTAAATTATATATCTATAATAATCTATTTGTGTTTTAATAATAAATCCATTATTAATATAAAGGTTATATGCTGTATGATTTTTACTATCCACCTCAAGATATATATCTTTAATATCCAAGGTCAACGCCTTCTCTATTCCCTTACTTAATATCTCTTTTCCGTAGCCAAATCCACGATACTTAGTTGAAATTCCTAATCCACAAATAAACGCATTGCCACCTTCTAAACTAATACTACATATACCAACAGTTTCATTATCTACTTTAGCCATATAGGATATCCTATCTTTAGATTCTATTGCTCTATTAACAATTGCTTTTCCTTCTTCCAAAGTTTTATTAAAAATGTCCATGTTTAGCTTTGCTATTTCATCTATATCTTGAATAGTTATTGGAGCTAACTTCAGCTTACCATCTCTTTTAATAAATTCATCTTGTCTATAAACTAGTAAGTACTCTGAGAAATCATATATCGCATTAAATTTCTTTAAAGCTAGCATGCCATCATTGCTTGAAGTCTCATGTACAAAGAGTATTTCTTTAACGCCATACTTTCTTAGTTCATTAATAGCACTTTCTAAAAGTATTTTAAAGAAACCTTTCTTTCTCTTCTCTGGTAATGTATATGCGGAAACTTCTGCCTCCTTTGATCTTGGTATAAACATAGATAAAAAGCTTACAAGAGTTTCTTCCTCATATAATAAGAAAAAGCAATTAATTTCTTTACTGAAGTTAATTTCATTTGATAAAAATACACTTCCCTTAGTTTTATCATACTTTTGGCAAATTCCTTCCAGATTTTTAATATCTTCAATCTGCCTCTTATCTAGTTCTCTTAACTCTAAAATTTGCATTAACTTTAACCCCCTACATAAAAAATGGCCATATCCTTCACCGTAGATGATAGGATATGGCTAACTAGCACATATTTATTCTTAAACATAGTCTTAAACTTAAATATTACTTTTAAGTTCACTATGCTATTTAAAATATTTAGATATAAAAAGTCCTAGGGATACCCCTAGGACTTAATTACAAATTAATACTTTAAATTTAACTTTAAAAACCTATAATTTCAGGCAGGGCGTTATTATATATTCTATTTAATTTTATATTATTTTTATAAAAATCTCTGTTCATAAACAACGTATTCCCACCTTTCTCATTACTTATATTTACATTATAATATTTTTATATATTATTTGTCAATATTTTTAAATTCTATCCTTAAAAGTCTGGTCTTACTTACAAATCCACTACTTTCTAAAGTTTTTTTAGAATTTGTGTTATAATACCAGCATCCGCAAATTGGAATTTCTCCTTGCTTGTAACAAAGTTCCTTTAGCTTTGCTATAATAGTTCTTCCAATACCCTTTTGTCTATATTCTTCTCTAGTAAACATTCCTATACTAGTATATCCTTTTAGTATCCTTCCTTTTTCTTGTATACCAAAACCCAATATATTGGTACCTTCTTCAAAAACATATAATTCTCCATCTTTAACCTGTTTATCTACATCTTCAAAAAAGTCACCACTAAGTTCTTTTATCATTGGAATATCTTTATATTCAGCTTTTCTTAGACTACCATTGCTATAATACCTTATTTCTTCTGGGCTACCTTTATGATCCTGGAAAAAATAAGCTTGATTTTTTACTTCTTTATTTTCTATATCACATATACAACTTAAATATAACTCATCTCCTGTAAATACATAGGCTGATTTTGGATTAAATTTTTTCAATATAGCATTAAAATATCTTTGAGCGTATTTTATATATTTACACTTGATATAAAACAGTGTTAATAATTCATTATCATATATAGCAAAGTATCCTATATACTTTGAATTCATAACTATTCTATAAAACTTAGATTTAATTATATGGTCCTCTAAATAGGAATCAAAGGGCGAAGACAGGGTTTTTAAATAATCTTTTAAAAACTTATTTATATCATTATAATTGCTTAATTCAAATCCTATATTTATTTTCATTTATTATTTTTAAGCTCCAATAAATTAAACCCCTGTGCCCTTATTAAAGTACTTTCTTCTATGTTGCAATTTATTTGCAGCATAATTAATTCTTCTTTAATAGCTTTACTCATTTATTATCTAGTGAATACTTATTAATAGTATCACTAAATTCACCCCTTTTTTTACTTTATTTACCCCAGTTATTTTCTTTACTATAATAATAAAATATTTTATTGTTACTTAAGTAGCTTGTCTTACTTTCATTGCAATCATAAATCCCCTCCCTACTAATTTTAAGGCTACTGATTTACTACTTAATTTCCCCCATTATTCGCAGTACACATTTCACAGTCTATAGCTAAAACTATAGCTAAGCATAATATTTCATCAACCTGATCAGTTATATTTAGTACATAGCTGTCTCCCCAGGTAAACCATTCTTTGCTCACCGTCATAACAGCATATCCATCTTGATATAAGGTATAATCATGAGCCCAAAAATCACCTGTTAACCTTAGGTTAGTTCCATCTAGATAATAGTTTTGATTAATAAAAGTAAATTTTTTTATCAAATCTCCAATTACCATGCCATTTATAATAATTTCAAACTTAGGCATAAAGGTGAATAGTTTCTGTCTGATATATCCTACTTCTTTATCATTTTTATCGTAAATATGAAGTTTATGCCCCATGGAGAACATTTCACCTTCAACAAAGTATTTATCTTCCCCTTTTTCATCTTTAACTATAAATCTATCAGTAAATGAAAATACTTTTTGCTTAATATATAATTTCATAGATTCCTCCGGTAAATATAATTGATTATAAATATTATCTCACAAATTTTAGAATATTAATACATTTTTATGTAATTATGTAATGCATTATTCTATTATGTCACTACAAATAAAAGTTATTAGGATTAGATTCATTAGATAGTGTTCAATTATATTTAATATATTTTCATAATATTTTAAATATAATTCGATTTATAATAAAATATTTGATTTTAAATGTGAAAAAGATACCACTCATGGTATAATAATATCGTAATTTAATACAGGAGGGAAAATTATGTCTGAAAAAAAGAACAAAGAAATTCTTTGGTACACATTGGCATTTATGGCATTTTCAACAGTATGGGGTTTTGGTAATGTTATTAATGGCTTCTCTGAATACAACGGACTTAAAGCAATTGTATCTTGGGTTTTAATCTTCACTATTTACTTTGTGCCTTATGCACTAATGGTAGGAGAATTAGGATCTGCATTTAAAACCTCTGGTGGAGGAGTTAGTTCTTGGATTCATGAAACCATAGGACCAAAAATTGCTTACTACGCTGGATGGACATATTGGATAGTTCATATGCCTTACATTTCACAAAAGCCATCTGGTTTTATGATTTCAGCAAGTTGGGCGATCTTCCAAGACAAACGAATCAGTAGTATGAATACAGCTCTACTACAATTATCTTGCTTAGTAGTCTTTTTAATTGCATTATATATTGCATCAAAAGGATTAAATCCATTAAAAAAGATAGCTACTTTTGCAGGAACATCCATGTTCGTAATGTCTATTTTATTTATTATATTAATGTTAGCAGCACCAGCAATTACAGATGCTAATCTAAATGCTATAGATTGGTCATTTAAGACTTTTATGCCTACATTTGATGTTAAATTCTTTACCAGTTTATCAATCTTAGTCTTTGCTGTTGGTGGTTGTGAAAAAATATCACCTTACGTTAACCAAGTTAAAAATCCTGAAACAGGATTTTCAAAAGGTATGATTGCATTAGCAATTATGGTTGCTGTTTGTGCAATTTTAGGAACTATATCATTAGGTATGATGTTTGATTCAAACAATGTTCCTAAAGACTTAATGACTAATGGTGCATATTATGCTTTTCAAAAGTTAGGTGAATACTATCACATAGGAAATACTTTCGTAATTATTTATGCTATTACAAACCTTATTGGACAATTTGCAGTACTTATAATATCAATCGATGCACCTTTACGTATGTTACTTAATAGCGCTGATAGAGAGTTCATTCCTGAAAAATTATTTGTTAAAAATAAATATGGTGCTTATACAAACGGACATAAACTTATATTAGTTATAGTTTCAATATTAATCATCCTACCTGCTTTTGGTATAGGAAGTGTAGATGAATTAGTAAAATGGTTAGTAAAACTAAATGCTATATGTATGCCTCTTCGTTACTTATGGGTATTTGTTGCATATATAGCTTTAAAGAAATCAGGAGACAAATTCAATCCTGAATATAAATTTGTAAAAAATAAAATCTTAGGTATTATCATAGGAGCATGGTGCTTTGCATTTACAGCTTTTGCATGTATTGGTGGTATATACTCTGAAGATCCATTCCAATTAACACTTAACATTGTGACCCCATTTGTACTAATAGGTTTAGGTTTAATTCTTCCATATATTGCGAAGAAAACTAATCACTAATTTAACACTTAAATAGGACAAGCACTTAAAAATCACTATATAAACAGAGTTCTAAGCTTCAGAGTGGTTTTTACTCCCACTGAAGCTTACTAACAGACTTCTAAGTATCAATATTTTTGATACTTAGAAGTCGTTGTCCTTTAGGGGAAATAGTTATCCAGGGACGTAGCCACTCTTCACTCCCACTTTGAAGAAAAGCAGAGAGCCCAACAAATCTGTGATTTGGTGCGAATCGCTTTCACAGAGTGCGATGGGAGTATTAGAGTGGGTAGTCATCGAATAAAAATAGGACTGAATAAAGATAAAATATCTTTATTCAGTCCTTTATTTCTATTTAATTATTTTATTCCTTTAGCTTTTAATTTTTCAAGCATATCTGCTGTCATCTTAGCTAAGTCATATTCAGCTTTAAAGCCCCACTCTTCTTTAGCAGCAGATGGATCTATTGAATCTGGCCAAGTATTTGCAATTCCTTGTCTTACTGGGTCTACGTCATAAGACATTTCGAATTCTGGAATATGCTTTCTAATTTCTGCAGCTATTTGTTCTGGTTCAAAACTCATTGCTGTTATGTTAAATGCATTTCTGTGCTTTAATTTGCTTGGGTCAGCTTCCATTAAAGTGATTATTGCATTTATAGCATCTGGCATATACATCATGTCCATGTAAGTTCCTTTACCTATGAAAGAAGTATACTTGCCAGTTTTTAATGCTTCATAGTAAATATCAACTGCATAGTCTGTAGTTCCACCACCTGGTAATGCTACATAAGAAATAAGTCCTGGGAATCTTACTCCTCTTGTATCTACGCCATATTTAGAGTGGTAGTAATCACACAATAACTCTCCAGAAACCTTAGTTACACCATACATAGTGTTTGGTCTTTGAATAGTATCTTGAGGGGTATTTACTTTAGGTGTAGATGGTCCAAATGCTCCTATTGAGCTTGGAGTAAAGAATTTACAATTTAACTCTCTAGCAACTTCTAAAGCATTTACAAGACCACCCATGTTTATAGTCCATGCAAGTTGTGGTTTTGCTTCTGCAACTGCTGATAAAAGTGCTGCAAGGTGAATAATAGTATCTACTTCATGTTTTTTAGCTATTGATAAGAATTCATCATAGTTTGTTACGTCTAAAGTTTCAAAGATTCCACCTTCAACGATTGGATTCCCTTCTGGCTTTCTTACGTCTGTAGCTACTACATTGTCTACTCCGTAAACTTCTCTTAATTTCGTTACTAATTCCGTACCAATTTGACCTAAGCATCCACTAACTAATATTCTTTTCATATTGATTCTCCCTATCTCATGTTATTTAAATTTTATTTAAATGTTTTTAGTTAAAATCTATAACCTTTAGAGGAGGATAATCCTCCTCTAATTTTAATACAAATACTATTTTATTAAACCCATTTCTCTTCCTACTTTTGCATATTTAGCAATAGCTTCATCTAACATTTCTTTTGTATGAGCAGCTGATGGCATGTTTCTTACTCTAGCTGTTCCTAATGGTACTGTTGGGAATACTATTGATTTAGCATATACACCCTCTTCATATAATCTTCTACTGAATTCTTGAGCCTCAGCAGCCTCTCCAATTATGCATGGAGTTATAGGTGTTTCACTATGACCAATATCAAATCCTAATTCTTTTAAGCCTTTTTTAAGGTAATTTCCATTTTCCCATAATTTATCGTGAAGTTCCGTACTTTCAGTTAATATATTTATAGCTTCTATACAAGCTCCTGCTGCTCCTGGAGTTAATGATGTAGAGAATAGGAATGGTCTACCTCTAACTTTTAACCAATCGATAAGATCTTTAGATCCTGCTACATATCCTCCAACTACACCAATAGCTTTAGAAAGTGTTCCTATTTGGAAATCTATTTTATCTGATAATCCAAAGTGGTGAACTGTTCCAGCACCTTTTCCAAGTACCCCAGAACCATGAGCATCATCAACGTAAGTAATTAAATCAAACTCCTCTGCAATCTCAACAATTTCAGGAAGTTTTGCAACATCTCCATCCATTGAGAATACACCGTCAGTGATTACCATTATTTTTTCATATAATCCTGATTCTTTTGCTTCTTTAGCTTTTGATCTTAAATCATCCATGTCAGAGTGCTCAACTCTTATGATTTTAGCTCCTGATAATCTACATCCATCTATAATTGAGGCATGGTTTAATGCATCTGAAAGTATTGCATCTTTTTTGTTCATTACAGCAGATATAGCTGCCATATTGCAGTTAAATCCTGATTGGAAAGCTATTGCAGCTTCAGTGTGTTTAAATTCTGCTAACTTCTTCTCTAATTCTATATGTATGTCTAATGTTCCATTTATTGTTCTAACAGCACCAGCACCTACACCGTACTTTTCTGTAGCCTTGATTGAAGCTTCAATCATTCTTTTGTTAGTTGCAAGTCCTAGATAGTTGTTTGAAGATAGGTTTATTAGCTTCTTTCCTTCTATTTCTATCACAGGTCCATTTTGTCCTGTAATAACATTAATTTCATTATAAAGACCTTTACTTTTAAGGTCCTCTAAATTAGTATTAAGGAAATTGTTTAAAGATTTGCTTCCCATATGATTACCTCCATATAAATTATATTAAATAAAATTTACTATACATGTTAATATATTTATAACACATATTAGTATATTTATACTCCAAAATAATATCCTTCAATGCCTACTCTATAAGATTAGCTACTCATATTTTCTCTTCATATAATTAGAATATCTTCTACTTATAAGTTTTTGAATAAATCCTTATTTATATACGCCTCTATATTTTTCTGGTAAAAGAGCTGCTATAGATTTCATAACTTCAACCATGGCTCTTTCATTATATTGATTCTTATCTTCCTCTTTAAGTTTTTCAGGTAAATACACAGCATCCCCAAACCTTACAGTAACATGAGCTGTCTGGAAGTTTTCCTCTCCCATATCATCATCATTTATAGGTAAAAATTCCTCTGTACCAGTTAATGCAATTGGAACTATTTTAGCTTTAGATAACTTAGCCATTAAAAGGAATCCCTTTTTTCCTTCTATCATGGAACCAGTTCTGCTTCTTGTCCCCTCTGGGAATATCATAATATTTTCTCCAGCCTTAAGCTTCTTTATAATCTTGCTAATGGCATCCTTATCAGCAGAATTAGGCTTAATACCTATAGTCTTTATAAACTTAAACCCATTCTTAGTAAAATCGTTATTGGAAAGCTTTACTCCCGCAATGAATGTAGGATCAAAGTCTTTTAGTACTTCATTAAGTATAAGACCATCTGCATTACTTAAGTGATTGCATACAAATATTATTGGTCCATCTATATCTTTAATCTTTTCATATCCTTCAACTTTCATATTAGCATACTTTTTTATTGATGTCTTTACATAAGTTCTTGCTAGTTTTCCAGAAATACTTTCTGGTAACTTATTTAAAATTTTAGTTAATATATCTCTTTTCATATAAATCTCCTTTATACCTAAGACTTACACCATACTATTTCTTGAATAATTTATCATAATACTCCTTTATGTATGGTGATTTTATACTCTCTTTTATACTATCTCTATCTTCATTATACCTCAAATAATAATTGATAAGCCCATTTCTTATTAATAAATTCTTTCCACGCCATCCACAAGAATGAATGATATACTTTTCTTTAAAGCTTTTATTATCAAGATTTATAAGCTCCAATAAATCAACCTTTTCCATATACATCTTAGGTAGAAACTCTTTTATAGGTGAAACTTCCACATTCAAATTATGTGGACATACTTTTTGACAATTGTCACACCCAAAAATTTTGCCTTTAACCATGTTAATTTCCTCATCATTTAAGTGTTTCTTTTGAGTTAAATAAGAAACACATTGTGAAGAATTAAACTTTTTAACATCTTCTATTATAACATTTGTTGGGCATCTTTCCACACATAAATTGCACCCTTTACAGCCATATTTTTTTGATTTATCCCCCTGTAGCTTAAGATTTGTTATTATTTCTCCTAAAAATACGTATGAACCATACTTTTCCGTAATAAGAGCATTATTCTTCCCTATAAATCCAACTCCACTTATAGCTGCAATATACCTTTCTGGTAATGGATTGCTATCTACAAACCACTTAGCTTCTCCTCCTAAGGATTCTATAAAATCACATATTTCCTTTAAATACTTTTCTACTACTTTATGATAATCTAACCCTCTTGTGTATAAAGAAAATTTATCTCCTTCTCCTTTATCACCATGGTAATAAGGAAAAGCTATTGATATAATAGTTTCTCCATTTTCCATTAAAAGCTTTGGATTAATCTTTTTTTCTATGTCTTCCTCTTCAAACTCATTAAAAAGATTATTTTCCTTCCTATCTATGAAAAATTTCTCTAATTCATTAAATCTTCTACATTCTGTAAATCCAATAGTATCTAAACAAAGTCGCTTTGCATAACTTATTATTTTCTCTTTTTTATCCATATATTCTTCCATCAGTTTATATATTTCCTACTTTCTCATTTCCATATATCCTATTAATACTCTTAAGTCATTATTATGTTACCCTTATAGTTTCTATTGTTCTCCATGCAAATACTCTGCTGCATACTTAGCTGCTAACCTTCCCTGATTCATAACCTTCTCCACATTAGTATACCCATCAACAACTGCTCCACATGCAAATATTCCATTCATTGAGGTCTCCAGTTTATCTGAAATAAATATACCACCCTTTTCCTTATCTATATTTATTCCTATTTTTTCTGCTATAGGGGTATCAGGCTTTAAATTCATACATAACACTAGAGTATCACAATCCACATATTTACTAGTTCCTTCAATAACATTATATTTTTCATCTAGATGCACTATATCTACACCAGTAACTCTGTGAGTACCATATATTTTTACTACTCTATGGTTAAAGAGTACAGGAATATTAAAGTCTTCAATATACTCTCTAGCTTTATTACTTACAGCTCTAATAGCACCACTGGTTTCTATCATACTTATTACATTAGCTCCCTCTAAAACTAAAGTTCTTGCTGCAAGTATTCCTATATCATCAGATCCTAGTACAATACATCTTTTCCCAGGTAGTACTCCTTTTCTATTAACATACTTTAGTGTTGAACAAGCTGTAGTAATTCCAGCCATTCCATATCCTAAAATATTTTTATAACCAAAAGGTCTTTCTCTAGAGCCCATAGCAAGAATTATAGCCTTGGCTTTTATAGTCTTTATTCCTTCATTACTATTTACTATAACAACTTCCTTATTCTTTTTTAATTCCAAAACTGTAGTATCACACTTAATAATTACTCCTAATTTTAAGGCGTCCTTTATAAGTCCTGATATTAATTCCGGAGCTGCTAAATTTTCTTTTATATTCTTATAATAAAAACCTGCCTGAACACATGAAAGCATAGCTCCGCCAGGTTCCATATCCCTATCAATTACAATAACCTTTTTTACTCCTCTAGATTTCGCCTCTACTGCAGCCATAATTCCACTTACTCCTGCACCTATAACTATTAGGTCAAAAGCCTCCATTAAATCCCCTCCTATTCCAAAGTTCTGTAAAATCTGCTTAGATTATTATACTATTTTTCTTAGTATTTATCATTATTTTCTAAGTTTCTTCCATCTATTCAGCCAAAATACCATAATAAAACTAAACACAACTACAATTGTTACCAATATATTCCCTTGAGTTCTATTTCCACTTTCCATAGCAAAATATATAGCTATTGGTATAGTTTGAGTTTTTCCTGGTATATTACCAGCAATCATAAGACTAGCTCCAAATTCACCTAAAGCTCTAGTAAATGCTAAGATAATTCCACTGATAATACTATCAAAAGCCATGGGTAATACTATATCAAAAAATATATAACTTTCACTGGCACCAAATATTCTAGCTGCCTCTATACATGTAATGTCTATATTTAAAAAACCAGCCTTGGCGCTTTCGTACATTAATGGCAATGCTACAATTGCTGCTCCAATGGCAGCACCTTGCCAAGTAAATACTAAAGTACCTCCAAATATAGCCTCAGTAAGTTTTCCTATAGCACCATTTTTACCCATGACCATTAACATTCCATATCCTACTACTGTAGGAGGAAGACACATAGGTAATAAAATTATTGTCTCTAATAAAGACTTTCCCTTAAAACTATATTTACAAAATATCCATGCTAATGCTACACCTAAAATAATAACTATTCCTGTGGCAACCAAAGCTACTTTAAGTGAAATTATAACTGGTGTTAATATGGACTCTATCATATATTTATCATCCTAATCTAATATTATTTATAAAATATATCCTATAGGAATTTTGCTCTGTATAATTTATAAGCTTCATCAGAAGTTTATTTCCTATGAAGCTTATAACATAATTTTACTTAATGATTAATTAACTTTAAATCCGTACTTTTCCAATATTTCTTTACTTTCACTGGTATCTAAAAACTCTAAAAACTTTTTAGCTTCATCTTTAACTTTAGAAGCCTTTATTACCCCTCCTGGATATATAATCTTTTTATGACTTGATGTATCAAAAGTAGTTGCCACCACAGAACTCCTTATATGGACTGAGTCAGATTTATATACAATACCACAAACTGCTTCTCCACTTTCTACATAACTAACAACTTGCTTAACATCCTTTGCAAAAACAATTTTATCCTCAATGCTACTCCACTTATTATAGTAATTTAAAGCTTCCTCAGCATATTGTCCTGCAGGTACAGATCCTATTTCTCCTAAAGCTATATGTCCATCTAAATTATCTAAATCATCTAGCTCTTTTATTTTATCTTTATACTCATTATTAACAATTAAAACAAGTTCATTTTCTACTATATCCTTTTTGCTTTCACTTTCTATAAGTTCCTTATCTTCTAGAGCTTTAAATTGCTTTTCCCCTGCAGACATAAATATATCCACGGGTGCACCTTCCTCAATTTGTTTTTGAAGTGATCCTGATGCCCCAAAATTAAAAGTTAAAATTACATTATTTTTTTCTTCATAGACCTTTTTTATTTCATCCATAGATTCTTTAAGACTTGCCGCTGCTGAAATTAATATTTCTTTTTTTTCTCCACTATTATTAGTTTCTTCTTTATTAGCTTGTCCATTGGAACACCCCACAAAAACCATGGCTAAAACTGTAATTGCTATGATAACTCTTAACTTTTTCAAATTAAACCCCATCCTTTTCCATATTTATGTATTAATTATACATCTTACAAATTCACTTTCAAGAGTATTTATACCATTTTATTACTTTTTACCAAAATTCTATACTGATATAAGTAAAATGTAATATAATATAACTAAATATCTATATTCTATATTTAAATAAAATTTTTATATTTAATTTAATTTCTTAGCTGGAGATAAGTTAATAAACTTTATTTATTAATATTTTTCTGTATTCCCTATAGAGGAGGTATTTATCTTGAATTTTGAAATTAGGAAAGCAACCCTTGAAGACATAGATGCTCTTAAACAGTTAAACTATGAATTTAATGATGTAATTGTAACTAATGATAACATTGTAGAAGGAATTAAAAATGGAGATGAAATTATTGTAGTTTCTACAGTAAACAATTCACCAATAGCTTTTGCCTGTGCAAGAATTACTAAATCAATTTGTTATAATTATAAGGATGCTGAAATCACAGAGGTTTTTGTAAGAAATAACTATAGAAAACAAGGTATTGCTAAATCCATGATTAAATTTATAGAAGATATTTTCGAAGAAAATAAGGCTAATCATATAGGAATTTTAACCGGGACTAAAAATTTTGCAGCACAAGACTTATATAAGAATTGCGGCTATAATCTAAAAGAAAAGGTAATGATGGTAAAGTACCTTCATGACAAAGAACATTAAACTACTGAGGTGTAAGCCCATTAAATACCTATAGCTAACACAGCATTTTAAAATATTAAGAAGTTAAAATTTAAAAATGTTAACTTTTTGCATAGTTTCATATGTAAATATTTAACTTTTTTTGTATATAAAATTTTCTCTATAAAACCAGGTTTATAATATAATAACTTATATACCAAGGAAGGAAGTATTAAAATGTCTATAGAAAATGTTCGTAAATACTTAAGTCAATGGAATCTTGATTCTAAAATTTTAGAGTTTGATGTATCTAGTGCAACTGTTGAACTTGCAGCCCTCGCCCTTGATGTAATCCCAGCACGAATTGCTAAAACCTTGTCTTTCAAAAGTGATGAAGGCTGTATTTTAATTGTTACTGCTGGTGATGGCAAAATTGATAATAGCAAGTTTAAATCTCAATTTAAAATGAAAGCAAAGATGTTATCTCCTGATGAAGTTATCCAGCTAACTGGTCACTCCATTGGAGGTGTTTGCCCATTTGGAATAGAAAATCCAGATGTTAAAATTTATACAGATATATCACTTAAGCGATTTGACACAGTTTTTCCTGCTTGTGGTAGCAGTAATAGTGCCATTGAGCTTAGCTGTGATGACCTTTATAAATATTCTAAAAGTCTAGAATGGATTGATGTTTGTAAAGGCTTGGAAGAATAAATTTAGATTAATAATATTTTATATATATTAAAACAATTTATAATTCTCATACATTACTTATGTTTGATTTTAAAAATACCTCTACATAAGCAATATATATATAATAAAATTACCTAGTATTTCAGTAAAAATACTAGGTAATTTTATATAAGTATTTTAAGAGCAGATTTTTAAATTTATATTTATAAATAAGTTTTATTTATAAGCTTTATATTAACTACATCATTAGAATTATAAACTTTCCCATCATAAGGAGTTTTCGTTACTATAACACTTTCTCCTATGTCTATTTTGTATTGATTATAAAAGCCTAAAAAAGTTCTATTTATTATTCTTCCCTTTATATCTCCATTGGGAGTTATAATTACATTTTCAGGCCTTACATAAAAATCTTTCCCCTTACTGTCTTTAATTTTATTAGATGCTCCTAGAAAATTCATAGAAAATAGACTTGAAGGATTGTAATACACCTCTTCTGGAGACCCAATTTGAATTAAATCTCCTTCATTCATTATTGCAATTTTATCTCCAAGCACTAAAGCTTCTTCCTGATCATGGGTAACAAATACCATGGTCATATTAAATTTTTTTTGTATTGATTTAATTTCTTCTCTCATTTTTATTCTTAACTTTGCATCTAAGTTACTTAAAGGTTCATCGAGAAGTAAAACTTTAGGATTTACTATTAAAGACCTAACTAAAGCAACTCTTTGCTGTTGTCCACCGCTAATTTCATGAATCTTAGCCTTAGCATATTCCCTTAATCCTACAATCTCTAAATATTCCATTGCCTTTTGGATTGCATCCTTCTTAGAATACCCTTGAAACTTTAGTCCATATATTACATTATCTAGAACAGTTAAATGAGGAAATAAAGCATAGGATTGGAACACTGTAGACACAGGTCTCTCTTCCGGTGATAGGTCTGTTATATCCCTTCCATCTATAAGTATTCTCCCACTATCAGCCTCTAAAAATCCACCAATAATTTTTAATGTTGTTGTCTTTCCACATCCTGATGGGCCTAAAAGACATAATATTTCTCCCTTTTCTATATCTAAGGACAGCCCTTTAACTACCTTGTTATCTCCAAAACTCTTTGATAAATTATTCAATTGAAGATACATTCTTCATAGACCCCTTTCCTAGTATAATTCGTGAAATACCTAAATTCACTATCATGGTTATAATAATAATAATTGTAGCAATAAGTGATCCTACGCCATATTCTCCACTATTTATTGCATCAAATAATGCAAGAGTAGCAATTTTCTTTCCTGGATGAATTAAAAATATTATAGCACCTATGGTTGTCATAGATGTAGTAAAATTATTTATAAATCCCACTACAAAGGCATTCTTAAGATTTGGAAATATTATATCCTTAATGATATGAAATTTTCCAGCCCCTAAGTCTCTTCCTGCTTCCTCCAAATTTACATTTATTTGAGATAGTGCTGCACTACTTGTTTTAGTGGTCATAGGAAGTTGTTTAAAGATACAGTTTATGATTACTATAGCAGCTGTACCTGTAAGCATTAATGGAGGATTATTAAAAGCCAGTATATATCCTATTCCGAAGAAAGTTCCTGGTATTATATATGGAAGAGTTCCTATAAAATCTAGTACTTCCATCCCCCTTATCTTTCTTCTTTCTGTATAATAGGATAAGAGTATTCCTATTATAGTTCCTACTATTCCCACAATAATACCATATACTATACTTCTAACAAAGCTTGTCATACTATATAGCTTTAGATATTTAAAATGATCTAATGTAAATTGCATTTTTCCATAACTAAATTTAGTTATTCCACTAATAAAGATTGTCAAATACTGAAGTATCATCATTGTAAAGAATACTCCACATATAAGTGTTATACCCCAATTAATAATACCTTTTAGGCTAAAAGTATAATCACTAGAAGACACCTTATTGCTTGTTCCTTTAGAGAGGATATTATATTTTTTCATAAGTTTTCTATAAACTATAAATATTACGAGCGCAGGGATTAAGATTATCACGTTCATAGCTGCTGCTAATTCTAAATTGCCGTATCCTATGATTTGCATATATATTTCCGTTGCAAGAACATCAAAAGCTCCTCCTATAGTCATAGGGGTTCCAAAATCTGATAGTGATCTTACAAAGGATAGTAAAAAACATACTAATATAGCTGGCTTTACTAAAGGAATTATTATTTTTCTTAAAGCATAAGAATGACTAGATCCTAAATCTAAGGAAGATTGAACAAGACTCATATCAAGCTTTGAAATTATGCCTATTAATAATAGAGCATTTAGTGATGCGAAGGATAAGCTTTGCATTGCCACAATTCCATGCCACCCATAAGGATTTAGTGATAGTTTTAGGAGTCTATAAGTTATTAGACCTCTTCTTCCAAAAAGTTGTATGTAAGCTAGAGAAGATACAAATGGTGGTGAAATCATTGTAACCATTAAAATTCCCATTAAAATAAGTTTCTTTTTTCCTCTCATAAAACTTATTTTAAGAGCTATTGCTACAGATAGTATTGTAGATAATGCTGCTGACAAAGTGGCTACAAAAACGCTGTTATACAGTAACTTCTTATTATTAGTAAATAGCTTATCATATAATTCTAAGGTAAAGTCTCCATCTATAAATAAACTACTCTTTATTACACATAAAATAGGCCAAAGGATAAAAATTAAAACTGATATTGATATTAGTCCAAGGATAATATAATCTATAGTATTATAAAAATGGGTATCTAAAATAGATACCCTTTTATTTTTTTTATTCACTTTCAGCTTTGTCTCCCATTAGTGTTTTCCACTTTTCTAGAATTTCAGTTCTTTTAACTCCAAACTGTGCTAAATCTTCCTTCATTAAAGTTTCTTTAGGGAAGGTTAACTCTACTCCTTCTAGATCAGGTTTAACTAATTTTAATGTATCCTTGTTGTCAAGTCTGATAACTTCTTTTAAATTTTCATCCTTATATAGCCATTCTATAAATATTTTTGCTGCTTCTACATTAGATGCATTTTTAAATGCAGCTACACCTTCTGGTACATATGGTATGCCGTCTTCTGGATAAATGATCTTAACATTTTTTTCTTCTTGCATTGCTTCAAGGCCTTTATCTATGTAAGTTATTCCTATAGCAACTTCTCCAGCCATAGTTTTAACATTAGGATCTTTTCCTCTCTTAGAATAATAATCTATGTTCTTATTTAATTCTTCAAAGTATTTCCAACCAGCTTCTTCACCCTTAGTTTGAAGTATAGCATTTACTACAGCATAGTTAGTGCCTGATACTGCTGGATTTGACATTAATATTTCACTCTTATATATAGTATTTGTTAAATCATCCCATGTCTTTGGTTCTGGTAAATTCTTTTCTTTTAATATATCATTATTTACCACAAATCCAACTACAGTTAATCCTTTAGAATACCAGTATCCTTCTGAATCCTTATATTCTGAAGCTAAATCCTTTGCACCATCAAATTCAACTTTTTCTAAAAGTCCATCTGTTTTTGCTTGCATAAAGGCATCAATTCCGCCTCCAAACCATAAATCAGCCATAGGCTTTCCACCTTCAGCTTTAACTTTTGATATAACTTCCCCAGATGACATAGATAAAAATTCAACCTTTATGCCTGTCTCTGTTGTAAACTTATCAAAAAGTTCTTTATAAGTTTCAGATGTAGTTACAACCTTTAAAGGTTCTGTAATTTCTGTCTTTTCTTTATTCTCATTATTTTTATTAGCATCTTCTTTGGTTCCACAACCAACTAATCCTAAAGTAAAAATTGTAGCTAGTGATAGTGCTAATACCTTCTTCACACTTTTTATCATATACTGTCCTCCTAATAATTATAATTAAGTTATAAATTCATCGATAATTGTATCACCTATTTTTACAATTTTCAAAATAATCCTATACCGTATTTAGAAATATAATAATTATATCTTTATCTATTTAATATTGTAATTATCTAAGAACTTTTATTTAATATAGGTTAATATTATTATAAGAATTACTATTGAATAAAAATATCTATTAACTGTGATTTTACGATATATCATTATTTAATAGTGTGAAATTTAATCTAAAGGAGAAATACCATGATTATAGATACTCATATGCATGAAAATAAATATTCTTTTGATAGCTTAATATCTTTTGACGATATAATTCTTAGAGCCAATGAAGTTGGCTTGAATGGAGTATGTATAACTAATCATGATAATGCAGATTTAATAAAAGAGACTGGATCTCACTTTTATAAAGATGGAATTTTAGTTCTAGTAGGTGCAGAGGTACTTACTACTCAAGGTGATATCGTAATCTTTGGAGTTGAAGATATACCTAGAGATAAATTTGTTCCAAATAAACTCTCTCCTCGTGAATTGTTAACTTTAGTAAAAGAACATAATGGTGCTGCCATAGCAGCTCATCCTTATAGAACTAATAATAGAGGGCTAGGTGACAATATCCGAAGTATAACTGATATTCTAGATGGTGTAGAGGCTTTCAATGGTAGTACCCCACCTCATCACAATTTAACTGCTTACTCAATAGCTACAGAATTAGATCTAGGAATCTTTGGAGCAAGTGATTGCCATGTTAATGATAAAGTTGGCTCTTATGCTACAGAGTTCAACGGAACTATAAGAGATATGAAAGATTTTATTGAAGCTATAAAATCAAAGGATTGTTGTCCTGTTATAGGTAAAAAACATGGTTTTGAAAGAATAAATATTTACGATACCCTTAGATAAATGAATTGTCTCAAAATAATTTACTGGAAAAATATCAAAGTATAACTCTGATATTAATTTTAAATTTAACTTTTTGGGAAACAATATATAAAAATAAATAATTAAGCTTTTAATCCACTTCATGAATATATATTAAAGGAACATTCTTAGTTGAATTTTCAACTAAGAATGTTCCTTTTTCTTTATTTAAACCTTGTATGTTTTATACTATGAACTTAATTTGAATCTTATCTCAATGGTAAAGACTTCATCCTCTAAACTAGCAGAAACCTCATGTCCCATACTTTCTGTAAGTTTCTTTACAATAGTTAATCCAAGCCCTGTATTTTGACCAGTTCTCATTCTATCCACAGTAAAGAATCTATCAAAAACATGTTCTAAATCTTCCTGTGTAAAGTTTTCTACTCTATTACTAAAAGTAGAAATAATCATTCCTGCTTCTTGTCTTTGAGAGATAACCATAGTTTTATTCCCATGCTTTAAAGCATTTTGAAATATATTAGTAAAAACTCTAATTATAGCATTTTCATCTGCAACTATAGTTGGTAATTTTTCTTGTAGATCCACTTCTACTTCAAAGCCTCTATCAATGAAATCATTATAAAAAGCAGCTACAATTTCACATAGTAACCTTTCAACATTAACCTTTTTAAATTCTAGGGCATATTCATTGGCTTCTAATCTAGATAAATCATAAAAACCTGTAATAAGATTTTGCAATACCTTAGAGCGCTTTTCTATAATATCTAAATACTCTTGTTTTTCTTCTTCACTGGCAGACTCATCCTTAATAAGCTGTACATATCCTAGAATAGATGTAAGTGGAGTCCTTAAATCGTGAGATATATTAGCAATCTGCTTTCTTAATTCGCTTTCGCTTTTCTCATGAGCTATCCTATCATTTTGGCTTTTTTCTAATATAAAATTAATTTCGCCTATCATCTCTTCAATATTTTTATTAGGTGCTACTATTCTTAATTGTTGATTGGTTTTTATGCTCCTAAGATTTTTTAATTCCTTTTTTATATTCCTTATATTATAGTGATCTAGTAGAAAGAGCACTATAAATAATGCTGCTATACTACCAAATAAAATAGTTATATATATCATATAATGCTCCTCCTAAGACTCATATCATAAGTATATGTTTTTTATTAATGAAAACTCCTGAACCCCACATGAACAGAACAACTATTTAAATAGCTATATTGTTATATAGTTCCATAGTTTTATATTCTTATAGTTCCCTAGTTAACTATTATTTTATCTCTTTTCTTCTAAAAGAAATAATTCCTATAATTGTTATCAAAATTATATATACTATGCCCAGCACATAACATTTTATAATATCCTTTGAAAAAATCTTATCTTGCATTACTATGAATTTAATGTTGTAAGAAACTAAATATGATTGTATCTTTACAAATATAGGTTTTAAATAAGCAAGATATTTTATTATTCCTGGAAATACAGCTACAACTCCTAGATAAGCAAAAGCAAATATATTATTATTCTTAATATTAAAAGCAAGTAAATTTGCAATAGCTATTCCTGTTACCCAAAGTGGGAATACAGCCAAAAGTTTAGTTCCAAAATTCTTAAGTGTTTCTACTGTAGTTGCACCATCTGAACCAAGAAAAATATAAGAACTTAATATTAACACAGTGGTAACTATAGCTAAAGATATTATAGCTACAATTAACTCTGAAAGAAACTTTCCTAAATATATCTTTGTTCTATTAATTCCAAATGATACTGTATTCTTTAAAGTTTGATGCTTATGTTCATCTGAAAATACAATATCTACAATCATAATTACAGAGTAATATATCATTGTGAAGAGAGCTGTTGAAATCATTAACATATCTGACATTGATATTCTATTCATTTCTGGTTGATCTTTCATAAACCATACCGCTAATATATTCCCTAGAATACATATCAATGAAGAAGCTCCAACTAGAACATACGGATACTTACGATGAGTAGTTCTATATAATTCACTTTTTATATAATTAAGCATTGATACCACCTCCAACTAATGAAACAAAATATTCTTCCAAACTAGTTCCTTTTATAGTCATAGAATTTAACTCTACTCCATTCTTAACAATTGCACTACTTACCTTGGAAGGTGTATCTGTAAATTTATAAATTCGAATTATGTTATTAGGTAATACCTCATATTCATGACAATTTAGCTTATCCTCTAATAAGACTGCTGCCTTTTCAGTATTATCAACTGATAGCTCTAAGCATTCTTTACACTTCTCCTTAAGTTCTTCTGCTGAAATCTGTTCTACCATCTGTCCTCTCTCTATAAATCCATATTCCGTAGCTATACTAGCTAATTCACTTAGTATATGACTTGAAATTATTATGGTAATGTTCTTCTCTTCATTTAGTTTTAAAAGAAGATTACGAATTTCTACAATTCCCATTGGATCAAGTCCATTTATTGGTTCATCTAAAACTAAAAAGTCCGGATTATTCATCATTGCAAGGGCTAGCCCTAATCTCTGTTTCATTCCTAATGAAAAACTTTTGAATTTTTTCTTTTTAGTGTCACCAAGTCCTACATCTTTAAGTAATTGTTCTATGCATTCTGACCCCGCTATTCCTCTTTGAACTCTATAATATTCAAGATTCTGCTCTGCTGTTAGATATGGAAAAAAACTTGGTGTTTCAATCATTGCCCCTATTCTTTTCCTTGAAATTTCTAACCCTTTATCCGTAGTCTCTGAAAACAATTCAATTTCACCACTAGTTGTCATAGTTTGACCAGCAATCATCCTTAATAGAGTAGTTTTACCAGCCCCATTTTTTCCTACTAATCCATATATTGCGCCTTTTTTTATATTTATATTAGTAGACTTTACTGCCTCAAATTTTCCGTAGGCTTTACTTAAGTTTCTTGTAATTAATATACTTTCTTTCATATATATCAACCTTTCCTTTTCCTATTGTCTTTATTATAAAATCTAAAACTCAATAAACACTTAAGAAAAGTTAAAGAAATCATAAAGTTTATTCAGCCATGGTAAAACCTATACCCCAAATAGTTTTTATATACTCTGTATCTTTATCTATTTTTGAAATCTTAGCTCTAATATTGCTAATATGTACATTTACTGTATTGTCTTCTCCGTAGAACTCTTCATTCCATATATTTTTATACAAGTTTTCTCGAGTGAATACTTTTTTAGGATGATTTAGTAAAAGCTCTAGTATGGAAAATTCCCTTACCGTTAATGTAAGTTCATTTCCATTCACTGTAACCTTCATGGCTTCCTTATCTAGCTCTAGATTCTTATAAGTTAAAACTTGCTCCTTATCCTCTACGCCATTAAATCTTTTATATCTCCTTAGTTGTGCTTCTACTCTTGCCGACACTTCACTTATCTCAAAGGGTTTAGTAATATAATCATCTGCACCTAATTTCAATAATTTAACCTTATCTGTAATTTCAGTTTTTGCAGATATAATTATAATTGGCATGGTTTTAGTTTTTCTAATTTCTTCTATTAACTCTTCTCCAGTTAATCCTGGTAGCATTAAGTCTAAAAGTATTAAATCATAATTATACATGTTAATGCACATTTTAGCTTCACTGCCTGAATATGCACTACTCACTTCATATTCTTGCTTTTTAAGAATTTTACATAGTAACCCATTTATATCTACATCATCTTCTACTACTAAAATAGATATTCTTTCTCCCATATATAACACCTCTCTTTATTAGTACAGTAATGTGACTTACATATATATTCTCTATATACTTTATATCACATAATCAACTATATATAAATCTAAAATATTGTAAAAAAAGAATCTATCCTGCTACGGATAGATTCTTTTTTTATTTATTCGCATTCATATACAAGAATGCTTTCATTACCCTCAATTTTAAATATCTTTTCAATATCTTCAATTATCATATTATTTATATTTTTATCTGTAGTAAATTTAACCCCGATTCCACAGTTAGAGCTAAGCCTCCTAGGAACTGGCATAGTTTCATTAGTTATTTTGAGACTATCCAAATATCTATGATACTTTATAGCTCCAGAATGAGTGAAAAAAACTCCAATATACTGCATTCTATTTAACTGCCTTTATTAGAAAATCTTCTTCTACTTCTGTAACTACAGCATTTAAACCTGCATTTTTAATAAACCTTGAAACATTTTCCTTAGCTACATTATTATCAACTAATATTTCAAATCCATCTTTGTTTGCACTTAATGCTTTTTTAGCCATTAAAACTGGTTGAGGACAGCTCATTCCCCTTGCATCTACCTTAACCAATAGAAACACCACCTTTGCTATCAGCTTTACTCTTACTTATGTTAAATGATTTATTCATACAGAAATAAGAAATCCCTAATAATATTGCTATTCCTATAAATATTGCAATTTTTCCATTGCCAGTAGGACCTTCTCCTGAAGATGCTAATTTGAAGTTATGTGCAAAAGCTGCTCCAACAATCATCCCCATTACTGTGATTGCAGAATCTGCATTTCCTTCTCCAGCAAGTATTAATTGTCTTAATGGGCATCCTCCTAAAAGTACTGAACCCCAACCTGCAACTAACATACCCATAAAGTTCCATAGTGCATCATTATGAGCTATAGGTTGTTCAACAAAGCCTAGTTTAAAATCTCCTAGAACTAAGTTCCCTATTAATGTAACTACAAAGATAGATACAAATCCCCACATTAAATAGCTATCTTTAAACATGATTAGATCCCTAATTCCACCTACCATGCAAAGTCTTGTTCTTTGTGATACAATTCCTATAATAAGTCCTGCTGCTAAAGCAAACCATATAGGTGCATGCATAGAACCTGGACCTTTTGCACTAAAGAATATAAATGCTGGAGCAGATATTAATAGTACTAGTAGCATTATTGCTATCACTGGCATTGCATATCCTTCTGCTGTATTTAGATTGTAATTTCTCTTTAAAGTAAATCCCCTGTTTAAGAATTGAATTCCTATAAATATTCCTGCTGCAAAGCCAAGTAATCCTACTATAGCATTTAAGTCTCCTCCAGCAATTCTAAGTACCATTCTAAGTGGACATCCTAAGAATACTAGAGCACCAATCATAACTATAGCACCAAGAATAAATCTCAAGAATGGTGAAGAACCACCCTTTACTTTGAATTCTTTTGTGAATAGGGCAATTATAAATGCTCCTAAAACTATACCCAATACTTCTGGTCTTATATACTGTACAACTTCAGCTCTATGTAAGCCTACAGCACCTGCTATGTCTCTTAAGAAACACGCTATACAAGCACCCATATTTTTAGGATTACCTAAATAAACCAAAGCTACAGATAATAAACCAATGATTCCACCAGCTAAGATTATTCCTCTTTTTTCTTTCACGCTTTATTCCCCCCATATATTTTATAATATCTTATAAATTTAGATAATATTTCATCTCAAGTAAATTTTAACATATATTTATATTTTTATTAAATTTTTATTACCAATAGTTGTCTATAAACCTATCGGATTTTTTAATAGTTATTTGCCGAGCCTTGTAAAACCTCTCACATTTAGTTCTCTATGATATAATGATGTAAGAAAAAAATGTGTAAATTAAAATATTTTTGTAAAGTGTAATATATACTTCAGGAGGTATATTATGAGAAAAGTATATTTAGATAATGGTGCTACATCCTTTCCTAAACCTAATTCTGTAGCTGAAGCTATGGCAAATTATATTGTTAATGTAGGTGGAAATGTAAACAGGGGTAGTTATGATAGCTCCTTTAATGCAGAAAACATAGTCTATGAAACTAGAGAACTACTATGTGAACTATTTAATTTTTCAAAACCTGAAAATGTAATTTTTACTAGCAATATAACTCATAGTCTTAATGTTGTTTTAAAAGGATTTTTAAAGGCTGGTGACCATGTGATTACTTCTTCTATGGAACATAATGCAGTGCTTCGACCTTTAAACGCCTTACATAGTAAAGGTATAGATCACTCTGTAGTACCTTGTGATTCCCTAGGACAGTTAAATCCATCTGATTTACATAAATATCTTAAGCCTAATACTAAAGCTGTAGTAATGACTCATAGCTCTAATGTATGTGGAACTATTATGCCCTTTGAAGAAATAGGACAGTTCTGCAAGGCAAACAATATTTACTTCATTGCAGACACAGCACAAACTGCTGGCTCAATTCCTATAGATGTGGAGAAAATGAATATAGATATTTTATGTTTTACTGGTCATAAGGGACTTCTTGGACCTCAAGGTATAGGTGGATTCTTAATAAAAGATGAGTTAGCTAAAATAACTACTCCTCTTATAGAAGGTGGTACTGGTAGCTTTTCTGAATATGAAGTTCAGCCTGATTATATGCCTGATAAATTTGAAGGTGGTACCCCAAATATACCTGGAATATTTGGCTTAAATGCAGCCTTAAAATATCTAAAAGAAAAAAGAATTATCAATATAAAAGACCATGAAATGAAATTAACTAAACTATTTTTAGATAACATTAGGTATATAAAAGAAATTAAAGTTCTCGGACTACCATCAGCAGAAAATAGGACTTCTGTAGTATCAATTGATTTTCCTAAGGTCGACAATGGTGAAATATCCTATATGCTATCCAAAAACTATGGTATATCTGTAAGATGTGGACTTCATTGTGCACCATCAGCTCATAAGACCTTAGGCACTTTCCCTAACGGAACAGTAAGATTCTCCTTTGGCTCCTTTAACACTGAAGATGATGTATTATATGCTGTTAATGCTATTAAAGATGTAATTGCTTCATCAGATAATAACACTCTATATTTTTAACAATATAATAATTAAAGGCTCAAAGATGCAATATCTTCAAACCTTTAATTATTATATATAAATTTTTTATAGGGCAATAATTGTTAGGGATTTAAAGTTATATATTTACTTAAAAACAAAACCCCTTAACTCTTCAGTTAAGGGGTATAAAAATCACAGAAAAATTACATTAAAGTATATGCCATACTTTAATATATATCCATTCTTTTATAACACCCCTCCATCTACCGTAGAGTATCTAGTGTATTAATATAGGCAGGTCTTCTGACTTTGGTTCATAGTTGCTTCAGCCTTCCCAACATTCGTCAGTGGCGCTTTAAGAAGCTTCTCCCCATTACAGCGGCGGGACCGTATAAGATTTTCACTTACTTCCCTTTTAAACAAAGTATTAAACTTTGTACCTCTATTATTTTTATATTAAATTTTCTCTTTATTAATCAGCTTATGTAAGCTAACGTTATATATTGTTTTTTAATATAATATAGTGTATCAACTACAATATTATTATACTACTCTTACCTATGTAATTCAAGGGTTTTCCTTAATTTTCATTTAGTATCTTATACAATACACTTATTATTTTTACTAATTTGCTTCAATATAAAAGTATAAGTAATTTAGATATAAGTTATATCTTTAAAACTTTAATAATATATTACAATATATTGTATTTAACATAAACTTAACTTAATTAAACTTTAAGTTTATACACTTTAAGTTTATAATACATTTGTTTAATTATATCTTAAAATATAAAAATTTGAGGTGCTTATATGGATTTTATTAATGATTTTTTAAATACAATAATAACCACTATACAGGGATTTGGATATCCTGGTGTCTTCTTAGCGGTATTTTTAGAATACTCCTGTTTCCCATTGCCAAGTGAAGTATTACTACCTTTTATAGGTCTTCTAGCTTCTTATGGTAATTTTAGCTTTATTGGAGTCATTATTCTTAGTACTGTAGCAGGACTAATTGGTTCAACTCTTTGTTATACTATTGGATACTTTGGAGGTTCTCCTATAATAAATTGGCTTTGTAGTAAATCATCTGGTGCAAAAAAGAGTTTCAGTAAGTTAGATTTATTTCTTGATAAGTATGGAAAACCAGCTGTATTTCTAAGCAGATTATTCCCTTTAACTAGAACTTACATATCACTAGCTGTAGGGGCTGTAAAAATGAGTTATTCTCAATTTATCTTATACTCCTTTGGAGGAATAACCATATGGAACATAATTCTTATATCTTTAGGCTACTTCTTAGGTGAAAATACTGACCTAATTCAAAAGATATTGAAAGATTATTCTATTGTAGCTATATCTATTCTAGTAATAGGTTTTGGATTCTTAGCTTATAAATTTATGAAAAAAAGAAAGAAGTCTTAGGAGTAATTGAAAAAATAATAAAGTGCCTATTATCAATGAAGGCACTTTATTATTTTATATATTTAGCTATTATTTCCACTGGTAAAGACTAATTATTAACTCCATCTTCCCAATACTTCCATATCACAGTATCACCTTTATTATAAATCCAACTCCCAGTTCCCACATTAGGTTTAACAAATTCATTACTTCCACTTTTCTTTACATAAAAGCACCATCCACTTAAAGGTCCTGCTGCTTTTTCTCTAAGCCCTGCAATAGATGCAAAATATGTTGTATCATTAAAGCCTGTAGTTCTATATTTTATCCCTAACTCATCTAAAACCTTAAATGTTAATTGAGCAACAGTAATATTATCATAATTTACATGTTTAGAAGCTAGTGTTTTATTACTTATTGTATCAATTACTATAAAATTTGGAGTTTCATCCTTCACATCTGGAGCTTGTTCCTCCTTTTTAGGTTCTACAGTCACTTTAGAACTATCCGTTAAATTTGATGGTTCTTTCTTTTCACTTGAAGTTTCTTTCTTTTCAGCAGATGAATTTTTAGTATTAGAAGTCTTTTTATTATTAGCATCGTAATTATCTTTAACTATAGATGAATCATTATCTACAATATTTTCTTTATCATTAACTTCTTCATTACTTTTATTAATCTTACTATTTTCTTTATTATCTGTCGTATCTGTACTAGTTTCCTTATTACTTACTTCCTTATTAATTTTATCGTTTTTGCTATCTTCTTTATTTTCTCGCTCATCTGTGATTGTACTTTTCTCAGCAATTGTATTATTGTATGACTTTTGAAGTTTTTGTGCAAAAACAAACATTCCAGTAAAAATAATAAGAGCAGAAATTATAAGTAATATCTTATTTTTACGCTTCAATATAGCACCTTCTCTCTAAATTCTAATAAATACACAAGGAAGCCTACAGCTTCCTTATGTATTTATTATTTTAGTTATTACTAACTTTTTTTCTTCTTATTAAAACAACTCCTGATACTATACAAATAAATGAACCAACTATTAGTAAATTTAAATCCATAGCTTTTCCCGTTTTAGGAAGCTTGTCTGCTTTATTACCATTAGCAGTATTTGGCTCACTCTTACCACCATTGTTTATTTCATTATTTGTTTTGCTATTTGTATCATTGTTTATTTCATTATCTGCTTTATTAGTTGATTCCTCATCTGTTTTATCACTATTATCCTTAGACTGATCATCTTTAACCATCAAGCTATAAACACTAAAATGTGTAGTTTCAAAGGTAAATGTTAAATTATTATTATCAAATTTACCACCATCTATTTTTTCCCATTTAGTACCATTGTAATAATATGCTGCTAATTTTGAAGCATCTATTCTCTTTACATCATCTTTTGATAATTTTATTACTACCTTTACTTTGTTGCTACCAAAATCCTTTATTTCAGTTATCTTTCCACTATTATCTTTTACTGACATAGTATAATCAAAAACCTTACCTATGACCTTAGTTCCATTTTCTATATTTAATATATTAGAATTTTTATCTAAAACTTCTCTTTTTAAGATAACCTGATAATCTTCTAGAATTCCTGTATATGAATCAAAAATCTTAGATGGTATATTTAAAGATGTATCGCCCCAATTTACTACTACTTCGTTTGACTCTGAACCCTTAATTACGCCTATAGGTATTTTAATATCATCTGTATCTTTTGGAACGTTAACTATAGGAGTATTATTACCTTCAACATATACAGGCAATGTTTTTGCATCAATATTACTCTTATAATAATTATATCTACCATTTGCTCTAAATTGTTCTAATGCAATTAAAGCTCTTAATGCTTGTTCACTTGACATGTAATTATTATTAGTATCTGTTGTATGCTTAAATTGACCATCAGTGCCCTTAAATGTAAGCAAAGCAGAAACTAAGTTGTTTAGAACTTCTCCATTTGATTTAGTAAATAACTCACTAGTTGGATCAACACCTATTGATGTAAGTCCTAAAATTGTAAAACTAATACTTTCACTAGCTTCACTTCCCCAAGCTTCATAGCATCCATTTTCTTTTTGCATTAACGCTAATGTTTTAACTGCTTTATCTATTATGTCTTTAATTTCTTTATTATTGTCATAATAGCTTGATAAAGCATTTATTGCAGCAGCTGTTGTATCAACATCTACATCAGAACCCCATATATTCCATCCACAGTATTCATTTCCATCTACATCATAAACCACTTTGCTATCAACTAACTCCTTAGCTAGTATATCTTTTGTTATTTTATATTCTCCACTTACATTACAGTAATCGTAAATCATAAGTCCAAATATCTGTGCATATCTATTAAATTCTTTTACATCTCTATTCAATAACTCCTTAACTAAGTCATGACCTAAGAAATTGTAAGGATTATAGCCTTGGCTAGTAACATATATTATCATTTTTTCAAGATCCGTATCTTTATAAAAATACTCTGATAATCCGTCTTCCTCTACTCCACTCTTAAATTGCTTAACTATATTGTTAAAGCTTTCTTTATTTCCTTTAATCCCAAATTTACTTAAACTTAACGCTGCCCACTCATCACCATTGTTAGAAATCATATAGTTTTTAGTTTTTTCTAATTCGCTCTTAATATCATATGAACCAATAGGTAATAATTCTTTATAGTTAACTACTATAGTCTTCTTTCCTTCATTTCCAGCCTTATCTACTGCTTTAACAGATATTCTATTTTCGCCCTTAGAAAGATTAACAACATATTGTCCATCTTCATTAGGCTCAATAACATTTTCTCCTAATTTAACTTCGTTATTAACCTTTCCATCAACATCATCAATAGCAGATACTGTAAATGCAAACTCACTCTTCGTTACTGTTGTTTTGTTTATATTTGTTGTTATTTCTGGAGCAACTTCATCCTTTTGTTCAACTACTATCTTACAATATGGTCTTGTTAGCATTCTATTTTCAAGAACACTATCTTTAAAGGGCCTACCAGTTTTACTGTAGTCAAATGGATCACACGCCTTTACTCTTTTATCTGCAGAAATAATATAAGTTCCTGGTTTATCAAAGTTTAGCTTTACTTGTCCATTTTCATCAGTAACATATTCAGTTTCTTTATCATTAATAATTACTTTTGCCTTATCTACTAAAGCCACATCTTTTGGAATGCCACCTGGGAAAAAATACTTACCAGTTAAATCTAGTGAAATATCTTCCCCAGTTTTTGCACTAACTGCTTTCTTATCAAAGTAACCATAACGTGCGTACACATAATTTTCCATGTAGAATAGTACTATACTGTCGCCATCTACTAAATTATGACCACCAACTAACTTATCAGTATAATTATCATTAACATAATATCCCCAACCATCAAATGACCCAAATGATCCCTGAGATACTCCATCAATATTTGATATATAGCTCCCACGTCCAAAGTTAAATTTGCTTTGATCCTTTGGATTAAGACCATTGACTTCTAAAGCTTTGATTATAGCATGTATCGCCTTAGGTTGCCCTTCAACTTCACTACAGTTATAAGGTTCTAGCTCAAAATTTGTTACATCCACTTCTGTTTCTGGAATAATAGTATGGTCATTAGCTTCAATTCTAACCTTTACCTTTACAGATTTATCAGCAGCTTCAACTTTTTGTGTAAAAATTGTTGAGAACTGAGTAAATCCAATTAGTAATGCAACTAATAAACATAACAGATTCTTTTTAAATGTCTTCTTCATAAAATCCCCTCCATTAATTTTTTATATAAGTTATATCAAGCCTTCTTTTGTATCTTAAAAGTACATCAATAAAGCTATCATAGAATATAATTGAAAAAATAAAGCTACCTCCTCCATGTAAAATATCAAATGTTAATCCTGACAGATAAGCCATGATAACACTTTGTATTGTAATTGGTTTTACAAAGCCCAACACATACCAAAAATTCATGATCCAATCAAACATAAATCCATAGATAAAACATATAATTGAAAATTTTATGGCACTTACTCTTTTTCCTTTTCTACCCCAAATACCAGAGATAATTCCCACAAGTCCCCAAGAAAACATCTGCCATGGTGTCCATGGTCCCTGTCCAAAAAATATATTAGACAAAAATGCTGATGTACTCCCAATAAGAAATCCTTCATAGGGTCCAAATACAAAACCTGATAATGCCACAAGGAATGTTACCGGTTTCACATTTGGTATAGGAGCAAATGCAATCCTAGATAGTGCAGTAAATGCACTTAGAGTTGCAATTACTGCAATCTCCTTTGTACCCAGCATACTTTTCTCAAAGTAAAAATAACTTAAAAACAGTATTCCCAAAACCCCCAATGTAGAAAGTAAAGCAAAACTATTTTGTATATCCTTTTGCAGTGTAAGTATCATAAGAACTAAAATAATAAGGGATGTTATTATTAAACTAATTTTTTTCATTTGCTTGTCCCTCTTTTAGTAAATATTTTTTTCCTTCATCAAGTGTAAAAATCTTCTCATTTACATTCTTAAAAAGTTTATTTATGGAAGTTGTATAGTAAATTCCATGGCTTAGTACCTCATCTCTACTTCCTATTGATACTACTTCTCCATTAAACATAAGGGCAAAATTTTTGCAAAAATCACAGGCAAAATCTACATCATGGGTGACCATAACTATTGTAGTTCCATTATTATTTAAATTTTTAAGAACCCTACCTAATTTATTTTTAACTTCAAGGTCAAGGCCTCTTGTTGGCTCATCAATGAGAAGTATTTTAGGCTTCATCACCAATATAGAACCTATGGCTACCCTCTGTTTTTGACCTCCACTTAAATCCCTTGGATTTTTATCCATAAGTTCATAAATATCTAAATCTTTTAAAACCTTTTCTAATTCTTCCTTATCAAAGGAATTATAATTATCCATTGTAAACTTTAATTCTTCATACACCGTTGATTTTGATATATAATCATTTGGATTCTGTGATACATATCCAATGATACTTGCCATCTTATTAACAGTTAATTTTTTCACTTCATTACCAAATACCTTAATACTACCTTTATACTCTTTAAGCCCAATAAGAGAATTTAAAAGTGTACTCTTACCGGCCCCATTTGCTCCCATAATACCTATGAAATCTCCATTTTCAATATTTAATGAAAGATCTTTTATGGCATGAATTGAATGAAAATAGCAATTTAATTTTTCTATTTCTATTGCATTATTACCATATTCGCAGGCTTGTTTCTTAATATAATTTTTATCTGTTTTTGAATCTAAACACTCTAATCCAATGTCAGAATATTTATCATCGATTTTACATCTAGTTTCTTTGAAATCATTAGGCATGGCATCCCATGAAAGTTTTTTTGTTAACTTCAAATAATCAGGTAAAAAATTAAAAACTTCTTCCTTAGATTCTTTATAAAAATCATACCTACTATTATAAAAATTAACTTTACCCTCATTCATATAGGCAATCTTATCAGCTATATCAAACCATTTATTTACTCGCTGCTCTATAACTATTATTGTTATTCCCAATTCTTCATTTATTTTTCTAATTAGATTCACAATGCTTTCTGCCGCAGAAACATCAAGCTGAGAGGAAGGTTCATCAAAAATAATACATTTTGGCAAATATGCCACTGCAGAGGCTATTGCAACCTTTTGCTTTTGCCCTCCTGATAAAGTTGTTATATCTCTTTCTGCCAGGTCAGTTATTCCTATAAACTCCATGACCTCCCATACACGTCTCTTAATTGTTGATTCACTTACCCCTATATTTTCAAGTCCAAAAGCAATCTCTCGGTGAACCTTATTCATCATTAATTGCTTCTCTGGATCCTGAAAAACCATTGTAACTGTCTTTGCCCTTTCGCTATGGCTCATCTCTTCTAGCGATACTCCATCAATGATAATTCCTCCTGATATGGTACCACCGTAAAAATGAGGAACAGCACCTGTAATTGATTTAGCTAAAGTTGATTTTCCTGAACCCGATTTCCCAACTACTAATAAAACATCTCCTCTACCTAATCCTAAATTTATGTTATTTAAAGATTTCTTTCCTTCTAGAGGATATGAATAACTTAAATTTTCAATCTCTATATATTCCATTGTCTTTCTCCCTACTATATTTTAAAATTAATAATGTAATAGCTAGAATTATCACAAATATTGATGTTGTTCCATAGTTAAATATATTTACTAGACTTATCCCATCATATATTTTGAAATCAACAGCTCCTTTATATTGAGCAAATATATATACTATTAATAAAACTCCGCTTAAAACCATAATAGAAATATCTTTTTTTCTAAACTTCTGTCTGTCATAGGTACTTCTTTCATTACTTAAAAATCCTCTAACAAAAGCTGCTTCCCCTATATCGAAAGAACTTTCCATAGAATTTTCAAGTAATATTGACAATACTGGAACATAGCTTTTAGTCATTTCTCTTGAACTCTTTTTATTAAAATCAACTCCTCTAATTGTATAAATTTCTTTAAGTTTATTTAATCTATCTCTAAGACCAGGAACTAACTTAAAAGCAATAACCAGAGTTAAAGTTGATTTTGGCATCTTGCTTGAAAAATATGAAATTGCCCTATCTGAATCAATAATAAATTCAAAGGATATAAAGAGACTGGCCACTGCAAATAACTTAAGTGCCATTGTTAATGCGTATATCAAAGCCTCCAAGGTAAATTTTTTACTTCCAATTTGAAGTAAAACCATACTACCTTGTGTAACAAATATCATATTTAGAAGAATTATAAATATGGCAAAGGGTATAAAATAAACTAAAACTTTTTTTAATTTATATGTGTTTCCGCTATATATGAATAATGAAAATATATAAAAATATAGAGAGAAAACCACTGCTGGATTATCATTAGAAAAAATTATTATTATTAATGATAAAAATAAAATAATATATGTTAAAACATGAAAATCAAACTTTCTTATTTTAAAACTCAATTTTTCGCCTCCTTTTAATAAATATTAATTTACTACTTATTTCGAATAAATTTAAACGTAAAAAAAGTCCATTTAACTCTAAGTTAAATGGACTTAAATAACATCATAATTACCAATCATATACATCATAAAAATATATAAATACAAAGAATATATTAAAAATATATTTATGTATACATATGTATATAAATATCTTGTGTTACACCACTCCATTCTCCGCAGAGTTTACGTGTTAAAACACAGGCAGGTCTTCTGACTCAGGTTTCATGGTTTTTGTACACCTTCCCAGTTTCCCAGTGGTATAAGTACAAAACTCCACCTTTACAGCGGCGGGACCGTGTAGGATTTACACCTACTTCCCTTTTAATTGATAAAATCAAACCTATATTTCATTATTTACTTTTTATTCATTTTCGCAAATTTTACAAATATGATTATACTACAACAAATATTTACATTCAAGGGGCAAAAGTCAATTGTGAGTAAAATATATTATTTTTAATACTTAATTCCATCCCAGTACATGGTTTCTTGAACAATAGTTTTATCCGATAGATTAACTCCTTCCATTGCCCACTTTTTAAATTCTGGGAATCCTGTTCTATCTACAATATATCCTATATGCTCCTTACCACCTGGGGCATCCTTATCTATATATTCCTTAACATAGTTATAAGTATTACAGATAATTTTTATGATACTTTCCTCATCTACCCAAGCTATAAAATCTTTTGCCATACGTGGATTTTTCTTTCCTGTTCTACCTAAAAGAACAAGCTTGTAATATTTTTCTCTACTTCTAGTCCATGCATCCGTCGGACACGCTATTACACACTCTCCACATCCTATACACTTTTTGTGATCACGTTGAATTTTATAGTTATTCATAGTTAATGCTCCAGTGGATTTCCTTGTACATGCTTTTACGCAAGCTCCGCAGGATACACATTTATTCATATCATATTGTGGTTCGGTCATTCCTATTATTCCAAAGTCATTTAATCTAACTTTTGCGCAGTCATTAGAGCACCCTGTTAATGCCACTTTAAAGTGTAGGTCATTTGGGAATATAGCCTTTTCTATCTTTTTAGCAAACTCTGTTGTATTGTAATTAGCATATGGACAGATATTGTTTCCTACACATGCAGATATATTCCTAGTTCCAGCTGCAGAATAACCCATGCCTTCATCTACTTGATTAATTTCTAATCCTTCGATGATTGGTTGTAGTAAAGCATTTACTTTATCTATATCTTCAAATCTAATACCAGGTACTTCAAATCCTTGTCTCGTAGTAATGTTTACAGTTCCATCACCATATTTTTCTGCAATCTCTTGAACCATAGATAAATACTTAGCATCCATCTTCCCCCCTGGAACACGAATTCTTGATGCAGTAAATCCTCTTGTTTTTGTAACTCTAAAGGCATTCTTTTTAAGTTTTTTAGTGTTTATATCCATATCCTCACCTCCAATTAATCTATTAGCTCTTTACCCTTTGTATAGTTAAATACAGGGCCATCTAAGCAAATATAAGTATCATCTATTTTACAGTGTCCACATTTTCCAATTCCACAACACATTTTTCTCTCTTGAGAAATCCAAATATTCTTCTCTGGAATTCCTCTCTTTAAGAATTCTGCCACAGTAAATTTCATCATGATTGGTGGTCCTACTACAACTACTTGTACATCATTAATATCGTTTATATCCATATCAGGAATATACTTAGTCACCATTCCCACATTCCCTTTATAATTCTCGTCTGCTTTATCTACAGTAAGAATTAGGTCTATAGTATTCTTCCATCTCTCCACATCATCTTTAAATAAAACATCTTCTGGTGATTTAAATCCACAAATTAAAGAAAAGTTTTTAGCATCCTGTGGATTATTAGCAAAGTAGTCCACAATTCCTCTTACTGGAGAAAGCCCTGTACCACCTGCCACTACTACAACCTCATGATCCTTGTAAGTTTCTATATCAAAACCATTTCCATAAGGTCCTCTTAAAAACAATTTATCTCCTACATAGTTACTGAATATTTCATCGGTAACCTTTCCTACCTTACGTATTGTTAAATTAACAGTATCTTTTCCAATACCACTTACTGATATAGGTGCTTCTCCATACTTAGGTAGAGATACTTCAAAGAATTGGCCTGGTTTTACATCTCCAACATAGCTCATTCTAAAGGTATACTCAATTTCTGTATGTTGTATTACTTCTTTTATTTCTGAAATAAAAGGTATATATTCATTTTTATTCATCTACTTCACCTCATCACATGCTGATTGCAATTTATTGATACAGTTACTAAATGAAATGTATTCTGGGCATATATCATCACATCTACCACAGCCTACACACATATGGTAACCCCATTTTTTCTTGTAATCATATACTTTGTGTAATACCTTAAAGCGCATTCTTTGACCTTTCTTTTGTCTGAAACTATGACCTCCAGCCATGTCAGTAAATCCATCCACTTGACATGAGGCCCATACTCTTCTACGCTCTCCAACTTTACTATTATCTTGATAAAAAATATCTTGCATAGTAAAGCAAGTACATGTAGGACAGACAAAATTACAACGACCACAAGCAATACATCTTTGATTATATTCATCCCAAATAGTTGATTTCATAACATCTAAAGTAATTTCTTTTGGAATGTTAACGCTAACATTATTTTCAGTAACGTATTCTGGTTCTACATTTAAAGTTTCAGCATTTTCACCTTTTAATAGAATGTCAAAAAGTTCACATTTACTATCAAAATAAATCTCATCATTATCTACTTTAATATATCCATCATAGTTATCTGATTTATTAGTTCCCATGTCTACACAAAAACAATTTTCGAAGGTTGTTTCACATCCCATTAATATAAATTTTGTGTTTTCTCTAAGTCTCTTATAATAGTAGTCTTCAAAGCCATTTCTTAAATATATATCATCCATTCTTCTTACAGCATTTAAATCGCAGCTTCTTAAAAATACTATAGAACCTTTAGACTTAGGTGCTGCTTCTTTAACCTCATCTTCAGTAAAATAAAATAGTGTTTCAGATTGTGGTAATAATACTTCCTTAAAGGAAAAATGAGATTTTTCATTAAATACTACATCCTGAATTTTAGATATTTCTCCATACCTAACTCTGTATGTATCAGAGAAATTTGCACCACCCTCGATTAATACAGGAGCGTATACTTTATATTCTGATGAGAGCTCTTTTAAAACTTTATTAAACTTGTCTAAGCATAATTTGTAACCCATAATTCACCTCTAATTTACTTTTTTTCTCTTGATATCATATAATATGGAAGAGCCACAAATAAAATACCTCCAACCATATTTCCAAGTGTTACAACTAGAATATTATATATATATCCACCTATAGTGACATAAGCATCAAAAGGTGATAATAAACCTATAGTTAATACAGTCATATTAGCAACACTGTGCTCAAAACCTACAGTAATAAATATAAATAAACACCAGAATATCATGATAAGTTTTGCAACTTCCTCTTTGCATTTAAATCCACACCAAACTGCTAAACAAACTAAGATATTACAGAATACAGAACGGAAAAATAGTGGTATTAATGGCATTGTCATCTTCACTTCTGATGCCTTTGCAATATACTCACCTACACTCCCTGTAGCTAATCCTGTTAATTTAAACATTATCCCTGCTATAATGGAGCCTAATAGATTTCCTAAAAAACATACTATCCATAGTTTCACAGTACTTTTCCACTGTACATCTTTATTAAAAGATGCTGATGCTAGTACAAAATTGTTTCCAGTAAATAATTCTGCACCTGCCATTACTACTAGACTCAGTGCTCCACCAAAGGATAGTCCCATGATAATCTTTGTAGCACCCGAACCTGCTGCTGTTAAGTGACCTCCTATTGTAAAAATAAGCATAGAAGCTAATCCTACAAATAATCCTGCTAACATAGAAGAAATGAAATATCCTATTGGATTTTCATTTAACATCTGAATTTTAGATTTACCTGCTACACACACTTTGTTAAAATCTCCACAAACCATAGTAAACCCCTTCCACTTTTTAATATTATAGCTTCATTATATGCTTGTAAAATTTAAAACACCGTGATTTTAATCACGGTGTTTTAAAATATTCTAAAAGTTTTTCTTCATCTTTTATTATAAATTTCTTATTGCTATATTCAATTAACCCCAGCTCACTAAGTTCTTTACATGCCCTTGATATGGTCTCTCTTTGAGCTCCAAATAAGTCCGCTAGATAAGTTATACTAATTTCCATGTCTATTAGTATGCCATTATTTAATGGTACTCCATAATCTCGTCCTAGCTTCCAAAGCTTTGATGCAACTCTTTTTCCCATACTTAAAACTCCAGTAGTATTTTTAAACTGCCTATACATCCTTCTTACTTTTAAGGATAAAGAATATAGTACAATTTTTGTAAGTTCAAAGTTCTCTTCCATTACCTGTAAAAGTTCTACAGTGTTACAATGCATTATTTGAGAATCCTCTATAGTTTCACAATTTATAGATGAGGTAGAATTTTGTAATATAACTTCATTTATAAAATCGCCTTCCCCCAATATGAATATAACCTTTTTTTGACCTTTTTCATTAAACTTATATAGTGAAGCTTTTCCCTTTAATACAATATATATATTATCTACAATATCCTTATCCCTAAATAGTACCTTCGCCTTTTCATACCTATTAACTCTAATAATATTAGATAACTTTCTTAAAATATTCTCATCTAACCCATTAAAACCTGGGAGTTTCTTCAACTCTTCTAACTTAACATATCTCATTTCCTAAATTACCCCAATCATTTTTAATTGTTTTATCACCCATATCTTATATATATTTTTTTAAAATTTATTTATACAAATATATTACATATTTCTTCTTAATTATATATTAACAAATATGTTTATTAAAAACATTACACTTTAATTGAAAATAGTTCTCAATTGCATTGACATATGTAAAATATTATAGTAATATGAATTTATTGATAATAGTTATCAATAACTATTAAATCCTTAATCTTTTATATTTATCTTATATAGGAAATTTCCTTCAAATTACTTCAGAAGGACTTTTCCTATTTTTTGTCCTTTTAAGTTCTATACTTTAAATTATATTTTTAACATCCTTTATTATATAGTATATATCTTTAACCATATAAACTACAAAACTCTATATTGAATGAAGAAAGTTATCAAAAAATAAAAAGTATACCTAGCTTCTAAAACCACTTAGGTATACCCACTAAAATAATAAGAAATGTAATATATCCTACTATCATAACTATTCTTTTATATGACAAATCAAACTCTTCACAACCATAATAAATATTTCCTTTATAGCCTCTACTATTAATTCCATCCTTAATTTCTTTCCAACGTTTTAAAGTATTAATAAAAAGTAAAGCAGCAAGACTTCCTGAATCCTTAACCTTATTCTTAAAGCCACCGAATGCACCTCTACATAACATACCCTTTCGTAATGTTTGAAATTCATCATCTATAAGTATTAAAAATCTCTCCATAGATTTTCCTATATCACAAATATCTCTAAGCCAATTTATCTTAGAGAATATATAAAATACATGATCTGTAGGTGTTGTTAAAGTTAAAAAACTAACTGATACCCCTCCAGACACTGCCTTTAATATAAGTATTAAAGTACTATACAATCCATAATCAAATACAAAAGTTATAGAAGAAACTAAAGCAAATAAAAAAGTTGCCTCTACAAAGTGTTTTACTATATGCATAGGGTTCTTATAAACAATGTGAAGCACAAGAAAAACCATTATATTTATAACCAAAGGATAGCACTTAGTACTAAAACTAAGTGCTATTATTGGTAATATACATAAAATTATTTTCTCTATAGGATGAACATTTGCTAATTTACTTAGCTTTGAATATGAAAGTACTGTCCTTAACATTCTTTCACTTTTCCACCTACATTAGTCTTAGCTCCCTTATTCTTTGAAGCTCCTTTTTTAACACCAATGTAGTATCCTATGAATCCAGCTCCAATTGCTGCTTGTAAACAGAAAAGAAAGCTTTCAATTTCCCCTGATGGTGGTTCCCACATAGGAGCTGCCCATGGCTCATAATTTCCATTCAACTCTTGAATTTTAACTTCAATTTCTCCATCGGCACCATTAAATTCACCATTTCTACCTAAGAATAAAGATCCTACCACAATTGCTATGCATAATAAAATTAATCCTATATTTTTTTTCATATTATCTTACACCTCCAACTTCTAATAACTCCTCAGAGGCATGTTTTTCTATAAAGTCAAATATCATAACAGTTATTATTCCTTCTACTATAGCAAGTGGAACTTGAGTTATAGCAAATATTGATACAAACTTTATAAATGCCGCAGCAAATCCACCTGTAGTAGCTGGGAATGCAAGTCCAAGTTGAATGGATGTAACTAGGTATGTTGCTAAGTCTCCTAAGGCCGCTCCTAAAAATATTGCCATCTTTCTATTTTTATTTTTAAATAATTTATAAACTCCAAAGGCTACTATTGGCCCTGCAATACCCATAGATAGAACATTAGCTCCTAAAGTTGTTAACCCTCCATGAGCTAGGAAAAGTGCTTGGAATAAAAGAACTACTATTGAAACCACAGACATAGCAAATGGTCCAAATATCATTGCTCCAAGACCTGTTCCTGTTGGATGTGATGAACTTCCTGTAACTGAAGGTAGTTTCATTGCTGATAATACAAATGCAAAAGCTCCAATCAATGCTAAAAGCATTTTTAAATCCTTGCTACTCATTGTTTTTCTTCTTATATCTCTAATTCCTAATGCTACAAATGGAATGCATGCTACAAAATAAAAAGCACACCAAGCCATTGGTAAAAACCCTTCTGCAATATGCATACCATAAGCTAATTTAGGCACTGTAAACATTAATGCTAATGCCCATATAAATACAAATGATTTTTTAGCAATACTTGATTTATTCATAATTTTTCCCCCTTATATTTAGTAAAAATGATTTAATTTAAATATAATACCGCTAGCAATGTTTATATTTAAATTTCTATATATTTAACTGTAGCTAAATAATGTGATTATAAATAATATACTTAATGTGCACTTTAAATATATTAATTTAACATCTATAACATAACTTTATGTTTTGGATAATAAAAGTTACCCCCACCGTCACCCGAGTCTTTTATTTGACCTTGAAATGTTATTAAAAATTTTCTTTGTTGCTACAGATATAGTGACATAATTCTTCTTCTTCATTAAAGACTTTACCGTAATCCATGGTCTTTCTTTCTACCACTAAAACTTTAATTCCCATGTCTATGGCAGCCTTTATTTTTTCATAAGTTCCACCTTGTGGCCCACTATCCTTTGTTATTAGTGCCTTACCATCATATTCTTTTATAAAAGCTCTGTTTAACTCATAACCAATAGGTCCTTTTATGAATATTAAATCCTCTACTCTAACACCTAGAGCAAAGACTTCCTCCATAACTTTTAAAGATGGCAACACTCTATGGACTATTCTATTTTCAAGTTTTAACTCTAGTATCTTATCTATATTTCTACTTCCTGTAGTATTTAAAATACATCCATCTATATCTTTTAGGGCTTCTCCTAATTCTTCATAGGTTGGCACCTCTATTATCAAATCATTTTTAGGTAATGTGTCTAGAGTACTTTTTCTTTCATATCTTACATACTCTATGCCCATGTCCTTTGCTATCTTCATAACTGTTCCACTTATTTGAACTGCATAGGGATGAGATGCATCTACAATTACCCTTACACCACTTTTCATAAATAATGTTTTTAACTCTTCATAAACTAACGGTTTATCATTTAATATTTTATATTTATAATCCACTAAAAGCTCTCCACCATATGTGGTAGCTGTGGATACTAAAATGTTATCTGTATATTTATTTAGATGGGAAAGAATTACCTTTCCCTCTGATGTACCTACTATTAAAGCTATCATTGTAATTCTCCCCCTAAATGCCTACTTGTTTTCTAATTTATATCCTCTTGGAGTTATAAATAATCCATCTTTTATATAACTCTTAGTGTTTCCTATAATAACCATAGTCATCATATCTACTATAGAATCATCAAAAGTTCCTATAGTGCAAACTGTAGCTTCTTGACCTTCTCTTAAAGCATGCTTCACTATAGCCACTGGTGTGTCTTCATTTCTATATTCCTTTATTATATCTATTGCTTCTCTTAAGTAGTGAGGTCTTCCTTTACTCTTTGGATTATAAAGAGATATTATAAAATCACCCTCTGCTGCAAGCTTAACTCTCTTCTTTATATCTTCATAAGGAGTCATTAAATCACTTAAGCTTATGTTACAGTTATCATGCATAAGTGGAGCTCCAACTATTGATCCTGCTGAAGATGATGCTGTAACCCCTGGGATTACCTCTACTTCTTCATCCCTTTTCATTTCAAGAATTAACCCAGCCATACCATATATTCCAGCATCTCCTGTACTTACTACAGCTACTGTTCCTTCACTAGTTAATCTTAAAGCTTCCTGGCATCTTGCTTCTTCACCCATCATTCCTGTAGAATAAACCTTCTTACCATCTAAAAGTGGCTTTATCATTTCTATATACTTTGTGTATCCTACTACTATATCACTTTCTTCTATAGCCTTTACAGCTTTAATTGTCATATAATCCAGTCCTCCTGGACCGATTCCTACTACATATAATTTTCCCATTATTTTTCCTCCATTATCAGTAGACTAACTTTCCAATACAAAGGGTTATCCCTTCAAAGCTAATTTTATCTGTAAGTAACTCTCCCCCTGCTAGTTCAACACACGGTTCACAAACAGCTCTTACACCTATAGATTTCTTAACAAAATCACTGCCCTTGTATTTATGCTCTATTTCTTCTATTTCTTTTAAAGAATGAATCTCCATTGGACAGTTTAAAAATTCACTTAAAGCAATTAATGCCTGTTCATTCTTTTTAACTTCCACTGTAGAAATAGTTTTAATCGATCTTAAATCTATATTATATTTCTTTAAAGTATCCACAACAAAGTTTTTAACTTTGTCATTATCCACATCTTTTCTACATCCCATGCCTAATATGATATTTCTTCTTATGAGTTTAAGGTGAATTAAGCCGTCAACCTGTGATAAGTTATCCACATCTATTTTATTAGATACTGTAACTATACCCTTCATATCTTCTGAAGGTATTACATATCCCTTTGGCATTTTTATTTTACTTTCATCGTCTAAAAAACCAACTTTAGCTTTATCAACTAACTTTGCAGCTATATCTTTAGCTATTTTCATATCATCTATAATCAGATTATTATTCTTAGCAATCATATCCGGCGCATCAATTCCCATGCTATCTGTGGCTGTAGTTATAACTGGTGTAGTCTTAAGAATTTCTGATACTTTTAAAGCAAGCTCATTAGCTCCTCCAAGATGTCCTCCAGCGAGACTTATGGCAAATCTGCTTTCACAGTCTACAACTACCACTGCTGGGTCTTTATCCTTTCCCTTTAAAAAAGGTGCTATTCCTCTTACTGCTATACCTGTAGATGAGATAAAAATTATTCCATCTACAGTATTCATAAGCTCTTCACATACAGATTTCAGTTTGAAGTTTTTATTATTGTAACTAGAGTAAAGCTTCAATTCTAAAGTTTCACTTAGCTTTTTTGCAATATTATCTCCTTGTCTTGTTACAGACACCACTGCTAACTTCATAACTCTCCTACTTTCTAGAATTATAAATTCTAAGAATTATTTTTGTCCTTCTCTAAACATATGAGTAAAGGATTTATCATATAAAAGACTCTTATCATAGTCACAATTTATAAAGTCCCCTACTAATATTTGAGCACATTTAGTGATTCCCGCTTCTTTAACTTTTTCTGCTATATCATCTAAAGTTCCAATTATAGCTCTTTCATCTTCCCAAGTAGCTCTTTCAACTACAGCTATATTAACATTTCTTCCATAACCTTTTCTTAATTTTGCAACAACCTTATCTATCATGCTAATAGATAGGAATATTGCCATAGATGCTCCAATTGACGCAAGTTTTTCTAAGCTTTCTGTTTCTGGCACTGGAGTTCTTCCCTCTACTCTAGTTAATATTACAGTTTGGGTTACTGATGGAAGTGTAAATTCCTTCTTTATAACAGATGCTGCTGCTGTAAATGAGCTAACTCCCGGAATTACCTTGTACTCAATATTTAATTTATCAAGTTCATCCATTTGTTCTTTAATAGCTCCATAGATAGCTGGATCTCCTGTATGAAGTCTTACTACCATTTTGTTTTCTTTTTCAGCTCTTTCCATAACTTCAATAACTTGTTCTAAAGTCATAGATGCTGAATTATGTATTTCACACCCAGCCTTACAATAATTCATATGCTCCTTGCTTACAAGGGAGCCTGCATATATAACTACATCTGCTTTTGTTAATGTATCTCTTCCCTTTACTGTAATTAACTCTGCATCTCCTGGACCCGCTCCTATAAAATAAACCATTCTTCTTCCTCCTTAATCTCTGTTTGCTATTATAAGTGACATGTATTCTTTATTATCTAAAATATCTTCTCTCTTATGTAAAATCTCTTGCCCTTCTCTTCCAGCTTTTTTTATATATACATAGTTAAAGCCTTTTTCATCAAGAACGTCTAATACTTCTTCTTCTCTTTTATAGACCTTCATTATAACTACATACTTTTCATCCTTTATATCTGAAACTCTGCTAGCTGGGGTAATAAGTAATGGTTCATCACCTATAACTAGTGGTTTTTGTGCAAGACTAGCACTAGCACAGAAAGAAGTTATCCCTGGAATTGTTTCAACTTCAAATCCATGCTCTTCTATATATTTCAGTAAATATATATAGGTACTATAAACAAATGGGTCTCCTAGCGTTAAGAAGGCTACATTCTTTCCTTCCTTAAGCTTCTCTTCTATAGCTTTAAATGCTTCATAGATTTTTTCTTCTTGGTCTTCTCCACCCATTGGAAATTGCTTTATCATAACTTCTTTATCCTCTGATATAAAGTCCTCTGCAATCCCTAAAGCTATACTTTTTCCACCTTTCATAGCACTTGGCGAAACAATTACTTCACACATTTCTATAGTTTTAACTGCCTTTAAGGTTAACAGCTCTTTATCTCCTGGTCCTACTCCAACTCCATATAACTTTGCCATCTATCTCACTCCTCTATTTCTACTATGCAATAATGTTTCTAACTCTTATAGGCCTCTACAATAAAAATTGGATTATATCCAAATAACATATAACTTTGGCCTCTTGTTTTACTTACTCCAACTTGAGTACAGCTTATTTTCATATTTAATTCTTTTAAAGTACTCATTGCTTTATATACATTATCAATGGTTATAAAATTTAAAACCATTACTCCATTATCTTCAAGAATGCTATGGCATCTCTCAATTATTTTTTCAAGATTTCCACCACTACCTCCAATAAAAATGCTGTTAAACTTTTCCTTAATAGAATCTAAAGCTTCAACAGCTTCCCCTTCTATAACTTCTAGATTATCACAACTAAATTTATCTTTATTTTTATAGATTACCTCTAAGGCTTCTTCATCTCTCTCTATAGCAACTACTCTACCATGGCTACAAAGTTTACTTCCTTGAATTGATATGGAACCAGTTCCCGCTCCCACATCTAAAAGTTTAGAATTTTCCTCTAAGTTAAGTTTTACTACACTTAGAATTCTAATTTCCTCCTTTGTCATAGGACAGTTTCCTCTTATAAACTCTTCGTCTTTTATATATTTCATTTAAATTTCCTCCACTACAAAGACACTTAAAGAAGAAAACTCCTTCTTCATTATCTCCTCTGGTGTACCAACAGTTATCTTCTCATCTTCATAGGATAGGTTTTCTCCTACCCATATATTACAACTTATATTCTCTTCAAATAACTTACTTGCTAAAGCTTTAGGGGAATTTTTACTATCTGTTAAGAATATACAAGCACTATTTTCTTTAACTAGAGCTAGAAAATCTTCTTCTCTTCCATGAACACTTCCTAAAAATTTACCATTCCAACTCTTTCCTATCTTACTCATTAAATATTGAAAGGAACTGAGGCCTGGTACTATTTCTACGTTATACTCTTCTAAATTTCTCTTTATATAATCTGTAACTCCATAAAAACAAGGGTCTCCCGATGCAATTATAGATATTTTTTTGCTAGGATTTTCTTCTACTATCTTTAGAATATCTGATAAAGTCTTAACTACTGCTTTATTTGTATTTATAAAGTCTATACTCTCTAGAGCTCTAGAAAATCCTACTACCATATCACTATTTTCTAAAGTTTCAACAGCCTTTGGAAGTATATAATCTCTACTTCCCGGTCCAAGTCCTACTACATATATCATCTTTTCACCCCTATAGTGTTGTAGCCAATATCTTAGGATTAGTTGCACCCCAATACATAACCACATCACATTTAAGTTCATCGTAGCTATAAAGTTCCATTCTCTTCTTTACTTTATCTACAATAGTCTTATATATCTCACTATACTCACCATTTAAAGCTTTTATAGCTCCCTCGGTAGTCTTTTCATCATATATATTTCTAATTAAATCATGTGGAGCTCCTGCTAATGCTAACTCTAAAGCTATTACTTCTAGCCTTACATCACATACTCTGCTATGAGTGTTAAAGCTTCCAGCAGATATCTTACATATCTTACCTATATGACCTATTATAATTATTTCTTTAACTTCACAGCTAACACAACATTCTATTGCAAAACCAACAAAGTTTGATATTATAGCCACCTGATCTATAGAATATCCCATAGACTCTGCAACCTTTTCTCCCATATTACCAAAGGCTAATATAAGAGATTTATTTTTTAAAGCCTTCTGTGTTATCTCAATTTTTATTGATTCTTTAATTGACTCCTCAGACATAGGATAAACAATCCCTGTAGTTCCTAATATGGATATCCCTCCTACTATGTTTAACCTAGGATTAAAGGTTTTCTTAGCTACTTCTTCTCCCCTTGGTACAAATATAGTAATAGTAACTCCTTCATCTTCTGGAAGTACACTGCTTACCTCTTGTTCTATCATGAGTCTAGGTACTGGATTGATAGCAGCTTCACCCTTTTCAATATAGAGTCCTTCGCCATTAACTACTCCTACACCTTTTCCACCTTTTAAAATATATCTTTCTTCACCTTTTTCAGCTCTTGCCCATATAGGTAATCCGTGGGTAGCATCTATGTCATCTCCACCATCTTTTATAATGGAACATTCTACATAATCCTCACCTAAAATAACTTCATCTATAACTAAGTTTAAAGTTATTCCCTTTGGTGTATTAATCTCTATTTCTTTAATTTTTTTACCAGTAAAAAGCATGTAGGTAGCTGCCTTAGCAGCTGCTGCTGCACAAGACCCTGTAGTATAACCACATCTTAACTTTTTACCATTACTGTTAACATATAAATCTAGCATTCTAATACCTTCTTTATTAGGCATCTGAAAATAAATAACAAATTTATTTTTTGAAGATGCCTTATCTTTCTACTAACATATACATAAGGGCATTGACTATAGCTGCTGCTACTGCACTTCCGCCCTTTCTTCCTCTAACTGTCATCATAGACACATCTTTTACTTTCTCTATTTCTTCTTTTGATTCAGCTGCCCCCACAAATCCTATTGGAGCTCCTATAATAAATTTACAATTAGACTTTCCTGATTCAATAAACTCTTTAAGTTTAAATAAAGCCGTTGGAGCATTTCCAAACACAAAGAATTCCACTCCATCTCCTACCGCTTTTTCTACTGCAGCCATCGAACGAGTTATTCCTCTTTCCTTTGCTATCTCTGCAACTTCTGGTTCTGATACATAACATACAACCTTACAATTTAATTTTTCTAAAGCTCTTTTATTTATTCCTGAAAGTGCCATATTAGTATCTGTATATATAGTTGTTCCCTTTTTTAGAATCTCTAGGGCCGTATCTATAGCATCATCTGACATATAGACTAAATTCTTATATTCAAAATCTGCTGTGGTATGAATAACTCTCTTAATTATAGAGAGCTCTCTATCATCGAAATTATGAGGCCCCATTTCTTCTCCTATAATTTCAAAACTTCTTTTTTCTATGTCCATTGGTATTTTTATATAATCCATTTTTCCTCCTACTTAAGGAAATAACTTTTCCTTGATAAATTTTTATTTTTAATTTATATTTATTTAATTAAATTCTTTAAAAAATTAATATTAGAAAAGAAATGTATGTGTCCATAGGCTGCTAAAACATTATTTTTTACATACCCACACTTCCACTTCTTTGTGGTTCCATCGTAGGATTTCTTTTCCAATTCATATATTTCTTCTTCTCTTAAATTCACCAGTGATTTATGGAATTCATGACAATTAATTATCATATCTTTTTGCACTATAGAATTTTCTTCTGATATCTTTATAGTTGCATATCCAAAATTATTAAGCTTTCCAGTCATATAAGATGTTCCATTAAAGAAACCTACTGTTTCAACTCCATCTATGCTCTCTGTAAGATACATAAGTCCACCACATTCTGCATAGCATTTTACTCCACTATTTAAGACTTCTCTTATACTATTTAACATAGATTTATTAGAAGATAACTCTTCCTTGAATACTTCTGGGTATCCTCCACCTATATATATAAAATCTACATCCTTTGGCAATTCCTTATCTTTTAGAGGGCTAAAATACTCAACGTGTCCCATTTCCTCTAAAAGCTCAATATTCTCTTTATAGTAAAAGCTAAATGCTTTATCATAAGCTACTGCAATCTTTAAATCTCTGTTTTCGACGTGAAAATCTTCACTGTTAGTAGCCTTAATACCTGAAGTTCTAAATTCTTTTATAAGACTATCTACATCCACATACTCTTCCATAAGGCTACTGCATAACTCTATCTTCTTTGATAAATCTTCAACCTCGCTACTCTGTACAAGTCCTAAATGCCTACTTTTTAAAGCTAACCTATCATCCTTAGGTATGTATCCAAAAACCTTGATTCCTTTACAGTTTACTTCAATAGCTTTTTTCAAAAGGTTATAGTAACTTCCACTAATATTATTAAGTATTACCCCTACTATGTTCACATCTTCATAATTTCTTAAGCCTTCTATTTCAGCACATAAAGTAGCTGATTGAGCTTTTGGAGATAGTACTAACACTACAGGCAAATCTAAAGTTCTAGATACATGAGCTGTAGAGAAATTAGTATCTATGCCTTTTCCATCATAAAGCCCCATAACTCCTTCAATAATTCCTACATCACCTCGACCTCTTAAATAGCTCTCTTTAACCCCTGTTTCTCCCATTAGAAATAAATCTAAGTTTCTTGTAGCTACTCCAGTTATTTCTCTATGGAAGGCTGGATCTATGTAATCTGGTCCAACTTTATATCCTTGAACCTTATATCCTCTATTTATAAGGGTTTTCATAAGTGCTAATGTAACAGTGGTCTTTCCTCCGCCACTACTATTTGAAGAAACTATTATACTATTCATAATTAACTCCTTTACGGTGTTTTCTTTGTATCTCCTAAATGAAGATATTTATTATCTATTACGTCCTGTACATGATTTACATATATATGTCTGAACTTTTCAATCTCACCTAAACCATGAAGATATATGTCTACTTTAATTCCAGCTTCTTCTAATATAGTTTTCCATGAATCTTCTTCATCAGAGGCCATATCATTAGTGGCATGATCTCCAGCTACTAACATAAGTGGTGCTAACTTAACATGATCAATACCTTTTCTTTTAAGAATCTCCACTATCATATCTACGGTAGGATATCCTTCTACAGTTCCAACATATACATTGTCATAATTTAAATAAGTAAATACACTTTGAAGGGCTACAAAGGCCGAGTTAGCTGGATGATTACTTCCATGTCCCATAAATACCATGGTCTTATCCTTTTGTATAATTTCTTTTATAGCATCTATAAATACCTCATAATCATTAGGAGTTTCTTCTCCTCCTTGGAAGTGAAGTGCTGGCCTACCTACTTTTATAGACTTAAATTTATTACTTGCTTTAAACTTATCAACTACTAATCTAACATATTGGAACTCTTCTCCTGGTATTATATGAAGTGGTTGAACTATAACTTCCTCATATCCCTCTTTATACAGTTGTTCTAAAGCTTCCTCAGGAGTAGGTATAATTATTCCATCTCTATTTTTTATCTTTCTTATTATCATATGCGCTGTAAAAGCTCTCATAACATGATACTCTTTAAATCTTTCTCTTATTTCATCTTCAATCTTTTCTATAGTTAATTTTAATGTATCCTTATAGGTAGTTCCAAAACTTACTACTAATATAGCCTTTTTCATCCTAGTTCCTCCAAATTTAATAAATTAGTGCAAAATAAAACCCCTACCCAAAAGGTAGAGGTTAAAATTCAATTTAACTACACAACATAATTATAATTTGTAATATAAGTACAAACTAAACTATTAACTCCCTTCCCTCCGAAGTGTCATATCTATGCTTTAGGCAGGTCTCCTGACTCACGTATCATCCTCCATCTCACCTTCCCAGAAATACACTCCAGTGGTTTTTCTATGAGATTTCGTCTCCGTACACAGTAGCGGGGGCTGTAGTGGAATTTAACCACTTTCCCTATTAAACATAATGTACCTAAAACTATACTTTATTCAATTTAAATCAACATATTATTTGCTGTTTCTTTTTAATTCACTTTAATTATACCTTATGATTTAATTTAATTCAATATCAATACACCAGTATTTATAAAATAGTATAATATATTCATGATAAAATAATGTTATACTATTTAAATAGTATTATGTATTAGTGATAATTATTCTAATTTTTAATATATTTTTGAGGTATAGATATGGTTTTTGTTTATATATTAAGATGTAGCGACAATACTTTATATACAGGGTGGACAACTAATTTAGGTAGAAGGCTTAAATGCCATAATAGCGGTAAGGGCGCTAAATACACCAGATGCAGATTACCTGTAGAAATTGTATACTATGAAAATTTACCTGACAAATCTTCAGCTTTAAAAAGAGAATGTGAAATAAAAAAACTTTCTAGAGCAGAAAAACTTATTCTTATAGAAAAATAATACAACTAATTTAATTATATTAATTTCATATGTTATAATGTTAAATTAGCTTATATTTTTGTTATGTTTTTGAAATATTATATATGAAATATATTTATTCTTATTTTAGTTACTTTCAAAAATAACATGGAGGGAAACCTATGAAAAATACAAAACTTTCTTTTGCTTTATTTTTCAAGTGGATATTTAGAGCAATTTTATTAGTGCTATTTATTTATTACTCAATTGTAAAAGTGGGTAATAACGCCAATTATATTATCAATATTCTAATAATTTTTGTCACTTCTTTTATACCAGATATAACTTTAAATTTATTTAAAGTTAAAATGTCTAATTTACCTGATTTTCTATTACAATTCTTTATATTTTTAGCTCTACTTTTAGGCCGAATGTATAATATGTACTCAATACTACCTTGGTGGGACTTATTTCTTCATTTTGCTTCAGGTGTTCTTTTAGGATTTTTAGCTTTAGCTATTTTAAAGCCCCTTATAGGTGAAAGTAATCTTAAAATCTTACCACCATTATTTATAGGTATATATATATTACTCTTTACGATTTCTGGAGCTGCTCTATGGGAATTTTGGGAATTTGCGGGAGATCAACTGTTTGGGTTTGATTCTCAGCTTAATAGTCTTATGGATACTATGACTGATATGATAGTTGGTTCTTTAAGTGGAGTTATACTATCTATAATGGGATTTTTACACATGAAAAATGGCTCATTCAAATTTTTAGATGAATTTATTAATGCCGTTACAAAATTACACAAATAAGACTAACTACTTATAATTTAAAGCAAAAGACCAAGGCTTTAAAAACCTTGGTCTTAATTATTTAAGTTCTAAGCAATTTCCGAATTGCTTTCAGCCTCATTCTCTTTAATTAATCTTCTTATAAGTTCTAGTAACTCAATGGTTGAATTTGATTTATCAAAAGTCATACAATTTTCTTTAATCTCTTTTAACTTGTCTTTATCCTTAAGCAAAGCCTCTATAGCTTCAATACAATTATCACCGCTGCCTATAGATATGGACATTCCATGATCTAATAAAAACTTTGCATTTGCTTCTTCTTGTCCTGGTATTGCATCAAAAGTAATTAAAGGAAGATTTGCTGCTAAAGCTTCTGATACTGTCAATCCTCCTGGTTTAGTAATTAAAACATCTGCTAAGTTCATATATCTATGCACTTCATTGGTGAACTTAATAAGCTTTGTTTGTTTATTACTAAACTTAATCTGCTCTTTAATTTTATTATATAATCTTCTATTATTACCCGTTAGAATTATAATTTGAAAATCCATAGGAATATTACTTATATTCTTATAAATTTTTTCTATATTATATACCCCGAAGCTTCCAGCCATCACTAACACTGTCATTCTATTTTCGCATAAACCTAGCTCATCTAACAGTATTTTTTTATCTTCTTCATCTTGATGAAAAAAACCACTATATACAGGAATTCCATAAGGATGAACTTTTTCAGGTGCAACTCCTCTATCTATCATACCTTCTATCATGTCTTCACATGCTACACAATATTCATCTACATTAGGTTTTATCCATGTATTATGTGGAGCATAATCAGTCATTATACATATTGATGGCACTTTTATACTTTTATTTCCCTTTAATATAGAAATCATTTCTGTAGGAAAGGGATGGGTAGTAATGATTACATCCGGAGCAAATTCCTCTATTAATGGCAACAATTTTTTTGAAAATAAAAAAATTAATTTTGTCACTAAACATGTTAAAATGCCAGACTTGTCCGTTAAACTATATAAATTCTTATACAAGGCATTTAAATACTTTGCCAGTACTATATATCCTTTAGTTACTATTTTATTTATAAATGGATTAACATACTCTAAGGTATCTACTACTTTTATTTTAGCACCTAACTCATTTTCTAAAATATATGATTCTAAAGCTTTTGATGCTTTTAGATGTCCTCCACCAGTAGATGCAGATAAAATAAGAATATTCATATTTACAATCCTCTCTCTATTTACTTCACATGGTTTTATGTAGTAAATTTAACTATTCCATTTTACCACACCTATTATACTTTAGTCCAATTAATTAAATCTAACATAATCCACTTAAAATCATAAATATTTCATCTACTATTCATCAATTCATACAAATTTCATACTACTTTCATTAAAAAACATCTGGGAATAGAATATACTAAGTATAAATGATTAATATTACTTATATTTTTCTTTAGACAACTCTAATACTATAGATAAAATGTTCTTTTCTATTGTATTCAAAACTTCTATCAAAGTATCTACACAGGATTCTATTTTTTCAGAAGTAGTACCATAATTTTCTCTATCTTTTAATTCTACTACTATTACCTGGGATAATTTAAGCACATTTTGTGCATATTCATTTATCTTTTTGTCATTAATATAACCATTTACAAATTTATAATTATTTATAATCTCTTCAAATTCTATTATAAATTCGTCTCTATAATAACTTTCTACATTTATCCAATTGGGAATTGTGTTATTTCTAATTTTATCTCCAAAGATCTTAATTTTTTTATTCAGTTCAAATAGTTCCTTATAACTTTTTATTTTATCATTATTAATATCTATAGCACGTTCTTTATTAGATTTTTTTCTCTCTTCCATAATTAGTTTTCTCATTATCAATAGAGATATACATCCACCAAATGCTGCAGATATTAATGGCACTATTATTCCTAACATCCAAGTTGCTTTGTCCATAAATAAATCACCTCAAATATAATATTCGTTTCAAATATTATATTTCTTAAGAAAATTAGTCTTCATATCTTTTTCTATGACTAATCATTATTTCATTTAATATATCACTTGTGCTTTGTGGCGTGTATGTTATAGCATTAGCCCCAGCAAGTATAGTTTCACGTATACTCTCATCTGTAGGCCCTCCTGTTGCTATAATAGGAACGTTCGGGTACTTACTTCTTATATGTCTAACAATGTTAGCAGTTTCTTTTGCTCCTGATACATTAAGTATAGTTGCCCCTGCAGCTATTCTTCCATCTATATCATCATGCTTAGAAACCACAGTAACTACTATAGGTAAGTCTATAGTTTCTCTCATCCCCGCAATAACATCATTGTCTATAGATGCGTTAACTACCACTCCCATAGCTCCCTTAAATTCAGCATCTAAGGCTAAATTTATTACTCTCTTACCTGTAGTAATAGCTCCACCTACTCCACAAAATACCGGAATATCGGATGCTAGTAATAGCGCTTCAGTTATTCTCGGTTGAGGCGTAAATGGATATACTGCAATAACAGCATCAGCATTAGTATTTCTTATAACTGCTACATCAGTTGAAAACACTAAAGATTTAATTCTCTTTCCAAATATAATAATTCCTGTAGCATCCCTAATAACCTTAGGTAGTTCAATCATGTGACTTCTTAGTAAACCTTTAAATTCTGGCACACGTTTTTCCATTAATATTTCTCCTTTCACTACATTAAGCTATGTTTTCCTATAAAACATAGCTTAAATCACGCCTCACATAAATAACTTTAACTTACATATATAAATTTATCCGATGACTACCAGCTCTAATACTCCATCTTCTTCAAAGTGGGGGTAAAGAGCAGTTACGTCCCTGGATAATGATTTCTAACCTTCAGTGGGAGTAAAAACTCCCTCTGAAGCAAAGAACTTTGTTTATAATGTAATTAATAACTTATTTGATTTTCTTAACTTACAGATTATATCACAGGCATATTATTTCCTCAATAAATTTATTTAATTATTTTTATGGAATTTTATAGTATGATATCCTCTTACTTATTTTCATTAAATCCTTGTTTCCTAGTAATAAATTAGGAAAATAAAAAAACCTAGTGATTAATAAAATCACTAGGTTTCTATGGCAGGGGCACGAGGACTTGAACCCGGAACCAACGGTTTTGGAGACCGCTACTCTACCAATTGAGCTATACCCCTTCGCTACTCGTTTATTATATTATATAATAGGCACAATTGCAAGAGGTTTTCTATAAATTATTCACCATATTCTTGAATATATATTAGTATAAATAAGTTGAAGCATTCTCACATATTGAGATATTTAGCATCTTATTATTCATTACCTTTTTATAGGAACATAAAAATTCATTTAATTCATTATCAGCTAAATCTATTTTCCCATAACTTTTTAATATAACATTCTCCTCTTGGAGCATTATCTCTATATCATTCTTCTCATTCTTAATGCTATATACATTTACACTTTTAACTTTGAGCTTTCCTTTATACTTTTCTTGAAATCCAATAATTTTTCTTGCATCTTCATACTCATTGCCTAATCCACTTAAAGGAGTCTCTATGCCCATAGACTTCATTTGGCTTTCTACATCTTCAGTAGAAATTCCATACCTCTCCATAACCTTCTTCTGGATATTCATAAATTTCTCTTGAGATATGTTATTCTCCTTCATATACTTAAATATTTCCCTGCTCATCTCTGCCATAGATAGCTTACCTTGAGCCATTGAATAATACATAGAGTATATATAATCCTCAAACTTATCTACATCTTTATCTGTAGCCTTATTTTTTAGTTCATTAAAATCTATTACATCACTAATTTAAATCAGCTCCTTGAATACAATATTTCTTCTATTACATTGTTTATTTTATCCCATAAATTTTTATTTTAGTATCTTATTTTTTATTTAATCTGATTTCTAATCACTTTTATTTCCCATATTCTAAGAATATAGGAAATAAAAGTGTCACGAACTTACATAAGTATAACTTAGTCCAAAAGATTATGAATTCAAGAAATATGTTTATAAATTAGTATATTATAAAAGTATTCAAATTGCTACTGTGTTAACTACGGATTTAAAATATATTAATCTTTTCTTAATATATAATTATGTACTGTTGAGTATGTAGATCACCTACATACTCAACTATAAGCTTACTGTATCTTGAATCCAGCTTCTTTTACTTTTTCAAGAATTTCATCCATATTATCTGTGTTTAATCTTATTACTATTTCTTTGACTTCTGTTATACTCTTAGGGTCAACAACTACAAAGCTTATTATTTGTCCTTTGTTTTCAGTAATTATTTTTGACAATTTAGATATTTGTCCAGGTATGTCATAAGCAATTACAGCTAATCGTTTACCTTTATTTAATCCAAACAATTCTGTAAATTGATGAAATATAGCATGATGTGTTACTATTCCTTGCATTTCTCCATTTTTATTTATTACTGGTACGAATGAAACGCTCTTAGTTTCTAAGAAATGTGCAGCCTCTTCAATTTCGTTAAATGGAGTTATGGATGGTACATCAGTTCTCATTACATTTTCAACTAGAAAATCTGATAGTAAACATTGTCTCTCTATAGATTTTTCATAGTAGTATGTGTATATCTGCTCTTTTGAAATTACTCCACAGAATTTATCTCCTTCTACTACTGGTATGGATAAAAATTTATTTTCTCCCATTACCTTAAGAGCTTCACCTATGGTTACCTTTGGTGTTACTGTCGTTAACTTTTCTCTGGATAACATCAAATTATTTACAAACATAATTTATCCTCCTCTACTTATTTGTTATTCTATATTATACCTTATTTTAGTATACTAATGTTAGTACTTTAATATATTTCATTATTAATATATTGAATATTTTTTGATTATTTAATATATTTTTGCTATTTTATATATTTGAAATATAGCTCCTATTTATATTTCCAAAATATAATACGTAAAATATATAAATTTGTTTATTAAAATATATATTTACTTTAACAATATATAATACCATTTCGTTCCCCAATATGCTAAAATTTTATATAGATAAATGATTTACTGTGGAGGATAACATGAATATTAGTATAAAGAATATAGTTTCCGCTCTATCATTATCCTTAGATCTTACAGATAATAATTGGGGTAAATTTGAGGACGTTATAACTACAACACACGACAAAAATATTTCAAGGAATCAATTTTCTAATCACTCCAGATGCACTTCATATATAGCTTTAGAAATTGCTCGTGTTATGAAACTGGATGAAAACTCTTACTATAATTTATATATTGCTTCCATGATTCATGATATTGGAACTCAAAATATATTTGATGAGTCACATACCTCAAAATGGTATATAAAAAAGCATTGTATTGCTGGCTCAGAAATGATTCAACGTATTCCATCCTTAATACAGGTATATGATATAATACGTTACCATCACGAAAATTATGATGGTAGTGGGTGCTTAAAATTAAAAAATTCACTAATTCCTATAGAAGCACAAATTCTGAGAATAGCTGACTTAATTGAAATTCAGATGGATTATTCTAAACCTTACTATATTCAAAAGGATATTCTTATTGATTGGGTAAAACTACATAATGAAACTTTATTTTCACCACAGGTTGTAAAAGCTTTTCTCATGATATCTGATAAAGAAGAGTTTTGGTTAAACCTTTTAAATCTACCTAATATGAACTTTATCCTTGATAATATAATACCAAAAAAAGATATTCTAATCTCTCTATCCGAATTTGAAGCGATTGCTGATGTATTTGCAAGCATTATAGATAATAAGAGTTCTTTTACTGCTGAACATTCTAAAGAAATTGCTACTTTAGCTTATAGCGTTTCTAAGCATTTAGGTTATGATGAAGAAAAGTGCCTTAAAATGAAAATTGCAGGATTACTTCACGATATTGGAAAACTAGCTATTCCCATTAGTATATTGGACAAGGATGGACCTTTAACAGAAGAAGAGTTTTTTGTCATTAAATCTCATACATACTATACTAAATTAATTTTAGATAAAATAGACAACATATCTGATATTAGTTTATGGGCTTCTAGTCATCATGAAAAATTAAATGGTAAAGGCTATCCAAGAAGACTTAAAGCTGAAGAACTTAGTGAAGAATGCCGCATTATTGGTGTATGTGATATCTATCAATCTTTAACTGCTGATAGACCCTATAGAAAAGGTATGTATATGTATGAAGCATTTGATATATTAGATGATATGGCTAATAGAAACTTAATTTGTAGTAATGCAGTAAAGTGTTTTAAAAATACTTTAATATCCCAAGTGGAAAAGAAACCTTAATTTATTTATTATAAACTTATTTATTCGATGACTATCAGCTTTTTACTCCCATCTTCTTCAAAGTGGGAGTAAAAAGCTGGTATGTCCCTGGATAACGATTTCCCCTAAAGGACAACGACTTCTAAGTATCAAAAATACTGATACTTAGAACTCTGTTTATATAATGAAAAGTAATTTTACTATTTGCTTTTCATTTTTTTTCTTTTAGGCTAAAATATTAATGAGGTGAATCAGATGGAATTTATAGTTAGTAATATTGATGAATTAGATTCCCTAGGTGTACAGCTAGGAAGAATGTGTAAAGAAAATGATATTCTATGCCTTATAGGCGATCTCGGTACTGGTAAGACTCATCTTACCAAAGGAATTGCAAAAGGTCTTGGCATAGATGAATGTATAACTAGTCCTACCTTTACAATCGTTAACGAATATGAAGGTAGATTAAAATTATATCACTTTGATGTATATAGAGTAAATGATCCCGATGAAATTGCTGCCATTGGCTTTGATGAATATATATTTGGAAATGGAGTTAGTGTAATTGAATGGGCTAACTATATCGAAGAATTAATACCTGAAGAAAGTTTAACTATAAATATAGCTAAACTTCCAGATTTAGGTGAAACTTATAGAAAGATTACTCTTTCTTATACTAACAATAGATATGATTATATAAAGGAGTTGAAGCTATGAAGATTTTGTCCCTAGATTCTGCAACAGAATGTGCAACTGTAGCTATTATTGATAATGATAAGATTTTAGGAGAAACTATCATAAATTACAAGAAGCAGCACTCTGTAATTATGATGCCTATGATAGATAATCTTTTGAAAAGCTGTAGTCTATCTGTGTCTGATATAGATGGCTTTGTAGTTTCCAGTGGTCCTGGTTCTTTCACTGGTCTTAGAATTGGTATGTCTACTATAAAAGGTCTTGTGCAAGCCACTAAAAAACCTTTTGTCACTATAAACTCTCTAGATGGTCTTGCAAATAACTTATTCAATACACAAGGTATTATTTGTCCTATAATTGATGCTTTAAGGGGTAATGTATATACTAATTTTTATAGATTTGAAAATAATAATTTAGTAGCTTTAAATGAGCCACAATTATTATCAATGGAAGAGGTAATAAAAAAATGTAGTGACTTTAATGAACGTATTACCTTCATAGGTGATGGTACATTAAAATTTAAGGATAATATACTAAATTCCTTAACAAAAGCTTTCATAGCGCCTAGTCATCTTAATGTTACAAAAGCCTCTTCTATAGGATATTTAGGATATCTGAGATTAGCAAATAGCGAGGGGGATAATGTACTTAACAGTTCTCCTTTATATCTTAGACTGTGCCAAGCAGAACGTGAATACGAAGAAAAGGTAAAAAATCATGACTGATGTAACTGTTGAAAGAATGAACTCATTCAATATACTAGGTGTTAAAGAAATTTCTGACTTAAGCTTCTCTAGTCCTTGGTCTCTCCTATCTATGGAAAAAGAGCTAATTAATAAAAATGCTGTTTACATAGTAGTAAAGCTAGGTAGTAAGGTTGTAGCCTTTGGTGGAATGTGGATTATATTTGACGAAGGTCATATAACCAATATAGCAGTTCATCCTGACTATAGAAGAAATAATTTCGGAGATGTGGTAGTAGAAAACCTTATTTCAATTGCTAAAAATATGAATATGGCTTCTCTGACTCTAGAGGTCAGATCATCTAATATAGCTGCAATAAATCTTTATAAAAAACACCATTTTTCTGTAGAAGGTATAAGAAAAAATTATTACCAAAGTCCAAAAGAAGATGGATACATTATGTGGAATCACAATATATAGATAATATATTTTTCAAATAAAAAGACGATAAAAGATTTTTTTCTCTTATCGTCTTTTTATTAATTATCTTTAAAAAGTTAAATTTTATTCTTAATTTTTTAAAGAAATGACTTTGTACATTTTTATTAAGCACCTTTTTTCATAGATTGTTCAGCTAAAATATTTTCTCTATTTAATAATGGTGATATTCTCTTATAAGATACAAAAGTTATAAAAGATACTATGGCTCCTTTTATAATATTAAAAGGAGTTATTCCTAGAACAATTATACCTGTTAAACTAGAAATATTAGAGTTTCCTTCTGCTGATGCTCCTATAACATTAGTCATACCACCCATTATTGTAGCGTATAATGGTATTAATACAAAGTAATTAAACACTGCTCCTACTATAGTCATTACTATAGTTCCTGAAATTAATCCTATAATTGCATTCTTTTTAGTTTTATTTTTATGATAAATATATGATGCCACGAAGACAAAGGAACCTCCAACTAAAAAGTTAGCAAACTCTCCAACTCCACCTGTGTAAGTGCCATGGAATACTAGGTTTAATATTACTTTTCCACCTTCTATAATCACTCCTGCCACTGGTCCCAATGCAAATCCACCTATAAGTGCTGGTAAATCACTAAGATCAAGTTTTAAGAATGGTGGAAATCCCGGTATTGGAAATTCAAATAACATTAATATAAATGCTATTGCTACTAATAAAGAGATTTTTACTAATCTGTTTACATTTTTAGATGTGTTCATTATTAATACCCCCTAAATTTACTGCAAACTTCATAGGGTGAATTTATCCGATGACTATCCACTCTAATACTCCCATCTTCTTCAAAGTGGATGTTAAGAGTGTCTACGTCCCTGGATAACGATTTCTAACCTTCAAAGAAGCTAAGAACTCTGTTTATAGTACCCTAATGCCTTCAGATTTGTTATTTCTCTAATGACTATCTCATTAATACTGTTCATTGGAACTTAATTGTTAAAAATAATACATATAACAAATCTAAAAAAGCCCTGATTAAAAATCAGGGCTAAAACAAGCATCACTAAAATACTATATACCTACTTCTTTCATCCAGACTATACTGTCGGCTTCGGAGTTTCACCGAATCAGCCTTTCGGCTCGCGGGCTTTACCGCCGGTGGGGAATTACGCCCCGCCCTGAAGTGCATTATTAACTTTTATTACATCTTTATCTTACCATGAAAATCATTACACATCAATATATTTTTCAATATTCATAGGAAAAATAGATATTTTTTTAACGGTATTTTTAAACTTATATCCTACTTTTTAAATGTTCTTCCACATAAACAGAGTTCTTTGCTTCAGAGGGAGTTTTTACTCTCTAAAGCTTAGAAATCCTTATTCAGGGACGTAACAGTTCTTTACCCCCACTTTGAAGAAAATGGGGGGTATTAGAGCTGATATTCATCAGATAAAATGATTTTATTTTAACTCTACATCTTTTTTCATTGATAAAGATATTCTATTTCGCTTCTCATCAATGTCTATTACTGTAACCTCTACCACATCTCCTAGTTTAACTACATCTAGTGGATGCTTAACAAATCTATCACTTAATTGGCTCTTATGAACAAGGCCATCTTGATGTACTCCAATATCTACAAAGGCACCGAAATCAGATACATTTCTAACAGTTCCTAATAATTTCATTCCCTTTTTAAGCTGTGACAGTTCCATAACACCAGTTTTAAATATTGGTTTTGGCATCTCTTCTCTAGGGTCTCTTCCTGGCTTTTTAAGTTCCTTTATGATATCTAAAAGAGTCGGTTCACCTATTCCTACTTCTTTAGCTAAATTAGCTACTCCTACCTCTTTAACTTTTTCATCTATACCATCTATGTTCTTATTACTTAAATCTTTATTATCATATCCTAGAATAGTCATAAGCTTTTTACAAGCTTCATAGCTTTCTGGATGCACAGAGGTACCATCTAAAGGCTCCTTGCTATTATCCACTCTCAAAAATCCTGCACATTGCTCATAGGCCTTAGCTCCTAACCTCTTAACCTTTAAAAGTTCTTTTCTTGATTTAAACTTTCCTGTTTCATCTCTATAGGCTACTATGTTCTGAGCTATACCAGAATTTATTCCAGAAATATAAGATAAAAGCGCTGGTGTTGCGGTATTCAAATCTACCCCTACATTGTTAACACAATCTTCAACTATATTTTTTAGAGATTCATCTAATCTTTTAACTGTAACATCATGCTGATATTGACCTACTCCAATAGACTTAGGATCTATCTTTACTAACTCAGCAAGGGGATCCTGAAGCCTTCTTCCTATTGATATAGCTCCTCTTACCGTAACATCTAAGTCTGGATATTCTTTTGTTGCTAGCTCCGATGCAGAATAAACTGATGCACCAGCTTCAGACACTATTACATAGTATATATCTTTGCCTGTTTCTTTCTTTATCTGCGCTATAACTTCCCCTAATATCTCTTCTGACTCTCTACAAGCAGTACCATTTCCAAGGGAAACTACATCCACATTATGTTTTATCATCATCTTCTTTAACATTTCTTTAGCCTCTTTAACTTTAGCTTCACTTGCGGCTGTAGCATGAACTGTAACATACTCTAAGAATTTACCCGTATCATCAAGGATTGCTACCTTACATCCTGTTCTAAAACCTGGGTCGAATCCCATTACAGTTTTCCCCTTTATAGGTGGAGACATAAGTAGTGCTTTAAGATTTTCTTTAAATATCTTTATAGCTCCATCTTCTCCTTTTTCCGTAAGCATATTACGTACTTCTCTTTCTATAGATGGATATATCAATCTCTTTATAGAGTCATCTATACTCATATTAATATATTCATTACACTTCATATTATCAGTGTTCATAAATTTACTTATATAGCTTTTTATTTTATCTACATCACATGTAATCTTAACTGATAGAACTTTTTCATTTTCTCCTCTATTTATAGCGAGAATTCTATGAGAAGGTATAAACTTTACTTTTTCACTATACTCATAATACATTTCATATTGAGTTCTCTCTTCACTGCTTCCTTTAGTTTCTATAACGCCATTGTTTACCACATAATCTCTTATCCACTTTCTAAACTTAGCATTATCACTAATCTTTTCACTGATAATATCCATAGCTCCTTGTAATGCTTCGTCTGTGGATACTACCTCCTTATCCTCATTTATAAAGTCTTTAGCATACTCCTCAGCGGCCTTTTCGCCTCCTCCAGATAGGATATACTCACTTAAAGGTACTAAGCCCTTCTCTGTAGCTATTATAGCCCTCGTTCTCTTTTTAGGCTTAAATGGTCTATAAATATCTTCTACTTCTGTTAAAGTTTCAGCTTTATCTAAAGAATTTCTAATTTCATCTGTTAATTTTCCTTGCTCATCAATTAATCTAATAACATCTTCCTTTCTACTTTGAAGATTTCTTAGATATGTAAGTCTTTCTGAAAATTTTCTTAAAATTACATCATCAAGACCACCTGTTTTTTCTTTTCTATATCTGGCTATAAAAGGTACTGTATTACCCTCATCTAATAATTCTATTACATCCTCCACTTGAGACTTGCTCATAGGAAACTCTTTAAGTAATTTCTCGTTTATAATTGACATCTTTTCTCCTCCTGATTGTTACTAAGGCATCTGAAAATAAATAATAAATCAAAGATGAGAAGTATATTTTGAGTTAGACAAGGAAACAGGTTCCGCAGATAGTAGCACTATCAAGAGTTCTATTGACGCAGTATAACACAAAATAGACGAGCATTCCGACTTATTTATTTTTTGAAGATGCCTAAGCATCGTATTCTTTAATTTTATCACATTATTAACAAATTTATCATAATCAAAATAAGTTTTTCATACATATAGTAATATAGTAATGTTTAAGGTGATGCCATGAAAAAGTTTATAGTTTCTTCTCTTCTAACCTTTTCCCTAATCCTTTCTTCCATCAGTTATAACAGCTTTATGCTAGCTAATAACTTCAATACTGGGGAAGTAAAAGAAACTATCCAATATCTATCTTCTGATGAGTTTAAAGGTCGATTAAGTGGAACCTTAGAAAATGCTTTAGTTGCTGCCTATATAAAGGATGAGTTTGAACACATAGGATTAGAACCCCTAAGTAATGGCTATTACCAAAGCTTTCAAGTAAATTACCCTAAGAGTTTATCAGATGAACCCATGATTGCAATTATTGATAAGGATAGGAAAATACATAAGATTTTAGAATACGGTGTAAATTACAAAGAAGATTTACTTAACTTTAGGAATACAGAGATAGAGTTTGATAACTCAGATATCTCATCTAAAAACAATGATGCAATATCAGTTTCCAATGACATGGGAACAGCGATATTTTATACTTCTTCTAATAATACCCTTGGGTTTAGAAGCTCTTTTTACGAAGAAAGTAACAAAGGGCTATTTGTTACGGTGACAAAGGAAACTCTAACAGAAATAGAAAATTATCTAAGTGAAGGTTTTTCAATTTACACCTATATACCTTATTCTATAGAAGAAGCAAATATCAATAATGTAGTAGGTGTGATTAAAGGTAAGGACTCATCTCTTCCACCTTTAATCTTAGGTGCTCACTTCGATCATATAGGAACTGATTTAGGTGGAACTGTATATGATGGTGCTTTAGATAACGCTTCTGGAACATCTTTTCTTTTACATTTGGCTAAATATATAAAAACCTTAGGTGTTCCAGACAGAGATATAATCTTTGTTTCCTTTAATGCTGAAGAATTTGGCCTTAAAGGCTCTAAAGCTTTTGTAGATGAATATAAAGATTTAATATCTGGAAGTAGAGTTTATAACTTCGATATGATTGGAAGCTATGACGGTACTCCTCTTTGTATTATGGCTGGTAAAACTAATACTGCTAAAACTCCTATAGTAGAAGAATTAACCAAGGTATTCCAGAATGAAAAAATATATTTTAATTACCTTTTTGAGAATTCTAGTGACCATGGTCCATTTGTAGATGCCGGAATTGAAGCTGTTACGCTTTGTGACCACGATTTATCTAGAATCCATACTCCAAATGATAAAATAGAATATATTAGTGAAGAGGCAATCGATAGATGTTTTAGTGTTATGAAAACTCAAATATTTAGAGATAGTTATTCTAGCAATGTGCTATATAATAATTTAGAGTTAATTCTCGTCCTATCCTTAGGTGCTTCTATAATCTTCAGTGCTGTTTATTACAGCATAAAAAAGAGTAGTTAATTAAACTACTCTTTTATTTGTTTTAGATATTCATTTATAAACATATCTATATTTCCATCCATTACTGAACTTACATTAGAAGTTTCAGCTCCAGTTCTATGGTCCTTAACTAAATTATAAGGGTGGAATACATAGGATCTTATTTGGCTTCCCCATGCATTATCCATTATCTCCCCTGTTATATCTTCAATTTTATCCTTATGCTCACGAATTTTAATGTCTATAAGCTTAGCTTTCAACATTTTTAAAGCATATTCCTTATTAGTATGCTGACTTCTTTCATTTTGACATTGCACTATGATATTAGTAGGTATATGAGTTATTCTTACTGCAGAATCAGTAGTATTTACATGCTGCCCACCTGAGCCACTGGATCTATAGGTATCTATCTTTAAATCCTCTGATCTAATTTCTATGTCTTGGTTCTCAGTAAGCTCTGGTAAAACTTCGCATCCCGCAAAGGATGTTTGCCTTTTTCCACTAGAGTTATATGGTGATATCCTAACTAATCTATGAACACCCTTTTCTGATTTTAAATATCCATAAGCAAAGTCTCCAGTAACTTTAATAGTAACTGTCTTAATTCCAGCCTCATCATCTGCCACATAGTTTAAAACTGTAACCTTAAAACCATGGGCCTCGCACCATCTAGTATACATTCTGTATAACATATTAGTCCAGTCCTGTGCATCGTTACCTCCAGCACCTGTATGAAGCTCCAGTATAGCATTATTTCTATCATACTCCCCACTTAGAAGGGTTTCTATATTAAGATTTTCTATCTCTTCTCCTATGGACTTTAATTCACTTTTTATATCCTTGTAAGAGGAGGAATCTTCCTCCTCCAAACTCATCTCTATCAATATTTGAACATCTTCTGTTCTAACCTCTAAATTTTTGAAATTATCCAGTTTATCTTTTATGGATTTTGCATTTTGAGTAACTTCTTGTGCCTTATTTGTATCACTCCAAAAATCCACTTCTTGCATCTTAAACTCAAGTTCAGATAATTTCTTTTCTTCTTCTGCTATGTCAAAGAGACACCTTTAATTCTTGTAATTTTTCATTGATGACATTTACTTCATTTAAGCATTCTTCTAATTGTAATATCACTTTTATTCTCCTCTTCCACAACAGTTCTTATATTTATGTCCTGATCCACATGGGCATGGGTCATTCCTATTTGGTTTAGCTTGTTTTTTTACTGGCTCTTTCTTTAAAGATTTATCTTCGTTAGTCGAAGTTATTTCAGCTACTCTTTCTCTTTCTGGAGCCTTCTCAACTTTAACATGGAATAGGTACTTAACTGTTTCATGCTTAATATTTTCAATCATTTCTGCAAACATTTCGCTACCTTCCATTTGATATGCTTGAGCTGGATCTTGTTGCTTGTATGCTCTAAGTCCTATACCTTGTTTTAAGTGATCCATGCTATCAATATGATCCATCCACTTAGAATCAACTATCTTAAGCAGGATAACTCTTTCAATTTCTCTCATTTGCTCTTCGCCAAATTCAACTTCTTTTTCAGCATATAATTCTGTTGCCTTATCTAATAACAAATCTATAATTTCATTATTAGATAACTTAGAAATTTCCTCTGCAGTTACTTCTCCCTTAGGTAGATATATATCTTCCATGTACTTTATTAATTTATTTATTTCATCATCAAAGGTATCATCTACACCACTAATATGAGTTGTAACTGAGCTTTCTATAACATCCTTTATCATTGCTTGAATTTGATCTTTTATATTAGCTCCCATAAGAACTTCTTGTCTTTGTTTGTAAATAATTTCTCTTTGTTTATTCATTACGTCGTCGTATTTAACAACATTCTTTCTAACATCAAAGTTATTTCCTTCAACTTTCCTTTGTGCACTTTCTATAGCACCACTAACCATTTTACTTTCAATGGCATCCTCTTCTTGAAGTCCTAATTTATCAATCATACCTCCAAGTCTTTCTGAACCAAATATTCTCATTAAATCATCTTCAAGACAAATATAGAATCTAGATTCACCTGGGTCTCCTTGACGACCAGAACGTCCTCTTAACTGGTTATCTATACGTCTTGATTCATGTCTTTCTGTACCTAATATCTTTAAGCCTCCAAGTTCTACTACTCCTTCTCCAAGTTTAATATCAGTACCTCTACCAGCCATGTTAGTAGCAATAGTTACAGCACCCTTTTGTCCTGCTAATGCTACAATTTCTGCTTCTCTTTCATGGTACTTAGCATTTAATACTTGGTGTGGAACACCTTTTTTCTTAAGCATAGCTGAAATCACTTCAGACTTATCTATACTTACTGTACCAACTAAAACTGGTTGACCTTTTTTATGAGTTTCTACTATCTCATCTACTAAACACTTATATTTTCCTTTAATAGTCTTATAAACCACATCTGGATTATCTACTCTTGCTATTGGCATATGAGTTGGTATTACTATTACGTCAAGACCATAAATCTCTCTAAATTCAGCTTCTTCAGTCTCAGCAGTACCAGTCATACCTGCAAGCTTAGTATACATTCTAAAGTAGTTTTGGAATGTTATAGTTGCAAGAGTTTTAGACTCTTTTTCAACCTTTACGCCCTCTTTTGCTTCAATAGCTTGGTGTAATCCATCACTATATCTTCTACCTTCCATAAGTCTTCCTGTAAAGTCATCAACAATAACTACTTCACCATCTTTTACTATATAGTCCTTTTCATTCTTCATTATATGATTTGCCTTTAGTGCTTGAACTAAATGGTGTTGAACATCCATGTTTTCAGGATCTGCATAGTTCTCTAAATGGAAGTATTTTTCTGCCTTTGCTATACCTTCATCAGTAAGTATAACGGAATTTCTCTTTTCATCTACTAAATAATCTTCTTCATATAATCCTTTAACGAAAAAGTCTGCAATTCTATAAAAATCGGTAGACTTATCTCCTTGACCTGATATTATAAGCGGAGTTCTAGCTTCATCTATAAGTATTGAGTCAACCTCATCCACAATAACATAATTTAATTCTCTTTGAACTTTTTCTTCTTTATAAACTACCATATTATCTCTTAGATAGTCGAATCCAAATTCATTATTAGTACCATAAGTAATATCACAATTATACATTTGTTGTTTTTCTATTTGAGTTTGGCCATGAACTATAACTCCTACTGTAAGCCCTAAAAATTCATGAACTCTTCCCATTTCATCTCTATCTCTCTTAGCAAGATAGTCGTTAACTGTGATTATGTGCACACCCTTACCAGCTAATGCATTTAAATAAGATGGAAGAGTAGCTACTAAAGTTTTACCTTCTCCTGTTCTCATCTCTGAAATTCTGCCCTGGTGTAATACAACTCCACCTATAATCTGAACATCGTAATGTCTAAGACCGAGAACTCTTTTAGATGCTTCTCTAACTACTGCAAAAGCTTCTGGAAGAATATCATCTAAAGTCTCACCCTTCTTTAACCTGCCTTTAAATTCTTCTGTCTTCAGTCTTAATTCTTCGTCACTTAATTTTTCTATAATTTCCTCAAGAGAATTAACCTTTTTAACTATTGGCATAATTCTTTTAATTTCCCTCTCACTGTAGGTACCAAATATCTTGTTAAATATTTTCATCTAAAATCATCCTCACTCTTTCTATCTAAGGTTTGTTAGCTATAATCATCACATAAATACTAATTAAGATTATATCAGTTATTCTTTGTCACTTCAACTTTATACCTATAACTTTTATCCAAAATAAGTAAATCCATATCCTATTTTAACATAGAATTAATAATTTCTTATTGACATAAAAAACTCTATAGCTGATGCCATAGAGTTTTTATTAATATAATAAGTATATTTTTAACTTTTTCTTTGAAATCAACTTTAGAAATCCTGTTCAATTAAGCCATAATTTCCATCTTTTCTTTTATAAACAACATTTACTTCGTCTGTATTCCCATTCATGAATACGTAGAAGTCATGTCCTAAAAGCTCCATTTGTAATACAGCTTCTTCTTGGCTCATAGGCTTTATAGCAAATCTTTTAGTCTTTACTATCCTAGGCTCTTTTTCCTCATCATAGTCAGCATAGCGTTCTATATTATTAAATCTTAATGAATTATCATAATTTCTTCTCTCAAGCTTAGTTTTTTGTTTTCTAATTTGACCTTCAAGCTTATCAATTACAGCATCTATTGCATTATACATATCTCCATTTCTTACTTCTGCTCTTAATAATGCACTGTTAAACGGAATTATTACTTCAATTTTGTGTATATTCTTCTCTACACTTAGTGTAGCTGTAGCGTTCTCGGCATTTACAAAGAATTTATCTAGTTTTGATAACTTCTTTTCAATTGCAGCTTTTAGTCCTTCAGTAACCTCGATATTTCTTCCTATAACTCTAACTTTCATAATTCCAGCTCCCCTCATATTAAAAAGGATTATTGTACTTCCTTTTAATATTTCTATTTTGTAATTATATTTTAAACTTTACCTTAACTACTTGCAAGAATACTTTACTCAATATTCTGAAAAGTTCTCTTTTTATTCTTTCATAGCTTTCTTTTCCTCTATTCTACAACTTATATCGTCTTTATATAGTATATGAATTTTTTCATATTATATGTTATAATAAAATTACATGTGCTGGATATCATATAATAAAAATATAAATATTGTTTATACATATTAAAAAATTTAAAATATCATTTCATAACTAAGGTTAAATAATAACTTCAATATACTCTAATAAAAAAATAGCAGTCATAAAAGACTGCTAATTAGCACCATTAAGGTACTTATGTCGGTTGACCTGGTCTTTGACCCCACACTCGCCTACTGGAGCTTTTGCTACCCAGAATTACCCTCTCACTACTAACCCTCTCGCATCAACACGGTAGGACTTACCTCTAAGCCGCACCATGCTCATTAAACATTTTATTTAACTTACGTGGATCGTTTCGCCTGCGACTGGCATCGACTTTCAACCACAAACCCGACTCTTATATTATACTCTACTTTTCGCCACTGTCAATATAAAAACCTCATCGCTATTTATTTCCTTAATAGCTTTTGCAGCATAAAAAGCTGTAGCTCCAGATGTAATTACATCATCAATAATGAGCACTCGCTTTCCTTCTATATATTTTTTATTTTTTACCATAAAAGAATCCTTTATATTTTCCCATCTTTTTATATTATCTAATCCAATTTGATCTACACTATCACTTGCTTTATAAAGTAATTCCTTATAAGGTATTTTGCAGCTTTTACTTATATATTTACAAAGCACTTCACATTGATTGAATCCTCTACTTTTCAAAGCGGATTTACTACTTGGAATAAAGGTTAATATATCCACCTTATCCTTTAAATTTTTTAATATAAACTCACTCATATAACTTGCTAAAATTTTTCCTGCTAAAAAACTCTTATTATATTTAAGTTTTAAAATCAACTTCTTTAATTCATAACCGTAAAATCCTAAGGAGTAGCTTTTTAATTCCTCATCTTCATGAATTATTGAAGATTCTATATTAATTATATTAATGCTCTTTTTACATTCTTCACAAATATAATCATTTTCTTCATATTCCTCACATATTATACATTTTTCTTCTATCCCATAGATAGTAGATAATATACTATCTACTATCTGATTTATAATTTCAAAACTCCTTCTTCCCAAGCTCTCTTATTTAACTCCCTTAAAATATTTTTACATCTATCCATATGCTCAGTTTCACTATTGCAAAGAAAAATAACCTCTTCTCGATCTGCCATAGACCTTCTATTTATCTTGCTAGACATATAAACCAAATCCTTATAATTAAAGTTATCGTTGTCTGCAAAAAATATCATAACATTCAATGGATGTACTCCATAATAGTTCTCATTAAAATCATCAGTAACCAATATACCATATTCTGCTAGTAAGAATTTAGATAGCTCTGTCTTGTTACCATTTACTGTTATATATTTAAAAATATTTTTTGTAAGCTTATGGTCAATATTAGAAAGATACTTATAAATATTATCAGTTTTCTCATCATCCGGTGCATATATTATAACTTTCTTATTGGTATTTATTGACCATTCTAGATATTCATATACACTCATAGGTATTTCTTCTTCTATATTTACTCTAGTTATCATAATCCTAGGTTCAGCAATAGGAACTTGTTTATCTTTTCTTAAATTATATAAGATGAGTTCATTATGGAAAATTGGCTCCACGGAATAACTAATCATAGTTCCATAATTATTACAAATATAGTTCATTAGTTTCTTTATAGATTCATTACTATATCTGGGCCTAGAATTTATTTCATCATATATAATAAGATCAAATTTCCCCTTTAAAAATAATGCTCTACTATGGGTACATACATTAACTTTACCTGTATATGCTATATCATTCTCACCTTCAATACAATTTATAAAACTTTTATTTATTAATCCTAATATCTTTATCTCTTCTATATCTGCATTTATTATATATAGTATCTTTTTATTTTCTTTAAAACACCAGTTAAATACCTTATTAAAAATTTCCTCTTTATTATTTAAAGCAGAGATTATATTAATCTTGTGTAACTTCTGCTTAGCTCCGTCTAATATCATATCTTCTATAGATTTCTTTGATACCTTCACTACCTCTCTATCGCTTTTTATTAATGACATAAAATCTCTCCTACCTACATATGAATTATCTCTCTTATTCTCCATTTAAGTCCTGAATATCTCTCAAAACTCCTATTGTTATCTTTCATAAATTCAACTACTTTAGAACTTCCTACTAATACAACTAACTTCTTTGCTCTCGTTATTCCAGTGTAGAGTAAATTTCTATTCATAAGTAATGGTGGTCCCATAAACATAGGCATAATAACTACAGGAAATTCACTTCCTTGACTCTTATGAATAGTAACTGCATAAGCTAAGGTTATCTCATCTAAGTCACTTTCCTCATATTCTACGATTTTATCATCTTCAAAGCATACAATAATCTTATCTTCGTCTTCATTAATTTCTGTTATGTATCCTACATCTCCATTAAATACGCCCTTACCTTCTTCACTAGAATTACTTTTGCTCCACTTTAGAGTATAGTTATTTTTAATTTGCATAACCTTATCCCCTACTCTAAAAATCATATCCTTAATTTCGACCTCATCCTTATCTTTATTCTTAGGATTTAACACTTGCTGAAGTTGTATATTTAAATTATCTATACCCATAATTCCCTTACGCATAGGTGATAATACCTGTATATCTCTAACACTATCCCACTCCACATTATACTTGGGAAGTCTAGTTTTAACTAATCCAATGATTTTTTCTAACATTACTTCACTATCTACAGCTCTTTCAAGATAGAAATCACTGTTCTTAGTATTTAAAATAGGCATCCTACCTTCATTTATTAAGTGGGCATTTTGAACTATCATACTTTCTTGACCTTGTCTAAATATCTCATTAAGTCTTACTACTTTTATAGCATCACTTTCTATGATATCTCTAAGTACATTTCCTGGTCCTACTGATGGTAGCTGATCCACATCTCCCACTATTATCAGTCTAGTTCCCACCTGCATTGCTTTTAAAAGAGCATTCATAAGGCTTATATCTATCATAGACGCTTCATCCACTATTAAAACATCACATTCTATGGCAGATGTTTCATTTTCTATTTCATCTACCTCTTCTTCGCTATAACTTCCTATCTCCAAAAGTCTATGGATAGTTTTTGCTTCTCTACCTGTAGCTTCAGCCATCCTTTTTGCTGCTCTTCCTGTAGGTGCAGCCATATATACCTTAAGTCCTAAACTCTCGAAAATACTTACAATACAATTTATAATTGTTGTTTTTCCTGTTCCAGGGCCTCCCGTTATAACCTCTATACCATTTAAAAAGACACCCTCTATAGCTTCTTTTTGAGAATCAGCTAATTTAATATTTGCTTTACCTTCAAAGTCTTTAAATTCATCATCTACATTTAAATTTAATTTATCATACTTAGTAGTGGCCAACTCTATTATTTTACGTGTTACAGACATCTCTAGATAAAGATAGGACATACTATATACCGCATCTATATTATCTACTACCTCTACCTTAATCTTTCCATCGATTATTAGTTCATAAACTCCTTCATCTAATTTCTCATCGCTTATCTCCAGAAGTTTAATTGCCTTATCCCTTAATCTATCCATAGGTATAAATGTATTTCCTATAACACAAAACTCATTAATTATATATATAATTCCACTTTTAATTCTAAATAGAGAATCCTTCTCTATTCCTAAGCTCTTGGCTATAGAATCTGCTGTCTTAAATCCAATTCCACTTATGTATTCTGGTAATATGTAAGGATTATCTTTAACTATATTTATGCAGTTAGTTCCGAATTTCTTATAAATCTTCATGGCCATATTAACAGTTATACCGTAACTTTGAAAGAAAATAATAATATCCTTAGTAACTCTCTGCTCTAAATAAGATTTCATAATTGTGTTTATTCTCTTTTTACCTATGCCAGGAATCTCTTCAAGCTTCTCTATATTACTATCTAATATCTTTATTGCATCTTCTCCAAAAAATTCTACTATTTTTTTTGCTGTAACCTTACCTATACCTTCAATAACTCCACTAGCTAGATATTTTTCGATACCACTAGTAGTGGTAGGTATTATTTCATGTATAGCTTCTATTTTAAACTGCTTACCAAACTTAGGATGAACAGTCCACTCTCCTTGAACACTATATTCTTGGGATTCATTTATAAATGGTATTACTCCAACAATGGTGACAACTTCTTTATCACATTTTAGTTTACATATTGTATATCCATTATCCTCATTTCTAAATACAACTGTTTCAACTATCCCTTCAATGGTTATCATAAAATCTCTCCTAGTACCTATTATTATCTATTTATAATTATTATACCAAATTAAATCTCATATATATTAAAATATAATAAGATTTAGTAATATGACACAGTTTAAAGTAAAAATATTTATCCTTGTTAAATTTCATACTCTATATAAATTTAATTATAGCCTTTTTTAAAAAAATCCACACTAATATATCATAGTATTAGTGTGGACTCTTGTTTATAAATATATATCTTTTAAATTTTTATATATATTTCTTTATTTCTTCAACCTTATTTAATTGCTCCCATGGTAAATTTAAGTCATTTCTTCCAAAATGTCCATAAGCAGCAGTTTGTTTGTATATAGGTCTTCTTAAATCTAATTCTCTTATAATAGAAGATGGTCTTAAGTCGAAAACTTTATTAACTATATCAACTATCTTATCTTCTGAAAGCTTTCCAGTTCCAAAAGTATCAATTTGTATAGATACTGGTCTAGCAACACCAATAGCATATGCAAGTTGTATTTCTAATTTATCAGCAACACCAGCAGCTACTAAGTTTTTAGCTACCCATCTTGATGCATAAGCAGCAGATCTATCTACCTTTGTTGGATCTTTTCCTGAGAAAGCTCCACCGCCGTGTCTACCAGATCCACCATAAGTATCTACTATTATTTTTCTACCTGTAAGACCTGAGTCTCCTTGAGGTCCGCCAATAACAAACCTACCTGTAGGATTTATATAGTATTTTGTGCTTTCATCTAATAAATCAGCAGGTACTATAGTAGCTATAACATGCTCTTTTAAATCCTTCTCGATTTGTTCTCTTGTAACATCTGGACAATGCTGAGTTGAAATTACTATAGTATCTATTCTAACTGGCTTATTGTCTTCATATTCTACAGTTACTTGAGTTTTTCCATCTGGTCTTAAGTAAGATAAGGTTCCATTTTTTCTTACTTCTGTTAATCTTCTTGATAATTTATGAGCCGTAGCAATTGGAAGTGGCATATATTCTTCTGTTTCATTCGTAGCAAATCCGAACATCATACCTTGGTCTCCAGCACCTGTAGCCTCATCATTATTCATTTGACCTGCTTTACTTTCTAAAGCCTCATCAACTCCCATAGCAATATCGCGTGATTGCTCATCTATAGATGTTAATACTGAACATGTATTGCAATCAAATCCATATTTTGCTCTATTATATCCAATCTCTTCAACTGTTTTTCTAACAACCTTTTGGAAATCTACATAGCAGTTTGTACTTATTTCTCCCATTACAATAACCATTCCTGTAGTAGTTGCAGTTTCACAAGCTACTCTAGCATTTGGGTCTTTTTCTAATATAGCATCTAGTATGGCATCAGATATCTGATCACACATTTTATCTGGATGTCCTTCAGTTACTGATTCTGACGTAAATAATCTTTTCATTGAATTTTCCTCCCTAAATATTAAAATATTACCGGCACTTAAAATTAAAACCTCTTCTTGTCAGACAAGAAGAGGTTAGTACTTTTCAAACTAAACTTTCTTATCTTGCAGAAAACACCGCAGGAATTGGCACCATTGCTTTTATTAGCCGGTTGCTGGGTTTCATTGGGCCTTTGTCCCTCCACCACTCTTGATAAGAGTTATATTATTAATTTATACATAGATAATAGCATAGGGGAATATAACTGTCAACATACTTAACAATTAATATCATAAGTTAATATTTACCATCCTATTAACTTCGTATATGCCATTAATTATATTTTGAGCTTAATAAAAACATTTATCCAATTCTTAATTTATATTTTATTAAAAAATAAAATAAGATACTAAGTTAACTTAGTATCTTATTTGGTGGAGGAGGACGGATTCGAACCATCGAAACGAAACGTAACAGATTTACAGTCTGCCCCCTTTGGCCACTCGGGAACTCCTCCATTTATGGAGCTGGCAATAGGAATCGAACCTACAACCTGCTGATTACAAATCAGCTGCTCTACCGTTGAGCCATGCCAGCATATTATATAGTCTTGAAATTTAATGAATTATAATTCATTATGGTGGTCGCAACAGGGATCGAACCTGTGACCCCCTGCTTGTAAGGCAGGTGCTCTCCCAGCTGAGCTATGCGACCTTATGGTGGAGGAGGACGGATTCGAACCATCGAAACGAAACGTAACAGATTTACAGTCTGCCCCCTTTGGCCACTCGGGAACTCCTCCACTTTATGGAGCTGGCAATAGGAATCGAACCTACAACCTGCTGATTACAAATCAGCTGCTCTACCGTTGAGCCATGCCAGCATATTATATAATTTGTGCAGTTTAATGAATTTAAATTTACTATGGTGGTCGCAACAGGGATCGAACCTGTGACCCCCTGCTTGTAAGGCAGGTGCTCTCCCAGCTGAGCTATGCGACCTTATGGTGGAGGAGGACGGATTCGAACCATCGAAACGAAACGTAACAGATTTACAGTCTGCCCCCTTTGGCCACTCGGGAACTCCTCCATAATTGTAACAAAATTAGATTTTCACACTACCTTGACCTGAGTCATTTTCCAATCTTTTACACAAATAAAAATGTCACTAAACTGACAAGACTTAGTATACAATTATATTGATTTTTTTTCAACCCCTTTTTTCAATATTTTTATAAAAATTTTATTGTTTTTCTCTCGTTAAATCTTAAATTCCTAATTTTAGGCATTTTGTCACTTAAATTTAGCTTATTATACTAATTAAAAGCACTAATACATAACTATTATTTCAATATATTTAATTCATTTCTTACATAATAATCCCTGAAATCCACATGAATGCAACAACTATTGGCATATGTTTATATATAAATAGTTTCTTAATATATATTTATATAATTAATTTCCCTCTACCTTATCCATATCTATATATTTAGAAAATATCTCTTTTAATTCTTCTATTTGATCTTCATCTACCTTATTCTCTATTACATTAAGAGTTCTTAATACAGCTAATCGTTCATCATTATAAGTAAGAAATTCACTTATCTCTGAATAATCTTCTTCACTTAATTCTTTACATATACTCATTATTTTTGCTTTTTCTGAAAATGTCAATTTGTTTACTAATTCTTCTGCAGGAACCTTCATTACTTTGCTTTTTTCCTTAATTTCCTTATTATATTTCTCAAACTCAATTTCATCTGCTTTAACTATTTCATTATCACTCTTATAAATTTCATTGGGTTTATTTTGTCTTTCTCTATTAGCTTGAATTCTTCTTCTCACTAAATCTTCATCTAATACTACACTTTCTTTAGTCTCATCACTTTTAGCTGAATCCTGCGAAGTATTTGCATCTATATACTCCTTTTGTATGTCAGTAGGAATTTCTTTATTATAATTTTCATCTTTTTCATTGCTTTTAGCTATAACCTTATTTTCCTCTTTGTAATTTGAATTTTCATTACTTATATTTAAGCTCATTAAAGCTGTTATATTTACTATTGTATATAGAATTATGGTCACAGAATATCCCTTTCTATTCATAACATATCCTCCTTAAATAAAAACTATCTAAATTATTCCATATTTTTTAGAATTTATACCGAAGTTGCTTCATATAAATTCATATGGAGGTGTTTCTGTGAGCAAAGTTAAGATTCATTACAAAGATTCATTAGGTTATTATACCTTATCCAACTTTCTAAAAGATGAATTAAATACAGACACAATTATTGTTTGTATAGGAACCGATAGATGCATTGGAGACTGCTTAGGTCCTCTTATTGGTAGTATGCTAGAAGAAAAATTTTTTCCATTGCCAGTCTATGGAACCATAGCTAATCCTATACATGCATTAAATTTAGATAGTAAACTATCCGATATAAAATCAAAACATCCAAATTCTAAAATTATTGGTATTGATGCTTGTCTTGGTCCTCCTAATAAAATTGGTGAGATACAAGTTCGAGATTATCCAATTAATCCTGGAAAAGGTGTTGGCAAATCACTTTCCCCTGTAGGAGATATTTCAATAATAGGTATTGTTGATTCTAGTGATATTGATGAACCCTTTACAAGTAGAAATATACGATTAAATCTAATTTTAGAAATATCTAAAGTCATAACTCAAGGACTTGTTCATGGGTATTATCTCAGTTCATTATGTGATTAATAATGAACAATTCTCATCTAGATATTATATAAGGTACATGTACTTATTTAACTATTTATAATATTAAACACCATTCAATTAACCTTTAATTTCAAAGGGAGTATTATAATCTTTATTAACTCCCACCTTCATATAAGATTAGATGATTACAATGAATAGACATGAGATAAAATAAAATATACCTACTATACAAATATTTATTTGCATAGTAGGTATATTGAATTACATTTTAAAATTTATCCGATGACTACTAGCTCTAATACTCCCATCTTCTTTAAAGTGGGAGTGAAGATCTGCTCCGTCCCTGAATAACGATTTCTAAAGCTTCAAAGAAGCTAAGAACTCTGTTTATATTTATATAACCTTTATTTTTAACTTTTATCGTTAGACATCATATAAACTTATTTACATAATTTAAAATATAGGTTTAATATTCTAACTTGTACATCTTAACTATTTATTGAAACATTATATCCTGTAAAAGAATCGTCTAACTTATCTACATAGTCAAGCATTTTTCCTGTTCCAATAGCTACACAAGATACTGAATCTTCTGCTACATATACTGGTACATTAGTAACTTGTTCAATAAGTTTATCTAACCCATCTAATAAAGCTCCGCCACCAGTCATTATTATACCTTTATCAGCTATATCTGCAGCCAGTTCAGGTGGTGTTTTTTCTAGTACAGAATGTGCACATTCAGCTATGGAAGTAACAGCTTCTTTTAATGCCTCCTCCATTTCACTAGAACAAACTGTGATATTTTTAGGTAGTCCAGTTATAAGGTCTCTTCCTCTTATTTCTGCTTTCGCTTCTTCTTCTTTTGGATATGCGCATCCAATGTTTATTTTAAGTTCTTCTGCTGTTCTTTCTCCAATCATTAATTTATGCTTTTTCCTTATGTAACGAATTATAGCATCATCAAAATCATCTCCAGCAACTTTAATAGACTCTCTTACAACCATTCCTCCTAGAGAAATTACTGCTATATCGGTGGTACCTCCACCTATGTCAATAACCATATTACCACTAGCTTTAGTGATGTCCAACCCTGCTCCTATAGCTGCTGCCAAAGGCTCTTCTATTAATAAAACCTTTTTAGCCCCTGCATTTCTTGCAGCATCCTCAACAGCTCTTCTTTCTACTTCTGTAGCTTCGCAAGGTACGCACATTACAACTCTTGGGGTTGACATCTTTCTCTTACCGCAAGCCTTCTTTATAAAGTGCTCTAGCATTTTTTCTGTAACATCATAATCTGATATCACCCCATCCCTAAGTGGACGAATTGCAACAATATTGCCTGGTGTCCTACCTATCATCTTTCTAGCTTCTTCACCTACTGCTAAGACTTTATTGGCACTTTTATCTATTGCTACAACTGAAGGTTCCTTTAGTATTATACCCTTACCCTTCGTGTAAACAAGCACTGTAGCCGTACCTAAGTCTATTCCCATATCTGTTCCTACACCGAAAAAAAACATCTTAAAATTCACTCCTGCTCTTTAGTATTTTCTTCTTATTGAAATACTATACAATATTTACTAAAACAATATACACTTATTATATTACTATTCTACCTAACCTTCAATTGTTTTATATTTCATTTTAGTAGCTTTTCCACCTCTAATGTGTCTTTCGGCTTTATTTAGATCTAAGATGTTTTTTGCTTCTTCTGCTATTTGAGCATTTATTTTAGGTAATCTTTCAGTCATATCCTTATGAATTGTACTTTTACTTACACCAAATACCGATGCTGTTTTTCTTATTGTAGCCTCGGATTCTATTATATATTTTGCTACTTCTAGTACTCTATCTTCAATATAGTCTTTCAAAGCGTTACCTCCTTAACCCTTCTATAATTATAAATATGCTAACTTCCTCATTTAAATTACATTCTTGCTAGCCTTTTACTTTAAAGTTTAAAAGCTAGCAAGAATATTAATTTTATGTTAGTTATTTCTTATAACTAACATATTTAGCTGGATCTACTTCTTTTCCATCTTGTAATACTTGGAAGTGAAGATAATCTCCATATTCCTCATATGCAAGGTTTGTAGTTTTTCCTACAGCTCCTATTTCTTGACCAGCTGTAATTTTGTCTCCAGCTTTAACTAAAACCTGCTCTTTAAGGTTTCCATATATTGTAGTTAGTCCATTTTGATGGTCTATTTCTACATAGGTACCTTCTGTACTTACATCTACTTTTTTAACCACTCCAGCACTTACTGCTACAACTGCTGATCCTTCTGCAGCTTTAACATCCATAGCCAAGTGATTTTTATAACTCTTAGTTGTTGCCCAATATACTGGATCTTCAGAATATGCTCTACCTAAAGTACCTTCTACTGGATTTTTAAAACTAACTTCAGTTTGAGATGAAACTGCTGCAGTATCATCATTCTGAACTGTTGGTACTGACTCAAGATCATCTTTAACTTGTAGTGCATTTTCAGGTTTTTCTGGTTGAGTTACAACTTCTTTTTCTGTTTGTTCTAATGCTACTTTATCCTCTTCAGAATTCTTACTGTTATTTCTTCCAGCTGTTACAGCTGCAACTGTAGCAACAGCACATAGACAAACAAATAAAATTACATAGAAGCCTTCTTTTTTGAAAAATTGCTTCACTTTGTTAAATTTATTGTTCATAAAAACACCTCCATCAGTATTGTGGACGTTTATTGGGAAATTAATACACTATAAGAAAAATTTTTTCTTATTTACCCCACTTTTTGCGTATTTTTTTGCCAAAAACTAAAAAATAGGGCAAAAGCCCTATTTTTTCTCTAATTTCCATTAATATTTTTTATTTCAATACCTGTATAATAGTGTTTTAAGATCTCTTCGCAACTCTTGCCTTGGCCACCCATTACATTAGCTCCCCATTGACTCATGCCTACTCCATGACCAAAGCCATTACAATTTATAGCTATTTGATTATTCAAAAATTCTAAAGAAAAATTAGCAGAATTCAATCCAAATAACTGTCTAAATTTAACTCCCGTTATAGTAACATTTCCAAGAGTTATTTCTTTCACTGATCCACCATCTGTATAATTATTTATTTTAACTTGATTTTGTAGATTAGCAGGTGATAAATTTGCATCGCTATAACTACTATTCACTATTTGCGCAAATCTGTTTACGTCTATAGTTTCTGTACTTTTATATCTAGGTGCAACATCTTCTCCTAAACTTTCAACACTTCTAAGATAAGGCAGTGCTGTTGAAAATACATCTTCAACATTTTCAGTTTTCCCACCACTTGTAGAGAAATAGTATGCTCCCAATACTAATTCATTATTATATGTTAATACCATGCCTTTAGTCTCATCCACCACATCTTCGACTAGCTTCCACTTACTTTCTCCTCCTACACCTAATTGAGCTATTTTTTCTTCTTTAGGTGTATATACCTGACAATGAACTGTATCACACAAATCCGCTCCTCTTCCATTAGCACATCCACTTGATACAGCTTTTGTATGTGCTAATGTGTATGTCCTTGCTGCTATAGCTTGTGCCTTTAAGGCCTCTTTATTAAAGTTTAATGGCATTTCACTACATACTACTCCTTTAATATATTCTTCTAAAGGCACCTCTACAATCCTATTTCCCTTTGTCAAATAAACCTTTATTGTATCTACATCTATATTAAATGGAACATCCTTGTTTGACGCTGTAGCTTCGTTCTTAGCTTGCATTACCTCTATAGCATCTGGTGAATCATTTACTTTTTGACCTATCTTACTCCCTTCACCTAATATCAACTTATAAGATAATATTAGAAATCCTAGTAATACCGCTGAATATATAGCCACTGTCAATATTGGTTTAACAATAGCTAAAGCTTTATCATAATTTAAAGTAATTTTAATCCTCCCATAGTACTTCACTTTTCTTCCTCCTAATAAATATATTTTTCTGCTGTACTAGATGACATAGTTATATTTATTATTATATTTATAGTAATATGCATATAATTTTATATAAAAATGCTCAGCCTTTAACAAAAAGCTGAGCTATATCAAATATTATTATATTCTAGTTATTTGTGCACCTAGTGCAGTAAGCTTATCCTCTATAGTTACATATCCTCTATCTATGTGATGTATGTGATCTATTATAGTTTCACCCCTAGCACATAAACCTGCCAAAATCAGGCCCGCTCCTGCTCTTAGATCTGGTGCTACTACCTCTGCTCCTGTAAGCTCTTTGACACCTTCTATTGTAGCAATTCTTCCGTTAACATTAATCTTAGCACCCATTCTTCTTAATTCTGCCACTTGCATAAACCTATTTTCAAATATAGTCTCTGTTACACTGCTTCTGCCTGGGGTGATACTTAGCAATGTCATCATTTGTGATTGCATATCTGTTGGAAATCCTGGATGAGGCATAGTCATAATGTCTGTAGGTTTTAATTCTACGTCTCCATCTACAACAATTTTATTTCCTAGCGCATCAATCTTAACACCCATTTCACGTAATTTAACTATCACTGACTTTAGATGTTCTTCATCAACACCTTCTATAGTTATTTTACTCTTTGTAATTGGTGCTGCTATTATAAATGTTCCTGCTTCTATCCTATCAAATATAGGTGTATATGAAACTCCATTTAACCTTTTTACTCCTCTTATGCATATTTTACCACTTCCTGCTCCTTCAACCTGAGCTCCCATTTTATTTAAAAAGTTAGCTAAATCTACTATCTCTGGTTCCTTAGCTGCATTCTCTATATAAGTATCCCCTTTAGCAAGGGTTGCAGCCATCATTAAGTTCTCTGTAGCCCCCACAGATGGAAAGTCTAAATAAATTGTATTACCCTCTAATTGTTCTGCAACCACTTCAACATATCCATATTCTTCTTTAATGGTTGCACCTAAAGCTTTTAGTCCCTTCAAATGTAAATCTATAGGTCTAGATCCTATTTTACATCCTCCCGGCAAAGAAATTTTTGCCTTTCCAAATCTAGCTACCATAGCACCTATAACTAGAAAAGATGCTCTCATTTTTCTTACTAAGTCATTATCTATACCTTCATATTTTAAGTTTTTTGTATTTATATTAATTTTATTATTATTCCTATCTATATTAACCTCTGCTGAAAGGGACCTTAATACCTCACATAGTACAAATACATCTTCTAGCATAGGTGATCCATTGATGGTTGATACACTATCTGTTAGTATAGTGGACACTAGTATTGGTAATACAGCATTCTTAGCTGAACTTATGTTTACACTCCCTTTTAATCTACGGTTTCCATTTATATAAAACTTACTCATGTTAATCCTCCATTTAAAATGCTATTTTTTAGTATGTTATCCTGATTACAGGTGTCCCCATTATTAAATAGCACCCTGAGGAATATCTAACTATAGCACAGTTAAAATCTATCTCCTCACCTAGTATTATCTCTTTATCATATAAATTTGTATTGCTTATAATACTATATCCATTACTTATTTCTACTTCATCAATATTTTGTGCTTTATTTAAATTTAATTGCTTTAAAATCACATCTCTTGTTTCATCTATTGTGCCGTTTAAGATTTTACTTTTTACGTATAGTGAGTATTCCACCCTACTACTAATTGGGGATAAAATTTCTTTAATTTTGTTTTTTACAGTTTTTTCTTCATCAATATCTAAATTAGGTTTGCAAATTGAAATTCTTAGTACAACGTCATACCCTTCACCATAATCAGCTATTGAAATTCTTCCATCATATTCTCCATGGTTATAATCTATTTTAAAACTTAAGTCATTATTAACCTCTTGGTAAACTTGTCCCATAGTCTTTTCTATATTAGCAGTTATAGTTTCATATATATTTTCTTTACTTTCTTGACTATAAAACCTACCCTCCACTACATATTCCTCGGTAGAAGCATTTACACTATTTAAAATTCCACTAAACATATCCTCTTTACTCTTTCCATAAAAGGTTTCATCCCTTATAGTTAGTATGCTTAATGTGAACATGATCATAATTAATAACTTACTATATAACTTCATATATATACCACCTTAATATAAGAATAAATCCACTTATATTAAATGATTAACTATTTTACTTTTTTTATTCATACTTACATATAATGTAATAAAGTTATATTTTTATTTATACTAATAATATATAGTAATATTAAAAATGTGTTCATGAAAAAAAATTATTTTAACAAAATGTAGAAAATAAAAAGGAGCATATTAAATGACTTTATTAATCATTTAATATGCTCCTTTTAGTTTATATAAATATTTGAAATATATGGTACCGAAAACTTATTCTACCCATTGTGCTATAGTACAAAGTATACTAACATTATTCTTTCTCACCTTTAAGATTCCATCAGAAGTATTAACTTTGTACTTCTTTCCATCAGCATCTTCAAAGGTAGTTATTGTTGGTACAAGTCCTGCAATTATAGCAGAATGGTCTGGAAGAATTCCTAACCTTCCTTCTGTGGTTTCGCAGTTTAAAGAAACTGCATCTCCTTTAAAAAACTCACTCACCGGAGTAATTATTGTAAGCTTAAAGACCTTTTTCATATTTTATCACATCCAAAATAGTATTAGCCCAAAGCCTTAGCCTTCTCTATAACATCATCTATTGTTCCTGCAAACAAGAATGCTGACTCTGGTAAATTATCATATTTACCCTCTAATATTTCCTTGAATCCTCTTATCGTTTCTTTTATAGGAACATATTTACCCTTAAATCCAGTGAATTGCTCTCCTACTGTAAAAGGTTGAGATAAGAATCTTTGAACTCTTCTTGCTCTATTAACAAGAACTTTATCTTCATCTGATAATTCATCTACACCTAATATAGCTATAATATCTTGAAGTTCTTTATATCTTTCAAGAATATATTTTACTTGAGTAGCTATTTCATAATGTTCTTCTCCAACAATTCTAGGGTCTAGTACTCTTGAACTTGATTCTAGAGGATCAACAGCTGGATATATTCCAAGTTCTACTATAGATCTAGATAAAACTGTAGTAGCATCAAGGTGAGTAAATGTAGTAGCTGGTGCTGGGTCTGTAAGGTCATCGGCAGGAACATATACTGCTTGAACAGAAGTAATTGAACCACTGTTAGTAGATGTTATACGTTCTTGTAATGCACCCATCTCTGTTGCTAAAGTTGGTTGGTATCCTACAGCACTTGGTATTCTACCTAATAATGCAGAAACCTCTGAACCAGCCTGAGTAAATCTAAATATATTATCTATAAATAATAATACATCTTGACCTTGATCTCTGAAGTATTCAGACATAGTAAGTCCAGTAAGTGCAACCCTCATTCTAGCTCCTGGAGATTCATTCATTTGACCAAATACTAATGCAGTTTTATTAATAACACCTGACTCTACCATTTCATTGTATAAGTCATTTCCTTCTCTTGTACGTTCTCCTACACCAGTAAATACTGATAATCCACCATGTTCTTTAGCTATATTGTTAATCAATTCCTGTATAAGTACAGTCTTACCAACTCCGGCACCACCGAAAAGTCCTATCTTTCCACCCTTTTGATATGGTGCTATTAAGTCTATTACTTTTATACCAGTTTCAAACATCTCAGGTTCCACAGATTGTTCTGCAAAACTTGGAGCTGGTCTATGAATTGTATAATATTTACTAGTTTCAAGAGGACCCTTTTCATCTTTAGGTTGACCTAATACATTAAATAGTCTTCCAAGTACCTGTTCTCCTACAGGTACTTCTATAGGTCTTCCTGTATCTACAGCCTTAACTCCACGTTTAAGTCCATCTGTTGACTCCATAGATATAGTTCTAACTATATCATCTCCTATATGTTGTTCAACTTCAGCAACTATAACTCTACCATCCATCTTTATTTGGATAGCATTATAAATGTTAGGCAATGAATCTGTATCAAATTTTATATCTATTACTGGTCCAATAATTTGAACTACCTTACCAATACGTTGTGCCATATTAATCTGCTACATATAACTATGTTACAATACAAGTTAAATGTAACTCCTCCTATCTATACTTTTTATAATATCAAGTGAAACTAAGCTTTTAGATGGAGTTTGATCGCCCTCTGAAGCTTAGTTGAACTTATCTAGGGTCTAATCACTGTAACACTTCCATCTTAATAAAAGCCAGAAGTGTTACAGTAGCTAGACATCAGATAAATTATTTAGGTTATATATAATAACTTATTAGCTTTGTGCTTGTGCTCCGCCAATAATTTCAGAAATTTCTTGAGTAATAGCACCTTGTCTAACCCTATTATACCTTAACCTTAAAGAAGCTATTAAGTCGTCTGCATTTTGAGTCGCACTATTCATTGTTTCCATTCTATTTCCCTGCTCTGAAGCCTTAGAATTTATCATTGCATTAAGTATCATTGCATTACAATAGGATGGAACTATTGACTCTATAAGCTCTTCCTTATTCCCTTCTATATCAAATTCATCTTCACCAATATGGTCTTGTTCACTTTCTTCAAAAGCAAGAGGTAGTAATCTATATTCTTTAGGTTCCTTTACTATAGGATTTTTAAACCAAGTATAAAGTATAATTACCTCTCCGACTTTTTCTTCTCTAAACATATTGAAGCTATATTCAAAGATACTCTTAGCTTCACTAGATGTAGGTACATCAGAAATAGTTTGATTATACTCATCTAATGTTTTAAGTCTATGTCTTTTAACTAAGCTTTTACCTTTTTCACCAATAACTGCTATTAAATAATCTTCTTCATGGCCTTTAGTTATTTCTTCAAGCTTATCTATAACATTATTATTATAGGCACCACACATCCCCATATCTGAAGTTATAACTATAATTAATTTCTTTTCACTTCCATTAGATTGCATATATCTATTTTCCTTTGGTAGTGACGGAATTATTTCATTCATAATTTCTTTATAGTTTCTAAAATATGTGTCATTTGTATATAAGGATACTCTTACCTTTTTTAGCTTAGATGTTGCTACTAAAGCCATAGCCTTAGTAAGCTTTTTCGTATTCTCTATGGATTTTATTCTCTTTTTTAAAATAACTAATCCTGCAACGCCCATATTGTCACCTCCTAAAAATTTAGGTGATATCTCTAAATTCCAGCCAAAAATACCTTTTTAAATTCAGCTATGGCCATATTAAGTTTTTCTTTTATTTCTGAATCTAATTCTTTTTTCTCTTTTATAGCATTCGGAATATCTCTATGATGAGTATATATATATTCTAAGAATTCCTTCTCAAAAGCTTTAATCTTATGAACTGGAACGTCACTTAAGAAATCATTTACTCCACAGTATATTATTATTACCTGCTTCTCTACATCCATAGGAGCATATTGCTCTTGCTTTAATATCTCTATAAGTCTCTTACCTTTTTCAAGTCTCTTAACTGTTTCCTTATCTAAATCTGACCCGAATTGAGTAAAGTTTACAAGCTCTCTATATTGTGCAAGCTCTATTCTAAGAGTTGATGATACTTGCTTCATAGCTTTAATTTGCGCATTTCCTCCAACCCTAGATACTGAAATACCAGCATTTACTGCCGGCCTTTGACCTGCATGGAATAAGTCAGCTTCTAAGAAAATTTGACCATCTGTTATTGATATTACGTTTGTAGGGATATATGCTGTAACATCTCCTGCTAAAGTTTCTATTATAGGAAGGGCAGTTAATGATCCTCCTCCTAAGCTGTCAGAAAGCTTTGCAGCTCTTTCTAAAAGTCTTGAGTGAAGATAGAATACATCTCCTGGATAAGCTTCTCTTCCTGGTGGTCTACGAAGTAATAATGACATGGTTCTATAAGCAACAGCATGCTTAGACAAATCATCATATACTATAAGAGCGTCTCCACCTTTATACATGAAATATTCAGCCATTGAACATCCAGCAAAAGGTGCTAAATATTGAAGTGATGCAGATTGTGATGCTGTTGCAGCTACAACTATTGTATAGTCCATAGCACCTTCTGCTTTTAGTGTATTAACTATATTAGCAACAGTTGATTGCTTTTGACCTATAGCTACATAAACACAAGTTACATTCTTACCCTTTTGGTTTATGATAGCATCTATAGCTATTGCACTTTTACCTGTCTGTCTATCTCCTACAATTAGCTCTCTTTGACCTTTTCCAATTGGAATCATAGAATCTATAGCTTTAATTCCTGTTTGCATAGGACTTTTTACTGATTGTCTTTCTATAACCCCTGGAGCTTCTATTTCTACAGCCCTATACTCTGAAGCTACTATCGCTCCGTCACCATCGATAGGATTTCCTAGAGAATCTACAACTCTTCCTACAAGAGCTTCTCCAACAGGTACTTCTACAACTCTACCTGTTCTTTTTACTATATCTCCTTCTCTTATCCCTTCTTCGGAACCTAATAATACACATCCAACGTTATCTTGCTCTAAGTTTAGGGCAATTCCATATACATTATTAGGGAACTCTAGTAGCTCACCTCCTAAACAATTATCTAATCCATAAATTCTAGCTATACCATCTCCAATTTGAATGATGGTTCCAGAATCTATAGTGTTAATATGACTTTCATATCTATCTAATTCTCTTTTTATAATAGACGTTATCTCACCTGGTTTAATATGCATGATTCCACCTCTATTCTTACCACGATTTAAAGCTTCTACTCCATGTCATTTGTAACATATCTAAGCTTACTTTTTAATGTTCCATCAGTAATATCATTTCCTATTTTAACTAATACTCCACCAACTATACTATCGTCTATCTCTTCATGGATTACTATTTTCCTATCATAGAACCTTTCGAGTCCCTCTATTAACTTAATTCTTTCTTTTTCAGTTAGCGGAATTACCGTTCTAACTGTAGCATTAAGTATCTTACCCTTTTCCTCTAAATCTATAATACAATCTTCTGGCCTTACTCTTTTTATCTTAGTTCCCTCACTATTAACTATCTCATCAATTGTAGCTTTTGTAGTTACATCTTCACCTATGATAACTTTAATACCATCCTTATAGGACTCATCTACTATGTTATCTATAATGATTTCCCTATCATAAAATTCCATTAACCAGCCTCTTATTTTTTTTAGTTCCTCTTCATTTAGAGGTTTGTTTGTTATAACATCTGCTAATAATTGTTTATTAAGCTCATTAAAGTTATATCTACTTACATTACCTTCTGATATATTCTTAAGGTCCATAAGTTTAGTCTTAATAGTTCCATCAATTGTCTCATCTCCTACATTGATGAGTAATCCACCTATGAGAGTTCTATCTATTTCTTCTTCTATTATTATGTTCTTTTCATAGTGTTTTTCTAATTTATTTTTGATAGCTTCTCTCTCTGTATCATTTAATGGAATTACAGACTTAATTTTAGCTACAACAGTATTATTATTTTTAAGGTAAATTATTTTAAATTGAACATACTTTTCTTTTAAATATAGAATTCTTCCCTTATCTATAAGTAATAGTAAAAAACTTAAAAGTTCATCCTCTATCTTACCCTTAAATAACTCTTCAAATATTCTCTTTTTATTATGCTTATTAATTTGAGGATTTCTAATAATTTTTTTAAGTCCTTCATTATTATCTAGTTCCTCAACTATTTCACCTAATTCTTCTAAAACAGTTTCTACATTACCTGCTTCTTTACACGTTTCATAAAGTGCTAGAGCATATCTCCTATCTAAAAATTCATACATTTTTAAATACCTACCTTAGTTATAAACTTATCAATTAATTCTCTATGATTTTCTTCATCGATTTCTTTCTCTAAAGTCTTCTCTGCAAGTTTCATTGATAGGTCTATAATCTCTTGTTTAATCTCTTTACTAGCCTTTTCTCTTTCTCTTTTGATTTCCTTAGCAGCTCGTTCTTTTACGTTAACTGCTTCTCTTTGTGAATCTTCAATTACCTCAGCATAGATCTTATCAGCCTTTTGCTTATAACTCTCTACTAATTTCAAGCCATCATTTCTATATTTTACAACATCTTCATCGTATTTTTGCTTTAATAATTCTGCTCTTTCTTCTTCATCTCTAGCCTTTTTAAAAGCACTTTCTACTTCTTCTTTTCTAGAATTGATAACTGCCAAAGTTTTATTAAATACAAACTTTCTTAGTATTAAATAAAATATAAAGAAATTGATGGTTGATGGTATTATAATACCTAAATCAATATTCATAAAATTCATTCCATCCTATTTCATTAATTATTAATATAATAAAATTTAAACAAGCTTAATGCCTGATACTATTAAAAATATTAATTAATTAAGATATGGAATCTCACCCTCCTTCTCAATATTTTTTACTAAGATATTAGCCTTTTACTCCGAATAATATTAATAATAATCCAAGTAAAAATCCATATATAGCTGTAGCTTCTGATAGAGCTCCCCCTACTATTAAAGCACTCATTATTTTACTGCTCGCTTCTGGTTGTTTAGCTATACTTTCTACTGCTTTACCAGTAGCATTTCCTGTTCCTAATCCTCCACCTATAACTGCAAGAGCTGCTATACCTGCTCCTAATGCTGACATACCTGCTATAAAAGCTGCTGAATCCATTTGTAATTCCTCCTTAAACGTAAATATTATATATACTTATAATAATTAAATCTTAATTATTTATACTAGTATTTAGATAAAATTAAATTTTAAACTTTAGTGTTCCGCTGTGATTTTAATATTAATCATTGTTAACATTACAAAAATAATCATTTGTATAGTCCCATCAAATATATCAAAATAGAAATGGAACGGTATCGGTAAACCTATTGCAGCAATAAAGTTTATTCCTGTAAGAGCACCATACAAAAGTTCCATGATCATTGTTGCCGCAAATATATTTCCAAAAAGTCTCAGACTTAATGATATTGGAAGCATAAATCTCTCCATTATATTTATTGGTAACAATAATGGCACAGGAGATGCATATCCTTTGAAATAACCCGAAAGTCCTAGCTTCTTTATAGTATACCCCTGAATCACAAAAAAAGTTGTAAGTGCAATTCCCAAAGTTACACTGTAATCTGAAGTAGGCGGTTTTATTCCAAATAGCCCTACCATATTTAATAAAAATAAATAAATTCCTAAGGATCCAATGTAAGGAATAAAGGCACTTGCCCCTGGCCCCATATTGTCTTTAACTACGTTAGATAAAAATTCTATTCCCATTTCTACAACACTTTGTATCTTCCCTGGAACTCTTTTAACTTTTCTACTATATAGAATAGATAAAACCAATGCAATTGCAATGACTACCCATTGGATAAATAATGCAGACGTAACTTGATATTCATACCCAAATAGATTAAGTGCAAACAAAGGTGCCATCTCCTCCATAACATCACACTCCTTCCTGGCTCTTTAAGCTAAATCCATAGCATAACACAGCTAATAGCTGAGCCGTATATCCTGCAATAAAAATAAAAAAGCTCACCTCACTTTCTTTAATGATAGCGAGAGATATTCCACATACAAGTCCAATTCTAACTGTATAAGACAATAATATTAATAGGGCTTTAAATCTCTTATCCTTCATTATAATAGTCTCAGTTGTAAATGAATTAATAATAAAATTCACCAAACTACAAACTATACCCAATAAAAAAAACCATGATATCCAGCTGAAAAAGAACATTAAAATTAATGAAACTATAATTCCTATGATAGAATCAAATAAACCAACAATCTTAATAATATCTAAGCATTCTTTATTCATTAAATTGGACCACCTCGCTTTTGCATATATGATATTATACATCTACAGTGAAATCTTCTAAAACCTAAATTTTCACCGAATTAGGTCAAATTACTCCTAAACAGATAGATATTCAATAATAGTACAAGTTATCTCTGCTTTACTACATTTTTTGAGGTTTTACAATAAAAGGAGTAAGTTGAAAAACTTTTATTCATTTGTCTGTCAAAACTGAAAATTTACAATAAGGAGTCAAAAGAATTTAAAATATCAATTTTCTTCTTAATTAAAAGAGTTCTTAGCAAAATAAGCCTTAGTAGATGATAATAATTCTACTAAAGCCCTTTAAATACAATTTTTATCCACAAAATGTATAAATGTATATTCATAATATACAAATTTTTATTCATTATAATTATAACAAAATTAGCTAGTTAGTACAACATTACTCAATATTGATTAAATGAATATTAATCCATTCAAAATTCTAACTAATTAAAGATATATAACCCTATATAAGCACTATTACATAATAAATTTTCTATATTTATTCTTCTATAATTGTTTTTAGTGTATCTTATTCCTATCTTTTCTATACCTAATTTAATTAAAAACTTTTAAGTTACATGTATCATATATCTTTCATTTTTATTACTAAGTATTTTTTATCCAATAACATACCTTAAATATATATTAATAATTCCTATGCCTTAGAAAAGTTTGAACTTTATATTAAAATACTGTACATACCATGACTTTAATTTTATTAAGTAATATAATAATTTTATAGTATTTTTTATTACTTAAAAAAAATAATAAAAAATAATAATTTTCTCTTGATAATTATTATTTAATAGTATATAATAAGTTCATAAGATAAATACAGCAAGAAAAATTAAAACAAAAATTAATATAATAAGAAGATTTAAGGAGGAAATATTTATGAAAAAATTTGTATGTACAGTTTGTGGTTATATTCACGAGGGAGATTCAGCTCCAGAATTTTGTCCAGTATGTAAGGCAGGTGCTGATAAATTTATAGAAAAATCAGAAGGAAACCTTACTTGGGCTGATGAGCATAGAATTGGAATTGCAGCAGAAGTTGATCAAGAAGTAATCGAAGGATTAAGAGCTAACTTTACTGGAGAATGTACAGAAGTTGGAATGTACTTAGCAATGAGTCGTCAAGCAGACAGAGAAGGATACCCTGAGGTAGCTGAAGCTTATAAAAGAATAGCTTTTGAAGAAGCTGAGCACGCAGCTAAATTTGCTGAATTATTAGGAGAAGTAGTTGTAGCAGATACAAAAACTAATTTACAAATGAGAGTTGATGCTGAGCATGGTGCTTGCCAAGGTAAAAAAGACCTTGCTACATTAGCTAAAAAATTAAACTTAGATGCAATCCATGACACAGTTCATGAAATGTGTAAAGATGAAGCTAGACACGGTGCTGCTTTTAACGGTTTATTACAAAGATATTTTGGTAAATAACCCCCATTCCCCCAGTATAATGGAATTTGCCTAAATTATATAGAGCTCTAGCATTAGCTAGGGCTCTTTTTTCATATACAATCTAATATATTCATAATAATGTCTTTCATAGAAAATACCCTGACTAGGTATCTAAATCTAATCAGGGTTATGTTACAAATCAAATAATATACTATTTAGTTCCGAATAAACGATCTCCAGCATCACCTAATCCTGGAACAATATATCCATGTTCATTTAATTTTTCATCTATTGAAGCTAAATATATGTCTACATCTGGATGTGCTTCCATGACAGCTTTTATTCCTTCTGGAGCACCAACAAGACACATAAGTCTTATATTTTTAGCTCCTCTTTTCTTAAGCGCATTTATAGCATCTATAGCTGATCCTCCAGTTGCAAGCATTGGGTCAGTTACTATAATATCTCTATCTTCTATATCCTGAGGTAACTTACAGAAGTATTCTACTGGCATTAAAGTTTCCTCATCTCTATACATACCTATATGTCCAACTTTAGCTGCTGGTATAAGCTTAAGCATTCCATCAACCATTCCAAGCCCTGCTCTTAATATAGGTACTATTGCCATTTTCTTTCCTGCAAGAACTTTGCATTTTGTAATTCCTATAGGAGTTTCAATTTCAACTTCTTCTAGTTGCATATCTCTAGTAACTTCATAAGCCATAAGCATAGCAACTTCCTCTACTAATTCTCTAAAATCCTTAGACCCCGTATTTACATCTCTCATGAATGCTAATTTATGTAGTATTAATGGATGGTCAATTTGTGTAACTTTACTCATATGTTCCTTATCCTCCTAATATTATTTATTATATTTTTTTTCTATTTCCATTATCTTGTTAACCCTATTCTCGTGTCTTCCACCTTCAAAGGTTGAACCAAGAAATGCATCAACTATATCTAAAGCAAGTCCTGTCCCTACAACCCTTTCTCCCATTGCTAATATATTGGCATTATTATGTTCTCTAGTTGCATGTGCACTAAAGGTATCACTACATAGTGCTGCTCTTATTCCTGGTATTTTATTAGCAGATATACTTATTCCAATTCCTGTACCACATATTAAAATTCCATAATCATACTCTTTAGCCACTACTGCTTCAGCCACTTTTTCAGCAAACTCTGGATAATCACAAGAATCTTCTGTGTATGTACCATAATCCTTTACTTCTATGTTCTTTTTCTCTAAGTGTTTAATTACTTCTTTTTTCAATCTTAAACCACCATGATCACTACCTATTGCTATCTTCATACTTTTCCCTCCAATTATATTTTTAATATGTTAAAGCCTGCACTTTTTTTAAGTCTATTCATTACAGCAGTACCTACTCCACTCTCTTCAAAAGCTTCACAAAGAATTATATCAATATCTAAACTATCAAAACTTCTTAAAACTCTAAATAAATTTTTACCTACATCTTCTATATCACATCTTGATCCAATTGAAACAACAGCCCCTTTATTGTATAGAGATTTTGTTTCATCAGTTGCAATAATTCCAACCTTTTTATTTTGTTCAATATAATTTAATACTATTTCATTAATTTTTGCAACAACTTTATCTATATCACCATCTACTATCTTCACTGGAGCCTTAGGTGCATAATGTCTATATTTCATCCCCGGTGCCTTAGGTTTAAAATCTTCTGTAGGTTTTGATAATATAGATGGATCAATATAAACCTGATTATCTATTTCCCTTAACATCTCTAAAGTTATAGCTCCAGGTCTTAATATACATATAGGAGAAACTGTACAATCTACTATAGTTGATTCTACGCCTACAATACTATTTTCACCTCCTAATATATAGTCTACCTTTCCATCTAAATCTTCAACACAACTTTTCATATCTGTAGGACTAGGTCTACCAGATATATTAGCTGAAGGTGCTGCTATAGGTACTCCAGAGGCTTTTATCAAACTTATAGCAATGTTGTTTTGTGGCATTCTAATTCCTACAGTAGATAATTTTGCGCTAGTAACCTCTGGAACTAACTCAGTCTTCTCAAGTATTATAGTTATAGGTCCCGGCCAAAACTCTTCTATTATTCTTCTTGCTACAGTTGGTATATTTTTAACATATGGCTCTATATTATGATCACCTACATGAATTATTAGAGGATTATCCTGCGGCCTGCCCTTAGCCATAAAAATTTTAGCTACTGCTTCACTATCTAGTGCATTAGCACCTAATCCATATACAGTTTCAGTAGGGAAAGCTACAAGTCCACCATCTTTTATAACTTTTCCTGCTTCCTTTATTACATTTTCATCTGGAGTTTTCTCACTTAACATCACAACTTTTGTTTTCATACCTATTAACACCCACTTCAACAATCCATTAAAATAAATTTATCATTACAAACCCAAATATGATTCCAAATATAATCCACATTGCATTTGTATAACTACTATGCAATTCATTACTTTCTGGAAGCATCTGCCCAAAAGCTACATAAAGCATAATTCCACTGGCAAATGCAATGCTATAACCTAAAAATGCAGATGATATAGAATTTATTAACATCCCTATCCAAGCTCCTATAACAGTTGGAAATGCTACTAAAAAACTATACCATAAAATTTTAGATGGCTTCTTACCGGCAGCTATTAATGGCGTAGCCATGGCAATTCCTTCTGGTATATCATGAATAGATATTAATACACTCATCTTTATCCCTAATCCTGAACCTTTAATAAATCCAAAACCCATTATAATACCTTCTGGAAAGTTGTGCATCATTAGCCCTAAAGCCATTAATATTGCAACCTTTGTATGATTTATCATGCTTGGATTTTTATCATTACTGTGGCTACTTACTTTAATTAAACAATCTATAAAATATATAACTATTATCCCAATAATTATAATTATGAGACTTCTAATAAAGCCTATTTTGTCAATTGATTCTGGTATAAGTTCTAAGAAAATTATAGATATAATTATACCTGTGGCAACCGCTAATAAGATTCCTAATAACTTTTCAGTAGGATTTTTTAAGGATACCCCAATTAATGCACCAACCATAGTTCCAATTAAAGATACTACAGCAGAAAAAATTCCTATTATAAATATAGTACTATTCATAATTCCTCCTTGAAAATTATTGATAGTAAAATATATTTATAAATCCTATGTTTTATTCTGTTTTCTATATTCTTTTATATTTACTATAGAATTTTCAGTAAAAACTGCAGTTACACAATACTTAAAAAGAAGATCTAATAGGATATATTTCTTTACCCCACCTCTTTTTACTACAAAGTAATAGTAATCACCATCATTAGGCATTTTTACTTTAATATAATATTTGCCTATACCTTGGAATCTCTCTATCACTTTATCTGTAACAAGCCTCAACCTCTTATTTCTAAACTTAGACTTTGTTATTATCAATATATCAAAGTACCTTTCTTGAGGTATTGTATGAATAATTGCTACCTTGCTATAGTGAATCTTATATTTTATCCTACCACCTAAAATAGATATTAGTATTTTATCCTCATATAATTGAAACTTTAAATATTCCTCATTGTATCTCATAAGCACAGAAAATAATATTAAACTTTCAATAACACAAAGATATATTATAAAGAATATATTTATTTGTTTAGCTATAAGCAATACTATAGGCAATATTATAAAAATAAAGCCCATAGATAGCATAAACCTTTTGTAAGATTTTCTTTGCTTCTTTAGGACTTTATCTATATCCATCAAGTAATCCTCCACCTTACAAAATTTAACACCTAAATACCATTTCCCATTGCCTTCATTTTTTCAGCTTGGTCAGTAGTTATTAAACCATCTAACATTTCATCTATATCTCCATCTAGGAAAGCTTCAAGCTTATAAAGAGTTAATCCTATTCTATGATCTGAAACCCTTCCTTGAGGATAGTTATAAGTTCTAATTCGTTCACTTCTATCTCCAGTTCCAACTTGACTCTTTCTGTCATCAGCAATTCCTTTAGCTCTTTCTGCTTCTGCTGCTTCATATAGTCTAGCTCTTAATATTTTCATAGCCTTTTCCTTGTTTTTAAGCTGTGATTTTTCATCTTGGCATGAAACTACAAGTCCTGTTGGTAAGTGAGTCATTCTTACTGCTGAATCTGTTGTATTAACGCACTGTCCACCATTTCCTGAAGCTCTAAATACGTCTATTTTTATATCATTCATATTTATGTCGATATCTACTTCTTCAACTTCTGGAAGTACTGCAACAGTGGCTGTAGATGTATGGATTCTACCACTTGATTCCGTGTCAGGTACCCTTTGAACTCTATGCACTCCACTTTCATATTTTAATTTACTATAAGCCTTATCACCTTTAACCATGAATACTACTTCTTTAAATCCACCGATATCAGTTTCATTAGCACTCATTATTTCTACTTTCCATCTGTTACGCTCTGCATATCTTGTATACATTCTAAATAAATTGGCTGCAAATAAAGCTGCTTCATCTCCGCCAGCTCCACCTCTTATTTCTATAAATACGTTTTTATCATCATTAGGGTCTTTAGGTAGCAATAATATTCTTATTTCTTCCTTAGCACGCTCACATTGCTCCGTTAATGTCTTTATATCTTCTTGAATCATCTCTCTCATTTCTCTATCTGATTCTTCATTTAGCATTTCTTTATTTTCAACTAATGCATTTTCAGCATCTCTGTACTCTCTATACTTTCCTACTATTATCTCTAACTCTGCATGCTCTTTACAAAGCTTTTGCCACTCCTTTTGGTTAGCCATAATACTAGGATCACTAATTTTATTTGATAATTCATCATATTTGTTCTCTAAAAAATCTAATCTCTCTAACATATATTAACACTCTCCGTAATTTAATCATAAATCTTAATTTTTTACATCATTCCATTATATCATAAAAATATGATTTATGGTAACTTTCCAATGACAACGCGGTAATTTCCACTCAAATCCCTTAAACTATATATATCAACAAATCCTTCATTTTTCATAATAGATTTTACTTCCATTTCCTGATCATTACCTATTTCAAAGCATAAATATCCACCAGGAGACAATACATCTCTTCCTTCTTTGCATATTCTTCTATAGAACTCAAGCCCATCTTGACCTCCTGAAAGAGCTAGATGCGGTTCATAGTCTTTAACATCTTCCATAAGTGTAGGAATTACTTCATCCCTAATATATGGTGGATTTGATACTATCATATTAAACTTTAAACCTTCTCTTATTGGTAATTGAAATAAATCACTTTTATTTACATTGGTCTTTTCTCCTAAATTTAAATTTGAAATATTTTTTTTAGTTACACTTAACGCTATATCACTTATGTCATATAACCACACTTTGCTATTTTCTACATAATGTCCTATGAAAATTCCAATAGCTCCACTTCCACAGCACATATCACATATATCATTTATACTATTTCTCTTTATTATAGAAATACACTCTTCTACTAAAATTTCTGTATCAGGTCTTGGTATCAAAACTCCCTCTTCTACGTAAAAGTTAATACCCATAAACTCAACTTTCCCTAGAATATATGCCATAGGTTTTTTTTGACTTCTTAAATCTACAAGTTCAAAAAACTCTTGCTCTTTATCTAAAGTTAATATTTCTGACCTGTTCATAATTATATACAGTTTTTCTACATTTAAAACCATACATAATAGAAGCTGTGCATCTATTATGTATGATTCAATATCACTATTTTTCAATATATTATATGCTTTTATTAACGCTTCGTTTATATTCATATTATTCCTCATTCACTATAATTCATTCTAAACCCTCTGCCGCCTTTAATGAAGTTATTGCAACTTCTAGCATAGATTCATCTGGTTCTTGTGTTGTTATCTTTTGCAAAAGTAGCCCTGGCCATGCAATGATTTTTGATATTTTACTATCACTCTTTCCTAGCCATTTTATAACCTCATAGGTTACTCCAGATACTATTGGTAGTAACAATACCCTTGAAATCACTCTTTGACCAATGGATTGCCATCCTGTGAATGAAAATATAATTATACTAATTACCATAACTAAAAATAAAAAATTAGTTCCACATCTCGGATGGAGTCTTTCAAACTTCTTCGCATTTTCTGCTGTTAACTCTATACCACTTTCATAGCAAAATATAGTTTTATGCTCAGCTCCGTGATATTGATATACTCTTTTTATGTCCTCTAATTTGCCAACAATAAATATATAGCTTATAAATATAATAACTCTTATTATTCCTTCTATAATATTTAAAACTAATACATTAGATGTTATTGTTTTTTTCACCAAACTAGTTAAGGCCGTTGGTAAAATAAAAAATAGTAATATAGAAAAACCTATGGAAAGAACTAATGATATGCCCATAAGCACGCTATTTCCTTTATCCTTAAAAATTTTATCAAACCATTTATCAAATTTAGATTCTTCCTCCTCCTCATCTTCAAAGAAAGAAGCCGAATATTCTAAGCTTTTTATACCTATAACTAAAGATTCTATAAGGGATACAAATCCTCTAATTATAGGAAACCCTAAAAATTTATTTTTCTTAGTCAAACTTTCACTTGTTTCTTTTTTCACTTCAATACTACCATTAGGAAGCCTTACAGCAGTAGCGAGTCCCTTAGAACCTCTCATCATTACACCCTCTATAACTGCCTGTCCCCCGACCGTTGTCTTCTTTTCCATTCTAACACCTGCCTTCTACTCATTATTTCTAACTTCATAATATTATCTTAATATAAGTATCCTATTATCTTAGTTGCTATTTACCACTTGATGCTTCCTCTTCATACTTAATATAACATTCTGCACAAAGAGACTCGTACTCTACATTATCTTCATTATCAATAGCAACTTGATTACCTTCAAAGACAAATTTACCATTAATCTTTCTTCCATTTAGTATAGCTTTTTTACCACATTTACAAATTGTTTTGAGTTCCTCCAAACTATGACTTATTAGCAAAAGTCTTTCACTACCTTCAAAACCTTCCATCTGAAAATCTGTTCTTAACCCATAACATATCACTGGTATATTTAATTTAACAGCTATCATAAACATTTCATCAACTTGATTTTTTGTAAAAAACTGAACCTCGTCTGCTAGTATGCAGTGAATTTGTCCATTTTTCTTTATATACTCTTCTACGGTAGTAAAAATATTCTCGCCTTCAGCAAAACTTAAATCTACTTCCTTTGTAACTCCAAGTCTAGATACAATTTTATTTCCTCCCTTTGTATCAGTATTGGGTTTAATTATTATTACTTTCATTCCTCTTTCTTCATAATTATAAGCTACTTGAAGAAGGTTTGTAGACTTTCCACAATTCATTGCTCCATATCTAAAATACAGTTTACTCATAGTAATATTCCTCCAAAGTCAATTGATTAATCATATAATATTATTTTAGTAGAAAAAACTTCATTAATCAAATTAATATTATGAGTACATTTTCAAAAATATATATTTCTTATATACTAATAATATATAATACAATTAATAATCATATTGACCTTATACTATCTCTATGTTATAATCTAGTAGTTGATAATACGGGTATGTATGTTATATCGAAAGAGGTGAAATGAAATGCAAGAAGGAATACATCCAAACTATAACGATGAAGCTGTAGTTAAGTGTGCTTGTGGAAATACTTTTGTAACAGGTTCTGTTAAGTCAGAATTAAAAGTTGATATTTGTTCAAAATGTCATCCATTCTTTACAGGTAAGCAAAAGAATGTTGACGTTGGTGGAAGAGTTGACAAGTTTATGAAAAAATTCAACCTTAAAAGCGAATAATCATATATATTTTTATGTAGGAGAAGGTTACTTCTCCTATTTTTTTATATTCAAAAACCATAGGTATAAACACCACCTATGGCTTTTGAATATAATTTATTTTAATATGTCTTGATTTTTAGATACAATTTCAAAAAATTCTTCATTATTGTCAGTTTTTGATAAGATTCCTATAAGTTTTTCAGTAACTGCTTGAGGATTTCCTGTTTTATACATAATCTTTCTTATGTTATAGCTAACTTCAAGTTGTGATTTTGTAAGAAGCAGATCTTCTCTACGAGTTCCTGACTTATATATATCTATCGCTGGGAATATTCTACGTTCTTGTAGTTGTCTATCAAGGTGTACTTCCATATTACCTGTACCCTTAAACTCTTCAAAAATCATATCGTCCATTCTACTTCCAGTTTCAACCAGGGCCGTAGCAAGAATTGTTAAACTTCCGCCTTCCTCAACATTTCTAGCTGCACCAAAAAACTTTTTAGGCATAAGTAAAGCTCCTGTATCTAATCCACCTGATAGAGTTCTACCTGTTCTAGTTATTGTTAAGTTGTAAGCTCTAGCTAATCTAGTTAAACTATCTAAAAGAATTATTACATCTTGTCCTTGTTCTACCATCCTCTTTGCTCTTTCAAGTACCATATAAGCAACCTTAGCATGATGCTCTGGCTCTTCATCAAAGGTTGAATATATTACATCACCTTTTATAGACCTCTGCATATCTGTAACCTCTTCTGGTCTTTCATCAATAAGAAGTACTATAACCTTAACTTCTGGATGATTCACTGCTATACTATGAGCAATTTTCTTTAAGATAGAAGTTTTTCCCGCTTTAGGTGGAGCAACTATTACACCTCTTTGCCCTTTTCCTATAGGTGATAATATGTCCATTAATCTTGTTGATAAATCTTTTGAATCCTCAGTTTCTAACTTTAATCTCTCTGTAGGATATATAGGGGTTAGTCTCTCAAAAGATGTTCTGCCAACAGCTTTCTCTGGATTTTCACCATTTATTTTTGTTACTTGTAGAAGAGCTTGATATTTTTCCCCTTCTTTAGAACTTCTTACCTTACCTTCTACTTCATCACCAGTCTTAAGATTAAATCTTCTAACTTGAGATATTGAAACATATATATCATTATTTCCACTTAAATAGTTATTCATTCTAAGCAATCCAAAATTAGCATTATCACTTAATTCAAATACACCTTTAGATGTTTCAGATTCGCTTATCAAACTCTTTAATCTTTCACGTTTTTCTTCTATACTATCAATCTTTTCTTCCACTACAACTTCCTTAGTCTCCTTTGATTCTTCATTTTCTAAACCATTACTAGTATCTCTATTAATGCTATTATCTTCTACTACTTCTTTCTTAGTAAGTTTCTCCTTAAGAATTATACCTTCTTTTTTTATTTGAGCAGGTTGCGTTTTTTCATCATCCTTATAATGGTCTTCTTCATTTTTAGTCTCATTAGATTTTAAAAATACTCTTTTAATTTCTTCAATTAATTCACTCTTTTTAAACCTAGTAACATTTTTTATTCCTAATTCCTTTGCAATACTCTTTAATTCTATAACACTCATGCTATGTAAATCTTCACTATTCAAAGGATCACCTCCTAATTGTATATTTCATTTAAATGTAACTTTGGGGAATAATGTTTATATGTTCAATATAAGTTGTTATTGTTTATAAATGATAGAAGTTTGAAGCTTTCTTTTAAAATGTATTAAACTTTTTATTTATATTGTTTATTAAATCTATTGATATAATTACATATATAATTAAATTTGTTGTAGTTTAGATTTTACTATATAAGTATACACCATATTTTTAAAAAATCTATCTAACAAGTAAAAATATTTATTCTAACGTCAATAAATAATCTGATTTATATCGCAAAATTCTAACCTATTAATTATAATTTTAACCAAATATATCTATATATATACAGGTTTAAAATATCTAAGTAATCTATTATGATCTTAAACTACTTATAATTATCTATTAAATCCATTATATTATACTTAGCAATTTTATATTGAAGTGTTTGCCTTGGTATATTAAGAAATTTACTTGCTTTACTTACATTATTGCTATAAATAATTAACGCTTCCTTTATATATTTACTTTCCATATCTTCAAGCTTTTCCTTAAGAGATAAACTCTCAATAGTGTTTCCCAATTGCAAATCAGACATTTCAATGATCCCATGTCTTTTACAATTTAAAGCGCCTTCGATTATATGTTCTAACTCTCTTATATTCCCATCATAGTCTTTTTTCATTAAAACTTCTAATGCATAACTATCTATTCCACTAACACTAGTACCTAATCTTTTATTGTGCTTTTCTATAAATATTGATACAAGTAAAGGTATATCTTCTTTTCTTGCATTTAATTCAGGCATATTAATTCTTATAACATTAAGTCTATAATATAAATCCTTTCTCAATTTATTACTCTTAACTAAAAAATCAGGATCCTCATTTACCGATGCTATTATCCTTATATCTGTTTTTCTAGTGTTAGTTTCACCAATTCTTCTAAATTCACCTTCTTGAAGAACCCTTAAGAACTTACTTTGGAAAACTATATTCATAGAATTTAACTCATCTAAATACAAAGTACCACCATTAGCTGCATCAAATAGACCTTCTGACTCTATAGCTCCAGTAAAACCACCTTTTCCTACTCCGAAGAAAATACTCTCTAATAAGTTATCTGGAATCGCAGCACAGTTCTGTGCTATAAAAGGCTTTTTTCTTCTTATAGAACTATTATGTATAGCTTGTACTATTAATTCTTTTCCTGTACCAGTATCACCGTAAACAAAAATTGGAGATTTTGAATTACATACCTTCATAGCTAATTCCTTAACTTTTTTTATTTCTCTACTATTTCCAATTATATCTTCAAAGCTATACAAAATTTACAACCCCTTTTATAATAGAAGCTATGCATTATATAATTCTGCATAGCCTCTAAGTAAAATATATTTATATTTATTTAACATTTATGGTAGCTACAAGCTTAGTATTAATAATTTGGTCCTTGGCTATTATCACATCATAGTCAACTTTTACTTTTCCACCAGCTTCATTTATATCTATGTTTACATCATTAGTTTTAATTCTAATAGATAATCCACCATGAGGAGTATTATAAAGAATAGACGAACTACTCCCATTTTTAAACTCCATATTAGTATTTACGTCGCCTTCTCTTATAAGATTAAAATAATTTTTTCCTATTCTAAAAGTAGTTAATGTATCCCCTAAACCTGAAAGTTCCGTTTCCTCATAAGTAACAACATACTCATCATCTTCTTTTAAAAATGACCCTGGACTAACAATTTCAATGCATTCATCCTCATCATTATTCTGTATACTACTTACTCTAATTATAGCATCCTTATCCATAATACTTCCCTCTATTCTTCCTTAGAATCTTATTTAAAATATATTTAAGCTCTAAGATTAATATAAACTCTTGAAAAATAATAAGCTATCTTAACTTATTTTACTAAAAACTTTTCTATATAAGATAAGAATTTATTTCCTCGTCAGTTGCACAAGTCTCTTCTATAGTACTATGTTCTTTACTTCCAAACTCTGAATATCTAACTGTCGCCTTTGGTTCATCCTTACCTTTACTATATCTTATAGCAATCTTAGCCGCAACAGATATTACTTCTCCTGTGGCTTCTCCTACAATTATTATCATGGAACCATTGAAGTCCTGAACTAACAGTATTGTATCCCCTTCTTTAAGAAGACCTTTAATCATTTCTCCTTCTTCTTGAGTTCTTGTAGATATAACCTTAGCGTTAGGTGTAACTCTAAAATGACGACCTATTCTAAGTAATTCAAGCTCTCTTTCTGCTGGATTTGGATTATGAGATAAAAGTTCTTTTAGTCTAACAGAATAGTTTGGCTCTGTTAACTTACATCCCCCTGCTGGTGACGGATATTCCTTTATACCCCACTCTTCAGCAAGTTCCATTTGAACCTTTCTTCCTCTACCTTGAATATTTAAAAGTCTTTCTCTATCTACAAGTCCATTCTCTTCCATCTCTGTAGGCTTAAGATTTTTAGCACAAAGAGGACGAAGAATTTTACTTCCTATCCCACTTTCATTCTTAACTTTGTCTAATGCACTTCTATTTTGAGACATAGGTCTTTGATTTAAAACCTCTCCAGTAATAATAAAATCTGCATTTAATTTTTCTAAAAGCTCTCCACAATACTTCATCATCATAGCATGACAATCAATACACGGATTCATATTTTTACCATATCCATTTTTAGGATTCTTAACCATCTTAAAATGTTCTTCCTTAAAGTCTACTACCTCTAAAGGAATATCTACCTGTTTTACCATTCTTCTTGCATTTTCTTCGTTAAAGAAATAAGATTTAAAACATATTCCAATAACATCAATTCCTTGATCCTTAATTAACTTTGCTGCAAGAATACTATCTAAACCACCTGAAACCATAGCCAATGCTCTTGTCATTTTTTCTCCACCTAACTCTCCTAGTATTCTTTATTCTGTATCTTTTACTCTAATCTATAGTATATTAATCTATTTGTATCACATTAACTTATATAACTATTTAAAATAAGACATACAATAATTTTACTATTTTATTTTATTACTATCAACTTGAAAGTAATGGCTAATAATAATTTTAATTTACTAACCTCTCTCAATTGCAAGTTCAATTAACTCATCTATAAGATTACTATACGATAATCCAGTAGCCTCCCACATTTTAGGATACATACTTATACTTGTAAATCCCGGTATAGTATTTACTTCATTTAGATATACTTCTCCGCTTTCCTTATCTACTAAGAAGTCTACTCTAGCCATACCTGCACAATCCAATTTTTTATAAATCTTAACAGATAACTTTCTTATATTATCCATTTCTTCTTCATCTAAATTAGCTGGAATTAGAAGTTTAGATTCTGCATTGGCATACTTAGCTTCATAATCATAAAATTCCTTAGCCGGAATTATCTCTCCTGGAATGGATGCTTTAGCATCATCATTACCAAGTACTGCAACTTCAATTTCTCTAGCATTTAGTCCTTCCTCTACAAGAATCTTTCTATCATGTTTTAAGGCCTCTATTAATCCATTTTTAAGACTATCTCTATTATGGGCTTTAGTTATTCCTACAGAAGATCCACTATTTGCTGGTTTTACAAAACAAGGATATCCCAACTTATCTTCAATTTCATTTATAAATTTCTCACTACTTTTTCCATAATCAAAGGCATTTACCACTACGTATGCTGCTTGTTTTATGCCTTCATGTTCTAAAAGATATTTCGTATAAACCTTATCCATGCATACAGCTGAACTCATAACTGAAGGACCTACACATGGTAATTTCATTAATTTACATAGACCCTGAATAGTTCCATCCTCACCATACATACCATGAAGTACAGCAAATACTACATCTACCTCTTTATTTAATAATAATTTAATTCCATCTTCAACTTTATTCTTATGATCATCTTCCCATTTTCCATTTCCTATATTCTCTATATCACCTTTGTAAAGAAACCATTTTCCATCTTTAGTTATACCTACTGGAAATATACTATATTTTTCTTTATCTATATGATTCAGAACAGAAGTTGCTGATACTCTAGACACCTCATGTTCTGTTGATTGTCCTCCAAATAGTATTGCTACCTTCTTCATATTTATCACTCCTAACAATAATTTTATCCTTGGTACAATCTATTCACTGTAAAAATAAATAGTGAACATAAATAAATTATACTCCTTATATTTTATATATGTTCACTACCATATTCAATATTATTTAAACAGATTTTTCAATATATCTTCTATTTTAAACTTTATTACGATATTATCATCTTCAGTATTATCAGCTATAGCCTCACTAACAACTTTAATTTCCTCTATCTTTTCACTATTAATATTTTTTGAATTAGTATTATCTACCATATTGAATTCTTCGTCATCTAGAACTTTTTTCATTTCTTCTTCTGTTTCCTCATAAGCAACTTCACCTTTAGTTATATCTACAAAACATATGGGAGGAAACATAACACACCACCAATTTTGACCTTCACCAGTTCCAATTATTATTCTATATGCTTCATATTCTCCTTGTGGTAAAGTAATATTACCATAGGTTTTAACAGGGAAATTCTCCTTACCTAAAGTAGATTCTACAGAATAATCATAACCATTTTCTTTTATAACCACTCTAGCTATCTCAAGAATTTTTTCATTTTCCTTATTCAAAATTTCTCTCGATTCTTCTATATTCTTACTATCTTTTAAAAGTGGTTGTACATATTCTAAAACCTTATCTCTAACTTTAAGCTTTAGGCTTTGATCCTTTTCACTATCACTATTAGCAATAACGTGAAATCTAATTAACTTTCCTGATATATCTTCTGTTGAAACATTATCTTCCATCTTACTTTCAGAAACAGAATTAACTGCTTCAACTCCCTGCACCTTAACTAAAAGTACAACTATAATAAATATGGTAACAATTGTAGATATAATTTTTTTCATTACTTCTTCCTCCTAAAACTTAAAATCATATCTTAATTGTTACCATATGGACAAGTTATATTCACTTTTAGTTATATTTTCTATATTTTATAGTACATTAACTTATTCAATAATTAATTTGATAAACCTATATTTCTTATATCATTATTTACGATAATAGATATTTCTGCATTTTGAAGAGCTTCTGGCCAATTGTCCTTTACTTCGTCCCAGATTCCTTTATGAAACCTTCTAATATCACCGCCAATATCTAATACGTCTACCTTTAGGTTATTCCCGGTAAAATCTATAATCTCTTGGAAATCTTTTCTCATAGATTCATCAAATTGTTGTTCAATTTCCTTTATGACATCACTATCTAAAGTCTCCGCTTCAGTGTAATATCCCTTTAAAGACCCTTCTGTGTCAATGATATATTCCAACTTTAATTTATTGTCTTCGTAACCTATATGTAAATCTCTATCTACATTTTTTATATAGTAGTCTATATTATGCCCTTCTTTATTCACAGCTTTTCTACATGAACCAATATCTCCTCTAAGTATTTGAATATCTGTCATCTGATTATTATCTAAATAATCCTTTATGGTAAAACCTTTTATGACAGCCATACCTGTAAGCTGTATATCTTTTTCATTTTCAAGAGAGAAAACAGGCAACACACTCGAATTGTAAGATTTAACCATATCAATATATTTTGTTAAAGTTATAGGAGCTACTGTACCATTTTTACTACTATTACCCATAAGGCTAGTTATATAATTATCGATATTTTCTTCAGTTACAGGCTTAACTTCTACATAATCCTTTGCCTTTCCTTTAACTATAGCCATCATAATTGTTCTATTTAAACTTGGTTCTCTTTCAATATAATCCATTACTTCTTGTAAAATTTCAGGGTACTTAAATAATTCTTCACTTAAAAGTAAGAGTTTACTATGTCCAAAGTGGAGAGCTCTACTGCTCTTTCCAAGGGCTTTAAAATATGTATCTGTCATAGAATACCCTTCTACTGTTATAGAAAGTTCTGAAGCAGTACCCTTTTTAGGATCCATATTTCTAATGTCTGGAAATCCATAGGTTACTCTTAAAGTATTATTTTTTTCAATGCTCTCTTCTGATGTATTCTCTTTAGAATTTATTATTTCACTCCTAACTTTAATATCTTCACCTACATCTATTGCTATGGTAGATACAAAGGCTTTTCTATCAATCTCTACACTATCCCAGCATCCAGTAAGAAGTAAAGATATCATCATTATAGGAATAAGTTTTATTATCTTATTCTTCACTTTGCATCCTCCTTTTCTTTATATAGCTTAATAATAGAGTTATTCCTATTACAACTATAATTGTTGCAATAAAACCAATTCTTAAGTACCCAAATTTTAAATTTCTAACTTCTACAATACTGTTAGGTATCATAGAAGCTAAATATACTATAGGAACATATATCATAGAGGATGTTCTAATATCATCTAAATTAAGACTTTCTTTTAATATGGAAGAAGCAAAATAATATATATTGGCAAATGATGTAAAATAAAATATTACCCACAATGCCATAACCAAACCATCCCACTTTTCTAGAAAGCCACTTCTTGAACTTATGGATTGTAGCATTGTTATGGTTGGAAATATACTTTCAGCAGTTTGTACTGATGATAAAGTAGCGGATACTAAGATAAATATTATCACATAGAACACACCTACAAAAATACTGCTTCTTCTTAATATCGAACCAATCTTTCCTTTTTCCCTTACATATGGTATCAATATAAAAGCAATAGAAAAACCATTAAATAAAAATAACATTTCAAAACTAGATATAAAATAATTTTCAATAGGTGAAGCACCTATTGGTAAAAGATTCTTGAAATTTGCTTCAGGTAAAGTTAATAATAAAGTTATTGCTAAAGGTAAAAACATAACCCAGAAGGCTATTTCATTAAAATGCACCACATTAGCAAGTCCTCCGCGACTTAAATACATTCCTGTAAATATAAATGTTATTATTATTACTTCAGTAGGTGTATTAACTAAAAGATACATAGTTATAACCTCTGAAAATACTCTAAGAGAAAATGATAATACAATTATTATCACCAATGAATATATTAATGATATAATTGTTCCTAGAACTCCTCCATAAGTATCTTTTAATATGGGCGTAATATCCTTATATTTATTTAATTTTACTATTTCATATATACAAAAAAGAATTAGACAAATTGCAATCCCTGCTATTATTGCAGATATCCAACTATCTGCACCTACATATTTAGCTACAATAGCGGGAGCATAAAAAACACCTACCCCTATCATGGATACTGATAAGCTAGCAAAGAGTGCAAATTCTTCAATAAATCCTTTATTTTTCATATCTTAACCTCCTAGCTATGGTAACACCTTATTTAGTACCACCTTGTCTTTTAGTTTTCTGTCTCACTTGATTTTGTGTTTTTAAGAAATGAGGCCTATCTTTAAACACTTTAAGGGGCATTCTTACATACAAGTCTTTTAAATCACTCCAAACTAAATCTACAGCCGGAGCAAGATAAGGTATTCCAAAGCTTTTTATTCTTGTTAAATGAATTATTAAGAATATAATACCTAGCATTATTCCGTACAAACCAAAAACTGCTGCTAGAACAATAATCATTATTCTAAAGTAGGTAAAAGCCGAGGTTACTGTATAGTTAGGCATTAAAAATGTTGTTATTGCTGTAAGTCCTAAAACTATAACCATTATAGGACTTACTAATCCTGCTGTTACAGCTGATTGCCCTATTATAAGCCCTCCAACTATACCAATAGTAGAACCAACCGGCTTGGGTAATTTTATAATAGCTTCAACTAGAAATGCTAAACTAGCCTCCATGAGTAGTACTTCTATATAGGCAGCAAAAGGTACTCCCTCTCTAGATGAAGCTATGGTATATGCTAATTTTGTAGGAATTAAGTCTGTATGAAATGTAGTTACCGCTACATATAAAGCAGGTAAAACTAGAGATACCAGTATTCCAACAATCCTAATAAATCTTACTATGCTTCCACTTATCCAGCTTGTATAGTAATCATCTGGTGATTGAAAGAAATCCACTAACACTGCTGGAACAATTAATGCAAAGGGTGATCCATCTACAATTATTCCTATTCTTCCTTCATATAAAGCAGCCGCTACTACATCTGGTCTTTCTGTACTTTGTACTTGAGGAAATGGGGTTTTATCATTATCTTCAATAAATTGTTCAACATAACCACTATCTAAAATTGCATCAATATCAATTCTCTCTAATCTTTCCTTAAGTTCTTCTAGTACATCGGTATTTACTATATCATCTATGTATACTATAGCAATATCAGTTTTAGATCTAACACCACATTGTCTTCCCTCAACTTTAAGTCCTGCATCTCTAATTCTTCTTCTAAGAAGTGCTGTATTAAACCTTATAGTTTCTGTAAATCCTTCTCTAGAACCACGTATTACAGTTTCTCCCGAAGGCTCACCAACTCCACGATTAGGCCATGCTCTATTAGCAACTACTAAAGCTCCTGCTAAATTATCTATCAAAACTAAACTTTCACCTGATAATATTGCATTAATTCCATCGCTTAATTTATTAACTTCTCTCATATCAGATATAGCTATAATTCTATCTTTTATTTCCTTAGCATCTATCACCTCTTCACTCATCTTCATCATAGGTTCAAGTAAAAAATCATTTAATAGTTCCTTATCTGCCATACCATCTATATAGATGACTCCACAAAGAATATCTCCAAACTTAAATTCTCTAAATACCATATCGGATGTATCTTCAAATAATTTCTTAAGATAATCCATATTCTCTCTTGTGCTATTAGAAATATGTTCACGAATTTGACCCTTCATATAGCTATCTCCTTCCCTTTAATGCAACATAATTTAAAATTTCATAATTTCTATATCTATTTTCTAGATAAAAATTCCTCTCAGAATATACATTCCAACCACAATTAACATCATGGTTATCCCTACTACTAAGCTTTGTTTTTTAGCTTTATGCTTATCTTCCCTTGAAAAATATCTTATATCACCACTTACCATCATATATCCAGATACTAATACTAGTATTACTAGGTATATATCAAATCTTTCAATTAAAACTCTCATCATAAATTATCATCCTTCAAATTTATATTTTAATTTATCATCTATTTGCTGACCTTAATATTTCCCTGCTAGCCTAGTTTTACCTTTGTATAAAGTTTATATTCATAAAATTATCAGCATAAATCCTTAAGGTCCTCAAACCACAATTTAATAAAAAAATAAGAGAGTAATTCCTCTTGAATCACTCTCTTATCCCTAATTATATTATGACCATTATTTAACTAAACAACTTCTAGATGGTTCTTGTAACAAAAACCTCTTTATACTTATCTCTTAATTTATCCGCACACTGATTGGCTTTGTTAATGTCACTAAAAAAACCAAAAACAGTAGGTCCACTTCCACTCATCATTGCTCCTAGAGCACCTTCCTTACACATAAATTCTTTTATATCCTCAATTTCCTTATGTTCCTTTATTGTTACAAGCTCTAGTAAATTCATCATATTATTCGCTACATATTCAACATTATCCCTATACATGGCTTCTATAATACCTTCCACATCAGGATGGATTTTTACCTCATTAAGCTTAATTTTTTTATAAGTCTCCACTGTAGATACCCCAAAATTGGGCTTTACCACTACCATTAGCTTATCTTTAAAATCCTTAAGTGACGTTATAACCTCTCCAATTCCTTCACATAGAGCAGTTCCCCCTTCTATACAATAGGGTACATCTGCACCTAACTTAACTCCAAGTAATCTAAGTTCTTCATTTCTAATATCCGGTCTATATATATCCCTCATAGCTCTTAAGGCCGCTGCAGCATCAGTACTTCCGCCTGCCATCCCAGCTTCTACAGGAATATTCTTTTCAATATGAACCTCTATTTCTCTTTTCACCTCGTAGGTATCACAAAATAGCTCTATTGCTTTATACACAAGATTTTTATTATCTGTAGGAACAAAGTCTTTATTACTTGTAATATGTATTCCTTCCTCCCCTCTGTTAAAGGTTAATTCATCATATATATTAACAGTTTGCATAATCATTCTTAAAAGATGATACCCATCTTCTCTTTTTCCAATGATATCAAGGACTAAATTTACTTTACCATAAGCTTTTACCTTCATCTATTCATACACCTCACTACAAATGAGAATAATCCTTTTACCTCTTTGCGTCAAGAATTTTATACTTATTTATAAATTTAAAAACAGATTACTCATTTTAACAAAATAAAATGCCATGAAATATGGCAGCTAATGCTACCCTTCATGGCATTTCTACTTAATAAAAATACTAAATTATAATATATCTAATTTCAAATCTTTAAACTGTAGCTCTTCCTGGTATAATTAGTTTCTGAGATGGTCTAACTTCTTCCCCATCAGCTAATTCATTAATATTCATAATTTCTTCAACTGTAGTCAAATATTTCTTAGCTATGCTCCAAAGAGTATCCTCTGGCTGAACTACATATATTATTATACTTGCTTTTTTCTCCGGAACTTCTCCATCATTAATAGCCATGTTAACAACAAATTTATTTTTAATATTGTAATATACCTTACAATGAACTTTAACAATAGCTCTAATAGATATATTTCCAACTTCTAAACTACCCTCTATCATCTCTAAGGATATATTAGCATTTGTTTGCATATTGGGTTTTGTTCCAGCTATATCAACCTTGCAACTAAAAGGAATATCTTCATCTACAGTAACTATATACCTCTCTTCATCCTCAGTTGAATATAATACATTAACCTTTAATAATCCTTCAATTTCTATCTTATCATTTTTAATATTTTTATCAGTAATAGATACATTTCCTGTAGTCATTATAACCTTGTTTGGTTTTAACTCATCATCTTTCACATCAATATCGCCTTTAACCAGACTTTCAGCATATCCATGACCTTGTATCACATTAATACTATTTTCTTTAATATCCATATTTAATAGTTTTGTAGGACAGTATACATCTTGTATAACTTCCACTTCTTCTTTATACATTACATGAGTAACAGCCTTAACTACGAATTCCACATCAATTATTCTATTTTCACCCATATCATCTTGTCTAACATCATATTCAAATGATTGAACTTCAAATTCAGTGAAGTATTCCATATTTGGTTTTAACTCATCAACGGTAACTTCTTTATATAAAGGCACACTTTCTGAAACGCAGAACAATTCTCTTCCATTTTTCCCCTTATATAATATAGTTACATTAGCCATAGCTTCTATTTTGAGCCCACCATCATATATTCTTACATCCTTCTTACCAATAATAACATTATATTTTATAACTTTTAGACATTCATTCTTATCCATGTCAATTTTAACTTCTGCTTTTCCAACTAATTCAGTTTCTATAGGTTCCATAACCTTATCAACAGTCATAGGATTCTTTAAAAATTGAATATCCTTTCCTTCATGTACATCTTTAACTATTTCAAATGAATTTATGTTATATCCATTGCACTTGCATATAATAAATCCTTGAATAGCTATCTTTCTTTCATTAATAATAACACAGTCCATATGTTCAATGTTTAGCTGTATATCACAATACATATTTGATTGGGCACCAATCATGTCAATAGACTCAAAAATGTTACCATTGTATACTACTGAATGAGCTTCAGTAGCTCCTCCGTCCTTTGCCATATAAAGAATAGTATACTGAAGTTGCCCCTCTAAATTCACTTTATCAGTTCCAACCTCTTTATTTGTTATCATAGGCTTTACATCTAACATTAGTATATTATCCACATCTGGTAGCGTATCAGGTATAACATATTCTTCCTTTATGAACATCTTTGTGTCATTTTCAGCTATTGATTGCTCATATTCTATATAGTCCTTTATTAAATCCAAATCCATAACTTTCCCTCCTAAAATACCTACTAATAATGTATATATGAGAATGTTATGAAATATAACTATTTATATTAAATTTTCTTGAAAGAGTAATTATTTATCCGATGACTACCAGCTCTAATACTCCCATCTTCGTCCTGGGTAACGATTTCCCCTAAAGGACAACGACTTCCAAGTATCAAAAATACTGATACTTAGAATTCTGTTAGTAAAGCTTCCAAGAAGCTAAGACCTCTGTTTGTATTCAAAATAAAAGAGGCATTCTTAAAAGAACACCTCTTTATTCTACCCTGCAAACACTAGCTGAACAGTTTTTGTTAGCACATCACTATAGCTATAACTAACAGTACGTTGCACATTATTATCAAGTCTAATTGTAAATATACTGTCATATGTTTTTTCCAAAACACCATCATTTACTACTACTTTACGTCTTCCTCCATTTGCCTTCAATGTCACTTTTTCGCCAACATGACTTTCGATATCTTTTTTTATCGTAGTCAATACATTTCCCATCTTCACAGTAGACACCCTCTTTCTAATATTTCCATAAAGGCTTCCAACTATATTGTAACAGTTATCCCTCCTTATGTCAAGCAAACTAAATATTTTACAACATATTATTAACATTTGTCAATGTTAAATATTCGTTAAAATTTTATGTATTATTTTGTTTTTTCGATACTATGTCATTTATTCAGCTATAATGAACAGAAATCAACTTGACATTAGTATGTGTAATAATTATTTAGAATATTCACATATAATTGTATAAATTTTAATTTTCTCAGAGATTCAACTAATTTTATAGACTTTGAATATTTCTTTTTCAACACATAAAAGCACCTAGAGATTATTCTCTAAGTGCTAGTAAAAATTTATATATGAAAATAGGTAACTATGAAACTATATAAATATTTAACTAGTTAGCTAGTTGTTCTATTCATGCGTGTTACAATGGTTTCATTATCTAAATATTATACATAAATCCATATTAAATTTATTTCAAATTATCGCTTACTTCTTATTTCGCATACTGAGATTTAGGATATCCTTCTCTGTATTTACCTCTAGTTTGTAATCCTCCTACCCCTTTAATCCCTGTAATTGTATTTTTAATTACATCTTCAATATTTACTATATCATCAATATTAGTATATGCTACCTTCTCACAAATAAGCACTGGATCTAAGCAATGAATTAGTACTCTACTGGGGGAAGATGCAAAATTAGCACCTGCATCCAATAAAGCCTCATAATTTGATTGACAGGCACCTGCAAAAATAACCAAGTCATCATAATTAGAATTGTAACTTCTTAATAAGGAAACACACTCTACAAAATATTTTGAGTTTCTATAGTTTCCAAGATCCATATAATCTGATATATTCTTGCTCATTCCATCATGCCCTGTAATTACAACTATATCTGGATTTACTTCCTTTACTAAATCTAATATCTGAGATGGCTGGTCCTTTTCTGCTATTACTTTACCTACAGCCTCAATGGATAATTGCTTATATGTTTTTAAACAAATATCTAGATATTGAGGATCACCATCTATATGGAGTATTTTACCTGGTCTTCCAAAAAACAATTCATTGCTTTTGAATGATGTACTTTTTTTTTCCTTTCTGTTTATTTCACTATCTATAACTCTTAGCGCAGCAGAAGATCCTCTTGTAGCTGATCTTGATAGTAAAACTTTCTTTAGAGCCGTATTTACCTTTTTATCAAATATTTTATCTTTTTCTCCTACTACTTCACTATTAATAATTTCTAGGTCCTCTTCTATACTGTCTGCCTCAATCCTTATATTTAATCCCTTTAATAAATATTTTTTTACACCTTCATCATCAATTTCTATATCTATTATTTTAAAGACTATATCTTTATTATAAGATTTCCTCACTACTCTATCACCTATATTCATGTATATCTCTCCTCATGATTTCCTCTTAATATAATATGAACTTTACTTAATAATTGTGAGATATTAAACAATTATAAAAAATTCCATTAAAATTTTGATAAAATTTTAACTAAATATCTTGAATTATAAATTTTCTGCGTTATAATATAATTAGTTAAATAAATAACAAAGTTTAGGGGGTCTATAATAAATGTCTACTAAAAAAATTGATGTTAAACCTGCTGATAAATCTAAGAACGAAACCGTCTCAAACCCTGGTATTTTAGCTACTAAAGCCACATCATATGTAGATTCTGAAATTAATGAACTTGTTAAAAACGCTCGTGATGCCTATGATGAATTTTTAACATTTGACCAAACTTCTATAGATAATATAGTTAAAAAAATGACAATCTCAGCCCTAAGTAAACACCGAGAACTAGCTAAAATGGCTATAGATGAGACAGAAATGGGTATATATGAAGATAAAATAACTAAAAATATATTTGCTTCTGAATATGTATATAACAGTATAAAAGATCTAAAAACTGTGGGTATTGTAAATGAAGAAGAAGACTATATGGAAGTTGCAGAACCCATTGGAGTAGTGGCAGGAGTTACTCCCACTACGAATCCTACATCCACTACAATATTTAAATCCTTAATAGCTATAAAAACTAAAAATCCAATAATATTTAGCTTTCACCCTAGAGCTCAAAAGTGCAGTATAGCTACTGCTCAATTACTTTTGGATGCAGCTATTGAAGCAGGTGCTCCTAAGAATTGTATTCAATGGATAAGTAGTCCTTCCATTGAAGGTTCTCAAAAGCTTATGCTTCATCCTGGTGTAGATATTATTCTTGCCACAGGTGGCCCTGGAATGGTTAAATCAGCTTACTCTACTGGAAAGCCCGCACTTGGTGTTGGTGCTGGAAATGTTCCTTGCTATATAGAAAAAACAGCTAATATTAAAAGATCTGTTAATGACTTAGTACTATCAAAATCCTTTGATAATGGTACAATTTGTGCATCAGAACAGGCAGTTATTATAGATAGAGAAATTAGCGATGAAGTAATTTCCCTTTTAAAAGAGCGTGATTGTTATTTCCTTAATAGTGAAGAGATGTTTAAACTTCAAAAGGTCTCTATAGATGAAAAAAGACAATCTATGAATCCAAACATCGTAGGTCAAGGTGCTACAAAAATTGCAGCAATGGCTGATATTAAAGTTCCAAAGGATACTAAAATTCTTGTGTGTGAGCCTGGTGGAATTGGGGCAGATTATCCCCTTTCAAGAGAAAAGCTTAGTCCTATTCTTTCAATGTTTATAGTTGATACCACCGAAGAGGGAATAAAAGCCTCCGAAGATATGATCGCTTTTGGTGGCCTAGGTCACTCTGCTGTTCTTCATTCTACTAATGAACAGGTTATTGAAGAATTCTCTAGAAGAGTTAAGGTTGGAAGAATCATAATAAATTCTCCTTCTTCTCAAGGTGCTATAGGAGATATTTATAATGTAAATATTCCTTCATTAACTTTAGGTTGTGGAACTATGGGTAGAAATTCGACCACTCAAAATGTTAGTGCAAATAATTTAATAAATATTAAACGTGTAGCTAAAAGGAGAGTTAATATGCAATGGTTTAGAGTTCCTGAAAGAATTTTCTTTGAGCCTGGCTCTCTTTCATACCTTGAAAAACTTAAAGGTAAAAGAGCCTTCATCGTAGCAGATAAATTTATGGATAGACTTGGATATGTATCTAAAGTAATGGAACATCTAAAAAAAGCTAACTTTGATATAAATGTATTTTTAGATGTAGAGCCAGATCCATCTACAGAAACAGTTATGAGAGGAACCGCTCAAATGAACAGCTTTGAGCCTGATGTCATAATAGCTCTTGGCGGAGGTTCAGCAATGGATGCTGCTAAAGGTATGTGGCTTTTCTATGAAAATCCTGATATAGATTTTAACGGTCTTAAGCTTAGATTTATGGACATAAGAAAAAGAGCATTTAAATTTCCTTCTCTAGGTAAGAAATCTAGATTAGTTGCTATTCCTACAACTTCTGGTACTGGTTCTGAGGTTACAGCCTTTGCTGTTATAACTGATAAAGAAAATAATATAAAATATCCATTAGCAGATTATGAGTTAACTCCTGATATTGCTATAATAGATCCTCAATTAGTTATGACTGTACCACCATCAGTTACGGCCGATACCGGATTAGATGTTTTAACTCATGCTATAGAAGCTTATGTATCTGTGATGGCTTCTGATTATACCGATGCCTTAGCTCTTAAAGCTATTGAGCTTGTTTTTAAATATCTACCTATTGCATATAAAGATGGAAGCAATACTCTTGCTAGAGAAAAGATGCACAACGCTTCTTGCATTGCAGGTATGGCATTTACTAATGCATTTTTAGGAGTTAATCATAGTATAGCTCATAAATTAGGTTCAGAATTCCATATACCTCATGGAAGAGCAAATGCTATCATGCTTCCACACGTTATAAAATATAATGGAAGTAATCCAAGTAAGTTAGTAGCCTTCCCAAAATATGAATATTATAAAGCTCCTGAAAAATTTAAAGAAATTGCAAAGTTTTTAGAGTTAAATCACTCTACCTGCGAAGAAGCTGTAAATAATTTAGTGGAAGCTATCAGAAACCTTATGCTAGAGCTAAATGTCCCAGCCACCCTTAGTCAATGTGGTGTTACTAAGGATCATCTAGATTCTGTACTATATTCATTAGCCGATGAAGCTTTTGAAGATCAATGTACTACCTCAAACCCTAGACTACCTCTAGTTTCTGAAATCGCAGAACTAATTAAGGATGCTTTCTAATGCAAATTTAATTTAAAGATAAAAAGTTGTGGTATATCATATATTCCACAACTTTTTTATCTTCTCAAGGATAATTTCCTTAAATATTATAGAATTCTTTAAATTGCCTCATAAAATTCTCAAATTTTTCTCTCTCTTGTATAAGCTCTTCTATTTTCTTATTAAAAGTGTTTTGTACCCAATTTACTTCATTATAATAATACCTATTACATATTCTCCAATATCTTTGAGGAAACATCAAAAATGCATATAGCACCATATATTCATCATCTTCTATTGGAGATATTTCATTGTAATTATCAATGATAAACTTTGCTATCTCAAAGTTCCACTCACGCCTCTTTAAAACTTTAATCATAAAATTAGATAAATCGAAAGTTCTAACCTCTCTTTTACAGTAATCAAAATCTATTATGCTCACTTCATTCTTTTCATCAATTATTATATTGTGATAAGTAAAGTCATGATGGCAAAAACTTTTTTCTTCTTCTGATATTCTACAAATATTATAATAATTAGATTGATTTAAAACCTCTAGAGCTTTTTGTCCTAAAACTTTATAATAATCCATAGATTTTATATAATTCAGATCAAAATCTGTCTTATGATTTCTCTTCTTTCTAACCATTTCCTTCATCTTATCAAAGGACTTTATCCTTTTTTCCATTAAATGAGGCCATCTTCCTAAGTCAGATTTTAATTTACTGTTTTCAGATGGTTCATATCCCTTTGACGCTAAATGAAAGTTAGCTAAAGCCCTAGATGCCAATATTAAATCATCATCACTATGAAAATCACATTCTCTACCATCTATCCATTGTGATAAAGTATAAATATCTTCATTTACTAGAGCATACGGTTTTTCCTCTGTATTAAGATAATATCTATCTATGTTCTTAAACCCATTATTGTATAGATGTTCTTTAGCTCCATATACAAAGAATAATTTTTGAGTACCATAGCTTATTTTTTTTAAGCACCTAACACCCTCATTGGTTTTTAATTGATATACACCTTTATTAGGTTTAATGCTTTCAATTTTAATATCAAATTGACGTTCAATTTCAAACTCTCTCATCATAATTTCGCACCCCCTCTATAATTTATATGTATTAGTGTCATAATTTAGAATAGTCCATAACATATTTGAGTTTAACTGAATAGTATAGATTATAATACCTATTATAAAGGAGCATTGATATGAATATTGGTATAGATATTAGAGCTGCCAAATGGTACAGAGGTACAGGTATAGGAACCTATGCCTATCAGCTTATAAACGCTATTAATAAAGTTGATTCCCTAAATAAATATACCCTCTTCAGTGATTGTAATTCTATCCCCATAAACTTTAACTCTAATTTCAAAATTTCTCCTATTCCTAATAGTAGTGCTAATAATTTTTGGGAAAGTGTTAGTCTTCCTATAAATTTAAATAATGAAGATTTAAACATATATCATGTACCTCAAAATGGCATTGGCTTACCTTTGGATCATAATCATCCTTTCGTTATCACTCTCCATGATACAATTCCAGCACATATGCCAGAAACAGTAGGTGATAAATACCTTAGCCTATTTAACAGCTGCATGGAGAATATAGTAAATAGATGTGATGGTATTATTACTGTCTCTAATTTTTCTAAGGAAGATATTTCAAAAGATTTTAATTTCCCTAGAGAAAAAATATATGTTACCTATTTAGCCAGTGAAGATATATATAAACCCCTTGATAAAATTCTATGCAGTACTATAATAAAAAAATACTACTCTTTGCCTAAAAATTATATTTTGTACACAGGAGGGTTCAGTCCTAGAAAGAATATTTCTGGTCTTATAGAGGCTTTTAGTAAGATTCATAGTAAATTACCTAATGAAATAAAATTAGTCATCGCAGGAACTAAAGGAAAATCCTATAGTATTTATAAGACTCTTTGTGAAAAATTAAAAATTGCTGACAAAGTTATATTTCCTGGATTTATAGCTATGGAACATATGCCTTATCTATACAACAATGCAGCCCTTCTAGTATATCCTTCCTTTTATGAAGGCTTTGGACTTCCACCTATAGAGGCTATGGCATGTGGTATTCCTGTAGTTGCATCCAATGTAACTTCTATCCCCGAAATTTTAGGTGATAGTGCTTTACTTTGCTCTCCTTATGATATAGAAGAACTTACAGAAAGTATTTTAAAAGCTCTACTAGATAATAAGGTGAGAAATGATTTAATTTATAAAGGTTTTATGAAAGTAAGTTCCTTATCCTGGGAGAGTACAGCAATACAAACTCTAGATAGCTACAAAAAAATAACTTCACTATAAAAGGAAGATACATCAAGTATCTTCCTTTTTATACTACATCCTAGGGGGGGCTAGGATGTAGCCAACCCATAAATATTATTGAATTTATCTACCATATCTTGTCTTTCTTCTATATCTTGCACTTTTTTTTGTATTTTATACAAGTAACTATTATATTTCCAAAGTTTTTTTCTATAAAAATAATCTCTCGATATAGAGTAAAACCCTTCTGGGAATAATAGCATTCCATATAACACTTCATATTCTTTCTTTGATATAGGTGTTTCCAAATTGTATTCTTCAATAATTTGCTTAAATACATTGAAATCATAGCAACTATGCTTTGTAGTCTTATTTATAAAGTTACATATATCATGAACTCTTAAATCTATTATGGAATAATCAAAATCTATAAAATACCCTTTGTTATCTTTTATTAAAATATTGTGATAAGCTAAATCATGATGACAAAGAATAAAGTTTTCTTTATCCTTACATAGCTCAATATAAGGTGAATTTTCTAGTACTTCTATACTCTTCTTCATTCTTTCAAGAAAGTAATCTACATGAGTCAGAAATATTTCATGAAACTCATTTTTATTCTTATAGCTTAAAGCCATAGTCTTCATATTTTCTAAATCCTCAAGCTTTTCCTTATAACTATCTATAAGTTTAAAACCCTTAAATCTGTTACACTCTTCTGAAAATCCTATCTTCCTTGATGCTTTATGCATCTCTGCTAAACTCCTAACTGCTATATTAATATCCAAAGGATTATTGTATTCACACTCTCTGCCTTCTATCAAATCCATAACTACATAGGTACTTTCTTTCCACACCGTGGTGATATGTCCCATATTATTTCGATAAAAATTTATGATTCTATCAAATCCATTGCTAGTTACATAATCTATGCCATATACTATAAAATATAAATCTTCTTTAGCATAATCTATTTTTTTTAATATTTTATTTCCCTTATCCGTTACCAGAATAAATACCTTTCTTAATGGAATTACATCTGTTACTACAAAATCGTAACTGCTAAAAAATTTTATATCTAAGTTGTATTTACTCAGCCATTCTTTATAAGAAAATCTATTTTCCATAGCCTTTAGTCACCTCCTTATATTAAAGACATTTCATCCTCCTTAATACCATTTAATAACCTTCTTATATACTCCTCTTCATTCCAATTTTTCTTATTCTTCTTATATTTCTCGTATATCTTAATAAATTCATAAGGATAAGATAAAAGTGCTCTAATGAAAATTTTACTGTTTTTTCCCAACCCTTCTAACTCGCAAAACTCATCTATACACCTATTAAAATCCACCTTAAACCCCTTTCTCTTAAGCTTTACTAAAAAATAATAGCAATCCATTTCTACCATGTTATATGCTATGTCATCGAAATTTACGATTTCTATAGTTTCACCTTTTCCTAAGTTATCAAAATCTACATTAGTTAAACATATCTCTACATTATCCATACTTCTTGCAACTAGCTCCATATATCCATTATCCATTATGGTATCAATGACTTTCTCACCTCTAGCTAAAATTTTATCTCCTCTTTCTAAAACTATCTCTTCTACTCTATCTATTGGCCCATTATCTTTAATTTTTTCTAAACTACGTCTAAGTTTTTTAAGTTGAATTTTATCATCTTCAATAAGCTTACAAGTGTGATTATTTATCCTTTTTCTCAAATATCCATTAAAACCACAAGATACTTTATGGACTTCATTTATAATATGAATCTGTTCTATTACCTTCTCCTCTAGTATTCGTCTACTTAACGTCTCATTACTTTTAAGCATAAAATTTACTTTTTTAACACCCTTAGTACTTAAATATTGCTGGAAGCTATCATAAAAAAATCTATTCATTTTATCACCTCTACTTACGTTTATTTTTTTCTACTTTATTTATCTTCTTTAGTATTTCTTCTTTCTCCATTTCAAGCTCCATCATCTTCTTTTTCCTTTTTTTTATTTTTTTTAACTCTTTAACATAAGCTTCCATGTCCTCTAATCTTTTATCATAATCCTCTAAGGTCTTTATCTCTTCTATATTTTCCATATATTCATCATAATTCTTATTTTCATTCTTACTCACATAATCTCCTCCTTAAAGATTATCTAACTTAAATTGCCTAAAGCTATTTATAAATTCCTGTCTTTCTTCTCTGTCATTGGCATATGCATTTAACTTTCTTAAAAAGAAATCTTCTCCCCACATTTTTTTCTCCCAATAATATTGAATTCCGCGTTGCCAATAATCCTGAGGAAACTCCATAAAAGCCGCCATGATTTTAATATCATCTTGTTCTAATCTATGAGATGATTTGTAAGCTTTTAATATAATCCTTGCTCTCTCTTCATTCCATCTTCCATACTTCATTGCCCTAATTAATAGACTAGATAAGTCATGTAAATGAGTATCTAAAATACAATAATCAAAATCAATGATATTAACCTCATTATCCTTGCCTATTAATACATTATGATTGGCATAATCGTGATGACAAAAACCTCCTAATCTTATCTCATCAAGCATCTTATTTTCATAGTTTGTATCACAAAGATTATTAATAGCTCTATCACATCTTTGAAGCTCTTCTTCTATCATGCTTAAATAATACAAGTCAACATCAGTCTTTTTAGACCTCCTATTTATTGAATTTTTGAAACTCAATATTTCTCCCTTTCTTGTCCTGTATACCTCTATCCACTTAAACCATCCCACTCTAGGTTTCATATCTTTGCTTACTATAAATCCCTCACTACATTTATGAAGCTGACCTAATTTTTTAGCGACTATAGAAAGTTCAATAGGATTTTCATAGGAACTTTCCCTCCCATTAAGCCATAGTGTTACATATGCAAAGCTCTCATCAAATTTTATATAATCCATTCCTCTTGTTGTTCTTATTATGTTTGGTACATATTCAAATCCATTACTATCTAGATGTTTCATAGTTCGTAATATGAATAAAAAATGTGGAAGTTCATATTTTACTACTTTTAGACAATATATCTGTTTACCTGCCTCTACTCTATAAACGCTTTTTATTTTTTCTATAGAAGTTACTAGAATGTTATATTCTTTTTTCAATATTTCTGATATCTCTAAATTTTTCAAAAAAACCTCCTCCATAAACCTTCTATAGGTAATATATGATAATTGGAATAAATGTGTGTTTAGTTTTCAAGTATTTGTAACACTTATTTATTCCCTGATTAATATGTAATATATGGTTTTAAAAGGAGTGAAATTTATGAAGTTAGCCATAGATGGTAGAGGCATAAATTGGTATAACGGAAGTGGTATAGGAACATATACAGAAAACCTTTTGAAAAACTTACTTAACATAGATAGAAATAACTCTTATCAAATTTATTGGTCCGGTGAAAACTATGAAAGTTATCAAAAGGAAAATACAAATTTAGTTATGTGCTCAAAAAAATATCAAAGATTCTTCCAGGATAGTTTTTTCCCAGAAGACTTGAAAAGAGAGAATATAGATTTATATCATATTCCACAAAATGGTATAGGATTGGCTACTGAAGTTCATTGTAAAAAAGTAGTTACTATTCATGATTTAATTCCCTACATAATGCCTGAAACTGTAGGTAGGGGATATTTACTTAAATTTTTAAAAGAGATGCCTTTTATCGCAGAAGCTAGTAACGGGATTATTACAGTATCTGAATATTCAAAACAAGACATCATTAGATTTTTTCCAATAGACGAAAATAAAGTCTTTGTTACTCCACTAGCTGCTGATAAAAAGTATAGGCCTTTAGATAAAGAGCAATGTAGAAATATAATAGAAGAAAAATATGGAGTAGATAAACCTTTCATTCTTTATGTTGGAGGCTTTAGCAAGCGTAAAAATGTATATTCTCTAATAACCTCCTTTAGTAAGTTAGTAAAGCATATGCACAAGGAATATAACTTAGTAATTGTAGGTTCTTATAGAGATGAATCTCAAGAACTTGTAAAATTAGTTGATAAACTTAATATGAGTAGATATATAAAATTTACAGGTTTTGCTCCTGATGAAGATTTGCCCATTTATTACAATGCTTGTGAATGCTTTGCATATCCTTCATCATATGAAGGATTTGGACTACCACCACTTGAAGCAATGAGTTGTGGTACTCCAGTTATTTCTTCAAATACAACGTCTATTCCAGAAGTAGTTGGACATAGCGGAATTCTAATTGATCCACATAGTGATAAATCCCTTTTAAATGCCATGGAACTTATGCTTGGTAGTGATACTCTTCGTAGTGAATTTAGCAAAATTGCACTGTTAAGATCAAAAGATTTTTCTTGGGAAAATACAGCTAGAAAAACTTTAGATATATATAATGAAATATATAAGAGAGCTATAGAGGAAAGGTAATCAAGACCCTATATAATATAATTTTATTTTAAATATATTTTTTTCTCCTCCTTCAAATATATAAAACCCTACTGTTCTTATTAACAGTAGGGTTTTATATATTTAAGAAAAGTTTAATAAATTTGTTAGTACGCTTAGCTTCAGTAAAAGATTACTCCTCTCTAAAGCTAAGCTTTATTTCATACTATAAGAACTCTTCTAAGCCCTTTTCTTCCTTAATCTCATTAAGCAGATGTTTTAACTCCTGATCTTTGCTTTTATCCATTACTAAAATAACATCTCCGGCATCTACAATAACTAAGTCTTTAATGCCAAAACCTATAATTAGATTTTTCTGTCCAAATACAGCACAGTTCTCACTGGAATTTAGGTATGCAGAACCAACTATTCTATTGCCATTGCGTTCATCTAAAAATCTGGTTAGGGATGCGAAGCTTCCAATGTCATCCCATTGAAATTCACTTTTTATTACATATCCTTTTCTAGTTTTCTGCATTATTCCAAAGTCAACTGAGATGCCATCTATTATTTTATATTCACTCTCTATAACTTCTTCTTCATCACCTTCTCCAACATGTTTATAAATTTCACTGATGGAGCTATACATCTTTGGTAAGTACTTTTGTAATTCTCTCAGAAATACATCTGCTCTCCATATAAACATCCCTGAATTCCATAGATAGGTCCCTTTCAAAATAAAATCCTTAGCTACATCTATATTGGGTTTTTCTGTAAATCTAGACACCCTATAAGTTTTCATAGAGCTTACTATTGGATCTCCCATTTCAATATATCCATAGCCTGTTTCTGGCCTATTAGGCTCAATGCCTATAGTTATAAGCCCTCTTCTTTTTTCTGCTAACTCTACTGCATTTCTCAATGTATCTAAAAATGCCTTTTCTCCTTCTATATAATGATCTGATGGTAACACTACCATAACAGCATCTTTATCACGCTTTAAAAGCTTGGCTGCTGCAAGACCTATGCAGGTAGCAGTCTCCTTATTACTAGGCTCTATAAATATATTTTCTTTATTTAGTTGAGATAACTCTCCATGAATTTTATCAAGATATTCTTTATTCGTAACTACAAATATATTTTCTTTATTTATTAAAGGTTCTATCCTTTTAACTGTATTAGTCAAAAAACTATCTTCATTAAAAACTTTCAAAAACTGCTTAGGATTGTTAGATCGAGACAGTGGATACAGTCTTGTACCTTTGCCTCCTGCCAAAATTAATGCGTATAACACAAGTATCACCTTTTATATTGCTTATTTTCATAATATGAAATTTAAAAGAAATTTGTGAAGAATAAAAAACTTCTTTTAATATACCATTATAAGAAATTTTATCGTATAATTATAGAATAGTTTATATACTGGTTTTTAATCATTAGCGTGTTTTTATTGTATAAATTTAATGTTGTAATACTTTTGTAATCAATATATCTCCAATAGTTGTTAATATATAATTGACACCTAGTATAGAAAATACTTAGAAAGGGTGATTTTATCTTGAGTAATGACAAAACTTCTATTAATAGAAGAACTACTGTCAATAAAACCGAATCTATAGATGCTAAAAAAAAGGCCTTAAAGAAAAAAAGAGCAAAGCAGCGTAAACGACGAAGAATTATATCTATTATAATAATATCATTAATTATATTACTTATTGTATTCTTAGTAAGTATTAATTCTACTCTAGGTAGAATTAAACGTACTACAATTGACGATAAAAATTTAGAAATTAGTGATAAATTTAAAAATAGCGAAACTTATACAAAAGAATATAACAATGTAGTAAATATTGCTTTCTTCGGATTAGATGAGAAAGTTGATGATATACAACGTTCTGATGCCATAATGATTGGAACTCTTGATCCCATTAATAATAAAATTAAAATTACCTCTTTAATGAGAGATTCTTATGTTAATATTCCTGACTATGGATATGATAAGCTTAATCATGCCTATGCCTATGGGGGACCTGAACTGTCCATAAGAACTATAAACAAGAATTTTGATCTTAACATTACTGATTATGTTTCTGTTGATTTTACAAAACTTGAAAGTATTATTGATGCTATGGGTGGAATTGACATGGAAATGTCTGAGACTGAATTAGAACATGTAAACAAATATCTAGATGTTGTATACACTGCTGCAGGTAAAACTCCAAAACATGTTTCCTTTGGAAAAAATGACAAGGTTCATATGACAGGATATGAAGCTCTTGGATATACAAGAATTCGTGGAACTTCAGGAGGTGACTTCGATAGAACTGAACGACAAAGAAAAGTAATGAATGAAATATTTAATAACATTTCAAATTCTGGTATTGGTAAACTAACTGTTACAATGAATAAGCTTCTTCCTTTTGTAGAAACTAGTTTAACTAACTCCGAAATATTATCTCTAGGTACTCAGGTTCTATCTATGAATAACGCACAATTAGATCAAGCTAGATTTCCTAGAGACGAATATAGTGAAAACTCTATGATTAATGAAATTTTTTATTTTACTTTTGATGAAAATATAGCAAGAGAAGAGATTCATGAATATTTATTTAAAGATAGTAAACTATGGGAAAGTGAAACTTCAGATGATAGCAATTCTTCTAAAGATGAATCTCCCAATAACTAACTTATAAATATATTGTAATATTTATGTAAATATTGTTAAAACATATACTTTATTATTATATCTAATATTATAATAATAAAGTATATATTGCTTTATAAATATATTTATAAATATATTTATTTTTAAACTTACTTTTAGAAAAATAATAATTTTAGGAAGTGATAACATTGGAAGATTTAAATGGTAAAAAATCAAATAAAAGAAAAAAATCCCGAAAGAAAAAGATAATTATTTCCTGTATTGCTGTACTTATACTTATACTTATACTTAGTGCTGGACTTTTTTATGGAAATAATCTACTTTCAAAAATGAAAAGATCAAAAATTGATGAAAGCGATTTAGGTATTAAGAAAGATGTTGCAGAAAAGGTACAAACTAGTGAAATTAAAGATATATTAAACATAGCAATTTTAGGTGTAGATGAAGCTGAAAATGATGTAGGTCGTTCAGATGCTCTTATGATAGCAACCTTTGACCCTGTTCATAAAAAATTAAAGATTACATCTATAATGAGAGATACCTATGTAGACATACCTGAAAATGGTAAAGATAAAATCAACCATGCCTTTGCCTATGGTGGTCCTCAACTTTCAATAAAAACTTTAAATCAAAATTTTGGACTTAACATTAAAGATTATGTGAAAATTAATTTTGAAGAACTTGAAGGACTTGTAGATGCAATTGGTGGTATAGATATAGAACTATCCGATAAAGAAATTGTAGAAGTTAATGATTACATAGTAAGAGTTTCTAAAGCTTTAAACCTTCCAACAAATCGTTTAGTAAAAAGCGAATCAGGTAAAGTTCACTTGGATGGTTTTCAAACCTTAGGTTACTGCCGAATTAGAAGTACTGATAATGGTGACTTTGATAGAACTGAAAGACACCGTAAGATTATGACTGAAATGTTTAATAAAATCTCTAATGCCGGTACTGCAGAGCTCGCTTCTATGGCAACAAAGCTATTGCCTTATGTAGAAACAAGTTTATCTAATAAAGAAATAATTAATCTAGCAGCAAATGTACTTAACTTAGGAACTAAAAATATAGAACAAGAAAGATTCCCTAGAGATGACTACTCTAAAAACTCTGATATTAATGGTGTATTCTACTTATGCTATGATGAGGATTATACAGAGCAACAAATTCACGAGTATATTTTTAATGATAGAAAAATGTGGCTAGAGCCTAACCAGAAGGTATATAATCACGATGCTGAACACTCTCATGGTAATGTAGTTTCAGATTATCAGGATATAAATACTGAAACTACAACTCCTAATACCAATGTTGAAACAGAGGTTTCCACTCCAAATAACAACAACAATACTATTAAAAGTAACACTAATGATGTAGATAGTTCCTCTGATAAATCTAACCAAGAAAATCCTAATAATAATGATAGTAAAACTGAAGTTAAAGATATACCACCTACCGAGGGAACCGTTCAGCCCTAAAGCCTTAATAGGAGGAAGTTTTTATGAATAAAGATAATAAAGTAAAGTCAAAAAAAAAATCTAAAGGATTAACTACTGGCAAAAAGGTGCTTATTATAATAGCAACTATTTTAATATTTTCCTTATCAGCTTTAGGTAGCTATTTACTATCTATGGTTGGTAAACTAAATAATGTTGGTTTAGATGATTCAAAGTTAGGAATAGATAACTCTAAGAACACATCCTCTAAAATTAAAAATATAGCTTTATTTGGTATTGATCAAACTGATGGAGATGTTGGACGTTCAGATGCAATAATAATTGCTACAGTTGATTCTCTTCATAAAAAATTAAAGCTAACCTCTATATCAAGAGATAGTTATGTTAATATAGAAGGTCATGGCTATGATAAATTAAACCACGCTTATGCCTTTGGTCAAGAGGAACTTGCTATAAAAACTATTAATCAAACCTTTGGTTTAGATATTACAGACTATGCAAAAGTTAATTTTAACAACCTTAAAGATATTATAGATATTATAGGTGGTATAGATATTACTGTAGAGGATTCTGAATTAGCTGATTTAAACGGAGTAATTTCAACTTCTGGTAGACAACATGTAAATGGCACTCAAGCATTAGCATACTCTAGAATAAGAAAAAATAGTGGTGGCGATGATAGTAGAACTGAAAGACAAAGAATTTTACTTACAGAAATATTTAATAAAGTATCTACTGTAGGCATCCTTAAATTGCCTTCAATGGTTAATGATATATTACCTCATGTTCAAACTAGCCTTTCAACTTCTGAAGTTTTAAGTCTCGGAACTAAGGTATTGAGCTCTGGAATTACCAATATAGAACAACTAAGGTTTCCTCTTTCAGAAAATAGTAAAGGTGAGCAAATAGACGGTATATACTATACTACCTTTGATGAAGAAATTACAAAAGAACAAATACAAAAATATATCTATGAAGATATAATGCCTAAATAAAAAGTAAGAGCTATATTGATTTTAATCAATGTAGCTCTTACTTTTACTTTGGTAGAAACTCTTTTATACTATTTAGAACAGCTTCTTCTAAATGATGTAAATTTTTATCTGAGTTTTCATTATTTTCACCATTTACTCCTAAATATATTTTCATTTTAGGCTCTGTTCCTGAAGGTCTTACTACAAAATAGCATCCATTGCAGAAAATAAATTTAATAACATTGGACTTTGGTAAGTTTATATCTTCCCTACTGCAATTTTCTATATTAGTTCTACAACTTAATTTATAATCTTCTTTAATAGAAACCTTATAGTCGTCAAAACTTCTTATATCTTCACTTCTAAAATACTCAATTATCTCTTTGATTTTCTCTTGACCTTCTTTTCCTTTTAACTCTACAGATATTAACTTCTCTTTATAGTATCCATATTTTTCATATAAATCCAATAATCCTTCATATAAAGTTTTACCTATAGACTTATAATAAAGAGTCATTTCGCATATTAAAGTTGCTGCTATAACTGCATCCTTATCTCTAACGAAGTTCCCTGCTAAATACCCGTAGCTTTCTTCAAATCCTAATAGAAATTCATTATTATCTGGAGCTTCTTCAAAGCTTCTAATTAGTTCTCCTATATACTTAAACCCAGTTAGAACTTCTTTAACCTGTACATTAAACTCCTTGCATATAGGTTTTATCATATCTGTAGAAACTATAGTTTTAATTATAGTCCCCTTAGTATCTAAATTTCCTATTTCCTTTAAGGATGATATTATATAATGAGTTAATAATACACCTACTTGATTACCAGTAAGAACTCTATACTCGCCTTTATTATCCTTTACTACAGCACCTATTCTATCACAATCTGGGTCTGTACCAAGAATTATATCAGGTTCAAAATCCTTAGCCATTTCTAAAGCTAACTTAAATACTTTACTGTCCTCTGGATTTGGATATGGTGCTGTTGGAAAATCTCCATCAGGTAGTTCTTGTTCCTTAACCACCTCTACATTTTTATAAGAAAGTTCATCTAGCACTCTTCTTACAGGAATATTTCCAGTACCATGAATAGGTGTATATATTATTTTAAGATCTTTTCCATGATTTTTTGCTAAATCTTTTCTTATAGTAAGCTCCTTTACTCTATTTATATATGAAGTGTATATTTCTTCTCCTATATAATTAACTAGCTTTTTATCCAAAGCTACTTTAATATCCATTACCTTAACTTGACTAAAGGAATCAACTTTGTTTACAAAACTTATAATCTCATTAGCTGATGCATCTGTAACTTGACATCCATCTTCTCCATAAACCTTATATCCATTATACTCTTTAGGATTATGAGAAGCTGTTAATACTATACCACCTTGACACTTTAATTCTCTTACTGCATAAGAAAGCATTGGTGTAGGTGTAAGCTTATCATATAAATAGACTTCTATATTATTTGCAGCTAAAACTCTAGCAGCATACCCTGAAAACTCTTTAGACATGTGGCGAGAATCATAAGCTATAGCAACCTTAGGAGAAGTATATCTATCCTTTAAGTAATTAGCAAAACCTTGTGTCGCTTTCCCTACAGTATATATATTTAATCTGTTGCTGCCAGCTCCAATTATTCCCCTTAGTCCTCCTGTTCCAAATTCTAAATCTTTATAGAATCTATCTTCTAGATCAGTTTCATCAGCAATGCTTTTTAACTCAGCTTTAGTTTCCTCATCAATTTCTGGTGAGTTAATCCATAACTCATACTTATTTCTATAATCCAATTTTATCCCTCCTATTAATTACACTTTTCTTAAATTACATTGATTTATTAAAATGCAGTAGTTATATTTATTACTATAAATATTATTAGGATAAATTATTTATATATTTGTATATCTGTGTATTATTTTTGTTCAATATTTTTAATACCCTTAGCTTTAAATATCATATCTAGCATACTCTTAATAGTGTCTCTATATAAGAATAAACCTATTACTATAACTATAGCTCCAATGATTACTGTAATCATTGAAAACTCTCTAAAACTTGAATGTAGAGCAAGAACTAACATGGCAGCTATTGCTACTGTAGTCCTACCTAAATGATAATCTACTTTATAGAGTTTCATAGATATTAAGGTTCTTGCATAGTAAAATACAATATATGCAAGTCCTGTAGAAATAGCTGCTCCTTTTGATCCTAAAATCGGCACTAAAATAATATTACCTATAACATTAAATAAGCAAGCTAAAGATGCTATTATTATATGGTACTTAGGCTTCTTTTTGAAATTTATCCCTCCAACAGATACCTCTGACATAGTATATAGTACTGGCATAAATACTAAAAATGGCATTATGTAAGATGCAACTCTATACTTTTCTCCTAAGAGCAATACAATTACATCTTTAAATAATATTAAACCAATTCCTACTCCAAACATTAGAAAACTTACTATATCATTGATGTTTGTAAAAAACTTTGTATCTTCTGGATTTTTTTCATACTTTTCAAAAGCTACTGGTAGCCAAAAGGTTGCAAATGATGACTGTAATATATTTAATATAGCTATTATGCTATTAGCTGAAGTATAGATTCCTGCTTGATAGAGTCCTATTTCGCCTCCATAATAAGCTTTAATCGCCATTCTATCGGCTGATTGAAATAACCAAGTAACTAACGCTGTAAAAACTAATGGTATACCATATTTTAAAATATCAATTTGAGAATTTTTAAGTTTTTTACCTTTAATGTCTCTAAAGTTCCAACTATCTCTTTCAGTAAATATGGATACAACAACTAGTACTATATTTGACATTAAAGTTGCGTAGGCAAGGGTTAAAAAGTTATTATTATATATCATGAAAAATAATCCTATAGACATAAGATAAGTAACTTTCTGCATTACTTGAAGCATAGAATATAGTCTACCCTTTTGCTTCATTCTTACTGTTAAAAGAGAAAACCTACTTATAGATGATAAAACTATATTTAATATAAGTAATACTATAAAACTTAAATCATACTCAGATATTATATACTTTGATATCGGCACTTTAAATATAATAATTATACATGCTACTATTATATTTAATATAAGCGGAATCTTTATACTTTCAAATAATAATCTATTTCTATTTTGTTCTCCTTCCTCATAAAAAAATCTAACATAAGATTGATCTAGTCCACAGGTTATAACTAACATAAATATATTAACATATATGTTTAAAAATCCAAACTTACCATACTCCGTTGGACTTATTATTCTTGTTATAAGAGGTGTTGATATAAATCCTATTACTAAAACTACCCAGTTTCCTACAGAAAAGGATAAAAACTTTCTAAATAAGGAGTTACGACCTGATGCATCTGATTTCGAATTTAAATTACTCATATATTTATACCTGCCTACTGATTCTCTAGAAGTTGATCTTCTGGTACATCTTTTAAAACCTTTGCTGGACTTCCAATTACTACTTTTCTAGCAGGTACATCCTTTGTTACTAAAGATCCTGCGGCTGCAAATCCCTCTTCTCCTACAACTTTGCCAGGAAGTACTACAGCCCCAGCTCCTAGTCTACCACCATTTTTTATAGTAATACCTTTGAACTTTCCAAATCTCTCTTTTGATCTAGCTGCATAGTTATCATTTGAAGTTACAACACAAGGTGCTATAAATACATAATCTTCTACAGTCGAGTATGCAGTTAAATATACGTTAGTTTGAATTTTACAATTTGAACCTACTGTACAGAAGTTTTCTACTGTTGAGCCTCTACCTATAACGGTTTTTTCTCCTATAGTTACATTTTCTCTTATAGTTGCCATATCTGCAATTAATGTTTTATTTCCTATTACCGCACCCCTATATATTATGGTTGTAGCTCCAATTAAACATCCTTCTCCTATAGTACAGTTTGGTAGCTTTTCTTCATCTTTAAATATACTATTTACTCCTCTCATTGGAGTTTTACCTATAACCGTATTGTCATCTATTCTAACATTATCTCTTATTATAGTATCCTCATGTATAACTACATTATGACCAATAATGCAATTATCTCCTATAACAACATTATCTTCAATAACCGTGAATCTTCCAACCTTCACATTGTTACCTATATTAGCCTTTTCTGATATATAATTCATATGTTACACTTCCTTTTTCTCTTTTAATTGATTATATATTTATATTATTTTATTTGTTATAAACTTTCATATATAACCTATTCTGTAGTCTATTCTTTACTAATTTCTACTAGATATATTATATCCTATTTAGTACATATCTTCTATAAAAATAAAAAGAGAATGCTATTTTAGGGTTCTAGCATTCTCTTTTTACCAAACTTTAATAATTATACTAAAATTTAATTTTATATTCTGCTACTTAAAAAAGCAATTAAATTATTAGTAGTAGCCATATCTTTTCTTTCTAAATCTGTTGGTTGAAGCTTAAGGCCAAATACCTCTTCTATTTTTAGTAACACTTCTATAATTCCTAATGAATCTAATAATCCAGCCTCAAATAAATCTAAGTCTAAATCCTCTCTTATTTCATCAGTTCCAGTTACTTCTTCAAATATATCTAATACTTTTTCTTTCATTTGACTTTCCTCCTAAAACTTAATTTATCTAATTTCATTATACATTCTATATATTATATATTTATCAATACTATTAAATTTTTATCTTTATTTATGAGTAAATAAATACCCTGAGAATAACAATAATCCAAAACAAGCTACATGGAAATTAATTAAAACCTGAACTCTTTGAAACCATTTCTCTTTTTTATGTTTTTTATAAAACTTAGATTTTCTCTGCACTATATCTGTAAGTACCAAAACACTACCTTGATATATTCCATATATTATATAGAATACTTCTAATCCATGCCAAACTCCCATTGTAAGCATAGTTATCATTTGAGCAAAATGAGATGCCCTAAATCTATCTTTAAATCTTTTCTTTCTCATAGAATTTAAAAGAATCCTAGAGTATAGATAATCTCCAAACCATCTTGAAAGAGAAATATGCCATCTTGTCCAAAATTCTTTCATATCTTTACTAAGAAATGGTTTATTGAAATTCTCTGGTGTTTTAATACCAATAATATAGCTTGTACCTACAGCAAAAGAGCTATATCCTGCAAAATCAAAGAATAAATATAAACTGTAAGCATACATATAATTCAAACTATTCAAGAATGTTATATCTGTAGGGATTTTACTCATCCATAGGGTGTTTATAATATATGCTATTACAAACTTATATCCTATTCCCTTTATTATTTTTTTTAATCCTTCAAATAGATAATTATTTATATAATCCTCTTTCTCTATTTTAGTATTTAGATTTTCTTCAAACCTTCTATACCTATCAATGGGACCTGAACTTAATGTTGGGAAAAATATGATGAAATATACTAAAGTAGAAAACTTAATTTCTTTTATAGTTCCATCATATATTTCTATAATTATCTGTATAGCCTTAAAGTTCAAATAAGATAATCCAATAAATCCTATAGGCCCAAAGCTAGATTTGGCTGATATCTTTGTTATTATTAAGGGTAACATTGATAAAAATAGTGCTAAGTAATATATAAATTTATTATCTGTTCTATCACGTATCTCTAAGTATGAATTGATTAATATAATTTCTCCTAGTAAAAACATTATAAATAATACAATTCCTACTGACTTTAACCCTATAATCACTCCTACCATAAATATGGATAATAATATACCATAGGGTTTTATATTTTTGCCCTTTATACCCAAGACTATAGCTGGAATAAGTGATAATAATAGTATATACAGATAGAAATAATCTCCATACTGTGTTAATTTTATCATTTTATTTCCTCCATAAGTCTTTTTCTATCTATTTTCCCATTAGCATTTAAAGGAAACTCACTTATTACCTTAATATTTCGTGGAATCATATACTTTGGTATATACTTTTTAAGCTCGCTCTTTATCAGTAATGTATTCTTTAATGGACTTAGTTCATTATTAGTTTTTAAAGTAACGAACGCAACTAAATGAGCTATTTTACCTTCCTTGTAACATGGCAATACAACTACATTTTTAATATTATCTATTTTTCTTATGTTGTTCTCTATATCCTCAAGTTCTATCCTAAACCCATTAAGTTTTATTTGGAAATCCTTTCTCCCACTAAAATATAAGATATCATCTTTAAAGTATCCTATGTCTCCCGATTTGTATCCTCTAAGAATCTCTCCATCCATATCTTTATAGAAAAACACTTTATTAGTTATATCATCATTTTTATAGTATCCTTTACTTACACTTTTGCCTATTATTACAATTTCTCCTTTTTCACCATTTTCTACTTCAATTCCATCTTCATTAACTATTTTTATATGAACACCCTCCATGACATTTCCTATAGGCAGCTCCTTGTTTTCATGCAAGATTTCATCTGTTATATCTATTCCTGTCACTGCCACAGTTGCTTCAGTTGGACCATAACTATTTATTATCCTTACATTAGGAAATCTTAGTCTTAACTCATCAACTAATGTCGGTGGCAATACTTCCCCTATAAAATACATAGTCTTCAAATTAGGCATTAAATTGTGTGTAAAAGTATCATCTTGCACACATAATGTGGCAAATGCTGGAGTAGAAATCCATAATTGCATATTAGATTTTTTTAGTTCTTCAAATGTATCTTTAGTATCTTCAAGTGTTTTATGAGATAAACTAAATAGGATTTTACCATTAGTTAATCCTAAATATACAGGCATAACAGATAAGTCAAATGAATACGAAGGCTGGTTAAGTATCGCATTATTATCATTACCAACATTCAGAAATTTAGAAAACCATTTCTCAAATGAGTCAATATTATCCTTACTTATTTGTACGCCTTTAGGTTGTCCCGTACTCCCTGATGTAAATAAAATATAACAATTATCATCACCTTTTACCCAAAATCTCTCTTCAATTCCTTCTATATTATATGATTCATATATTTTTTCCAGCTCTATGTAAGATATACTATATGGAATAATGTCTACATTCTCTCTAGTACAATTGATAATTACTTTTGGATTTACTTCTTGTAGAATTTTATTTATTCTATCTTCTGGAAATGTTATATCTATTGGAATATATGCTCGTCCTGATTTTAAAGCTGCTATCATAGCTATTAGAATATCATTTTCCTTATTGCCATATATGACTATAGGTGTTCTATCATTTTTATTCTTGTCCAATATATAGCTAGCTAAACTATTTGATTTCCTCTCTAGCTCTCTATATGTTAAAATTTTATTTTCTACAATAGCTGCAACTTTATTTTCTTCAGCATATTTTTTAATATTTCTTAATATATCCATAACTTCCTCCATGTTAATGTACACTTGTAATAATCTAAATTTTATCTCTCATTAAAATATTTACTTATTTCTTCCGATACATTTAGCCAACCCTTCCATCCTAGATGCATAACATCACTTAAATAATACTTTTCGTATTCATACTCACTTAGATCCAATACATCAAATTTTTTTTCTAATGCTATGTTTTCTAGTTTATTATAGAACTCATTTCTTTTCTTTTCTGTTATACCAGTGTAATCATAATACCATCCATTTACACCTACTAGAATGACATAAGGCTTTATATTTAAGTCATCACACAAATTTAAAAAGAAATTAAAATCATTAAATTCTACAGAATTTTCAAGATTTATATTCCCAGAGATTCCATCCAATTCATTGACTTTTTCTTTTAAGTATTTATCATAGTAATTATCATCTACATAAAATTTATTATTTGTCACAGAATCTCTTCCTTGTTTTTCTGCAATGGCATATTGTTCTTCAAAATCTATATTATTAATCTTCTCTTCATAATTTTTGTTAGGTAATTTCTTAAGTTCTCTAAGCAAATCTAAATTATACCTAGTCTCTAATAAATTCTCTTTAAATTTAAAATATGGCAACGACATATAGTATAACATTTTATCAATAATAGTTTCTTGTAAAAATAGCTGTGCATATAATTTTTCCTCTTTAAATATATCTGAATCTCCAAGTAATTCAGTAACTCTTTTGGCAAGATATCTCTTATTCTCTTTTGAAATCTTAGGGTTATTTAAAAATTTATAAAATTGAATATCAGAAAATCCTGATAAAAATTTCTCACTTCCTATCCCACCCTCTTGCGTAAACCATTGTAAGGATACTAAAAATGCTAGTTTAGAATCTTTAGGATATTCTTGAATGCTTCCTAATCCTGTAGCATGTTGAAAACTTTGTATGTTTGCCACTCCAAATGTACTGATATCATAATTAGCCCCACTAAATGGGAATAAATTTCTAGGATTTTGTGGAACCTCACTACTAAGTTCTGATGATCCTAATAACAATAAATCATCACTTTCTATTGATATATCCCTAAATTTAGTTCCCTTCTGTTTAATGCTTCCCCCATATGCATGTTTGATTTCTGATAAATCTTTATCATTCTTTAGTTGATCAATTTCTCTATTGATTACTAAATTAAATATAGAAATAAATATTGTAGTTATTATTATTGGTATAACTATAATAAATGATTTTTTCATAACTTCCTCCTACTAAAACTGATTGTAAATAAACGGTATTTCCTTAGCTTCTTGAAGTACATAAAGTAAATACGCACTAATTAAGAATAAAGTTAATATAATTATTGTTATAACTTCATTTTTCTTTAATTTATACTTAACAAAAAATTTCTTCATATTATTTATCACCTAATTTCCTTTTTTATACGAGTATATAAAATTATATTTTAAATCAAGAATTATAAGCAATATGTTTATGTAATTCATTTAAATAATTTTACATACTTAGTATTTTACTACAATATGTACAATATAATCAACACATTGTAGTATCTTATAAACTTTTGTAATAATATTTTATGAACTTTATTGACAATGTAAAAATTGGCCTAAGACTAAACATCTTAAGCCAACTTTTAACTATATTCCAGATTCATGAAGATATGACGGTACTTTGGGATTAGATGTTAGGCTTATAAATAATCCTCTTACTGATTTATATCCTATCCCTTCTCTTACCATATCTTTATTATTTAATTCATACTCTCTACACGCATTAAGAACCTTTTCTCTTTCTTCATCATCGTCAGCAACACTTTCTATTAAGTTGCTTCTTGAAATTCCCGAAATTTTGTCTTCTATATCTGAAAATCTACAACCCATGATAATTCTGCTAATGACTTTCCATTTACTAAAATAGCAGCTGAATATTGCATTTTCGATGCAATAATAGATGCTGTTTCGTATCTATCAGAACCACAAATATAGTCCATATTTTTTCCATATGCATTCATAATATTTAATATTAAGAATATAAATAAGCTACCTAATATCTTTGAACAATATTTTCTTACGCCAATTTTCTCCAAGTATCAATAAATTAGTAATATAATACTATTTAGCGTGTCATACTTTTACATAAAACGTCACAATTTTACTATGAGAATTTATATTATTTAAACAAAGAGCAAAACATATAAATATATTTTGCTCTTTGTTTTATGCTATTTTTTCATTATTATCCTCTTCAAATCTAAACCTCCCATGAGTAAATCCTTTAAACATTTCAAAAGTTAAATTATTAACTCTCTGATCTTCTTCAATCCAACTAGTAAATAACTTAAATGGTTCTTCACTAAAATATTTTGAATTTATACGTGGGAATCCCTCTAATACATTAAAACCTTCTCCCATAGCCCTTTTCACTTCTTTTAGATTATACCTAAAATAGTATCTATGGTCACTATTTAGAATTTCCCCTATTACAAAATCATTATTATCATCACTTTTCCATATAAGATTGATTTTATTACTCATTATAATCTCCTCCTTCACTCGTTTTCTTATAGTTGAAATCTTTTCTTTATTCTAAAATATACTTTAAAACTTTTTAATACACCTTTTTTCAATTATCCTCTTTATTAATTCTATGTTTTCATTATGAAATTTATTTCTATTTTAAATAAAATAAATTTCATAAGAATAAATATTTGATTTATATACTATTAATTAACCTTTATTAGTATATAACTATGTGACCTTAATTTCAAATATATTTACTGTTACCTAATATATTCTTGCCAAATTTCATTTTTAAATGCTTATCCTATTGAATAATAATTAAATGATGTTATAATTAGATTTGGTTAAAAAATTAACAATGTCATGAAATTAGGAGGGATTTTAATGTTTACTTTTGATACATCGCTAAAAAAGATTAAGCATGAGGTTCTAAAGCAAATAGTTACTTTATCTATTAATGATAATCTTAACACTAAAGAAATATTTAATATTCATAAATTTATAGTTGATAAGGATACTCCTACATATAGATGCTGTATTTTCAAGGAGCGTGCCATAGTAAACCAAAGAGCTAAACTGGCTGCCGGATATATGCCTATAGAAAATGAATATAGTGACCTTATTGATATTAAAAATAATGAACAAATCATGTATGTTATTGAGGCAGCTTGCGATAGATGTCCTATAAATAAATATACTGTTACAGAGGCTTGCAGGGGGTGTATTACTCATAAGTGTAAGGAAGTATGTCCAGCTAATGCCATGATGACTGTAAGTGGTAAATCATATATAAATCAAGAGCTGTGTAAAGAATGTGGGCTTTGTAAGAAGATTTGCCCTTACAACGCTATATCCGAAGTTCGTCGTCCTTGCAGAACTTCCTGTCCAACTGGAGCTCTTAGGGTAGATGAAAATAGTAGACGTGCTATTATTAATGAAGATGATTGTATTCAATGTGGAGCTTGTATGACAGCTTGTCCTTTTGGTGCTATATCTGATAAAAGCCTTGTTGCTCCTGTATCTAAAAAATTGTATCAGAAAAAACATAATATGATTGCACTTGTAGCCCCATCAATTTCAGGACAGATGGGTAATAATGTTTCAATAGGTCAAATTAAATCTTCATTAAAAGCTATTGGATTTTCTGATGTATTTGAGGCATCTTGTGGTGCAGATATGGTAACAATTCACGAAGCTAAGGAATTTGTGGAGAGAACAGAAAATGGACATACGTACATGACTAATTCTTGTTGTCCAGGCTTCTTTAGCTATATTGAGAAAAAGTTTCCTACTGAAGTTTCTCATATCTCTAATACAGTATCTCCAATGATAGCAATGGGACGTGCTATTAAAAATCAAACTCCTGATGCTAAAGTAGTGTTTATTGGACCATGCACAGCTAAGAAAGCTGAAGCTAAAAGACCCGATGTAGCTGGAGTTATTGACTATGTACTAACCTTTGAAGAGCTTTGTGCTATGCTAGATGCTTTTGATATAAATCCTGAAAGCTGTAGTGAAGAAACTCTTGAAGATGGTTCTACTTTAGGCAGGGGTTTTGGTATGGCTGGAGGACTTACCGCTGCTATAGAAAACTATGTAAGTACAGAAAATATTTCTGTAGAATTTAAACCAGTAAAGGTTTCAGGTCCTACAGAAATAAAAAAAGCTTTAAGTATGGCAAAAATAAATAAATTACAAGGTAATTTTATAGAAGGAATGATGTGTACTGGTGGATGTATAAATGGTGCTGGAGTATTCTCAGATCCTACAGTCGCTAAAGGAACCTTTATTAAAGAAGGTAAAAGTTCATCTATCAAAAATGTATCTGATAATAAAGCTAATAAACTTATGGATAATATATCCTTAGATAGATAAATGCTAATAAAAAAGTGGATTTTTAAAAATCCACTTTTTTATTATAAAAATTATATTTTGCTTAATTTTATTTATTTCTTACAAGAATCTCTTTCAACTATGGTATATGGTAATCTGTAATAACTCTCTTCTACTGGAATTTTATTTACAAGCTTTATAAGAAGTCTCATTCCTACGGATCCCATATCGTATAGCGGACGAGAAACTGTAGTTAGCTTAGGATAAAATACTGCTGATAATGCTATATTGTCAAAACCTATAACATCTACATCTTCTGGTACTCTAATCCCTTTTTCTCTTAAAGCATTTATAACTCCAAGAGCTGATTGATCACTTCCACATAAAACTGCATCCACTTTATTATCTTCTATAATATGAGTTATTCCTTCAAACCCGTCCTGATATTTTAAACTTCCAAGATAAACTAAATTTTCATTGAAACAGTTCTCTTCGTCCATGGCATCTTTATATCCATGATACATTTTTTTATATTCAGTAGCATTCTCTTTAATATATCCTAAATATGCTATGTTTTTATTATTTTTTGAGAATAGATAATTTACAGCATCATAAGCGGCAGTATAACTATCTATTCCAACACTAGGAACATCTCCTTCTTCATCCATAGCACCTATTGATACTACAGGAGTACCAACAGATTTTATAGCTGCCTTTATCTCTTTATCTAGACGGTCTCCCATATATATTATACCGTCTACCATCTTCTCTCTTAATATATTAAAACTTTCTTTTTCCCTACTCTTATCCAGATCAGTATTGCATAGCATTATATTATAATTATAAATACTTGCTAAGTCCTCTGCACCTCTTACAATCTCAGGGTAAAGGGAATTTGATATATCTGGTATTATTATACCAATTGTGCTTGACTTTTGAGTCTTTAAGCTTCTTGCTAAAATATTTGGTCTATAATCTAACTTGTCTATTGCATCTAGAACTCTTTGCTTTGTCTCTTGATTAACTACATCTATATCATTTAGTACTCTTGAAACTGTGGCAATAGAAACATTTGCTTCTTTTGCTACATCTTTAATTGACGCTGCCACTATATATCACCTCTCTTATTATTCTGCATATTTTTAATACATATATACCTTATTTAAACTATAAAGTAAAGTATAATTATAAAGCTTAGATGGAGCAATCTATTATTATATCAACTCCATCTACACAACTTAATATTTTAACTTAAAATATTATCACTAAACTCTCTCTACCTGTAATAATAACTTTTCACCATTAATTTTAACTTCATTTATAGCCTTATCACTGTTATAGGCTACAGTTAATGCTAATGTATCTTTCTTTATTTGATTTTCAAATTTTCTTATTACATTTTCTAAAGCTTCATTGCCAGCAAAGTATAAGTTTATCTTATCTGAAACTTCAAAGCCAGTTTCTTTTCTCATATTTTGTATTTTACTTAGAACTTCTCTTATATGGCCTTCTTCTCTAAGTTCTTCTGAAATATTTGTATCTAATACTACACCTATTTCACCTTCTCCAGCAAAAGCAAATCCTTCTAAGCCTTGCATTGTTACAAGTAGATTTTCTTTGTTCAACTCTATTTCAGTTCCATCTACATTTATTGTAACCACTTCACCATTATTTACTCTTTGTGCAAGATCCATTTGATTCATAGAAGCGATGCCTTTTCTGATTCCTGGAATCATTTTTCCATAAGCTTTTCCCAGTACTGGAAGATTAGGTTTTATTTCAAAATTAACATATTTAGAAAGGTCTGCTCCTAGCTCTACTTGTTTAATATTAAGCTCATCCTTAACTATATCTCCATAATATTCTGGAAGTGAATCTACAGATACAAGCATTTTTCCAAGTGGCTGTCTATTCTTAATATTAGCCCCATTTCTTGCACTTCTTCCAAGCTTAACTATCTTATAGGCCTTATCCATTTCATCTTCTAATACTGTATCTACATCTGCTTTAACGTATTCTGGCCATTTACATAGGTGAACACTCTCTTGTGCATTTTTATCAAAAGCAACAACAAGGTTTTGATATAATTCTTCTGTTATGAATGGTATAAATGGTGCAGCTATCTTTGAGAATGTTACAAGTACTCTATATAAAGTCATGTATGCACCTATTTTATCCTCTGTAAGCTCTTCACCCCAGAATCTTGCTCTATTTCTTCTTACATACCAGTTAGATAATTCATCTACAAAATCTTCTAGTTCTTTAGCACCTTGAGTTATTCTATAATTTTCTAAATGCTCATCAATATTTTTAACTAATGTATTTAGTTTAGACATCATCCATTTATCCATTACATTTTCTGATTTAAAATCATTATAATCTATTGGATTGAAATTGTCTAAATCTGCATATAGAACATAGAAAGAATATACATTCCATAGTGTTCCTATGAATTTTCTTTGAGCTTCTATAACAGCTTCTTCATAGAATCTTGATGGAAGCCATGGTGCACTACCAGTATAGAAATACCATCTTAAAGCATCTGCTCCTTCATTTTCAAGTACTGTAAATGGACTAAGTACATTTCCTTTATGTTTAGACATTTTAAGTCCATCTTTATCTAAAACGTGTCCTAGTACTATACAATTTTCGAAAGGATTATTCTCAAACACAGTTGTAGAAATAGCAAGTAGTGTATAGAACCATCCTCTTGTTTGGTCTACTGCTTCAGAAATAAACTGCGCTGGGAAGTTTGCTTCAAATAATTCTTTATTTTCAAAAGGATAGTGATATTGAGCAAAAGGCATTGAGCCTGAGTCAAACCAACAGTCTATAACTTCTTCAACCCTTGTCATTTCTTTTTGACAATGTGGGCAAGTAAGATTAACTCTATCAATATATGGCTTATGAAGCTCTATTCCCTCTGGTACATTTACACCTTTTTCCTTAAGTTCTTCAACACTTCCTATTAGCTCTCTGTGACCACATTCACATTCCCAAATTGGAAGTGGAGTACCCCAATATCTATTTCTTGAAATTCCCCAGTCGATTACATTTTCAAGGAATTTGCCCATTCTACCTGTTTTTACATTGTCAGGCATCCAATTTATTTTATTATTATTTTCAAGAAGTTGGTCTCTTACTGAAGACATTCTTACAAACCAACTTTCTCTTGGATAATAAAGAAGTGGTGTATCACATCTCCAGCAATGTGGGTATGAATGCATAAACTTCTCACTCTTATAAAGTATATTATTTTCTTTTAAATAAGCTAGAATCTTCTCATCTGCTTTTTTTACAAATATTCCAGCCCAAGGAGTTACTGCAGGAACAAAGTTTCCTTCTCCATCTACTAGATTAATCATAGGAAGGCCGTATTTCTTTCCTATTTGATTATCGTCATCTCCATAAGCAGGAGCTATATGAACTATTCCAGTACCATCTGTTAAGGTAACGAAGTCTCCATGAACTATATAAAATGCTTTTTCTTCAGGAACTTCGAACTTAAACATTTGCTCATATTCTTTTCCAAGCAATGTTTCTCCTTTAAATTCAGCCACTACTTCGTACTCACCTTGAAGTTTATTTAAAAGAGTTCTTGAAAGGATTAGATATTCACCTTCATGTAAAACTTCCACATAATCATAAGACTTATTAACAGCAAGAGCAACGTTACTTGGTAATGTCCAAGGAGTTGTTGTCCATACTAATACATACTTATCTTCATCTTTTAATTTGAATTTTACATAAGCTGAGCTATCCTTTACATCTTTATAACCCTGTGCTACTTCATGAGATGATAATGTTGTTCCACATCTTGGACAATAAGGCATTACCTTATGACCTTTGTATAGTAAGTCCTTATTCCACATTTGCTTTAAAGCCCACCATACTGATTCTATATAATCATTATGATAAGTTACATATGGGTTTTCCATGTCAACCCAGTATCCAAGTCTTTCAGACATTTCTCTCCACATTTCAACGTAAGAGAACACACTATCTTTACATTGAGTAACAAATTCTTCTACTCCATACTTTTCAATCTCAGGTTTTCCTGAAATTCCAAGTTTTTTTTCAATTTCAAGTTCTACTGGAAGACCATGAGTATCCCATCCAGCCTTTCTTAAAACCTTATATCCCTTCATAACCTTATATCTTGGAATTATATCTTTCATAACTCTAGTTATAACGTGACCTATGTGTGGTTTACCATTAGCTGTTGGTGGGCCATCATAGAACGTAAAATATTCACCTTCATCATTTAAGTCGAAGTTTTTTTGTATTACGTCTTTTTCTTCCCAAAGCTTTAACACATCTTGCTCAATGTCCATAAAAGACTTTGTGTTATCAATTTTCTTATACATATATTTTCCTCCTTACATAGTTTATCTGCACCATTTCTGGCTTATCTCATGGAATTCTTTAAATATTGTTAAGCAACTATAACATCAAATTAATTTAATAGTAGTTCACCTTAATTTTATCCATAGCATCCATTAATTAATCCCATATACTATGATACAGCTTATTATAATGTTATAACCAATAAAAATTAAAACTCCGCCCTACTAAGGACGAAGTTACTTCGCTATACCACCTACAGTGTTAATAATTTCGGATACTAACATATCCTATTCCTTAACGCAGAAATACGGAAAAACTTACTAAATTTCAGTTATCAGCTCCTAGGTGATTTTCCTCTAATTATTCGCTATGGGTTTTCACCTACCCCCACTCTCTTTAAGCTACCTTTTAGAGTACTGTCCTATTCTTAGCTTTTATCTGTACTACTTTACTAACAGAATTCTTAGTATCAGTATTTTTGATACTTAGAAGTCGTTGTACTTTAGTATAAATTAATTTTACAACTATTATATTATATAAAATTTTCAATGTAAAGGGCTTTATCTCTAATAATATATTAAAATCTTATTCACTCTATTACAATTGTTTATAATCTTATTAATATTGTCATCCTATCAGTATATTAAAGCTGTATTTGAATAGACTTTTCGTATATCTAGGCATAAATTGAGTAAACCTGTTAATAATTAAAATAAAGCTAGACAATTAATTTTGCTTAATTTAGGAGGTGATAATTATGATAATTACTTGGTTTGGACATTCTTGTTTTCTCCTTGAAAATTCTTGTGGAGAAAAAGTTTTAATGGACCCTTTTAATAAATGTTTAGGTGGGACTCCCTATAAAGGCTCTGTAGATATAGTTACTATAAGTCATGACCATTTTGATCATAATTATACTGATTTGATAAATCCTGGTGCTATGATTATAAATACCCCTTGCTTATACGAAAGTTCTTCTATTAAAATCCAAGGAATTCCATCATACCATGATAATATAAAAGGTGCTAAACGTGGTAATAATATAATTTACATAATAGAAACTGATAATTTAAGACTATGCCATCTAGGTGATCTTGGACATATGCTATCAGATAAGGAACTAGATTTATTAGGTACCCTAGATATACTATTCATACCTGTAGGAGGTAACTTTACTATTAACCCTGAAATTGCTGCTAAACTTTGTAGTAAAATTCAAAGTAAGTTAGTTATTCCAATGCATTATAAAGTTCCACATATAGATTTCCCCGTTTGTGGAATAGAAAAATTCATAGCATTCATGAAAAATGCTATGAATTTAAATTCTCATACACTGACTATAGATACCCCTTTAGAAGGTGTAAATATGGTTAAGATTTTTGAACTCTAATTACTAACCAAATTAGAGTTTTATAATGTCTTTTCAAACTTCTCACCTATGTATTTCCATGAAAGCTTAAGCATGATTACTTCTATATTATAGCTTTAATAATTCTGGTGATAGCCAAAGCAATAAAGACTTTATTATAGAGAATCATAAGCCAAACTGTATTTAATATTATATTAACTATTACAGCTATAAGCGTGCTTGCAATTATAAATCTTCCTGTTGTTTTAGGCCTCTTGTATAAAATTAATCCATATATTATTCCTACAAGAACTGCACTTAATGTGAATCCTGGGAAAAATAGTTCCTATCAAATCCTCTATTCCTGCTACTAATCCACCATATATCGGTCCAAAAAGCATAGCAGCTAAAGCTATTGGTATAAATGAAGAAGTAATTTTTAAAATTTCTAGCTGTATTGCAAAAAATCCAGATAAGATAGGTGTTATTGCAATAAATACAGCCCTGTATACTATTTTTTTAACTGTACTAATATTTTTATGTCCCTATACTTGTAGCAATTTATTTTCTTGCTCTTTTTTTAAACTCTCCATGACCATCATCCCCTCTTCATACAAGATTATAATTTGTTTTAGCATATAAATTTTCAAATTAACCTATTCAACTATAGTTGAGAAAATTTCATAACACTTATTTTCAATTATAAAAATTTATAAAAAAATAGAGACGAACTTCACATTTTGTTGTATAAGTTATTTTGCGAACAATCTTTAACAACAGGAGTAAAGTATATGTCTCATGAAAATATTTTATCAGAAAAATCACCAATAAGCTAATTTTTATTTAAGCTTGGACTTTTTTACACTTCGCAGAATCTGTATTAACGCATATTGAGGAATTCTAGTAATTTACCCCAAAGGTATTGAAATTCAGATTAAACAATTTACTCAATATATTGAGAAGAATGATGTTTGTCTTGTTACAGTGAACTATTACAAATAGTCTTATATCTATCTAATATAATATGCTATAATTTAGTAAGCTAAAAGATATTTACTAAATTGGGGGCGATAAATTGGGGAGCGATAGATTAGGTGAAAATAATTATAGAAATGATTATATGGACATTGCAAAAGGTATTCTAATTATACTAGTAGTAATAGGCCATAGTGGATTTAAATATTCAAAATATATATATTGGTTCCATATGCCAGCTTTTTTCTTCATAAGTGGATACTTTTTTAAAGAGATAAATGGATATAAACAATTCGCAATATTTACAAAAAGAAAAGTAATTAAAACTCTATATCCGTATATATTATGCCTTATTATAATTGCTATTTTGAACTATTATATATATCCATTTAAGATTACATCAAAATATGTTAAAGATCTTTTATATGGTGGAAGACTTCTTCAAGGTTCTTATGGAGTATTTTGGTTTGTTACATGCTTATTAATAACTCAAATTATATTCGGTGCATTAAATACAATTACAAAATCAAAAAAACTAACTTTTGTAAATATATTTATTCTTTATTTATTGGCGCATATTGAATCTTATTATATATGTGTAAAAAACCATAGTATAAATGTGCCCTTAAACTTTGATGTAGCCCTATTTTCACTTTTATTTTTTTGTCTTGGATACTATTCTAAAAATCTTCTTATTAAAACGTTTAGTTTAGATAAAATAAAAATACTTTTAATTACTATATTTACAAACACGCTTTGTATATTCCTTATTTGCTTGGATTATTCTAAAAAGTTTAGCTACTTACTAGACCTAAAATATGTTAGATATAATCATGTGATTCTAGATATTATTATTCCAATATTATTCATAACAACCATTATACTTGATAGTTATTTTATTAAACAAATGAAAATGTTACAATCTATAGGGCAAAATTCTATTTGGATAATGTATATACACATTCCAATAAATTATTATTTAAGGAAATATTATAATTATAACTGGCTTATATTTTCTATAATAGGTATAACAATACCTGTATTGTTTTCTAGTATTTATAAAAAGTTTATGAATACTAGAAAACAACATTTAAATTGCAATAATAATATTAATTGATATTAAGTTAATTATAATGAGTTTATTTTTTACTGCTGCAATTAATTATACAATCTAAGTTTTAACAAAGGCTTAATAATTTACAGGAATGAAGTTAAATTTTATCTAGCTTTGATGAATTTAGTTTCATAATAAATCAATACTCAAAGAAATATATACTTATTTATTGTTATTTGTTGTTATATATCATTATTTGCCTTATAATTTAAGTAATAATATGAAATATATTCTATGGAAAAACATTGTTGAGAAAGGACTGTGAATTAATGAATGATAAAGCATTAAAAGTTTTATGTACACTTGCAACGGGCACAGCCATTGCTACTTCTATGCAAGGTATAGCTATAGCTGATCCAGCTCAAACTTCAAATTCTTCATACAACTCTACAATTACAGGAACTATAACTGCAGATGTATTAAATATAAGATCAAATCATAATACTAGTAGTAGTATTATTGGTAAAATAAATTATAATACTAAGGTATCAATTCTAGAGATATCAAATGGATGGTATAAAATTAAATATAATAATACTACTGGTTGGATTTCTGGAGAATATGTAAAACTAGATAGTAATTCTAATACAGTACAATCGTCCAATACTGGAATTGTTACTGCTACTGCCTTAAATGTTCGTTCTGCAGGTAATACTAGCAGTAGAATTATTGGATCTCTTTCTAAAAATGCCAAAATACAAATAATATCTACTAGCAATGGTTGGCATAAAATTAAATATAATAATACTACTGGTTTCGTTAGTGCTGAGTACATTAATACTTCTTCAAGTAATTCAAACTCAGGTAATGGTAATACTAATAATAACGATAGTAACTCTTCTGATAGTACCGTTAAATCTACTGGTATCGTTAATGCAGATACTCTAAATGTTCGTTCTGGAGCTAGCACTAGTAATAAAATTATTGGTTCCCTTGGCAAAAATGCTACAGTACAAATAATATCTACTAGTAATGGTTGGCACAAAATTAAGTATAATAATACCATTGGCTTTGTTAGCTCTGAATATATTTCCACCTCTTCAAATAATAGTAATAATTCCTCTAACAACAATACCGTTATATCTACAGGTATTGTTAATGCTGATGCTTTAAATGTTCGTTCTGGTGCAAGTACTAGCTCTAAGATAGTTGGTACTCTATATAAAAATTCTAAAGTTGAAATATTATCTACTAGTAACGGGTGGCACAAAATTAAATTTAATAGTGATACAGCCTTTGTAAGTTCAGAATTTATATCAAACAGTAATAATACTGAAACTACTCCTGGTACTGGTACCGTTACACCACCTGAGGTAACTCCACCTTCTCACACTGTGGAAGGTAAAGTTGCAATTGTTAATGCTGATGCTTTAAATGTCCGTTCTGGTGCTGGCACTAGTTATGGTATAGTTACTACAGTAAGATATGGTAGTAAGCTACCTATAATTTCTTATACTAATGGTTGGTATAATGTTAAGGTGGGTAATACTACTGGATACATTAGTTGTGACTATGTAACCATAGCTGATGAAAATCAATCATCAAATCCTATAGTAAAGGAAACTCCTCTTATACAAAGCAATTATACTGGAGAAGATATAGTTGCTAAAGCTGAAGAATACCTTGGAGTTCCATACCTTTGGGGTGGATTTACCCCTGTAGGCTTTGATTGTTCTGGGCTTGCTCAATATGTGTACAAGCAACTAGGAATATACATAGAAAGATCTACATACTATCAAGTACATCAAGGTATCATCGTTGATCGTAATCAATTAAAACCTGGGGATTTAATTTTCTTTACTACTAACGATGATGATCCTAATGATATATCTCACGTAGGAATCTATACGGGTAATGATTTATTTATCCAAGCTCCTAAGCCTGGTGACTGCGTAAGAGTTTCTAATTTAAATTCTGCTTATTATAGTAATAGATATTATATTGCTAAACGTATAATAAAATAGTATAAAAAGTTTCAAATTGAGAACACTATAATTAATATCTAAGAAGTTAGATATGGTCAAATATTTTGAAAGGAGATTCCGTGCTTATCTTAGTAATACTAAGATTTAATGCCCTCGAGTACACGACCAACAGGAGTAGCACCGCAAAACTGAGTATGTTGAAAAGGGTGCAACTATTAAAGTTGCTTAACGGAGATTATATGGAAGTAGGAACAGTAAAATGGTTTAATAGTGAAAAAGGGTTTGGCTTTATATCTATGGAAGGTCATGAAGATGTATTTGTACATTTCTCTGCTGTAATGGGAGATGGCTATAAGGTTCTTGATGAAGGACAAAAGGTTCAATTTGAGATAGTTAGTGGGGATAGAGGCCCTCAAGCAGCAAATGTTACAAAAATATAGATATATATTTTAAAGAAATATGTATTATTCATCATTATAGAGACACGACTTTATTCGTAGTCTCTATTTTATTTTATATAATCAACCCATGTTGAACTATAAAACTATGTATGATATTATGATTATATAAAATAATATTATTGTGCTAGGGGTGCTACGGCTGAGAAATGATTTTTCATTACCCTTTACCTGACCTAGATAATGCTAGCGTAGGGAAGCGATTAATAAGCTTAAGTTAATACTTAGTTATTTAGCCGTGTTCTTACGAACATGGCTTTTTTTATAAACAGAGTTCTTTGCTTCAGAGGGAGTTTTTACTCCCTCTGAAGGTTAGAAATCGTTATCCAGGGTCGTAGCCGCTCTTTGCTCCCACTTTGAAGAAGATGGGAGTATTAAAGCGGGTAGTCATCGGATAAAGTAATAAGACAATACTTCAGCTTCAACATTAGTCCTTAGCACTACTTAATTAAAGGAGGACTCTTTATGGAAATCTTAGAAAATATCAAAAATATTCTAGCTAGTTGGACAACTATTGCCACCTTATTTGGTGTCCTGATTCTATTTTGTGTGTTTATAAAAATTAAGCATATCAAATTTACTTCTAGATTAACAGCTCATATAGCACTAGCAGTTGCAATGTCTATAATTCTTCAATTTTTTAAATTTTTCGAATTTCCTTATGGTGGAAGTGCAACTCTTGCTAGTATGTTACCTATAATATTAATATCCTTAATTTATGGACCTACTATAGGAATGTTCACCGGTTTTGTGTATGGTATATTAAATTTTATTATAGGACCTGCATATATACTGCACCCTATCCAAGTTCTTTTTGACTATACTCTTCCTTTTATGGCAATTGGGCTTTCTGGTTTTTTTAAGAATAACAAGTTCTTAGCTATAGTAGTAGCTTTCTTTGTGAGATTTATATTCCACTACATAGCCGGAATAATTTTCTGGGGAAGCTATGCTGCTGAATATCACTTAACTCCAGCAGTATATTCACTAGTATATAATGGTCCTTACATTCTTATAGATTGTTTAATTTGCATAGCAGTATGCTCAGTTATAAATTTAAATAGTCTTACAAAACGATTAGCTCCATATATTAAGAATTCTACATTAGACTAATTTTAAAAGGCTATAGCATGATCATTAAAGAATTATCATGCTATAGCCTTTTCATTATCATATTTATTTCTTTATCTTATCTTTTAGAACCCTTCCGGCTTTTCTTCACTTATGTTAAACTTCCATTCTCCATGTTCATAAACGTTATTTATATAATAGCTAATTGATGAAGCATTCTCAGCCTTTTCAAATGTAACAATACCTTTATATTTTTTAGAAGTATATCCTTCTGTTTTTATACTCATAACTACATTAAAGTCATCCTTGCTAACAGAATCATCCATAAATGTTACTGAGTTAAGTTTATTTGCTTTTTTTCTAAACTCTTCAATTTCTGTGGATATCTGAAAACGTGCAGCCATATTATCACTAAAGATATTAATTCCAACCTTCCCTGCATCTTTATTAGCTGATACATACTTATCTATACAACTTAAAATAGACGTATAATACACATACTTAAAGTCGATAGGTTTTCTTATGTTCGCAAAGTTCTTTATAATGTCATTATCTAGTCTCTTAGAAACAATATATTTGTTATCATCATTATAAAAATTTGCCCCGTCTTTTTTATCAAGACCAGCTACATAATTAAAAGTTTTAACATCCGTTGGACTCTCGTATATCTCCAAAGTATAGTCTGGATCTAAAGTTGATTTTTCCTCAACTACACTTGCACTGGATAATATACTATATATATCATTTATTACATCTTCATCAGTAACAGTAAACTTATAACTTTTATCTCTAGTACTCTGAATTGTAACCTTCATAATATTTCTTTCTTGCATATAATTAAAATCACTATTTCCTCTTATACCACAAGCGGAAATTAATAATGATGCTATTACTAATAATATAATTACTAAATTTCTTTTTATTCTTCTCACCTTTGACCTCCACTTGAAAAATTTCAATAATTTTTCATTCTTTATCTTATGTTTTATTATAATAGTTGTTATGCATTAAATCAAATAACTCTTTTACTTTTCAAAGGAAAAAGTTTCAACTATATTTTGAAACACCACTTGTGTATTTTCTCTAGTTTTTTTATCACTAATTATAAATGTTATTTTAGCTACATAATCATCATATGGAACATAATACTCATAGGTTCTTTTTATGTTATCTTTACTACTCTTTAAATCATACTGAATATAATCTAATTCTCTATTATCTATCTTCACTTTCTCTTTTTTATAATCTTTTATTCCCATCCCTTCTACATCTGCTATGCATTTATCTATTATAGCTTCAACACCTTCAACACTATTTATAAGTTCTATAGAACCATAAGTATTAGCATCCTCTGAAACAAACTCATTTAAGTATACATTCTTACCATCTTTATTCTCTCTTATTGTAGTTAACCAGCTACTAGGTAACTTATATTTTATTTTACCATCTAGAATGTCATATTGTTTAAATTCAACCATACTATTCTGAGTTAATGTAGCTGTTCTTAGACTTTCTTCAAAGTATTTTCCAAATCCTAATATAACTATCATAAGCCCTGCTAGTATTATTGCTAATCCTAATTTTCTCATATTATCATCTACTAATTTCATATGTTACCCTCCCTCTATTAATATACTATGTACTTCTTTCAAAAAATAGAATAAACTCCGAACAAAATTCGGAGTTTTAAATTCATATATTCATTTATCTCTTAACTGGCACAACAACAGTATTACCTTTTATATCATAATACATTAACCAATGACCTGTTTTATCATTATCTTCATCTGGCATGAAAGTTACAAAACCAGTCTTTCCTTCATATGGTTGATCTACTAAATTTCTTGTTCCTGGTATTGCATATATGATATATTTTAAATTACCTTCATCATCACATTTGTATCCTACCATGAAATTACCATGTCGTGATATATATGGATAATAACAAATCATAGGATAGAAAACTACAGAATATTTATTGTAATCATAAACACAATACATATCCTCTAATTTTTTTACATGAGCTTTATACCAAAAACAGTTTTTAATATTCTCATTTGCACCAATCTTTTCCAAACCATAAACTACTTCTTTAAAGAATTTCCCCTTAGCTCCAATTGGATAACTTTTATCATTCCATTCGCATTTTTTATGTTTCTCAGGCTTGCAATCTTCATATTTTTTCTTTATAGATTCATCATCACATTTATTTTTCTTTTTAGAATGTTTTTTTCTATAATCTTTTAATCTTTCTATTTCTTTTTCATACTCTTCAAAGATTTTATTTTCCTCATTCCTATAGCCTTCATCATCACTATCTAATTGTTCATTTAATATGTCACTCTTTACCACAGGTTTAATCTCTTCAACATCTATAATATCTACTTCATCATTTATATAATCCTCGGAACCTTTAGCTTTTCTTTGACTACATGTATTGCCTGATACCCTATCATAGTCACTCCTTGTATCTGGCATTGTATTACTTAAATTATCTGTGTTATTATTCATGTCACACATACTAGGATTTATGCTACCCATAGGATTGCCCGCTTCATTAACAGTAGTTCCTGGTGCTGGATTATTAATGTTCATAGGATTAGGTGTATTTAAATTCCCCATATTACTGTTCACGTCACTC